>NZ_QRGC01000015.1 GCF_003448965.1 Oceanicella sp. SM1341
CGAACCGCCGCCGGCCACCCCCCCGCCGGCGGCGGCTCACCCGCTTCCCGGCCCCCGCAGGGGCCGGGACAGCCGCACCCCGCAGGAACGCCCCGGGCCGCCGGATGTGGCACCGGAGCGGGGCGCCCTCGGCGGACAGGCAGGTGATCTGCGTCGCCGTGGCCGGCGGGGTTGTCCTCGTCGGACGGACGGGGCAGTTTCCCTGCCTCTGCGGCGGCCATGTCGTGCTGCCACGCGTGCGCTCGCACAGGACGGCGGGCGCAGGGCCGCCCGGCGGCACGAAACCGGTAGCGGACCCGTGCGGCCGCGGGCGGGGCGGCGGGTGCCAGACGGGCGGAAGGAGCAACGGAATGGTTCGTGTCAGCGCAGTGGAGTGGCCCGACGGGCTCGAGGCCGGCTCGCGGGATTGGGCGGCCATCGCCGGGCGGGTGCGCCATGCCGCCCCCGACATCCTGGTGACCAACGAGATGCCGTTCGGCAACTGGCTGGCCGGTGGTGTGGCGTTCTGCGAGGCGGCGGCGGAGCGCTCGATCGAGGCGCACCGGCGCGGGCTCGGGGCGATGGCGGATCTCGGCGTGCCGGCGGTGCTCACCTCGCGCCCCGTGCGCGAGGGCGCGCGGCTGGCGAACGAGGCGGTGTGCCTGGTCGATGGCCAGATCCTGCCACTGCATCGCAAGCAGATGTTTCCGGCCGAGCCGGGCTGGCACGAAACCGCCTGGTTTCACACCGCCAGCACGGATTTCAGCGTGCGCGAGATCGCCGGCCTGCGCAGCGGCATGCTGCTGTGCACCGAGCTGATGTTCAGCGAGCGCGCGCGCACATACGGGCTCGACGGCGCCGCGCTGATCGCCGCGCCACGGGCCACCGGGAGCGATCTCGCCCCCTGGCACATCGCGGGGGCGATGGCAGCGCTCGGCGCGGCGGCCTACGTGGTGAGCTCGAACCGGGTCGGCGGCAGCGCTCCGGTCTTCGGCGGCAGGGGGTTCATCATCGACCCGACCGGCCGGCGCATCGCGACCACCTCCCCGCGCCGCCCCCTCGTGACCGCGGACATCGACCCGGTGCAGGTGGCCGCGGGCCAGCAGGCGGCCTATCCGCTCTACGTCGCGCGGGCCGCACGCGGCGAACGGGAGGCCGGCCCGGGGGGCTGACCGCTCCCCGCCCCTGTCACCGTGCCGGGCCGATCGGCATCGCCCCCGGCGGTTTGCACCGCCCGCCGGGGCCCGATGCCGTCGCCCCGTGCCGCCGGGATGGGCCCAGCGGCGCCGGGGTATGGCGGCGCCGCGGCCGGGCGATGCGCAGGGCAGACCCGCCGGCAGGGCGCGCGCCACCGCCGCCGGGTGTCGGCGGCTCCCAGGCGCGGCTTTCCGGGCACTGCGCCCGGGGGAGGGGGCGGGCAGGCGGGTTCGCCCCGGCGGCGCCCCGGTTCAACGGCGGGTCACGGGGGCGCCGGGCGCAGGGGTATCCTTGCGCCGCTCATCGGGTTGCTGCGCACATTCGTTGAAGACGCGGGCGGTGCAGCTGGCGCAGATGGCGGGGTCGAGCTTCGGCACCAGCTGCGCGATCGCCTCGCGCTTGGAGATGTGGATGTGGTCGCGGCCGAGGGCCTTTACCACGCGGAAACGGGCGAGCTTGCTGAGCAGCCGCAGGCTGCCGATCTTGAGGTGGAAGCTGCCGCCCGCCGCGTCGCGCAGGCGGGATTCCTCGAGCAGCATCTCCGCCGCCGGCAGGTCGGTCTCCGCGCTGGAGCGCGACAGGAACAGCATGTGTTTCTGCGCGGGGCGCTCGATGCGGAAGCGGTGGAAATCGCGCCGCGTGGCCTCCACGGTGCCGAAGTAGAGCGGGCCCTCCATGGAGGCGATGATGAGCTGGGGGCATTCGCCGAGCCCGTAGAGCCGGGCCGGGCGCAGGGCGCGGCTCGGCGCCTCCGGGTCGGGCGAGAGCACCGCGATCACCGGCCGGGCGATGCGCATCAGGAACAGCGAGAGCGACAGCGCCACCCCGGCGTAGATGGCGAACTCGAGGTCGATGACGATGGTCGAGAGGAAGGTCACCCCGGCGATCAGCGTCTCGGAGATCGAGCTGCGCATCATGTGCCCGATCTCGGCGAAATCGACCAGCCGCCAGGCCACCACCATGATGATGCCGGCGAGCCCGGCCACCGGCACGCTGGCGAAGGCCGGCGCGACGAGCAGCAGGATGGCGAGCAGGATGAGCGCCGAGAACACCGCAGCCAGCGGGGTGCGCGCGCCGCTCTCGAAATTCACCGCCGAGCGGGTGAAGGAGGCCGAGCAGGGGTAGGCGTGGAAGAAGGATCCCACGAGGTTGGAGGCGCCCTGGCCGATGAACTCCTTGTTGCCGTTGAGCAGCTGGCCGGATTTCGCCGCCATGGCCCGGGCGATCGACACCGCCTCCAGCAGCCCCACGAAGGCCACCGCGAAGGCGCCGGAGACCAGGTCGCGCAGGAAGCCGGGCGAGAGCTCGGGCACCTCGAAGGAGGGGATGACGCCGCGGATGGTGCCCACGGTGGCAAGCGGCACGCCGCCGGCCTCGAACCCGAGCCCGAGCAGCGTGGCGACGAGCAGGGCGATCAGGTAATGCGGCAGGCGGTGCGAGATCCGCCGGGCCAGCACCGCGGTGAGGATGGTGCTGAGCCCCACGCCCAGCGACACGGGGTCGGCCTGGCCGAGATGGGTGGCAAGCTCGGTGGCAAAGCGCAGCGGGTGCTCGGGCCGCGGCAGCTCGAGCCCGAGCAGGGCGGCGAGCTGGCTGGTGCCGATCAGCAGCGCCGCCCCGGCCACGAAGCCGGTCATCACCGAGTGGGAGACGAAATCCACCAGCGTTCCCAGCCGCATGACCCCCATGAGGATCTGGAACACCCCCACGAGGAAGGCCATGGAGATCGCCGCCGAGATGAACTCGGGCGAGCCGGGGGTGAAATGGCCCGCGAGCGCGCCGAAGACCAGGGCGGAGAGCGCCGTCGTCGCCCCGGAGACCGCCTGCCAGCTCGAGCCGAGCAGGGCGGTGACGATGGTGGGCACGATGGAGGCGTAGAAGCCGTATTCCGGCGGCAGGCCGGCGATGGCGGCGAAGGCCACGCCCTGGGGCAGCACCAGCGTGGCGCCGGTGAGCCCGGCCAGCAGGTCGGCGCGCAGGGTTTGGCGGTTGACGAGGGCGAACCAGTCCGGGCGGGAGAGCATCTCGTGGCCGAGCTGGCGCAGCCCGAGGCGGAGCTGGCGGCCGAGGGCGCGGTCGATGCGCTCGGCCTCCGGCGCGCTGAGCCGGTCGAGCTCCGGCACGGTGGGGCGCGGATGGTCCATGGAGGGTCCTTCTCGGGGCTGCGCCGCGCCCCCGGCGGCGGGGCGCGGCGCGGTCAGGCTTGAATGGCGGTGCGGCCGCCAACCCGCGGGCAGGGGGCAGGCGGATGGTGAGGCGCAGCAGGGGCAGGCGACAGGCAGGCGGCCGGGCGCCGGTCACCCGGGCGGCTGTCTGGTACAAGGGGGGCAGGCACAAGGAGAGCCGGCGCAACGCAGGCGATCGGCAGCGGAACGGTCATCGGTCCGCCGCCACCCGGAAGCCGAGGTTGCCGGAGGAGGCATCCGGCGGGTTCGAGGTGCGCGAATGCACGTGGTAGCGGTCGCAGTAGCTCTCGTGGCAGAGGTAGGAGCCGCCGCGCTTCACCCGCAGCTCGCCCTCCGCGGGGCCCTTGGGGTCGACGAGCGGTGCTGCCTGCCGCGGCGGCGGGCCGAAACGGTCGGCCACCCATTCCCAGACATTGCCGGTCATGTTGTGCAGCCCGTAGGCATTGGGGGGGTAGCTGTCGACCGGGGCGGTGCCGGCATGGCCGTCCTCCGCGGTGTTCTCGAGGGGAAAGCGCCCCTGCCAGATGTTCATGCGGTGGCGGCCGCCGGGGGCGAGGGCGTCGCCCCAGGGGAACTTGCGGTTGGCGAGGCCGCCACGGGCCGCGCGCTCCCATTCCGCCTCGGTGGGCAGGCGCAGGCCGGCCCAGCGGCAATAGGCCTGCGCGTCATACCAGGCGATGTGCACGGCGGGGTGGGTCTCGCGCCCGGCGGTGGAGGAGCCGGGGCCCTCGGGCTGTGCCCAGCTCGCGCCCTCCACCGCGCGCCACCAGGGCAGGCCGGCGGGGGAGGGGTATTGCGCGCCGCCGTTCGGCAGGAACAGGTGGAAGACATAGCTCCAGCCCTCGGTCTCGGCGACGGTGCGCCAGCCGGTGGCGGCGGCGAAACGGGCGAACTCGGCGTTGCTCACCGCGGTGGGCGAGAGGGCGAAGGGCGAGAGCCGCACCCGGCGGCGCGGGCTGTCGAGATCGGCGGGGTAGGTGGCGCGCCGCGCGCCCATCTCGAAGAAGCCGCCGGGCACGGGGCGCAGCCGGGCGCGCAGCTCGGCGCGGGTCGCGGCATCGGCGGGGGGGATGTCCGCGTGGTGGGGCGGCGGCGGGGTGTCGGTGCCGCGCCCGCCGGCGCAGCACGCGCCCGCGGGCGCGACCGGGTGGTCCTGCATGGTATGTCCTTCGGGTTCGGGCCCCCGCCGCACGGGAGGGGGCCCGGGAGGCTCAGGGGGCCGGGCTGCGCCGGCGCTTCACGAGGCGCAGCAGCGGCGGGGCCACCACCGAGAGCGCGGCGATGGCGAGGAAGGTCACCGCCCAGGGCCGCTCCAGCACCCCGGCGAAACCGTCGTCGGAATACATCAGCCCGGTGCGCAGCTGCCCCTCGGCGATAGGCGCCAGCACGAAGCCGATCACGAAGGGCCCGAGCGGGATGCGCGCGAAGCTCAGCACCAGCCCGAGCAGCGCGAAGCCCAGCATCACCCAGACATCGAACCAGTCGTTGTTGATGGCATAGGCCCCGACCACGCAGAACAACAGGATGAGCGGGAAGAGCGCCCAGCCCGGCACCTGCGTGAGCCGGGCGATGCCCCGGGTGCCCATCCACATCAGCCCCAGCATGATGAAATTCGCCACCAGGTAGGCGGCGATGAAGCCGTAGGCCACTTCCGGCGAGTTCTGGAACAGCAGTGGGCCGGGCTGCAGGTTGTGGATCATCAGCGCCCCGATCAGGATCGCGTCCACCACGCTGCCGGGAATGCCCATGGTCACCAGCGGGATGAGCGCGCCGCCCACGGAGGCGTTGTTGGCCGCCTCGCTGGCGACGATGCCGTGCTCCTCGCCCTTGCCGAAGCGCTCGGGCGTCTTCGAGAAGGCCCGGGCGCTGCCGTAGCTCACCAGCGAGGCGACGCTGGCGCCGATGCCCGGCAGCAGCCCGATCCATGTCCCGATCACGCTGGAGCGCAGGATGTTGGGCATGAAGCGGGTGAGGTCGCGCCTGCCGAAGGCCAGCGCGCCCTTGCTCGCCACCATCTCCGGCGGCGGGGCGGCCTGCCCGGCCTCGGAGAGGATCTGGCGGATGGCGAAGATGCCGATCAGCACCGGCAGCACGTCGAAGCCCGAGAGCAGCGGGTCGAGCCCGAAGGTGAGCCGGGCCTCGCCGCTGGAGGCGTCGATCCCCGGCAGGGCGAAGGCCATGCCCAGCACCGCGCCGATCAGCCCGCGCAGGAGCGAATCCTCCGCGAGTGCGGCGAGCATCACGAAGGCCATCATGATCAGCCCGAAATACTCCCACGGCCCGAAGCGCAGGGCGAATTTCGCGAGGAACGGCGAGAGCCCGGCGAGGAACAGCGCCGAGATCAGCCCGCCGGCGAAACTCGCCACGATGCCGAGCGAGAGCGCCCGCGCGGCCCCGCCCTTGCGGGTGATCGGGTAGCCGTCGAAGGTGGTGACGATCGAGGCCGGCGTGCCCGGCATGTTGAGCAGGATCGCCGAGATCAGCCCGCCCGAGATGCCGCCGACATACTCGCCCACCAGCAGCGAGATCGAGGTGTCGTTGGCCATGTGGAAGGTGATCGGCAGGGTGAGCGCGATCAGCATCGAGGCGCCGAGCCCCGGGATCGCCCCCACCACGAGCCCCAGCGCCGTGCCCAGCACCAGGCAGGCCAGCACGGCGGGGGAGAAGGTCGCCGCGAGGGCGTTGAGAAGCTCTGTCATCAGGCCAGGCCCTTACGGCAGATTGATGTAGAAGAAACGGGTGAACACCACGGTGAGCACGGCGCAGAGCGCCAGCCCGCCGAGCACGGTCACGACCAGCCGGCGCGGGGTGAAGCCGCCGATCAGCAGCGCCGAGGCCGCGACATAGACCGTGCCCGCCGCCCAGAACGGCGCGAGCCCGGCCGCCATCACGAGGATGAAGGCCACCAGCAGCCCGAGCACCGCCGCCCCGCGCGCCGCCGCCCCGGGCGACCAGGGCAGGGCGTCGGATGCGCCGCCGGCGCGCCACAGCAGCACCGCCCGCGCGCCGGTGATCAGCGCGAAGACGATCAGCAGGCCCGCGAGGATGCGGGGCAGGGCGGCCGAGCCCAGCGGGTCGAACTGCGGCGGCGGCAGCTGCGCGGCCCCGCCCAGCAGCAGGGCGGCGATCACCAGCAGCAGCAGGCTCAGCGCCAGGTCGCTTGCGGGATGGGGCCGGCGGGTCATGGCTTGCGCATCTGCTCGGCGGTGGCCTCGATCGCGGTCAGCCGCTCGCGCGCCCGCGCCGTGGTCTCGGGGCCGTCGACGAAGACCGCCTTGTCGCCGTAGGTCTCGAAGAACTGCTTCACCTCCGGGGTCGCCACCGCCTTCTCGAAGGCCTCGGAGAGCGTGTCGATCGCCTCCTGCGGGATGCCGGCGGGGGCCATCCACCACATCGGGTTCACCCAGGTCGCGTCGGGGTAGCCGAGCTCGGAGACCGTGGGCACGTCGGGCAGCTGCTCCGAGCGCTCGGGCGCGAAGGAGGCCACGGGCTTGAGCTGGTCGTTGCCCATCACCTCGGCGGGCGAGAACAGCGAGATGTCGGCATTGCCGCCCAGCAGCATGCGCTGGCGGTCGGCGCCGCTGTTGCCGTTCACGAAGCGGGTGGAGATGCCCGCGGCCTGCTGCAGCCCGGCGCCGGCGAACTGGGCGATGGTGCCGATGCCGCCGACCTCGATGAGGCTGCCGGGCTCTTCCTTCAGCCGCGCCTCGATGTCCGCAAAGCTGGTGAGGCCGGAGTCGGGGCCCACGGCCCAGAGCGGGCTGGTCTCGCCCGTGGAGCCGAGCGAGACGATGTCGTCGATGTCGAAGCGGCCGATGCCGAGCACCTTCGCGATCAGCGCATTGTACTGCCACAGCATGATGGTCTCGCCGTCTTTCGGCGAGGACATCAGCTTGGCATAGGCCGCCGCACCGCCGCCGCCGCCCATGTTCACGATGACGAGCGGCTCGCTCAGCAGTTCGTTGTCCTCGATCGCCTGGGCGATCACCCGGGCGACGTTGTCGGTGTAGCCGCCCGGCGAGAACGGCACGATCACCGTGATCGGCCGGCTGGGGAAATCGGCGGCGGCGGCGGGCAGGGCGGCGCCGGCGAGGGCGGCCGCGGCAAGGCCCGCGAGGCCGAGAAGCGTTGTTCTGCGCGTGGTCATCTTGGTTCCTCCCATGGATGGGTTTCGCGTTTCGTGGGCCGGGCAGGGGCTGCCCGGCCGGGGGGTCAGCCGGCGCCCACCACCTTGCCGCTCAGCTCGAGCGGTGGTTGCGGGTAGTGCAGGCCGCGCTGGCCGGAAAGGCCGCGTTCGTCGGGCGGGGTGAGCGGCGGGGCCGCGCAGCCGGTGAGGCGGCCGTCCTCCACCCAGTCGAGGTCCTCGCCGTAGAGCTCGGCGAGGAGCAGCGCCTCGAGTTCGGCCCGGGTGCCGGCGTCCTCCGGACTGTCGGCGAGGTTGCGGCGCTCGCCGGGGTCGCGGGCCATGTCGAAGAGCTGCACATGGTTGCCGGCGGGGTACCAGATCAGCTTCCAGTCGCCCCGGCGGATCATCCGGCTGGCGCGCGGGCCCTCGAGGCATTCGCCGTAGAGATGCGGCCGCCCGTCGAGCCCGAGCATGGAGATGCCATCGACGCTGTCAGGCACCGGCAGGCCGGCGAGCTCGAGCAGGGTGGGCATCACATCGGCCAGGCCGTAGATCCCGTCGCAGGTCACGCCGCGGTAGCGCTCCCCGGTGGATTTCGGCGCCACGAAGATGCCCGGCACCCGGGCCGAGGCATCGAGGAACAGCCGCTTCCCGTAGAGCCCGTTCTCGCCCAGCATGTCGCCGTGGTCGGAGAGGAACAGGATCGCGGTATCGTCGAGGATGCCCTCCTCGCGCAGCGTGCCGATGACGATGCGGATCTGGTGGTCGATATGGGTGCAGAGCGCGTAGAAGGCCGCGAGCAGGCCGCGGTGCTCGCGCGCGCTGCGCTCCGGCAGGTAGTTGCGCACGAAGCGCAGCGCCCAGGGCAGGGCCTCGGGGTCGCGCGCCCAGTCGGCGGTGGCAGGCTCGGGCATCTCGGCCGGGCTGTAGCGGGCGAGGTAGCTTGCCAGCGGCACCAGCGGCGGGTGCGGATGGGTGAAGGACATGTTCCAGAAGGCCGGCCGGTCACGGTCGCGGCGCTGGATCTGGCGGCAGGTCTCGCGCGCGGTCCAGTTGGTGACATGGCAATCCTCGGGCAGGTGCCAGGTGCGCCAGACGTAATCGTTGTTGGACATGCCGTGGGCGTATTGTTCGCCGGCATGGCCGCGCTCGGCGAGGAACATGTCGTAATCGTCGACGGCGCCGAGCTGCGGGCGGCCCTCCTCGGCCAGCAGCGCGTCGTCGAAGCCGATGCGGTTGCGCTGCGGGTGCACGTGCAGCTTGCCCACCGAGAAGGCCTGGTAGCCGCCGGCGCGCAGGCAGCCCGCGAGGGTGGGCGCGTCGGGCATCGGCAGCATGGGCCGGAACACCCGGTCGCCGTGGCTGCGCGGCGACTGGCCGGTCATCAGCGTGCGCCGCGCCGGGATGCAGACCGGGCATTCGCTGTAGAGGTTGCGAAAGCTCACCCCGGTGCGGGCCAGCGCGTCGAGCGTCGGCGTCTCGATCACCGGATGGCCGGCATGGCCCAGCAGCGCGCCGGCCCACTGGTCCACCGTGATCAGCAGGATGTTCGGGCGCTGGCTCATGCGCGTTGCTCGCGTGAAATCGTATCGTTGGTCATGGGTCCTCCCTGCGCCTCGATTTCGTCAATCGTTTTCTATAGTCAAATAAGCAATGCTTATTCACGGCGAGGAGAGGGCATGGACACACGGCAATTGCGGGCGGTCGAGGTGCTGGCGGAGGAGCTGAATTTCGTGCGTGCGGCGGCCCGGCTCGGCATCAGCCAGCCGGCGCTGTCCCAGCAGCTGCAGAAGATCGAGGCCGAGCTGGGGGTGGTGCTGTTCTCGCGCGCCGGGCGGCGGGTGTCGCTCACCGATGCGGGGCGCAGCTTCCGGCGCGACGCGGCGCAGATCCTGCAGGATTACGAGAGCGCGGTCACCACGGCGCGGCGGGCGGCGCAGGGGCAGATCGGCCGGCTGCGGCTGGGCTTCGTGGAGGCGGCCTCGGTGCGCGCGCTGCCGCTCATCGTGTCGGAGTATCGCCGCCGCGCGCCGGAGGTGCGGCTCGAGCTCACCGAGATGATCAGCGCCGAGCTCGCCGATGCCCTGCTGCGCGGCGCCATCGACGTGGCGCTCACCCGGCCGGTGAACCTCGCCGAGCCGATCGAGGCCGAGGTGATCCTGCGCGAGCCCTACGTGGTGGTGCTGCCGGAGGACCACCGGCTGGCGGGAGCGGCGGCGCTGGAACTGGGCGAGGTGATCGACGAGGGGCTGATCCTCGCGCCCGGGGCGAAAGCGCAGTACATCCTGGGCCTGTTCCGCCCGCTGTTCGAGCGGCTGAAGCGCACGCCCACCATCACCCAGGAGGTGTACCAGCGCCACGTGGTGACCGGGCTGGTGCGGGCGGGGCTGGGCTATTCGCTGCTGCCCCGCTCGGCCTCCTCGCTGCAGGGGGAGGGGGTGGTGTGCCTGCCGCTGGCCGATGCGGACGCGCCGATGGCCGAGCTGGTGCTGGCCTGGCGCCCGTCCGACGACGCCGCCACCCTGCGCAGCTTCCGCACCCTGGTGCAGCAGCTCTCCGCCGCCGGGCGGCTCTGAGGGCGCGCCCGGCCCGGGGCGGGCGCGGCATCGCCCGCAGGCAAGGGCGACGCTGTCCCCGGCGAGCATGCGCCGAGCTCCCGCGGCGTGCGGGCGGTGGGCCAGCCGCGCGCGGCGCAGAGGCGCTCCGGCAGGAGCCGGCCGGAAAAATCCCGCATCGTCAAGGCCTTGTGGAGAAGTCGCCGGACGGCGCAGAGATTTCTTGCTTTTAACACGACTAATCCTATCGTATTAACGGTGATAAAGAGACGGAGCCGCCTCGCGCGGGGTCGCTGCGGCCCGGCGGGAGCGGACAGGGCACGGAAAGGACAGCTTGTGTGCGATGGACGAACGCATCGGGACAGCCTCCGGAACGGCATGGGCAGCGATGAAGCCGGTATCGGCAATCCCCCCGGGGCCCGCGCCGGCCTGGCTGCGCGGGGCGCTGCGGCTCACGACCGCCCCGATCCGGGCGGAGCAGGCCCGGGCGATCGGCATCGCGACCCCCTGGGGCATCCGCACCGCCACGCCCCGGTGGGCCTGCATCTGGCGCGGGCATCCGGAGGCGCAGTGCCGGTTGCGCACCATCGTGCTGCCCGCCCCGTGGAGCGGCTGGGGCGACCCGGTCTGGCAGGCGCTGCTGCTGCACAGCCTGCAGGTCTTCGGGCTGAGCCCCGTCGCCCCGGAGCCGGGGCTGCTGCTCCTGGCGGAACGCCGGGCCTTTGCCGCGCTCGCGCCGCCCTGGGGCAGGATGATGATGAGGATGTGACCATGAAGGACGTGAAACTCGACAGGATCGACAGGAAGATCCTCTCTCACCTGATGCGGGACGCCACCGTGTCGATCGCGAAGCTGGCGAGCCTCGTCGGCCTGTCCCAGACCCCGTGCTGGCGGCGGGTGCAGAAGCTCGAGGACGCCGGCTTCATCATCGGGCGGGTGGCGCTGGTCGACCCGTCGAAGATCGGCCTCGGGCTCACGGCGTTCGTCGAGATCGAGGCCCCGGAGCACACGACGGACTGGCGCGCCGCCCTGCAGGAGGCAACCCTGCAGTTCCCGCCGATCGTCGAAGTGCACCGCATGGCGGGGGAGGCCGACTACATCCTCAAGGTCATCGTGCCCGACATGGACGCGTTCGACCGCTTCTGCACGGCCTTCAGCAAGGCGCTGCCCTGCCGGACGATCAATTCGAGATTCTCGCTCGAAACCGTCCGGACGTCGACGGCCTGGCCGATAGACCTCGAGGGCAGATGAACGGCGCAGAGCCGCCGACCCCGGTCGAAGATGCGACTTAAATAAATTACATGTAAATATCGTCGTTTTAATACCTATTGGAATATTTTTCTAAATATCCAGAAATAATCGAATAAAACTCTCTATTTACTCGTTCTGTTGTCTGAAAATAGGATCTCACTATCGGAATTGCGGCCTCCGGGCCCGCCGTGAGGGAGTATGACGTTGCCAACATCCATGCGCTGCAACGACTGCGGGGCGGCCCCCGCGGGGCCCGGCGGCTCCGCTCCGGCGGCCGACGGCCCGCGGACGAGCGGGATGCCGGCCGGCATGCCGCTCACCGGACAGGTCGCGATCATCGGCGGCGGCTTCAGCGGGGCCACGGTCGCACTGCATCTGGCCCGCTCCGGGCTGGCCGCGCAGGGCTGGGGGGTCGCGGTGTTCGAGCCCCGGCCCGAGCTGGGACGCGGCCTGGCCTACAGCACCACCGAGCCGAGCCACCGGGTAAACGTTTCCGCCGCCCGGATGAGCCCCTATCCCGACGATCCGGGCAGTTTCCTGCGCTGGATCGGCGAGACCGGCGCGGTGAACGACGACCCCGCGGTGCGCAGCGCCTGCGGCGATCTCTACCCGCGCCGCGCGGTGTTCGGAGCCTATGTCGCGGGCGAGCTCGCCCCATGGCTCGCCGCGGGTGCCATCCGCCATGTCCGCCAGGCGGTGGTGCGGGTGTCGCGCGAGGCGGGGCGCTGGCAGATCGCCGGAGACGATGGCGCGCTGATGCTGGCCGATGTGCTGGTGATCGCGACAAGCCATCCCGCGCCCGGCCTGCCGCGCGCGCTCGCCGCCATCGCCGGGCATCCGCGGCTGATCGGAAACGGCACAGACAGCGCGGCGCTCGGCCGGATCGGCCCGGCCGACCGGGTGCTCGTGGTGGGCAACGGCCTCACCTCGGCCGATGTGATCGCCACGCTGGACCGGCTCGGCCATCGCGGCCCGGTGCTCGCGGTCTCGCGGCGCGGCCTGCGCGCGCGGGGGCATGCGGCCGAGCCGCAGCCACCCTATGGCCGGTTCACCGACATGCCACCCTGCCGGGCCTCGGAAATGGTCGCCCGCGTGCGCCGCATGATCCGCGCCGCCGAGGCGGAGGGCATCGGCTGGCAGGCGGTGATCGACGCCGTCCGCGCCCAGGGCCAGGACATCTGGCAGACCTTCCCGGCCCGCGAGCGCCGGCGCATCGTGCGCCACCTGCGACCCTACTGGGACGTGCACCGGTTCCGCATCGCGCCCCAGGCCGAGGCGGTGCTCGACCGCGCCCTGGCCGAGGGGCGGCTGACCATCCGCGCCGCGGGCCTGCTCGGCGCCGGGATCGAACCCGGGGCAGGGGCGCCGGGCGCGGGCGCCATCCGCGTCACCCTCGCGCCCCGGCGCGGCCCGGGCCCCGAGGCGGTGCTGGTGGATGCGGTGGTGGTGACCACCGGCCCCGCGCATGGCGGCATCCTGGGCAGCGCGCCCTGGCTCGCCGGGCTGGCGGGGGCGGGGCACCTGTGCCTCTGCACCACCGGGCTGGGGCTCGCCTGCGACCGGCTGTCCCGTGCCCTGGGGCAGGACGGGGCGGCGCAGCCCGACCTGTTCGTCGCCGGCCCCCTGGCCCGCGGCACCTTCGGCGAGCTGATGGGGCTTCCCCAGGTCAGCGAACACGCCGAGGCCGTGGCGCGCGGTGTCATCGCGCGCCTTCGCGCCGCGCCCGGGCCGGGCGCGGCGGCCTCCCCCCGGTCCCTGGCGCGCCATCACGGCGCCGCCTTCTGACGGAGAACGACATGACCCATCCCGACACCCCGCCGGATTTCCTCTGGTTCATCCCCTCCTCCGGCGATGGCACCTATCTGGGCAGCAACACGCTCGGCCGCCCGAACGACCCGGGCTATTTCCGCGAGATCGCGCGGGCGGCGGACCGTCTCGGCTATTCCGGGGTGCTGCTGCCCACGGGCGTGGCCTGCGAGGAATCCTTCGTGCTGGCGGCCGATCTCGCCGCCCATACCGAGCGGCTGCGCTTCCTCGTCGCCATCCGGCCCGGCACGGCGAGCCCGACCTACTACGCCCGCCTCGCCGCGACGCTCGACCGGGTGTCGAACGGGCGCCTGCTGCTCAACATCGTGGTGGGCGGCAGCCCCGACGAGCTGGCGGGCGACGGCATCTTCCTGCCGCACGACCAGCGCTACGACCATGCCGAGGAGTTCTTCACGGTGTTCAACGGGCTGATCGAGGGCGGCCGGGCCGATCTCGAGGGCACGCACATCCGGGTGAAGGGCGCCCGGCTTGCCCTGCCGCCGGTGCAGGCGCCGCGCCCGCCGCTCTATTTCGGCGGCTCCTCGGACGCGGCGATCGATTTCGCCGGCCGCCATGTCGAGAAATACCTCACTTGGGGCGAGCCGCCGGCGCAGGTGGCCCAGAAGGTGGCGCGCGTGCGCGCCGCGGCCGCGGCGGCGGGGCGGCAGGTGAGCTTCGGCATCCGGCTGCATTTCATCGTGCGCGAGACCGAGGCCGAGGCCTGGGAGGCGGCCGACCGGCTGATCTCCAAACTCACCGACGAGACCATCGCCGCCGCCCAGAAGGTGCTGCGCGGCCAGAACGACTCGGTGGGCCAGCAGCGCATGAACGCCCTGCACGAGGGCCGGCGCGACCGGCTAGAGGTCTCGCCCAATCTCTGGGCCGGCGTGGGGCTGGTGCGCTCGGGGGCCGGAACCGCGCTGGTGGGCGCGCCCGAAACCGTGGCCGAGCGGCTGCGCGAATACCAGGCCGCGGGCATCGATACCGTGATCGCCTCGGGCTACCCGCACCTGGAGGAGGCCTACCGGGTGGCAGAGCTGCTGTTCCCCGCGCTCGGCATCGCCGCGCCGCAGGGCCGCCTGCGCAACAGCTTCGGCGAGGCCGCGGTCTTCGGCGGCGGCGGCCATGGCGGCAACGTGCGCGCCGGGGCCGACGGCGGCGCCGGAGCCCCGGTCCCGGCCCCGGCCTCCTGAGCCGCTCACCTGCAACACATCCATCGAACCGCCCCGCGGGGCAGGAGGACATCGTGCTTTCACTCACCAGACGCGACCTGATCGCCGGCGCTTCGGCCGCGACGCTGGCCTCGGCGCTCCCGGTTCTGGCGCAAGGCGTCGGAACCCTGAAGATCGGCTACCAGAAGACCAATCTCCCGGTGATCGCCCGGCAGCGCGGGCTGATCGAGACGGCGCTCCAGCCGCTGGGTGTCGGGGTTCAGTGGGTCGAGTTCTCGGCCGGCCCGCCGATCGTGGAGTCGCTCAACGTCGGCGCCATCCATCTCGGCTGGACCGGTGACGCCCCGCCGATCTTCGGCCAGTCCGCCGGGGCGGCCATCGTCTATGTCGCCGCCCTGCCGCCCAATGGCGAGGGCGAGGCGATCATCGCCCGTCCCGACAGCGGCATCGCCGGTGTGGCCGATCTCGCCGGCCGCAGGGTTGCCGTGGGGCGGGGCACCTCGGCGCACAACCTGCTGGTCGCGGCGCTGGAGGCAAACGGCATCGCCTATGCGGATGTCGATGTCGCCTTCCTCGCCCCGGCCGACGCCGCGGCGGCCTTTGCCGGGGGCGACGTGGATGCCTGGTCGATCTGGGACCCGTTCCTGGCCATCGCCGAGTGGCAGCACAGCCCCACGGTGCTGATCCGCGCGCCGGAGGTGATCGAGGTGAACACCTACCTGCTCGCCGGCCGCGCCTTCGCCGAGGTGCCGGAGAACGGCGAGGTGATCACCCGCACCACCGGCGCCCTGGCCGAGGCCGCGGCCTGGGCCGACGCGCATCGCGACGAGGTGGCCCAGGCGCTGCACGAGGTGACCGGCGTGCCGCTCGAGGCCCAGGCCATCGCGGCAAACCGCGCGGGCTTCGGCCTCTCCGACATGACGCCGGAGATCATCGCCGGCCAGCAGGCCACGGCAGACCGGTTCTTCGGCCTCGGGCTCATCCCCGCGGAAATCGCGATCGCCGATGCCGTCTGGACCCCCTCCGCCGGCTGAACGCGATCACCGCCGGGAGGGCGGCCACCCGCCGCCCTCCCGGTCAGGCCCATTCGCCTGATCAGGCAAGGAGCCCCGACGCATGTCATTCATCTCCACCGAACCCCTCTCCCCCGAAGCCCGGCGCGCCCGGCGCCCGGGCCCCGGCACCCGCGGCCGCACGCTTGCCCGCCTGGCCGGCCGCCTCGCGGGGCGGGGCTGGATCGGCTGGCTGCTGCCGGTCGCCCTGCTGCTGCTCTGGGAGCTGCTCTCGGCCACCGGCGGCATCCGCGCCAACGTGCTGCCCGCCCCGTCGGCCATCCTCGCGGCCTTCTGGCGGCTGCTGCTCTCGGGCGACCTCGCCGGGCACGTGGCGGCGAGCACGCAGCGCGCCCTGCTGGGCTTCGCGATCGGCGGGGCGATCGGCTTTTCGCTCGGCCTCGTCAACGGCCTGTCGCGCCTTGCGCGCGATGTCACCGACACCACCCTGCAGATGGTGCGCAACGTGCCGCACCTGGCGCTGATCCCGCTCGTCATCCTGTGGTTCGGCATCGGCGAGGAGGCGAAGATCTTCCTCGTCGCCCTCGGGGTGTTCTTCCCGATCTACGTGAACACGCTGCTCGGCGTGCAGGGGGTCGACCCCCAGCTGGTCGAGATGGGCCGCATCTACGGCATGCGCAGGGCCACGCTCTACCGCCGGGTGGTGCTGCCGGGCGCGCTGCCGGCGATCTTCACCGGCCTGCGCTATGCCCTGGGCATCATGTGGCTCACGCTGATCGTGGCCGAGACGATCTCCGCCTCCGAGGGGCTGGGCTACATGGCCATGCAGGCACGCGAGTTCCTGCAGATCGATGTCGTGGTGCTGTCGATCCTGATCTACGCGCTGCTCGGCAAGCTGGCCGACAGTCTCGCCCGGCTGCTCGAGCGCCGGACGCTGCAATGGCATCCCTCGTTTCGCGGAAAGGACTAGCCCATGCCCCTGGACGGATCACCCGCCGCCTTCACCTTCGAGCGCGTCGAACGCCGGTTCGGCGAGAAACAGGTGCTGCGCGGGCTCGACCTCAGCCTCGAGGACGGCCGGTTCCTCGCCATCATCGGCCGGAGCGGCTGCGGCAAGTCCACCCTGCTGCGCCTGCTCGCCGGGCTCGATGCGCCGGACGGCGGCCGCATCACCCGCAGCGCCGCGGCAACCGGCCCCGCAGGCACCCGCATCATGTTCCAGGAGCCGCGCCTGCTGCCCTGGGCGAGCATCGCCGGGAATGTCGAGGTGGGGCTCACCGGCCTCGCCGACCGGGCGGAGGCGCGGCGCCGGGCGCACGACATCCTCGCCGGGGTCGGGCTCGAGGGCCGGGGGGCGGAGTGGCCGGCCGTGCTCTCCGGCGGCCAGCGCCAGCGCGTGGCGCTGGCCCGGGCGCTGATCGGCGCGCCGCGCATCCTCGCGCTCGACGAGCCCCTGGGCGCGCTCGATGCGCTCACCCGCATCGGCATGCAGCGCCTGCTGGAGCGGGTCTGGGCCGAGAAGGGTTTCACCGCGGTGCTGGTCACGCATGACGTGGCCGAGGCGGTGATCCTCGCCGACCGGGTCATCCTGCTCGACGAGGGCCGCATCGCCCGCGACATCGCGGTCGACCTGCCGCGCCCCCGCCACCACGGCAGCCCGGAGGTGGCGGCGCTGGAACAGCAGATCCTGCAAGACCTCCTGCACGGCGATGCCTGAGCGCGCGGCGGGCTCCCGCCTCCACGGTTGCCGCGCTCCCCGGCTCGGGCTCCGGTCCGCAGCGCTTCGGCCACCTGCCGCAGCTTGCCGCCGGAGACCCCCGCCCCGCGCCCGGCCGCATCCGCGCGGGCGCCGCGGTCCCGGCCGGTGGGCTGCGCGGCGGTTTTCCCGGCGTTTCGGCGTCATTCCCGATAATGGCATATTACCGGGAGCCATCTCCCCGCCCCGCGCCCCCGCCCGGTGCCGGGCAGAGCCCCCCCGGAACGCGCGCAGGGCGTATATCGCGTTGAAAACGCGCAAAAAAGCCCGGCGCGCAATCGCGCACCGGGCGGATGTTCGCGGAGCGGAAACTGTCAGCGGGGGTCGGACTTCAGTCGGCGCTCGGCCTCCTGGTAGACGCGGTCTCTCCGCCCGACATGGACCACGAAGACGACGAGCACATCGTCCTCCACCCGGTAGACGAGCCGATAGCCGGAGGAGCGCAGCTTGATCTTGTAGACGTCGCGGACACCGCGCAGCCGGTCGGCCTCCACGCGCGGGGCTTCAAGCCGCTCGGCGAGCTTCTTCTTGAACTGCTCGCGCAGGGGCGCGCCGAGCTTGTTCCATTCCTTCAGGGCGCGCTTCTCGAACTCGAGCTCATAGGTCATCCAGCGTGACCCGCACCCGCTCGCCCCCGGCGCGGTCTTCCACGATGCGCGCCAGCTCGAGGTCGTCGAGCCGCTCCATCATCTCCTCGTAGAGCTGGGCCGGCACCATGTAGGCCATCACCCGGTTGTGGTTGAGCACCGCAACCGGCTCGCCCGCAGAGCTGCGGAACACCGCCGACGGATTCTTCTTCAGGTCCGAGACGCTGATCGCCACATTCGTCTCCACGCGCTGCACGTTCATCCTGGCACCCTCCATGGCACTGGTTTCAGACCGGAATATGGACCTGATCATGGAGATATACAACGGTCGGCTTTACCGACCGTCAACCGCACCCGCGGCAGCGCTGCGCCCCGGCCACGGCGCGGGCAGACGCCAGGGCCTCCCGCGCCGCGGCTCCGGTGCGCGGTCTCAGCCGATGACGGCGGAGAGAAAGGCGCGGGTGCGCTCGTGCCGGGGGCTGGAGAGCAGGGCATCGGCCGGCCCTTCCTCGACGATGCTGCCGCGGTCCATGAACACCACGCGGTCGGCCACCTCGCGGGCAAAGCCCAGCTCGTGGGTGACGACGATCATCGTCATGCCCGAGCGGGCGAGCTCGCGCATCACAGAGAGCACCTCGCCCACCAGCTCGGGGTCGAGCGCGGAGGTGGGTTCGTCGAAGAGCATGATGCGCGGGTTCATCGCCAGGGCGCGCGCGATGGCCACGCGCTGCTGCTGGCCACCGGAGAGCTGGGCGGGGTAGTTGCCCGCCTTGTCGGCGAGGCCGACGCGCTCGAGCAGGGCGCGGGCACTGGCCTCGGCCTGTTTCGGCGGGGTGCGCAGCACCTGCACCGGGCCCTCGGTGATGTTCTGCAGCGCGGTCATGTGCGGGAAGAGATTGAAGCGCTGGAACACCATGCCGGTCTTGAGGCGCTGGCGCACGATCTCCTTCTCGGAGAGCGGATAGAGGTTCTGGCCGAGCTGGCGGTAGCCCAGCAGCTCGCCCTCCAGCCAGATGGCGCCGGCGTCGATGTCGTTCAGCTGGTTGATGCAGCGCAGCAGCGTGGTCTTGCCGGAGCCGGAGCCGCCGATGAGGCACAGCACCTCGCCCTGCGCCACCTCGAGCGACACGCCGTCGAGCGCGGTGTAATCGCCGAAGCGCTTGCGCACCGCGCTCACGCGCACGAGGGGCCCGGCGCTCATCGGGCCACCCCGCGGGCGAAGCGGCGCTCCAGCGGCACCTGCAGCGCGGTGAGCACGGAGACGATGATCAGGTACCAGGCGCCGGCCACGAACAGCAGCTCCACCACCCGGGCATTGGCGTAGTAGATCGTCTCGGCGTTGTGCATCACCTCGGAAAACTGGATGACGCTGGCGAGCGACGTGGTCTTGACCATGGAGATGAACTCGTTGCCCAGCGGCGGGATGACCACGCGCATCGCCTGCGGCAGCACGATGCGGCGCAGGGCGCGCAGCCGGGTCATGCCGATGGTCTGGGCGGCCTCCATCTGGCCCGCGTCCACCGAGAGGATGCCGGCGCGGATCACCTCGGCCGTGTAGGCGCCCTGGTTGAGCCCGAGGCCGAGCAGCGCGGCCGTGAACGGCGTCATCACGTCGATCATCCGCTCCGACCACAGGCCGGGGATGCCGATGGTGGGGAAGACCAGCGCGAGGTTGTACCACAGCAGCAGCTGCAGCAGCACCGGCGTGCCACGGAACAGCCAGATGTAGCCGAAGGCCACCGAGCGCAGGATCGGGTTCGCCGAGCCGCGCATCACCGCGAAGACGATGCCCAGCACGATGCCCATCAGCATCGCCAGCACCGCCATCACGATGGTGTTCGCCACGCCGCCGAGGATGGCCGGCACGGTGAAGAAGCGGCCCACGTAGTCCCACTCGATCTGGCCGGTGGCGAAGGCGTTCACGATCAGGCCCAGCAGGCCCAGCAGCACGGCCGCCGACACCCAGCGCCCGTAGTGGCGGCGGTGGATGATCTTCAGCGTCGAGATGTCCTCGGTGGTGCGCGGCGACACGGAGCCCGTGTCGCCGCCCGGCAGGCTCGCCGCGCTCATTACTCGCGCGGCTCGCCGTTGATCATCACCGCCGGCAGGGCGTGGGAGGAGAGCTCCCATTTCTCGAAGATCGCGCCGTAGGTGCCGTCGGCGATCATCTCGTCCAGCGCGTCGGCCACGGCGTCACGGAACTCGGAATCCTCCTTGCGGAAGGCCGCACCGTAATAGGCCTCCGTGAGCGGCTCGCCGATCAGGCGGTAGACATTGCCGCCCTCCTGGGCGGAGGTGAAGGGGATGGTCTCGCCGCCCTGCACCGCGGCGTCGAAGCGGCCCTGCCTGAGCTGGGCGCGGGTGTCGGGCGAGCTCTCGGCGCCGACGATCTCGATCGGCTCCTTGCCGGCCTCCACGCAGTTCGCGTTGCTCCACGCCTCGATCAGGCCGGGGTAGGTGGTGGAGCGCACGGTGCCCACGCGCTTGCCGCAGAGCTCGGCCGGGTCCTGGATCGGGCTGTCGGTGAGCACGTAGAACTGGGCGCCGGCCTTCATGTAATCCACGAAATCCATCGCCTCCTGGCGCTCCTCGGTGTCGGTCATGCCGGAGAGGATGAAGTCGGTCCGCCCGGTGGTGAGGGCCGGGATGAGCTGCTTGAACGCGCCGTCGGTGCGCTCCACCTCGAGGCCCAGCTTCTCGGCCAGCGCGTCGACCAGGTCGATGTCGAGGCCCTTGAAGCCGCCGGTCTCGGGGTCGACGTATTCCATCGGCGGGTAGGTGGCGTTGATCGCGAGCGTGAGCTTGCCGGCGTCGCGGATCGCCTGCGGGATCTCCCCGGCGAAGGCGGGCAGCGCCGCGGCGGTGAGCAGGGCGGAGCCCGCGAGAACGGATTTCAGCATGATGACCTCCTGGTCGGAACCGTGTTGGACTGGCGTGCCCGGTGCGGGCGGGGGCGGTTCTTGTGCCGCCGTATTCGGGGGATGGATGCCGGCGGCCCCGGGCGGGGCCGGCCGGAAGCGGTTCAGCCCGCGGGCGCGAGCCGGGCCGTGTCGTAGATGCGCTTCGCCTCGCGCGGGGTGGCGAAGGCGGCACCGCTGGCCGCCACATGGCCGAGGATGCCGGTGAGCCGCTCCTCGTACTCGGGCTGGCCCATGGTGAAGGTGTGGCAGACCATCGAGACGATCTGCTGTTCGCCGGTGCGCGCCGCCCGGGCCATCACCGCGTCCCAGACACCGCGCATCGCCTCGAGCGTCGAGAATTCGTTGATCATGTAGTTCTCCCCCACCACGAAGCGGCGCGAGGTGCCGGGGGCGATGGCGTCCCAGGCCCAGGGGATCTCGAAGAGCGCATCCGCCTCGCCGGGGCCGGCGGGCCGGGCCGGGTCTTCGGCCGACATGTAATAGGCCGAGAGCGGGGCATCGGCCCAGGCCGCGGCCTTTTCCGGCCAGGCGATGCCCGGGGCGCAGGAGAGCTCGATGCCGATGCCCGCCTCGCGCACCGCCGCCGCCATGCCGGGGGTGAGCCCGTGGTAGCCGCCGCGATGGGCGGCGAAGGAGAGGCCCGCGGCGGCCATGCGCTCGGCCTGCTGCAGGATGACGCCGCGCATGTGCGCCGTGTCGTAATAGGTGCAGGCGCCGGGCGCGGTGCCCTCGGGCGGGCCGTAGAGATCCTCCTCCGGGTGCAGCACCAGGTCGGCGCCCTCGGCGGAGATCTCGCCCCAGAAACCGGTGAAGGGCGGCTCGGAGAAGCGGGTGCGGTACATCGGGCCGGTGAGCACGGTCCAGGCCGCGCGGCCCCCGGTGTGGGCGGCGAGGATCTCGCGCATCCGGGCGTATTTCGCCAGCACGGCCGCGTCTTCCTGGTAGACCGAGACCGGGTCGGGGTCGCTGTCCACGTTCACGATGAGCAGGGCCGGCGCGCTCATGCGCGTGCCCTCGCCAGAGGTGCGGAGAATGCGGCAGGTCTGGACGGAGCGCCGGTGGCAGCCGGCAGCGGAAGCAGTGCCATGAGGTCCCCCCTCGGGATCTGGTCGGTCAATCTGTTGCAGGTGACTCGGAGGCAGTCAAGTAACATTCCGTGCAGGCAAGTCGCTTTCCTTGCCCCGGTTCCGGGCAGGCCGGGCAGCCCGGATGAAAACCTGTGCAATGCGCCCGGAGCGGGGCTGCGCGGCCCCGCTCCGGGCGGGGGCGCTCAGGCCCCGGCGGCGATCTTGCGCTTCGCGAGGCCGGCCATGAAATACATGATCACGTAGACGATCACCCGGTAGGTGACCGCAGAGCCCGGCGGGATGCAGATGAAGGACAGCCCGTCGCAGCCGCGCAGCCCCACCTCGTGGCCGAGACGGATGGCCTCGTAATCGGTCATGCCCATCGGCTCGGCCAGCTCGCCCAGGATGTCGCCTTCCGAGGGGCCGGAGCCGCCCATCACGTCCATGTCGAAATGGGCGTAGACCGCGTCGGTGCCGTCGAAGGCGCGGTCGAGCGCCTTCACCGTGCCCTCGATGCCGAGCTCGGTGCGCAGCCGCCACATGGGGATGAAATCGGCGCCCGCGCCCACGAAGCGGCGGATGGTGGCGGGGTCTTCCAGCATGCCGCGCTCGCCGATCTCCACCAGCTTGGACATGTCGAAATTCGGGCAGTCGCGGTAGAGCTTGTCCTTCCAGTTGGTCGAGCCCGCGACATGCTCGCTCATCGTCGCCCAGTCGTAGGGCCAGGCGTCCCAATGGGTGTCGAGGCTCACCATGCCCACCTTGCCCTCGACCGTCTCGGCGATGGGCCGGCCCACCGCGTAGGAGCCGCAGGGAGAGTTCTGCCCGATCACGATGGGCACGGCACCGGCGTTCAGCGCCGCGCGCACCTTGAGCATGGTGGCGTCCTGCGCCTCGAGGATCTTCTCGGCCCGGCCGCTGTAGCTCGTTTCGGGCGGGATGTCGGCATCGCCGAAATCCACCACGTTGAGGTGCTCGAACACGTCGAGGTCGAAGTCCTGGATGTAGCCGGAGCGGTAGCGGATCGACTGCTGGCGCACGCGGCGGGTGGCGGAGATCCACTCGTCCTTGTCCACGCCGCTGTACTGGCGGCCCCAGCCGGCCACGAAGGGCGCGCCGATGATCACCACGTCGGCGCCGGCAAGATCGGCCTCGGTCAGCGCGTGGCGCACGCCGAGGAAGGTGGGCATGTCCTCCTCGATGCGGGGGAAATGCGTGGTCCGCCAGACCTTGCCGCGGAAAGTGTCGTCCCAGCTGGGATAGTGAGGCATTGGAATGCTCCTGAGTGTCTGTGCGGCGCGCTCAGCCGGCGCGCCCTGCGAATGCGGCGGCCACGCCGGGCGCCGCGGTCAGCCCGTCGGCCGCGAGCCGGGCCCCCTCGTGGGAGACCGCCTCGGCGGCGGCGGTGCGGAAGGCCTCCAGCACCTCGCCCGGCAGCGGCGTGATGCTGTGGCCCGGCCCCTCGGCCAGCGCCCGGCCGGGCTGCGACCACGCCTGCCAGTAGCCGCCGAAGCGGGGCGCGAGATCGGCGCCGGAGTGCCGGTCGATCGCCGCGCGCTCCTCGGGGCCGAGGCGGGCGCGGCTCGCGGCGTTCATCACGAGGTAGAGGGGCGAGACGTAGAAGACCTCCGGATGGTGGTGGCGGAACACCGTGTCGGTGCCGGTATAGGCCAGCACGTCCCAGGCCATCACCGCGCCGTCGATCTCGCCCGCCCGTGCGGCGGGGCCGATGGCCGGGGGCAGCAGCAGCACCGGCTCGGCGCCAAGCGCGGCGACAGCCTCGGCCACGGCGCCCGCCGGCGTGCGGATGCGCTTGCCAGCAAGGTCGGCCAGCCCGGTGAGCGGCGCATCGCGCAGGTGCAGCACGCCGCCGCTGTCGGCATGGAGCGCGAGCAGGTGCAGCGGCGCGAACTCGGCGGCGAGGAACTCGGCCTGCGCCGCCCAGAGCCGCCGGCTCGCCTCGCCGGAATCGGCTGCGAGAAACGGCAGGTTCATCAGGTTGGTGAGCGGGAAGCGCCCGCGCGGCAGCGCCACGGGAGAATGGGCGATGTCCACCCGGCCCTCGCTCACCTGCGCGAACTGGTTTTCCAGCAGGCCCAGCTCGGAGCCCTCGCAGGCGATGTCGATCTCGAGCGAGGGGCAGTCCGCCATCACCCGCGCCGCCCAGGGCGCGAGGAAATCGGCGTGCACCCCGTGCGCCGCCGGCATGTAATGGCTGAGGAGAAGTCGGGTCATGCGGGGTCCTTTCCGGCGAGGGCGAACACCGTGCCGGCCAGCACATCGGTGCCGTTCATCACCGCCTCGGGCGGGCAATGTTCGTTCTCGTTGTGGCTGATGCCACCCGAGCAGGGCACGAAGATCATGCCCGCCGGGCAGAGGGCGGCGGCCTGTGCGGCGTCATGGGTGGCCCCCGAGATCATCTCGCGCCGCGACAGGCCGAGCGCGTCGCAGGCCGCCGCGATGCTGCCGCGCAGGGCGGGGGAAAAGGGCACCGGCGCCTGGTGGATGAGCGGGGTCACCTCCGCCTCTGCCGCCGTGACACAGGCGATGGCGCGGGCCAGCACCTCCGGGTCGGGGTGGCGGGCGTCGAGGGTGAAGTCGACGCGGGCGGGAATGGTGTTGATCGCGCCGGGGCTCACCTCGATGCGGCCGATGGTGTGGCGCAGCCCGGGCAGCGCGCCGAGGCAGGCGTCGAGCCGGTCCATCACCGCGCGGGCGCGGGTGAGCGCGTCCTCGCGCCCCGCCATCGGCACGGCGCCGGCATGGCCCGCGGTGCCGGCCACCGAGAGGCGGAACTGCGCGAGGCCCTGCACGTCGCTCACCACGCCGATGGCGATGCCCTCGCGCTCCAGCACCGGGCCCTGCTCGATGTGCAGCTCCACGAAGGCGGAATAGCTGCCGCCGAGGCCGCGCGGCGTGAGCGTGAGCCCCGCCGCGCGCAGCCGGGCGGCGGAGCGCTCCAGCGCCGCGGCGAGGCTCGTGCCCTCCGCATCGCGCGTGGCAAGCGCCCGCGCCAGTGGCAGCGCACCGGCGTGCACCGCCGAGCCCATGGTGGTGGGGGCGAAGCGCACGCCCTCCTCATTGCACCAGGAGACGAGCTCCACCGGCCGCTCCGGGCCACCCGCTTCGACCAGCAGCTCGAGGCATTCGAGCCCGGCCACCACGCCCAGCACGCCGTCGAAATGCCCGCCCACCGGCTGGCTGTCGAGATGCGAGCCCACGAGCAGCGGCGCGAGGTCGGGCCGGCGGCCCTCCATGCGCAGGAAGAGATTGCCGGCGGGGTCGAGCGTCGCGGTGCAGCCGAGCGCCTGCGCCCAGCCGATGAGCATGCGGCGCGCCTCGGTCTCCTCGTCCGACAGCGCGAGGCGGCAAAGCCCGCCGTTCGCCAGCCGGCCCACGCGCGAGAGCGCCTCCATCCGGCCGAGCACGCGGGCACGGTCGGCCCGCGG
This sequence comes from Oceanicella sp. SM1341, assembly GCF_003448965.1. Taxonomy (GTDB): domain Bacteria; phylum Pseudomonadota; class Alphaproteobacteria; order Rhodobacterales; family Rhodobacteraceae; genus Paroceanicella. Next base: position 25,066 of record NZ_QRGC01000015.1, read on the forward strand.
CGCGGCGAGGGCGGTGAGGGGGGCGGGGGCGCTCACCCGGGAGTTCCCGGCGGCAGCGGCGCGTCGCAGAACGGCACGGTGTCGCGGCGCGGCGCCCAGCTTCCGGCGTCGATCAGCCCCCGGCAATGCGCGGCGATCTCCTCGAGCGTGGCGAACCACACGTCGCCGCGCGCCTGCATGTGCTCGATGAGCCCGGCGATCGCCTCCGCCCGCGCGAGCCGGCCGGAGAGGAACGGGTGCCACACGCTCACCATCAGCCCGCCGTGGCGCCAGGCGGCGTCGAACTCGGCCCGCACCGCGGCCATGGCCGTGTCGGGCGCGGCCACCTGCATCATGTAGCCGAAATCCGGCAGGCAGGCGTATTGCGTCCAGTCGTCCATCACCAGGTCGGTGGGAAGCTCGATCAGCGTGCGGCTGGCGTCGCCCACGAGGTAGGGCACATCATCGCCGAAGAGCGAGCTGTCATAGGAAAACCCCTCGTCGAGCAGGTAGGGGATGGTGTGGCGGGACATCTGGTAGGCGGGCGCGCGGTAGCCGGCGGGCCGGCGGCCGGTTGCGGCCACGATCGCCTCGATGCCGGCCTGCAGGCTCTCGCGCTCGCCCTCGGGCGTCTGGGCGTTGGGGCGGGCGTGCAGGTAACCGTGATGGGCGATCTCGTGGCCCCCGGCGAGGATCTGCTCGATGGTGCGCGGGTAGCGCGTAAGGCACCAGCCGGGCACGAAGAAGGTCTGGCGGATGCCGTGGGCGGCGAAGATGTCGAGCAGCCGCGGCACTGCCACCTCGGGCCCGTAGCGCAGCTGGGCGGCGAGGGCGACATGGTCGGGCGCGCTCTCCGGGTAGCGGCGGTGGACGAGGGATTCCGCGTCCATGTCGAAGGAGAGGCACACGGCGCAGCGCGCGCCGTTCGGCCACTGCGGCGGGGACTTGATGAGTTTCAGCGTCACGGGCGCGGGGCCTCCGGCTGGGGGATCGGGCGTGCTCACGGGCGGGCGCGGCCGCTGCTTGCCGCAGCGGAAGGCCGGCCGCGCTCGTTGAAGAGCCCGTGCGGTGAATGGTAGGGACAGACAGAGCCGCGATCTTCCTTCCTGTCAAGTGACTTTACTATGAGTCAGATTGGGCACAGAAAGGTCGCGAGGGAGAGTCGGGCCGTGCCGCGGGAGACCGAGGCCGGGAACCAGGGAGTCGGGAAGGCCATGTCCGAGACTGCGCCGCAAATCCGTATCGGCGGCCGCCTGCGCCATGCCCGCCGCACCAGGGGCCTGAGCATGAAGCAGGTGGCCGAGACGGTGGAATGTTCCGAGAGCTTCATCTCGAAGCTGGAGCGCGACAAGGTGCAACCCTCGCTGTCGCTGCTGCACCGGCTGGTCTCGGCGCTCGGCATCAACGTCTCCAGCCTGTTCGACGCAACGGAGGCCGAGGACGACCCGGTCTATGTGGTGCGCAGCGGCATGCGGCCGCATATCCACATGAATGCACGGCCGAATTCGCCGGGCGTGCAGCTCGAGCAGCTGGTGCCGCTGGGCCCGATGTCGCTGCTCCAGGCCAATATCCACGTGGTGGCACCGCAGGGTGGCGGGCATGACACCATCACCCATGTCGGCGAGGAGATGGGCTTCGTGCTCGAGGGCGTGATCGACCTGAAGGTGGCCGACAGGGTGTACCGGCTGGAGCCGGGCGATTCCTTCCTGTTCCACTCCGAGCTGCCGCATGCCTACAACAACCCCGGCGAGACCACCGCCCGCATCCTCTGGGTGAACACGCCGCCCACCTTCTGAGGGTGCGCTGGTCAAGCGACTGTCCTGATGGGAAAGTCGGCTGAGCCGAAGGCCGGCGGGTCCGCCCGCCTTGCCGCACCTGCGAGGGAAACGTGCGCCTGCACCCTTGCGGCTCCTGCCGCATTCGCGCTACGCGGAAGGGGCCATCCCCCCTCGCACCGCTCCGCGCGGGCCCGGGCGGCATGTCCTCGAATTCGGAGATCCGGCCAATGATGTCGACGCAGCCCGTCGAAATTCGCGGTGGGGCGGTGCCCGGCGGCTGGCCGGCCGGCCGGCGCGCGCCGCTGCGCTGGCGCACCAGCGCGGGCGACCCCGGCTACCTGCTCGGCCGCTCCTCCTGCGCGCTGGCGATCTTCGCCGCGCTGCTCGCCAGCACCACGCCGAGCCCGCTCTACCCGGTCTACATCCGCCAGCTCGGCCTCGATCAGAGCGCCGGCACCACGATCTTCTCGATCTATGCCGTGGGCACGCTGCTCGCGCTCTTCCTCTCGCCCCGGCTCGACCGCCGCGTGTCGGACCGGCGCCAGACCCTGCTGCCCGCCCTGCTGGTGACCGCGGCCGGCGCGGTGATCTTCGCCCTCGCCGACAGCATGTGGATGCTGATGCTCGGCCGGCTGCTCTCCGGGCTCAGCACCGGGATGATCACCTCCACCGCCTCCGCCGCACTCTTCGACCTCGACACGCCGGAGAAGCGCGGCAGGGCGGCCACCGTCTCCACCGTGGCCTTCACCGGCGGGGCGGCCTTCGGGCCCTGCCTCGCCTCCGCGGCCCTTGCCGCCGGGGTGGCACCGCTGGTCACCCCCTTCGCCTGCATCGCGCTGGTGGCGGCCATCGCCTTCGTCGGGCTGGCCTGCGCCGCCTGGCCGAAACGCGCCGCCCCGGTGCCCGCACCGGCCATCGGCGCCGCGGCCGCGCCGGCCTCCGCCCGGCAGGGGCTGCGGCTGTTCCGCCTCGCCTGCCTCTCGGTGGGGGTGGCCTGGATGCTGGGCTCGATGCTGATGGCCCTCGGCGTGAGCGTGGCGACCGACCTCTTCGGGCTGCAGGTGCAGGCGCTGGCCGGGCTGATGCCGGCGCTGTTCCAGCTCTCGGGCGGCATCGGGCAGGTGCTGGCCAGCCGCTTCCGCGCGCTCGACGCCATCCTGTTCGGCACGCTCGGCCTCGCGCTGCTGCAGATCCTCGCGGCGCTCGGCGCGCTGGCCGGGGTGCCGCTGGTGTTCGTCCTCGCGATGCCGCTCTGCGGGCTGTGCTATGGTGCGGCCTTCGTGGGCGGGGCGGCGCTGGTGAACGAGACCGCGCCCCCGGGCCAGCACGCGGCGCGCATCTCGCGCTTCTACGTGGTGGGCTACCTGGCCAATGCCATCCCCACCTTCCTGCTGGGCTTCCTGATCGACGGGATCGGGCTGGGCCCGGCCTTCTACGTGTTCTCGGCGGTGCTGAGCACGGTCGCCTTCCTCGCCGCCGGCATCGCCCGGTCGCGGCGGCGGGGCTGACCCCGCGCTCAGCCCGGCGCCTGCGCGGTGATCTCGGCCACCTGCGCGGCGCTGGCGCCCGGCACGTCTGCCGGCGGCAGCGGGGCCCGGCCGCGGATCATGTCCGCCGCCTTCTCGGCGAGCATGATCACCGTGGCGTTGAGATTGGCCCCCACCACATGCGGCATGGCCGAGGCATCGACCACGCGCAGCCCCTCGAGCCCGCGCAGGCGCAGCTCGGGGTCGAGCACGGCGCCCGCGTCGGTGCCCATGCGGCAGGTGCAGGAGGGGTGGAACTCGGTCGCCATGCTGGCGCGCAGGGCCTCCTCGATGGCGGTGTCGCAGGCAATACCCACGCCCGGGCTCACCTCCAGCGTGCCGAGGCGGCGCAGCGGGCCCTGCTCCATGATCTCGCGGGTCATTTTCACGCCCTCGCGCAGCTCGACGATGTCGCGCGGGTCGGAGAGGAAGCGGAAGTCGATCACCGGCGCGTCGCGGGCCGAGGCGCTGCGCAGGCTCAGCCGGCCGCGGCTGCGCTGGCGGAGCTGCGACAGGTGCAGGGTGAAGCCGTTCGACAGGCCGAAGCCGCCGCCCGGGCGCGCGTCGATCTTCATCGGCGCGAGGTGGTAATGCACCGTGGGCAGGGCGGAATCGGGCATGGCATTGGCAAAGCCGCCCATCTCCCAGATGTTCGAGGCGCCGGGGCCGCTCTGGCGCAGCAGCCACTCGAGCCCCACGCGCAGCTTGCCTGACGGCGAGCCCATCCAGGCATGCGAGACCGGCTCCGCGCAGCGGAAGGAGAGGCCGGCGTCGAGATGGTCCTGCAAATTGGCGCCCACGCCCGGCGCGTCGAGCACCGGGGCGATGCCGAGGGCGCGCAGCTCCGCCGCCGGGCCGATGCCCGAGAGCATCAGGAGCTGGGGCGAGTTGATCGCCCCGCCGCAGAGCAGCACCTCGCGCGCGGCGAGGGCCCGGCGCGGCCCGCCGCCCTGCGCGTAGTCCACGCCGAGGGCGCGGCCCGCCCTTGTGACCACCCGGTGCACCAGCGCGCCGGTGCGCACAGTGAGGTTCGGCCGCCCCGCGGCCGGGCGCAGGTAGGCGACGGAAGCGCTGCAGCGCCGGCCGCCGGACTTGCTGCTGTCCATCCGGCCGATGCCCACCGCGTCGGGCCCGTTGAGATCGTCGACCAGCCGGTGGCCGGCCTCGGCCGCCGCGGCCTCGAAGGCATCGAAGATCGGCGAGGCGAGCCGGCCCTTCTCCACCGAGACCGGCCCCTCGCCGCCGCGATAGGCGGAGGCGCCGCGGTCCGAGCGCTCGGAGCGGCGGAAATACGGCAGGCAATGCGCGAAGCTCCAGTCCGCCAGTCCCCGGGCCGCCCAGGCGTCGTAATCCGCCGGGTGGCCGCGCAGCCAGACCATGGAGTTGATCGAGGAGGAGCCGCCCAGCGTGCGGCCGCGCGGCACCGGGATGCGCCGCCCGGCGAGGCCCGCCTGCGGCTCGGAGGCATAGCCCCAGTTGAAGCGCGGGTCGTGGTAGACCCGGTAGACCCCCGCCGGGATCGTCATCATCAGCGAGCGGTCGGGCGGGCCGGCCTCGAGCAGCAGCACCCGGCAGGCGGGGTCTTCCGTGAGCCGGGCGGCGAGCACGCAGCCCGCCGAGCCCGCACCCACGATCACGTAGTCGAACTCTTCCTGCGCCATGGCCCCCTCCCCCTGCCGTCGCCGCTCAGGCGCGGGCGGCGATGATGCGGTCGAGCCAGCCGGGCGCCATCTCCGGCACCGAGGCGAGCAGCGTTTCGGTGTAGGGCGCATGCGGCGGCGCGAAGATCTGCGCGCGGCTGCCCTGCTCCACGATGCGGCCGCGCTCCATCACCACCACCCGGTCGGCGATGGCGCGCACCACCTCGATGTCATGGGTGATGAAGAAGAAGGCCACGCCGAGCCGGGCCTGCAGGTCCATCAGCATGCGCAGCACCTCGGCCTGCACCACCTTGTCGAGGGCGGAGGTGATCTCGTCGCACACGATCAGCTCCGGCTCGGCGGCGAGTGCGCGGGCGATGGCCACGCGCTGCTTCTGCCCGCCCGAGAGCTGGCCCGGCGTGCGGTCGGCATGGGCGGGGTCGAGCTCGACGAGGCGCAGCAGCTCCATCAGCCGCGCCTCGCGCGCCCGGCCGCGCAGCCCGTGGTAGAGCGCGAGCGGCCGGCCGATGATCTTGCGCACCGTCTGGCGCGGGTTCAGCGCCGTGTCGGCGGACTGGTAGATGATCTGGATGCGGCGCAGCAGCGCCTTCGGCCGGCGGCTCACCCGCTCGGGCAGCGCCGCGCCGGCATAGCGCGCGCGGCCGGCGGAGGGCGCCTTCAGCCCGGTGATCACCCGGCCCAGCGTGGACTTGCCGGAGCCGCTCTCGCCCACCACGGCGAGCGTCTCGCCCCGGCCGAGGGTGAGGCTGATGTCCGAGAGCACCTCGAAATCGCCGTAGCGGGCGGAGAGGTTTTCCAGCGAGAGCAGCGCCTCGCCGGTGTCATGCCCTGCTGCGGCCTCATGGCTCACCGAGAGCTCGTGCACCGCCCAGAGGCTGCGGGTGTAGGGGTGTTCGGGCGCGGCCATGATCCGGCCGATGGGTGCCGTTTCCACCACCGCGCCATAGCGCAACACCGCCACGCGATGCGCGATCTGCGCCACCACCGAGAGGTCGTGGGTGATGTAGATGGCGGCGACGCCGAACTCCTCGATCACCCGGCGGATGGAGATCAGCACCTCCACCTGGGTGGTGACGTCGAGCGCGGTGGTGGGCTCGTCGAACACGATCAGCGCCGGATTGCACATCATCGCCATCGCCACCATGGCGCGCTGCAGCTGGCCGCCCGAGACCTGGTGCGGGTAACGCCGGCCGAAGCGGTCGGGCTCGGGGAGCTGCAGCGCCGCGAACAGGCTCACGGCGCGCTCCTCGGCGGCTGCCCGGGTCATGCCGCCGCGCTCCACCGCCACCATCACGATCTGGTCCATCAGCCGGTGGGCGGGATTGAAGGCGGCCTGCGCGCTCTGGGCGACATAGGCCACCTTCGTGCCGCGGAAGGGCCGGCGCGCGGCCTCCGGCAGGGCGAGCAGGTCCTGGCCCTCGAGCCGCACCGCGCCGCCCGCCACCCGCGCGCCGGGGCGCAGGTAGCCGAGCGCCGCGAGGCCGATGGTGGACTTGCCGGCGCCGGATTCGCCCACCAGCCCCAGCACCTCGCCCCGGCGCAGCGACAGGCTCACGCCGTTGACGATGCCCGACCAGCTGTCATTCGCGCGCGCCTCGATGCTGAGGTTCTCGATCTCGAGCACGAGCGGGGAGGGGATGTCTTGCGTCATGGCTCAGACCTCGTCCTGCAGGCCGCTGGCCCGGCTCAGCAGCCAGTCGACGACGAAGTTCACCGCGATGGCGAGAAAGGCGATGGAGGCCGCCGGGATCAGCGGGGTGATGTCGCCCATGGAGAACAGCGCCGCGTTGTCGCGCACCATCGAGCCCCATTCGGCGGTGGGGGGCTGGATGCCCACGCCGAGGAAGGAGAGCGCGGCGATGGAGAGGAAGATGAAGCAGAAGCGCATGCCGAGCTCGGAGAGCATCAGCGGCAGGATGTTGGGAAACACCTCGTGCACCGCGATCCACAGCAGCGTCTCGCCGCGCACCTTCGCCGCCTCGACGAAATCGAGGCTGGTGATATTGAGCGCCGCGGCGCGCGAGATGCGGAAGAAGCGGGTGGAGGTGAGCACCGCGATGATCAGGATCAGGTTCGGCACCGAGGAGCCGAAGATCGACAGGATCATCAGGATGAAGATCAGGTCGGGCACCGACATCAGCGCGTCGACGAAGCGCGACAGCACCTGGTCGACGATGCCGCCCGCCAGCGCCGAGAACATGCCCGTCAGGCAGCCGAGCGCGAAGGAGATCAGCGTGGTGGCCAGCGCGATGGAGATCGAGTTGCGCGCGCCGAAGATCAGCCGGGAGAGGAAGTCGCGCCCGAGCTGGTCGGTGCCCAGCGGGTGGGCCGCACTCCAGGCGTCGAAGGGCACGCGCGAGACCACCTCCACCTCGCCGTAGGGCGCGATGAAGGGCGCGAAGACCGCGACGATGACATAGGCCAGCACCACCACCATGCCGAAACGGGCGGTGAGCGGGGCGCCCGCCAGCGCGCGGCGCGCGCGGGTGAGCCGGCCGGGTATGGCGGAGGGGGTGGCGATGCTGTCGTTCATGGATCTGCCCTCAGCGCGGGTGAAGCAGGCGCGGGTTGCTGACGATGGAGAGGATGTCGGCCAGCAGGTTGAAGCCGATGTAGGCGGCGGCGAAGATCAGCGCGCAGGCCTGGATCACCGGCACGTCGCGGTTGCGCACCGCGTCGATCATCGCCTGGCCCACGCCGGGGTAGACGAAGACCACCTCGATCACCACCACGCCGGAGATGAGATAGGCGAGGTTGATCGCCACCACCGAGGCGATGGGGCCGATGGCGTTGGGCAGGGCCTGGCGCATCACCACCCGGGCCTCCGGCTCGCCCTTGAGCCGCGCCATCTCCACGTAGGGGCTCGCCATCACCGAGAGGATGGCGGCGCGGGTGTTGCGCAGCATGTGCGCGAGGATCACCAGCAGCAGGGTGAGGATGGGCAGGATCATCCGGATGAGCTGCTCGCCGAAATCCATGCCGTTGCGGATGCCGGCCATGGAGGGCAGCAGCTGCAGTTTCACCGCGAAGATCATCATCACCACGTAGGCCACGAAGAATTCCGGCACCGAGATCGAGGCGAGGGTGGTGGTGGAGAGCACCCGGTCGATCAGCCGGCCGCGCCAGCGCGCGCAGGCGATGCCGAGCCCGATGGCGAGCGGCACCGCGATGGCCGCAGTGATGGCCGCGAGGGTGAGGGTGTTTGCGAGCCGGGGCCCGATCACGTCCACCACCGGGCGGCCGGAGAAGGACATGCCCAGATCGCCCGTGGCCGCGGTGGCGAGCCAGCTCGCGTAGCGCAGCGCCCAGGGCTGGTCGAGGCCGAGCTGGCGCTCCATCGCCGCCACAGCCTCGGGCGTGGCGTTCTGGCCGAGGATGGCCGCGGCATAGCTGCCGGGCAGGAAGCTCACCGCCGAGAAGATCACCAGCGAGACGATGACCAGGCTCAGCAGCCCCAGGCCGAGGCGGCTCAGCACCATGGAGAGGATGGGGTGGGTAGTTCGGTTCATGTCGTGCTGCTCCGCAGTCGTCGCGCGCGGGCCCTGCCCCGGGCGGGGCTGCGGGGGGCCGCGGGGGTCGGGGGCGCGGCGGGCGCGCCCCCGGGGCCGGGCATCCGGCTCAGCTTTCGGCCCACATGCGCTCGCTGATGCGCATGTTGTCGAGCGGCAGCAGCCCGCCCACCTCGCCGAAGCCGGCGCGGGTGGAGACGGCGCTGCGCCAGTCCACGAAGGCCACGGTGAGGGTGTTGCCCTCCGCGTGGATGATCTCCTGCATCTCGGCGTAGTACTCCCGCCGCTTCGCCTCGTCGGTCTCGGCGCGGGCGAGGGCGTGCAGCTCGTCGAACCGGGCGTTCGACCAGCCGGTGTTCCAGGGCGCGTCGGAGGTGTAGATGGTGGAGAACAGCCAGTCGAGCGTCGGGCGGCCGAACCAGTCGACCCCGCAGAACGGCTTCTTCAGCCAGACGTTCTCCCAGTAGCCGTCCGCCGCCTCGCGCACCACGTTGATGGTGATGCCGCAGCGCGCCGCGTGTTCCTGGTAGAGCACCGCCGCCTCGATGGCGCCGGGGAAGGCGTTTTCCGCCACCGAGAGATCGACCGTCAGGCTGTCGAGCCCGGCTTTCGCGAGGTGTTCCCTCGCCTTTTCCGGGCTGTAGCTGCGCTGCGGCATCTCGTGGTGGAAGGGCATGATGGCGGCGACGGGGTTGTCGTTGCCGGGGCGGCCCTCGCCGAGGAACACCTTCTCGATGATGTCCTCGCGGTCGAGCGCGTATTTCAGCGCCATGCGCACGTCCGGATTGTCGAACGGCGCCACGGTGGTGTCCATGTCGAAGGAGAAGTGCCGCAGGCTGGGCACGCGCTGCACCACGTAGTCCGGGCTGCGCTCGATGAGCGGGATGTTGCGGCCGTCGAGGTCCTGGATGAAGTCCACCTCGCCGGTGAGCAGGGCGTTGAGCCGGGCGGTCGCATCGGGGATGGAGATGAACTCCACCTCGTCCACATGCGGCTTGCCCGGCTTGTGGTAGTTGGGATTGCGCTTCAGGCGGGTGGCGATGCCGGGCTCGAAACTGTCGAGCAGGAAGGCGCCGGTGCCGTTGCCGCTCTGCATGTCGATGCCGCCGCCCTCGAGCGCCGGCAGCACCGAGAGGTGGTAATCCGACAACAGGTAGGGGAAGTCGGCGTTGCCCTCGGCGAGGGTAAACACCACCATGTCCTCGCCCTCGGTCTCGATGGAGGCGATCTGGTCGACGATCGCCCGCGCGCCGGAGGTCGAATCGGGCTTCATGTGGTGCAGGAACGACTGGCGCACGTCCTCGGGGGTGAGGGGCTTGCCGTCGTGGAAGGTGACGCCCGGGCGCAGCCTGAAGCGCCAGGTCACCGCGCCCTCGCCGGCCTCCCAGCTCTCGGCCAGGTCACCGGCCACGGTGCCGTCGGGCAGGATCTCGACGAGGTTGTTGTAGATGCCGCCGTTGAAGGAGGCGCCGGTCCAGCTCGTCGACCAGCTTCCGGGGTCGAGGCTGTCGTTCTGCGAGGCGTTGTGCAGGCCGAGGCGCAGCGTGCCGCCCTGTGCCGGCGTGCCGTCCTGCGCGCGCAGCGGCAGGGGCAGGCCGCCGGCCGCACCCAGTGCCGCGAGGGCCGAGCTTCCGGCGAGAAAATGGCGGCGCGAAACCCGTGCGCGCCCGGCTTTGCGGAAATGCGATTCTTTCATTCTGCTTCCCTGTCAGACTGTTAGTGCGAAGAACCGGAGCTCTTCCCGCCTGTCTTCACGCAGGTGCCGGGTGGCCGCTCCCCTCGGGAAATCACGATAGATGGATACGTGGGCATGTCAACAAACTGATTGACCAATCAATCACGTGATGGCCTAGAATGCCCCCCGATACCCTTGCCCGCAAAGGTGGTGACCCGATGACAGACACGAGCCTGGCCTATCTCAGCGCAACCGAGGCCCTGCGCATGTTCCGCGCCCGCGAGCTCTCCCCGGTGGAGCTTCTCGAAGCGCATCTGGCGCGCATCCCCGCCAGCGCCGACGGGCTCAACGCGGTGTGCTTCACCTATGCCGAGGAGGCAATGGAACAGGCCCGCGCCGCCGAGGCCCGCTATGCCGCCGGTGCCGATGACATCGGCCCGCTGGAAGGCATTCCCGTGGCGCTGAAGGACGAGAACATGATGGCCGGCAAGGTGACCACCTACGGCTCGCTCCTCTATGCCGACCATGTCGCCACCGAGAGCGCCCCGGTGGTGAGCCGGCTGCTCGAGGCGGGCGCCGTGGTGCATGCCCGCACCACCACGCCGGAATTCTCCTGCGCGCCCTTCTGCCACTCGCGGCAATGGGGGGTGACGCGCAACCCGTGGAACCCGCAGTTCACCCCCGGCGGCTCCTCGGGCGGCTCGGGGGCGGCACTGGCCGCGGGGCTCACCACGCTTGCCACCGGCTCGGACATCGGCGGCTCCATCCGCATCCCGGCCTCGGCCTGCGGGGTGGTGGGGTTCAAGCCGCCCTACGGCCGGGTGCCCTCCACCCCGCCGTTCAACCTCGACCATTACAACCACCCCGGGCCGATGGCCCGCAGCGTGGCCGATTGCCTGCTGATGGAGAATGTCCTCGCCGGGCCCCACCCGAAGGACATCGCCTCGCTGAAACCGCAGCTCGAGGTGGAGGCCCGCCCGGCCGACCTGCGCGGCCGCCGCATCGGCTACTCGATCGATTTCGGCTTCATGGAGGTGGACGGGCAGGTGCGCGCCAACACCCTCGCCGCCCTCGACGTGTTCCGCGCCCTCGGCGCCGAGGTGGTGGAGGTGGCCCTGCCCTGGGACTGGGACGTCTACCACGCCGCCGCCACCCATCACGGCGCGCTCTTCGGCGCCTGGCTGGCGGAATATCTCGACGCGCGCGAGGCCCAGCTTGCCCCCTACACCGCCGGTTTCGCCCGCCGCGCGCTCGGCATCACCACGGCCGACTATCTCGCCTCCATCGGGGTGGAGGGGCGGATCTACGCGCATTTCGGCCCGATGATGGAGGAGCTGGACCTGTTCGTCTGCCCCACCCTCGCCATCCCGGCGGTGCCGGCGGAGTTCGACATGGCGGGCCCGCTCAGCATCAACGGCGTGGAGGTCGACCCCTACCTGGGCTGGACCATGGCCTGGCCCTTCAACATGCTCAGCCGCTGCCCGGTGCTCTCGGTGCCCTCGGGCCATGCGGCAAGCGGCGTGCCCACCGGCATCCAGCTCGTGGGGCGGACCTATGACGACCAGGGCGTGTTCGGCGCCGGCCTCGCCTATGAGGCGGCGGTGGGCGGCTGGTATGCCTCGGCGGCCACCCGGCCCGCGCTCGGCTTCTGAGGCGCGCAATGCAGATCATCCATTCCGAAGACCACCGCCTCCAGGACGTCCCCACCGAATTCTACCGCGGCCGCTGGGTGGAGGCCTTCGAGACGCCCCGCCGGGCCGAGCTGGTGCTGGCCGCCGTGCAGCGCGCCTTCCCCGGCCCGGTGCTGGCGCCCAGGCGCTTCGGCACCGCGCCATTGCTGGCGGTGCATGACGCGGGTTTCATCGACTTCCTCGCCACGATCTGGGAGCGCTGGGAGGCCGAGACCGGCCCCACCCCGGCCTATCCCAATGTCTGGCCGCCCCGGCGCAGCCGGATGATCCCCACCACCCGGCCCGGCGCCGAGCTCGGCCGCTATGCCATCGACATGAGCAGCCCGGTGCTGGCCGGCACCTGGCAGGCAGCGCAATCCGCCGCCGACTGCGCCCTCACCGGGGCGGCACTGGTCGACGCCGGCGCGCCCGCCGCCTTCGCGCTCTGCCGCCCGCCCGGCCACCACGCGGGGCGCGACTATTTCGGCGGCTACTGCTTTCTCAACAACGCCGCCATCGCCGCCCGCGCCTTCCGCGATGCGGGCGCCGCGCGCGTGGCCGTGCTCGACATCGACTATCACCACGGCAACGGCACGCAGGACATCTTCTATGCCTGCGCGGACGTGCTCACCGTCTCCCTCCACGCCGACCCGGTGCAGGACTACCCCTATTACGCCGGTTTCGCCGACGAGACCGGCGAGGGCGAAGGCGCGGGCTGCAACCTGAACCTGCCCCTGCCCTGGGGCACCGGCTATGCCGGCTGGGGCGATGCGCTGTCCCGGGCGCTGGCGCGCATCGCCGCCTTCGCGCCGCAGCGGCTCGTGGTCTCGCTCGGGGTCGACGCCTTCGAGGGCGACCCGATCTCGCGCTTTCGCCTGCGCGGCGCGGATTTCGCCGACATCGGCCGGCGAATCGGCGGGCTCGGCCTGCCCACCCTCTTCGTGATGGAGGGCGGCTACGCGGTGGAGGCGATCGGCGACAACGTGGCGAGCGTGCTCGGCGGCCACATGGCGGCGCGCGGCTAGCCCGCCGCCCCCTTGCCCGCAAGGGCGGGGGCGGCGTCCGATCGACACATTGATTGATCGAGCAATCAGAAATATTGACAGCCCCGCCCGGCTTCCGCAGTATCCGGGCAAGGGGCTGGCGCGGGGCGCGCGCCGGCCCGCGCACAGGTGCAGCCGAAGGGAACTGGTATGACGGATGCTCGGAACGACGAGGTGGGCGAGGCGCTGCGCAAGCATGTGCTGCTGCCCGCGCAGGAGATGGAGAAACTCGGCCGCACCCGCCAGCCCGTGCTCACCCACGCCGAGGGGATCCATGTCTACACCGAGGACGGCCGCCGGCTGATCGACGGGCCGGCCGGCATGTGGTGCGCGCAGGTGGGCTACGGGCGCCGCGAGATCGTCGACGCGATGGCCGAGCAGGCGATGACCCTGCCCTATGCCTCGCCCTGGTACATGGCCACCAGCCCGGCGGCGAAACTGGCGGAGAAGATCGCCTCGCTCACGCCCGGCGATCTCAACCGCATCTTCTTCACCACCGGCGGCTCCACCGCCGTGGACAGCGCCCTGCGCTTCTCGGAGTTCTACAACAACGTGCTCGGCCGGCCGCAGAAGAAGCGCATCATCGTGCGGATGGACGGCTACCACGGCTCCACCTCGCTCACCGCCGCCTGCACCGGGCGCCGCGGCAACTGGCCGAATTTCGACATCGCGCAGGACCGGATCTCCTTCCTCTCCAGCCCGAACCCGCGCCACGCCGGCAACCGCAGCCAGGAAGCCTTCCTCGACGACCTGGTGCAGGAGTTCGAGGACCGTCTCGAGGCGCTCGGCCCCGACACGGTGGCCGCCTTCCTCGCCGAGCCGATCCTCGCCTCCGGCGGGGTGATCATCCCGCCTGCCGGCTATCACGCCCGCTTCAAGGCGCTCTGCGAGACGCACGACATCCTCTACATCTCCGACGAGGTGGTGACCGGCTTCGGGCGTTGCGGCGAGTGGTTCGCCTCCGAGAAGGTGTTCGGCGTCACGCCCGACATCATCACCTTCGCCAAGGGCGTCACCTCGGGCTACGTGCCGCTGGGCGGGCTCGCGATCTCCGAGGCGGTGCTGGCGCGCATCTCGGGCGAGAACGCGAAGGGGAGCTGGTTTTCCAACGGCTACACCTACACCAACCAGCCGGTGTCCTGCGCCGCCGCCCTCGCCAACATCGCGCTGATGGAGCGCGAGGGCATCGTGGAGCACGCCCGCGACATGGCGGAGCATTTCGCCGCCGGGCTGCGCTCGCTCGCCGACCTGCCGGGCGTGGCCGACGTGCGCTCCGTGGGGCTGGTGGGCTGCGTGCAGTGCATGATCGACCCCTCCCGGGTCGACGGCACTGCCGAGGACAAGGCCTTCACCGCCCGCATCGACGCGCGCTGCTTCGAGCTCGGGCTCATCGTGCGCCCGCTCGGCGATCTCTGCGTGATCTCGCCGCCGCTGATCGTCACGCCCGCGCAGATCGACGAGATCATCGCCATCATGCGCCGGGCCATCACCGAGGTGAGCGCCGCGAGCGGCCTTGCCCCCGCGCCGGGCGCAACCGCCCCCTGACCCCCGAACCCACAGGACAGACATGCTGCACACCATCGACTGGCACGGCCGCGCCGCCGCAGCCGTGCTCCCGAACCGCCCCTTCATCGACGGCGCCTACGTCGACAGCCTCTCCGGCGAGACCTTCGACTGTGTCTATCCCGGTGACGGCCGGGTGCTCACGCAGGTCGCCTCGTGCAACGATGCCGACGTGGACCGCGCCGTCGCCTCCGCCCGCCGCGCCTTCGAGGCGGGAAGCTGGTCGCGCATGGCCCCGGCCGAGCGCCGCCGCATCCTGCTGCGCTTCTCCGAGCTGATCCTCGCCAACCGCGAGGAGCTCGCCCTGCTCGAGACCCTCAACGTCGGCAAGCCCATCGCCAACGCCTACAACGGCGACGTGGTGAGTGCCGCCTCCTGCATCGCCTGGTATGCCGAGGCGATCGACAAGGTCTACGGCGAGGTGGCCGCGACGGGGCCCGACATGACCACCATGGTGGTGCGCGAGCCGCTGGGCGTGGTCGCCGCCGTGGTGCCGTGGAACTACCCGATGTCGATGGCGGCCTGGAAGCTGGGCCCGGCGCTCGCCACCGGCAACTCGGTGATCCTCAAGCCCGCCGAGCAATCGCCCTTCACGGCGCTGAAGTTCGGCGAGCTTGCCATCGAGGCCGGCATGCCCCCGGGCGTGCTGAACGTGGTGCCGGGCCTGGGCCACATCGCCGGCCGCGCGCTCGGCCTGCACATGGACGTGGATTGCGTGGGCTTCACCGGCTCCACCGAGGTGGGCAAGTACTTCATGCAGTACTCCGGCCAGTCCAACATCAAGCGCATCGGGCTGGAGCTGGGCGGCAAGTCGCCCCAGGTGGTGCTGGCCGATTGCGACGATCTCGACGCCGCCGCCGCCGGCATCGCGGCGGGCATCTTCGCCAACACCGGCCAGGTGTGCAACGCGGGCTCCCGGCTGATCGTGGACGCGAGCATCCGCGACGCGCTGCTGGAGAAGATCGCCGCCCAGGCCGCGAACTACCAGCCCGGAGACCCGCTCGACACCGCCACCCGCATGGGCTCGGTGGTGAGCGAGGAGCAGATGAGCCGCGTGCTGGGCTACATCGACGCCGGCCGCGCCGAGGGCGCGAGCGCGCTCATCGGCGGGGCCCGCGTGCGCACCGAAACCGGCGGGTTCTTCATCGAGCCCACCGTCTTCGAGGGCGTGCGCAACGACATGACCATCGCCCGCGAGGAGATCTTCGGCCCCGTGCTCTCGGCCATCACCGTGAACGGGTTCGACGAGGCGATGGCCGTGGCGAACGACACGATCTACGGCCTCTCCGGCGCGGTCTGGACCGGCTCGGTGAAGAACGCCCACCGCGCGGCGAAGGCGATCCGCGCCGGCGTGGTCTGGGTCAACTGCTTCGACCGCGGCTCCATGGCCGTGCCCTTCGGCGGCTTCAAGCAGTCCGGCTTCGGGCGCGACAAGTCGCTCCACGCGATGGACAAGTACACCGACCTCAAGGCGATGTGGTTCGCCCACTGAGCCTCTCTCCCCGCCCCTCCCGCTGCCACGGGCCGGGGCGGGGGGCCCTCCCCCTGCATCGGAGCGCTGCCATGTGGAAGGACGATGTCCTCGCACACCCCGTCACCCCCTACGAGGAGCGCCGCCGCGCCATCGAGGCCGAGCCCCTGCCCGAGAACATCGGCGCGCTGATCGACGCCGCCGCCGCCGAGGCCGGCGACCGGGTGCTGTGGAATTTCTTCGACAGCGGCGAGACCATCACCTACGAGGCCATGCGCACCCGGGTGAACGGGCTGGCGCGCGCGCTCGTGCGTCTCGGCATCACCAAGGGCACGCATGTGGGGGTGATGCTGCCCAACATCGCGGCCTTCCCGCTCACCTGGCTGGCACTGGGGCGCATCGGCGCGGTGATGCTGCCGATCAACCCCGGCTACCGCCCGCGCGAGATCGCCCATGTGATGAACACCGCCGAGGCGGAATGGGTGGTGGCCCATGCCGACACCCGCGCCGTGCTCGACACCGCGCGCGCCGAGGGGCTGGTGAGCCTGCCGGCGGAGCGCATGATCCTGCTCGGCGGCGACATCCCCCCCGGCGGGCATGACTGGGAGGCGCTGGCCGCAACCCCGGCCGAGCGCTTCGAGCCGCCCGCTCCGGTGGGGCATGACGATCTGCTCAACATCCAGTTCACCTCCGGCACCTCGGGCTTTCCCAAGGGCTGCATGCTGAGCCAGCGCTACTGGATCTCGTCCGGAAAGGTGAACGCCTTCCGCGACGGCCGGCGCTTCTCCCGCATCCTCGCCTCCACGCCGTTCTTCTACATGGATCCGCAGTGGCTCCTGCTGATGACGCTTTACCAGCGCGGCACGCTCTTCGTGGCGGCGCGCCAGTCCACCAGCCGCTTCTCGGGCTGGCTGAAGGAGCATGGCATCGAGTTCTGTCTGCTGCCCTGGGTGCTGCACGGCATGGCGCCGCAGCCGCATGACGCCGACAACCGGGTGATCCGCGCCAACATCTACGGCTGCCCGCGAGACCTGCACGCCGGTCTCGAGGCGCGCTTCGACCTCAACGCCCGCGAGGCCTTCGGCATGACCGAGATCGGCCCGGCGATGTTCGCCCCCATTGAGCGCCCCGACAAGGTGGGCTCGGGCAGCTGCGGTGTGCCCTGCCCGTTCCGCGAGTGCCGCATCGTCGACGAGGCGGGCACCCCGCTGCCCCCCGGCGAGATCGGCGAGCTGCAGATCCGCGGCCCCGGCATCATGCTGGGCTACTACAACAACCCGGCGGCCACCGCCGAGGTGCTGCGCGACGGCTGGTTCTCCACCGGCGATCTGTTCCGCTGCGACGAGGAGGGTTTCTACACCATCGTCGGGCGCAAGAAGGACATGATCCGCCGCTCGGCCGAGAACATCGCCGCCCGCGAGGTGGAGACCGTGCTCACCGCCGCCCCCGGCGTGGCCGAGGTGGCCGTGGTGGGCGTGCCCGACGCGCTGCGCGGCGAGGAGGTGAAGGCCTATCTCAAGCTGCGCGAGGGCCTCGCCCCCGGGCCGGACGTGCTCGCGGCGGTGATCGCCACCGCCGAGGCCGGGCTCGCCCCCTTCAAGGTGCCGCGCTTCTACGCCTTCGTGGAGGAGTTCCCCCGCACCGCCTCGCTCAAGATCGCAAAGCCGCAGATCACCGCCGGAGTGGCAGACCTGCGCGCCGGCGCCTGGGACCGCGTGTCCGGCGCCTGGGTTTCGGGAGAGACCGCATGACCGCCCCCGCCTATGACGCCGTCATCGTGGGTGGCGGCCACAACGGCCTCACCTGCGGCGCCTATCTCGCCCGCGCGGGCGTGAGCGTGCTCGTGGTCGAGCGCAGCGCGATGGTGGGGGGGGCGGCGGTGACCGGCGAGATCGCGCCGGGCTACCGCTCCTCCATGGCCTCCTATTACCAGGGGCTGTTGCAGCCCAAGGTGATCCTCGACCTCGAGCTGCAGAAATACGGCTTCGAGGTGCTGCCCGCCCCGCCCACGGTCTTCGCGCTCAGCGGCGGGCGCAGCTTCACCCTCTGGGACGACCCGGAGAAATTCGTCGCCGAGATCGGCAGGTTCTCCAACACCGATGGCGAAGCTTACCTGAAGTACCGCGCCCATATGGCGAAGATCGCCCCGCACATGCAGCGCCTGCTGTGGGAAGTGCCGGTGAACCCCGGCAGCGGCAAGCTGCGCGACCTGAAGCGCCTCGCCGGGTTCGTCTGGCGCTTCCGGCGCATCGGGCCGCAGTTCTTCGACATCTACAACCTGCTCACCATGAGCGCCTACGATTACCTCTCGCGCTGGTTCACCTCCGAGGAGGTGAAGCTGGTGCTGGGCTTCTTCGCCGGCGGCGGCGGGGCGAACTCGAGCCTCAGGACCCCCGGCTCGGCCTACATGCTCGCCCGCGGCATCGTGCGCGACGGCAGCACCGCCGCCGGGCCCGCGGGCTTCATGAAGGGCGGCATGGGCGCGATCTCCGAGGCCATCCGCCGCTCGGGCGAGGCGCATGGCATGCAGGTGCGCACCTCCTGCCCGGTGGAGCGCATCCTGGTGGAGAATGGCCGCGCCGCCGGGGTGCGGCTCGCGGGCGGCGAGGTGATCCGCTCGAAGATCGTCATCGCAAACGCCAATGCCCGCACCACCTTCACCAGGCTGCTCGACCCCGCCGACCTGCCGGAGGATTTCAACCGCGACATCCGCAACATCCGCTGCGAGAGCACCGTGTTCCGGGTGAACCTCGCGCTCACCGGCCTGCCGCAGGCCCCGGTCTTCGCCGCGAACGGCCCCCTGCCGCCGCAGATGACCATCGCCGGCGACGTGGGCTACATGGAGCGCGCGCACCGCGCGGCGCAGGCCGGCGACATGGCGCCGGAGCCCTTCCTCATCCTCAAGATCCCCACGCTGGTCGACCCCACGCTGGCCCCTCCCGGCCACCACGTGATGAACATCTTCGGCGGCCACGCGCCCTACACGCTGGCGCAGGGCGACTGGGACAGCCGGCGCGACGAGCTCTGGGCCCGGGTGCTGGGCGTGCTGCGCCCGCATTTCCCCGATATCGAGAGCCTGATCCTGCACCGCCAGGTGCTCACCCCGCTCGACATCGAGCGCATGTTCGACCTGCCCAACGGCCATGTGCACCATGGCGAGATCAGCGCCGACCAGATGTTCTTCCGCCGCTACTCGCCCGATTACGCCGACTATCGCAGCCCGGTGCCGGGCCTGTTCCAGGCCAGCGCCTCGGTGCATCCGGGCGGCGGGGTCACCGGGGTGCCCGGGCACAATGCCGCGAAGGTCATCCTCGCCAACCGACGGAGCTGGAACTGATGCTGATCGACTTCTCGAGCCGCCCGCCGCTGCCCGAATTCTCCCCCGCAGCGCCGCACCTGCAGAACTACCGCCGGGTGTACCGCGGCTCGGAGAGCCGCTCCGCCGCCTCGGGTGCAGCACAGGGGCTCGAGGGCTATCTCGAGACCTACGAGCGCCTCGGCGCCCGGGCGGTGGTGCTGAAGGCGCGCGACCTCACCACCACCTTCGGCTTCCGCATCCCCAACGAGACGGTGGCGGAGTTCGTGGCCGCCCACGGGCCGCGCTTCATCGGCTTTGCCGGGGTCGACCCCTGGCAGCCCGGCGCGGCGGCGGAGTTCGAGCGCGCGGTGACCGGCCTCGGCCTGCGCGGGCTCAACCTGCAGTGCTTCGAGCTGAAGATGACGCCGGACGACGCGCGCCTGTTCCCGCTCTACGAGAAGGCCATCGAGCTCGACGTGCCGGTGAACATCCATTGCGGCATCAACTTCTCCACCGCGACACCGATGTCGCTCGGCCGGCCGGAGCATCTCGACGCGGTGATGGTGCGCTACCCCGGGCTGCGCGCCATCGCCTCGCCCCCCGGCTGGCCCTGGGTGCAGGAGCTGATCGGCACCGCCTGGCGGCACCCGAACCTCTTCATCGGCCTGCTCGCCGTGCGCCCGAAGCTGCTCGCCAAGGCGCATTCGGGCTACGAGCCCCTGCTGCAATACGGCCGCACCATCCTGAAGGAAAAGATGATCTTCGGCTCCGCCTTCCCGATGATGCCCGCCGATGCGGCCGTGGCCGAGATCGACGCGCTCGGGCTCGACGACACGGTGCGCCGGCTCTGGCTGCACGACAATGCCGCAAGGTTTCTGCGGCTCGACGGCACCAATGCTTGACAATGTCCGGCCATCGCCTATCCGGGAAAGACAGGCGGAAACCCGCGAAAACGACCCGTCCGCACGGGTCCGGCGCCCCGGGGAGGCGATGTTCCGGTGACTGAGCTCACATCCAGACCGAAGCGCGGCACCGCCCGGCCCAGCCGCGACGACCAGGTGCTCGACCGGCGCCGCAGCCTGATGGAAGCGGCGATCAAGGTGATCTCGAAGCGCGGGCTCACCGGGGTCACGATCAACTCCATCGCCTCGGAGGCGAAGTGCTCCTACGGCGTGGTGGCCTTCCACTTCCAGTCCAAGGAAGGGGTGATCTTCGCCGCGCTCGACCATGCGGCGGCCGAGTACGAGGCCTATCTCGTGCGGCTCGACGCCTCCGCCCTGGGCCCGGCCGAGCGGATACGCCGGATGATCGACACCGATTTCAGCCGCAAGCAGGGCAGCCGCAACACCATCGCGCTCTGGCTCGCCTTCTGGGCGGAGGCGGCGCGGGTGCCGGCCTACCGCACCCGCTGCGCGGCCCTGCGCGACCATTACAACCGCGCCGTGGCCGCCGATATCGCCGAGCTCGCCACCCTGCGCGGCGTGGCGCTCGACGCCGAGCTGCTCGCCGTCTCGCTCAATGCGATGATCTCGGGCCTGTGGATCGAGGCGCTGCTGCAGACCACCTCGGCCAGCGAGGCGCAGAGCCGCGGCCACGCCGCCTGCATCGCGATGATGCGCGCGTATTTCCCGCAGGATTTCTGAGGCGCGCCGGCGGAGGAACGCCCGCGGCCGCCCCGCCGGGCCGGGCCAGACGCGCACGGGCTTGTTGCGGTCAGCGGCCGCCGCGATGCCCGGAAGCCGGGCGGATGGTGCCCCCGGGCCCGCCTGCTTGCGCGAGCCCGGCGGGGCCATTGCCGCACCGGCGCTCGACTGCCTCCGGGCCGCGGCACATCGCGCGCACGCCGATTTCGCGAGACCTGCCGCCGCCTCACCGCAAGGCGGGGCGGCAGCAGCCCGGGGGGGCCGGGCGCCCCCCCTTCGGCCACGCAGCAGCGGCCGCCGCACTCAGGCCTCGCGCAGGATGAGGTTGCCGAAACCGTCCACCGTCGCCACCTGGCCGGGCAGGATGTAGGTGGTGGCGTCGAGCTGCTCGATGATGGCGGGCCCGTGGAGCCGTGCGCCGGCGGGCAGGCGGCGGCGGTCATGCACCGGGCAGTCCTGCCACGCCCCCTCCGCCCAGACCTGCTGCACCTCCGAAGGCTCGGGCATCGGCCCGGCCGCGGGGCCCGCGCGGTCGGCCGGCTGGCCGAGGCTGCCGCGCGCCGAGACCCGGGCGAACACGAGCTCCACCGGCACCTCCGGCTGGTCGAAGGTGTAGAGCTGGCGATGGGCGGCGTGGAAGCCCTCGATGGCCTGCGCCAGGGCCTCCCGCGTCACCGCGCGACCCGGCCAGTCGACCGTGAGCTCGAAGCCCTGGTGGAGGTAGCGCATGCCCACCACCCAGTCGATCTCCTGGCCCGAAGGCGGGATCGCCTCGGCCGAGAGCCACTCGCGCGCGCCCGCGTCGAGCCCGGCGAACACCTCCTCCAGCCGCGCGAGGTCATAGTCCGGTGCGCGCAGGATGCAGGTGCGGGTGAAGTCCTTCTTCAGGTCCGAATGCAGCAGGCCCATGGCCGAGAGCACGCCCGCCTCCGGCGCCACCAGCGCCGCGCGCATGCCCAAGAGCCGCATCAGGAAGCCGCCGTGCAGCGGCCCGGCCCCGCCGAAGGGCACCAGCGCGAATTCCGCCGGGTCATGCCCGCGCTCCACCGACACCACGCGGATCGCCCCCACCATGTTGGCATTGGCGATCTCGACGATGCCGGTCGCAGCCTCGAGCACCGAGAGGCCGAGGGGCGCGGCGACATGGGTCTCGATGGCGCGCTCGGCCGCGGCGCGGTCGAGCAGCATCTCGCCGTCGAGCAGCCGGGGGGTGAGATGGCCCAGCACCAGATGCGCGTCGGTGAGCGTGGGCTCGGTGCCGCCGCGGCCGTAGCAGACCGGGCCGGGCACGGCGCCGGCACTGGCCGGGCCCACCACCAGCGCGCCGTTCACCACCCGGGCGATGGAGCCGCCGCCCGCGCCGATGGTGTGGATGTCGATCATCGGCAGGCCCAGCGGCCACTCGCCCACCCGGCCCTCGGTGGTGACCGAGGCCTCGGCGCCGTCGATCAGGCAGATGTCGGCCGAGGTGCCGCCCACGTCGAAGCTGATCAGCCGCGGCTCGCCCGCCTGCCGGCCGATGACGCCGGCGCCCACCACGCCTGCCGCGGGGCCCGAGAGCGCGGTGTGGATCGGCTCGTTGCGGATGGTGCCGGCCCCGGTCACCCCGCCGCTCGACTGCATGAGCAGGAGCCGCCCGCCGATGCCCTCGCCCGCCATCTGCGCCTCGAGCCGCGAGACATAGCCCGAGACCTTCGGCATCACGTAGGCGTTGAGCAGCACCGCCATCGAGCGCTCGAACTCGCGGAAGGCCGGCAGCACTTCGGCGGATAGCGAGACCTGCGCCTCGGGGAATTCCTCGGCGATGATCTCGCGGGTGCGCAGCTCATGCGCGGGGTTGGCGTAGGAATGCAGGTAGCACACGGCGACGGAGCGCAGGCCCTTCGCGCGGATATCGGCCACCGCGGCGCGCAGCATCGCCTCGTCGAGGGGGGCGAGCTCGGCGCCCTCGTGGGTCATCCGGCCGTCGATGCCCCAGATGTGCTCGGGCGGCACCGGGCGCTCGGGCTTCACCCAGGCATAGATGTTGCCGGTGCGCGGGATGTCGTGGCGGCCGATCTCGAGCACGTGGCGAAAGCCGGTGGTGGTGAGCAGCGCGCAGTCCGCCCCCTGCATCTCGAGGATGGCGTTGGTGGCCACGGTGGTGCCGTGGAAGACATGGCTCACGGCCTCGGCGCCGAGCCCGTTGTCGGCCAGCACCCGGCGCAGCCCGGCGAGGAACCCGCGCGAGGGGTCGTCGGGCGTGGAGGGGGTCTTGGCCTTGTGGAAGGCGCCGGTGCCCCGGTCGACCAGCGAGACGTCGGTGAAGGTGCCGCCGGTGTCGACGGCGATGGAGATGGTCCTGTCCATGCCTGGCCTCACTCTGCCGCGGCGCGGGCGGCGCGCACCGCCCGGTCCGCTTCCGCCACCCAGCCGGCGGCGTCGAAATATCCCCGGCGGTGGAACATCGCCACCGGGCGGCGGTGGGCTTCGCGCCAGGCGGCGGTGGCGGGCTCGTCCACCGTGCCGGCCTGCGGGTCGAGCACCACGCCGTAATCCTCCAGCGCCGCGGCCGCACTCACCATGCCGCCCAGCACGTCGCGCAGCACCCGGGCGGGCTCGCGGTCGAACGGGTCGCCGAAGCCGCCGCCGCCGGGCATCTCGATGCGCAGCACGTCGCCGGTGGCAAGCTCGATGCCGCCCGCGAGCGAGGGCAGGCGCCGCTCGCCCTCCTGCCCGGGGTTGAGCACGAAGCGGCCCGAGCGGCCGCACATGCCGCCTGCCACGCCGTAGGCCGGGAAGTCGACGTTGCTCATGCGCAGCGAGGCGGTGGCGGTGTCCGAGAGCATGCGGAACTCGCGCACCACGCCGCAGCCGCCGCGCCAGCGGCCGGGCCCGCCGGAATCCGGGTTCAGCGCGTAGGTGAGCATCAGCAGCGGGTAGTTCTGCTCGGCGAATTCCAGCGGGTAGTTCTGCTGGTTGAGGAAGTAGATCGCGTCCGGCCCGTCCGAATCCGGCCGCGCGCCCTGGCCGGCGGCGATGGCCAGCGTCTTGAGGAAGGGCGCGCCCGAGCCCTTCAGCGTGCCGCGCAGCTTGTTGGCGCTGTAGGCCGAGGAGGAGCCGAGCGCGAGGTCGGGCCGCGCCACGGCCACGAGGCCGAGGCAGGCGCTCGTCACCCGCGCGAGCGTGATCGAGCGCTGGCCGAGGGCGGCGGGAAAGCGCGGGCTGATCACCGAGCCCTCGCGCAGGCGCACCTCGTCCACGAGGTCGAGCAGGCCCTCGTTGAACATCAGCTCCGGGTGGCCGGCGATGATGTAGACGCCGAAGACCATCTGCAGGCTGGAGGGGTGCATGATGAAGTTGATCGGCCCGCGGGTCTGGTCATCGGTGCGGGTGGCGTCGAGGGTGAGGTGCTCGCCTTCCGCCGTGAGCTCCATGCGGATGGCGATGGGGCCGGTGCCGTGGCCGTCGGTGTCGATGAGCTCGGTGAAGGCGTAGCGCCCGGGGGTGAAGATCTCGCGCATGCGGCGGCGAGCGGTGCTGCGGGTCTGCTCGATCAGCCGATCGAAGGCGGTATGGGCGCGCTCCACGCCGAAGCGCGCGAAGAGCTCGGCCATGCGCCGCCCCCCCAGCTCGACCGAGGCGAGCATGGCGCGGATGTCGCCGCGGCTCATCTCCGGCAGGCGCGAGTTGCGCAGGAAGGTGCGCAGCAGATCGTCGTTCAGCACCCCCTCGCGGTAGAGCCGCACGGGCGGGATGAGGATGCCCTCGTGGAAGATCTCGGTGGCGTCGGGCGTGGTGGAGCCGGAGCGCATGCCGCCGATGTCGAGGAAATGCGCCCAGGAATGGGTGAAGCCCGCAAGCTCCCCCTCCACGAAGATCGGCGCCACGAACACCTGGTCGGGCGTGTGCGAGACCCCGCCCTCGGAGAGGTAGGGGTCGTCGTACCAGTAGACGTCGCCGGGGCGCATCTCGGAGATGGGGAACTGCTCGAGCACCGGGCCGAGGATGTTGCCCAGGATCGGCAGCTTGGTGCCGATCAGCAGCCGGCCCTCGCGGTCGAACAGCCCGCAGAAATAGTCCTGCTTCTCGCGGATCACCGGCGACATGGCGGTGCGTTGCAACAGCCGCTCCATCTCCGCCTGGGCGGAGCGCAGCGCGCCCTTGATGACCTCGATGGTGACGGGGGAGATCTCCTCCGCCGCGGCCGCCGCGGGGGCGGCCTCCCGTGAGCTGGTCAGTGTCATGCTCTTTCCCCTGCGGCCCGCGGGCCCCTCATGGTTGCTGCGCAGCCCCGCCGGCGGGACGCGCCTTCGGCCCGGTGCCGGGGTGCCGGCCACCCCGGGCCCGTTTCCCGGCGCCCTGTCCGGGCGCCCGTGTCGTCTATCCCCCCACGGGGAGGGCTTTCGACCCCGGCCCCTGTGGCTCCCCGATGGTCACGGCCGGGAGAGGAGGCGGCCCCTCGTGCGCCGCCGGTCCCCGGCGGTCGCGGTGGCGCGGGCGGTGGCCGCGGCTCGCGGCCCCGGCTTCAGGGGGCAGTTGCCGTGTCGGACGCCTCCGCGGCCGGCCCCCCTGCCGGGCGCTTTCCCACCTCCTCGAGCAGCGCCGCCCCGGTGCGGATGCCGGCGAGGAACAGCGCCACCTCCATGTTCTCGTTCGGGGCGTGGTTGGCCTCGTCGAAATTGGCGTAGGGGGTCACGAAGGCATCGGTGCCGAGGATCTTGGTGAAGACGTAATCCGGCAGGCTGCCGCCCATGCAGGGAAACTCCAGCGGCTCCTCGCCTCGCGCCGCGATCATCGCGTCGACCAGCGCGCCGCGCCAGGGCGAGTCCATCGAGGTCTTGGAGGGCAGCATGCCGCCCGAGGGCACGAACTCCACCTCAGGGGCATGCGCCTCGACATGCGCCTTCACGCAGGCGAACACCTCCTCCACCGTCATCGCCTCCACCAGGCGGATGTCGCATTTCGCCACCGCCTCGGCCGGCAGCACGGTCTTGGAGCCGGGGCCGCCATAGCCGCCGTGCAGGCCGTTGATGGTGAGCGTGGGGTGGAACATCAGCCGGTCGAACAGCGGCCGGTCGGCCGGGGCGTCGAGCGCGCGCATGCCGATCGCCTCCATGTAGGCCG
Source organism: Oceanicella sp. SM1341 (assembly GCF_003448965.1). Taxonomy (GTDB): domain Bacteria; phylum Pseudomonadota; class Alphaproteobacteria; order Rhodobacterales; family Rhodobacteraceae; genus Paroceanicella. Next base: position 50,988 of record NZ_QRGC01000015.1, read on the forward strand.
CACGGTCGTCCGGCAGGCGGGCGAGCGCGGCGGCCTCGGTGGGGGTGGCGGGCAGCACCCGGTCGGCGAGCCCGGCGATGGTGATCTCGCCCTCGGGCGATTTCATCGTGGCGAGCAGGTGCACGAGCTGCCAGATCGCGTTGGGCATCACCCCGCCGTAATTGCCCGAATGCGCGTCGCGCCGGCCGGTGCGGGCGCGCAGCTCGAAGGAGGCGACGCCGCGCACCCCGTAGGAGATGGTCGGCCGGCCGGACTGGTGCATCGGCCCGTCCGCGGTCACCACCAGGTCGGCGCGCAGGCGGTCGCGGTTGGCGCGGATGAACTCCTCGATGTTGGGGCTGCCCACCTCCTCCTCGCCCTCGAGCAGGAAGATCACGTTGCACGGCAGCGTGCCATGCACGGCGAGATGCGCCTCGATGGCCATGAGCTGGGCGAAATGCTGGCCCTTGTTGTCGCCCACGCCGCGGGCCCAGATGCGCCCGTCGCGGATCTCGGGCTCGAAGGGCGGGCTGTGCCACAGCTCCAGCGGCTCGGGCGGCTGCACGTCGTAATGGCCGTAGAGCAGGATGGTGGGCTTGTCGGGGCCGGCGTCGTAGCGGCCGAGCACCATCGGGTGGCCGGAGGTGGGCACCGCCTCGGCCTGCAGCCCCATGCCGGTGAGCATCTCCACCAGCAGGGCGCAGACCTCGCGGATGCCCTTGTTCTGGGCCGAGATCGAGGGGTTGCGCAGGTAGGCGATCAGCCGCTCCACGTAGCTCCCGGAGCGGGCGTCGATATGGGCGAAGACCGCGTCCAGCCGGGGGGTGTCGTTCATGAGCGGGGCTCCTCGCGGGTGAGCAGGATGGCGCCGGAGGGGTGGACCGTGCCGGTCCAGCCCGGGGCGATGAAGCTCGTGGTGTCGAGCTGGGTGAGGATGAGCGGGCCGGTGAGCACGGCGCCGGCGCCGAGGGCGGCGCGGTCGACCACCGGAACCTGCGTGGGGGTGTCGCCGATGAACACCTCCGCGTGCTCGGAGACCGGCACCTCGCGCCCCTCGGCCAGCGGGATGACCGGGGGCGAGGCGGCAAGGCCGGTCGCCTCCACCCGCAGGGTGACGAGCTCGATCTGCGCCTCCAGCGTGAAGCCGTAGAGCGCGCGGTGCCCGGCGGTGAAATGCGCCTCCGTCTCCGCCGGGCAAGCGGCGTAATCCACCGCGATCTCGCCGCCCTGGCCACGGTAGCGCATCAGCGCGCGGCAGGCGGTGCGGCGGTCGGCGGGGGCCACGCCCTCCTCGTCGAACCATTCCGCCGCCTGCGCCTCCAGCCCGGCCACGATGCCGGCGGCCTCCGCCGCGTCCATCGCGCCGGGGCTGGGCAGGGCCTGGCTGAACTCGGCCTTCAGGTCGGCCGCCAGCAGCCCGTCGGCGCAGAGCACGCCGGGCGCGAGCGGGATCAGCACCCGGGTGATACCCAGCAGGTCGGCCAGCGCGCAGCCGTGCAGCGGCCCGGCGCCGCCGAAGGGCACCAGGGTGAAGTCCCGCGGGTCATGCCCGCGCTCCACCGAGACCACGCGCACCGCGCCCACCATGTGGTTGTCGGCGATGGCGAGGATGCCGCGCGCGGCGGTGAGGGCGTCGAGCCCCAGCGGGCCGGCCACCTTCTCCTCCACCGCGCGGCGGGCGGCGGCGGCATCGAGGCTCATGCGCCCGCCCAGCAGCCGGGCGGGCAGCTGGCCCAGCACCACATGCGCATCGGTCACCGTGGGCTCGGTGCCGCCGTGGCCGTAGGCGGCGGGGCCGGGGCGGGCGCCGGCGCTCTGCGGGCCGACCGAGAGCGCCGCGTCACGGATGCGGGCGATGGACCCGCCGCCGGCGCCGATGGTGATCATGTCGACGATGGGCAGCGCCAGCGGCCAGTCTCCCACCGAGCCGGACTGGGTGAGCCCGATCTCGCCGCCCTTGATCAGGCAGATGTCGGCCGAGGTGCCGCCGATGTCCACGGTGATGATGTCGTCGATGCCGCAGGCCCGGGCGGCAGCGCGCGCGCCCACCACGCCCGCCGCCGGGCCCGAGAGCGCGGTGAGCGCGGGGGCGAGGCGGATCTTCGCCGCGCCGGCCACGCCGCCGTTCGACTGCATGAGCATCAGGGGGGCGCCGGCGCCTTCCTCGGCCAGCCGCTCCTCCAGCCGCTGCACGTAGGTGGTGACGCCGGGCATCACCGTGGCGTTCAGCACCGTGGCGAGCGAGCGCTCGTATTCGCGCACCACCGGCAGCACGTCGGTGGAGAGGGTGACCATCACGCCCGGCAGCTCGGCGCGCAGGATCTCGCCCACCCGGCGCTCATGCGCGGGGTTGGCGAAGGCATGCAGCAGGCTCACCGCCACCACCGACACCCCCATTCCGGCGATGGCGGCGGCGGCGGCGCGCACGCTCTCCTCGTCGAGCGGCTCAATCACCGTGCCGCCGGCGCCGATGCGCTCGCCCACCTCGAGGATGCGCGAGGCGGGCACCGGGGGCTTCGGCTTTACCCAGGTGTAGAGGTTGGCCTTGCGGGGGATGTCCTGCCGGCCGATGGAGAGCACGTGGCGAAAGCCCTTCGTGGTGACCAGCGCCGCCGGGGCGCCCTTGCCCTCGAGGATCATGTTCGTCGCCACCGTGGTGCCGTGGAGCACATGCGCGAGGGCGGAGGCATCGGCGCCCGCGTCACCCAGCGCGAGGCGGATGCCGCTCAGGAAGGCTTCCGAGGGGTCGGCGGGGGTGGAGGGCGTCTTGGCCCGCCAGGTGCGGCCGGAGGCCTGGTCGGTCAGCGCCACGTCGGTGAAGGTGCCGCCGATGTCGACGGCAACCGAGAGGCCGGCTTCAGGAAAGGACATCGAGATATTCCCCGCGATGGAAGGTCTTCACTTCGGGCGGCACGGCGCGCAGGGCGCGGGTTTCCGCCGCGTCGAGCGCGCCGCCGGTGATGGCGACGCCGTAGAGCGCGCGGGCCGCGGCCTCGGTCACGAAGCCGCCGAGCACGTCTTCCAGCACGTCCTCGGCCGGGCGCTCATAGGGCGGGCCGTAGCCGCCGCCGCCGCCGGTCTCGATGCGCAGCACGTCGCCCTTCTTGAACCGCGTGCCCTCCGAGAGCGGGGCGATTTCGGTCTCGCCCGGCGTGCCGGGGTTGCGGAAGGCGCGGCCCGGGCCGCCGGACATGCCGCCGTTGATGCCCCAGGGCGGGTTGGTCACCCCGTCGATGCGCAGGCCCAGCAGCATCTCGTCGGCCAGCACCTCGTATTCGCGCACGATGCCGCAGCCGCCGCGCCAGCGCCCGGCCCCGCCCGAATCCGCCACCACGCCGTATTCGCGCAGCCGCATCGGGTAGCTCATCTCGAGGAACTCCACCGGGTAGTTCTCCTGCGCGACGAAATAGACCGCGTCGATCCCGTCGGCGAAGCTGCGCGCGCCGTAGCCCACGCCGATACCGTCGGCGAGCAGGAAGGGCTCCGGCGCCCCGTCGCGCGTCCAGGTGCCGCGCATCAGCGTGACGACATAGGCGGAATGCGCGGCGGGCGCGGCGCCGCCCGCCACGTTCAGCAGGCCGTTGAGGCAGGCGAGCATGCGCATCATCGTGAGGCCGCGCATGCCCAGCGGCGCGGGGAATTTCGGCTGCACCAGCGAGCCCTCGCGCAGCCGCACCTCGTCGAGCGAAAGCGGGCCGCCGGCGTTGCACACCTGCGCGGGGTCGCCGCCGAGATAGTAGAGCCCCAGCGCCATGCCGGGCACGCCGGGGTTCATCAGCAGGTTCACCGGGCCGGGGGCCTGGTCGTCGCTCTCGGTCGCGTCGAAGATGAAGCGGTCCTCACCGCCCTCGCCCTTCTCGCGGGTCATGGCGAAGCGCATGCGGAACGGGCCGTTGCCGTGGCCGTCGCTGTCGATCGCGTCGGTGAAACGGTGGGTGCCGTAGGCGAAGGTCTCCGCCAGCTTGCCCCGCACGAGGGTGCGGTTGCGCTCCAGCAGCTGCGCCAGCGCGTCGGACACCACCTCGGCCCCGTGCAGCGCAACGATCTCCGACACCCGGGTGGCGCCGAGCTCGACGCTCGCCATCAGCGCGCTCATGTCGCCGATGCTCTGGGCCGGGAAGCGCGAGTTGCGGTGGAAGATGGCCAGCGCGGCCTCGTTGGTCACCCCTGCGTCGATGAGCTTCGTGGGGGGCACGATGATGCCCTCCTGCCAGATCGAGGTGGTCTCGGGGCTGATCGAGCCCGGGTGCAGCCCGCCGATATCGGCGAAATGCGCCCAGCTCATCACGAAGGCGCAGAGCCGGCCCGCCTGGAACACCGGGGCGAGCAGCACCTGGTCGTTGGAATGCGAGACGGCGCCCTGGCTCTCGTAGCAGTCGTTGTACCAGTACATGTCGCCGGGCTTCATGCTCTCGCGCGGGAAATGGCGGAAGACGGGGCTGGTGAGGTCGCCGAATATCGGCACCATCGAGCCCACGGCCATCACCCCGTGCTCGTCGAAGAGCGCGGTGTAGAAATCCTTCTTCTCGCGGATGAAGGCGGAGATGGCGGTGCGCTCGATCAGCGCCTCCATCTCCTTCTGCGTGGCCATGACGGCGCCGCGGATGATCTCCAGGGTCACCGGGTCGCACAGGCCGCGGGGCGCGTCGGGCCGGGGCGCGGGCCGGCTTGCGAGGGCGGAATCGGTCATCGGGGGTGCTCCTTTCTCCGCCCGGCTACTCGGCCAGGTGGCAGGCAACGGAATGTCCGGGGCGCAGCATGCGCAGGGCCGGCCGCTCGGCCGCGCAGCGCGACACGGCGAGCGGGCAGCGGTCGTGGAAGCGGCAGCCGGAGGGCGGGTTTCGCGCGTCCGGCAGGCCGCCGACGATGGGCAGTGCGGCGTGCGACTGGTCCACGTCCGGCACCGGCACCGCCTGCACCAGCACCTTCGTGTAGGGGTGGAGGGGGGCGCGGATGACATCGGCCGTCGGCCCGTCCTCCACCACCGCGCCGAGGTACATGGTGATGGTGCGCTCGCAGACGTAGCGCACCAACGCGAGGTCGTGGGAGATGAACACGGCGGCGAGGCCCATGCGGTCACGCACCTCGCGCAGCACGTTGAGGATGCCGGCGCGCACCGAGACATCGAGCATCGACACCGGCTCGTCGGCCACGATGAACTCGGGCCGCAGCACCAGCGCGCGGGCCAGCACCACGCGCTGCAGCTGGCCGCCGGAGAGCTGGTGGGGGTAGCTGTCGAGCATGTGCTGGGTGGCGGTGAGGCGCACCATGTCGAGCGCCTCGGCCAGGCGCTCCTCGTGCTCGGCCTCGGGAATGCGGGCGTTGTGCAGCGGCTCGTAGAGGCTGCGGCGGATGGTGAAATGCGGGTTCAGCGCGTCGAACGGGTTCTGGAACACCAGCTGGGCGCGGCGGCGGAAGGCGAGCTCGGGGCCCCGGGCCATGCCCTCCAGCGCCTCGCCGTCGAAGCGGATCTCGCCCGATGAGGGGGAGGCGAGCTTCACCAGCATGCGGCCCAGCGTGGTCTTGCCGCAGCCGCTCTCGCCCACGATGCCGAGGCTTTCGCCGCGCTTCAGCGTGAGGCTGATGTCGGAGACCGCGTCGACCACCGGGCGGCGGCCGCTGAGCACGTCGGCCAGCGAGCGGGAGAGGTGGAAGCGCTTCGAGACATTCTCGACCGAGACCAGCGGCGGGGCGGACGGGGCCTGGCTCATGACACACCTGCGGCGGCCGGGGTGAGGGCGCGCGCGGCCTCGGCGCGCAGGGCTGCGGCCTCGGGCGCGCGGTGGCAGAGCGCGCGGTGCCCCTCGCCGATGGCGACATCGGGCTGCGGGTGGCGGCAGGCGGAGACCGCGAAGGGGCAGCGCGCGCGGAAGCGGCAGCCGGAGGGCGGGTCCGCGAGGTCGGGCGGCGCGCCGTCGATGGGGGCGAGCAGCCGGTCATCGCCGGCAAGCTCGGGGAAGGCGTTGTAGAGGCCGATGGTATAGGGATGGCCGGGGCGGCGCAGCACCTCGCCCACCGGCCCCGCCTCCACCACCTGGCCCGCGTACATCACCACCACGTAATCGCACACATAGGCCACCACCGAGATGTCATGCGTGACCAGGATCACCGAGAGGCCGAGCTCGGCCTGCAGCCGCGCGAAAGTGTCGAGCACCTGGCGCTGGATCACCACGTCGAGCGCGGTCACCGGCTCGTCGGCGATGATCAGCCTGGGGTCGAGCGCGAGGGCGAGGGCGATGGACACGCGCTGGCGCATGCCGCCGGAGAACTGGTGGGGGTATTCGTCGAGCCGCTTGCGCTCCAGCCCCACCATCTCGAAGAGGTCGCCCGCCCGGGCACGGGCGGCGCGCCGGCCCATGCCGCCGCGCTTGCGCAGCACCTCCTCGATCTGCCGGCCCACCTTCCACACCGGGTCGAGCGCGTTCATCGCACTCTGTGGCACATAGGCGATGTCGCGCCACTGCAGGGCGCGCATCTCGCGGCGCGGGAGGGTGACGATGTCGCGGCCCTCGAACAGGATCTCGCCCCCGGCGAAGGAGGCGGCGGCCGGCATCACCCGGGTGAGGGCGCGCACGGCGGTGGTCTTGCCGCAGCCGCTCTCGCCCACCACGCCCACCACCTTGCCGGCGGGCACGTCGAAGCTGATCCCGTCGACCGCGCGCACCCGCCCGCGGGGGGAGGCATAGTCGATCGCGAGGTTGCGCACACTCAGCAGCATGGCTCAGCCCTTCAGCTTGGGGAACATGACTTCCTCGTAGCCGCGGCTGATGAGGAAGCCCGCCACCACCACGGCGACGATGCACAGGCCCGGCGGCACGAACCAGTAGAACTGGCCGCGCCCCAGCGCCTGGCTGGCATAGGCGTCCTGCAGCATGTAGCCCCAGGACACGGTATCGGAGGGGCCGAAGCCGAGGAAGCTGATCGAGGCCTCGGTGAGGATGGCCCAGCCCACCGCCACGGAGGCGTAGAGGAAGGACAGCGCCAGCACGTTGGGCGCGATATGCACGAAGAGGATGTGCCAGGGCCCGGCCCCGGTGACGCGGGCGGCCTCCACGAAGGCGCGCTCGCGCAGCGACATCACCTGCGCGCGGATCACCCGCGCGGTGTTGGGCCAGAGCAGCAGCGCGATGCCGAACACCACGTTCCACTGCGAGGGCTCGAGGAAGGCCGCCAGCACGATCACGAAGGGCAGGAAGGGGATGCCGAGCGCGATATCGGCCAGCCGCATCAGGATGGTGTCGGCCCAGCCGCCGAAGAAGCCGGAGACCAGCCCCACCACCGTGCCGATGCTCACCACCGAGAGCGCCGCTGTGAGCCCCACGATCAGCGCGCTGCGGCTGCCCATGACGAGCTGGGAGAAGATGTCCCGCCCGGAATAGGTGGTGCCGAGCCAGAAGGTGCCGTCGGGGGCGAGGTTTCGCGCCAGCTCGTAATCGGGGGTGAAGAGCATCTCCAGCGGGTCATGCGTCACCAGCCGGTCGGCGAACACCGCCACGAGGATGAAGATCGCGTAGATGATCACCCCGGCGAGGGCGTAGCGGTCGCGCCGCGGCACCTCGATGACGGCGCTCAGCACGCGGCCGGTGGCGGGCAGCAGCCTGCGGCGCGGGCGCAGCGGCAGGGTGGCGGCGGCGGCGGTGTCAGGCGGTCGTTGCAACGCGAACCCTCGGGTCTAGCAGCTGGTAGGTGATGTCGGCGATGAAGTTCATCACGATGAGCACGGCGGTGATGATGAGGAAGGCGCCCTGCGCCAGCGGGTAGTCCGAGGCCGAGACCGCGTTCACCAGCAGCCGCCCGATGCCGGGCCAGGAGAACACCGTCTCCACCACCACGTTGCCGCCCACCGCCGAGCCCACGCCGAGCGCGAAGGCCGTGGCCACCGGCAGGAGCGCGTTGCGCGCCGCGTGGCGCAGCACGATGGTGCGGGTGGAGAGGCCCTTCATCTTGCCCATGGTGATGAATTCCTCCTGCAGCACCTCGAGCATGTTGGAGCGCATCAGCAACAGCGGCAGGCCCTGCAGGTAGATGGCGAGCGTGAGCGTGGGCAGCGCGAGATGGCTGAGGTAGTCGAGCGAGAAGATGCGCTGCCACTCGCTGTCCCAGGCCGCACCGGAGGCATTGGCGCCCCCCGCCGGAAACCAGCCGAACTGGAAGGCGAAGACCGCCAGCATCACCATGCCGAGCCAGAATTCCGGCGCGGCCCGGGTGGTGAGGGCCAGCGGAATGCCCACCCCCTCGATCCAGGAGCCGCGCTTCCAGGCCAGCCAGGCCCCGGCGAGAATGCCGAAGACATAGGCGATGACCAGCGAGGCGAGGGTGAGGATGAGCGTGTTGGGCAGCACCTCCAGCACGATGTCCACCACCGGCTTCTTGAAGAAGAACGACTGCCCCAGGTCGCCCTGCGAGAGGTTGACCAGGAACAGCCAGTATTGCTCGCCCAGAGACTTGTCGAGACCGAACTGGGCGATGAGCGCCTGCTGCTGCTCGGCCGTGGTCGTCTGGTCGATGAAGGCGGCCAGCGGGGTGCCCGGCATGATGCGGAACATGAAGAACAGCACCGTTCCGACCACCCAGAGCACCAGAATCATGTGAACCAGGCGGTTGAATAAGTATCTCATGTCAGGCCCCCCTCGGGCCGCCGTGTCAGTCGGAGAACGGGTCGGTCTTGCCTTCGGGGTAGTAGAGCGTGCCGTCGGAGATCACGTAGCCCGCCTCCTCCAGCATCGCCTTGGCGATCTTCACCCCGGTCTCGAGCGTGTCGGTCTCCGGGTCGTGCCAGAAGGGCAGCGCCTCGGAGACATGGCTGTTGGCCAGTGCGGCGAAGCCGTTCCAGGCGGCGTTCTGGATGAGCTTGCGCGGGATGGCGAAGGAGAGCGCGCGGCGGAAGACCTTGTCGTCGAAGGGCGGGCGGCGGCAGTTGAAGGCGGCATACTGGAAGCCGATGTCCACCGCCTCGGCGATCACCAGGTCCTTGTCCTCCTCCGCGGCCTGCTTGAGCAGCTCGGGGTCGCCCGTGTAGTCCGACATGAAGTTCATCTCGCCGGATTTCATCATGCCCAGGCCCGCGGCCACGTTGAGCACGATGCGCATGATCCAGCGGTCGATCTTCGGCGGCGCCCAGTGCTCGGGGTTGGCCTCGAGCACGATCTCCTGCTGCGGCAGCCAGCGCACGAACCTGAACGGCCCGGAGCCGATGCGGCTCTCCTCGGTGATCGACTCCGCGGTCTCGCCTGGCTTGAGCGTGGCCAGCAGCGGCTCCCAGACGTGCTTGGGCACGATGTTGAGCTTGGCGAGCGTCGAGGTCTCGAAAGCGGCGTTGGGCTGGTCCAGCGTCATCACCACGGTGCGCGCGTCGGGCGCCTCGATGCCGGTGATGATGTCGGTGAAGGGCTTGTACATCGGCGCCGTGTTGTCCTGGCTCGGCGCGGTGAAGGAGAACACCACGTCCTCGGCCGTCACCGGCTTGCCGTCATGCCAGGCCATGCCCTCGCGCAGGGTGATGGTGCATTCGGTGGCGGCGTCGTTCCACACCACGCTCTCCGCCGCCCAGGGCTGCGGCAGGCCGTCCTTGCCGATGCGCATCACCCGGTCCCAGATCAGCTCGGTCACCCAAGAGTCCTGCGCGCCGGAGATGTAGAACGGGTTGCAGGCGTTGAGCTCGTTGGACGAGTTCATCACCAGGTCCTTCTGGTCGCCCTTCGGGGTGATCTCGATGAAGGTCCAGAAGTTCTTCACCCCGAGGCCGGGCTGGTCGGTCACGGTGGCGGGGTCGAACACCGCGCCGGAATAGGCGTAGAATTTCTCCGGGTAGACGAGGAAGGCGTAGGGCTGGTCCTCGTTGATGATCTGCTGGGCGCGGTAGATCAGCTCGCGGCGGGCGTCGCGATCAGCGGTGACGCGCTGCTCCTCGGCAGCCTTGTCATACTCGGGGTTCTGGTAGCCCACGAAGTTGTAGCCGGTCTCGGCGGTGGTGGAGTGGAAGAGGTTGTAGACGAACTCGTCGGGGTCCGAACGCTCGGGCCGGCCGACCATCTGCCACATGGTGAGGTCCCATTCGTCGCGCTTGTACCAGATCACGTCGGAGAGCTGGGTGTTGGGCAGGGCCTGCACGGTCACCTTCAGGCCGAGCTCGCCCCAGATCTGGGCGATCAGCTCGGCGGCCTGGTATTGCTGCGGGTTCGCCGCCTGGGTGCGGCTGTAGAGCGTGAGGCTCCGCACCGGGCCGCCCTCCGCCGCGCGGGCGGCGCGGAACGGCAGCGCGCCGAAGGCCACACTGGAGAGGGCCGTTGTCCCCGCAAGGCGGAGCAGATCGCGTCTTCTGATGGTCATGGCAACCTCCTGGTTGGGATCACGGCGAGGCGTCTTGCGCGCCCGCTCTGCATTTGTTTTTCATTGTGTGAAACGATGTTTTATTAACTATGCGCCGGCTCCGGCATGAGGTAAACAAATTTCGTCAGCCAGGGAGGAAGGTTCATGCTCGACGCGGGAAAATGCGAAATTCTTAAGCAGATTCGTCTCGATGACGCATGGGATTTGATCACCACCTTTTCCGGGATGCCGCGCTGGCGCCCGGAAGACGTGAATTCCGCCGGCGAGATGATCGCGGCGCGGCTCGAGGCGCTCGGCATCCCGGTCACGGTGCACCGGCCGAAACTGTGGCTGAGCGTGCCGCTCGACGCCTCGGTCACGCTCGCGGGCGAGCGTTTCCGCGCCAAGCCGCCCTCCTCGGCGCTGAGCTGCCCGGAGGGGGTGACGGCAAAGCTCGTCTACCTGCCGGCGCAGAAATCGAGCCTGCGCTCCTACAACAAGCGCGCCTCCGCCTTCTTCGGTGAGGCCGCGGGGACAGATGGGGAAATGCGCGCCCGGCTCGAGGGCTGCATCCTCGTGACCGACGGGTTCGGCAACCCCGCCCTCACCGCCATCGCGGAGGACTGGGGTGCGGCCGGGCTCATCGCCATCAACCCCGGCACCGACATCCACTGGGGCACCTGCACCACCATCTGGGGCTCGCCCGACCTCGACGACATCTCCCGCAAGCCGCGCATCCCGGTGGCTGCGGTGAACCACGAGACCGGCGCGCGCCTGATCGCGGCGGCCGCGGAGGGCGCCGAGGCCACCCTGCGCACCGAGATGCAGGAGGGCTGGTTCGAGCAGGCGATCCCGGTGGCCGAGATCCGCGGCGCCGCGGAGCCGGAGAAATTCGTGCTGCTGCACGGGCATTACGATTCGTGGGACGTGGGCGTGGGCGACAATGCCACGGGCGACGCCACCATGCTCGAATGCGCCCGCCTGCTGTGGGAAAACCGCGACAGCCTGCATCGCTCGGTGCGAATCGCCTGGTGGCCGGGCCATTCCACCGGCCGCTACGCCGGCTCCACCTGGTTTGCCGACGCCTTCGCCATCGACCTCGACGAGAACTGCGTGATGCAGGTGAACTGCGACAGCCCCGGCTGCCGCTGGGCCACCTCCTACCACCAGACCACGGCGATGGCCGAAACCTTCCCCCTCGTGCGCGAGGTGATCGAGACCGTGGCCGGCCAGACCCCGGTGTTCAAGCGGCCCAACCAGGCGGGCGACTACTCGTTCAACAACATCGGCCTGTCGAGCTTCTTCATGCTCTCCTCCACCATGCCCGACGCGCTGCGCGAGGAGAAAGGCTACTACGCCGTGTCCGGTTGCGGCGGCAACATCGCCTGGCACACCGAGAACGACACGCTGGAGATCGCCGACCGCGACGTGCTGAAGACCGACATCGGCATCTACCTGCTGTGCATCTGGACGCTGGCGACCGAGCCCTACCTGCCGGTGGCCTGGCGCGGCATCACCGCGGAATTCGCCGCCACGGTGGCGCGCTACGCGGAGGCCGCGGGGGCCGAGCTCGACCTCGGGCCCGCGGCCGAGGCCGTGGCCGGGCTCGACGCGGCGCTCGAGGCCTTCGAGGCCGCGGTGGCCGGGGGCCGGCTGGCGCCGGTGCAGGCGAATGCGGTGACCACCGGGCTCGCCCGGATCCTGGTGCCGCTCAACTACACCTCGGCGCCGCGCTTCGCGCATGACCCGGCGGTGACGAGCCACCCGCTGCCGGCGATCGAGATCGTCACGCGCCTCGACGAGTTCACCGGCGAGCGGCGCGGCTTCGCCCTCACCCAGGCGCTGCGCGGGCGCAACCGCACCGTCGCCGCCCTGCGCGCCGCCACCCGGCTGGTGGAGGCGGCAACCGCCTGACAGGTTCCGGCCGCGCCGTCACCGGCGCGGCCAAAGGCGAAGGCTATCGGTGCGGGGGAAGGCCGGCGGCGCACGCCCTCGCGCCAGCCGGCAGACCAAGACCAAGACCAAGACCAAGACCAAGACCAAGACCAAGACCAAGACCAAGACCATCGGGGCCGGAGGAGGCCCGGGGTGCGCAACCCCGCGCCGGGCGGAAGCCCTTGGCGTTCGGCTTGACCGACACTGCCTTCGCCCCCCGGACAGCAAGCTGCACGGTGAGCCGGTGCCGGCGGGGCTCAGCCCGCCAAGGCGCGGCGCAGGGCTTCGGTGCGGCTCTCGTCGATCTCCAGCGTGCCGGGGCGCAGGGCAACGGCGTAGTCCCGCTCCGCGGCTTCGCGCGTGATGTAGCCCGCGCGCAGGTCGCGGGCCACGGCCTCGGGCGCGCGCTCATGTGCGGGGCCGAAGCCGCCGCCGCCGGGCTGGGCGAGGCGCACGAGATCGCCCTCGCGCAGGTCGGTCTGGCCGGCGCGGACAAAGCCGGGGCCGTCGTTCACCGAGATCGCGCCGCAGGCGCCGGGCCCGCCGCCGGAGAGGCCGGCCGCCGGCTCCACAAGCCGCCCGCCGCTCAGCGCGGCGCGCATCGGGCGCCCGGAGAGGCAGCGCAGCACGCTCTCCTGCCCCAGCCCGCCGCGCTGGCGGCCGGGGCCGCCGCTGTCCGCCAGCAGGCCGCGCCGCTCCACAAGGAAGGGCGCCTCGTGCTCGAACAGCTCCACCGAGGTGGAGGCGATATTGCCCGGAAACACCACCGCGCTCACCCCGTCGCGGTCGGCGAAGGCGCCCTGCCCGCCCTGCGCGTTGAAGATGGTCACGAAGGCCGTGCCGTCCTCCCGCTCGCCGGAGAGCTTCTGGATCCACAGCGGGTAGGTGCCCGAGGGCGCCATCACCCGCTCGGGCGCGATGCGGTGCAGCGCGCCCATGATCGCCTCCACCGTGAAGTAGGAGACGAGGCTACGGTACATGCCCGGCGCGGGGTAGACGGGGTTGAGCACCGTGCCCTCCGGCACGTCGACCACCACGGGCCGGAAGGCGCCGGCGTTGATCGGCAGGTCGGGGCAGAGCGTGGCGATGAAGGGAAACACGCAATAGGCCCGGGTGATGTTGAGCACCGCGTTGATCGGCTTCATCACCTGGGGCGAGGTGCCGGCGAAGTCGAGCCGGGCCTCGCCGTCCTTCAGGGTGAGACGCACGCGGATGCGCAGGCGCTCGCCGGCGTCGTCGGTGAGCTCGTGGCGCACCTCATTCACCACCTCGCCCTCCGGCAGCCGGGCGATGGCGGCGCGCAGGGCGGCCTCGGAATGGGCCGAGACCCGGTCGGCCAGCGGCTCCAGCGCGTCGAGGCCGAAGTCGCGCATCATCCGTTTGAGCCCCTCGGCGCCCACGTGGTTGGCCGCGATCTGGGCGCGGATGTCGCCGATGATCTTCTCGGGCATGCGCACGTTGCGCACGATGAGCCGGTAGAGCGCCTCGTTCTCGCGGCCCGCCTCCACCAGCTTGCTCACCGGGATGATGAGGCCTTCCTCGTAGACGTCGCGCGCGTCGGTGGCGCCGAGGCGGCCGCCCATGTCGGCATGATGGGCGCAGGTGCAGGCGAAACCGCTGAGCCGGCCGTCGAGGAACACCGGGGTTGCGATGAACACGTCCGGCGCGTGGCCGGCGCCGATCCAGGGGTCGTTGCAGATCAGCACGTCGCCCTCGGCGAGGGTGCCGGCCGGGTAGACGCGCAGCATGTCCTGCAGCACGGTGGGGGTGGAGCCCGCCTGCCCCGGCGTGCACTGGGTGGATTGCGCCAGCATGCGGCCGCGGGCGTCGTAGAGGCTGCAGGCATAGTCGTGGTTGTCGCGCACCACGAGGGAGAAGGCGGTCTTCACCAGCGTGGTGGCGATCTCGTCGGCCACCGAGACGAGGCGCGACCAGATGACCTGGAAGGCCACGGCGTCCATGCCGCTGTCGAAACCGGCGCTGCGGATCTCGTTCATTCCATGCTCCCGGGGTCGATTTCCACCCAGCCGCGGGGGTTGCGGCGGGCGGTGGCGCCGGTGCCGAGATGCACCGTGGCGCCGTCCTGCACGAGAAGGGCGGGGCCGGCGACCTCGGCCTCCGGCCCGTCGAAATCCACCACCCGGTGCGGCACGAAACCGCCGGAGGCACTGTCCCAGGCGAGGCGCTCGCGCGCGGGCGCGGCGCGGGCCGGGCGGGCGGCGAAGCGCGGGCCGGGCCGGGCGGCCTCGGAGACGAGGCGCAGGGTGACCAGCTCGGGCTCGAGGTCGTCATAGGCATAGCCGTAGGCGGCGCGGTAGGCGGCGGCGAAGGCGCGGGACACGGCGGCGGGCGCGGTGTCCTCCAGCCGCACGCGCAGCTGGTGGCCCTGGCCGACATAGCGCATCTCGGCATAGAGCCGGTGCGAAAGGGCAGCACCCGGCGCGGCGAGGGAGACCACGGCATCGGCCTCGGCGGCGAGCTCGGCAAACTCGCGTGCGAGAGTCTCCGCGTCGAGTGCGGCGAGGCGGGCGGGCCGGCTGCGCGACACTTCGAAGGTGGGCGGGGCCATGAGGAAGCCGAGGGCGGAGAAGGCCCCGGCCGCGGCGGGCACCAGCACTTTCGGCACATGCAGGCGGCGGGCCACCTCCACCGCGTGCAGCGGGCCGCCGCCGCCGAAGGCCACGAGGGCGGCGCGGGCGATGTCGCCGCCGCGCTCGGCCACGTACATGCGCGCGGCGCGGGCCATGTTCTCGTTCACCACGCCGAGGATGGCGACGGCAGCCTCCGTGGCGGTGAGGCCGAGCGGTTCGCCCACGTCGCGCAGGATGGCGGCGCGGGCGGCCTCCGCGTCGAGCCGGATGCCGCCGGCGCCGAACTCGGCCGGGTCGAGATAGCCCAGCAGCAGGTTCGCGTCGGTCACGGTGGCGCGGGTGCCGCCGCGGCCGTAGCAGGCGGGCCCGGGGTCGGCCGCGGCACTCTCGGGGCCGATGGTAAGGAAGCCGAGCGCGCTCACCCCCGCCACCGAGCCGCCGCCGGCGCCGATCTCGATCAGGTCGACCGTGGGCACCGCGAGCGGCGTGCCACTGCCGCGCTTGAAACGGTGCACCCGGTCGACCTCGTAGGCGCGGGTGACCGGCAGCTCGCCGCCCTCGATGAGGCAGGTCTTCGCCGTGGTGCCGCCCATGTCGAAGGCGAGCACGCTGTCGAGCCCGGCCTCCGCCGCCAGTGCGCGGGCCGCGAGCACGCCGCCCACCGGGCCGGATTCGGCCAGCCGCACCGGTGCGGCGCGGGCGGTGCGCGCGGTGATCACCCCGCCGCTCGACTGCATCAGCAGGAAGGCGCGGCGGTAGGCGCGCTCCGCCAGCCCCTCCTCCAGCCGGCCGAGGTAGCGGTCGACCGGCGGGCGGACGTAGGCGTTGATCGCGGTGGTGGAGAAACGCTCGTATTCCTGGATCTCGGGCAGCACGTCGGAGGAGAGCGAGACCTCCATGTCGAGCCCGAGGGCCCGGGCCTCCGCCGCCACGGCCTGCTCATGCGCGGGGTTGGCGTAGGAATGCAGCAGGCAGACCGCCACCGAGCGCACGCCCTCGGCGGCGAGTTCGGACAGCACGCGGCGGATTTCGGCGGGGTCGAGCGGGGCATGCTCCGCCCCGTCCTGGCGCAGGCGGCCGGCAATCTCGCGGCGCAGGTGGCGCGGCACGAGCGGCGCGGGAAACACCTGGCGGATGTCGTAGATGTCGTAGCGGATCTCGCGGCGGGTCTCGAGCACGTCGCGGAAGCCTTCGTTGGTGATCAGCGCCGTGGGGGCGCCCTTGCGCTCGATGATGGCGTTGATCACCAGCGTGGTGCCGTGGATGAGCGCCTCCAGCCCGTCGAGCAGGCCGGGCCGCTCGGCCTCCAGCGCCGCGATCCCCTCCAGCACCCCGCGCTCGGGCGCGCGGGGGGTGGTGGGCACCTTGCGCATGGTCACGGCACCCGTATCGCCATCGTAGAGGATGAAATCGGTGAAGGAGCCGCCGACATCGCAGCCCAGCCGCAACAGGCTCATTCCAGCGTCTCGAGCAGCCGGCGCAGCAGGTCGCGGCGCGGCTCGAGCGAGGAGATGAAGAGCTGCTCGTAATCGGTGTGGCCGCCGAGCCCGTCGACCCCCAGCCCGTCGAGCGTGGGGGCGAGCATGGCGGTGAAATTGCCGTCGCTGCCGCCGCCGGTCTTGAGCCCCTCCAGCGCGAAGCCGATGCCGGCGGCAAGGCCCTTCGCGGTCTCGAACAGGGCGGCGATCTCGGGGGTGGTCTCGTAGGCGGGGCGGTTGATGCCCCCGGTCACCTCCATGGTCACGTCGGCGTCTTCCGGGGCGAGGGCGGCGACGAAGGCCTCCACCTCCTCCTGCGCCTCGAGGTCGGGCACGCGCACGTCCACCGCCATCCAGGCCTCGGCGGCGACCACGTTCACCCCGCTGCCGCCGGAGATCATGCCGACGTTGGCGGTGATGCCGCGCGCGTAGTCGGTGAGGGCGTGGAAGCGCAGCGCCAGCCGGGCGATCTCGGCAATGGCGCTGCGGCCGTCCTCGTGGCGCGCGCCGGAATGGGCGGCGCGGCCGAAGGTGCGGATCTCGTAGCGCATCACCCCCTTGCGGGCGATGACGATCTTGCCGCCCTCGCGCGCGGGCTCGGTGACCAGCACGTATTTCGAGGCCCGCGCCAGGCTGGTGATCAGCGCCTCGGAGGTGGGGCTGCCGATCTCCTCGTCGGACACGAAGAGATGGGTGACCGGCAGGCCCGCCCCGCCCTGCGCGAGCTCGGCCACCGCCTGCATGGCGAGATAGGCACCGCCCTTCATGTCGTAGATGCCGGGGCCGAAGGCGAGATCGCCCTCGGTGCGGAAGGGAAAGCGCGCCAGCGTGCCGCGCGGGTGCACCGTGTCCATGTGGCTGAGCACGAGGATGCCCGGCGCGTTCTCCTGCCGGCCCCAGGGCGCGCGGACCACGAGATGATCGCCCAGCCCGTCGCGGCCGGGCACGCGCTCCACCTCCGCCCCGATGGCGGTGTAATCGGCGGTGATGCGGTCCGCGAGTGCGTTCACCCCGGCGGCATCGGCGGTGTGGCTCTCGATCTCCACCCAGGCGCGGATGCCCTCCAGCAGCTCGGCGGCGGTCTTCTTGCGGCTCATGCGGTCTCTCCTTCGCTCTCGCCAATGTCCCAGAACAGCCCGGCCATGATCGACAGGCCCTCGCGCAGGATCGGCACCAGCACGTGCTCGTCCGGCCCGTGCTGGCGGCAGCCGCCGTAGGAATGCGGGATCCAGATCACCGGGCAGCCGAGGTGGCGGGCGAAGATCTCGCTCGGCAGCCCGCCCGAGGAATTGGGCATCAGCGTGGGGCGCGTGCCCATGGTGCGGGTGACGCTGGCGAGCACGCGCTCCACCCAGGGGTTTTCGGGGTCGGTGCGCCAGGCAGGGAAGCGGTTTGCCCGCCGGTCGGTGATCTCGACCTGGTGGAAGCCGCGGGCGTCGAGATGCGCGCGCAGGGCGGGCAGGAAGCCTTCCGCATCCACATCCGCGGTGTGGCGGATCTGGCAGGTGGCGCGGGCGTCGGGCTGCACGCCGTTCACCGGGTTTTCCGGCCGGCCGGTGAGAAAGGCAAGCACGATGAAACTGGTCCAGCCATACATCTTCTCGGCCACGGTGAGCCCGGGCTCGCCCCAGTCGTCGGGCATCTTCAGGCTCGGGTCGGAGGGGTCGACCGTGATGCCGGCCAGCGCCGCCTTCACCTTCGGCGGGATGGCCTTCGGCAGCCATTGAGGGATGAGGATCTGCCCGCGCGGCGAGGTGATGGAGGCGAGCGCCTGCGCCAGGATCACCCCGGGGTCTTCCAGCACGCCGCCCCAATGGCCGGAATGGCGGCTGCCCTCGCGCAGCGAGATGGTGAGGTCGAAGGCCACGGCGCCGCGGTTTCCCAGCTTCACGTCCACCTTGTCGCGCTCGAGGCGCGGGCCGTCGGAGGCGAGCAGCAGGTCGCAGGAGAGAGCCGCCGCCTCGGTCTCCAGCAGGGCGTCGAGGCCGACGGAGCCGATCTCCTCGCTGGTCTCGATCAGCATCTTCGCGTTGAACCCCAGCGCCCCGCGCGCCGCAATCACCGCGCCGAGCGCCTCTATCACGATGGCATGCTGGCCCTTGTTGTCGGCGGTGCCGCGGCCGTACCAGCGCTCGCCCTCCACGGTGATGCGCCAGGGGTCGAGCCCCGCGCGCCACTGCTCGGGGATGCCGCGCACCACGTCGCCGTGGCCGTAGGTGAGCAGCGTGGGCAGGTGGTGGCCCTCGTGCCGCTCGGCGATCAGGAAGGGCCCGCCGCCGGGCACCGGATTGGGCAGGATGCGGCAGGAGAAGCCAAGGGCGCTGAGCGCCGGGGCGATCTCTTCCTCCAGGTAGCGCTGCAGGTCGGGCAGGCGCGAGGGCTCCTGGCTCTCGGTCGGGATCGCCACGCGGCGGCGCAGGATCTCGAGGAAGCGGCCGTCGTCCACCAGCTCCGCCGCACCGGCAACGGCCCCGGCCCGCCCGCTCATGACCGGCTGCGGAGGTGGCGGGGGCGCGGGGGTCGGCTCGGGCACATGCTGTCTCTCGTTTCAAACCACTATTTCATCAGTTGAAACCGTGTTTCGAATGAGACTCAAGGAAAAACTGCACCCCGGGGAGCTCAGCTTGCCATGAACGGCGCGCCCCCCCAGCCGAGCATGGCCGAAAGACGGTGCGAGGCGCTCACCACCGCGTCGAGCACCTCGCGCTGCGCCTCGCCGCTCATCCGGTCGCTCGAGCCGGTGACGGAGAGCGCCGCCACCACCTCGCCGGACTGGTTGCGCACCGGGGCAGCGGCGGAGCAGGTGTTGTAGTCGAGCTCGCTCTCCGACACGGTCCAGCCATCGCGGCGGATGGTGGCGAGGGCCGCGCGCAGGCTGTCGCCGTCCTTCAGCGTGTTGGTGGTGAAGCCGGTCATCGGCCCGGCGGCGACCTGGTCGATCACCTCCTCGGGCGCGAAGGCGAGCAGCACCTTGGGCCCGCCGCCGGCATAGAGCGGCCCGCGCCGGCCCACCTCGGCGAAGATGCGCTGCGGGTTCGGCGCGCTGCGCAGCGACACGCAGATGCTGCACAGACCGTCGCGGATCAGCAGCAGCACGTTCTGCTCGGTCTTCTCGCCGAGCTCGCGCATGAAGGGCTGCGCCGAGGTCACGAGGCGCGACTGCCGGCGCGCCTGGTCGCCCAGCAACATCGCCCGATGGCCCAGCGAATAGGTGCGCCGCTCCGCATCCTTCGCCACGAAGCCGCGCTGCTCCAGGGTATAGAGCAACCGGAAGGTAAGACTTTTGGTGTTGCCCGTGCGCTCCGCGAGGTCCGAGACACCCGCGCCCGGCAGGTCCACCAGCGCCTCCAGAAGGCCGATCGCACGGTCGACCGCCGAGATCGTGTAGTCCACAGTGATCCTCCCTCGATAGGCTTCGCCAGCCCGAAACACGGTTTCGTTGGGCGAAATACACGCAGCACCCCCGCGCATCAACCCATAGCAGACGGCAGGCCCCTGCCCTGCCAGCCCGAATCGACCCGGCGCCGAACCATGTCCCGCAGCGACGGACCGCGCCGAGACGTGCAAACGCGCGCGCACCGGCTCACGGCGAAGCCCCTTCGATGCAATTCATTTATTTTTCAGATACTTATGCGCCGCTTCTGCAACGCCGTCTCATCTTGAGAGGGGAGCGGCCGGATGGGCCTACGTGCAAAAGCACGGAATTTCTTGCCTTAGACATGGTATTCGATGCACTATCGCCTCGAAAACAATGCATAAGCGGGGTTTGTCGACCCCAGAGGCAGACAGGCAAGCGTTCCTTCGTGTCGGTCAGGCACCGGCCCGAGGCTCCCGCATACCCGTGCGGGGGGGACACGTGCGCCCCGGAGCGAACGAGCGGAGACCGAGATGAACTGATCCCCTCCCCCCTGAACGAAAGAAGCCGCGTGGCTGCAACCACACGGCTTCTGAACAAACGAACTGCATCCCTGCCGTCCGCGTCTTTCACCCCGACGATAGCAGGATGCCTTTGCTGCCGCAAGCCCGAGAGCCTGCGGGGAACAGGGAAGTCATGACCAACAGCCTGCACTTCGACCCGGCAGACGGGTTCGTCGCCCTGCCGGTGCGCGTACTCGAGATCGAGATGTCGCCCGGCGCCTTCCGCACGCTCACCGAGCTCTGCCGCATGGCCAATGCCGAGGGCTATTGCTGGCCATCGCTCGAGCAGCTGAGCGCCCGGCTCGCCCGCTCGCGCTCGGCAATCTCCGGCTATGTGAAGGAGCTTCGCGGCCTGGGGCTGATCGACACGCTCACCCAGAAGATGGCCAATGGCTACAACTACCGCCTGAAATTCCTCGTCACCTTCTGGGCGGACTGGCGCGCTTCCCTCAGCATCCGGAAACGCACCGCTGACGCCGCGGCTTCCGCGACGCCGGAGCCGGCTGAACGCAGCGTGCAGCCCGCCGAACGCCGAGTAAACTCTAAAAACCAGAGTCAGGAAAACCACTCTCTCGCGCCCGTTCCGGCCGCCGGCGAGGTGGAGGAAGTTCTTTCCGAATGGACGGAGCTGACGCGTGGCCAGCCCTTTGGGACCTTCCGGGAACCCGCATCTCCAGACCTGCTCAGGCGCAGCGCAGCACTGGTGAGCACGGCGGACGACACGGAACGCGCGCCAGCCATATCCGCGGATATATCGAAGCGGCTGGCCGCGCTCTGGAAGCGTCTTCGGGTCGAACACGGGTCCGATGAGCTCTCCGCCCAGGTGCGCGAAATCGCCGAGGCGCGCTGCACCGATCCCCAGCTTTCAGCGCTGGTCGACAGCATCTCCCGGGCCTGGAAGTCGCACTGGCGCCGCCCCCCTGCCCCGCGCCAGTTCACCGGCTACATCGAGGCCGCGCGGGCTCAGGATCCGGTCAAATCTCGGCTTCGGCTCATCGAAATCCACCTCGAACGGTGGAATCGCACGCAATTCGGGTTGCCAAAGGGGGCATTGTCCAACAGTTTGTCGAAGAGAGGCAGCATAGCCTTGGACAAGACGGGCGGCATGGAGTCGCCCTCATATCCGCGGATATAAACATGGCATACGGGCAATTCGAGCAGTTCATCCGGAATATGAGCCGCGTGATGGGGGCGGTGAACACGCGCCTGCAGCGCGACCTCACCCTGCGCACCCGGGTCGCCAGGCGGTTCTCCATGACCGAGGTGGCGGAACTGCTGAACGTCGACGTCACCTACCTGGCGCGCGTCTCCTCCGACGAGCCGGTGTTTCCGGAAGGTGAGCGAAGCGGGCGTGAGCGCACCTTCTCCCCGTCGGAAATCATGCTCATCCGGGCGCTCATCGGCTCCAACCCCGGCGCGAAGCGCCAGCACTCCTACTGGCGCAAGCCCGGCGACCCGGTGCGTGTTGTCACGTTCGGCGCGCAGAAGGGCGGCACCGGGAAGTCGCTCAGCGCGGCGCATTTCGCGCAGTACGTGAACCTGTTCTACGGGCTTCGGGTAGGCGTGATCGACGCGGACCCGCAGGCCACCGTGAGCCTCTATTTCGCCGACCAGGCCCTGCCCCTCTTCAAGCCGGACACCGCGACGCTGGCCGATTTCATGGGGGTGGACGACCCCGGCGCACAGGAGCTCACCCCTCGCACGCCGGCCGAACTGGACGCCATCTGGCTGCCCACCCCCTGGCCCGGCATCAAGCTCATTCCCGGCGGCGCGAACATCCAGAACGGCGACATCAGCCTGTTCTTCATGTCGCGCACCTCACAGGTGCCGGTGTACCGCATCCTCAAGCAGGCGATCCGCGACTGGGACGCCGGCAACGGCCCGCGCACCCGGCTGGAGGACCTGCGCACCGCCTCCGGAGCCTTCGACACCGAAGCCTACCTCACCGCGCTGAACGAGACGGTGGACATCATCGTGATCGACCAGCAGCCCTCGCTCACCCTCATGCAGCTCAACGGGCTCATCGCCGCCGACAGCGTGATCATCCCGCAGACGATGAAGGGATTCGACCTCGCCACGCTCGCCACCTATGTCTCGAATATCGGCGAATATCTCGAATTCATCATGGGCTTCGAGGCGGACATCGAGATCGGGCGTGGCGAGCACGTGGTGCTTCCCACGATCGTGCAGGAGCAGAACACCCAGGACACCGACCAGATCCTTGACCTCTACCGGAGGGCGCCGCGCGAGATCCTGCAGGTCTGGTACAATCGCTCCGACGCGATCGCGAACGCCTCGGAGGAGTACAAGAGCATCTACGAGTACCTGCCGCCCAAGACGCGGCGGGTGTCGGCGAAGGCCTTCATGGCGAATGCGAATGCGGTCAACGACGCGCTGGTGCAGCGCGTCTGCCCGGAGCTTCCGCCGCGGGACTTCGCCAGGGCATTCATCGAGGAGCGTTGGGGCTGACATGCCGAGAAAGAGAAAGCTGGACGCGAGCATTCCCGAGGACATCGCAGGCGCTGCGCCGGACGAGGCGCCGCGCGGCGCCATGGGCGGAATGTGGGCCGGCTCGGCGATGAACCTGCTGCAGAAGCGCATCGAGAGCACGCACGGATCGCTCGTGCAGGGGATTCTCAACGGCACGGTGGCGCTGGAGCTCGACCCGTCGCAGATCGAGGATGTCGCGGGCAGCGATCGGGTCGGGGACTGGGAGGGCGACGAGGCCTTCGAGGCGCTGGTCGCCAACATCCGCCGTCGCGGCCAGACCCAGCCGGTGCGGGTGCGCCCGAAGGATGCGGACTGGACGCCGGGGTCGGAGGCCCCGCTCAAGACCGATGCCGTGTTCATCGTGCAATCCGGCCGCCGGCGCATCGAGGCCTGCCGGCGGCTGGGCCGCAAGGTGCTCGCCATCCTCTCGACCGACACGGGCGATGCCGCCCTGGCCGACCTGGAGGAACGGTTCCACGAGAACACGATGCGCGAGAACCTCAGCGGCTTCGAGGAGCTGATGTCGATCGGGCTCATCGCCGAGAGCCTGCGCGACCTGTCGCAGGAAGAGATCGCGGCGCGCCTCGGCGTATCGCAGAACGACGTTTCGCTGGGGCTGTCCTGCGTGGAGCTGCGCGAGCGCATCCTTGCCGAGATCGACGTGGCGGCCACGCCGAAGCGGGCCTATCGCGCCATCATTCCCCGGTTGCGGCGGGGAGAGGCCATGGCGGCTCCGGCCGCCGGCCCGGAACCCGAGACTGCCACCGGTCGCTTCGCGGCCGGGCGATTGAAGGTCGAGGCGAAGGCGTCGGGCAGGGGGCTCGTGCTGAAGGTGAGCGGCGCCGATGTGCGCGGCGAGGAGCTCGACAGGCTCGCCGAACGCGTGGCGGCACTCTTCCGGGGTCTTTGAACCCGTCGGGTGCTGCGCATAATGGCCATATAATGCGCGCCACAAGCCCGAAGGTGAGAGGAAGTCACTTCTTTTCCGGATCGTAAGCTGCCACCTTCCGGATCTCCGTTACACGGTTTTCCGTGAGGTGCGCCGCCACAGGCTGCGGTCTAGGATAGCGGAAGGACATCACCCTCCGGGCCATCCGGCCCGGGCAGCCAGGAAAGGTGCCGGGCGGGAGGCGCGCGGGGTTTCGCCGTGGCCCTGCCGGGCAGCAGCGGTCGCGATGACGGCAGCGATCCCCCATCTGCGCCTCGCCCTCGCGGCGGGCATCTGCGTGACCGGCCTCGCGGTGTACGCGCTCACCTGGACACCCATCGGGCTGCTCGCGCCGGTCGCGGGGCTGGGCCTGCTCGCTGGGCCACGGGGCGGGGCGATGCTGGTGGCCGGGCTCGGGCTGGCGGCGCTGGTCGCGGCACTGGCCGGGCTCCACACCGGCGGAGAGCTCGTCGGCGCACCCGCCGGGCACTGGTGCATCTTCTTCGTCACCGCGCTCTGTGTCGGGCTGGCGGTGATGGCGGCGGGGCTGCCGCCGCCGCGCTCCCATGCCGGCGCCGGCGGGCGGGACCCCGGGGAAAGGCCTGCCGCGGCCCTGGCCGCAGCACGCGCGTTCCGGACCTGCGTGCCCCGGGGGCTGCGCCATCGCCTGTCGGCCGCGGAGGGCGGCGACCAGCGGGCGGGGATCCGCAGTGACCCCGGGTGTCCCGCCGGCACGGAGGGCGAGGCGCTGGCGCCGAAGGGCAACATCGGGGCCGGGGGGTCGGACGAACCGGCGGAGAACCCCGAGGTGGTGCGGGCCGCGAGGGTGGTCGAGGCGCTCTTCGGCAATGCCTGGGCCTTGGCGCCGGACGGGCGCTGGATCTGCCCGCCCCGGTTCGCGGGCACCGGCCCGGGCCTCAGCCCGCATGACCTGAACGCGTCGCTGGCCGAGGGCGAGGTGGCCTGGCACAAGCTGGTGCACCCCGAGGAATACGAGCGCGTGGCCCTGCGCTGGCGCCACAGCCTGCGCACCGGGGAGCCCTGGAAGGACCAGTTCCGTATACGGCGAGCCTCCGGCAGCTACGCCTGGGCGCGCAGCACCGCCCACCCGCTGCGCGACGCGGGCGGGCGTATTCTCGGCTGGTACGGCACCTCGGTCGACATCGATGTCTATCGCAAGACGATGGAGAACCTGCTGGCCCGCGAGCGCGAGATCTCGCATCTCGTCGACATGGTGCCCGGCCATCTCTGCCGCCTCGCCCCGGACGGCACGCCGCTGTTCTTCAACCGCCGCATGGCGGAGTTCCACGGGCTTGAGGCCTCGGAGGCGCAGATCCCCGGCCTGCCGCCGCTGGAAGGCTTCCTGCGCTCGCTCGTCCATCCCGACGACGTGGGCCCAATGCTGCAGGTGCTGAGCCAATGCATGGAGGCCGGCGGCGGCTTTTCCTGGCGCTATCGGCTTCGCCGGGCCGACGGCGTGTACCGCTGGGTGGCGGGGCGGGCCGAGCCCACGCGCGACGAGGAGGGCCGCGTGCTCGAATGGTTCGGCGTCTGCACCGACATCGAGGACCAGATGCAGGCCGAGCAGGCGTTGCGCTCCAGCGAGCGGCTGCACCGCCGCATCGTGGAGACGCTGCCGGCGATGATCTACTGCGCCGAGCCGGACGGCCGGCCCATCTACCGCAGCAGGCGGCTGAGCGCGTTTCTCGGCCTCACGCTGGGCGAGGGCGGCGACCCCCTCACCGGACCCGAGCGGCTGGGCGCCACCCTGGAGGAGATCATCCACCCCGACGATCTCGACGAGGTGCGGGCGCGCTATGCCCGCAGCCTCGCCACTGGCGAGCCCTATGCCATGCGCCACCGGCTGCGCCGGCATGACGGCACCTGGCTCTGGGTGGAGACGCGGGCCGAGGCGATGCGCGACGCCGGCGGCAACATCGCGCAATGGTACGGCGTGTGTTTCGACATCGAGGACCTGCTGCGCGGGCAGGAGAACCTGCGCACCGCCCAGGACAGCCTGGCGCGCGCCGCCCGCGCCGCCAGCCTGGCCGAGCTGTCGGCCTCCATCGCCCACGAGGTGAACCAGCCGCTGGCCGCCATCGTGGCCAATTCGCATGCCTGCTACCGCTGGCTCACCGCCGAGCCGCCGAATCTCGAGCGCGCCAAGATCACCGCCGGCCGCATCACCCGCGACGCGAACTCGGCCGCCGAGGTGGTAAGCCGCATCCGCGCGCTGTTCAGCCAGGCCGGCCAGGCGCGCGAGCGGCTGTCGCTGGCGGGCGTGATCGCGGAGGCGCGCGACGTGATGGCCGGCGAGGCGCTGCGCCGGGGCGTGCGCATCGTGCTCGCGCTCGAGGAGGGGCTGCCACCGGTCTCGCTCGACCGTGTCCAGGTGCAGCAGGTGCTGGTGAACCTGATGTCGAACGGCATGGAAGCCATGGCCGGAGGCGACGCGGAACAGGTGCTGGAGGTCCGGCTCACCCGCGCGGACGGCACGGGCCTGCGCGCCGAGGTGCGCGACCACGGCCCCGGCCTCGCCTCCACCGAGCGGATCTTCCAGCCCTTCGTCTCCACCAAGGACCGCGGGATGGGCATGGGGCTCGCGATCTGCCGTTCGATCGTCGAGGCGCATGGCGGCCGGCTCTGGGCCGAGAACGCGTGCCCGCGGGGCGCGCGCTTCATCTTCACACTTCCCCTCGATGCGAAGGCAACCGAATGAGCACCGACGAGCACATGGTCTACATCGTCGACGACGACCCGCGCATCCGCGAGGCGCTGTGCGAACTGGTGGCCTCGCATGGCATGCAGGTGACGGCCTTCGGCTCGGCAGGGGCCTACATGGCGGCGCAGAAGCCGGGGGCGCCCGCCTGCCTCGTGCTCGACATCGAGCTGCCGGACATCAACGGACTCGACCTGCAGGGCCTCATCGCGGGGGGGGAGCATCCGCCCATCGTGTTCATCACCGGGCATGGCGACATTCCCTCCACCGTCCGGGCCATCCGCCACGGCGCGGTGGACCTGCTCACCAAGCCGTTCGGCGACACGGAGCTGATGGCGGCCATTCGCACCGCGCTGGCGCAGGACCGGGCGCGCCTGGCCGAGCGGGCCGGGCTCGAGGCGCTGCGCCTGCGCTACGCCGCCCTCACCCCGCGCGAGCGGCAGGTGCTGCCGCTGGTGGTGAGCGGCCTGCTGAACAAGCAGGCCGCCGCCGAGCTCGGCATTTCCGAGACCACGCTGCAGATCCACCGCCGCCACGTGATGCGCAAGCTCGCGGCGCCCTCGCTCGCCGACCTGGTGCGCATCGCCGAGCGGCTGGAGATCCCGCTCACCCACTCGCGGCACGGAGAGCGCCAATGACCGCGGCGCGAGGGGTGGTCGCGGTGGTGGACGACGATTCGAGGATGCTCGAATCCCTCGAGGACCTGCTGGAATCCGCCGCCTTCACGCCCCGCTGCTTCTCGACCGCGGGCGGGCTCCTGGCCGGCGGGCTGGCGGATGTCGACGTGCTGATCAGCGATGTGGGCATGGCGGGGATGGACGGGTTCGAATTGCTGGCGCGGGTGCGGCGCATGCGCCCCGGGCTGCCGGTGTTCCTCATCACGGGGCGGCACGAGATCGCGGAGCAGCCCCGGGCGGGCAGCATCCGGGGCTTCTTTCGCAAGCCCTTCGACGGAAGGCTGCTGCTCGCAGCCATCGAGGAGGCATTGAACGACCGGAAAGATGGAGGGTGACAGTGAAGATTGACTCGCCGTTCCAGCGGAAATCGGCGCCGCAGTACAGCCCGCCCGCGCAGGAGGACGGGCCGGCAGCCCCCGTGGTGATGATCGTGGACGACGACGCCTGCCTGCGCGAGGCGCTGGCCGAGTTGCTGATGAGCGTGGGGTTCGAGGTCGCGTGCTTCGCGTCCACCGCGGAGCTGCTGGCCAGTGCCACGCTGGGCCGGCCGGGCTGCCTGATCCTCGACGTGCGCATGCCCGGCACCAGCGGCCTCGACCTGCAGCGCGAACTGGCCCGCCGGGGCGAGGAGAAGTCCATCATATTCCTCACCGGCCACGGCGACATCCCGATGAGCGTGCAGGCGATGAAGGCCGGAGCCATCGACTTTCTCACCAAGCCGGTGCGTGACCAGACCCTGCTCGACGCGGTGAGCACCGGCATCGCCACCGACGCCGCCCGCCGCCGGGAGGCGGCGCTGCTGCAGGCCACGGTGGAGCGCTTCCGCGCCCTCACCCCGCGCGAGCGCGAGGTGTTCTGCGAGGTGGCGCGCGGCCGGCTGAACAAGCAGATCGCCTACGACCTCGGCATCAGCGAAGTGACGGTGAAGCTGCATCGCGCCAACGTGATGCGCAAGATGGAGGTGGCTGGCGTCGGCGGCCTCATCCGGGCCTGGACCGTCCTGCCCGAAGCGCTGCGCGAGCAACCTGCCCCCTGAGCGGGCGCGGGACGCAGGCGCGCGCCGCGCCCGCCACGACCGGGAACCGTGCCCGCGGGTGCCGATGATCCGCCGCGGGCGAGGCGGCGCGCCCGGCTGCGCCTCCGGCGCCCGGGCCGGAAGGGGGGCACGGCAGCCTGTCGCCGCGGCGAAGACGGAAGCGAAGACGGAGGCGGCGGGGCAGGGGGCGTCCCGCGTCAGCCGGCGGCGGGGGCGTCCGGGTTCGGAAGGTCGAGCACGATGCGTCCGCCGGCGCAGCCCGAGACGCAGGGCGTGAGCCAGGCGTGGCGGTCGGCTGCCGGCATCGCCAGGTCGCGGTGCTCCGGCGTGCCGGCGAGATAGCGCGTGCGGCATTCCAGGCAGACCCCCGCCTCGCAGGAGGAGGGGATGTCGAGCCCCGCGCCGCGCAGTGCCTCCAGCATCGTTTCGCCGGCCGCCACGGGGATGACCGCGCCGCTGCGCGCGAGCTCGACCTCGTAGGCCGTGTGGCCCGTGGCCTCGCCGGCGCCGAAGAGCTCGAGATGCAGCCGTGCGCCCAGCCCGGCGCCGAGCCGGCGGGCCTCGGCCATCATCCCGGCCGGGCCGCAGACGTAGAGGTGATCTTCCGGGCCCAGACCCGCCACCAGCGCCGCGAGGTCGAGCCGCGTGCCGTCCCGGCTGAAATGCAGCGCGAGGCGCCCGGGGGCGAGGCCGCCCAGTGCGGCGGTGAAACCGTGGCGCTCCGGCGCCTTCGCGCAGACATGCAGCACGAAATCGCGCCCCGTGCGCGTGAGGTCGGGCAGCATGGACAGGAAGGGCGTGAGGCCGATGCCCCCCGCCACCATCACCACCCGCCCGCTTGGCACCAGCGGGAAGTTGTTGCGCGGCAGCGACAGGAGCAGCTCCTGCCCCGGGCGCAGCGCGGCGTGCACCTCCGCCGAACCGCCGCGGCCCGCAGCCTCGCGCGCCACGGCGATGCGGTAGCGGGTGTTTTCGGCCGGATCGCCGCAGAGCGAGTATTGCCGGATGCGCCCGCTGGGCAGGTGCAGGTCGACATGCGCGCCGGCGGTGAAGGGCGGCAGGGGCCAGTCGTCGCGGTCGGCGAGCTCGAGCAGGCGGATGTCGCCCGGCAGGGTCTCGACGCTGCGCAGCACGACGGAGACGCGGTGAATTGCCTTGGCCATCGACTTACTCCGGGGTCACGGCGGCGCCGGGCGTCACCTCGCCGCCTTCAAGGATGCGGGCATGCAGGCCCGAGCGGTGCAGCAGCACGGTGAAGATCTCCTGGCCGGTGATCTGCTCGATGTGCCGGCAGGGGGTGGAGAGGCGCGTGCCCTCCAGCAGCACCGGCCCCACCCGGAAGCGACGCCCCACGAGGTGGTTGAGCGGCACGCCGCGCACGGTGATGTTGCGCCGGTGCTCGGCCGGGGCGAGGGTGATCCTGTGGTCTCGCAGCAGCGCCTCGAGGGTCTCGGCCTCGAAGAGCGTCACCTGCCGGCCCTCCTCCGGGCGGTCGGAATAGAAGCCGTCGCCGGTGGAATAGCGGTCCCCGGTGATGCCGCGGCCGGCCACGAGCGCGATGCGCTCCATCTCCCGCATCGGCAGGAAGGAACGCGGGGCGATGTGCAGGTGCTCGACCGTGCCGTTCCAGCCGCCCATCACAGCGCCTCCGGCAGGCCGGGCATCGGGTGGTAGCCGGGCAGGGCGCGGATGCGGTCGATCCAGGCGAGCACGGCCGGATGGTCGTCGAGCGGCAATTCGCCCTGCCGCGCGAGGCCGACATAGGGAAACACCGCGAGATCGGCGATGGTGGGCCGGCCGAGGCAGAGCCAGTCGCGCTCCGAGAGCACCCGCTCGAGCAGGGCGAGCACCTTGCGGCCCATGGCCTGGGCGCGGGCGATGTCGATGTCCTCGTGGGGGTCGAGGAAATGCAGCCGCGCCATCTGCGGGCCGTTGGAGACCTCCTTGGCCGCGTAGGAGAGCCATTCCATGATCGCGGCCATGCCCTCGGGCGTGGGGTCGGCCCAGTGCGGGGCGTATTTCAGCGCGAGGTAGAGCAGGATCGCCTGGCTGTCCTGCACGATGGTCTCGCCGTCCTGCAGCACCGGGATCTGCTGCACGGGGTTGAGGCGGGCGAACTCCTCGGTGCGGGTGGCGCCGTCGAGCACCTCCACCCGGCGGCTTTCGAGCGGCAGCCCGTTCATGGCGCAGAGCAGGTGGATCTTGTGGCAGTTTCCCGAGAGCGGGAAGTCATGGAGGAGAAGGTCTGGCATGATGTCCTACTTGAAAAGGTCGTTGAGGTTCTGCGTGGCGCCGCCGGGCGCGGGCGCGCCGAAATCCGCCCCGGAGGTGCCGAACTCGACCGCGTTTTCCGCACCGGGGGCAAACTCCGGCCCCGGGCGCGAGATCAGCTCCGGGAAGGCGATGAGCAGTGCCATCACCGCGGCGTCGATGGCGATGAAACCGAAGGCGCCGTAGTAGATCGCCTCGTTGGAGAGCCGCCCCGCCCCGCGCGCGGGCGCCACTGAGCGCAGGTAGAACAGCGCGAAGCCGAAGGGCGGGGTGAGGAAGGAGGTCTGCAGGTTGATCGAGATGACCAGCGCAAACCACAGCGGGTCGATCTCCAGCGCCTGAGCCGCCGGCAGCAGCAGCGGGATCACGATGAAGGCGATCTCGAAGAAGTCGAGAAAGCAGCCGAGCACGAAGATCAGCAGCATCGAGAAGATGATGAAGCCGGTATGCCCGCCGGGCAGCGAGGTGAGCAGCCGGTGCAGCCAGGCATCGCCCCCGAGCCCGTAGAAGGTGAGGCTGAACATCTTCGCGCCGATCAGGATGAAGAACACGAAGACCGTGAGCCGGGCGGTGCGCTCCACCGCCTCGCGCAGGTCGGCGCGGGACAGCCGGCCCCGGGAGAGGGCGAGCGCCAGCGCCCCGGTGGCGCCGAGCGCGCCGCTCTCGGTGGGGGTGGCGACGCCGAGGAAGATGGTGCCGAGCACGAGGAAGATGAGCCCGAGCGTGGGCACCACGGCCAGCACCGCGCCGCGGGCGAAGGGGCTGGCGCGCGGCCGGGCGCGGCGCCCGTCGGCCCAGGCGGCGGCAAGCGCCACGGCCCCGCCGAGCGCGATGGCCGCGATGCGCCGCGGCGCGGGCTCGAGCCCGCCGAAGGCGAGATGTCCCGCCCAGCCGGCCGCGAGCCCGATCAGCGCGAAGGTGGCGAGGCCGAGATAGCAGCGCGGGGCGGGGGCTTCCTCGGCCGAGGCGGGCAGCAGCCGTGGGAAGAGGAGCGAGATCGCGAGGATGGCCAGCAGGTAGGCGCCGATCATCAGCGCCGAGGGCACCATCGCCCCGCGGTAGATTTCGCCCACCGGCACCATCACCTGGTCGGCCATCACGATGAGCACCAGCGAGGGCGGCACGATCTGCGACAGGGTGCCCGCGGCGGTGATGGTGCCGGCGGCGAGCCTGGGGTTGTAGCCGCTCCTGAGCATGATCGGCAGGGCGATGAGCCCCATCGTCATCACCGAGGCGGAGACGACGCCGGTGGTGGCCGCGAGCAGCGCCCCCACCAGGATCACCGCGTAGCAGAGCCCGCCGCGCAGCCGCCCGAACAGCCGGGCGACCACGGCGAGCAGCTCCTCGGCGATGCCGGTCTTCTCGAAGATGGCCCCCATCAGGGTGAAGAAGGGCACGGCGAGCAGCACGTCGTTGCTGATGATGCCGAAGATGCGGTCGGGCTGGGCCTGCAGCAGCGGCCAGGCGAGCGAGACATCCCCCGGCGCGAGTTCGGAGAGTGCCGTGCCGAGGGCGAAGAAGCCGAGCCCCCCCGCCGCCAGCGTGAAGGCCACGGGGAAGCCGAGCATCAGCAGCCCCATGATGGTGACGAACATGATCGGCGCGAGGTTCTGGGCGATGAGGTGCAGCACGGGGTCAGGGCCTCGGGGTCATTCGGGGGGCAGGGCGTCGTCGCCGCCGGGCGCCGGGGCGGGCGCGCCGGCGAGCAGCCGCAGCAGGGCGCAGAGCGATTGCAGGCACAGGAGAAGGAAGCCCGCCGCGATCACCCCGCGCATCGGCCAGACCAGCAGCCCCCCGGTGTTGATCGAGGTCTCGTTCTGGGCCCAGGAGCGCAGGAAGTAGGGCCAGCTCAGCCAGAACATCAGCGCCGCGCAGGGCAGCAGCAGCACCAGGTGGCCGAAGATCTCCACCCCGCGCCTGAGCCGGGGCGGGAAACGCGCCGAGACGAGCTCGATGCGCACATGGCCGTTCTCCTGCAGCACCCAGGCGGCGCCGAGCATCACCGCGATGCCGACGAGGTACCACTGCGCCTCCAGCATCGCGTTCGAACTCACCGCGAAGAGCTTGCGCATCAGCGCGTTGCCGGCGCTCAGCAGCGTGGCGGCCAGCACCGCCCAGGCGCAGGCCCGGCCGATGCCCCGGTTCACCCGGTCGATGAGGTCGAGCAGGGCCACGCCGCCTCAGCCCCGGATCAGCACGTTTTCGGCCGCCACGTCGTTCACCGACATCCAGCGCAGCTGGTCGTCGAGGAAGGCGCGCCAATGGGTGTGGATGCGGCCGAAATCCGGGTCCGCCTCGGCCTGTTCGGAGAACAGCTTCTCGGCGCTGCCGCGCATCGCCGCCATGATCTCGGGCGACCAGGCGCGCAGCTCGGTGCCGCTCGCGATCAGCCGGCGCAGGGCCGCCACGTTGAGACTGTCGTAGCGCGCCAGCATGTCGGAGTAGCTCCAGGCGCAGGCGGTGCGCAGGGCGGCGGCATAGGCGGGCGGCAGGGCGGCGAGGGCATCCTTGTTGACCATCAGGCCCAGCGAGGCACCGAGCTCGAGAATGCCCGGGGCGTAGTAGTATTGCGCCACCTTGTTGAGGCCGAGGGTCTCGTCATCGACCGGGCTGGTGAATTCCACCGCGTCGAGCGTTCCGCGCTCCATCGCCGGGTAGAGGTCGCCGATGGCGATCTGCTGCGGCACGGCGCCGAGATCGGCGAAGATGTAGCCCAGGTAGCCCGCGGCGCGGATGCGCAGCCCCTGCAGGTCGGCCACGCTGTCGATGGGCTTGCGGAACCAGCCGCCCATCTGCGCCCCGGTGTTGCCCGCCGGGATGGTGACGATGTTGAAGGGCGCGAAGACCTCGGCCATCAGCTCGCCGCCGCCGCCATGGTGGAACCAGGCGAAATGCTGGCGCGGGGTCATGCCGAAGGGCACGCCGGCGTCGAAGGCGAGCGCGGGCTTCTTGCCG
Source organism: Oceanicella sp. SM1341 (assembly GCF_003448965.1). Classification (GTDB taxonomy): domain Bacteria; phylum Pseudomonadota; class Alphaproteobacteria; order Rhodobacterales; family Rhodobacteraceae; genus Paroceanicella. The sequence goes on from NZ_QRGC01000015.1 coordinate 84,273, forward strand.
ACATAGAAGAAGCCGGGGGAGTAGCCCGCCTCGGTGGTGCCGGTCTGCACCGCCTCGAGCACGCCGAGCGGCGGCACCAGCTCGCCCGCGGCATAGGCCTGGATCCGGAACCCGCCGTCGGTGAGCTCGGCCACCTTCTCCGCCAGCCGCACGGCGCCGCCCTGGATGGTGGCGAGGCTGCTGGGAAAGCTGGTGGGCATGCGCCAGCGCACGCCGGTCTGGGCACGGGCGATGGCGGGGGTGGCAAGTGCGGCGGGCACGAGCGCCGCGCGCCCGATGAACTCTCTGCGTTTCATTCGACCTCTCCTGTCGGGCTTCGCCTCCGGGGCCGGGGCGCTGGTTTGCTCTCTGACACTGACAGGAGGACAACATGTTGCCCCAAGGGCAAACAAATTTTGCACGTTCGGGAGATTTTTCACGTCATTCCGCCCCTGAATGCCTCATTTTTGGTCTTTTGCGTTGCCCGGGGTCAGACAACACCTTTACCATGGGGAAAAATTATCGGGGCACCATGGACACGAACGAATCCCTCATCCAGATCGGGCTGCGCGCCCGGGACATGCGCCGGCGGCGCGACATGACGCTCGACGAGCTCTCCGCCGCCGCCGCGCTGAGCAAGGGGCACCTGTCGCGGTTCGAGCGTGGCGAGAAATCGCTGAGCATGGCGGCGATGCTGCGGCTCACGGAGGCGCTGCGCATGAGTGTCGCGGCCCTGCTGGGCGAGGACCAGGGCGCGGATGACATCCATGTCGTGCGCCGGGCCGAGCGCACCCGGCTCGTGGCCGAGGCGGAGGACGGCGGGCTCGTGATGCAGTCGCTCAACGGCTCCATGCCCGGCCGGCCCGACTATGCCGCCTTCGTGGTCACCTGCCCCGAGGGCATCGCCCACAGCCCCGAGGCGTTCCATTCCGGCTGCGAGGCGATCTTCGTGCTGCGCGGCACCCTGACGGTGCGACTGGAGCAGAGCCGCGAGATCGCGCTCGATACCGGGGATTTCCTGGAGTTTCCCGGCCACAGGCGCCACGTGCTGAGCGGCGGGCCGGGCGGGACCGAGATCCTGCTCTTCGTGCTGGGCAACTAGGCCCGGCCGCTCGCCGCGCCCCCCGGCGCCGCCGCGCGGAACGTGCCGCCTGCGCAGGGGCTGCCGGGCCCGGGCGGTGACCGCCACGCTGGCCGGCACGATCGCCGCCGCCCGCACCACAATGCCGGCGCGCTTGGCCCGGCTCCGGTTCTGCGACATCGGGGCCGGCTTCCCCGAACGCCCGAACGCGCCTTTCCGGTGAGGGGGCCGGGTGCCGCTCCGGCGCGGTTTTGGCGCAAGATCGGCACCGCGGCAGCAGATCCCGATACGCGGCCGCCCGGCCATCGGGGCTAGAGTGGGTCCGGAGCAGAGCGCCGGAGGCGGGATTCGTCCCTGCCCTGTCCTCGCTCCTCCCGAAACCGCCCGGCCCCGCTGCCGGGGCCCCGCACTCCGGCTGCCGGAGCGAGGAAAGGAACGCGCGCCGATGTCCCAGACGCTCAAGGGCAGGGTTGCCCTGGTCAATGGCGGTCTCTCCGGGCTGGGCGCGGCGGTGGCCGAGGCGCTGGCCGCCCGCGGCGCGGAAGTGGCCATCGGCTGCACCGCCGTCACGCCCCGCGCGCGCGCCCGCCTCGCCGCGCTGGAGGCAAGGGGCGTGCACGGCCTGTGCTGCGACCCGGCCGACCCCGCCGCCGCCCGGCGACTGGTCGAGCGCGTGGTCTCGCGCCTCGGCCCGCTCGACATCCTCGTGCACAGCGCCGGGGAGGCGAACTGCCACGACCCGGACTGGGCGCTGAGCGTGATGAGCGCCGTCGTGACCACCTGCGCGGCGATGCCTCTGATGGCCGAGGGCGGGCGCATCATCTTCACCGCCGGGTTCGACAGCATCCGCAACCCGGCCCGCGGCCTCGCCGAATACGAGGTGAGCCGGGTCGCCATCGCCGATCACGCCGACAGCGTCGCGCGCGAGATGCGCCCGCGGGGGGTCACGGTCAACGTGGTGCGGGCCGGGGTGTTGCCGGGCAACATGACCGTCGACACCAGCCTGGGCGGCGGCACGCTGCGCGAGGTCTGCCCCGCGCGCTGCCTCGAGACACCGGCGGACATGGCCTCGCTGATCGCGGCGCTGGCCGGCCGGCGCGGGGCGGGAACGCCGGCCGCCGACACCGGCACCCCGGCATCGCCGCAGCCGCTTCTCGCCTGGGCCTGACCCCCGACATGGCCTTCCCGCCTGTCTCGTCTCCCGCATCGGCGGGCCGGTCCGGCCGCGCGGCCGGTGGCGTGGGGTTTCCGCCCCCCGACAACAGTCCGTGACGAAGCCGCCCCGAAACTGGCAGAGTGTGACGACCACCGGTCCTGCGCATGAGAGAGGAACCGCAAGCTTGAAGACACTGAACATCGCCATCGCCGGCTTCGGCGGCGTCGGGCGGACCACGGCGGCGCTGCTGCTGTCGCGCCGGGCCCGCTACCAGCGCCTCCATGACACGCAGGTGCGCCTCGTGGCGGTCTGCGGCTCGCGCGCCGGGCTGGCGGACCCGGCCGGGCTCGAACCCGGCCGGCTGGAGCGGCTCGAGGCGGGGCTGAGCGGCCCCGGCTTCATCACCGGCAGCGGCGCGGATGTGCTCATCGAGGCCGGCCCGAGCGATTTTCGCACCGGCGGCCCGGGCCTGGGCTATCTCGAGGCGGCGCTCGCCGCCGGCATGGACACGATCGTGATCTCCAAGGGCGCGCTGGTGCACAGCGGCCCGCGGCTGCGCGACATCGCCGGGCGTTCCGGCGCGCGGATCCGGCTCAGCGGCGCGGCGGCCGCAGCCCTCCCCACGCTCGACCTGGTGCGCCACAGTCTCGCGGGAAACGAGGTGGTCTCGCTCGAGGGCATTCTCAATGCCACCACCAACTACCTGCTCGACGCGATGATGAGCCGCGGTCTCGGCTTCGAGGCGGCGCTGGACGAGGCCCGGGCAGGCGGCTTCGCGGAGGCCGATCCGCGCAACGACACCGAGGGCTGGGACACGGCCTGCAAGCTGCTGCTCATCGCCAATTTCGGCCTCGACGGCGCGCTGGAGATGCGCGACATCGCCGTCCAGGGCATCCAGGACGTCACCCCCGGCATGATCGCCGACTGGACGGCCCGTGGCCTGAGCCCGCGGCTCGTGGGCAGCCTGTCGCGCAGCGAGGGCGGGCTCCGCGGCGAGGTGGGCATCCGGACCTACCCGTCCGACGATCCCTTCGCCGGGGTGCGCGGCAAGGCCAAGGCGATCCGCATCGTCACGGAGGCGATGGGCGAGACCGTGGCCATCGGCCATGCCGCCGAGCCGCTGGCCACCGCCGCCGCGGCGCTGAAGGACCTCGAACATCTCCTCGCGGCCGGGCGGGCCGCGCCGTCCGACGCGGGAAAGGACCCGGCATGACCCGACTCACCCTCACGGCCCTGCGCCATGTCGCCTTCGAGGACCTGGGCAGCTTCGCGCCGGTGCTCGAGCGGGCCGGGTACGACATCGCCTATGTCGACGTGACCGACACCGACCCCGGCGCGCTCGATCCGCTGGCGCCGGACCTGCTCGTGGTGCTGGGCGGCCCGGCGAGCGCCACCGACACGCAGGGCTACCCGGTCATGGCCAGCGAAACGGCGCTGCTGCGCGCGCGCCTCGAAGCCGACCGGCCGACCCTGGGCATCTGCCTCGGTGCCCAGCTCATGGCCCTCGCGCTGGGGGCGGGGGTGCGGCCCGCGCGGGCGAAGGAGATCGGCTGGGCGGCGCTCGACCTCGAGGACGGGGACGGCACCAACCCGCTGGCGCCGCTGCGCGGCACGCCCGTGCTGCACTGGCACGGCGACACCTTCGACCTGCCGGAGGGCTGCGCCCGCCTCGCCTCCACGCCGCTCTGCGCCAACCAGGCCTTCTCGCGCGGGCCCAACATCCTCGGGCTGCAGTTCCACCCCGAGCTCGTCGCCGCGCGGCTCGAGCGCTGGACCATGGGCCACGCGAACGAGCTGGCGGGCGCCGGGGTCAGCCCGGTCGTGCTGCGCGAGGACACCGCCCGTCACGGCGCGTCGCTCGAGCGCGCGGCCACCGTGATGTTCACCCGCTGGCTCGAGGGGCTTTCCGCGGCGCGGTGAGGCGGCGCCTCACGCGGCACCGACATGGGCGTCCCAGCCGTGCATGGCGATGTGCACGATGCGCTCCAGCTCCTCCCGGTCGATGCCGTCGCGGGCCAGGACCGCCATGCCGCACAGCAGGCCGTGCACGAAGCGCGCCAGCGCCCGCGCATCGAGCGTGGCGGGCAGCTCGCCCGCCTCCACCGCCGTCGTGATCCGCTGCTGCAGCCGGCTGAACGCCTCAGAGCGCTCGGCGCACAGCCGCTCGTGCAGTGCCGGGCTCTCCTCCCGGTTCACGGTGCCGAGCGTGACCATGCAGCCGGTCGGATGGTCGCCCTCCGGCGCGCTCAGAAACGCCGCCGCGGCCATGAGGTATCCCTCCACCGCAGCCCGCACCGGCACGTCCGGGGCCCGGAGCCGGGCGAGCCCGATCGTGTCGGCGGTGCGGGAATATCTGCTCAGCGCCTCGGCATAGAGCGCTTCCTTCGAGCCGAAGGCGGCGTAGAGGCTGGGCAGCGAGATGTTCATGGTCCGGGTCAGGTCGCGAATCGAGGTCGCCTCGTAGCCCTTGCTCCAGAACAGGTGCATCGCCGCCTCGAGGGCGACATCCCGGTCGAATTGCCGGGGCCTGCCCCGGCCGGTTGCGGGCGGGGCGGTTCGCGTCATGTGTCCGGTCCTTTGCATGTCGCCCTGCTTAGCATGAGTTGACAGCAGGACAGGACAGCATTCTTAATGAAGCGAGTGATACATTATTCGCGCGCGCCGCCAGCGAGGCCGCCCGCCGGCCTTCCCTCGGGCCCGCCGGCGCCCCGCCTGCCGCGCGCATGCCGCCGACGGGAGACCCTGGGATGACAGTTTCGGCCTATTCCTCCTTTGTGCAATGGTACCGCGAGGGCCCTCTGGCCAGCTACGTGCGCACGATGAAATCGCCGGGCGGGTTGCTCGACCTCGTCGAGGCGGCGCAGCCGGCCGGCGACATGTCCGACCCCGCCGTGCCCGACCTCGTGCTCTACCAGGACCTCAGCGGCGGCTGCCGGGTGCAGGGAAACCTCGGCGGCGGGCATTTCAACGTCACCAGCCGCAAGGGCGACTTCTTCCTCGCGGCGCCGGATTTCGCCAACACCGTCCTGGTCAGCGACGCCAACCGCATTCGCAGCATCTCGTTTCCGACCGCGCGCTGGCGGACGGCGCTGGAGGACGCGGCCGAAGGCGGGCGGCGCTTCGACTGCGCACAGCTCAGCAGCCGCATGTTCGCCTCGCCCGCCATCCGCTCCGCCGTCCGCAAGCTCTGGCGCCTGGCCGACGAGGAGGGCGCGCCCTCCCGCCTGCTGGCCCAGGCGGCGGGCTGCGAGATCCTGGCCGAGCTCTGCCGGCTGTCGGACGCGCCGCTCGCCGGGGCGAAGGGCGGGCTCGCGCCCTGGGCGGAGCGCCGTTGCCTGGAGCTGATGCACAGCCGGCTCGCCGAGGACATCAGCCTCGACGAACTGGCGGCCGAGGCCCAGCTCTCCCCCTTCCACTTCTCGCGCATGTTCAAGCACAATCTCGGCGTCTCGCCCCGGGCCTACATGCAGCGGCTGCGGGTGGAGCGGGCCTGCGTCCTGCTGGAGACCACCGATCTGCCCGTCGTCGACATCGCGTTCGCGGTGGGCTACTCCTCCGGCCAGGTTCTGGCGCGGGTCTTCGCGCGCCACCGGCACATGAGCCCCTCCGCCTGGCGCGAGGCGGTATGCGGGCCGCAGGGCCCGGGCCGTGTCATGCGGGCCGTCCGGGCCGGGCCGGGCTAGGCCAGTCGGGCACGGCCCGGTGCCGCCCCGGCTCAGCCCGCCGGGCCGAAGGTCTCGGCATGCAGCCGCGCGGGCGCCACGCCGGCCTGCTCCAGCCCGCTGCGCAGCCCGGCGATGAAGCCGGCGGGACCGCAGAACATGTAGTCGGCCCCGGGGCCGGGAGCGAGCGCCAGCAGGTCGGCCGCCGTCACCCGGCCCGTCGCATCGAAGGTCCGGCCCTGCGTGTCCTCCGGCCGCGGGGCGGTGTAGAAGTAGCGCCGCTCCACGCCCGGTGTCGCGGCCACCAGCGCCTCCACCTCGCCGCGGAAGGCATGGCTGCGCCCGTCGCGCGCGACATGCACGAAGCGCACCGGCCGGCCGCTGCGCGCCTCCGCCACCGCCTGCAGCATCGCCAGCATCGGCGTCACCCCCACACCCGCGCTCACCAGCATCAGCGGGCTTGTGCCCGGCGGCAGGGTGAAGTCGCCGGCGGGCGGGCGGGCGCGCAGCAGGGTGCCGGGTCCGGCGATGTCGTGCAGGAAGCCCGAGGCGATGCCCCGCTCCTCGCGCTTGACACTGATGCGGTAGGAGCGGCCGTCCGGCGCGCCGGACAGCGAGTAGCTCCTGCGCACCGGCCCCGGCTGGCCCGGCACGTCCAGTTCCACCGGCAGGTGCTGGCCCGGCAGGAAGGGCGGCAGGGCGCCGCCGTCGGCCGGCACGAGGCGGAAGGAGGTGATGCCCGCGCTCTCGCGGGTCTTCTCGGCCAGCACGAAGGCCCGCAGGTCTGCCGTCTCCTCGCGCCAGCGCAGCGAGAGCGCGCCGGGCCGGTCGATCACCGCCTCGACGGTCACCTCGATCATCCGCCGCGCCTGGGGGTCGTGGCTGGCGCGCGGCACCCATTCGATACGGGCCGTGCCGGCGACGTGCAGCAGCCCCCCGGTGGCGAAATCGGGAAAGACCAGCCCGATGCGGGGGTCGCGCAGCAGGTTGCCGATGGTGTTGAAGAAGTTGTTGCCCGAATAGTCGGGGATGCGCAGCCGCCCGTCGGCGGTCACGCGCACGAAGCCGGGCGCGCCGCCGCGATGGGAGGCGTCGTAGCCGTCCGTGGCCCGGCCGTCCTGCGACCGCGCGACCCCGGTGCCGACGAAGAACGTGTCGGCCGCCGCGATGCGCGCCGCCTGGTCGGGGTCCAGCCCGGTGCCGGTGCGGGCGGCGGCCGGCTGCGCGGCCGCCTCGCGGAACCAGCCGCGCGGGTGGATGTGCGCCGGGCAGTTTCCGAAGCTCTGCTGCACCTCGAGGGAGAGGCCCGCCGCGCCCGCGCGCAGCACGCCGTTCATCCGGTTGCGTCGGCGGGTGGCGAGCTCGATGCCCAGCACGCCGATGGCACTGCCCGGGCCGAGCGCGCCGGCGAGGGGGTCGCCCTCCGGCACCGCCGCGTCGACCAGCAGGCTGCGCGGGTCGGGGCTGCTCACGAAGCCATCCCGCCCTTCCAGCAGCGTGACCCAGGGACGGCCGTCGCCTCCCGCCGCCGCGACGACGAGGAACGGCAGCCCCGCGAAGAACGCGCGGTGCTGCTCCGGCATGTGGTCGCGCACGAAGCCGGCGGCGCGGTCGGCCAGGTCACTGACCCCGGCACGGGCCTGTGCCGCGCGCTCGCCGGGGTGAAACGGGCTCGTCTCCTGTGTCATGTCCGCCTCCGTTTCTCAGGCCAGCGCCGGTGAGCGGGCCATGCCGACAAAGCCGGGCAGGGCCTCGATGCGGGCCAGCCAGGCGCGGATGCCGGGGTAGGGCGCAAGGCTCACCCCGCCTTCCGGCGCGTGGGCGATGTAGCTGTAGGCGGCGATATCGGCGAGGGTCGGGCGCCCGGCGGCCAGCCAGTCGCGCCCTGCCAGATGGCCCTCCATCACCGCGAAGAGCGCATGCGCGCGGGTCTTGGCCGCCTCATGGTCGAGCCCGGCGCCGAACAGCGTGACCAGCCGCGCGGCACAGGGGCCGGAGGCGATCTCGCCGGCCGCGACCGAGAGCCAGCGCTGCACCTCGGCCTTCTCCACCGGGTCGGCGCCGCGCCAGGCATCGGCATCGCCGTAGCGCTCGGCGAGATAGGTGATGATGGCGTTGGAATCGGCGAGGGTCACCTCGCCGTCCTCGATGGCGGGCACCTGGCCCAGCGGGCTGATGCGCAGGTAGTCCGGCGCCTTGTGCGCGCCGTTCGCCATGTCGAGGTCGACCGTGCGGCAGGCGCGGCCGAGCAGCGACAGCATCAGCTCGACCCGGTGGCAATGGCCGGATTTCGGATGGCGGTAGAGCGTGACGGGCGCGGTGTCATTCTGCGAAAGGGTGGGCATCGGAATGGTCCTCTCTGGTCTGTGTGGGTGTCCGGTGCGACGGGGTTCGTCGCGGACAGAGACTTAAGAGGTATCGAGTTCCGGAAGAATATCCGAAGAAGCGAACTCAGTATTCCGATTATCGGTTGAATGATGCCATGGCGCGCCGCTCGGCGGGAGGCCCGGCCCCGCGCCCGTCCGCGGATGCAGGGGCCGCGCCGGGAAGGGGGGAACGGCGAGGGGGGGGCGGGGCGCCGCCGGAGCCGGCCTGCCCGCCGGGGGCGGGCGGGCGCCCCGTCAGATGCCTGCCATCGCGGCGCGGGCGGCGGCCTCTATATGCTGGCGGCAGAGGGTTTCCACCGCCGGCACGTCGCGCCGCTTCAGCGCCGCCACCAGCCCCTCCAGCTCCTCCAGCGACACCGCCCTGCGCTCGGGCTTCGACAGCGAGAGCAACCGCAGCTGCGAGGCGCGGATGTGGATCGAGCGCAGCATGCGCTCCGCCTCGGGGTTGCGCGCGCCGGCCATCAGCACCGCATAGAAGCGGGTCTTCGCCTCGATGGCGTCGCGCCCGCCCTGCTCATAGGCCGCGCGCACCTCGGCGAAGGCCTCGTCCAGCGCGGCGATCTCCGCATCGGTGGCGTTCTCGCAGAACAGCCGGCCCACGAGCACCTCCAGCGCCGCGCGCAGGTCGAAGATGTTCTTCGCCAGGGCGGGGTCCATCTTCGAGACGATGAGCCCGCGGTTGGGCAGGCAGGTGACGAGCCCCTCGTTCTCCAGCTCGCGCAGCGCCTCGCGCAGCGAGGTACGCGACACACCCATCCGGTCGCAGAGCACGCGCTCGACCAGCCGTTCGCCGGGGGCGAGCTCGCCGTTCGCCACCGCGCCGCGCAGGATGTCCGCAACCCGCTCGCGCAGCGTGGGAGAGGCGTTGATCCTGAGATCCTTCAACATTGTCTGCTCCTTCCGCGGCCCGCCGGCGCCACCGGCCGGGCCGTCAGTGGCCCGCACCCTGCAAGGGGCGCGGAACGTAGGCCCCGTCGATCAGCGCCACATCCTCGGCCGTCAGCGCCAGGCCGAGGGCGGCGACCGCCTCGTCCACCTGGGCCACGGATGTAGCGCCGAATATCGGCGAGGTCACGCCCGGGCGCGACAGGGTCCAGGCCATGGCCACCTGCGAGGGGCTCACGCCATGCGCCCCGGCCACGCGGGCGATGCGGGCCTGCACCTCGAAATCGGCGTCGCGGTAGTAGTATTTCTGCGTGTAGTCGTCGGTGCGGGTGCGCAGGGTCTCGTTGCGCCCGCCGGAGCGGTCGGCCGAGAGGAAGCCGCGCGCCATCGGGCTGAAGGGGATGAGCGCGATGCCCTCGTGCCGGCACAGCGGCACGAGCTCGCGCTCGCACTCCCGGTGGGCGGCGTTGTACTCGCACTGCATCGAGAGGAAGCGCGCGGAGGCGCGGGCATCGGCCATCGCCCGGCACAGCGCCAGCGTCCAGGCCGGCATGGTGGTGACCCCGACATGGCGCGCCTTGCCGGCCCGCACGATGTCGCCCATCGCGTCCACCAGCTCCTCCAGGTCGCACTCGGGGTCCCAGACATGGGTCTGGAACAGGTCGACATGGTCGGTGCCCAGCCGGGTGAGCGAGGCATCGATGGCGCCGAACAGGTGCTTGCGCGAGTAGCCGCGGCCGTTAGGGTGTTTCGCCATCGGGTTTCCGGCCTTGGTGGCCAGCACGAAGCTCTCGCGCGGCTGCCGCTTCACCAGGATCTCGCCCAGGATGCGCTCGCTCTCGCCCGCCGAGTAGAAGTCGCAGGTGTCGAAGAAGTTGATGCCGTGGTCGAGCGCGCGGTCCAGCACCGCGGCGGAGGCGGCCTCATCGAGCACCCAGCCGCGCCAGCCGGTCGCGCCGAAGCCCATGGCGCCGAGGCAGATGCGGGAGACCTTGAGGCTGCTGCGGCCCAGTTTCACGTAGTCCATGTCAGTCTTTCCTGTTCTGGGTGCCGCGCTCCGCTTCCTGGGCGCGGAGCACCTGCACGGCAAAGGCGGCGGAGCGCTCGACGTAATGCCGGATCAGCGCCTCGGAGCGGTCGGCGTCGCGGGCCGTGAGGGCGGCGCGGATGTCGCGCAGCAGGCGGATCGATTCGGTGCGGCGCTCCGGGCTCGCCACGCGCGAGGTGATGGTGCGCAGGTAGGTCACCCGGGTGCGCAGCAGCGAGGCCATCTGGTAGGTGACCGGGTTCGCCGCCCCGCGGGTGATCACGTCGAACACGTCGTCGAGCTTCTGCGCGTGCTGGCGGGCGGTGTCGGCGACATCGGTCTCCACCGCTTCGTGCACGGCACGGTCGAGGGCGGCCATGTCGGCCGCCCCGGCGCGTTCGGTGAACAGGCGGGCCATGGCGGATTCGAGGATCGCGCGGGCCTCGTAGATCGCCCGGGCCTCATCGACCGAGAGGCCGGACACCCGCATGCCGCGCCCGGCCATCCGGGTCACCAGCCCCTCGGCTTCGAGCTGGGCCAGCGCCTCGCGGATGCTGGTGCGGCTCACGCCGGTCTGCTCGGCGAGGGTGCGCTCGACGAGCTTGTCGCCGGGCCGGAAGGTCTCGTTCAGGATGGCCTCGCGGAGCACGGTCACCGTCTGGTCGCGCAGCGTCGGTGTCTCGCCGACCATCCATCCGCTCTTGGTATCGCCTTCGCTCAAGGCCTCTTGCCCCCTTGTCCTGCTCACGCCCGCCCCGGGCCGCCGCCGCGGCGCCCGGTGCCGGGATCGCGGAAGGAGTACACCAGTTCGACTCAGTTGACCATATGATTGTCGGTTGGTATACCATCCTACATAAACAGCGACATCGGCGCGAGGGGAGTGCGTGATGAAGACTGCCGAAGGCCGTATCCACTACGAGGTGAGCGGTGAGGGCGCGCCGCTGGTGCTGGTGCACGGGGTGGGCGCGAACCTGCAGAGCTGGGACGGGGTCTGCGCCGCGCTGCCGGGCCGTTTCCGGATCATCCGCTCCGATCTGCGCGGCCACGGCGCCTCGCCGCTGATCGACGGCCCCATCAGCATCGACACCTTCGCCGAGGACATCCTCCGCGTGATGGACGCGGCGGGCGTGGAGAGGGCCGATCTCGCCGGCTTCTCGCTGGGCGGGCTGATCGCGCAGCGCCTCGCCGCGGGCTGGCCGGAGCGGTTCCGGCGCATCGTCATCCTCTCGGCCGTCGCCGGCCGCACGGAGGAGGAGCGCGCCAAGGTCGTCGCCCGGCTGCAGATGATCCGCGACGGCGGCATGAAGGCCATCACCGGCGCGGCCCGCGAGCGCTGGTTTACCGAGGCCTTCGTGCGCGACCACGAGGACACGATCCGCGCCCGCATCGCCGAGCTGGAGGCCGCCCACGTGCCCTCCTACCTCGAGGCCTACCGCGTCTTCGGCCAGACCGAGCTGGTCGACACGCTCAGCCGCATCCCCCACCCGGCACTGATCATGACCGGCGAATTCGACCAGGGCTCGAACCCGCGCATGGCGCAGACCATGCACCGGCTGATCCCGCAGTCCGAGCTCGAGATCCTGCCGGGGCTCAAGCACTCGGTGCTGCTCGAGGCGCCGGAGCTGATCGCCGAACGGATCGCGGCCTTCCTCACGAAAACCGACACCGCGCAGGAGACGCAGAATGGATGAGGCGCTCTACGACAAGGGCCTGGAGCAGCGCAAGGCGACCCTGGGCGCGGCATACGTGGAGAAATCCCTGGGCAATGCCACGGCCTTCTCGAAGGAGTTCCAGTCCTTCATCACCGAGTATTGCTGGGGCGCGGGCTGGGGCGACGACACGCTGCCCCCGCGCACCCGCTCGATGCTCAACATCGTGATGATCGCGGCGCTCAACCGCATGCACGAGTGGGAGCTGCACTTCCGCGGCGCGCTCACCAATGGTGTCACGGTGGAGGAGCTGAAGGCGCTCATCACCCATGTCACCATCTACTGCGGCGTGCCGGTGGGGGTGGAATGCCACCGCATCGCCAACAAGGTGCTGGCCGAGAAGGGCCTCGCGGCATGAGCGGCGTGGTGATCCGCAAGGTGGTCGATTTCGTCGAGGACATCCTCACGGAGGGCGGCCGCCCCGCGGCCACGCCGCTGCGCATGGCCGCCTGCGCCGCCGTCATCCGCAACCCCTGGGGCAGCGCCTGGGTGGAGGACCTGCAGCCGGAGATCCACGCCCATGCCGCGGTGCTGGGCGAGGCGCTGGTGCCGCGGCTGGTGGCGCTGATGGGCGGGGCGGAGGGCATCGAGGCCTTCGGCAAGGCCGCCGTGGTGGGCACCGAGGGCGAGGTGGAGCACGCCGCCGGCCTCATCCACACCCTGCATTTCGGCAATGTCTTCCGGGCCGGCGCGGGCGGCGACAGCTTCCTGCCCTTCACCAACAAGCGCGCCGGCGCCGGCACCGCCATCACCATCCCGATGACCCACAAGTCGCAGGAGAGCAAGGGCGCCAGAACCCATTTCCTGACCATGGAATTCACCATCCCGGACGCACCGGCTGCGGGCGAGATCGTCGTCGCCCTCGGCGCCACCAGCGGCGGCCGCGTGCATGCCCGCATCGGCGATCGCTTCAGGGACATGGAGTTCATGGGCGTCGACCAGGCCGGCAGGCCGCTCAGGCCCTGAGCCGGAATGCCCCCGCCCGTGGGGGCCAATAACGGCGGGAACACGCCGGACTTCACACTCTCAAGCCAACAGGAAGAGAAAATGAACAGAAGGCAAATGCTCTCCACCGTGAGCGCGCTCATGCTGGCCGCCGGCCTGCCCGCCACCGTCTTCGCGCAGGACGCACCCCCGACGCAGGGCGGCACGCTCAACGTCGGCTTCATCAGCGACCTGCGCACCATGGACCCGCTGCAGTCCACCCAGTGGACCGAACGGCAGATCCTGTTCACCATCTTCGACCGGCTGGTCGACCTGAACCCGGATTTCTCGCTCAAGCCCGGCCTCGCGAAAAGCTGGGACTTCGAGGAGGACGGCAGGCGCCTGGTGCTGCACCTCGAGACCGGCGTCACCTTCCACGACGGCACGTCCTTCAACGCCGAGGCGGTGAAGTGGAACCTCGACACCCGGCTCGACCCGAACGGCAACTCCTCGCAGCGCCGCCAGCTCGAGGGCGTGATCGAGAGCGTCGAGGTGGTGGATGACGCCACCGTCGCCATCACCCTCACCGAGCCCTACCCGCCGCTGCTCTCGCTCTTCGCCGACCGCGCGGGCCTGATGGCCTCGCCCGCCGCGGCCGAGAAATGGGGTGAGGACATCGGCTCCCACCCGGTGGGCACCGGCCCGTTCAAGCTTGGCGAATGGACCCGCGGCAGCACCCTCACCGTGACCCGCAACGAGGAGTTCTGGCAGGAGGGCATGCCGCATCTCGACGCGATCACCTTCAACGACATCCCCTCCAACGTGGTCGGCATCCAGCGCATGATGATCGGCGAGCTCGACTACATCGGCCATCTCACCCCGCTCGACACCAAGCTGGCCGCGGCCAGCCCGGAAATCTCCGTGGAGCCCTCGGCGGGCGGGCAGTGGTATTCGCTGCAGTGGAAATGGGACAGCGCGCCCTACGACAATCCCGAGCTGCGCCGCGCCGTGGCCTACGGGCTGAACCGCGAGCGCATCAACCAGATCCTCTGGGAGGGCGAGGGGGTGATCTCCAACGGCTTCACCCCCGACGGGCTGTGGTGGAGCACGGATGACCTCGCCGACTACAGCTACGACCCCGACAAGGCGCGTCAGATCCTCGAGGATGCCGGGCTCACCGGCACGAAGCTGCAGCTCGCCGCGCCCAGCGGCGACGCCCTGCGCCGCTTCGCCGAGCTGGCGCACGAGGACCTCAACGCCATCGGCCTCGATGTCGAGCTCGCGCCGGTGCCGCAGAGCGAATATTACGCCAAGACCGTGGCCGGCGAGATCCGCTTCACCCCGATGCGCTGGACCCAGCGCGCCGACCCCGACGGGCTGATCCAGTATCTCTTCGCCACCGACGGCACGGCGAACAGCACGAAATACAGCAACCCCCAGGTCGACGAGTGGATCTACGAGGCCCGCGTGCTGACCGACCAGGACGCCCGCAAGGCGCTCTACGACAAGATCCAGAAGCAGATCTCGGAAGACCTCGCCTACATGCCGGTGGGCTTCTCGCGCGAGTTCAGCGCCCTGCGCGCCGAGGTGAAGGGCTACACGCCCATGCCCGACCTGATCCCGCGCTTCCGCTACTTCTGGAAAGACGGCGCCTGACGGCAAGCGGGCCGGCCCTTTCCGGGGCGGCCCGCCCTTCCCCGCTCCGGGCCCCGGGGCGGGGCCCTGCACGGCAATTCAGCGGACGTTCCATGAAGACCTACCAGATGTACATCGACGGTGCCTTCTGCGACGCGGCAGACGGCGCACGCTTCACCTCCCTCAACCCCGCCACGGGTGAGACCTGGGCGAGCTTCCCCGAGGCCACCGCGGCAGACGTGGACCGCGCGGTGCGCGCCGCCCACGCCGCCTTCACCCATGGCCCCTGGGCGCGGATGAGTGCGCGCGAGCGCGGCAAGGTGCTGCGCCGCATCGCCCTGGCGCTGGCCGAGGCCGGGCCGGAGATGGCCGTGGCCGAGACCACCGACACCGGCAAGCTGCTGCGCGAAACCCGCTGGCAGGCCGGCAACCTCGCCGAGGTCTACGACTATTATGCCGGCCTCGCCGACAAGATCGAGGGCCGCCTGCCCCCGGTGGGCCCCGACGGCCCGCTCTCGATGATCGTCTACGAGCCGCTGGGCGTGGTGGCGGCCATCGTGCCGTGGAACTCGCAGCTCCACCTCGCCGCCTTCAAGATCGCCCCGGCGCTGGCGGCGGGAAACACCGTGGTGCTCAAGCCCTCGGAGGAGGCCTCGGCCGCCGTGGCGGAATTCGCCCGGGTGCTCGCCTCCGCCGGCCTGCCCGAGGGCGTGTTCAACGTGGTGACCGGCGGCGGCAGCCCCTGCGCGGAGACCCTCGTCTCCCACCCGCTGGTGCGCCGGGTGAGCTTCACCGGCGGGGTGGAGACCGCGCGCAAGGTGATCGGCGCCTCGGCCAACAACATCGCCCAGCTCTCGCTCGAGCTCGGCGGAAAGTCTCCCGTGGTGGTCTACGACGACGCGGACATCGACAACGCGGTCAACGGCGTCACGGCCGCCATCTTCGCCGCCAGCGGCCAGAGCTGCGCCGCGGGCTCGCGCCTCCTCCTGCAGGAGGGCATCTACGACACGGTGGTCGAGCGGCTCGTCGCCCGGGCGAAGGAAATCGTCGTCGGCGACCCGATGGCCGAGGACACCCACATGGGCCCGCTCGCCACCCGCCGCCAGCGCGACCGCATCGAGGCGCTGCTCGCCCAGTCGCTCGGGCAGGGGGCGCAGCTGCTCACCGGCGGCGGCCGGGCCGGGCGCGAGACGGGCTGGTACTTCGAGCCCACCATCGTCGCCTGCCCCGACCAGATGTCGCCCGTGGTGCGCAACGAGCTCTTCGGCCCGGTGCTGAGCGTGCTGCGCTTCCGCGACGAAGAGGAGGCGATCGCGCTGGCGCGCGACAGCGCCTACGCCTTCGCCGGCGGCGTGTTCAGCGGCGATTTCGGCCGGGCCTACCGCACCGCGCGGGCCATCCCCGCCGGGCGCTTCTGGATCAACACCTACCGGGTGACGAATTTCGCCATGCCCTTCGGCGGCTCGGGCAACAGCGGCTACGGCCGCGAGGGCGGCCTCGAGGCGATCCACGACTACAGCCAGACCAAGGCGATCTTCGCCGATCTCTCCGGCAAGCCCACCGCCGACCCCTTCGTGATGAGGTGAGCCGCCCATGCTGGCCCTGATCTTCTCCCGCATCCTGATGATGGTCCCCAACGTGATCATCCTCACCTTCCTGCTCTTCGCCGCGACGACATCGTTTCTCGGCACCCCGGCGGCGATCATGCTGGGCGAGGACGCCTCGCCCCAGGCGGTGGCGGAGCTGAACGCGAAGCTCGGCTTCGACGCACCGCTCCTCACCCGCTACTGGCACTGGATCTCGGACGCGCTGAGCGGCGATTTCGGGCGCAGCTATTCCACCCAGCAGCCGGTGGCGGAGATGATCGGGGCGGCGCTGCCGCTCACGCTGGAGCTGGCCCTCTGGGCGATCCTCATCGCCTTCGCGGGCGCGGCGCTCCTGAACTCGGTGACCGTGCTGCGCGGGCTCACCGACCGGCTGGTGGCCGGCGTGAGCGTGATCGGCATCACCGTGCCGAACTTCTTCCTCGGTCTGCTGCTGATCTACGTCTTCTCGGTGCAGCTGCGCATGCTGCCCACCACCGGCTGGGTGCCCTGGTCGGGCGGGGCGGGCAGGCACCTGCTGCACCTCGTGCTGCCGGTGTTCACGCTGATGACCTTCTACTTCAGCTCCTTCAGCCTGGTCTACAAGGCCGAGTACCGCTCTGTGGAGCGAAACCTCTATGTCCGCGCCGCCCGCGCCAAGGGCATATCCGAGGCCCGGGTCTCCTACCGCCACATCCTGCCCAACAGCATCCTGCCGCTCATCACCTATGCCGGCCTGTCGCTGGGCCAGCTCGTGGGCGGCGCGGTGGTGACCGAGACGGTCTTCTCCATGCCCGGCATGGGGCGGCTGCTGGTCACCGCCATCTCGGCGCGCGACTTCCCGGTGATGCTGGCCGTGGGCATGGTCATCATCGTGGGCGTGATGCTGCTCAACCTCCTGGCCGATCTCACCTATTCGCTGGTCAACCCCATGGTCCGGACAGCGGGCTGAGGAGACACGCATGAAACGCCTCTCCCCCCGCATGCTCCTCGGGCTCACGCTGCTGGTGATCATCACCGCCTGCGCCGCCTTCGCCCCGATGATCGCGCCCTACTCGCCGGTGGCGACCTCGACCAACGTGCTCGGCGCCCCCAGCGCCCAGAACTGGCTCGGAACCGACCAGCTCGGCCGCGACGTGTTCTCCCGCATCCTGTGGGGCACGCGGATCTCGCTGCAGGTGGGGGCGGCCGCGGCGGTGGTGGCGGTGCTGATCGGCGCGCCGATCGGGCTCGTCGCCGGGTTCTTCCGCGGCCGGGTCGACTTCGTGCTGGTGCAGGTGATCGACATCTTCATCGCCCTGCCCGGCCTCGTGCTGGCGCTCATCATCACCGCGATGCTCGGCACCTCGGTGCTCAACCTCTCGGTCACGCTCGGCATCGTCACCGCGCCCACGGTGGCGCGGCTGGTGCGCGGCCAGGTCTTCGTGGTGCGCGAGACGCTGTTCGTGGAGGCCGCCCGCGCCACCGGGGCGGGCGCCGGCTGGATCATCCGCAAGCACATCATGCCCAACACGATGCGCGTGGTCTGGGCGCAGTTCGCCATCAACGTGTCGCTCGCCATCTTCACCTCGGCGAGCCTGAGCTACCTCGGCCTCGGCGTGCCGCCCCCGGCGCCGGACTGGGGCGGCATGGTGCGCGACGGCTCGATGTTCCTGCCGCTGCGCCCGGCGCTCAGCCTCGCCCCCGGCGGCGCCGTCGCCCTCACCGTCTTCACCTTCTACCTCATCGGATCGAGCATGAACGATGCCGACTGACCCTCACTGCGACACCGGAGCCAGGCCCATGCCGACACTCTCTCCCGCGCTGCCCGACTTCCTCGCCGAGCGCCTGCGCGAGGCCACCGCCGACGCGGCGGACCACGACCGGGTCATCGCGCTGATGCGCCCGGCAGACGAGGTGATGCGCGTCGACACCCTGCGCCTGTTCAAGGCCTCGCGGCTGAGCTTCGCCGACATGTTCTGCCGGCGGATGGCCACGCGGGGCTGGCAGATCCGCCGCGTCGCCGGCGAGGTGGACGACGAGGGCGCGGGCCAGTTCGTCTACGAGATCGAGGCCGAGGGCCACGAGATGACCTACATCGCCCGCGCCTACCCCTGGGACGGGGTGGAGAAGGTGGGCCGCCGCTCGGACGGCGCGCTGCGCGACATGTTCGGCGCGCTCTTCGTCGGCCGGCCGGACGCGGCGCGCATCGCGCGCGAGTTCGCCACCTTCGACGTGAAGTCCGAGGGCGTGATGCGCACCGATGCCGACGTGATCGGCTGGACCCCCGCAAACCGCAGCAGCCGGCATTTCGACGCCGCGGTCGACGCCCTCGCCGCCGGCCGCCAGCCGGAGGAGGACCTCGCCTACCTGATGCGCAACGGCGGCTTCCAGGCCAGCGGGCGCAATGGCTCGATCTCCTTCCAGGGCATCTCCGAGGACAACCCGCTCAGCCACCCGTTCTTCGCCGACATCTTCGCGATCTGGCTCGTGCGGGTGTTCTCCATCGACCTGGTGAACGCGGTGGCCCGGCGGCGCAACCCCGGGGCGGCCCGGCTCGCCCCCGACGCGGCGCGCTCCCTGGGCATCGGCAATTCCTCCGGCCAGGGCATGTGCGTGGCGCTGCAGCGCTGGCCGCACTGGGTGGCGACATGGGTGCTGGTGCGCGAGCTCGCCCTCGCCTACGCGAAGAGCCGCGAAATCACCCCGGCCGGCCGCGCCACGCTCTCCGAAAGCCTCGCGCGGACCATCGCCATCTACCGCAGCTCCGACCCGCAGGTGGAGGACTACGTGGTGCCGAACGGGCAGATCATCGCCGGGCTCACCCGGATCGAGGGCTGGCTCGCCACCGCCGCCGGCACGTGGGACAGCCTTGCCCGCCGGGTGGAGGAGCAGCTCGACGGCGAGACCCGCGAGCAGTTCCACAGCCTGCTGCTCGACACCGTG
This sequence comes from Oceanicella sp. SM1341, assembly GCF_003448965.1. Lineage (GTDB taxonomy): Bacteria > Pseudomonadota > Alphaproteobacteria > Rhodobacterales > Rhodobacteraceae > Paroceanicella. The sequence continues at coordinate 103,226 of NZ_QRGC01000015.1, forward strand.
CCGGAGTTCTGCGACGCGGTGGCGCCCTGGTTCGCCATCGGCGCCGGGCGGCAGCGGCGGTTCGACCCGTGCATGAGCGTGGCCGGGCTGCGCGACATCCTGCGCCGCAACTACGGCTGGGCGCTCACCACCGACCGCAGCCTCGCCGCCACCCACCAGCATTTCTGGTACCACTCGGTGGACAACGGCGAGCAGCGCCGCGGCGACCGGATCATCGACCCCCACGAGGCGTTCGAGAGCTTCATCGACCATGTCGGGCTGATCCAGCGCCTCGCCTCGGTGCTCACCGCGTTTCCCGACGGGGCGCGGGCCGGCGAGGTCGCCCTCGCCCACCCCGACCTGCACTATGCCATGAGCCGGGTGCAGTACCTCGACGGGCTGCCCTATGCCGAGATCCGCGACAGCATCGCCCACCGCGACTTCCGCCCGGCGGACCTGATCCGCTTCTTCCTCGGCTCGCTGGGCATCCGCGGCGCCGTGCCGCTGAGCATCCGCTACGTGCGCGGCACCTTCTTCCAGCGCGAGGTGCTGCCGGAGGACATCGCCGCCACGGCCCCCGCCGCGGCCGACCAGACCGAGGAGGTCCGAGCATGAGCCTGACCGTCGCCCATGGCGAGCTGACCCGCGTGCTGCCCTGGGCCATCCGCGCCCTCGGCTACGCCTTCGGAACCGCCGACCGCGCCGCCCGCCTCGTGACCGATGCCGCGGCGGTCGACCCCGCGCTGCTCGACCGCATCGCCACCGCGGCGCCGCGGGCCGCCGGCACCCCGCGCTGGACCTTCGCGGAGGGCTGCCTGCACTACGATGCCGCCGGCCTCTCGCTGCTCGAGGCGGGCCCGGCGGTGATGGACTTCCTCGCCGCCCGCGCAGGGGAGGCGCCGGTGGTCGAGGCGCGGCTCACGGCCGCGGCGGAGCCCTTCCTGCTGGGCGCGGCCCTGCTCGCCGGCGCCGCGCACGGGCTGAGCGTGGTGGCGCTCGCGGAGGGCGGCTGGCAGGCGGCCGCCGGCACGCGCCTCGCCACGGGGCGCGGTGCCGCGGCCCTCTCCGGCCCGCTGGGCGAGGCCGCTTCGCGGCGCGCCGCCGCGCCGGGGGCGGAGATCGTGATCCTCGCCGCCGCGGCCCCCGGCGCGCTCGGCCTGCCGCAGGACGCGCGTGACACCGGGGCGGCGCTGGCGGAGGCCTTCGCCCGCGGCATCCCGGTTTCGGCCGAAACCCTCGCCGCGCTCTACGCGCTCGAGACCGTCACCTGGGCTCCGACCTCGGAGCGCTCGCGCGCGCAGGCGGGCTTCACCCCCCGGCCGGTGCCCGCGTCATGAGCGGGGCGGGAGAGCCGGTGCTCCGCATCGAGGGGCTCAACGTCGCCTTCGGAGACCATGCGGTGGTCCATGACGTGAACCTGGAGATCCGGCCCGGCGAGACGCTGGCCGTGGTGGGCGAGAGCGGCTCGGGCAAGAGCGTGACCTCTCTCGCCATCATGGGCCTGCTGCCGCGCGAAACCCGTCTCGGCGGGTCGATCACGCTCGACGGCCAGCAGGTCCTCGGCGCGCCGGAGAGCCGGTTGCGCCGGCTGCGCGGCCCGGCGGTGAGCATGATCTTCCAGGAACCGATGATGAGCCTCAACCCCGTGCACCGGGTGGGCGCCCAGATCGTCGAGATGATCCGCCAGCACCGCAGGACGGGCGCCGCCGAGGCCCGGGCCGAGGGCATCCGCCTGTTCGAGCGCGTGCGCATTCCCGACGCGGCCCGGCGCTTCGACGACTACCCCCACCAGTTCTCCGGAGGCATGCGCCAGCGCATCATGATCGCCATCGCGCTGGCCTGCGCACCGAAGCTGCTCATCGCCGACGAGCCGACCACGGCGCTCGACGTCACCATCCAGGCGCAGATCCTCGACCTGCTCAACGACGTCCAGCGCGAGACCGGCACCGCCATCCTGTTCATCACCCACGACATGGGCGTGGTCGCCAACATGGCCGACCGGGTGATGGTGATGCGCCGCGGCGAGACGGTGGAGACCGGCCCCGTGAAGGAGATCTTCCGCGCCCCCCGGGCGGCCTACACGAAGATGCTCATCGACGCGGTGCCGCGACTGGGCCAGGGCTCCGGCCCGCGCACGGCCCCCCGCGCCGCTCCCGGCCCCGTGCTGAGCGTGCGCGACCTCGTCACCCGCTTCGACGTGCGGGGCGGATACTTCAACCGCCGGGTCGGGCGGGTGCACGCGGTGGAGGGGCTGAGCTTCGACATCCTGCCCGGCGAGACCCTGTCCTTCGTCGGGGAATCGGGCTGCGGCAAGTCCACCACCGGGCGCAGCCTGCTCTACCTCAACCCGCCGGAGCGCGGCGAGATCCGGCTCGAGGGCCGGCGCATCGACCCCGGCTCCCCGGCCGATCTCTCGCACCTGCGCCGCAACGTGCAGATGGTGTTCCAGGATTCCTTCGGCTCGCTCGACCCCCGGCAGCGCATCGGCGCCACCCTGGCCGAGCCGCTGCTGTGCCACCGGCTCGTCAGCCCGGCCGAGGCGCGCGAGAAGGCGCGGCACCTGCTGGAGCGGGTGGGGCTCGAGGCCGGCATGATCGACCGGCTGCCGCACGAGTTCTCCGGCGGCCAGCGCCAGCGCATCTGCATCGCGCGCGCGCTGATGCTCGACCCGAAGGTGGTGGTGGCCGACGAGGCGGTCTCCGCTCTCGACGTGTCGGTGAAGAGCCAGGTCATCGACCTGATGATCGGCCTGCAGGAGGAGATGGGCCTCGCCTATCTCTTCATCAGCCACGACATGGCGATCGTGGAGCGGGTGAGCCACCGGGTGGCGGTGATGTATCTCGGCGAGATCGTCGAGATCGGGCCGCGCGCCGAGGTGATCGGCAATCCGCGCCACCCCTACACCCGGCGGCTGATGGGCGCGGTGCCCGCCTCCGACCCGGCCGAGGACCGCCACCGGCTGATCGGCGCCCCGGTCACCGAGCTGCCCTCGCCGATCCGGCCGCCGGGCTTCGTGCCGCCGCCGCGCAGCTACCGCGAGGTGGGGCCGGGGCACATGGTCGCCGTATGAGCGCCGCGCCCCGCGTGGCCGAGGTGATGGCAGACGGGCTGCGCACCCGCTACCTCGTGGCCGGCGAGGGGCCGCCGCTGGTGCTGCTGCACGGCACCACGCTGGGCATCGACGCCCGCGCCACCTGGCTGCGCACCATCCCGGCGCTGGCGGCGCGCTACCGGGTGCATGCGCCCGACATGCCCGGCTTCGGCGGCACGGAGGCGGCGGCCGACGGTGCGCACATGTCGCGCCCGCGGCGCAGCGCCTTCGTCCGGGCCTTTCTCGAGGCGCTGGGGCTCTCGGGCTGCGTGCTCGTGGGCCACTCGGAGGGCGGTTTCGTCGCCACGCATCTCGCGCTCGACGCGCCGCATCTGTGCCGGGCGCTGGTGGTGGTGGCGAGCGGGGCCACGGCCCCCGCCACGGGAGACGCGGCGCAGGACGCGGCCTGGGCCGCCGCCGGCGCCCGGGTCTACGACCTGCGCCCCTGCGACACCGAGGCGGGGTTCCTGCGCACCATCGCGCCGCTGAGCCTCACCAACCCGCCGGACTACCTCGCGCTGATGCGCGGCAACTACCGCACGGCCATCGCCTCGGGCCAGCGCGAGCGGCTTGCCGCCGCGGCGGCGGCGGGCGGCACCTGGCGCGACTACGTGCGCCTGCAGGAGGAACACCTGTTCCCGCGGCTGGGCGGGCTGTCGCAGCCGGCGCTCCTAGCCTGGGCGGCCTGCGACGAGACGGTGCCGGTGGCCCGCGCGCTGCGGCTGCACGAGCGCATGCCGGGCGCCGACCTGCATGTCTTCGCGCGGGCCGCGCACATGGTGATGATCGACAGGCCGGAGGCCTTCAACGCCCTCCTGCTGCACTGGCTCGAAGGCCTCGCCTGACGCCCGCTCCGCGCGGCGGGCGGCGTCGGAGCCCGCACGCCGCGCCGCCCCGGCGGCTCAGCCCGCCGTGGGGGCCGGGGCCTGTTTCACCGGGCTCAGCGGCTCGGGCACCGGGCGCACGTGGAGGTGGCCGAGGCCGGACATGTCGTCGCCCTGCACCTGCTCGGAGAGGCGGCCGTTGTCGCGCCGGCGCACGTCCTCGGCGGCCTCCTCGACATCGAGCTCGGCGAAGCCGAGGGCGCGCAGCCCCTCCGCCCCCATCAGGTAGGCCGATTCCACCGTCTCGCGCACCTGGTAGTCGACCCCGGCGCGGATCAGCTCCACCGCGTGGCCCCGGTCGTAGCTGCGCACCAGCACCCGGGCCTGCGGGAACGCGTGCTGGACCAGCTCGACGATCTGCAGCGCCGCCCGCGGGTCGTCGATGCACAGCATCACCGCCTCGGCGGTGGCCGCGCCCGAGTGGCGCAGCGTGTCGAGCCGCGTGCCGTCGCCGAAGAACACCTTGAAGCCGAAACGCTCGGCCTCGCGGATGCGGTCGGGGTTCATGTCGATGACCGAGAGGCTCACGCCGCGCGACAGCAGGAGCTGCGAGGCGATCTGCCCGAAGCGGCCGAAGCCGATGATGAGCACCCGGCCCTCGAGGTTGTGCGCGGGGTCGACCCCCTCCATCGAGGCCTCCTCGCGCAGCAGCCGCTCCGCCGCCAGCATCAGCAGCGGGGTGAGCGCCATGGAGAAGATCACCACGGTGGTGAAGAGCGCGTTCTCGCGCGGCGAGATCACCGCGCCCGCGCTGGCCGCGGTATAGAGCACGAAGGCGAATTCGCCGCCCTGCAGGAACATCGAGGTGCGGTGCAGCGCCTGCCGGCCGGAGGCGCCGAAGCCCCGCGCCACCGCCCAGACGACGGCCCCCTTCGCCACCGTGAAGGCGGCCAGCATGCCCAGCAGCAGCGGCCATTCCGCCGCCACCACCGAGAGGTCGAGCGACATGCCCACGGCCATGAAGAACAGGCCCATCAGCAGGCCGCGGAACGGCTCGATGTCGCTCTCGATCTGGTGGCGGTAGCTGGAGCTCGACAGCATCACCCCCGCGAGGAAGGCGCCCATGGCCATGGAAAGCCCGGCCGCCGCCATCAGCAGCGCCGCGCCGAGCACCACCAGCAGCGCCCCCGCGGTCATCACCTCGCGGGTGCGCGCGCGCGCCAGCAGGGCGAGAAACGGGTTCAGCCCCCATTTCGACACGCCCAGCAGCACCAGCAGCGCGCCGAGCGCGAGCGCGAACTCCGCCCAGCCCGACTGCCCCTGCGACAGCGGCGACAGGAAGGCGACCACGGCGAGGAAGGGCACGATCATCAGGTCTTCGAACAGCAGGATCGACACCGATTTCTGGCCCTCCGCCGTCGGGATCTCGCCGCGCTCCTGCAGCACCGACATGATGACGGCGGTGGAGGACAGCACGAAGCCCGCCCCGGCCACGAAGGCCACCGGCCAGGGCAGCCCGAACACCAGCATGCCCGCGAGGCCGAGCGCCGCCGTGGCCGCCGCCACCTGCACCAGGCCCAGGCCGAAGATCTGCCCGCGCATGGCCCAGAGCTTGTGCGGGCGCAGCTCGAGCCCGATCACGAACAGGAACATCACCACCCCGAGCTCGGAGAAATGCAGGATGGTCAGCGCATCGGCGAACAGCCCGAACACCGAGGGCCCGACCAGCAGGCCGGCGGCGAAGTATCCCAGGACCGAGCCGAGGCCGAGCCGCCGGAACAGGGGCACGGCCACCACGGCCGCCCCCATCAGGACAACCATCGGCCCGATCGCCTCTCCCAAGCTCGCTTCTGCCATGCGACGGCCCTCCCGATATCGCGTTGACGCGCAGCCGGAGGCCGGCGCGGGACATCTCTCACCCCCGCCCTCCGGTTCGCTCACCGGGCTTGGTAGCGGCGATGCCCCGGGCTGAATAGCCACGACAGCCGCGCAACCGTGTCGCGCTTCGGGGAACGGGCGGCGGGAAAGTGGCGCCGGTGCCGGCACGGCGGGGCGGAATCTGCACCCCGCGCGGCTGAGCGGCGCAATCAGCATGCCCGGACCGGGGATATTCGGGCTACGCTGGCGGAAGGTGAGCGTGTATTTCGGGCAGGTGCGGCAGTCGGGTGTTCATGCGTGACAAGATCGAGAAGCTGAAGCTCAGTCTGGCGCGCGGCTCCGCCCTGTGCGGGGACATGGCGATTTCGGAGATGTTCTGCGATGTCTTCGGCGGAACCGGTGTCCAGATCATGCGGTTCGACGGGGAATTCAGCATCTCCGACCACTGGACCTCCGTCTACGACCCCGCGATCGAGAGCGCCTACCTGGCGCATTTCCACCACTGCAACCCCAAGCTGTCGGTGGCAGACCCCGGCCTGCCGGTGATGGTCGACGGCATGATCCTGCAGCGCGACCGCTTCCGGAAGACGGAGTTCTATGACTGGTACACCCGCGACGCCGGGATCTGCGACAATCTCGTCTTCCACGTGCCCGAGGGGGATGGCTCCACCTGGGCGTTCGGTGTGGGGCGGCGCCTCGACCGGGGCATCCTCGAGGCGGAGGACGTGGCGCTGGCGCGCGAGCTGCACCCGTTCCTCGCCGCCGCGCTGTCGCTGAGGGACCATGCCCTGCGTGGGGTGCCCTTCGTCGAGGCGCTGCTCGCGGAGGTGCCGGGACAGGCGTCGGCCTGGCTGCTGTGCGACGAGGCGGGGCGGGTGCTGCACGCCTCGGAGCGTGCGGCGCTCGCCGGCTTCCGCGTCCGGCGCGACGGGGGATGGAGCGTCGCCGGGCCGGGAGGCTCGCTCGGATCGGAGGAGGCGATGGCGGCCGGCGGCCCCCTGCGGCACGCGCCCTGGCGCACGACGGGCGTGCCCTGCGTCGAGGTCACCCCCGTCCTGGGGGAAACGCTCCTGTCGCGCCGCCGCTGCTTCGTGGTGCGCCTGCGCCCCGGCGGCCCCGCCGCCGTCGGGCTGACCCCGGGCGAGAGGGCGGTCGCCGCGCTGCTGCTGCAGGGGCTCGACCTGCGCGCCATCGCGGCGCTGCGCGGCACCAGCTATCACACGGTGCGCAACCAGGTGCTCGCGCTGCGCGAGAAGACCGGCACCCGCAGCATAGCGGCCCTGGTGGCGTGGCTGGCGCGGCAGGGCCTGCCCGGCCCCGAGGCCCGCGAAGGGCCCGGGGGGCCGGGTGGTACGAGCGTATCATGAGCCCCGGGCCGTCCGCTGCTACCCTCGGGACGATCTTTTCGCCCGGTCAGCGTTGCGGAGTGTGCCTTGAGAACGATTTCGCCAGTGATTTGCAGAAGCCGCCCGGGGCGGCGCTTCCGGCCCGGCCCGCGGCTCTGCGGCTTCGCGCTGCTCGCGCTTGCCGCCTGCGAGACCGCCAGCATCGCCGACAGGCCGGTGCCGCCCGGAGGCTCGGTCACGCCGCAATCGCTGCAGGCGGCCACGCAGGACCGCTCGTATTTCCTCGATCATGACTATGTCCGCGCCGCCATGGCCCATGGCAACCAGGGGTTTGCCGAGGTGATGGCGCACCGGGGCGAGGCCGCGCGCGAGAGCTTCGCCACCTCCACCGGGATCCTCGTCGAGGGCGTGGCGAAACATGCGGAATACGCAGCCGACCGGGCGGCCGAGCAGCGCTTGCTGGCCGACCTGCTCACCGTGGGGCTCGGCGTCGCCGGCACCCTCGCGGCCACGAACGCGATGAGCAGCGCGGGCAGCACCGCGCAGAACAACGCCATCATCGGCAACCTCTCCCGGTTCATGGACATGAACCGCTCGATGAACCAGATGCTGCACAGCGACATCAGCGCGGCGCAGGCCGGCTCCTCCGCCGTGCGCCGGGTGGACCGCGACCGCTGGCGCGCGCCGGTGGTGTCCGACCACCGGATCGCCCGCAGCATCGTGCGGCTGCACAACGAGACGCGGAACACCCTCTGCACCGGCTTCTTCGTGGCACCCTACCTGATCGCGACCGCCGCGCATTGCTTCCGGCTGGGGGAAATCATGGCCGCCTATCGCCAGCGTCCGGGTGACGGCGAGGCCTTCATGACCAATGACCTGCAGCTGTTCACCCCTCACCTCCAGACTCAGCCGGAGCCCTGGGCCAGGCAGCCGCTGGGCCCCGACCATGACTACAGTCCCTTCGACTTTGCCCTGCTGGTCACCAACGAGCCGAGCGACAGCTATCTCCCGGTCCTGGCGCGGGAGGTGCGCCCGGGCGAGCGGCTGATGGCCCTGGGCTACTCGGGCGACCTCAACCAGGGCTTCTTCCTGCAGCTCGACTATGGCTGCGAGGTGACTTCCGTCGGCGAATACGCCTCGTTCCGCAGCAATTGCGTCACCTGGGGCGGCAACAGCGGCGGGCCGGTGCTGGCCATCGACGGCGAGATCGCGGTTGTCGGCGTCCACTCCAACAGCCGCCGCCAGCAGAACCGCGACGAGAACAATGCCGGCGCCGCCTCGGTGCTGCGCGGCGCGCCGCTGACGGACCACCTCCTGGTCGACCCCAACGCGCAAGGGCGCGTCACCTTCAACCCGTTCGGCGGCGGGGCCGCGGCGGGGGGCGAATAGGCCCCCGCACCCGCTGGCGCGCCCGCCCCGGCCGGAACGCCGCCCGACATGCCGGCGGCCATGGTGCCTTCGGCGGACGGTCGCCGCGCCGGCGAGGCGGCCCCGCCTCGCCCGGTCCTGCCGGAACACGAAGGCGCGCGTGCCCGCGGGGAGGCACGCGCCGAGAGCGCTGCCGGCCCCGGGGCCGGGCTAGCGGCGCGTGTCCGCGGCCGCGGGGAGGGCCTCCGCGGGCGTGTCGATCACTCGCCGGTGGCCGGGGCGATCTCGGGCTGGGAGGGGGCTGCGCCCGTTTCACCGCCCGGCGCGGGGGGGCTGCCGGTGTCCTCGCGGGGGCCCGTGTCGCCGGCGGAGAGAGTCTGGCCGTCGGTGCCTCTGGGCTGCGGGGTGATGGAGCCGTCCGCCGCCGAGATGCGCCAGACCGTGTTGCCCGCGTCATCTGCCACCAGCAGGGCGCCGGTGCCGTCGATCCCGAGGCCGACGGGCCGGCCGTGCACCACGCCGTCGCCGAGAAAGCCCGTGGCCACGTCCACCGGCATGCCGTCCGGCCGGCCGTCGGTGAAGGGGATGTAGACCACCTTGTAGCCGTTGAACGTGTCGCGGTTCCAGCTGCCGTGCTCGCCCACGAAGGCGCCGGCGGCAAAGGCGTCCGGCATGGCCGCGCCCCGGGAGAAGACCATCCCCAGTGCCGCGACATGGCTGGAAAGCGCGTAGTCGGGCGCGATCGCGCGCGCGACCATGTCGGGCCGCGGCGGGTGGACCCGCGCGTCCACGTGGTCGCCGAAATAGCTCCACGGCCAGCCGTAGAAGGCGCCGTCCTCGACCGAGGTCATGTAGTCCGGCACCAGGTTCGGGCCGAGCTCGTCGCGCTCGTTCACCACGGTCCAGAGCGTGCCGGTCTCGGGGTGGAAGGTGAGCCCGTTGGGGTTGCGCAGGCCGGAGGCGTACACCCGCGCCGCGCCGTTCTGCCGGTCGATCTCCCAGATCGCGGCACGGCCCTTCTCGGCCTCCATGCCGTTTTCCGCCACGTTCGAATTCGAGCCGACGGAGGCGAAGAGCCTTTCGCCGTCGGGGGAGAGGGCGAGGTCCTTGGTCCAGTGGTGGTTGATCGGGCCGCCCGGCAGCGGCGTGAGCATGCGGGGCTCGCCGCCGATCTCGGTGTCGCCGAGCTCGTAGGGGTAGGCGAGGATCCCGTCCGTGGCCGCGACGTAGAGCGTGCCCTCCGTCCAGGCAACCCCGAAGGGCGAGGCGAGCCCGGTGAGCAGGTCGGTGCGCTCGTCGACCGTGCCGTCGCGGTCGGTGTCGCGCAGCAGGGTGACGAGGTTGCTCTCCCGGCTCTCGCCGCCCTGGCCGTGGGCATAGGCCATGATCCAGCCGCGCACCAAGTCCTTGGGGCGCGAGACCGGCTCGCCCGGCCCGCGCGACTGCACCACCAGCACGTCGCCGTTGGGCAGGGTGTGGACCGTGCGCGGGTTGGCGAGATCGGTCGCATAGGCGGAGATCTGCAGTCCCTCCGCAACCTCCGGCGCCTCGCCCTCCTGCCAGCCGACCACCTCGGCCACGTTCATCTCCGCGAGGAGCGAGGTCTGCGGCTCCGGCAGCACCGGGTCCGGGCCGATCTGGCTGGTGATGTCGAAATCCTCCTGCGCCGCGGCGGCGAGCGGAGCGAGCAGCCCCAGCGCGGCGAGCAGGACCGGCCGCGGGGCGCGGCCCCGGGGCGGCGTGGCGGGCGCGGGGCGGGTGAGGGCGGGGTCAGTCATCGATGCGTGCTCCCGTGTCGGTGTAGCGGCGGGGCGGGCGGGCGAGCCAGGCGGTGAAGACCAGCACCACCACGGTGAGCGCCGAGACCACCAGGCCGCCGGGCACGACCGCGCTCCAGCCGTCTCCGGCGTGGATCAGGCTGTTGAGGAGGGCGAGCAGCAGCGCCACCACGATGCCGGCCCAGTGCATCCAGGCATGGGCGTCGCCGCGCAGGCCACGCCGGGCCAGCAGCTCGATCAGCCCGACCAGGGCCGCGATCCCGCCGACCACGAGGCCCGCGAACAGCAGCCATGAGGAAAAGTTCTGCCACATCAGGTTGGAGGTCTGCCAGTAGGCGATGTCGGTGCACAGCGCGAGCGTGAAGCACACCGCCGGAAACGGCGTCAGTCTCGTCCAGGTGCCCTGGTCGGGCAGCAATGTCCGGGACGGCAAGGGGCGGGTCGTGACCATCGCGATCCTCCTTCCTGTGATATTCCCTGCAAAACCAACAGCCCGGGGCGGGGATTGTTCCCGCGCCGGCCGGCGGGTTCCGGGCCCCGGCCCCCCCCCTGTGCCCCCATGTGCCCCCCGGGGCGGCTCCCGGGGTGTCGGGCGGGGAGCGAGGGCGGGAAAGGTCGCTGCGCACGGCCGCCGGGGCTCCGCGGCTCAGGCCGCGCCGGGGGCGGCGCGGCTCAGGCCGCGCTGGCCTCCAGGCGGCGGATGAGCCCGGCGTTCAGCGTGGCGGGGGCGGGAAGCGCTGCGTCGCTCCAGCCACGCTCGGCCGCCCGGGGCATGGAGAAGGCATCGGCGCGCCGGATGCGGCCGAGCTCGTCCCAGCCCAGCGGCACCGCCACCGGCGCGCCGGGGCGGGCGCGCACCGAGAAGGGCGCCACGGCGGTGGCGCCGCGCTCGTTGCGCAGCCAGTCGATGAAGATGCGCCCTCGCCGGGCCCGCTTCGAGAGGCTCGCGGTGTAGCGCTCCGGCGCTGCATCGGCGGCCAGGGTGGCGAAGGCCTGCGCGAAGAGCTTGGCGCTCTCCCAGCTGGCCGTGCGGCGCAGCGGCACCACAAGGTGCACGCCCTTGCCCCCGGTGAGCAGCGGCCAGCACCCGAGGCCGAGGTCTCCCAGCCTGTCGCGCAGCTCCAGCGCCGCGCGGCGCACCGCGGCAAAGCCGAGCCCCTCGTCGGGGTCGAGGTCGAAGACCAGCCGTTCGGGGCGGTCCGGGCGGTCGGCGCGCGCGCCCCAGGGGTGGAACTCGACCGTGCCCATCTGCACCGCGGCGACGAGCCCGGCGGCGTCGGTGAGGCGCATGTACTGCGCCGTCTCGCCGTCGGCCTCCTCCAGCGGGATGTTGCGGATGGCGTCGGGGAAGCCCTTGCCGGCGTGTTTCTGCACGAAGCGCTCCCCCTCCAGCCCCTCGGGCAGGCGCAGGAGCGAGACCGGCCGGTCCGCCAGCGCCGGCAGGATGCGGTCCGCCATCTCGGCGTACCAGTGCGCGAGGGCGAGCTTGGTGCGCTTCGGCTTCGGGAAGATCAGCCGCCCGGGGTGGCTGATGCCGATGCCGGCGACACGGGGGCGGTCGCCGGTGTGCGCCGCGTCCGGCTCCCCCGCCCTTGCGTGTCCGGCCTTCTTTTCCATGAGCAGCTCCGTGGGCGGGTCGAGCCGTACCTGGGCGGGGCGCTTGTCCTCGCGCAGGGCGACGTAGCGGGCATGGCGCAGGCGACCGTCGCGGGTGACTTCGGCATGGGCGATCTCGGCCACCAGCCGGGGCTCCACCCAGCGGGCGCCGCGCGCCTCGGAGGGGGTGTCGCGCAGCGGTGAGCTGCGCCGGGCCAGCGGCTTCAGCGCGGCGGCGAGGCGCTCCATCTCCGCCGCATCGAACCCGGTGCCCACCCGGCCGCGCCAGGTGAGGGCGCCGCGCTCCATGGTGGCGAGCAGCAGCGAGGCGAAGGGCCGGCCGCGCTTGTCCGAGGGCTGCCAGCCGCAGATGAGGAACTCGGCCCGGCGGATGCACTTGGCCTTCTGCCAGCCCGGGCCGCGCCCGGCCAGGTAGGGCGCGTCGGCCCGTTTCGAGACCAGCCCCTCGCCGCCGGCGGCGCAGACCGTCTCCAGCGCCTCGGCCGCCGCGCCCTCCACCGCCGGGGAGAGCCGCAGCGGGCCGCGGGCCGGCGCGGCTTCCAGCAGCCGGGCGAGGGCGGCTCGGCGCTCGGTGAGCGGGCGGTCGGCGAGGCTCTCGCCGTCGCGCTCGAGCAGGTCGAAGGCCTGGCAGAGGAACGGGCCGCCGGCGCGGATCGCCTCCTGCAGGGCGGAAAACCCCTCGAGCCCGGCGCCGGCGACGATCTCGCCGTCGATGAGCGCGCTGTCGCAGGCCAGCTCGGCGAAGGCCGGGAGCAGCTCGGCGAAGCGCTCCGACCAGTCGTGCGCGTTGCGGGTGCGGATGCGCACGCCGCCCCGGCCGATGGCCACCTGCGCGCGGTAGCCGTCGTGCTTGACCTCGTGCAGCCAGCCCTCGCCCTCCGGCGGGGCGGAGACCAGGGTGGCAAGCTGCACCTTGCGAAAGCGCGGCGTGGGGCCCTTGCGCGCCGGGCCGAAGGGCCGCGCCTTCGCGCCCTCCGCGATCTGCGCCAGGCTGCGCCCGCTGGACACGCTGGTGGCATGCGCCTCGGCGAGGGGCGTGGGGGAGGGGCCCGTTGCGGCGGCGTCGCGGTCCTTGACCATCAGCCAGTTCTCGCGCCTCTGCCGCCCCTTCATGCGCACCAGCGACCATCCCCCGGTGGCGCGGCGGCCGTGCAGCATGAAGTGCAGATGCCCCTTCTCCAGCCCCTCGCCCACGTCATGCAGCGGCTGCCACCAGCCGATGTCCCAGAGCATCACCGTGCCCGCGCCGTACTGGCCGGCGGGGATGCTGCCCTCGAAGGTGAGATAGTCGAACGGATGGTCCTCGGTGCGCACCGCGAGGCGCTTGTCGGCGGGGTCGGAGGAGGGGCCGCGGGTGACCGCCCAGCTCAGCAGCACGCCCTGCCATTCCAGCCGCAGGTCCCAGTGCAGGCGGGTGGCGTCATGCATCTGGATGCCGTAGCGCAGGGCAGGGCCCCCGGCGCGCTTCGTGCCGCGCGGCTCGGGCGTGGCGGCAAAGTCCCGCCGGGCCTCGTAATCGCGCAGCGCCCCCATCAGGCCGACTTCCGCGTGCGCGAGCGGCCGGAGGAGGACGAGGAGGACCGGCGCGACGTGCCGGAGCTGCCGCCGGAACCCTCATCGGCGTCCTTCTTTGCGCCGCCCTTGCCGGTGCTCCGGGTGCCGGCCTTCGCCGGGGCCTTCTTCCTGCCGGTGGCCTTGCCAGCGGCCTTTCCGGAGCCTTTCCCGGTGTCCTTGCCGGCGGCGAGGCTCTCGCGCAGGGCCTCCATCAGGTCGACCACGTTCTCGCCCTTCGGCCGGCCGCCCTCCTCGCCCTTGGCGGCGCGCGGGGTCTTGCGGTTGCGGCGCCGGGCGTCGATGAGCTCGCGCAGGGCGGTGTCGTAATGGTTCTCGAAGGCCTCCGCCTCGAACGGGGCGGACTTGCGCTCGATGAGCTGGGTGGCGACGGAGAGCAGTTCCTCCTCGGCCTCCGCGTCCTCGATGTCGCGGAACAGCGGGTCGGCGTCGCGCAGCTCGTCGGCGTAGTGCAGGGTTTCCATCAGCAGCCCGTCGCCGCAGGGGCGCACGGCGCAGAGATATTCCTTGCCCCGCATGGTGAGCTGGCCCAGCCCGGACTTGCCGGCGGCGCGCAGCGCGTCGCGCACCACGCGGTAGGCATCCTCGGCCAGCGAGTCGGTGGGCACCACGTAGTAGGGCTTGTCGTAGTAGAGCGGCGGGATCTCGCACTGGTCGACGAACTGCACCAGCTCGAAGGTCTTCTTCGTCTCCAGCCGGATGGCGTCGATCTCCTCCGGTTCGAGCAGCAGGTACTCGTCGTCGCCCAGGTCGTAGCCCTTGAGGATGTCCTCGCGCTTCACCGGGCCGATGCCGGGCACGGTCTTCTCGTAGCTCACCGGCTTGCCCGAGGGGCCGTGGATCTGGCGGAACCTCAGGCGGGCGCCGGAATGCACGGCGCTGTGGATCTCCACCGGGATCGACACCAGGGACAGGCGAAGCTGGCCTTTCCAGACGGCACGGGATGCCATGTCTGCCTCCGTTTGCGGATGTTACCCGAAGCCAACGTCGCCGCCGGCCCGATGTTCCCTGCCCGATGTTTCCCTGTCCGGCGGCCGGGCGGGAACATTCCCGGCCTGCAGCCTGTTCGTCCCCGCAACCCGCCGGGAGTGCAGAGGGCGGCCCGGCGGGCCGGCCTGCCCGATCCGGGGGGCCGGGCAGACATCCGCACCGGAGGAGACCGGAATGACCGACGAGAGCCGCAAGCGCGTCCTGCGCGAACTCATGCGCCGCCACGGGCAGAGCTACTGCTCGGAGATCGGCATCCGCATCGGGCGGGGCACCCCGGCGCCGCTGTTCCGCCTGCTGGTGGCCTCGATGCTGTTCTCGGCGCGGATCTCCGCCGCCCAGGCGGCAGAGGCGGCACGCGCGCTCACCGACGCGGGGCTGGGCAGCCCCGCGCGCATGGCGGCCGCGAGCTGGCAGGAGCGCGTCGACGTGCTCACCTCGCACGGCTATGCCCGCTACGACGAGAGCACGTCGCGCATGCTGGGCGAGACCGCGGACATGGTGCAGGAGCAGTATGGCGGCGACCTGCGCCGCCTGCGCGAGGCCGCTGGCCGCGACCCCGGCGAGGAGGCCCGGCTGCTCACCGGCTTCAAGGGCCTCGGCCCGGTGGGCGCCGAGATCTTCCTGCGCGAGGTCCAGCTTGCCTGGGACGAGGTCTATCCGCGGATCGACGATCGGGCCGGCACGAGCGCCCGGGCGCTCGGCCTCCCCGGCGAGGCGGCCGCGCTCTCGCGCCTCGTTCCGCGCAAGGACTTCGCCCGCCTCGCGGCAGCGCTGGTGCGCAGCGGGCACGCCAGGGACGCCGACGACATCCGCGCCACCGCGGACAAGGACGGCTGACCGGCCTCCTGCCTGCGCGGCGATGTCCGGGACAGCCGCTGCGCGGCAATGCCCACTATGGCCGCTGCGCGGCGGGGCCAGCGACAGCCGCTGCGCGGCGGGGCCAGCGACGGCCGTGGCGGCGCGCCCCGCCGGCTGCGCGGTAGCGGCCGCGGGCCACGGTTGCGCTGGTCCGAAGGGTCGGAACGGGGCTGACGGCCCGGCACGATGCGACGCCGCGGCGGGCAGGGGCGACCGGCAGGCAGAGGGAGCGTGGCCCGGCCTCGCCGGGCATCCCGCCTCGCGGTGCGTCGGGCGGCGGCCCCGGGGGCGCGGCACACGGGGAGGGGAGCCCCGGGGACGAGCGTGCCCCGGGCGCGGCCCTGCCAGCGGCGCCGGGCGGCCCGGCGGTGGGCAGGGGCTCTCAGCCTGCGCGGCGGCGGCGCGTTTCCCAGCCCTTCTTCGCCGCGGCGGAGCGGGCCTCGGGCGAGCGGCTGGCCGCCGCCTTGCCGCCCTTGCGGCCGCCCTTGTGCGCCGCCGGGTTGTCGGTATGCGTGCCGCGCCCGGAGCCGGAGCGGTTGCCGCCGCCATCGTCCTTGTTCACGGTGGCCCAGGCACGGCGCTCGGCCTCGTCCTCGGGCACGCCGCGGTCCTCGTAGCCCTCGGCGATATGGGCGGCCTTGCGCTTCTGCTTCTCGGTGTAGTCGGACTTGTCACCTCTCGGCATCGGGCTTCTCCTCCTTCTTCCGGCGGCGGTCGGTGTCATGGTCGGGCACCTGCTTCACCGGGTTCTCGGTGTCGAATTCCTCGGGCGAATGAGACGAGCCGTCATGCTTGCCCTGCGCGTTGCGCCGGTCGGCATCGGGGTGCTTGTCGGATTTCTGTCGGGTCATCGGGGCCTCCTGGCGGTGAGGGGGAAAGCGGCGGGCGCGCGCGGCGCCCGCCGGCCGGGTCAGGACACGCGGTCCCAGTAGCGCAGGGCGCCGCAGGTCTTGATGAAGCCCTTCGCGTCGGCGGGGGCATCGAGGGAGATCACGCCGTCGTCGCGCGCGCTCACCCCGGCGGCGTCGAGCAGCCCGCCCGCTGGCTCGGAGAGGGCGATGAACTTCGCGTGGGCGAAGGCATCGGCGGCGAACATCTTCGCGGGGTGCATGGCGGCGAGCATCTCCACCCCCTCGGCGGGCGCGATGATGGCCACGGCGTCGTAGAGCACCGAGGGGCCGCCGTCGATCTTCTGCTGCGCGGGCAGGGCGGAGCCGTCGGAGAGGGTCACGCCGCCCACCTTCGGGGCGACCACCTCGAGCATGCCGCCCGCGGCCTCCACCGCGTCCGAGAGCGCCTTCACCAGCTTCGCGTCGGCGCCGTCGGTGACCAGCAGGCCCAGCTTGCGGCCCCCGAAGCTGTCGGGGCCGTTCTTCAGGATCGAGAGCTTGTCCGACAGCGGCAGGTCGATCGGCGCCTTCGCGGGCTTCGCCGCCTCGGGCATCCCGAGGCCCAGCCCCTCGGCCACGCTCTGCGCCAGCGCCTTGTCGATGTGGGGCAGGTGCGAGACCACCCGGGCGCGGATCTCCTCCACCTCGACCTTGGAGAGCTCGAAGGTGAGCGCGGCGGCGATATGCGCCTGCTCCACCGGGGTCTGCGACAGGTAGAACTGCCGCGCCTGGCTGTAGTGGTCGGCGAAGGTCTCGGGGCGGATGCGGCGCTTCTCGCCCTCCATCGGCTCGGCGAGCGACTGGAAGCCCTGCCTGGGGTCGGCGCGCGGGCCGCCCTGCGCCCAGGAGTTCGGCTCGTAGTTCGCCCGGCCGGAGGGGCCGTGCATGGCCATGTGCCCGTCCTGCTGGAAATGGTGGAAGGGGCATTTCGGCGCGTTCACCGGGATATGGGTGAAGTTCGGCCCGCCGAGGCGCTTGGTCTGGGTGTCGAGGTAGGAGAAGTTGCGGCCCTGCAGCAGCGGGTCGTTGGTGAAATCCACCCCCGGCACGATGTTCTGGGTGCAGAAGGCCACCTGCTCGGTCTCGGCGAAGAAATTGTCGACCACCCGGTCGAGCACCAGCCGGCCGATCACCCGCACCGGGCACTGCTCCTCGGGGATCAGCTTGGTGGCGTCGAGCACGTCGTATTCCAGGGCGTCGGCGAAGGCATCGTCGAACACCTGCACGCCCAGCTCCCATTCCGGGAAGTCGCCCGCCTGGATGGCCGCCCAGAGGTCGCGGCGGTGGAAGTCGGGGTCGGCGCCCATGATCTTCATCGCCTCGTCCCAGGTGACCGACTGCAGGCCCAGTTTCGGCTTCCAGTGGAACTTCACGAAGCTGCCCTTGCCCTCGGCGTTCACGAAGCGGAAGGTGTGCACGCCGAAACCTTCCATGAAGCGGAAGGAGCGCGGGATCGCCCGGTCCGACATGATCCACATCACCATGTGCATCGCCTCGGGCATCAGGGAGATGAAGTCCCAGAAATTGTCATGCGCGGTCTGGGCCTGGGGGAAGCCACGGTCGGGCTCGGGCTTGGCGGCGTGGATGAGGTCGGGGAATTTCATCGCGTCCTGGATGAAGAACACCGGGATGTTGTTGCCCACGATGTCCCAGTTGCCGTCCTCGGTGTAGAGCTTCACCGCGAAGCCGCGCACGTCGCGCGCGAGGTCGGCCGAGCCCTTGTTGCCGGCCACGGTGGAGAAGCGCACGAAGGCGGGCACCTTGTTGCCCTTCTTCCGGAACAGGCTGGCGCAGGTGAGCTCGGGGATCGCCTCGGTCACCTCGAGATAGCCGTGCGCGCCGTAGCCGCGGGCGTGCACCACCCGCTCGGGGATGCGCTCGTGGTCGAAGTGGAAGATCTTCTCGCGGAAGTGGAAGTCCTCCATCAGCGTGGGGCCGCGGGCGCCGGCCTTGAGGCTGTTCTGGTCGTCGGAGACCGGTGCGCCCTGCGCGGTCGTCATGCGCGGCGTGTCGCCGGAAGGCGTCTGGTGCAGCTCGCCCCCCGTGCCGGGAGTCACCGGGTGCTCGGTGGTCTCGTCGGTCTTCTGGGTGTCGGCCGTTGCGTGGTGCCGTGACATATCGGTCATGGAAGCTCCTTGAGATCTGTCGGGTGTGTCGCCGTCCGCGCCGGGGCGCCTTGTGCCGTCCCGGGTCTGTCCGCCTCACTCGTTAACGGCGAGCGGCGCGCATTGTTCCGGGCAAGCCGGAAGGGAGCTGCATCCCGCCATGCGGCCCGGCCATCGCGGGCAGGCCGGCCTGGCCGGCCGCGAGGCGGCGCACGTGCTCCCGGCGTTCCTCGGCCGAACCCAGGGCCGAGAGCCGGGCAACGCAGGCCTCGAGCGCGGGCAGGCTGCGCCCGGCCTCCCTCGCGGTGAGGCGGAGCCCCAAGGCCGTGGCCTCGCCCTCTCCGAGCATCTGCGCGAAGGGGCGCAGGGCGCTGTCGAAGGGCGCCTGCGCGCCGGAGAGCCTGGCGCGGATGCCTTCCGCCATGCCGCCGGGCGCGCGGCCATCGCTGCGGCAGGAGGCGTGGACGCGGGCCTCCGGCACCCGCAGCACCCGGTGCCCCGCCTGCCGGAAGCGCGCCGCCAGCGCCCGGTCCTCGCCGCTGGGCAGCTCGGGAAAGCCCCCCAGCGCCGAGAGCTCCGCCACCCGGAACCCCATGTTGGCCCCGCCGATGTCCATGTCATGCGCCTCGCCCGGCGCATGCCGGCCCAGCAGCAGGTGGAAGCGACGGGTGAGCAGCGCGTAGCGCAGCTCCAGCGGGTCGGGGTGCGACACCGGGGTCAGGGGCTCCGCGGCGGGCAGGATGGCCCCGCAGGCGGCCGGCGCCCGCGTGAGCGCATCCGCCAGCGCCGCCGCCCAGCCCGGGGCGGTGATGCAATCCGCGTCGGTGGTCAGCAGCAGGCGCAGCTCCGGGCAGCATTCGCGGGCCACCTCGAGGCCGATGTTGCGCGCCCGCCCCACGCCGCCCGTCCCCGCGGTGCAGGCCACCACCCGCTGGCCCGGCCCGGCCAGCGCCCGGGCGAGCGGCACGGTGGCGTCGGTGCAGTCGTTCGCGATCACGAAGACCGCCGGCAGCGCGCCGCCGGGCAGGCGCTGGCGCGAGAGCGCGGCGAGGCAGGCGGCGATGCGCGCCTCCTCGTTGCGCGCCGGCACCACCACGGCCACCCGCGCCCGGGCGAGGGCGGTGGAGGCGGCACCGGGGGCGGGTCCGGCCGGCCGGCTCACGCGCCCCCCCGGCCGGGGCGGCGGATGTCGATGCGGTAGTCCGGCTCGATGTGCAGGCAGGCCCAGCCGCCGGGCAGGTGCGCCTCGAAGAGCGCCTGCGCCTGCGGCCCCTGCAGGGCGTTGCCGCTCTCGCCGCACCAGTTCACCGCGAGCACCCAGGCCTCGGGCCAGCGCGCGGAGACCTGCGCCGCGAGACGGGCGATGCCCCCGGCATCGAGGAAGTAGAGCACCTCGGAGAGGATGATCAGCTCGAAGGGCCCGCCCGGCGGGTCATCGGGCAACTCGTCGGGCAGCAGGCAGCGCTCGAACCGCGCGCCGGGCACCGCGCTGCGCGCCGCCTCCAGCGCCCGCGGCACCGCGTCGATGCCGGTGTAGTGCCGGCACAGCGGCGCGAGGTGGCGGGCCAGCGCGCCGTTGCCGCAACCCGCCTCCAGCACCGCGCCCCAGCGCCGGAAGGCCAGCGCCTGCCGGGTGCGGGCGAATTTCGCCTGCTCGTAGGCGCTGTGACGGAAGTTCCACGGGTCGTCCGTCTGCGCGTAGAGCGCCTCGAGCGCGGGGAGGGCCACGCCGCTCACCGCGCCGCCTCGTAGAAATGCTCGTCCTGCTCGAGGAACAGGCGCATGAAGCCGCGGGGCATCTCGAACCCCTCGGCGGCGCCCTCCACCACGCGGCCGCGCTGGCTGCGGTGCGCGGCCAGCGCATGCGCCTTGCGCCGTCGCGCCGGCGCCACGGCCAGCCGGTGGCGGATGGCGGCACCGGGCAGCACCGGGCGCTCGGGGGTCTTCCAGCGCGACCAGACCGGGTAGAAGAACAGCCGCAGCCCGAGGCGCGCGGCCACCCGGCGGGCAAGCGCGGCGGTGGCCTGGTGGTCGCAATGCGGGTCGGCCGCGGCGGTGGCGAAGAGATGCCGCGCGCCGAGCCCCTGCGCGAGGTCGCAGACCCGGTCGACCAGCGCCTCCGAGCAGCGCAGGCGCGTGTCCGGCGCACCGAGGCAGCTCACGTCGGCCGCGCCGCCGCCCAGCCGGGCCACGGCGGTGCGCAGCTCGTGCGCGCGCAGCCGGGCGAGCCGCGGCCCCGGCCAGTCCGGCGCGCCGGTGTGCGAGGCGGCGCCGTCGGTCATGCAGGCCACATGCGCCCCCGGCCCGGCAAAGGCCGCCGCGAGCAGGGCGCCGCAGCCCAGCGTCTCGTCATCGGGATGCGGGGCGAGCACCAGCACCGGCGCATCGCCCAGCAGGCAGGCGCGGCAGCAGGGCTGCCCGCAGTCATGCGTGCTCATTCCAGCCCTCCCGTCAGCGGCAGGCCGGAGAGGAAGTGATGGTGCGCGACCCGGCGCAGGAAGGCGTCGCGGGCCACCTGGCGCATGTAGGCGGCCAGGTCGCGGGCCATGGCCCCGGCGGGGCTGTCCTGCCGGAACATCTCGAGGCCGAGGCTCTGCTCCACGGCGGGGATGGCGGCGAGGCCCAGCTCCTCGGTGAGCAGCCGGCAGGCGGCGGAGGCCACGGCCGCGCCCTCCGGGTCGGCCTGCCCGGCCGGCCCCTCGGCGTGCTCGGCCGCCGCGATCACGGCGGGCAGGGCGGCGCGGGCGCGGATCAGCACCGGGGTGAGGCGGATCAGGTGCGGCTCCGCCTCCATCTGGCCGCGGGCATGCAGCACCCGGGCCGCCCGCTCCAGCAGGCCCAGCGTGCCGCCGAGCTGCAGGGCCGCTATGCGCCAGGTACCGCCGACGAACCACGGCTCGCGCATGTAGTCGCCCGGGGCGCCCAGCAGCGCGTCCGGCCCCGCGGGCAGGCCCTCGCAGTCGAACCCGCCGGAGCGCGAGGCCTGCATGCCGCTCATCTCCCAGTCCTGCGGGCGGTGGCGGGCGGGGTCCCGGGCATCGACCAGCACCAGCCGCTGGCCCTCCCGCGCGCCCGCGCTCACCAGCGCGACATCGACCACGCCCAGCCCGGAGGCATAGCGCTTGTCGCCCGCCAGCCGGCCGTGCCGCAGGGTGACGGGCACGGGGCCGTCGGCCCCCCAGACGCCGAAGAGCGCCCCGCGCCGGGTGGGGCCGGTGCAGGACGCGAGCTGCTCCGGCGTGCCGAGGCGGCGGATGAGCGTGAGGGCGTTCACATGCCCCTCCGCGAGCCGCGCCAGCGACAGGTCGCGCGCGGCGAGCCCGGCGAGACGCCGCGCCACACGCTGCGGCGGCTGGCGGGTGAGGCTGTCCAGCGCGCCGTCGCGGGCCATGGCCCGGATGCCGGCGAGGGTGGGGTCGGGCGGCGGCGCCTCGCGCAGCCCGGCGTCGGCGCTGCTCATCGCGCCCGCTCCGCGGCGCGGCCGGGGGAGAGGCTGGTCGGGGGGCAAGTTTCGGGCATCCTGGTCTCCTCGGTGCTGCGGCTCCGGCCTCGGCGGGGCGCGAGACATGAAGGTGAACAGTTTCGGTCCGCTCGCGTTCCGCGCCGCTCGGCGGAAAACGCGAATTCCCCGGCGGGGGGGCGGCGGGCCCCGTGTGTCCGCCGCCCCGCCCCCTCGGCGCAGGGCGACACGAGCGCGCGGGCGCGCCCGCGCCCTCCGGCGTGGCATGGGTGTGGCACGGGCGTGGAACGGAGGCGCGCGCCCGCGGTGAGTGCGCGTGCGCCCCGCGTGCCGCGCCGCCCGGGAAGGCGCGGCGCGGCCGGCGGGGCGCGACCCGGCCGCGCTGTCCCGGCCGGGCCTGTCCGGGACTGCCCGGGGGCGGGCGGAAAGGCGGGTGCATCCCGCCCGCCCCTGCCGGCCTCAGCGGTCGGGCAGCTTGTAGGCCACGATGTAGTCGCCCGTCGGCGTCTCCATGAAATGGTGGCCGGTGGCGGCGATCAGCACGTATTGCGTGCCGTCCACCTCGTAGGTGATCGGGTTTGCCTGGCCGCCCGCGGGCAGCACGTCCGACCAGAGCGTCTCCCCGGTGTCGATGTCGATGGCGCGGAACAGGTTGTCGGTGGCCGCTCCGATGAAGACGAGCCCGCTCTGCGTGATCACCGAGCCGCCGTTGTTCGGCGTGCCGATCTTCATCGGCAGGCCGGAGGGCAGGCCGAAGGGGCCGTTGCGCCGCGCGGTGCCCAGCGGCTCGTCCCACAGGGTCTCGCCGGTTTCGAGGTCGATGGCGCGGATGCCGCCGTAGGGCGGGCTGGTGCAGGGGATGCCGGTGACATCGTTGCGCCAGCCGGCGTTCACGTCGATGGCATAGGGCGCGCCGGCCTGGGCATCGCCCGCGCCCTCGGCATTGGTGCCGCCCTGCGCGCCGGGGCGCTTGTCGTTGATCGGCCGCAGGCCGCGCGCGTCGGCCTCCTCGCGCGGGATCAGGCGGTTGAAGTTCGGCACGTCGTTGTAGTTGGCCACGATCACGCCGCGCTGCGTGTCCACGGCCACCGAGCCCCAGTCCGAGCCGCCGTTGTAGCCGGGATACTGGATCCAGCGCCGCTCGGCCGAGGGCGGGGTGAGGTAGCCCGCGTATTCGGCGAGACGGAACCGGATGCGGCACCAGAGCTGGTCGATCGGGGTGAAGCCCCACATGTCGCGGCCGGTGAGCTCGGGCTCGCGCAGCACGTGCCATTCCGAGACGGGCTGGCTTTCGGCGATGAACTCCGGCTCCACGTCGCCCGTGGTCGGCGCCTCGACCTCGCCCACCGGGGTGAGCGGCGCGCCGGTCTCGCGGTCGAGGATGTAGAGATCGCCCTGCTTGGAGGGCAGCAGCAGCGCGGGCACCGGCGTGCCGTCGGGGCCGGGATAGTCGAGCAGGGTGGGCTGGCTGCCCAGGTCGTAGTCCCACACGTCGTGGCGCACGGTCTGAAAGTGCCAGACCGGCTCGCCGGTGAGCACGTCGAGCGCCACGAGCGAGGTCGCCCAGCGGTTCTCCGCCTCCGAGCGGTTCGAGCCGTAGTAGTCGACCGAGGAGTTGCCCATGGGCAGGTAGACATAGCCCAGCTCCTCGTCGGCCGCGGCGGTGGCCCACATGTTGGGCGTGCCGCGGGTGTAGACCTCGCCTTCGGGCGGGCCGTCGGCATTGTCCGGGTTGCCCAGGTCCCAGGCCCAGAGGAATTCGCCGGTCACCGCGTCGAAGCCGCGGATCACGCCCGAGGGCGCGTCCTCGGCCTGGCCGTCCTTCACCTGCGCGCCGGTCACGATCACGCCGCGCACCACGGCGGGCGGGGCGGTCACCGCGTACCAGCCGGGCACGCGCTCGCCGATGTCGGTCCACAGGTCGACCATGCCGTTCTCGCCGAACCCCTCGCAGGGGGTGCCGTCGGCGAGGTCCACCGCCACCAGCTTCGCGTCGATCGTGCCCTCGATCACCCGGCTCTTGCAGGGCGCGTCCGCGGGCAGCTCGGGCGCCGTGTAGGCGCTCACCCCGCGGCAGGAGGCGGAATAGGGAATGGCCTCGTCCGGCACCCCGGTGTCATAGCGCCAGTTCTCCTCGCCCGTGGCGGCGTCGATGGATATCAGCACGTTCTTGGCCGAGCACATCACGAGGGCATCGCCGATCTTCAGGGGTGTGGTCTCGGCGGCATACTTGCCCTCGGCCGCCTCGCTGGGCATGTCGCCGGTGCGGTAGACGAAGGCGCGCTCCAGCCCGGCCACGTTGTCGGGGGTTATCTGGTCGAGCGGCGAGAAGCGCTGCGCGTCGGCGCCGCCGCCGTAGAAGGGCCAGTCCCGGCCCACGTCGGGCTGCGGGCGCGGCGCGCGGTCTCGCGCGGCGCGGTCCCCGGGCGGGGTCCGCGCGGCAGCCGGCGCGTCGGGGGCGGCCGGTTCCTGCGCCTGCGTGCCATCCCCGGCGGGGGAGGCGTCCTGCGCCAGCAGCTCCGGGGGCGCAAGGGCGAGGGCGAGCAGCGCGGCCGTGCCGCAGGCCGCCGCGCGGCCCGTGAGGCGATTGCCTGTTACGGGATTGATTGACATGCGGGGTCCTTTCACTGTGCGGTGCCACGGGCAGGGGCGCGCCGCCGGCCGAGCGCGGGCAGCATCACCAGCATGGCGAGCAGGATGACCGTGGGGGCCACGAGGCGCGGCACCTGTGCCCACCAGTCGGTCCCCACTTCCCAGAAGGCCCAGGCCACGGTGGCCAGCCAGACCAGCAGGTAGAGCTGCAGCGCCGCCATCTCCTGGCGCCAGAGCAGCACCGCGACGAGGACGAGCCCCAGCCCCGCGGGGGCGTAATACCAGCTGCCGTCCAGGGCGATCAGCCAGATGCCCCCTGCCGCCAGCACGAGGCCGATCAGCGCCAGCACCGCGGCGAGGCAGCGGGCGGCGAGGCGCCAGCCCCCCCGCCGGGCCTGGCCCCGGCTCGCGGCGGTGTCCGCTGTGGTTGCATGTGTCATCGGAAGCTCCTTTCCCGGGCAGGCTCCCGCTGCGCGACGAGCCGCCCGCTTCCGCCGGCCGGGAAAGCCCCGACGCGCAGGCCGCCTGTCACCAGCGGAAAGCCGGTTCTTGCAGACGACTCCCGCAACAGGGGGCCGGCGGAAATGTTCCCGGATTTTCCCGCAGGCCGCGCGGAACGATGCGATGCCGGGGCGGGTTGTCCGGGCACGGCGGCGCACCCGTGCCGCGCCGGAGTGCGCCGGGCGGAGGCTGCCGGGGCGCGGCCCTGACAGGGCGCCCCAACCGCCGCCTTCCGCGGGCCGCCGCGCCGCCCGCAGGCGCCTCCGGCCTTCCCACATGCCCCGCCGCCTGCGGCCGGGCTCCGGAACACGGGCCCCCCGCCCGAGAGGAGAGCTTCGCGAATGTCAGCCCTGACAGAGATGCCCCGCCTGCGCGGCGACCGGACGCTCCAGCTCCTGCGCGACCCCTACCGCTTCATCTCCGGCCATTGCGACCGGCTCGGCAGCGAGGGTTTCCGCACCCGGCTCATGCTGCGCCCCGCGCTCTGCCTGCGCGGGCCGGAGGCGGCGGCGCTGCTCTATGACGGCTCGGCGCCGCTCACCCGGCGCGGCGCGATGCCGGGCACCGTGCTGCGCCTGCTGCAGGACAAGGGCAGCGTGCAGCAGCTCGAGGGGCCCGCGCACCGCCGGCGCAAGCAGCATTTCCTGCCCGCCCTCACCGATCCCGGGAGCCTCGGCCGGCTGCGCGGCCTCTTCGCCGGGGCCCTGCACCGCGAGCTGCCGGCCTGGCAGGCGCGCGGGCGGGTCGATCTGCCGGTCGACATCGTGCCGCCGCTGGGCCGGGCGACCTGGGAATGGTGCGGCCTGCCCGCGCCGCCGGAGGATCTCGACGAGATCTCCTCCCGCCTCTTCGACATGAGCGACCGGGCCGGCCGGTTCGGCCCCCGCGCCTGGTGGGCGCTGCTGCGGCGGCGCGGGCTCGAGCGGCGGCTCGCCCTGATGGTGGAGGCGATCCGCGAGGGCCGGCTGCCCCCGGTCACATCGGGTCCCGCCGCGCCCCTGCTCGCGCTCGAGCAGGCGCCCGGCACGCCGCTGCGCTCCTGGCTGGTGGCGGTGGAGCTGCTGAACGTCCTGCGCCCCACCCTGGCCGTGGCGCGCTACATCGCCTTCGCCGCCGATGCCCTCGGGCGGGCGCCCGAGCTCGCCGACGCCTTCGCGGCCGGCGATGAAAGCGACCTGCCGGGCTTCGCCGAGGAGGTGCGCCGGCACTATCCCTTCTTCCCCTTCACGGCGGCCGTCACCCGCGGCCCGGTGCGCTGGCAGGGGCACGACATCCCCGAGGGCCAGTGGCTGCTGCTCGACCTCTACGGCACCCTGCACGATGCGCGGAACTTCCCCGACCCCGACCGGTTCGACCCCCGCCGGCCGATCTCCTGGCAGCGGCAGGACAACCGGTTCATTCCGCAGGGCGCGGGCGATGCCGCGGCCGGGCACCGCTGCCCCGGCGAGGCGGTGGCGGTGGAGCTCATCTGCGAGGCGGTCCGCTTCCTCACCCGCGATCTGCGCTGGGTCTGCCGCTCCGAACCGCTCGCGCGGCCGGGCAGCAGGGTGCCCGCCGGTCGCCGGCACGCGGTCTCGCTCCGCCCCGGGTGATCCGCGCCAGGCACGTCGCCCCCGCGCCACTGGCCCGCACCGCGCCCCGGCCCGGCGATCACACGCGCCGCCCATCCCGACGGCACGGCCCCCGCCGGCCGGCCCGGAAGGGCGAAGGAGACCTGCCCGCCCACGCCGCCTCTTCCATCTGCCGCGCACAGATCCGGGGTCGGCCGTATCGGGCCGGGCGGGCGTCGCCCGGTCGCCGGTGTGCGTTGCGCAGTTCAGGGAAGAGAGCCCGGGTGAAGGCGCCCCGCGAGGGATGGCGCGCGCCACATCCGGCGGCCCGGGGCGTTCCTGCGGGGTGCGGCTGGCCCGGCCCCTGCGGGGGCCGGGAAGCGGGGGAGCCGCCGCCGGCGGGGATTGGCCGGCGGCGGTTCC
>NZ_QRGC01000016.1 GCF_003448965.1 Oceanicella sp. SM1341
GCGCCGGGCTCGGCGCCGACGGGCCCCTGCCGCTGCGCGCCGCCCGGCCGCTCTCGCAGGCCGAGGCGCGCGCCTGTGCCGAGGCGCTCTCGGGCGTGCTGGGCCGGCCGGTCAGCCTCGCGGTGGAGGCGGACGCGGCCCTCATCGCCGGGCTGGAGCTCGCCCTGCCGCACGCGCGGGTGCGCAACTCGTTCCGCGCCGATCTCGACCGCATTGCCACGGAGCTCACCCGCCATGACGACTGACCGGACCGACGACTGGCTGGAGGACGGCCGCGCCCGCCTCGCCCGTGCCACCCTCGCGCCGGAGGCCGAGGCCGTGGGCCGGGTGGAGCAGGTGTCGGACGGCATCGCCCGCGTCTCCGGCCTGCCCGACGTGCGGCTCAACGAACTGCTGCGCTTCGACGGCGGGCGCTTCGGCTTCGCCCTCAGCCTCGACGCCGATTCCATCGGCGCCGTGCTGCTCGACGGCGAGGAGGGTATCGCCGCGGGCAGCCCGGTGCGCGGCACGGGCGAGGTGGTGGAGGTGCCGGTGGGCCCGGGCCTTCTGGGCCGTGTGCTCGACCCGCTGGGCCGCCCGCTCGACGGCGGCGGCCCGGTGGAGGCGGAGGCGCATGCGCCCGCCGAGCGCCCCGCCCCGGCCATCATCGAGCGCGACCTCGTCTCCGCGCCGATGGAGACCGGCATCCTGGTGGTCGACGCGCTCTTCGCCCTCGGCCGCGGCCAGCGCGAGCTCATCGTGGGAGACCGCGCCACCGGCAAGACCTCCATCGCGGTGGACGCGATGGTGAACCAGAAACACTCGGAGGTGATCTGCGTCTATGTCGCCGTGGGCCAGCGCGCCACGGCGGTGGAGCGGGTGATCGAGGCGGTGCGGGCGCATGGCGCGCCCGAGCGCTGCATCTTCGTGGTCGCCCCCGCCGCCACCGCGCCGGGCCTGCAATGGATCGCACCCTTCGCCGGCATGACCATGGCCGAATATTTCCGCGACCGGGGCCAGGACGCGCTGATCATCATCGACGATCTCACCAAGCATGCCGCCACGCACCGCGAGCTTGCCCTGCTCACCCGCGAGCCCCCGGGGCGCGAGGCCTATCCGGGCGACGTGTTCTACGTGCATGCCCGGCTGCTCGAGCGGGCGGCGAAGCTCTCGGCGGCGCGGGGCGGCGGCTCGCTCACCGCGCTGCCCGTGGCCGAGACCGATGCGGGCAACCTCTCCGCCTACATCCCCACCAACCTGATCTCGATCACCGACGGGCAGATCGTGCTCGGCGCGCGGCTCTTCGCGGCAAACCAGCGCCCGGCGGTGGACGTGGGGCTGAGCGTGAGCCGGGTGGGCGGAAAGGCGCAGAAAAAGGCGCTGCGCGCGGTCTCCGGCCGGGTGCGGCTCGACTATGCGCAGTTTCTGGAGCTGGAGATGTTCACCCGCTTCGGCGGCATGTCCGACACGAGGGTGAAGGCGCAGATCGCGCGCGGCGAGCGCATCCGCGCCCTGCTCACCCAGCCGCGCTTCGCCGGGCTGCGCATGGCCGACCAGGTGGCGCTGCTCGCCGCCCTGGCCGACGGCGCGCTCGACGCCCTGCCGCCCGAACGCTTCCCCGCGCTGCGCGCCCGCCTGCCCGGCCATCTTGACGCCACCGCCGGCCCCGCCCTCGCCGCCCTCGGTGAGGGCGACGCGCTGGAGGACGCGGTGCGGGCCGAGCTCGTCGCCGCCGTGACGGCACTGGCGCAGACGCTTGCGGCCGAGGCCGGGAATACCGCCGAAACCGGGGCCGCGCCATGAGGCCGGAGCGCGCCGCGCCGGCCGGGAGGGGCCCAGCGGCGCCGCCGCGCGCCGGCCGCTGCCGCCCCGGGGGCCGGCTGTCCGAGGCTCTCCACCGCGCCGGCCCCGGAGCGCCGGCATGAGCGGCCGGCGGGGCGATATCGCCGCGCGCATCGAGACGGTGCAGAGCCTCTCCTCGGTGATCTCGGCCATGCGCGGCATCGCCGCCGCCCGCACGCGCGAGGCGCAAACCTACCTCGAGGGCATCCGCGCCTATGCCGCCACCGTGGGCACCGGCATTTCCGAGGCGCTCGCGCTGCTGCCCGAGGAGCGCGATGCGCCGCCCGCGCGCGACGGCCAGCACATCATCGTGGCGCTCTGCGCCGAGCAGGGCTTTGCCGGCACGTTCAGCGAGCGCGTTCTCGACGCGGCGGAGGCGCAGATGGCGGGGCCTGCCTCCGGGCTCTGCGTGGTGGGAGACCGGGGGCTGATGGCGGCCTCGGCGCGCAACCGCCCGGTGCTGCGCTCCGAGCCGATGATCGCCCACCCCGGGCAGGCCGCACTGCTGGCCGGCCGCCTCACCGATGCGCTGTGGAGCGGGCTGGCGGAGGGCGGGCTTGCCCGGCTCACCCTCGTGCACGCGGTGCCCGACCCGCAATCGGCGCTGCGCATCGAGACCCGCCGGCTGGTGCCCTTCGACTTCTCGCGCTTCCCGCCCGCCACGGGCCGGCCGCTGATCACCCTCCCGCCGCGCGAGTTGCTTGACGCGCTGGTGCAGGAATACGTCTTCGCCGAGTTCTGCGAGGCGATCACCCTCTCCTTCGCCGCCGAGAGCGAGGCGCGGATGCGCGCCATGGTGGCGGCGCGCAACAATGTCTCGAACACGCTGGAGGAACTCGTCGCCACCGCGCGCCGGCTGCGGCAGGAGGAGATCACCTCCGAGATCGTCGAGCTTGCCTCCGGCGCGCTGGCGCAGCGCGGGCGCTGAGGGCGGGCGCTTTCGCAGCAGGGCCGCGGGCGGTACGTGGGGATGGCCGCGGACCTACCGGGCGCGGCCGGGAGAGCACGGCTGCTGCATGCCACGTGCCCCCGTACGTGCCGCACGCCGGGCTGGCCCTGCCGCACCGCGGGGTGAGACCTGCGCAGGACTGCCGCTGCGGGCCATCCGTCCTCGCGCGTGCCGCCTGCCGCGCAGACCCTGCCTCACCGCCGGGTGAGACGCGCGGAGGACGGGCCCGGCTGCTGCGCTCCACGCTGCATTCATGCGCCGTTTTCCGGTCACCGCGCGGGGCTCCTCCGGGTTGGTCGCAGGCTCGCGGCGATGCTCGCCGCTGTCGCGCTACTCGCCGGGCGTGGTCTCCGGCCGGGCCGGTTCGGGACTCGGCTCGGGGCTTGGGGCCGGGCCGCGGTAGCGGACGGTGAGCTCCTCGGGCACTTCCGAGCCGTCGTAGAGCCCGAGCAGGATGCCGGTGCGCCGCGACTTGCCGCGCATCGACAGGATCTCGCCGTCCGAGATCGTGGTGCGCTGCGCCATGCGCCGGGCCCAGCGGCCGAGCCGCTCGTACATCACCTCGATGATGCCGGCATGGGCGGGGCTGGCGCCGAGGTCGGTGAGCTCGCCCGGGTCGGCCTGCATGTCGAAGAGCATCGGCCGGAAGCCGCCCTCCGCATGCATGAACTTCCAGCGCTTGTCCGCGATCATGAACAGCCGCGCATCACGCGGGGCGAGGCCGAGGTTCGCCGCCATCGGCGTGGCGGAGAAATCGTATTCCGACACCGCGAATTCGCGCCACTCCGCCGGCTCCTCCCCCTCGAGGAAGGGCATCAGCGAACGGCCCTCGACGATATGCTCCGGCACCTCGCCCCCCGCCGCCTCGATGAAGGTGGCGGCGAGGTCGATCTGCTCGACCAGTTCGTCGCAGACCGTGCCGCGGGTGTCATCGGCCTCGGCGCGCGGATCGTAGACGATCAGCGGCACCTTCACCGAGCAGTCGTGGAACAGGTCCTTCTCGCCCAGCCAGTGGTCGCCCAGATAGTCGCCATGGTCGGAGGTGATCACGATCAGCGTGTCCTCCATGCGCCCGCTCTGCTCGAGATAGGCGAAGAGCCGGCCCATCTGGTCATCGCATTGTTTTATCAGGCCCATGTAGGCGGGGATGACCTTGTCGCGCACCTCGTCACGCGAGAAGGCGCGGCCGATGGCGTTGTTCATGTATTGCTCGTAGACCGGATGCGGCGCCTCGCGCTCGGCCGGGCTGCGCGTGGGCGGCACCACCTGCGCGGGGCCGTACAGCGCGTGGTAGGGCGCCGGCACGATGTAGGGCCAGTGCGGCTTGATGTAGGAGAGATGGCACAGCCAGGGGGCGCCGCCGCGCTTCTCCTCCATGAACTCGATGGCGCGGGAGGTGAGCCAGGGGGTCTCGGAATGCTCCTCGCGGATGTTGGCCGGCCGGTCGGCGTGCTGCATCAGCCAGCCGGAGGCCATGTCGCCCGCCTCGGTCACGCCCGAATTTGCGTTGTCGTGCCAGGGGTTGGCGCTGGGGTAGCCCTGCGCCTTGAGGTATTCGTTGTAGGGGGAGCGCTTGCGGTCGTAGAACCCGTCCGGCCCCTCGCCCCAGAGGCCGTCGTCGCGCACCCAGGGGTCGAAGCCGCATTCGGCCACGCGCGCGCCGATCACGCCCTCGCGGCTCAGGCCCAGCTCCTCCATGCCCGCGTCATCGGCCTTCATGTGGGTCTTGCCGATGAGCCAGCTCTCCATCCCGAGGCGGCGCAGGTGGCTGCCGAGGGTGCGCTCGCCCACCTTCAGCGGGAAGTTGTTCCAGGCCGCGCCATGGCTGCTCACGTAGCGGCCGGTGTAGGTGCTCATCCGCGACGCGCCGCAGACCGGCGACTGCACGTAGGCGCGCGAGAAGCGCACCCCGCGCGCGGCCAGCGCGTCGATATGCGGGGTCTCGAGGAAAGGGTGGCCGGCGCAGCTCAGGTAGTCCCAGCGCAGCTGGTCGAACATGATGAAGAGGATGTTGCGGATCTGTCTGGTCATGGCGTGCCTGGGCAAACGGGGGTGGTTCGGGGGGCCGGGCAGCCCCCCGCGGGGTGTCAATCGGCGAGCGAGGCCTCGGGGATCTCCACCCCGATCTCCTCGTAGTAGCGCGCAGCACCGGGGTGCAGGGCCATGCCGCCCGGGCTCACCGCATAGTCGAGCGTGATGCGCTTGAGCCAGGGCGCGCTGTCGCGCATCTTCTCTGCCCCTTCCCAGAAGGCTTTCGTGATGGCGTAGACCGTGTCCTCGTCGAGGTCGGCGCGGGTGGCGACACCCACCACCGAGCCCAGCGAGTAGACGTCGTCGGTGTTCACCACGTTCGGCCCGTAGGTGCCGGCGGGGATGGTCTCGAGCGAGCGGCCGGGGATGCGCGAGGGGGCGAGCTGGTCGTCGCTCTGCGCCTCCACCTGCGCCTTGTCGGGGCCGAGCAGGCGCAGCTTGCTGGTGGCGGTGAGCTGCTCGAGCTGCGGGAAGGGCGGGATGCCGCCCACGGCATAGACATCCACCTGCCGGTCCTGGAAGGCCTGGAAGGCGGAGGACCAGGAGCCCTTGAAGTTCTCGTAATCCTCGCCCGGCTTCATGCCGGTCTGCGCCTCGATCCACTGGCGCGCGGTGTTCCAGGCCCCGCCGCCGGGGGGGCCGAGAAACACCTTCTTGCCGCGGATATCCTCCAGCGAGGTCATGCCGTCATCGGCATAGGTCACGAAATGATAGGTGCCGTAGGGAAACCAGAACACGAGGCGGACATTGCCGGCCAGCTCCGGCGCCGAGGAGAGCTTCTGGTACATGAAGCTGCCGGTCTTCATCGCGTCGTAGACCGTGGGCGAGGACATCACGAAGTCGAGCTTGCCCTGCGCGAGGTCGACCATGTGCTTGGTCGCGGCCCCGGTGGCGTCGACCGTGATCTCGTAGTCGTCCTGCTCCTGGTTCACGATGGTCGCCATGGTCGACATGGTGAGATAGGCCGAGGAGCCCGGCGCGATGGTGGCCATGCGGATCTTCTCCGCCGCCCCGGCACCCGTGCCGAGCGCTGCGAGGGCCGCGGCCGCAAGGGCCAGTTGGCGCATGGGTTTCATTCCTGTCCTCCCGTGTTTCGTGTGAGTTTTGTTGGCGCGGAGAGCGGCGCGCCGCGCCAGCGGTGCAGCGCCATGGCGGCAGCGGCGAGCCCGAAGCCCGCGACGCTCGGCTCCACCCCCGGCCAGAGGATGGCGAGGGCGGCGGCGAGCCGCAGCGCCACCTCCCACAGCTCCAGCCGCCGGGTGTCGAAGCGCGACAGCGCGGTCGCGATCATCCAGGTGGCGGAGAAGAAGCACAGCACCGCCCAGGCGAGGCCCGCCACAGTCACCCCCTCGATGATCAGGATGTCGGGGTGGTAGACGAAGAGGAACGGGATGATGAACCCCGCGATGGACAGGCGCAGCGCCTCGAACCCGGTCTCCATCGGCTTTGCCCCGGCGATGGGCGCGGCGGCGAAGGCCGCGAGGCCCACCGGCGGTGTCACCACCGAGAGCACGCCGAAATAGAGCATGAAGAGATGCGCCGCGATGGTGGGCACCCCCAGCCGCTCCAGCGCCGGGCCCATCACCAGCGCCACGATGAGATAGGCCGGCGCCGAGGGCACGCCCATGCCCATCACCAGGCAGCCCAGCATCACCAGCACCAGGCTCAGGAACAGGCTCTCGCCCGAGAGCGACAGGATGCCTTGCGCGAACTGCAGCCCCACCCCGGTCATGTTGATCACCCCGATCACCACGCCGATGGCCGTCACGATCACCATCAGCGTGGCCGAGGTGCGCCCGGCCGAGACCAGCGCCGCCCACCAGGCCGCGGGCCGCCGGAAGGCCGGGAACAGCGCGAGGCACAGCACCACCGCCACGCCGAGCGCCACCACCCCGGCAAACTGCGCCGTGCGCCCCTGCACCAACAGCCCCACGATCACGCCGAGCGGGATGAAGAAGGCGAGGCTCTGCAGCCAGTCGGCCCTCGTGATGCGCTCGCGCTCGGCCTTCGGCGTGGGGCGGATGCCCATGCGGCGCGATTCCACCAGCACCACCATGAACAGGCTCGCGTAGTAGAACACCGCCGGCAGCGTGGCCGCCACCACGATGGAGAGATAGGGAATGCCGGTCACGTCGGCCATCAGGAAGGCGACCACGCCCATCACCGGCGGCATGATCTGCCCGCCGGTGGAGGCCGCCGCCTCCACCGCGCCGGCGAATTTCGGCCGGAAGCCCGCGCGCTTGATGATCGGGATGGTGAAGATGCCGGTCGAGACCACGTTGGCCACCGCCGCCCCCGACATGGTGCCGAACAGCGCCGAGCCCACGATGGAGGCATGCGCCGGCCCGCCGGTGAAGCGCCCGGTGGCGCCGAAGGCGAGCTTGAGCAGCACCGCGCCCGCGCCCGAGGCCTGCAGCACCGCGCCGAACACGATGAACACCAGAACCACCCGGCTCACCACCTCCACCGGCCGGCCGAAGGCGCCGTCGGTGGAGTACCACAGGTTTTCCGCCACGCGGGTCCAGGCCTCGCCCGCGCCGAAAAGGCTGGTGGGCGCAAGGATATAGGCGAGCAGGAACAGGTAGACGAGCAGCATCGGCAGGCCAAAGCCCCGCCATGTCGCGTAGCCGATGAGCGCGAAGGCGGCCCAGCCCATCATCAGCTGCGCCCCGGAGATCTCGATGAAGAACTCCTCCTGCTCCAGCATCACCCCCAGCCAGTTCCACAGCAGCCAGAGGAATACCGCCGCGAGCCCGAGGTGCAGCGCATTGAGCCAGCCCGGCCGCGGCGCGCCTGCGGCCGGGCCCTGCCCGAGCAGCAGCACCAGCATGCCGAGCCCCACGCTGAGCCCCGAGACCCAGGCATTGTCGAACACGCCGAAGGCGGACGTGTACACCGCCAGGCCCGCGAGGCAGACCGACGCCGCGTCCGCGCCCGCATCAAAGGCGCGGTTATGATTATACATGGCCGTTTCCTCCCTAAGGTCGGCGGAGGGGAGGATGCTCCCGCGCCCTTGCCGCGACAATGAGCGATGCGTTAACGTGCCGCTCAGCGGCACGGGCTCGCCTGCTGTGCCGCTCGCCGGATGCGCCGCTCAATGGCGCGCGGCCCGGGGGGAGACGCCGATGGGCGCATTGGAAAACCGCTCACTCGACCGGGGCATCACCCTGATGGAGATCCTCGCGCGCAGCGGGTCGAGCTCGCTCGCCGAGCTGCACGCCGCCTCCGGCCTGCCGAAATCCTCCATCCGCCGGCTGCTGGGCACGCTGATCGCCCGGCGCATCGTGCGCCGCTCGCTCTCCGACGGGCGCTACCGCATCAACATCACCCTGCCGATGAGCACCGGCGCACCGATCCCGCACGGGCTCGCCTGGCTGGTGGACCTCTCGCTGCCGCTCGCGCTCGCGCTCACCCACCGGGTGCGCTGGCCCTCCGACATCCACGTGATGGACGGCCGGCGCATGCAGATCGTCGAATCCACCCGCCCCGCGAGCCCGTTCCACATCTACCCCGGCCGGGTGAACCGCTGGCTCAACATCTTCGGCACCGCCTCGGGCACCGCCTGCCTCTCGGCCATGCGCCGCGAGGCGGTGATGGAGGTGCACCGGCTCACCGAAGGCGACGAGACCTGGGGCCTCGCCCGCTTCGGCCTCGGCATCGAGGCCTATCTCGACATCCTGGAGGCCACGCGCCGGCGCGGTTATGCCATCCGCCTCTCGGCCTACCTGGGCGAGACGGTGTTCGACGACGGGCTCGCCGCCATCGCCCTGCCGCTCATCGAGCGCGGCCGGCCGCTGGGCGCGCTCACCCTGCTCTGGCCGCGGGTGCACCTCACCCACGAGGCCTTCGCCGCCGAGCATCTCGGCCCCCTGCGCGACACCACGCAGCGCATCTGCGCCGCCCTCGACGCGCGCACCGCCCCCCCGGAGAGGACAGAGGATGCAGTTCACCCTCAGCGAACTTGACGCCGCCCACGCGCTGGTGGCCGCGCAGATGCCGCCCAGCCCGCAATACGCCTGGCCGCTGCTGGCCGAGGCCGCGGGCGCCGAGGTCTGGCTCAAGCACGAGAACCACACCCCGGCCGGAGCCTTCAAGATCCGCGGCGGCATCACCTACATCGACTGGCTGCGCAAGGCCCAGCCGGAGGTGCGCGGCATCATCACCGCCACCCGCGGCAACCACGGCCAGTCCCAGGCCCGGGCGGCCTCCGCCGCGGGGCTGCAGCCGGTGGTGGTTGTCCCGCACGGCAATTCGGCGGAGAAGAACGCCGCCATGCGCGGCTTCGGCGCCCGGCTGCTGGAGCATGGCGCGGATTTCGAGACCGCCCGCGCCGAGGCCGAGCGGCTGGCGCAGGCCGAGGGGCTGAGCATGGTGCCGTCGTTCCATCCCGAGCTGGTGCGCGGTGTCGCCACCTGCGGGCTGGAGCTGCTGCGCGCCGTGCCCGACCTCGACACGGTCTACGTGCCGGTGGGGCTCGGCTCGGGCATCTGCGGCATGATCGCGGCGCGCGATGCGCTCGGGCATCCGGCGCGCATCGTGGGCGTGGTGGCCGAGGGCGCGCCCGCCGCGCGGCTCTCCTTCGAGGCCGGCCACCCGGTGGCCACCAACACCGCCCGCACCTTCGCCGACGGCATCGCCCTGCGCAGCGCCGACGCGGCTGCACTGGCGATCTACCGCGCCGGGGCGGAGCGCCTCATCTCCGTGTCGGACGCCGAGATCGCCGAGGCGATGCGGCTGATCTTCCGCGCCACCCACAACCTCGCCGAGGGGGCGGGGGCCGCCGCCCTCGCCGGGCTGATGCAGGAGCGCGGGCGCCTCGCCGGCCGCAAGGTGGCCGCCGTGCTCTCGGGCGGCAACATCGACACGCCGCTCTTCGCCGAGGTGCTGGCAGGGGGCGTGCCGGCGGCCTAGCGGGGCGCGCGCGCCTTCACCGCCTCGATCTCGCGCAGCATGCGGCGCAGCGCGTCGAGCGCCTCCCGCTCCTGCGGGGCAAGCGGCGTTTTCGGCTCGAAATGCGCGGCAATCACGCCGAGTGCATCGCCAATGCGCCCGAGCTGGCGGCCGTAGCTGCCGACCTCCTCGAGCACCCGCGCCTCGGTCTCCGGATCCTCGGAGCGGCCCATGTTGATGGTCACCAGGCTGAAGCTGTTGCCGATCGCGGTCATCAGCGAGGTCCACTGGCGGAAGATCTGCGAGACGTTCCCCGACAGGGGCATGTGGAATACCGGCATGAACACACTCCGTCCCGTGCCCCTCACGCGCGTCCCCCGCTGCCCAGACTGCCCGCCCGGGCCGGCGCGGAGAAGACGGCGCAATGCCGCGGAACAGAGCTGATGAACAATCTCCATTCCGCCGCGCAAGCCCGCGGAATGGCTAATTTATCGCCAGGACCTCGATCTCCACCACGAACTCCGGCCGGGTGAAGCCGCCCACGATCATCAGCGTGGAGGCGGGCGGCGGCGAGACCTCGGCCAGCCAGGCGTCGCGCGCCTTCATGTAGCCGGCCATGTGCTCGCGCGCCGTCACGAATGCATTCAATCGGATCACCGAGGCGGGGGTGGCGCCGGCCTCCGCCAGGATCGCTTCGATATTTCCGAAGCAGAGGGCTGCCTGCGCCTCCGCCCCCTCGGGTACCGTGCCGTCGGCGGCGATGCCGAGCTGGCCGGAGGTGGCGATCAGCCCGCGCCCCGGCGGCACCTCGATCCCGTGCGAGTAGCGCGCGAAGGGCGGGCGGATGGAGGGCGGTGTGAGGGCTTTCATGGCGGCTGCCTTTCGCTATGGTGATTCCGTGACGACGCCCTTTCTCGCAGGCGCGGCGGCCGGCGGGAAAGTCCGTGGCCGGCGGGCGGAGAATTTTCCCGACCATCTGGTCAGGGTTTCAGCAGCCGCGCGCAAAGCCTGTGCATTTTGGCGGCAATGCGGGGGTATCCCCGGAAAAAGCCGATATGCGCACTTGTCGACAATTCAACCGGAACGCACTCTGGCCCGGGCGACAATCAACGGAGGCGCGCATGAAGGCGGGATTCATCACGGCGGTGGCGGCATCGCTGATCGCGGTATCGGCACAGGCCCAGGACCTGGTGGAAGTGTCCTACGGCACCAACTGGCTGGCCCAGGCCGAGCACGGCGGCTTCTACCAGGCGGTGGCCGACGGCACCTATGCCGAGTGCGGCCTCGATGTCACCATCGTGCCGGGCGGCCCGCAGGTGAACAACCGCGCACTCATGCTCGCCGGGCGCATCGACTTCAACATGGGCGGCGACCTGCTGCAGGCCTTCTCGGCCGTCGAGCAGGGCATCCCGGTGGTCAATGTCGCGGCCATCTTCCAGAAGCACCCGCAGGTGATCCTCGCCCACCCCGGCGTGGCCGACAGCTGGGAGGACCTCAAGAAGCTCAAGCTGCTGATCGGCGACAACGGCTACCAGAGCTACTACCAGTGGATGATCAAGGCCTACGGCTTCACCGAGAGCCAGCGCGTGCCCTACACGTTCAACCCCGCGCCCTTCCTCGCCGACAAGGAAACCGGCATGCAGGGCTACCTCTCCTCCGAGCCCTACGTGGTGGAGAAGGAAGGCGGCTTCACCCCCAACGTGTTCCTGATCGCCGACCAGGGCTATTCCAGCTACGCCACCACCATCGAGACCATGCGCGACACGCTGGAGAGCCGCCCCGAGGTGGTGAAATGCTTCGTCGAGGGCTCGATAAAGGGCTGGTACACCTATCTCTACGCTGACGGATCGGCCGCCAACGCCCTGATCATGCAGGACAATCCGGAGATGACCCAGGACAAGATCGACTACGCCCTGGAGAAGATGAAGGAAAACGGCATCGCCGACAGCGGTGACGCGCTGGAGAAGGGCATCGGCGTGATGACCGAGGAAAAGGTGAAGGACTTCTACGACAAGATGGTGGAGGCCGGCGTGGTCTCGGCCGATCTCGACTGGCAGGCCTCCTTCGTGACCGATTTCGTCGGCCAGGGTGTCGGCATGGACATCAAGCAGTAACGGCAGAAACGGACGGCAGCCGCGCCCGGGGGCATTCTCCCCGGGCGCAGGACGACCGGGAGACAGCATGACCCCTCCAACCACAGGCCAGCGCCCCGAGCTGATGAGCGTGAACCGCGTGGGCAAGGTGTTCGGCGGCGCCACCGTGGCGTTGCAGGACATGTCGCTCACCGTGCGGCAGGGGGATTTCATCTCGCTGCTCGGCCCCTCGGGCTGCGGCAAGTCCACCGCGCTGCGGCTGATGTCGGGCCTCTCGCTGCCCACCTCGGGCGCCATCCGCTGGGCCGTGCCGCAGGAGCCGGGCGCCCTCGGCGTGGTGTTCCAGGAGCCCACGCTGATGCCCTGGGCCACGGTGGAGCAGAACGTCTGGCTGCCGATGCGCCTGCGCGGCGCCTCGCTCTCCTCCGTGCGCGGCGAGATCTCGGAGACCCTGCGGCTGGTGGGGCTCGACGGCTTCCAGCGCGCCTACCCGCGCGAGCTCTCGGGCGGCATGAAGATGCGCGTGTCCATCGCCCGCGCCCTCGTGACCCGGCCGAAGCTCATCCTGATGGACGAGCCCTTCGCCGCACTCGACGAGATCACCCGCTTCAAGCTCAACAACGACCTGCTCACCCTGCAGGCCGAGCTGGGCTGCACGGTGGTCTTCGTCACCCACTCGGTGTTCGAGAGCGTGTTCCTCTCCGACCGCATCGTGGTGATGGCCGCCCGCCCCGGCCGGGTGCTGCGCGAGCTTGCCGTGGACGCGCCCTACCCGCGCGACGAGAGCTTCCGCACCTCGGCCGAATACGCCGCCCTGTGCCGCGAGGCCTCCGCCGCCCTGCATGACGCGATGGGAGAAGCCGCATGACCAGCCTCACCGAGGGCAGCGCGCCCGAGCTCGTCGATGTCGAGGAGCGCAGCCGCCGCCGGCGCCTTGCGTTCGAGAAATGGGGCAAGTGGGTGCTGCCGGTGCTGGTGATCGGGCTCGGCATCCTCGCCTGGCACCTTGTCGTCACGCTCAACGGCATCCCGCACTACATCCTGCCCGGGCCGGTGCTGGTGTTCGAGACGCTGGTGAAGGACTGGGCGCTCCTGCTCGACGCCCTGCTCATCACCCTGCAGATCACCCTCATGGCGCTCGCCATCGCGGTGATCGGCGGCGTGGGGCTGGCGGTGCTCTTCACCCAGTCGCGGCTGGTGGAGATGTCCTTCTACCCCTACGCGGTCATCCTGCAGGTGACGCCCATCGTGTCGATCGCGCCGCTGATCTTCATCTATGTCGACAACAAGATGGCGGGCCTGCTGATCTGCGCCTGGATCGTGGCCTTCTTTCCGGTGCTCTCCAACACCACGCTGGGGCTGAACTCGGCCGACCACAACCTGCGTGACCTGTTCCGCATCTACGGCGCCACGCGCTGGCAGCGGCTGCGCTACCTGCAGCTGCCCTCGGCACTGCCGTACTTCCTCGGCGGCCTGCGCATCGCCGGCGGGCTGGCGCTGATCGGCTCGGTGGTGGCGGAATACGTGGCGGGCACCGGCGGGGTGGGCTCGGGCCTTGCCTTCACCATCCTGGAGGCGAGCTACCGGCTCAACATTCCGCGCATGTTTGCCGCACTCCTCCTGATTGCAGCGACCGGCGTGGTGATCTATGCCGGGTTGAGCTTCCTCAGCTACATGCTGCTGCACAAATGGCATGAAAGCGCCATCCGGCGCGAGGTGTAAAACGTATGGACTTCAGAGATCTTCCCAAGACCGGCTCCTACCGGCTTGAAAACATGCGCGTTCCCGCCTGCCTTGCCGGGGGTGGCGAGGGGCTGGTGCCGCTCTCGCTCACCATCGCGGGCGGGCGCATCTCGGAGGCGCCGGCCGATGCGGTGCTCGACATGAAGGGGGCGATGGTGTTTCCCGCCTTCACCGACATGCACACCCATCTCGACAAGGGCCACATCTCGCCCCGCGCGCCAAACCCCGACGGCACCTTCCCCGGCGCGCTCGCTACCGTGGGCGCCGACCGGGTGGCGAACTGGAGTGCCGAGGACGTTCGCGCCCGGATGGATTTTTCCCTGCGCTGCGCCTTCGCCCATGGCACCGCGCGCATCCGTACCCATCTCGACAGCCTCGCCCCGCAGGACGAGATCTCCTTCCCGGTGTTCCGCGAGATGCGGGCCGAATGGGCCGGGCGCATCGAGCTGCAGGCGAGCTGCCTTGTCGCCATCGACCGGATGGAGCTCGACGGCTGCTTCCGCCGCACGGCGCAGATCGTGGCCGAGAGCGGCTCCGTGCTCGGCTGTGTCGCCTACCCGATGCCGGGCATCGAGGCGCAGCTCGACGGGTTCCTCGCGCTCGCCGAGCACCACGGGCTCGACGCCGATTTCCATGTCGACGAGACCGGAGACCCCGCAGCCGACGCCCTGCGCTCCATCGCCGAGGCGGTGCTGCGCACCGGCTTTCAGGGCCATGTCACCGTGGGCCACTGCTGCTCGCTCGCCGTGCAGGAGGAGGCGGTGGCCCTCTCCACCCTCGACACGGTGGCAAGGGCCGGCCTGCACGTGGTCTCCCTGCCGATGTGCAACATGTACCTGCAGGACCGGGTGGCCGGCCGCACGCCGCGCTGGCGGGGCGTCACCATGGTGCAGGAGATGAAGGCGCGAGGCATTCCGGTGGCCTTCGCTTCCGACAACACGCGCGACCCCTTCTATGCCTACGGCGATCTCGACATGCTCGAGGTGATGCGCGAGGCCACCCGCATCGCCCATCTCGACCATGGCGCGGACGACTGGGTGCGCGCCTTCACCACCGTGCCCGACACGGCCTGCCGCTTCGCGAGCCCCGGCCTCGCGCCCGGCGCGCCGGCGGACATGGTGATCACCCGGGCGCGCAACTGGTCCGAGCTCTTCGCCCGGCCGCAGGCCGACCGCATCGTCATCCGCGCCGGCCGGCAGGTCGACCGCACCCTGCCCGACTATTCCGAGCTCGACCCGCTCATGGAGACAGCATGAAACCCAATGTCGCCGCCGCCCTCGAGGCGCTCTCGCATCTCGACACCACGGTGAACCCGGCCGCGCTGAAGGCCCAGAGCCGGGATTTCTTCTGGTACTCGCCGGTGCTCAAGGCCCGGCTCGACGGCGTGGTGGCCGATTTCGCCGTCTCCCCCGCCACGGAGGAGGAGGTGATCGAGGTGCTGCGCACCTGCTATGCGCATGACTGCCCGGTGACCACCCGCGGCGCCGGCACCGGCAACTACGGCCAGGCAATGCCGCTCGCGGGCGGCTGCGTGCTCAACCTGCGCAAGCTGAACCGGGTGAAGGAGATCCTGCCCGGCCGGCTGATCGTGGAGCCGGGCGCGATCCTGAAGGACATCGACGCCGCCACCCGCGCCCACTCCGGCCAGGAGCTGCGGATGTTCTCCTCCACCTGGGCGACGGCGAGCATCGGCGGCTTCATCGCCGGCGGCTCGGGCGGCGTGGGCTCGGTGCGCTGGGGCTCGCTGCGCGATCTCGGTAACATCATCCGCCTGCGCGTGGTCACCATGGAGGCCGAGCCGCGCGTGCTCGAGTTCCGTGGCGAGGAACTGGCCCGCGTCTCCCACGCCTACGGCACCAACGGCATCATCACCGAGCTGGAGATGCCGCTCGCCCCCGCATACGACTGGGTGGACCTCATGGTCGCCTTCGACGATTTCGCCGAGGCCGCCCGCTATGCCGACGCGCTGGCGAGCGAGGACGGCATCCTCATCAAGCTCGCCACCGTGATCGAGGGCCCGGCCCCGGCGCGCTACTTCCAGCGCCTCAAGGGGCGGGTGCGCGACGACCAGTCCCTCGTGCTGCTGATGGTGGCGCCGCACGCGATGGACGCCTTCGAGACCTTCACCGCCCGCCGCCCCGCCGCCTCGCTCCTCTACCGCTCGGACGATTGCGACTGGGAGCGCGGGCCGGGCATGGTGTTCGAATACGCCTGGAACCACACCACCCTGCGCGCGCTGAAGGTCGACCCCGCCATCACCTACCTGCAGGTGCGCTACGCCTTCCCCGACCACCTGGAGCGGGTGGAGGAGGTGCGCCGCGTCTTCGGCGAGGAGGTGCTGCAGCACCTCGAGTTCATGCGCACCAACGGCAAGGTGCATGCCGCCGGCCTCTCGCTGGTGCGCTTCACCACCGAGGAGCGGCTCGACGAGATCGTGCGCCTGCACGAGGAGATGGGCTGCATGATCTTCAACCCCCACCGCTACACGCTGGAGGAGGGCGGGCGGCAGTCGGTCGACGCCATCCAGCTCGGCTTCAAGCGCGAGGCAGACCCCAAGGGCCTGCTCAACCCCGGCAAGATGATCACCTGGGAAGACCCCGACTGGACGTATGACCGGATGTACGCCTACCCCGGTCTCAAGGAGCAGGCCGAATGAAACGCGCCCTCGTGCTCTACGCGCATCCCTGCGAGGAGAGCTTCGCCGCCTCCGTGCACCACACGGTCGTCACCCGCCTGCGCGCGAACGACTGGGCGGTGGATGACTGCAACCTCTACGAGGAGGGGTTCTCGCCCGTGCTCAGCGGCCCCGAGCGCCGCGCCTACCACGACATCGGCCCCAACACCCTGCCGGTGCAGGACTACGTGGAGCGCATCCGCCGCGCCCGGGCGCTGGTGATGGTGTTCCCGGTGTGGAACTTCGGCTATCCGGCCATCCTGAAGGGCTTCTTCGACCGGGTGTTCCTGCCCGGCGTCTCCTTCGGCATGGTCGACGGCAAGGTGCAGGGCATGCTGCACAACATCCGCCGGGTGGCGGCCGTCACCACCTACGGCGGCACCCGCACCCGGGCCACGCTGGCGGGCGACCCGCCGCGCCGCATCGTGATGCGCGCCCTGCGCAAGACCGTGCACCCCGGTGCGAGCTTCCGCTATCTCGCCCTCTACGACATGAACCGCGCCAC
This sequence comes from Oceanicella sp. SM1341, assembly GCF_003448965.1. Taxonomy (GTDB): domain Bacteria; phylum Pseudomonadota; class Alphaproteobacteria; order Rhodobacterales; family Rhodobacteraceae; genus Paroceanicella. The sequence continues at coordinate 16,707 of NZ_QRGC01000016.1, forward strand.
CCACGTGCAGCGCGAGGCGCATCTCACCCGCGTCTACCGCGAGATGGACGCCTTCTGATGCGCGCGCTCGTCGTCTACTGCCACCCGAACCCGGAAAGCTACACCGCCGCCGTGCTGGCGGTGGTGCAGGCCCGGCTGGCGGCGGCAGGCGCCGAGACACGGGTGCTCGACCTCTACGCCGAGGGCTTCACGCCCGCGCTGAGCGCGCAGGAGCTGGCGGATTACGAGAAATCGCCGGAGAACATCGCCCCCGTGGCCGCCCACGTGGAGGCACTGCGCTGGTGCGACACGCTGATCTTCGTCTACCCCACCTGGTGGTACGGGCTGCCGGCGGTGCTGAAGGGCTGGCTCGACCGGGTGATGCTGCCCGACGTCGCCTTCCTGATGCCCAAGGGCGGCGACATCGGCCCCGGCCTCACCCACATCACCCGGCTGGGCGTGTTCACCACCTGCGGGGCGAGCTGGCCGCTCACCTTCTTCATCGGCGCGCCGGGCAAGCGCACGCTGCTGCGCGGCCTGCGCATCCTGTGCCACCGCCGCGCCCGCACCGCCTTCGCGGCGCATTACCGGATGGACAGCTCCACGCCGCAGAGCCGCGCCCGCCACCTCGCCCGGGTGGAGGCGCGGATGACCCGGTTCCTCGCCCGAAAGGCCCCCGCATGATCCCGGTGCTCGACCTCGCCGCCTTCCGCGCGGGCGATGCGGAGGGGTTCACCGCCGCCCTCTCCGCCGCCTGCCGCGAGACCGGCTTCTTCCTGCTCACCGGCCACGGCGTCGACGAGGGCCTCACGGCGGCGCTCTTCGGGCAGGCCGGTGCCCTCTTCGCCCTGCCGCAGGCGCGGAAGGAGGCGGTGGGCATCCACCTCTCGCCCCACAACCGCGGCTATGTCGCCCTCGGCGCCGAGCGGCTCGACGACACCTCCGGCGCGGTGGACCGCAAGGAGGCCTTCAACATCGGCCTCGACCTCGCGCCCGACGACCCCGAGGTGCTGGCCGGCAAGCCCTTCCGCGGCGTGAACCTCTGGCCCGATCTGCCCGGCTTCCGCGAGACGGCGCTGAGCTATTTCAACGCGGTCTGGGCGCTCGGGGTCGAGCTGCACCGCGCGGTCGCGCGCGACCTCGGCCTGCCGGAGGGGCATTTCGCGCCCGAGTTCACCGCGCCCATGGCCACGCTGCGCCTGCTGCGCTACCCGGCGGCCTCGGGCGGCGCGGGCGAGATCGGCGCCGGCGCGCATACCGATTACGGCTCGCTCACCCTGCTGATGACCGACGGCACCCCCGGCCTGCAGGTGCGCCCCCGCGGCGCCGGCTGGACCGACGTGCCGCATGTGCCCGGCGCCTTCGTGGTCAACATCGGTGACTGCCTGATGCGCTGGACCAACGACATCTATGTCTCCACCCCGCACCGGGTGCTGCCGCCCGCGCGCGAGCGCCGCTCGCTCGCCTTCTTCCTCGACCCCAACCCCGACACGCTGGTCGCCGCCCTGCCCGGCACCGGCACGCCGAAATACCCCGCCATCCGCGCGGCGGATTACCTCGCCGCCCGGCTGGCGGCGACCTACGAGCAGAAAGGCTGATGCCGATGCCCCGCCATTACTGGGCCCAGTACCGCACCACCGAATTCGCCGGCTTCGACCCCGCGCGCACCATCGCCGTGCTGCCCACCGCCGCCATCGAGCAGCACGGGCCGCACCTGCCCGTGGGGGTGGACAGCATGATCGGCCAGGGCATGCTCGACACGCTCACCGGCCTGCTCGACGCGGCGGAGGACATCCGCGTGCTCATCCTGCCCCTGCAGTGCGTGGGCAAGTCGAACGAGCACCTGCACGCGCCGGGCACCGTCACCCTCACCGCGGCCACCGCCATCGAGGCCTGGACGGAGATCGGCCTCTCCGTCGCCCGCGCCGGCCTGCGCAAGATGGCGATCGTGAACAGCCACGGCGGCAACGTGGACATGAATTCCATCATCGCGCGCGAGCTGCGCGTGCGCGCGAACATGCTGGTGGGCAAGGCGCACTGGGGCGCCTTCGGCACGCCGGAGGGCATGTTCTCGCCGCGCGAGAAGACCTACGGCATCCATGGCGGCGACGTGGAGACCTCGCTCATGCTGCATTTCCGCCCCGAGCTGGTGGAGATGGCCGAGGCGCAGAACTTCACCTCCACCGCCGAGGGCATGGGCAATTTCACCCACCTGCGCCCCACCGGCCCGACCTCCTACGGCTGGATCGCCTCCGACCTCAACCCGCACGGCACCGTGGGCGAGGCCGCCCTCGCCACGGCGGAAAAGGGGGCCGCCACCGCGCGCCACCAGGCGGAGGGCTTCCTCGCCTTCCTGCGCGAGCTCGCGGAGTTCGAGCTGCCCGGCCTCTGATCCTGCCCGAAGGCCGCATTGCGCCGCCCCCCGCGCCGCGCTAAGCGCGGGGGCAGCAGCCCCGGGAGGAGAGATCATGGACGCGGAAGAGCAGGCCCTGCGCGCGGCGATCATCGCGAAATGCCGCTGGATGAACGACAGCGGCCTGAACGCCGGCACCTCCGGCAACATCTCCGCCCGCTGGCGCGAGAGGATGCTCATCACCCCCTCCGCCACGCCCTACGAGGCGATGGAGCCCGAGATGCTCGCCTCCATGCCGATCGAGGGCGACTACGGTGCTTGGGACGGCCCGCTCAAACCCTCCACCGAGTGGCGCTTCCACCTCGACATCCTGCGCGCGCGGCCCGAGGCGCAGGCCATCATCCACACCCATGCGCCCTATTGCACCGCGCTCGCCATCACCGGGCGCGACATCCCGGCGGTGCATTACATGATCGCGGCCTTCGGCGGCGCCACGGTGCGCTGCGCGGGCTACGCGCCCTTCGGCACCGCCGCACTTTCGCAGAAGGCGCTGGAGGCGCTGGAGGGCCGCTGCGCCTGCCTGCTCGCCAACCACGGCATGATCGCCTTCGGACCCTCGCTGGAGAAGGCGATGTGGCTGGCGGTGGAGCTCGAAACCCTCGCGCGGCAATACCACAACGCCCTGCTGATCGGCGGCGCCGTGGTGCTCTCGGACGCGCAGATCGAGGAAACCCTCGCCGCCTTCAAGGGCTACGGGCTGTAGGACCCGCCGGCACCGGCAGGCTGAGGCCACTGCGCCCGCCTGCTCTCAAAGGCGCTTTCGCTGTTACACGAAGAACGCACCGCAAGCAACTGCCACAGAATGCTTTTCCGACTCGTTCAGCCCCCGCGCCCACTCCGTGCAAACAGCTCGCGGGCGAAGGCGTGGAAGGCCGCGTCCGTGCCATAGGCCACGTTCACCCGGATATGCGCCCGGCCCGGCGCGCCGCCGGGCGAGAACACCGAGCCGGGGGCGATGAAGATCCCGGCCTCCGCACCCTCATGCGCGATGTCGGCCTCGCTCACCCCCTCGGGCAGGCTGGGGTAGAGGTAGTAGCCGGGCCCGGTGCCGAAGGGCAGGCCGAAGCCGGAGGCGCGCAGGGCGGCGGCGGTTTCGGCCACGCTGGCGCTCACCCGCTGGCCGAGGCGGCGCAGGTGGCCGGCGTATTGCCCGGCGTCGATGAGCTCGAAGATGAAGCGCTCGATGTAGGAGGAGGTGGCGACCGTGCCGAGCATCTTCAGCGCCACGAGCTGTCGCACCACCTCCGGAGGCGCGCTCACGAAGCCCGAGCGCAGGCTGGCCGAGAGGGTCTTGGAGAAGGTGCCCACGTGGATCACCTCGCAGCGCGAGGGCAGGCTCGCCAGCCGCACCGTGCCGGGGGGCACGAGATCGGCGAAGGTGTCGTCCTCCACCACGAAGAGCCCGCCCTGCCCGGCGAGTTGCAGCACGGCGGCGCATTTCTCCGGCGAGGTGGTGGTGCCGGTGGGGTTGTGCGCCACGGTCTGGGTGAACAGGCCGCGCGGCCGGTGGCGGGCGATCTTGCGGGCGAGGTCGTCGATGTCCGGCCCGTCGGGCAGGCGGCGCACGCCGATCAGCCGCACCCCGGCGAGGCGCAGCTTGGCGAAGAGCGGGTAGTAGCCCGGCTCGTCGACCAGCACGCAGTCGCCCCGGCTGAGATACTGGCGGGTGATGAGGTCGAAGGCGTGGTTGGCGCCGAAGGTGGTGAACACGGTGTCGGGGCTCGCGGCGATGCCGCGCTCCTCCAGCCGCCGGGCGAGCAGCCGGCGCAGCGGCATGTAGCCCGCCGCCTCGCCATAGCCGTAGTCGGTGCCGCTGCGCACCGAGATGCCGAAGCGGAAATGGCGCTGCAGCTCGGAGGCCTCCAGCCAGCTCGCGGGCGGGCGGCCGTCGCCGATGCGGGCGTCGAAATTGCGGTCGAGCTGCTCGCGCAGCAGCGAGATCGCGTCCGTCGCCTCGCGGAAGGACTGGCTGGTGCGCTCGCCCATCCGCGGCAGCGCATGCGCCACGTAGAAGCCCGAGCCGCGCCGCGCCACCACCAGGCTGTCGGCCACCAGCCGCTCGTAGGCCTGCACCACCGAATTGCGCGAGATCCGCATCTCGTCGGCCATGCCGCGGATCGGCGGCAGGCGCTCTCCGGGCTCCAGCCGGCCGGCTTCGATCTGGCCGCGCACGCGCTCGTACACCTCGTCGACCCGGCGCACGGGCACGCGGCGAATCCCTCTCCCCTGTCGCAAAGCGTCTCCCCATTCTTCCGCAACACATTGAAAAGGCGCGCGGAAATTGTTTGTCAGAATTGTACCTTGTGTCTGATTGTGCGCCGTATAGCGTTCGCAGGCAAGACATCAACAAGACTGCCCGGAGGAAAGATATGGGTTCGCAGACCCCGGCCGCCGCTCCCAGCGCGGCCTACAGTTCCCGCATCGCCAATGCCCGCAACATGACCCCGGCCGAGCGTCTCGCCGCCGTGGCGGAGGCCGTGGGCCTCACGGCCGAGGAGCGCGCCCTGCTGGCAGACCCCGCCGCCCTGCCCCTCACCGCCGCCGACGGGATGATCGAGAACGTCATCGGCACCTTCGGCATGCCGATGGGCATCGCCACCAACTTCGTGGTGAATGGCCGCGAGGTGCTGGTGCCGATGGCGGTGGAGGAGCCCTCGGTGGTGGCCGCCGCCTCGTACATGGCCCGCATCGCGCGCGATCACGGCGGCTTCATGACCTCGAGCTCCGCCCCGATCATGCGCGCCCAGGTGCAGGTGATCGGGCTGAGCGACCCGCATGGCGCCCGCCTCGCCCTGCTGCGCGCGCGTGACGAGATCGTCACCACCGCCAACGCGCGCGACGCGCTGCTGGTGAAGCTCGGCGGCGGCTGCCGCGACATCGAGGTGCATGTCTTCGAGCAGAGCCCCGCCGGCCCGATGGTGGTGATGCACCTGCTGGTGGACGTGCGCGACGCGATGGGCGCCAACACCGTGAACACCATGGCCGAGGCCGTGGCCCCGATCGCCGAGCGGGTGACCGGCGGCCAGGTGCGGCTGCGCATCCTCTCCAACCTCGCCGACCTGCGGCTGAGCCGGGCGATGGTGCGCATTCCCGAAGCCGCCCTCGCCACGAAGGATTTCGACGGCGCGCGCATGGTGAGCGGCATCCTCGAGGGCTACGCCCTTGCCGCCACCGACCCCTACCGTGCCGCCACCCACAACAAGGGCATCATGAACGGCATGGACCCCGTGGTGGTGGCCACCGGCAACGACTGGCGCGCCATCGAGGCAGGCGCCCATGCCTGGGCGGCGCGCAAGGGTTCCTACGGCTCGATGAGCGTGTGGGAGCGCGACGCGGCCGGAAACCTGGTGGGCTCGATGGAAGTGCCGATGGCCGTGGGCCTGGTGGGCGGGGCGACCAAGACCCACCCGCTCGCCCGGCTGGCGCTGAAGATCATGGGCGTCTCCTCGGCGCAGGAACTGGCCGAGGTGATCGTGGCCGTGGGCCTCGCGCAGAACATGGCGGCGCTGCGCGCGCTCGCCACCGAGGGCATCCAGCGCGGGCACATGGCCCTGCACGGGCGCAACATCGCCATCCTCGCCGGGGCCACCGGCGCCGAGGTCGAGACGGTCGCCAAGCGCATGGCCGCCGAGCGCGACGTGCGCGTGGACCGCGCGCAGGAATTGCTGGCAGAGATGCGCGGGGCGTGACATGCCCCGCGGGATGAACAACAAACCATAAGGGGAGGAAATCATGATGACCCGAATGACACGACGCCGGGCGCTGGCCCGTCTCACCGGCACGGCGCTCGCCGCACCCGCCATCGTGGCGGCCGGCAGCCTTGCCACCCGCGCGCAGGACAAGGTGCGCTGGCGCATGCAGGCGCTCTGGGGCGGCGGCACCAACCCGCAGGTCTACGAGGAGAAGTTCGCCGCCCGGGTGGCCGAGCTCACCGACGGCGCCTTCGAGATCCAGACCTTCGCCGGCGGCCAGATCGTGCCCGCCGCCCAGGCCTTCGACGCGGTGCGCGGCGGCGCTTTCGAGATGATGAAGACCTTCGACGGCTACACCGCCGGCAAGATCCCCGCGCATGGCTTCACCTCCACCGTGCCCTTCGGCTTCCCGGAGGCGGACCAGTACGAGGCGTGGTTCTACGAGCGCGGCGGCCTGGAGATGGCCCGGCGCTCCTACGCGCCGGCGGGGCTGAGCTATGTCGCCCCCACCATCTACGGCGAGGAGCCGATCCACTCCAAGATCCCGCTCAACACCATCGCGGAGATGAGCGGCAAGAAGGGGCGGTTCGTGGGCCTCGCCTCCTCGGTGATGGCGGAATTCGGGGTGGCGGTGTCGCCGCTGCCCACCTCGGAGGTCTACTCGGCGCTCGACAAGGGGCTGATCGACTTCGCCGACCGGGGCGACCTGCAGGCCAATTACGAGGAAGGCCTGCACGAGGTGGCGAAATACATCATCCTGCCGGGCTTCCACCAGCCCACCACCGCCACGGCCTATGTGGCCAACACCCGCGCCTACGAGGCGCTCTCGGCGCAGAACAAGGCGGTGCTGGCGGTGGCGGCGCGCGAGATTTCCGGCTCGCTGCGCCAGGACATCATCGTGAAGAACGTGGAATACCTGCAGAAATACCGCGACGCCGGCGTGGAGGTGATCACGCTCGACCCCGCGGACGTGCAGGAAAACCGCGGCCGCGCCGTGGAGGCCTGGCGCAAGGCCACCAACGGCGACGCGCTGGCCACCGAGATGCTCGAGTCGCAGATGGCGTTCATGCAGGACCTCGGCCTGCTCGACGCCTGAGCCCACGCCCGTCGCGGCCCCCGGAGCCGGCCCCTTCGGCCGCCCCGGGGGCCGTTCCGTCTTTCCCTGCTTGCCCTGAGGCCCGCCGATGCTCGCGCTCGCCGCCGCTGTCACCGCGCTGAACCGGACCCTGTTCCGGGGCGTGAAATGGATCGTCTTCCTGATCGTGGTCCTGATGCTGTGGGAGGTGGTGTCGCGCTACGCGTTCAACGCCCCCACCGGCTGGGGGCCCGAGCTCGCCACCCTGCTCTTCGGGCCCTATTTCCTGCTCGGCGGCCCCTGGCTGCTGCACGTGGGCGGGCACGTGGCGGTGGACATCCTCTCGGCGAAGGCCGGCCCGCGCAGCGGCGCGGTGCTCGCGGCCATCGCGGCCCTGATGGCGCTGGTGTTCGGCGCCATCCTCACCTGGTTCGCCCTGCCGCTGGCCTGGCAGTCCTGGAGCTACGGCGAGACCAGCTTCTCGGCCTGGAACCCGGTGATCTGGCCGGCCAAGGCCATGCTGCCGCTCGCCACCATCCTCTTGTCGCTGCAGGCGGCGGCCGACCTCGTGTTCCTCGCATACGGTGACGCGCGCGGCCGGGAGGCGCAGGCATGACCGGCTCCTCCTTCGTGCTCATCCCGATGTTCCTCGCGCTGGTGGGGCTGATGCTCACCGGCGCGCCGCTGGCCTTCGTGCTCGGCTCGGTCGCCTTCATCTTCACCATCGCGGTCTGGGGGCCGGGGGCGCTCATCGTCTCGGTGCTCAACACCTTCGAGACCATGACCTCGGATTCGCTGATGGCGATCCCGCTCTACATCCTCATGGCCTCGATCCTGCAGAAATCAGGCATCATCGAGGACCTCTACGCCGCGATGGAGAAATGGTTCGGCCGGCTGCCCGGCGGGCTCGCCATCGGCACCATTGCCATCTGCACCGTGATGGCGGCGATGACCGGCGTGGTGGGCGCCGCGGTGGCGGCCATGGGCATCCTCGCCCTGCCCTCGATGATGAAGCGCGGCTACGACCGGCCGATGGCGCTGGGGGCGATCTGCGCCGGCGGCACGCTGGGCATCCTCATCCCGCCCTCGGTGGTGACCATCGTCTATGCCATCACCGCGCAGATCTCGATCGGGCAGATGTTCATCGCCGGCATCGTGCCGGGCCTCGCACTGGCGCTCGCCTATTGCGCCTACATCCTGATCCGCACCACGCTCAACCCCGCCCTCGCCCCGCGCCCGGGGCCCGAGGAGCCGCGCGTGCCCACGGCCGAGAAGCTCGCCGCCCTGCGCACGCTCATCCTGCCCGGGCTGATCATCCTGGGTGTGCTCGGCACGATCTATGCCGGCATCGCCACCCCCACCGAGGCGGCGGCCGTGGGCGTGCTCGGCGCCGTGATCTCGGCGCTGGTGACCGGGCGTTTCAGCGTGGAGCAGCTCTCCGCCTCGGCCACCGACACGCTGAAGGTGACGGCGATGATCCTGTGGATCACCATCGGCGCGCGCACCTTCATCTCCGTCTTCACCGCCACCGGCGGGGCCGACGGGCTGCTCGACTTCATCCGCGGCATGGAGACCTCGCGCTGGCTGGTGCTGGCGGCGATCCTGGGCGTGCTGATCTTCCTCGGGCTGTTCCTCGACGAGATCGGCATCATCCTGCTCTGCGTGCCGGTGTTCCTGCCCATCGTGCGCGAGCTCGGGTTCGACCCGCTGTGGTTCGGCATCCTGTTCATGATCACCGCGCAGATGGCCTACATCACCCCGCCCTTCGGCTACACGCTGTTCTACCTCAAGGGCGTGCTGCCACCGGGCGTGGGCATGGGGGAGGTCTATCGCGGCGTGGTGCCCTTCTTCCTCATCCAGCTCGGCATGCTGCTCCTGTTCATCCTCTGGCCCGAGCTGGTGACCTGGCTGCCCGAGCGGATGATGGCGGGCTGACTTGACGGCGCCGGCCCCGCGCCGCCACACTCCGCCCCGAGAGCCGGGGAGAGGGTGATGGCGCGGGCGCAGCCGACCGAATTCGTGATGCACATGCTCGAGGTGCTGGAGCCCCTGGGCCCGATTTCGGTCACCCGGCTGTTCGGCGGCTGGTCGATGCGGCTCGACGGGGTGCAGTTCGGCGTGGTGCTGCGCGACACCTTCTACCTGTGCACCGACGCGGCGATGCGCGCCGAGCTGTCGGAGCTCGGCTGCGAGCCCTTCCGCTACACCCGCCGCAAGTCGGGCCGCGAGGTGGAGGTGCCGCGCTTCATCTCCCTGCCCGATGCCTGTCTCGACGACCCCGACCTCGCGGTGGAATGGGCCGGCCGCGCGGTGGAGGCGAACCGCCACCGCGCCTGAGAGGCGCCGCCCCCCCCCGCAGTGCCGGACCGCGACGGGCCTCGCCCGCCCCCGGGCCCGGGGGCCCTCCGGCCGGCGGCGCAGCGGGGTTGCATCGCGGCCGCGCCGGGGTCTAGGCTGCGCGCGCAGAGTTTCCCGGCCGGTCCCGGCCCTTTCCCGGAAGGCGTACATGTCTGATATTGCTGCCGAAGCCGGCTGGCCGCGCGCCACGCTGGATGTCGATTACAATGCCCGCGCCTCTGTCGCGCTGCCCGAATTCGAAGCCGCCACCGCCGCCTACCGCGCGCTCTCCGAGCCGGCGCGGGCGCTGCCGGGAGCCCTGCTCGACCTCGTCTACGACACCGCCAGCGGCCAGACGCTGGACCTCTTCGGCGCCGCCCCGACCGGCGCCGCGCCCCGACCGGTGTTCGTGTTCATCCATGGCGGGTACTGGCGCATGCTCTCGAAGGAGGATTCCGCCTTCATGGCGCCGATGCTCGCCCGCCACGGCATCGCCACCGCCGCGGTCGACTACCGGCTCGCCCCGGGGGTGAGCCTGGCCGAGATCGTGCGCGAAGTGCGCGCGGCCGTCGCCTGGCTCTGGCGTGAGGCCGACACCCTGGGCATCGACCGCAACCGCATCTACGTGGGCGGCAGTTCGGCCGGCGGGCATCTCACCGGCTGCGTGATGGCCTCGGGCTGGCAGGAGGCGTTCGGCCTGCCCGACGCGCCGCTGGCCGGCGCCCTGCCGGTGAGCGGGCTGTTCCACCTCGGGCCCATCGCGGCGAGCTTCGTGCAGGAGTGGATCTCGCTCGATGCCGAGGGCGTGGCCGCCCTCTCGCCGCTGGAGCATGTCTCCCCCGCTTCGGGCTGCCCCGCGGTGGTGGCCTGGGCGGCGGGCGAGCCGGCGGGCTTCTCGCGCCAGTCGCGCGCCTATGGCGCGGCCTGGCAGGCCGCCGGCCATCCGACCACGCTGATGGAAGTGCCCGGCCGGCACCATTTCGACGTGATCCTGGAGCTCGCGGACGAGGCGAGCCCGCTGGGCCGCGCCCTGCTCGGGCTCATCGGCGCTCAGCCCTCCTGAGGGCGGCGCCCCGTTGCATGCGCGGGGCCGCGGCCGGGAAACTGCCGCTGCACCGTGCGCCGCAGCACGCCGGCAAAGGCCGCCACCGCCGGCGACGGGCTGCGCCCGGTGGGGTGGATCAGCGTCACGTCGCGGTCGATCGCCGGGCCGGTCATCGGGCGGCTCACCACCATGCCGTCGCGCAGGGCGGCGAGCGCGTAGGTGGGCAGCACCGCCACGCCCAGCCGCGCCTCCACCAGCGAGAGGGCGGTGGTGATCTGCGACACCTCGAAGGCCGGGCGCAGCGCCACGCGCGCGCTCTCGAAGCCGATCTCCACCAGCAGGCGGATGCCGCTTTCGCGGGTGAGGGTGATCACCGGCAGCCCGTCGAGCGCCGTCCAGGGCACCGGCCCCGTGCCCTGGGCCAGGGCCGTGCCGGCGGCGGCGAACACCATCAGGCTGTCGCGCATCAGCGCGACGCGCTCCACCCCCTGGCCCGAGGGCGGGAAGGTGCCCAGTCCGCAATCGGCCTGGCCCGAGCGCACCCGCTCCACGATCTGGTCGGTTCCGAGGTCGGCGAGCTCCACCGTAACCCCCGGGTGCAGCTCGCGAAATTCCGCCATTGCGCGCGGCAGCACGGCGGAGGCGAGCAGCGGCGGGGCGGCGATGCGCACCCTGCCCCGGCGCCGGGCCGCGAGGTCGCGCATGTCGCGCACAGCCTGGTCGAGGTCCTCGACCACCTTGCCGGCGGTGCCGCGAAACTCGGCCCCCGCCTCGGTCAGCTCCACCCGCCGGGTGGTGCGGTCGAAGAGCCGCATGTCGAGCGCGCCCTCCAGCTCCTTCACCGCCTGCGAGAGCGCGGGCTGGGCGATGTTCATCTGCCGCGCCGCGGCCGAGAAACTGCCCGCCTCCGCCACGGCGAGGAAACAGTGCAGCTGCCTGAGGGTGAAGCTCATCGCGGGGGCTCCGGAACATCCATTGATTCTGCCGATCAATTAATACGAATAACCGAGATTGTTATATAGATCACGGAATGCTCTCCTTTTCGCAAGCGGCAGGGGCCCTGCCGCGCAACGGGGAGCCCGCCTTGAACGCAAGCGACGAGATGGCCCGCAAGGGCGGAACCTGGATCGGCCAGCGCCTGCTGCGCCGCGAGGATCCGCGCCTGCTCACCGGCGGCGGGCGCTATGTCGACGACCATGCGCCCGAGGGCTGCCTGCATCTCGAATTCGTCCGCGCCGAGGAGGCGCATGCCCGGATCCTCGCCATCGACACTGCGGAGGCCGCCGCCGCCGAGGGCGTGGTGGCGGTGTTCACCGCGGCCGACCTCGGCCTCGCGGGCGTCTCGGCGGTGAACCTGCTGGTGGACGACGTGACCCCCGTGCCGCTGCAGGTGCTGGCGGAGGGGGAGGTGCGCGCGCTCGGCCAGCCGCTCGCCGCCGTGGTGGCGCGCAGCCGCAACGCCGCGCGCGACGCGGCTGAGCTGGTGTCTGTCGAACTCGAGGCGCTGCCGATCCCACAGGGCGAGGACCGCCCCGTGGTGATGCGCGCCGCCTGGGCCGCGGGCGAGGTGGACGCCGCCTTCGCGGAGGCCGCCGTCACCGTCTCGGTCACCTGCCGGCACGCGCTGGTGGCCCCCTTCCCGATGGAGCCGCGCGCGGCGCTGGCCGATGGCCGCGGCGACACGCTCACCGCCTGGTTCTCCACCCAGACCCCGCACCGCGCCCGCGAGGACCTCGCCCGCATCCTCGGCCGGCCGCTCGAGAGCATCCGCGTGATCGCGCCGGACGTGGGCGGCGCCTTCGGCGGCAAGGCCTCGATCTACCCCGAGGACGTGATGGTGGCCTGGGCCGCCGCCCGCCTGCGCGCCCCGGTGAAATGGTGCGCCACGCGCTCGGAAGACCTGCTCTCGGCCACGCAGGGCCGCGGCGCGGTGAACCGGGCCGAGCTGGCGGTGAGCGCCGACGGCATCCTTACCGGGCTGCGCGCCCGGCTCGACTACCCGCAGGGCGCCTGGATGCCCTATTCCGCCGTGGTGCCGGCGCGCAACGCGGGCCGCATCCTGCCCGGGCCCTACCTGCTGGAGACGGTCGACATCGCCGCGCGCGGCCTGCAGGACCACCGCGCCGCCGTGGGCATCTACCGCGGCGCCGGGCGGCCGGAGGCGGCGATGCTCATGGAGCGGCTGATGGACGAGGCGGCCCGCGCCCTCGCCCTCGACCCGCTGGAGCTGCGCCGGCGCAACATCATCCCCACGGACCGTTTCCCCCACCGCAGCGCCACCGGCGAGACGCTCGATTCCGCCGATCTTCCCGGCCTGCTCGACACGCTGGAGCGCGAGACCGGCTACGCGGAGCTCAAGGCAGGCGTGGCCGCGCGCCGGGCGGCGGGCGAGGCCGTGGGCCTCGGCCTGTCGCTCTACGTCGAGCCCTGCGGCCAGGGCTGGGAAAGCGCCACGCTCGCGCTGATGCCCGACGGCAGCTTCACCGCCACCACCGGCTCCTCCGCCCAGGGCCAGGGGCGGGAGACGGCGATCTCGCAGATCGTGGCCGAAACCCTCGGGGTGGACGCGGGCCGGGTGGCGGTGCTGCACGGCGACACGCAGACCACCCCCACCGGCACCGGCGCGCTCGCCAGCCGCTCCACGGCCATCGGCGGCTCGGCGATGCTGCGCGCGGCACAGGCGCTCGGGGCGCAGGTGCGCGCGGCGGCGGCTCGCACGCTCGGCGTGCCGGAGGCCACGGTTTCGCTGGGGCCCGACGGGGTCTCCGCCCCGGGCACGCGGCTGGGCTGGGAGGCCTTCGCCGCCGCCCTGCCCGGTCTGCCCGGCGGCGCCGCGCTGCATGTCTCCGAGACGTACACCGCCGCCGGCGAGGCCTGGAGCTCCGGCGCCTGCCTCGCCGTGGTGCGCATCGATACCGACACCGGCGTGCCCACGGTGGAGCGCCTCGCCTGGGTGGATGACGCGGGCGTGGTGCTGAACCCCATGCTGGTGCAGGGCCAGCTCGAGGGCGGCATGGCCCAGGGTCTCGGCGAGGCGCTGATGGAGGGGCTCGCCTATGACGGCGAGGGCCAGCTCCTCACCGGCTCGCTGATGGATTACGCCCTGCCGCGCGCGGCCGACGTGCCGCCCGTGGCGCTCTTCAAGCAGGAAACTCCCGCGCCCAACCCCATCGGGGCCAAGGGCGTGGGCGAGGCGGGCTGCATCGGCATTCCCGCCGCCATCTTCAACGCCGTGCGCGACGCGCTCGGCCCGGATCGGGGGCGCGATCTGCAGATGCCGCTCACCCCGGAACGCCTGTGGCGCGCCCTCTCGGAGGAGCCCGCGCCGGAACCCCCCACGAGGCAGCGATGAAATACGCGAAGAAAGACGCGAAGGCCCATGCCTTTGCCACGATGAAGGGCGTCTGGGCCGCCGCACTCACCCCGTTCGTGCCCGGCAGCCTCGCGCTCGACGAGGACGGCTTCCGCGCCAACATCCGCCACTGGGTGGACGACCTCGGCATCGACGGGCTGTTCATCTGCGGCAAGCAGGGCGAGTTCTTCTCCATGTCGGTGGAGGAGCGCAAGCGCAGCTTCGAGCTTGCGGTGGAGGCCTGCGGCGACCGGGGCCAGACTATCATGTCGGTCTCCGACCAGAACATGGACGTGGTGATCGACCTCGCCCGCCACGCCCAGGACGTGGGGGCGGATTACGTGGTGATCCACGCCCCGGTGCTGCATTTCCTCAAGGCGCAGGACGAGACGCTGCTGCGCTACTACGAGACCATCGCGAGCAAGATCGACATCGGCATCGCGCTGTGGAGCCACCCGGACTCGGGCTACCTGATGAGCCCCGAGCTGTGCAACCGGCTGGCGGACATCGAGAATGTCGTCGCGATCAAGTATTCCGTGCCGCGGCCGATGTATGCCGAGCTCACCCGCCTCGCCTCGGACCGCATTCTGGTGAGCACCGCCTCGGAGGAGGAGTGGCTCGACAACATCCTCGAGCTGAACTGGCAGCTCTACCTGTGCTCCTCGCCGCCCTACCTGATCCAGACCGCCGCCGACCGCCGCATGCGCGACTATACCGACGCGGCCTTCGCCGGTGACGCGGCGCGCGCCCGCGCCCTGCGCGACAGTCTCGACCCCGTGCGCGCCGCCCTGCGTGACACCCGGCCGCTGGAGAAGCCGCAGGCGCATCAGAAATACTGGCAGGAACTGCTGGGTCAGGTCGGCGGCGCGGTGCGCGTGCCCATGCTGGAGCTGACCGAGGCCGAGAAATCCGCCACCCGTGCCGCCTTCGAGGCCTGCGGGCTGAAACTGCCCGTAACCGCCTGAGCGGAGAGAAAAACCCGCCGCGGGCCCGCCCCGGCGCCGATTGAGGAGAGACCAGCGATGACGAAACAGCGCCTGAACGCCTTCAACTTCGCCAAGTGGATCGACGAGCACAAGCACCTGCTCAAGCCCCCGGTCGGCAACCAGCAGATCTGGGAGGATGCCGGCATGATGGTCACCGTCGTCGGCGGGCCCAACAAGCGCACCGATTACCATGACGACCCGGTGGAGGAGTTCTTCTACCAGCTCAAGGGCGACATGGTGCTCAAGGTGGTGGATGACGGCACTTTCTACGACGTGCCGATCCGCGAGGGCGAGATCTTCCTGCTGCCGCCGCATGTGCGCCATTCGCCCCAGCGCCCGCAGGAGGGCTCCATCGGCCTGGTGATCGAGCCCAAGCGCCAGCCGGACGAGATCGACGCCTTCGAATGGTACTGCTTCGAGTGCTCGGCGCTGGTGAACCGCGTGGAGGTCTCGCTCAAGAGCATCGTGAAGGACCTGCCGCCGCTCTACCAGGCCTTCTACGCCGACGAGGCCGCCCGCACCTGCCCCCAGTGCGGTGCCGTGCACCCCGGCAAGGAGCCGCCCGAGGGCTGGGTGGTGGTCTGACCGCCCGCAACTGACTGAACCAGAATGAAAAACCGGCCGCCCGAAAGAGGCGCGCCACCCCGACAAGGAGAGCCAAGATGAAGACCAGCCTGCGAGCCGCCCTGATGCTGACCGCGCTTGGCGCGGCCCTGCCCGCCTTCGCCGCCGACCCGGTGAAGATCGGCATGATCACCACCCTCTCCGGCCCGGCCGGCTACCTCGGCGCGGACATCCGCGACGGGTTCGCGCTCGCGATGAAGGACGGCACGCTGGGCGGCGTGCCGGTGGAGCTGATGGTCGAGGACGACGCGCTGAAGCCCGGCCAGGGCCGGCAGATCGCCGAGCGCTTCATGACCAACGAGGACGTGAAGCTGTTCACCGGCATCGTGTTTTCCAACGTGGCCGGCGCCACCGTGCCCGACATCGTCGACAACGGCGGCTTCTACGTGAGCGCCAATGCCGCGCCGTCGAACATGGCCGGCGAGGAGTGCCACGAGAACTACTTCGCCATTGCCTGGCAGAACGACAGCCTGCACGAATCCGGCGGGCTGGTGGCCAACGAGCTGGGCTACGAGAATGCCTTCATCCTCGCGCCCAACTACCAGGCCGGCAAGGACGCGCTCACCGGCTTCAAGCGCACCTTCAAGGGCGAGATCGCGGGCGAGATCTACACCCGCCTCGACCAGACCGACTTCGCCGCCGAGATGGCGCAGATCCGCGCCGCCAACCCGGCGATGGTCTACCAGTTCCACCCCGGCGGCCTCGGCATCGCCTTCATGCGCCAGTACCAGCAGGCGGGCCTGCTCGGCACCATCCCGATGGTGGTCTCCGAGCCCTCGCTCGACGCGGTGATCCTGAAGGCGGTGGGTGACGCGGCCCTCGGCATCAACGTGGGCTCGCACTGGAACGCGGATTTCGACAACGAGGCGAACAAGACCTTCGTCGCCGCCTGGGAGCAGGCCTACGGCGCCGACCGGCCCATCACCACCTATGCCGAGCAGGGCTACGAGGTGGGGCTGCTCTATGCCTCCGCGCTGGAGGCCACGGGCGGTGACATCGCCGACGAGGACGCCTTCCGCGAGGCGCTGCGGGCGGCCGATTTCGCCTCGCCGCGCGGCAACTTCTCCTTCGGGCCGAACCAGCACCCGGTGGAGGACTGGTTCGCCCTCGAGGTGGTCGCGGGCCCGGACGGCACGCCGATGCTCCAGACCAAGTCGAAGGTGGTGGAGAATTACGGCGACTTCTACTCCGAAGACTGCCAGATGTGATCCGGCGCGGCCTTCCGCGCCGCGCCAGGGGGGTCGGGCCGCGCGCCCGGCCCCCGCACCCGTTTCCTCGCCTCTCCGGGAGCCCCTGCCCATGACCCTCCTGCTCGAGCAATTGCTCAACGGCCTGCAGTTCGGCGTGATGCTGTTCCTGCTCGCCGCCGGGCTCACGCTGATCTTCGGCATCATGGGGGTGATCAACCTCGCCCATGGCTCGCTCTACATGGTGGGCGCCTATGCCGGCACCTGGGTGGCGGCGCAGACCGGCTCGTTCTGGCTCGGCATTCCCGCAGCCCTCGGCGCCGCCGCGCTCACCGGTGTCGCGATCGAGGCGCTGGTGGTGCGCCGCCTCTACGCGCGTGACCACCTCGACCAGGTGCTCGCCACCTTCGCCATCCTGCTGATGGCAAACCAGCTCGTCACCCTGATCTTCGGCCGACAGCCGCTCTACACCGCCATGCCCGAGGCGCTCTCGGGCTCGGTGGAGCTCTTGCCGGGGCTGTTCTACCCGCCCTACCGGCTGGCGATCATCGCCGTGGGCCTGCTCGTGGCGCTGGGGCTCTGGGCGCTGATCAACCGCACGCGCATCGGCATGCTGGTGCGCGCCGGCTCGACCAACCGCGAGATGGTGCGCGCGCTCGGCGTCGACATCCGGCTGCTCTACACGGTGGTGTTCGGGCTGGGGGCACTGCTCGCGGGCCTCGCGGGGTTCATTTCCGGCCCGGTGATGGCGGTGCAGGTGGGCATGGGTGAGCAGATCCTGCTCTCGACCTTCGTGGTGGTGGTGATCGGCGGCGTGGGCTCGATCCGCGGCGCCTTCGTGGCGAGCCTCGCGCTCGGTGTCATCGACACCTGCCTGCGCGCCTACCTGCCCGGCCTGCTGCGCCAGGTGATGGCGGGCCCGGAGGCCGACGCGCTCGGCATCGGCATCTCCTCCATGGGCATCTACCTGCTCATGGCCATCGTCCTTCTCGTGAAGCCCAAGGGACTTTTCGCCGGCAATGGCTGACATCGACCTCACCCACGGCGCGCAGGCGCCCGGCCGCGCGCCGCTGCTCCGGGCCCTCGCGGCCCTGGTGGTGCTGGCGGCCCTGCCCACGCTGGCCTCGGCCCTCGGCTACCCGGCGCTCACCTCGCTGGTCACCCGCATCCTGATCTACGGCATCGCGGCGGCGAGCCTGAACTTCATCCTCGGCTACGGCGGGCTGGTGAGCTTCGGCCACGCCGCCTTCTTCGGCATCGGCGGCTACGTGGTGGGCATCCTCTACCAGAACTACTCCGACGAGACGCTGTTCCTCGGCCTCGTCCCCGGCAGCAACCAGATGCTGATCACCCTGCCCGCCGCGGTGCTGGTGGCGGGGGCCTTCGCTGCGGTGATCGGCGCGCTGTCGCTGCGCACCGGGGGCGTGCAGTTCATCATGATCACGCTGGCCTTCGCGCAGATGTTGTTCTTCCTCTTCGTCTCGCTCAAGGCCTACGGCGGCGATGACGGGCTGATCATCCGCCGCACCAACGAGCTGCCGGGCCTGAACATGCGCGACAAGGAGGTGGTCTACTATGTCTGCCTCGGCATCGCGGCGCTGTTCTTCGCCGGTCTCGCGCGGCTCATCCGCTCGCCCTTCGGCAACGTGCTCAACGGGCTGCGGCAGAACGAGCGGCGCATGGTGGCGCTCGGCGTCGCCCCCTACCGCTACCGGCTGGTGGCCTTCGTGCTCTCGGGGATGGGGGCGGGGCTCGCGGGCGCGCTGATGGCCAATTTCCTGCGCTTCGTGAGCCCGGACATGATGCACTGGACCAAGTCGGGCGAGCTGCTGATCATGGTGATCCTCGGCGGCGTGGGCACGCTCTTCGGGCCCCTGATCGGGGCTGCGGCCTATCTCGTGCTCGAGACGCTGCTCGCCTCCTGGACCGAGTACTGGCAGCTCGGCCTCGGGCTGGTGCTGCTCTTCGTGGTGATGCGGGCGCGCGGCGGGGTGCGCGCGCTGATCGTGGCGCTCGGCGCCCTGTTGCCCGGGAGGCAGAAATGACCGCTCCGCTCCTGCAGGTGACCGGCCTGGTGAAACGCTTCGGCGGCCTCACCGCCACCGACCACGTGACGCTCGACGTCGTGCCCGGCGAGATCCACGCCCTGATCGGCCCGAACGGCGCCGGCAAGTCGACCCTCATCAACCAGCTCTGCGGCGAGCTTGCGCCCGACGAGGGAAGCATCGCCATCGACGGGGCGGAGGTCACCGCCCTCTCCGCCCCCGAGCGCGCCCGCATGGGCCTCGCGCGCACCTTCCAGGTCACCTGCCTGCTCGACGAGGAGACGGTGCTGTGGAACGTCGCCATGGCGCTCGACGTGGGCCGCGGCCACTCCTTCCGCTTCTGGCGCGACATCCGCCGCGACGAGAGCCTCACCGCCGAGGCGCGCCGCGCGCTCGCCGGCACCGGGCTGGAGGGGCGCGCGGGGGTCACGGTCTCCGAGCTCAGCCACGGCGAGCGCAAGCAGCTCGAGCTGGTCACCGCCCTCGCCCAGCAGCCCCGGCTGCTGCTGCTCGACGAGCCGATGGCGGGGCTGGGCCACGTGGAAAGCCAGGCGATGATCGGCATGCTGGCCGGGCTGAAGAGCCGCTGCGGCATGCTGCTGGTCGAGCATGACATGGACGCGGTCTTCGCCCTTGCCGACCGGGTGTCGGTGCTGGTCTACGGCCGGATCATCGCGACCGACCTGCCGGGCGCGATCCGCGAGAACCCGGCGGTGCGCGAGGCCTATCTCGGCGAGGGGGAGGAAGCCTGATGCTCGATGTCTCCAACCTGCAGGCCGCCTATGGCGCGAGCCAGGTGCTCTACGATGTCTCCCTGCGCGTGGGCGAGGGCGAGGTGGTCACCCTGCTCGGGCGCAACGGCATGGGCAAGACCACCACCGTGCGCTCGGTGATGGGGCTGATGACCCCGCTCTCCGGCGAGATCACGCTCGGCGCGCGCCCGGTGGCCGGGGCCACGCCCGAGGCGGTGGCCCGGCTCGGCGTGGGGCTGGTGCCCGAGGGGCGACAGGTGTTCCCCACGCTCAGCGTGCGCGAAAACCTCGTCGCGACCGCGGCGAACCGGCTGAAGCGCCCCGACCCCTGGACGCTGGAGCGGGTCTACGCCCTCTTCCCCCGGCTGCGCGAGCGCGCGGCCCAGGTGGCCGGCACGCTCTCGGGCGGCGAGCAGCAGATGCTCGCCGTGGGCCGCGCGCTGATGACCAACCCGCGCCTGCTCATCCTCGACGAGGCGACCGAGGGCCTCGCCCCGGTGATCCGCGCCGAGATCTGGGCCTGCATCCGGGCGCTGAAGGCGGAGGGCCAGTCCATCCTGCTCATCGACAAGAACCTCGCGGTGCTCAAGCGCCTCGCCACCCGGCACTACATCATCGAGAAGGGCCGCACGGTGTGGCAGGGCAGCTCGGCCGAGCTGGAGCGCGACGCGGCGGAGGTGCAGCGCTATGTCGGCCTCTGAGCACCCGTTCCGCATCGCCCTCATCGGCTGGGGCGCGATCGGCGCCACGGTGGGGCGGATGCTCGCCGAACGGCCGGGGGTTGAGCTCGTCGCCGTCGCGGTGAGCGACGCCTCCCGCCCGCGCGCCGGCCTGCCCGAGGTCACCCGGCTGATCGACCGGCCGGAGGCGCTCGCCGCCCTCTCCCTCGACATGGTGATCGAGGCGGCCGGGCGGGCTTCCGTGGCCATCTGGGCGGAGGCGGCGCTGCTGGCGGCCCCGGCCTTCGCCGTCTCCTCCACCTCCGCCTTCGTCGATGACGCCTTCCTCGCCGACCTGCTGGCGCGGGCCGAGCGCTCCGGCGCGCAGATCGTCGTGCCGCCCGGCGCGCTCGGCGGCATCGACGCGCTCGGCGCCGCCGCGCTGATGGGGCTGGAGCGGGTGGAGCATTTCGTCACCAAGCCGGCGCTGGCCTGGGCCGGCACCCCGGCGGAGCAGGCCTGCGACCTCGCCACCCTCGCCGGGCCGCTGGAGTTCTTCCGCGGCAGCGCGCGGGCCGCCGCCGATGCCTATCCCAAGAACGCCAACGTGGCGGTGATTTCCTCGCTGGCGGGCCTCGGGCTCGACCGCACCGAGGTGGTGATGGTGGCCGACCCCGGGGCCGTGCTCAACAGCCACCGCATCGTGGCCTCCGGCGCCTTCGGGCGCATGGACATGACCTTCGAGAACGCCCCCCTGCCGGACAACCCCAAATCCTCCGCCATGACCGCGCTGAACCTCGTGCGGATGGTGGAGAACCGGGTGGCGGTTCTGGCGGTCTGAGGCGGCCACCCCTCGCCACAGAGGGCCGGCGCCTGTCCGCGGGTGGGCGCTGCCCGGCCTGTGCCCCGCGGTTCATGGTGACGTTGCTGCCGAGTTCAGGCGTGAGCGCTTCTGTCGACGAAGCGCCCGCCCCTGGGGGCGGACGGGCGCTGGCCCGGCGGCGCTGCGCGCCTTGATTCCGGGCCGGGTGCTTCGCTCATGCCGGTGGAAACGTGGGCTTTTGCCGGAGCGCACCTCTTCGCAACAGAGGGCCGGCGCCCGTCCTTGGGTGGGTGCGGCCCGGCCCGTGCCACGCGTTTTATGGTGACCATGCTATCGAGCTCGGGCGTAGGCGCTTCTGTCGACGAAGCGCCCGCCCCTGGGGGCGGGCGGGCGCTGGCCCGGCGGCGCTGCGCGCCTTGATTCCGGGCCGGGTGCCTCGCGCATGCCGGTGGAAACGTGGGTTTCTGCCGGAGCGCTCCCCGGCGTAACAGAGGGCCGGTGCCCGTCCGTGGGTGGGCGCTGCCCGGCCTTTGCCACGTGTTTCATGGTCAAGTTTCTGCCGAGTTCAGGCGTGAGCGCTTCTGTCGACGAAGCGCCCGCCCCTGGGGGCGGACGGGCGCTGGCCCGGCGGCACTGCGTGCCTTGTTCCGGGCCGGGCGCCTCGCCCGGGTCGGGCTTCAGGCGCCGAGCGCCTTCACCAGCATGTTCACCGCCATAAGGAAGATGAACACCGCGAAGATCCGCTTCAGCGGTTTCGCCGGCAGCGCATGCGCCAGCCGCACACCGATGGGCGCGGAGATCAGCGTCATCGCCACCACGATCACGAAGGCCGGGATGTTCACGTAGCCCACGGTGAAGGGCGGCTTGTCCTCGATGCCCCAGCCGGTGAGCAGGAAGCCGATGAAGGACGGCACCGCGATCAGCACGCCGAAGCCTGCCGCCGTGGCCACCGCCCGGTGGATGGGCTGGTTGTAGAGCGTCATCAGCGGCACGCCGAAGGAGCCGCCACCGATGCCCATCAGCACCGAGAGAAACCCGATCACCGGGCTCGCGATCGACCGCCCCAGCAGGCCCGGCATGCTCTGCCCCAGCCGCCAGTGCTCGCGCCCCAGCGCCATGTAGACGCCCACGATGCAGCCGAGCACGCCGAAGACCAGCATCAGCATGTGCGACTTCAGCCCCGCCGCGATCACCACGCCGAGCGCTGAGCCGATCACGATGCCCGGCCCCCACTGCCGCAGGATGGTGAAATCGACGGCGCCGCGCCTGGCATGGCTGAGAACAGAGCGGATCGAGGTGAACACGATCGTGCCCAGCGAGGTCGCCACGCAGATCTGCATGAGCTGGTCGGGCACATGGCCGAGGCTTGCGAACACCCAGTAGAACACCGGGACGAGAACGATCCCCCCACCTACACCCAGCAGGCCCGCGACGATGCCGGCAAAGAAGCCCACGGCCAGAAGGACCCCGAGCAGCGGAAGGAGAACAGAGAGTTCGGGCACGTCGGCCACTCCGTGAATTGAGGAGACAGATCGGGACGGATGCTCCTTGCCTGCTCCGGGGGCAAATGTCCACCGGAGCAGGCGGAAGGCCGCGCTCAGAACCCGAGGGCGGAGCCGTCCTTGCGCGGGTCGGAGCCGCCGCGCAGCAGGCCCGCGCCCGCCTCGGCGAGGATCGCCTGCGAGCCGCCGATGGGTGCTGCCGCCACGCGGATCTCGTGGCCCCGCGCGGCGAGTTCGTCGCGCACCGCCTGCGGCACGGTGGGCTCCAGCTCCAGCACGCCGCCGAAGGCGAAATGGCGCGGCGCGTCCATCGCCGGCTGCAGCTCGAGCCCGAGGTCGATCACGCCGGAGAGGAAGGCCGCGTGCCCCGCCGCCTGGTAATGCCCGCCCATCACGCCGAAGGGCATCACGCCCTCGGGCCCGCGCAGCATGCCGGGGATGATGGTGTGCATGGGCCGCTTGCGCGGGCCGATGGCGTTCGGGTGCCCCTCGATCAGCCGGAAGGAGGCGCCGCGGCTGTGGAACAGCACGCCGGTCGCGGGGTCGAGCCGGGTGGAGCCGAAACCGTGGAAGATCGAGTTGATGAAGGAGAGCGCGTTGCCCTCGGCATCGACCACGCAGAGGTAGATCGTGTCGCGGTGCTCCGGCTCGTCCCAGAGCGCGGGCGTGCCGGCGCGGGCGGGGTCGATGCGGGCGCGCAGGGTGGCGACCACCTCCTCGCTCAGCAGCTTCTCGGTGAGGCCGGGGCAGCCCGCGGGGTCGCCCAGCAGCGCGTCGCGGTGGTGATAAGCGAGCTTGGTCGCCTCCGCATGCAGATGGATGCGGTCGGCGAGGGGCACGTCGGGGCCGAGGTCGAAACCCTCGAGAATGCGCAGGATCAGCAGGGCGGCGAGGCCCTGGCCGTTGGGCGGGCACTCGAACACCTCGTGGCCGCGGTAGCTGGCGGAGATCGGCTCCACGTATTCGGCCGCCGCGGCGCCCTCGGCGAAATCCTCCTCGGTGTGCAGGCCGCCGAGACTGCGCAGGTGGGCGACCATGGCCGCCGCGGTCTCGCCCTCGTAGAAGCCCGCGGTGCCCTTCTCCGCGATCTCGCGCAGGCGGGCGCCGAGCAGCGGATGGCGCATGCGCTGGCCCACGGCGGGGGGCGTGCCCTCGGGCAGGAACACCGCTGCCGCATGCGGGTCGGCGCCGATCAGCGCCGCGTTCGCCGCCCAGTCCTGCGCCACGCGGGGGGTGACCGGAAAGCCCTCCTCCGCGTAGGAGATGGCCCGCGCGAAGACGCGGGCGAGCGGCAGGCGGCCGTGGTCTCCGTGCAGCCGGCACCAGGCCGAGACCGCGCCGGGCACGGTGATGGAATGCGGGCTGGTCTGGGGGATCTCGCCCTCGAGGCCCAGCTCCTTCAGCGCCGCCACGCTGGCGGCGGCCGGCGCGCGGCCCGAGCCGTTGAGCGCCACCGGGGCGCCGCCCTTGGGCGCGTAGATCGCGAAACAGTCGCCGCCGATGCCGGTCATCAGCGGGTCGACCACGCTCTGCACCGAGACGGCGGCGAGGGCAGCATCCACCGCGTGGCCCCCGGCGGCGAGGATCTCGAGCCCGGCCGCGGTGGCGAGAGGGTGCGAGGTGGCGATCATCGCGTCGCGCGCAAGCGTGGTGGGGCGGGCGGTGGAGAAGAAGTCGTGCATTCGAGGGGTCCTTCTGGCGCGGTCAGGCGCCGGTGGCGAGAGGGTGGAGGCAGGCGGCCGTCCGCCCCGGTGAGAGGCTGGTAAGGGCGGGGTCGGTGCCCTGGCAATCGGCCTCGGCGCGCGGGCAGCGCGAGGCGAAACGGCAGCCCGGCGGCAGGTCCACCGGGCTGGGGATCTCGCCGGGCAGCGGCTCGGCGATGGGCGCGAAGAACTGCGGCGAGGCCGCGCGCAGGGCGGCGGTGTAGGGATGGGCCGGGGCCTCCAGCACCGCGTTGGTGGGTCCGGCCTCGACGATGCGACCGAGATACATGATGGCGATGCGCTCGCAGAGATAGCTCGCGACGCCGAGGTCATGGGTGATGAACAGCAGGGTGAGGCCCATGCTCTCCTTGAGGTCGGCGAGCAGGTTGAGGAGCTGCGCCTGGGTGGAGACATCGAGGCCGGAGACCGCCTCGTCGGCCACCAGCACGCTCGGCTCGGCCGCCAGCGCCCGGGCGATGGCCACGCGCCGCACCTGGCCGCCGGAGAGGGCGGCGGGGTAGCGCTGTGCCACATCCCCCGGCAGGCCGACGCGGGCCAGCAGCTCCGCCACCCGGGCGGGCAGCTCGGCCGCGGTGCACAGGCCGAAATGACGCAGCGGCTCGGCCACGAGATCGGCCACCGCCATGCGCGGGTTGAGCGAGCCGCGGGCGTCCTGGTAGATCATCGCCACGTCGCGGGTGAAGCCGGAGGCGGCGGCGGCGCGGGCCTCCGCGATCGGCCGGCCGCGGTAGAGCGCCTGGCCGTTGGTGGGCCGGGTGAGGCCGAGGAGCACGCGCAGCAGCGTCGACTTGCCCGAGCCGCTCTCGCCCACCAGCGCGGTGGAGGAGCCGCCGGGCACCCGTAGCCGCACCCCGTCGAGGGCGGCGAGCCCGCGGGTTTCGCGGCGCAGGAAGCCGGCGGGCCGGGTGACCTGGTAGACCTTCTCCACGTCGAGCAGCTCGAAGACCGGGGCCGCGGGCGCTGCGGCCTGTGCGAGGGGCGCGCTCATTCGGGGTTCCAGCAGGCCAGCGCCCGCCCTCCCTCTTGCGTGAGCGGCGGCTTCTCGCCCGCGCAGCGCGGCAGGGCGCGCGGGCAGCGCGAGGCGAAGCGGCAGCCGGCGGGCATCTCCTCCCAGGGCGGAACACCGCCCGCGGGCGGCTCCAGCCGGGCGGTGCCGATCTCGAGCACGCAGGATTTCAGCAGCCTGGTGTAGGGGTGGCGCGGGGCCTTCAGCACCTCGGCGCTGCTGCCCGCCTCCATCACCTGGCCGGCGTAGAGCACCACGATCCGGTCGCAGGACTGGCTGGCAAGGGCGAGGTCGTGCAGCACGAAGATGCAGCTCGCCCCCCGCGCCCGGGTCTGGTCGAGGATCAGCCGCACGATCTGCGCCTGGATGGTGACATCGAGGGCGGAGGTGGGCTCGTCGGCGAACAGCAGGTCGGGGTTGCAGGCAAGCGCTATCGCCACCATCACCCGCTGCTGCATGCCGCCCGAGAGCTGGTGCGGATAGGCCGAGAGCCGGGCGGCGGCATCGTTGATGCCCACGCTGTCGAGCAGCTCCACCGCCCGCGCCCGCGCCGCCGCCCGGCCCAGCCCGAGCTTGCGGCGCAGCACCGAGGTGAGCTGGCTGCCCACGGTGAAACAGGGGTTGAGGGCGGCGCCCGCGTCCTGGAACACCATGGCGAGCCGGCCGCCGCGCAGCCCGCTCCAGCGCCGCTCCGGCAGGCCGAAAAGGTCGCCCTCCCCCGCAAGCTCGGCCCGGCCCTCGATGCGCGCCTCCGAGGGGCGCAGCAGGCCCATCAGCGCCACGGCGATGGTGGATTTGCCGGCGCCGCTCTCGCCCACCAGCGCGAGGGTCTCGCCCCGGCCGAGGGAGAGGTCGACACCGTCGAGGATGCGCCGCGCGCCGCGGTGCAGGGTGAGGCCGCTCACGCTCAGGAGCGGGTCTGCCGTGCTTGTCTGCATGCTCAGGCTCCGTCACGCAGCTTGGGGTCGAACTCCTCGCGGATGCCGTCGCCCACCAGCGACAGCGCGATGAGCAGGATGGCGAGGGCGGCGCCGGGCATGCCCGACATCCAGGCCGCGAAGCTCACGAAGCCGCGGCCCTCGGCGATCATCAGCCCCCAGTCCGGCGTGGGCGGGGTGACGCCGATGCCGAGGAAGGAGAGCGAGGAGGAGACGAGGATCGCCTCGGAGATGCGGATGGTCACCTGCACGGCGAGCGGGTAGACCACGTTCGGCAGGATGTGGCGCCAGATGATGCGCAGCCGCGCCACGCCCATCAGCCCCGCCGCCTCGACGAAGAGCTGCACGCGCACCTGCATCACGTCGGCGCGCACGGTGCGCGCGAAGGGGCCGATCATCGCGATGCCCACGGCGATGATCACCTTGTCCACCCCCTGGCCGAGAATGGCGATGAAGGCCACGGCCATGATCAGCGAGGGCATGGCGAGGATCGAGTCGATCAGCCGCATCAGCAGCCATTCCACCAGCCCGTCCGAGAGCCCCGCCGCGAGCCCGATCACCAGCCCGCCGAGCGCGCCGATGGCCACCGAGCACAGGCCGATGGCGAGCGCGTAGCGCGCGCCGAAGATGATGCGGCTCAGGATGTCCTGGCCGTAGCTGTCGGTGCCCAGCCAGTGCTGCGCGCCCGGCCCGGTCATCATGAACTCGATGTCCTGGAAGGTGGGGTCGTAGGGCGCCACGTAAGGAGCGAAGATCGCCGCCAGCGCGAAGGCGAGCGCCACCGCGAGGCCGAGGGTGAAGAACGGCCGGCGGCGCAGCATCGAGGTGCTGCGGCGGCGCGCGCGCGGGGCCACGGTTGCGGTATCGGTCATCAGCGCGGCCTCAGGCGGGGGTCGAGGAAGGGATAGGCGAGGTCGACCGCGAGGTTCACCAGCACGAAGAGCGTCGCGGTCATCACCACGCCGGCCTGCACCACGCCGTATTCGCGCCCCAGCACCGCGGAGGTGATCATCTGCCCCGCCCCGGGCAGGGAGAACACCGTCTCGGTGAGCACCGCGCCCTGCAGCAGCGTGCCGAGCTGCAGCCCGATGATGGTCACTAGCGGCATCGCGATGTTGCGCAGCCCGTGCACCCAGACCACCCGCCAGCCCGGCTCGCCCCGCGCCCGCGCGGCGGCGATATAGGGCTGGGCCAGCACCTCCACCAGCGTGGCCCGGGTGAGGCGCACGATCATGGCGATGAAATAGGTCGAGAGCGTGAGCGCGGGCAGGATCATGTGGTAGAGCCCGCCCCAGAAATCTTCCCAGGGGGGCACGAAGCCCATCACCGGGAACAGGCCGAACTTCACCCCGAACACCCAGATCAGCAGGATGCCGAGGAAGAACGAGGGGAAGGCCGTGCCGGTGAGGGCGAAGACCGCCGCGCCCGCGTCCCAGGCCGTGTCCTTCTTCACCGCCGAGAGCACGCCCAGCGGCACGCCCAGCACCACCGCGAGCCCCAGCGAGAAGGCCGCGAGCGTGAGGGTCACCGGCAGGGCCTCCACGAAGGCATAGGTGAAGATGTCGGCGCGCGCGATATAGGAGGTGCCCCAGTCGCCGGTGACGAAATTCCCCAGCCAGTCGAGGTATTGCGTCACCAGCGGCTGGTCGAGCCCGAGCTGGCGGACGAGGGCGGCATGCGCCTCGGCCGAATACTCGGAGCCCAGCATGATCTCCACCGGGTCCCCCGGCGCCAGCTTCAGCAGGCTGAAGCTGGCGACAGAGACGATGAACAGCACGAACACCGTCTGCAGGACCTTCTTCAAGGCCATCAGCAGCATCAGCCGATACTCACCGTGTGCAGGTTGAGCAGGTCGGCGGGGATGTACTGGAAGCCCTGCACCTTGGTGGACAGCACCTTGTAGACCGGCATGTGCGCCATCATGGCGATGGGCGCCTCGTCCATCAGGATGTCCTCCGCCTTGTGGTAGAGCTCGGCGCGCTTCGGCACGTCGAGCACCACCTGGGCCTGGGTGCAGAGCTCGTCGAACTCGGGCGAGGACCAGCCGGGGAAGTTCCACGCGCCGCCCGACTTGAACTCCGGGAAGAGCGTCTCGTCGGGGTCGAGGTCGGCCACCCATTCGAAGTCGAACAGGTCGAAGTCGCCGGCGTTGCGGCGCTGCACCCAGGTGGCGGGCTCGATCAGCTCCAGCTTTGCCTTGATGCCGATCTGCGCCAGCATCGGCGCCACGGTCTGGGCGACGCGGGTGCCCACGGGGCCGCGCTCGGACATCATGTAGACCGCCTCGATCTCGCCCTGGTTCGCCGCCTTGGCGCGGAATTCCTTCGCCTTGTCGAGGTCGAACCACTGGCCGCGGCCGGAGGAGGCGATCTCGGGGTCGTAGAAGCCGGTCATCGGCGGGGAGATCGGGGTGAAGGCCTGGATGGCGCGGCCGAAATAGGCCTGCTTGAGCAGGGTCTCGCGGTCGAGCGCCCAGGCCACGGCGCGGCGCAGGTTGATGTCGTCGAAGGGCGCCTTGCGGGTGTTCATGCCCACGAAGGTGTAGTTGCCCTCGATCTCGCCGTAGAGCGTGGCGCCGGGGAAGGCGTCGACCTGGGAGACGAGCTGCATCGGGCAGTCGGTCATCCCGTCCACCTGCCCCGCCATCAGCGCGGCCACGGCGGAGGAGGGCTCCTTCATCAGCTTCCAGGTGGCGCGGTCGAGCCTGGGCAGGCCCTCCTCGAAGTAGTCGGGGTTCTTCTCGAGCTCGATGGCGTCGTTCTCGCGCCAGGAGACGAACCTGAACGGCCCGGTGCCCACCGGGTTGCGCCCGTAGTCGGCGCCGTATTTCTGCACCGCGGCCGGGCTCACGATGGTGCCCGCGCGGCCCGTGGAGCCGTTGAGCGCCACCGGCAGGAAGGCGTAGGGCTTGGAGAAGGTGAGCTTGATGGTGAGCGGGTCCTGGATCTCGATGGTCTCGAGCAGCGAGAGCTTCCAGGCATGCGGCGAGGCGGGCTCGCCCTCCTTCACGCGCAGCAGCGAGAATTTCACCGCTTCCGCGTCGCACGGCGTGCCGTCGTGGAATGTCACGCCCTCGCGCAGCTTGAAGACATGGGTCACGTCGTCGAGCAGCTCCCAGCTCTCGGCGAGATCGGGCTCGAAGGTGACCGCCTTGCCGTCATAGACGATCTTCAGCAGGCCGTTGTGGATGTTGTTGATCACCTGGATCGCGGCGAGAAAGCCGGTGAAATGCGGGTCCAGCGTGTCGATGTGGTTGAGTGCGGCGATGGTGATATGCCCGCCGGACTGGGCCGAGGCCAGCCGCGGCGCGAGGCCGGATGCGGCCGTGGTCAGCAGCCCCGCCCCCATGCCCTTGAGCACCGCGCGCCGGCCGAGGCCTGCGGCTATCCGGGTGGCAAGGACCTTCTTGTGATCGATCTTGTCCATTGTTTTACCTCTCCTGTCGACATTTCGTCTCCTCCCGGGAGTTGTGTCCGGCGGATCGATCCGCTCTTGGACGTTGTGTCGACACTCCTTGGCAGAGGCGCGGGGCGCAGCCCGCCGCAAACCCGCCCTTCCCCGCGGGGCGGAGAGCGCGTGCATTGCGGTGAGGAATGACCCGCGACCCCCTCGCTCAGGGCATCGCTGTTGATTTCATGCCGACAGATTGCGCAGTTATGTATACATAATCAACTGAAAATATACCAATGGCACGAATGGATACGAAAGTGACGGTCAGGACCGCCGAGGTCATCTACGCCGAGCTGGTGCGGCGCATCGTGGAAGGGCAGCTCGGGCCCGGGGATGCGCTGAACGAGGTGCCGCTGGCGGCGGAATTCGGCGTGTCGCGCACGCCGGTGCGCGAGGCGCTGCAACACCTGAGCATCTCGGGGCTGGCCGAGCGCGGGCCGCGGCGGGCCTTCGTCGTGCGCCGCACCGACGTGCCCATGCTGGAGGATCTCTTCGAGGCGCTCGGCGAGATGGAGGCGCTCTGCGCCCGCATGGCCGCCCTGCGCATGACCGCGATCGAGCGCCACCGGCTCGCCGCCACGGTGGAGGAGGCCGACGGCGCGGTGCGCGACGGCGACCACGCGGCCTACTCGGGCCTGAACGCCCGCTTCCACGCCGCCATCTGCAGCGGGGCGCACAACCGCGCGCTCGACGCCGCCACCCAGGTGCTGCGCATGCGCACCCTGCCCTGGCGCGAGGCGCAGTTCCGCGCCGCCGCCGCCCGGCTGGAGAGCAGCCAGGCCGAGCACCGCGGCATTCTCGAGGCCATCCTCGCGGAGGATGGCGAGGCGGCCCACCGCGCCATGCGCGGACATATCGCGGCCTCGATGCTGCTGGTCACCCGCATGGCGCGCGAGCGGGCGGGCTGAGGCCCTCCGCCCGCGCCCTGCCCGCCCGCGGCGGTTGACTCGCCCGCCCCGGGCCCGCAGCATGTCCGCTTGCCGCAGGCCTGCCCGCCGCCGCCGCGCAGCATCCGGCCTTGACAATCCGCTCCTGCACCGCCATTGCGGGTTAATCGTTTAACCTAGCCGCGACAGGCCGATGAGCACCCGACCCCGCGCCAGCCTCAAGGATATCGCCGCCGAGCTCGGCGTTTCGGTCGCGACCGTGTCGAACGCGATCTCGGGTAAGGGGCGCGTGTCGGAGGAGCTGGGCGAGCGCATCCGCGCCACCGCCCTGGCGCGCGGCTACGTGCCCAGCCTCACCGGGCGGGCGCTGCGCACCGGGCGCTCGGGCGTGCTGGGGCTGGTGCTGGCGGATATCGCCAACCCGCTGTTTCCCAAGATCGCCCAGGCGGTGGAGGCGGCGGCCGCCACTTCCGGTTACGGGGTGCTGATCGCGGATTCGCGCGGCGATGTCACCGAGCAGACCCAGGCCATCCGCCGGCTGATGGAGCGCGGTGCCGACGGGCTGATCGTGGTGCCGCGGCGCGGCACGCGGGTGGGCGAGATCGGCCTGCCCGTGGCGGTGATCGACACGCCCTCCACCCCCGGCAACACCGTCTCGGCCGACCATTGGGGCGGCGGGCGGCAGGTGATCGGCCATCTCGCGGGGCTGGGCCACCGGCATTTCGTGCTGATCGGCGGCAGTGCCGCCTCCAACGTGCAGAACGACCGGATCTCCGGCATGCGCTCGGCCCTGCCGGCCGGTGCGCGCCATACGCTGCTCTGGGCCGAGGGCCCGGGGCGCGCGCCGGGCGCCCCCCTCGGCCTCGCGGCCCTCGCGGCGGGAGGCGCCACCGCCTTCGCCTCGGTGAGCGACCTCATCGCCCTGCGCGCCCTCACCGAGCTGCAGAGCGCCGGGCTCGCCGTGCCGGAGGATGTCTCCGTGACCGGGTTCGACGACATGGTCTGGGCCGGCGTGGTCACCCCCGGGCTCACCACGCTGCACCAGGACATGCCGACCATCGCGCGCCACGCGGTCGACGAGCTTCTGCGCATGATCGAGCATCCCGAGACCGCATCGGCCGTGCCGCCCGGCGGCGTGCCGATGCGCCTCGTGGTCCGCCAGTCCGCCGCGGCGCCCCGCGCGGCAAGAACCTGTCCAACAGAAGGAGCAAAACCGACATGATCCGTTCCACCCTGCTCGCCGCCACGGCGCTGGCCTGCGGCACGCTGGCCGCCCAGGCCGCCGACCGCACCCTCACCATCTCCGTCTACGGCTTCGCCCAGGACGAGTTCTCCGAGATCCTCTACAAGCCCTTCGAGGAGCAGTGCGGCTGCGAGGTGGTGGTGGAGACCGGCAACAGCGTCGAGCGTCTCGCCAAGATGGAAGCCAATCGCGAAGGCCCGGTCATCGACATGGCGGTGCTCTCCACCCATGACGCGCTGGCCGCGAACCGCGCCGGGCTGATCGACACCATCGACACCTCGAAGCTCTCCAACTACGACAAGCTCTACGACATCGCCAAGGACCCGCTGGGCGACGGCACGGCCGTGGGCTACACCTTCTACGCCACCTCCATCGTCTACCGCTCCGACAAGGTGACGGTCGACAGCTGGGCCGACCTGTTCTCCGACGAGCTCAAGGGCCAGGTCGCCTTCCCGAACGTGACCACCAACCAGGGCCCCCCGGCGCTGTGGATGCTCGGCAAGGCCATGGGCGAGAGCGACCCCACCCTCGCCGGCGCCATCTCGGAAGTGGGCGAGAAGCGCGACGACGTGGTGACCTTCTACGTGCGCTCCTCCCAGCTCGTGCAGCTGATGCAGCAGGAAGAGATCTGGGCGGCACCCATCGGCCGCTTCGCCTGGAAGGGCTTCGCCGACATGGACCTGCCCATCGCCTGGGCCACGCCCGAGGAAGGCCAGACCGGCGGCATGAACGTGATGGTCGTCACCAAGGGCTCGAGCAACCGCGAGCTGGCGCTCGAGTTCATGGACTACTGGCTCTCCACCCCGATCCAGACCGCGCTGGCCGAGGGGCTGGTCGACAGCCCGGCGAACGCCGAGGTCGAGGTCTCGCCCGAGGTGGCCGACAACCTCACCTACGGCGCCGAGACGGTCGACAGCCTCGACCTGATCCCCGCCGATGTCTGGCTCGACAACCGCGAGGGCTGGCTCTCCGACTGGAATGCGAAGGTCGGCCAGTAACCACCTGAAGTGAAAAGAAAGGCGTGCCCCGCTGCCCGGGGCGCGCCCCCCTGTGCGGGGAGAGGTCGAGACATGTTCCAGAACAGACGCGAAGGGCTCGCGCTGGCGCTGCCGGCGGCGGTTTTCGCCTGCGTGGTGTTCCTCGTGCCGGTGGCGATCCTGCTGTCGGAGGGGTTTCGCGGCGCGGCGGGGTTCTCGCTCACGCCATACGTGGAGTTCTTCTCCTCGCCCCTCAACCGCGCGGTGTTCCTGCGCACGCTCAAGCTCGGCGCGCTGGTGACACTGGTGGCGGCCGTCATCGGCTATGCCGCGGCCTATGCCATCGTGAACCTCTCGCCGGCAAACCGCGGCCGGGTGTTCGGCCTCGTGGTGCTGCCGCTGATGATCTCGCCGGTGGCGCGCACCTATGCCTGGCTGGTCATCCTCGGGCGCACCGGCTTCGTGAACCAGGCGCTCACCCTCGTGGGGCTCACCGACGAGCCCATCCGCTTCCTCTTCACCGAGACGGCGGTGTTCATCGGCCTGCTGCAGCTCTTCCTGCCGCTGATGATCATCTCGCTGATCTCGGCGCTCGAGAACATGCCGCGCGACGCGGTGCCCGCCGCCCGCGTGCTGGGGGCAAGCTGGCTGCAGGTGTTCACCCGGGTGATCCTGCCGCTGACGAAGGAGGGGCTGGTGATCGGCGGCACGCTGGTGTTCACCGGCTCGCTCACCGCCTACATCACGCCGGCCATCCTCGGCGGCTCCAAGGTGCTGATGCTCGAAACCCTGCTCTACCAGCGGGTTACGGTGGCCAATGACTTCGCCTCCGCCGCCGTGATCGCGATGATCCTCATCGTGATGAGCTTTTCCGCCAATCTCCTGCTCAAGCGGCTGGCCCGCGCCCGGGGGCGCTGATGAAACGCAACCTCTCCACGGTCCTCGTGCTGGGCCTCGTGCTCGCCTTCCTCATCGGGCCGTTCCTGATCATCATCGCGGCCTCGCTCTCGGCCGGCAACTCGCTCGCCTTCCCGCCGCAGGGCCTGTCGCTGAAATGGGTGGCGAAGGTGTTCACGGTGGAGAGCTTCCGCGAGAGCTTCGCCACCTCGATGTTCCTCGCCATCTTCGGCACGCTCGCGGCGCTCGCCCTCGGGGTCCCGGCCGCCTATGCGCTCAACCGCTACCGGCTGCCCTTCTCCGAGACCGTGCGCACCGTGGTCTCGGCCCCCATCATCGTGCCGGGCATCATCGTGGGCCTCGCGCTGCTGCGCTACCTCGTGATCCCGGCCGGGGTGCCGGTGATGCTGGCGCTGTTCTGCGCCCACACCGCGCTGGTGCTGCCCTACGCGGTGCGCGTGGTCTCGGCCAGCCTCGGAAACCTGCGCTCGGACATCGAGGAGGCCGCGGTGCTGCTGGGCTGCACCCGCTCCGGCGCCTTCTTCCGGGTGGTGCTGCCCAACATCCGCGGCGGCATCCTCGCGGCGTTCATCCTCGGCTTCGTGACCAGCTTCAACCAGGTGCCGGTGTCGCTGTTCCTCTCCGGCCCCGGCGTGCGCACCCTGCCCATCGACATGCTGGGCTACATGGAAATCAACTACGACCCCTCGGTGGCCGCCCTCTCGGCGCTGCTCGCCTTCATGTCGATCGGCATCGTCTTCCTCGCCGAACGCTTCCTGGGATTCTCTCGCTATGTCTGACGATACCTGCCTCGCGCTCGAGCGCCTCACCCTCGCCTATGGCGACACGGTCGCGGTGGACGCGCTGGACCTCACGGTGAAGCGCGGCGAGCTGATCGCCCTGCTCGGCCCCTCGGGCTGCGGCAAGACCACCACCATGCGCGCCATCGCCGGCCTGCTGGAGCCGCGCTCCGGCACCATCCGGCTCGAGGGCGCCGACATCACCCGCCGCCCGGCCAACAAGCGCGAGATCGGCCTCGTCTTCCAGTCCTACGCGCTGTTCCCGCATCTCTCGGTGTTCGAGAACGTGGCCTTCGGCCTGCGCCTGCGGCGTGAGCCGCGCGCCGCGGTGGAGGCGAAGGTGGCCGAGGGGCTGCGCACCGTGGGGCTCGACCACCTCGCCGCCCGCAAGCCGGCCGAGCTTTCCGGCGGCCAGCAGCAGCGCGTGGCGCTTGCCCGCTCGCTGGTGATGGAGCCCAAGCTGCTGCTGCTCGACGAGCCGCTGTCAAACCTCGACGCCCGCCTGCGCCTCGAGATGCGCGCCGAGCTGCAGCGGGTGCAGAAGGCCTCCGGCATCACGATGATCTTCGTCACCCATGACCAGGGCGAGGCGCTGGCGCTGGCCGACCGTATCGTGGTGATGCGCGGCGGCGCCATCGAGCAGCTCGCGACGCCGGAGGAGATCTGGAACCGCCCGGCCTCCGGCTTCGTGGCCGAGTTCGTCGGCTTCGAGACCGTGCTCGGCCTGCGCGACGGCAAGCTCGACACGCCCGCCGGCCTGGTGCCGGTCTCGGGCGATGTGCCGGCCGGAGCCGCCGGCCTCGCCTGGCGGCCGGGCGCCGTCACCCTCGGCACCGGCCCGTTCGAGGGCGAGGTGCTGGGCGTGTCCTTCGCCGGCGAGAGCCGGGAATATCTGCTCGACAGCCCGCTCGGCCGCATCAAGGCCGATGCGCCCGCGAGCCTCGCGATGCACGGCATCGGCGCGAAGGTGGCGTTCGACCTGCCGGCCGCCCGCGCCGCCGTGCTCCCCCGCCTGGGATGAGCCGCGCCATGACCCCGCGCCCCGAACCGGAGCTGAACACCCCCGCCCTGCGGGCCCGCGCCGTTGCCGCCGCCCGCGGCGACGCGCCTTTCGATGTGCTCATCACCGGCGGCACGCTCATCGACATGGTGACAGGCGAGGCCCGCCCGGCGGATGTGGGGCTCGTCGGCCCGCTCATCGCCTCGGTGCATCCGCAGGGCACCCGCAGTGACGCGGCCCGGGTGATCGACGCCGCCGGCGCCTTCCTCTCCCCCGGGCTGATCGACACGCACATGCATGTCGAGAGCTCGATGGTCACCCCGGCGGAATATGCCCGCGCCGTGCTGCCGCGCGGTGTCACCACCTGCGTGTGGGACCCGCACGAGTTCGGCAACGTGCACGGGATCGCGGGGGTGGACTGGGCGCTCGATGCTGCCGCGGCGACGGACCTGCGCTTCCTCGTGCTTGCCCCCTCCTGCGTGCCCTCCGCCCCGGGGCTGGAGACATCGGGCGCCGATTTCGACCCGGAGGTGATGCAGGGCCTGCTCGCCCGCCCCGGCATCGCCGGCATCGCCGAGGTGATGGACATGCGCGGCGTGATCGACCAGAGCCCGCGCATGGCCGGCATCGTCGGCGCCGGGCTCGCGGCGGGCAAGCTGGTCTGCGGCCATGCCCGCAGCCTCGAGGGCGCGGAGCTGCAGGCTTTCGTCACCGCCGGCATCGGCTCGGACCATGAGCTGGTCTCGGGGCCGGACCTGCTGGAGAAGCTGCGCGCCGGGCTCACCATCGAGCTGCGCGGCTCGCATGACCACCTGCTGCCCGAGCTGGTGGCGGCCCTCGCCACCCTGCCCGCCCTGCCGCAGACCGTGACCCTGTGCACCGACGACGTGTTCCCCGACGACCTGCACCGCGCCGGCGGGCTCGACGACGTGGTGCGCCGCCTCACGGCCTACGGCATGCCGGCCGGCCAGGCCCTGCAGGCCGCCACGCTGAACGCCGCCCGGCGGCTGGGCCGGCACGACCTCGGACTCATCGCCCCCGGCCGGCGCGCCGATATCGTGCTCTTCGAGGATCTCGAGGGCTTCGCCACCCGCGCGGTGCTCGCAAGCGGGCGCGTGGTGTCGGAGGCGGGCCGCCTCACCGCGCCGCAGGCGGATACCGACGACACGCCCCTGCGCGGCTCGGTGCAGGTGCCGGCGCAGGAGGCGGCGGCCTTCACCACCCGGGCCGAGGGCGCGCGCATCCGCCTCGCCACCATCGACCGGCCGCGCTTCACCCGCTGGGGCGAGGTGGAGGCCGAGGTGCTGGCCGGCGAGGTGCAGCTGCCCGAGGGCGCCACGCGCCTTGCGGTGATGCACCGCCACGGGCGGGCGCAGGCGCGCATGCGGGTGGGCTATCTCACCGGCTGGGGCGCCTGGCGCGGCGCCTTCTGCACCACCGTGGCGCATGACGGGCACAACCTCACCACCTTCGGCGCCGAGCCGGAGGACATGGCCGCGGCGGCGAACGCGGTGATCGCGGCAGGTGGCGGCATGGCCGTGGCGCGCGGCGGCGAAGTGGTGGCGCAGGTGGCGCTGCCGCTCTCGGGCCTCGTCTCCGACCGGCCGCTGGCCGAGGTGGCCGAGGGCTTCGCCGCCCTGCGCGCCGCGATGGACGCGGTGGTGGACTGGGCGCCGCCCTACCTCGTGTTCAAGGCCTGTTTCGGCGCCACGCTCGCGTGCAACGCGGGGCCGCACCAGACCGACCTCGGCATTGCCGATGTCAGCCGCGGCACGGTGCTGGTGAGCCCGGTGCTGGGGCCGGTGCTGGGAGCGGCCTGAGGCTCAGATCGGCTCGGGCGGCGGCGGGGCCGCGGCCGCGCCGCGGTCGATGAAGCGCCGCCGCACCAGGTCGTGGATGATCTGCGAGGCGGGCGACAGGCTCTGCCCCGGCAGCGACACGATGGAATAGGGCGAGATCGAGATCACCTGCGCCAGCGGCAGCGCCTCCAGCCGGGCGCCGAAATCGGCACTCGCCCCGAAGAATTCCGCCACCGAGCGCGCCACCGGGGTGATGGCGTTGGTCTGCGAGATGGTGATGAGCGTGAGCAGCAGCGAGGAGGTGGAGAGCACCTTCGCCGGCAGCGGCACCGAGAGCTGCTGCAGCCGGTCCTCCACCGTGCGGCGCAGCAGCGCGCCCTCGGGCTGCATCACCCAGTCGAAGCGCACGCAATCCTCCAGCCGCACCGGGCTGTGGCGCAGCAGCGGGTGGCCGGGGCGCACCACCAGGCTCACCGGCTCCTCGGCGAGGAACTCGGCGCCGTAGCGCCGCACGTCGCGCGTGGCGGGGATGCGGCCGAGGAAGAAGTCGATGCGCCCGCTGTCGAGGATGCCGCAGAGCTCGTCCGACGTGCCCACCTCCACCGAGATGTCGATCCCCGGGTAGTTCACCCGCGCCTGGCGGATGGCGGGCAGCAGCAGCTCGATCGCCGCCCCGGTGACCGCGCCGATGCGCACCCGGCCAGAGAGGCCGGAGCGCAGCTCGGTGATCTCGCGGTCGGCCTCGTCGAGCTCGCGCAGGATGGTGCGGGCGCGCCGGGCGAGGCGCTGGCCGTAGACCGTGAGCTCCACCCCCCGGCCCGTGCGGCGGTAGAGGCTGACGCCGGTCATCTCCTCCATCTCGGCGCAGAGGCGCGAGGCGGCGGGCTGGGACATCGCCAGCGCCGAGGCCGCGGCCGAGATCTGCCCCGTGCTCTCCAGCGCCGCCATCAGCCGCAGGTGCGGCAGGCGCATGCCGCGCCGCACCAGCCGGTCCTCGCGGCGGCGCAGGGCGGCGCCCTCCTCCTCCGGCATGCGCTCGGGCATCGCTCCTGTCCTCCGACCGTTTGCACGGGTGACGCAACGTCCGGTTGCACCCTGCCGCGCGATTCCCGCACTCCGGGACCATTCCCGGCAGAGGTTCTGCCTCGACATATCGTAATCCATATATCTGGATCATGTAATAGAATTTGAATGCTATAGAGCTCGCGACATAACGTCCCGAACGGATCCGGGGCATCAACGTTCCGTTAACCGAACACACGAACGACGCTTCGCATCCGAGAACGAAGACGCGAGAGACCGGCCCCAGTCGGCTGGTTCGTCACCGGGAGGAAATGATGAGATTCTTCAACACAGCGGTTGGTGCCGTGGCGCTGGCTGCCGCCGCATTCGGCGGCCCGTCCCTTGCTCAGGACAAGGGCTATGTCGGCGTCGCGATGCCCACCAAGTCCTCGGCGCGCTGGATCGACGACGGCAACAACATGGTCAAGCAGCTGCAGGACGCCGGTTACGAGACCGACCTGCAGTACGCCGAGGACGACATCCCGAACCAGCTCGCGCAGATCGAGAACATGATCACCAAGGGCGTGAACGTGCTGGTGATCGCGGCCATCGACGGCACCACCCTCTCCAACGCGCTGGAGAACGCCGCCGCCTCCGACATCCCCGTGATCGCCTATGACCGGCTGATCCGCGATTCCGAGAACGTCGACTATTACGCCACCTTCGACAATTTCCAGGTCGGCGTGCTGCAGGCGCAGTCGATCGTGGATGCGCTGTTCAAGGACGGTGCCGAGGGGCCGTTCAACATCGAGCTCTTCGGCGGCTCGCCCGACGACAACAACGCCTATTTCTTCTACAACGGCGCGATGTCGGTCATCCAGCCGCTCATCGACGAGGGCAAGCTGGTGGTGAAGTCCGGCCAGATGGGCATGGACAAGGTCGGCACCCTGCGCTGGGACGGCTCGGTGGCCCAGGCCCGCATGGACAACCTGCTCTCCGCCCATTACACGAACGACCGCGTCGACGCGGTGCTCTCGCCTTATGACGGGCTGTCCATCGGCATCATCTCCTCGCTCAAGGGCGTGGGCTACGGCTCGGCCGAGCAGCCGATGCCCTACATCTCCGGGCAGGACGCCGAGGTGCAGTCGGTCAAGGCCATCCTGCGCGGCGACCAGTATTCCACCATCTTCAAGGACACCCGCGAGCTGGCCCGCGTGACCGTGGGCATGGTCGACGCGCTGCTCGAGGGCGGCGAGCCGGAGATCAACGACACCGAGACCTACGACAACGGCATGAAGGTGGTCCCCTCCTTCCTGCTCAAGCCGGTGCTGGTGACGAAGGACAACTGGAAAGAGGTCCTGATCGGCTCGGGCTACTACACCGAAGCCGAGATCGAGTGACAGGCTGGCAGGGCGCGGGCGGCATTGCCCCGCGCCCTGCCGAACCCGGCATGAGCCGCGCGCGACGGGCCCCCGGGCCCGCCGCCCCGGCGGAGCCTTGTCCAGCGGGGGCATGAATGGATACCATTCTCGAGATGCGCAACATCACCAAGACCTTTCCGGGGGTGAAGGCGCTCGACAACGTGAACATGAAGGTGCGGCGTGGCGAGATCCACGCGCTCTGCGGCGAGAACGGCGCCGGCAAGTCCACCCTCATGAAGATCCTCTCCGGGGTCTATCCCCACGGCTCCTACGAGGGCGCCATCTTCTACGAGGGGCAGGAGAAATCCTTTCGCGGCATCAATGACAGCGAGGCCGAGGGCATCGTCATCATCCACCAGGAGCTCGCGCTGGTGCCGCAGCTCTCCATCGCCGAGAACATCTTCCTCGGCAACGAATGCGCGAAGAACGGGGTGATCGACTGGTCGGAGACCTACCGGCGCACCGCCGAGCTGCTGGCCCGCGTGGGGCTGAAGGACAGCCCGCGCACCAAGATCTCCGATCTCGGGCTGGGCAAGCAGCAGCTCGTCGAGATCGCGAAGGCGCTGGCGAAGGACGTGAAGCTGCTCATCCTCGACGAGCCCACCTCCTCGCTCAACGAGAAGGACAGTGCGGCCCTGCTCGAGCTGATGCTGGAGTTCAAGCGCCGGGGCATCTCGGCCATCCTCATCAGCCACAAGCTCAACGAGGTGAGCAAGGTGTCGGACTCCATCACCGTGCTGCGCGACGGACAGTCGGTGAGCACGCGCGAGGTGGTGCCGGGCCAGATCTCGGAGGATGACATCATCCGCGAGATGGTGGGCCGCTCGCTCTCCGACCGCTACCCCCCGCGCGAGCCGAAGATCGGCGAGGTGCTGCTGGAGGTGAAGAACTGGAACGTGCGTGACCCGCAGCATTCCGAGCGCATGGCGGTGGACGACGTGTCCTTCTCGGTGCGCGCGGGCGAGGTGGTGGGCATCGCGGGGCTGATGGGCGCCGGGCGCACCGAGCTTGCGATGAGCCTCTTCGGCCGCTCCTGGGGCAGCGGCATCAACGGCACGGTGGAGATGCGCGGCCAGCCGGTGGACACCTCCACCGTGAAGAAGGCCATCGCCGCGGGCATCTGCTACGTGACGGAGGACCGCAAGTCCCTCGGCCTGGTGCTCGACGACTCGATCCGCCACAACACCACGCTGGCAAACCTCGAGGGCGTGTCCGAGCGCGGCATCATCGACAGCCAGCGCGAGATCTCGGTGGCCGAGGACTACCGCAAGCGGCTCAACGTGAAATCCTCCGGCATCGCGCAGGCGACCAAGAACCTCTCGGGCGGCAACCAGCAGAAGGTGGTGCTGGGCAAGTGGCTCTTCGCCGACCCGCAGATCCTGATCCTCGACGAGCCCACCCGCGGCATCGACGTGGGCGCCAAGTACGAAATCTACACCATCATCCGCGACCTCGCCGCCTCGGGCCGGGGGATCCTCGTGATCTCCTCGGAAATGCCCGAGCTGCTCGGCATCTGCGACCGGCTCTACGTGATGAACGAAGGGCGGTTCCTGGGCCAGATGCAGGCGGCCGAGGCCAGCCAGGAGAAAATCATGAGCATGATCATCCGTGCCGACGGGAGGGCCGCATGAGCGACGAGACCATCCAGCAGGGGGGGCGGGCCGCGCGCGGCTCCTCCTTCGGCTTCATCCGCAACCACATGCGCGAGTACGGGATTCTCGTGGCGCTCGTGGTCATCATGGCGCTGTTCCAGGTGCTCACCGGCGGCATCCTGCTGCGCCCGGTCAACCTCACAAACCTGCTGCTGCAGAACTCCTACATCGTCATCATGGCGGTGGGGATGATGCTGGTCATCGTCTCGGGCAACATCGACCTGTCGGTGGGCTCGGTGCTGGGCTTCGTCGGCGCGCTCTGCGCGGTGATGACCGTGCAATGGGGGGTGAACTGGTTCCTCGCCTCCATCGCCTGCCTCATCGTGGGCGGCGCCATCGGGGCGGCGCAGGGCTACTGGGTGGCCTACTGGAAGATCCCCTCCTTCATCGTCACCCTCGCGGGCATGCTGGTGTTCAAGGGGCTCTCGCTCTGGCTGCTCGACGGCGCCTCGGTGGGCCCGTTCCCGGCGAGCTTCGGCAAGATCGCCTCGGGCTTCATCCCCGACATCATGACGATGAAGGGCTTCTCGGTGATCTCGCTCATCCTTGGCGTGGCGACCACCGCGATCATGCTCTACCTCTCCTTCCGCTCCCGCGCGCGGGCCGAGCGCGGCGGCTCGGTGGACGAGCCCTTCGCCTTCTTCCTGGGCAAGAACGTGGTGATCGCCCTCGCGCTGCTCTACATGACCTGGACGCTGGCCGATTTCCGCGGCTTTCCCAACGTGCTCATCATCATGGCGCTGCTGATCGCGGTCTATTCCTTCGTGACCACCCGCACGGTCACCGGCCGGCGCATCTACGCGCTCGGCGGCAACGAGGGGGCGACCCGCCTCTCGGGCGTGGACACCAAGCGCCTCACCTTCCTCACCTTCGTGAACATGGGCGTGCTCACCGCGCTCGCCGGCCTCGTCTTTGCAGCAAGGCTCAACACCGCGACGCCGAAATCGGGCCTGGGCTTCGAGCTCGACGTGATCGCGGCCTGCTTCATCGGCGGCGCCTCCATGTCGGGCGGCGTGGGCACGGTGATCGGCGCCGTGGTGGGGGCCTTCATCATGGGCGTGATGAACAACGGCATGTCGATCCTGGGCATCGGCATCGACTATCAGCAGGTGATCAAGGGGCTGGTGCTGCTCGCCGCCGTGATCTTCGACGTTTACAACAAGAACAAGGCCTGAGGGCCGGGGAGACATACCGAAATGCTCATTTCCCAGATCAAGGATGCCGGCGGCGCGCTGCGCGTGGTGGTTCGCAACGGAACCGAGGCCTACACCGTGCGTGACGCGGCGTCCGTCTACGAGATCGCGCAGTCCTGCATCGCGAGCGGCACGAAGATGATCGACCGCATCAACGCCCTGGGCTTCGGCGAGGCGGTGGACCTCGAGCGCGCCTACGAGGAGGGCCGCGTGCTGCTGCCCATCACTCACCCCGACCTCACGCACATGCATCTCACCGGCACCGGGCTCACGCATCTGGGCTCCGCCTCCACCCGCTCGGCCATGCACGAGAAGGACAAGGCGGCGGCCGAGGAAGAGGTGCTGACGGACTCGATGAAGATGTTCCGCATGGGGCTGGAGGCCGGCCGGCCGAAGCCCGGCGAGGTGGGCGTGCAGCCCGAGTGGTTCTACAAGGGCAACGGCCATGCCGCCGTGGCCCCCGGCGCGCCCCTCGTTTCCCCCGCCTTCGCCGAGGACGGCGGCGAGGAGCCCGAGATCGCCGGCATCTACGTGAACGGGCCGGACGGCACGCCCTACCGGCTCGGCTTCGCGCTCGCCAACGAGTTTTCCGACCACGTGACCGAGCGGCAGAACTACCTGTTCCTCGCCCATTCCAAGCTGCGCCCCTGCTCCTTCGGCCCCGAGATGCTGCTGGGCGACCCGCCGGCCGACATCGCCGGCACCTCGCGCATCCTGCGCGACGGCAAGGCCTACTGGGAGAAGCCGTTCCTCTCGGGCGAGAAGAACATGTCCCACACCATCGCGAACCTCGAGCATCACCACTTCAAGTACGGCATCTTCCGCAGCCCGGGCGACGTGCATGTGCACATGTTCGGCACCGCCACGCTTTCCTTCGCCGACAAGATCTCCGTGGCGCCGGGCGACGTGTTCGAGATGGAGGCCGGGCCCTTCGGCCTGCCCCTGCGCAACCCGCTGGCCGTGGCCGCCCCCGAGCCCGCCTCGGGCGGCGCCTATGCCGTCGCCACCCTCTGACGCTCCTCATTCCGAACGGATACCCGACCGATGACCTTCAAACCCGCCGCCTGGCCCCGCCGCCTCCGTTCGCAGGAATGGTATGGCGGTGACAGCCGGGACAACATCTACCACCGCTCCTGGATGAAGAACCAGGGCCTGCCCGCCGACCTGTTCGACGGCCGCCCGGTGATCGGCATCTGCAACACCTGGTCCGAGCTCACGCCCTGCAACGCCCACCTGCGCGACCTCGCGCAGCGGGTGAAGAACGGCATCTACGAGGCCGGCGGCCTGCCGGTCGAGTTTCCGGTGTTCTCGCCGGGCGAGAGCTCGCTGCGCCCCACGGCGATGATGTACCGCAACCTCTGCGCCATGGACGTGGAGGAGGCGCTGCGCGCCAACCCGGTGGACGGCGTGGTGCTGATGGTGGGCTGCGACAAGTCCACGCCCGCGCTGCTGATGGGCGCGGCCTCGGCCGACATCCCGGCCATCGTGGTCACCGGCGGGCCGATGCTCAACGGCTGGTTCCGCGGTGAGCGCGTGGGCTCGGGCACCGCGCTGTGGCAGATGT
Source organism: Oceanicella sp. SM1341 (assembly GCF_003448965.1). Taxonomy (GTDB): domain Bacteria; phylum Pseudomonadota; class Alphaproteobacteria; order Rhodobacterales; family Rhodobacteraceae; genus Paroceanicella. The sequence goes on from NZ_QRGC01000016.1 coordinate 60,731, forward strand.
CCGAGGCGATCAAGGCGGGCGAGATGACCCGGGATGATTTCCTCGAGGCCGAGATCGCCATGTCGCGCAGCCCCGGCTCGTGCAACACCATGGGCACCGCCTCCTCGATGGCGAGCATGGCCGAGGCGCTCGGCATGGCGCTCTCGGGCAATGCCGCCATCCCGGCGGTCGACGCGCGGCGCCGCGTGATGTCCCAGCTCACCGGAAGGCGCATCGTTCAGATGGTGAAGGACGACCTGAAACCTTCTGATATCCTTACGAAAGAAGCCTTCGAGAACGCCATTCGCACCAATGGCGCCATCGGCGGATCGACCAACGCCGTCGTCCACCTGCTGGCCATTGCGGGGCGCGTGGGCATCGACCTCACGCTCGCCGACTGGGACCGGCTGGGCCGCGACATCCCGACCATCGTCAACCTCATGCCCTCGGGCGAATACCTGATGGAGGAGTTCTTCTACGCGGGCGGCCTGCCGGTGGTGCTCAAGGCGCTGCTGGAGAGCGGCAACCTGCATGGCGACGCGCTCACCGTCTCCGGTCGCTCCATGGCCGAGGAGGTGAAGGATGTCACCAACTGGAACGAGGACGTCATCCGCCCGCTCGACCGCCCGCTCACCGAGCATGGCGGCATCGCGGTGCTGCGCGGCAACCTCGCGCCGCTGGGCGCGGTGCTCAAGCCCTCCGCCGCCTCGCCTGCGCTGATGAAGCACCGCGGCCGCGCGGTGGTCTTCGAGGACATCGACGACTACAAGGCGAAGATCAACGACGAGAGCCTTGATATCGACGAGACCTGCATCATGGTGATGAAGAACTGCGGGCCCCGCGGCTACCCCGGCATGGCCGAGGTGGGCAACATGGGCCTGCCGCCGAAGGTTTTGCGCAAGGGGATCAAGGACATGATCCGCATTTCTGACGCGCGCATGTCCGGCACCGCCTATGGCACGGTGGTGCTGCACGTGGCGCCGGAGGCCGCTGCCGGCGGCCCGCTCGCCATCGTGCAGAACGGCGACATGATCGAGATCGACGTGGAGGGCCGCCGCCTGCACCTCGATGTGCCGCAGGAGGAGATCGACGCGCGCCTGGCCGCCTGGGCCTCGCCGATCCGCACGCCGAAGGGCGGCTATGCCCAGCTCTTCCACGACCACGTGCTGGGCGCGGACCGGGGTGCGGATTTCGACTTCCTCGTCGGCTGCCGGGGCCACGAGGTTCCGCGCGACTCGCACTGAGGAGACGAGATGACCAAGCAGCCCTGGAAGGTCGCGGTCGTGGGCCTCGGCAAGATCGCCCACGACCAGCACCTGCCCTCCATCGCCCGGCTGCCGGAGTATGAGCTCGCCGCCACGGTGAGCCGCTCCGGCGGGGTGGAGGGGGTGGAGACCTTCACCGATCTCGGGGACATGCTGGCCGCCCGGCCGGACATCCCCGTCATCTCGCTCTGCGTGCCGCCGCAGGTGCGCTACGACATGGCGCGCGCGGCACTCGCCGCCGGGCGCCACGTGATGCTCGAAAAGCCCCCCGGCGCCACGCTGGGCGAGGTGGAGGATCTCGCCGCCTTCGCGAAGGAGCGCGGCCTCGTGCTCTACGCCACCTGGCATTCGCGCCACGCCCCCGCCGTGGCCCCGGCGCGGGAATGGATCGCCGATCGCAGCCCCTCCGCCGTGCGCATCAACTGGAAGGAGGATGTGCGCGAGTGGCACCCCGGCCAGCAGTGGATCTGGGAGCCCGGCGGGCTGGGGGTGTTCGACCCCGGCATCAACGCGCTCTCCATCCTCACCGCCATCTGGCCCGCGCCGCTTCGGCTGCTCTCGGCCGAGCTGGGCTTCCCGGAAAACCGCGCCACGCCGATCCGCGCCGACCTCGCCCTGCGCGATGCGGCCGGCACGCCGATGGAGGTCGCCTTCGACTGGGCGCATGACGGCCCGCCGCTGTGGGACCTCGAGGTCGACGCCTCCGGCGAGACGCTGAAGCTCTCGGGCGGCGGCAAGCGCATGGAAGTGGACGGCAAGCTGGTGCTCGAGGAGCAGGAGGCGGAATACGACGGGCTCTACACCGAGTTCGCCGGTCTCCTTGACAGCGGCGCCCGGGATGTCGACGTGACACCCCTGCGCATCGTCGCCGATGCCTTCCTGACCGGCCGGATCACCCGCACCGCGCCGTTCCACGACTGAACACGAAACGACCAGCCCCCGGGGCCGGGCCGCCGTGAGGGCGGGCGGTTCCCCGGGGGCTACGCACAGGAGACAGTCATGACAGACAGCTACACCCCCACCGGCCGGCATCTCATCGCCGGGGACTGGGTCACCTCCGCCACCACCTTCGACTCCGACCCGGTGAGCGGGCCCTCCGCGAAGATCAGCCTCGCCAGCGCGGCCGATGTCGACAACGCGGTGCAGGCCGCCGAGGAAGCCTTCTGGACCTATGGCTACACCACGCGCGAGGAGCGCGCGGTGTTCCTGGAGAAGATCGCCGAGGAGATCGAGGCGCGCGGCGCCATCATCACCGACATCGGCACCCGCGAGAGCGGCCTGCCCGCCGGCCGGCTCGAGGGTGAGCGCGGCCGCACCACCGGCCAGCTCCGCCTCTTCGCCGCGCATATCCGCAAGGGCGACTACCTCGACATCCGCCATGACAAGGCCCTGCCCGACCGCCAGCCGCTGCCGCGCCCGGACATCCGGCTGATGCAGCGCCCGCTCGGCCCCGTGGGCGTGTTCGGCGCCTCGAACTTCCCCCTCGCCTTCTCCACCGCGGGCGGCGACACCGCCTCCGCCCTCGCCGCCGGCTGCCCGGTGGTGGTGAAGGGCCACCCGGCCCACCCCGGCACCGGCGAGATCGTGGCCGAGGCGATCGACGCGGCGATCCGCGCCTGCGGCCTGCCGGCGGGCGTGTTCTCGCTGCTGCAGTCCAACACGCGCGAGGCCGGCGAGGCGCTGGTGCAGCACCCGCTCATCACCGCCGTGGGCTTCACCGGCTCGCTCGGCGGCGGCCGGGCGCTCTACGACCTCGCCTGCGCGCGGCCCAACCCGATCCCGTTCTACGGCGAGCTGGGCTCGGTGAACCCGATGTTCGTGCTGCCCGAGGCGCTGGCCGCCCGCGGCACCGAGATCGCCTCCGGCTGGGCGGGCTCGCTCACCATGGGCGTGGGCCAGTTCTGCACCAACCCCGGCGTGGCGGTGCTGATCGACGGCGCGGAGGCCGATGCCTTCGAGAAGGAGGCGGCCTCCGCCCTCTCCTCGGCCGAGGCACAGCCGATGCTGGTGGGCGGCATCGCCGATGCCTACCGCCGCGGCCGTGACACGCTCTCCGGCCACGAGGGCGTGCGCCACCCGCTGTGCTCCTCCGGCGAGGGCCGGCGCAACGCGCCCGACCTGCTGGTGACCAGCGGCGAGGCCTTCCTCGCCGACACCGGGCTGCACGCGGAGGTGTTCGGCCCCCTCGGCCTGCTGGTGCGCGCGGCCGACGAGGGCGAGATGCTCGACATCGCCCGCAGCATCGAGGGCCAGCTCACCTGCACCCTGCAGATGGACGCGGGCGACGCCGAGCTCGCCGGCGACCTGCTGCCGGTGCTCGAGCGCAAGGCCGGCCGGCTGCTGGCCAACGGCTTCCCCACCGGCGTGGAGGTCTGCGACGCGATGATGCACGGCGGCCCCTACCCGGCGGCCACCTCGCACACCACCTCGGTGGGCACCATGGCGATCCGCCGCTTCCTGCGCCCGGTGAGCTACCAGAACATTCCCGAGGGCCTGCTGCCCGCCGACCTGCAGGGCGGCGCGGAATGACGGCCGCGCCGGAGATCCGCAGCCTCGGCGCTCCGGCGGCGACCCTGGGCGAAGGCCCCTCCTGCGATCCCCTCACGGGGGTCGTGCACTGGTTTGACATCCTGGGCCGGCGGCTGTTCGAGCATGACCCGGAAAGCGGCGAGACGCGCGAGCACCCGCTGCCGATGCGCGCCTCCGCCATGGCCGCGGTGGACGGCGCGCGCCAGCTCCTCGTCTCCGAGACCGGGCTGCACCTGCGCGACCGCGCCACCGGCGCGCTCACCCCGCATCTCGCCATCGAGGCGGAGAACACCGCCACCCGCTCGAACGACGCGCGCACCCACCCCTCCGGCGCCTTCTGGATCGGCACCATGGGGCTGGAGGCCGAGCGTGGCGCCGGCGCCATCTACTGGTACCGCGACGGTGCGCTGCGCACGCTCTTCGAGGGCATCACCGTGCCCAACTCCATCTGCTTCTCGCCCGACGGCGCCACGGGCTATTTCTCCGACAGTCCCACCGGCGTGATCCGCCGCGTGCCGCTCGACCCCGCCACCGGCCTGCCCGCGGGCGAGGCCCGGCCCTTCGATGCCGGCCGCGGCCGCGGCGCGCCCGATGGCGCGGTCACCGATGCGGAGGGCTGTCTCTGGGTGGCGCGCTGGGACGGGGCCTGCATCGAGCGGCTCTCGCCCGAGGGGGCGCTGATGCTCACCTACGACCTGCCGGTGCCGCGCCCCACCTGCCCGGCCTTCTTCGGGCCCGATGCGGCGCGTCTGCTGGTGACCTCGGCGCAGGAGGGGCTCGACGCCGCCGCCCTCGCCGAAACCCCGCTCTCGGGCGAGACGCTGGAGCTGTTGCTGCCCGCGCCCTGCCCCGGCCGGCTGGACGCGCCGGTGCGCATCGGCTGAGCCTCAGCCGGGCGGCTGTGTCGGCAGGCGGCGGTCGTCGTCGATGAGCACCACCCGCGCGGGGCGGTCTTCGCCCCAGTTCCAGAACACGATGTTCTCCTCGCCCGGCTCGGCGCCGCGGGCGTAGCTCTGCACCCGCATCGCGGCATAGCCGGCCACGGCCAGCCGGGTCGCGAGCGCCTGCGAGGCCGGCACCCGGCCGTCCAGCATCTCGCGGTTCCAGTTCGGGCAGTCGAGCGCGGCCTGCCCCACGCCTTCGCCGGCAAGCGCGGCGGGGTCGGTGGCGTCGAACAGCGCCTCGGTCTCCACCGCATAGGCGCACAGGGTGAGCGGCTGCATCGGCCGGCCCAGCGGGCTTGCCTCGCGGATGGCGCCGAGCGGGGTGAGGGCGGTGTAGAGCGCCGGGGTGCCCGGCGCGTTGAACCGCCCGCCGAAGCGCCGCGCCCCCTCGCCCGACAGCGGCGCCCAGGCCCATTGCGGGTTGTGCGCCCGGTAGACGAGCCCCTTGAAGCGGGTGGCAGCGGCAGGCATCGGCGGATCTCCGGCAGGTCGGGCGGCGTGAGGCGGGGGCGAGGGCCCGGGATCAGTCCTCCCCCGGCTGTCCCGGCTCGAAGGAGATCTCCAGCGTCTTCGCCCGGATGAAGCCGTCCATCCCGTAGCAGGGGCGCAACTCGATCTCGATGTCGTCCTCATCCTGCGGCAGGCCGTGCTGGCCGGCACCGCCCCTGTCGCTTGCGCGCCGGAGGATGAGGCCCGCGATGACGTTCTGGCTGCTGAACCCGTCGAGCCGGAGGTCCGTGATGCCGGTCATGCTGAACGTCACGACTGCGTGCCTGTCCAGCCTGAAATGACCGTCGGAGCTGCGCTCGTCGGTCATGATCCAGCCATGTATCTTCAGGGCGCTGCGTCCGGCGCTGTTGAGGGACAGGCTGACGATTTCGGCATCATGAAAGCTCGGAACCTCTCCGAACCAGTTCAGCAGAGCATCGCCCCCGGCAACATCCGAATAATTCATCCGTGACCGCCCCGATGTGGTTTGTCTGCGGATATCGCTGAGACGGAGCCCGCGCTCCGCGCGTCAGGCATAGCCGCCGGCCATCACCCGGTCGAGCCAGGCATGCACCTGGTCGGCCCTGCCCTCGCGCACCAGCTGGTCGGGGGTCATGCCGCCGAAGCCGGGCAGCGGCTCGGAGCGAAACCAGGCATAGGCGGCGAGCTGCGAGCCCGCCATCGGCTCCACCCGGTTGAGGATCTCGACCATCTCGCGCAGCCGGGTCTGGGTCTTGCGCGCGGCAATGCGCGAGGCGCGGGAGAACGCGTCCTGCCCCAGCCCCAGGGTGCTGGCGATCTCGGTGCGGGTGGTGCGCAGCGCGGTGGCGATCCGCGCCGGGGAAAACACCTGACCCTCGATGAACTGTGCAAGCTGCATGACCGTCACCTCATGTTTCCTCACGCAATATAGCGTCAAGAAACCTGTGCTTCAAGTGACCGGGTCGGCGGCGGGCCCGGCGGCGCCGGGAAGCCCGCCCGCACGGGGCTGCCCGGGGCGTGACGCGGGTGGATCGCGCGGGGCTCGGGGTCCGGTCGCGCGCGTCAGGCCGGGGCGACGGATGCCCCGCGCAGGCCGGGCGCCGGGGCCTCCGCAGCGGTCCGGCCCGAGGCCGGGCTCACCAGCGTGCGGCGCACCGCGTCGCGCCAGCCCGCGTGGCGGGCCTCGCGCGCCTCGGCCGGCATCGCGGGCTCGAAACGGCGTTCCAGCGCCCATGTGCGCGCGAACTCCTCCGGCCCGGGGCAGAGCCCGGCCTGCATGGCGGCGAGGAAGGCGGCGCCGAGGGCGGTCGTCTCCTTCACCACCGGGCGGTCGACCGGGGCGCCGAGCATGTCGGCGAGGAACTGCATCGACCAGTCGGAAGCGGACATCCCGCCGTCCACCCGCAGCACCGTGTCGGTGGCGCCGTCCCAGTCTCCGCGCATGGCGTCGAACAGGTCGCGGGTCTGGTAGGCGACGCTCTCGAGGGCGGCGCGGGCAAGCTCGGCCGGGCCGGTGGCGCGGGTGATGCCATAGATGGCGCCGCGGCATTCCGCGTCCCACCAGGGCGCGCCGAGCCCGGTGAAGGCAGGCACCATGTAGAGGCCCGAGGCGGGGTCTGCCGCCTCGGCGAGGCCTTGTGTTTCAGAGGCTTCGCGGATGATCTTCAGGCCGTCGCGCAGCCATTGCACCACGGCGCCGGCGATGAAGATAGAGCCCTCCAGCGCGTAGGTCGGCGTGCCGCCGAGCTGGTAGGCAATGGTGGTGAGCAGCCGGTTCTGCGAGGTCACCGGCTCGGCCCCGGTGTTGAGCAGCGCGAAGCAGCCGGTGCCGTAGGTGCTCTTGAGCATGCCGGGGCGGAAGCAGGCCTGGCCGAGGGTGGCGGCCTGCTGGTCGCCCGCGACGCCGAGGATGGGGATCGGCCGGCCGAAGAGATCGGCCCGGGTCATGCCGAAGGGCGCGGCGCTGTCGCGCACGCGGGGCAGCATGGCGGCGGGGATGTCGAGGAGCTTCAGCAGGTCCTCCTCCCAGCGGCCGCGGTGGATGTCGTAGAGCATGGTGCGCGCGGCGTTCGTCGCGTCGGTCACGTGCTCGGCGCCGCCGGTGAGCTTCCAGATCAGGTAGGTGTCCACGGTGCCGAACAGCAGCTCGCCCCGGCGGGCGCGGGCGCGGGCACCCTCCACGTGGTCGAGGATCCAGGCGAGCTTTGTGGCGGAGAAATACGGGTCGAGGCGCAGGCCGGTGCGCGCGGCGAAGAGTGGCTCGCAGCCCTCCTCGCGCAGGCGGCGGCAGGTCTCGGCGGTGCGCCGGTCCTGCCAGACGATGGCGCGGTGCACCGGGCGGCCGGTGGCGCGCTCCCAGACCAGCGTGGTCTCGCGCTGGTTGGTGATGCCGATGGCGGCGATGTCGGAGGGGCCGAGGCCGGCGCGCTCCAGCGCCTCGCGGCAGGTGCCGGCGGTGGTGGACCAGATGTCCTCGGGCGCGTGCTCGACGCAGCCGGAGGCGGGGAAATGCTGGGCGAACTCCTCCTGCCCCACCGCCTTCACCTGCAGGGCCGCATCGAAGACGATGGCGCGGCTGGAGGTGGTGCCCTGGTCGATGGCGAGCACATGGGTCATTGCGGCTGGCTCCGGAGGTGGTGGGAAGAAGGGTCCGGCGCGGGCCGGGGGATGGCCCGCGCCGGGGGTGCGGGCGGCGGCTGTCACCGCCGCCCGGGCCTGCTCACTGCTGCCAGGACTTGATCAGCTCGTCGTAGCTCACCGTGATCGGCTCCGGCTTCTCGTTCTCCAGCTTCGGCTTCGGCGCGCCGGGCTGCTCCAGCCAGTACTCGGCGCTTTCCTCGTCGTTCAGCTTCGGCCCGAGGTCGCCCTGGATGCCGGCGCGCTCGAGGCGCGAGAGCACCTTCTCCTGGGCCTCGCACAGGCTGTCGAGGGCTTCCTGCGCGCTCTTGGCGCCGGAGGAGGCATCACCGATGTTCTGCCACCAGAGCTGCGCGAGCTTGGGGTAGTCCGGGATGTTGGTGCCGGTGGGGGTCCACTGGGTGCGGGCCGGCGAGCGGTAGAACTCCACCAGGCCGCCGAGCCTGGGCGCGCGCTCGGTGAAGCTCTCGTCCTCCACGGTCGACTTGCGGATGAAGGTGAGCCCCTCGTGGGACTTCTTCACGTCCACGGTCTTGGAGGTGACGAACTGGGCGTAGAGCCAGGCCGCCTTGGCGCGGTCCACGGGGGTGGATTCCATCAGCGTCCAGGAGCCCGCGTCCTGGTAGCCCACCTTCATGCCCTCTTCCCAGTACGCGCCGTGCGGGCTGGGGGCGAGGCGCCATTTCGGCGTGCCGTCATCGTTCATCACCGGCAGGCCGGGGGCGACCAGCGAGGCGACGAAGGTGGTGTACATGAACATCTGCTGGGCGATATTGCCCTGCGCGGGCACCGGGCCCGCCTCGGAGAAGGTCATGCCGGCGGCGGCGGGCGGCGTGTAGTTCTGCAGCCAGTCGATGTATTTCTCGATGGAGTAGACGGCGGCGGGAGAGTTGGTCGCCCCGCCCCGGGTCATGCACGAGCCCACGGGCTGGGAGTTCTCGTTCACCCGGATGCCCCATTCGTCCACCGGCAGGCCGTTGGGCGTGCCCTTGTCGCCGGCGCCGGCCATGGAGAGCCAGGCATCGGTGAAGCGCCAGCCGAGCGAGGGGTCCTTCTTGCCGTAGTCCATGTTGCCATAGACCTTCTGGCCGTCGATCTCGCGGCCGGTGAAGAACTCGGCGATGTCCTCGTAGGCCGACCAGTTGACCGGCACGCCCAGCTCGTAGCCGTATTTCTCCTTGAACTCGGCCATGATCTCGGGGTCGGTGAACCAGTCGTAGCGGAACCAGTAGAGGTTGGCGAACTGCTGGTCGGGCAGCTGGTAGATCTCGCCGTCCGGCCCGGTGGTGAAGGACAGCCCCATGAAATCGTCGAGGTCGAGCGTGGGCGAGGTGACATCGGCGCCCTCGCCTTCCATCCAGGCGGTGAGGTCGCGGGCCTGCTTGTAGCGCCAGTGGGTGCCGATGAGATCGGAATCGTTCACGTAGGCGTCGTAGATGTTCTCGCCGGACTGCATCTGCGTCTGCAGCTTCTCCACCACGTCGCCCTCGCCGATCAGGTCGTGGGTGAGGTTGATGCCGGTGATCTCGGAGAAGGCGCGCGCCAGCGTCTTGGACTCGTATTCATGCGTGGCGATGGTCTCGGACACCACGCGGATGTCCATGCCCCTGAAGGGCTCGGCGGCCTTCATGAACCATTCCATCTCCGCCTTCTGCTCGGCTTCGGAGAGCGAGGAGGGCTGGAATTCGGGCAGCCATTTCTCGATGGCCGCTTCGTCGGCCCATGCGCCGGACGATCCGGCGATGAGCGCCACCATTGCGGCGGTGGCCCGGAATGCGGATTTCATTGTTCTTTCCTCCCGTTGCGAATGTCCGGACCGGGTGCCCCAACGCCCCCGGCCCGACCGGCCCGGCTCAGGCCCAGCGGAACATTGCCGCTGCCCATGCCAGGCAGATGATGAGGGCGCCCCAGAGCGGGGCCCCGAAGATGGCCAGCCAGATCAGGCAGATGAAGGCCGATCCGAGCAGGCTGATGAAAAAGCGGTCTCCCGGCGTCGTCTCGAAGCGGAAGAGCCCCATGCGCGGCGCCTGCGGTGCCACGATCCCCCAGACGAGCATGCCCAGCAGCAGCAGGGCGATGACGCCGAAGAAGGTGGCTGTCGCGGGGGTCCATGCCATCCATGCCATGTCTGTGTCCCTCCCTCAGACCCGGCCCAGGGCGAAGCCCTTGGCGATGTAGTTGCGCACGAAGTAGATCACGAGCGCGCCGGGGATGATGGTGAGCACGCCGGCGGCCGCCAGCACCCCCCAGTCGAGCCCCGAAGCGGAGACGGTGCGGGTCATCGTCGCCACGATCGGCTTTGCGTCCACCGAGGTGAGGGTGCGCGAGAGCAAGAGCTCGACCCAGGAGAACATGAAGCAGAAGAACGCCGCCACCCCGATGCCCGATGCCACCAGCGGCATGAAGATCTTCACGAAGAAGCGCGGGAAGGAGTAGCCGTCGATATAGGCGGTCTCGTCGATCTCCTTCGGCACGCCGGACATGAAGCCCTCCAGGATCCACACCGCCAGCGGCACGTTGAACAGGCAATGCGCCAGTGCCACGGCGATATGCGTGTCGAAGAGCCCGATGGAGGAGTAGAGCTGGAAGAACGGCAGCGCGAAGACCGCGGGCGGCGCCATGCGGTTGGACAGCAGCCAGAAGAACAGGTGCTTGTCGCCCAGGAAGTGATAGCGCGAGAAGGCATAGGCCGCCGGCAGCGCCACCGCGATGGAGATCACCGTGTTCATCACCACGTAGATGATCGAGTTCACGTAGCCCATGTACCAGCTCGGGTCGGTGAGGATGATGGCGTAGTTCGCCAGCGTCGGGTTGTCCGGCCAGAGGGTGAAGGTGCTCAGGATCTCCTCGTTGGTCTTCAGGCTCATGTTCACCAGCCAGTAGATCGGCAGCATGAGGAAGACGAGGTAGAGCAGCGTGACAAGGGCGGAGCCGTTGAAGCGGCGCGATTGCATGACGGCGGCCATCACTTGCCCTCCGCTTTCTCGAGCGTCTTCATCACGGTGTAGAACACGTAGCTGAAGAGCAGGATGATGAGGAAATAGACGATGGAGAAGGCGGCGGCGGGGCCGAGGTCGAACTGGCCGATGGCCATCTTCACCAGGTCGATGGAGAGGAAGGTGGTGGCATTGCCCGGGCCGCCGCCGGTGACCACGAAGGGCTCGGTGTAGATCATGAAACTGTCCATGAAGCGCAGCAGCACGGCGATGAGGAGCACGCCCTGCATCTTGGGCAGCTCGATGTAGCGGAACACCTTCCAGCGCGAGGCGCTGTCGATCTTCGCGGCCTGGTAATAGGCGTCGGGGATCGATTTCAGCCCGGCGAAGCACAGCAGGGCGACGAGCGAGGTCCAGTGCCAGACATCCATCACCACCACGGTGATCCAGGCATCCTCCACGTCCCGGGTGTAGTTGTAGTCGATCCCGAGCGCGGCGAGCGTGTGGCCCAGCAGGCCGATGTCGACCCGGCCGAACACCTGCCAGATGGTGCCCACCACGTTCCAAGGGATCAGCAGCGGCAGCGCCATCAGGATGAGGCAGACGGAGGACCACACGCCCTTCTTGGGCATGTTCACCGCCACCACGATGCCGAGCGGGATCTCGATGGCCAGGATGATCGCCGAGAACAGGATCTGGCGCAGGAAGGCATCGCGGATGCGCTCGGAGGAGAGCACGTCCTCGAACCACTCGAGCCCCGCCCAGAAGAACTCGTTGTTGCCGAACGTGTCCTGCACCGAGTAGTTCACCACCGTCATCAGCGGGATGACGGCCGAGAAGGCCACCAGCACCAGAACGGGCAGCACCAGGAACCAGGCGCGATGGTTGGTTGTCTTGTTCATGCCTGGCCCTCCCCTGCGATGCGCCATCCGTCGCGGTAGACATTCACCCGCGAGGGCTCGAACACCACGCGGCGCGCGCCCTCGGGCACCGGTGCGCCCTCGGGCGAAAGCACGTTGATCTCGCGGTCGTGGAAGCGGGTGCGGATGATCTTGTGGCGGCCCACGTCCTCGATGCGGGTGATCTCCACCGGCAGGCCGGCCTCGCCCTCCACCAGGCGGGTGAACTCGGGGCGCACCCCGATCTCGAGCCCCTGCCCGCCCGGGTAGCGCGCGGCGAGCGGCACCTGCGCGCCCTCCACCGTGGCCATGGCGCCGTCGATGCTGGCAGGCAGCAGGTTCATGCCCGGCGAGCCGATGAAATAGCCCACGAAGGTGTGGGCGGGCCGCTCGAACAGCTCCTCCGGCGTGCCGATCTGCACCACCTCGCCCTCGCTCATCACCACCACGTGGTCGGCGAAGGTGAGCGCCTCGGTCTGGTCATGGGTCACGTAGATCATCGTGTGGCCGAATTCCTCGTGCAGCGCCTTCAGCTGGGTGCGCAGCTCCCATTTCATGTGCGGGTCGATCACGGTGAGCGGCTCGTCGAACAGGATGGCGTTCACGTTCTCGCGCACCATGCCGCGGCCGAGCGAGATCTTCTGCTTCGCGTCCGCCGTGAGGCCGCGGGCCTTGCGCTTCAGCACGTCTTCCATGCCGATCATCGCGGCGATGGCGCGCACCCGGCGGTCGACGTAATCGGCGTCGGCCCCCTTGTTGCGCAGCGGGAAGGCGAGGTTGTCGTAGACGGTCATCGTGTCGTAGACGACCGGGAACTGGAACACCTGCGCGATGTCGCGTGCCGCGGTGGGCAGGTCGGTCACGTCGGTGTCGCCGAACAGGATGCGGCCCTGGCTGGGGCGCAGCAGGCCGGAGATGATGTTGAGCAGCGTGGACTTGCCGCAGCCCGAGGGGCCGAGCAGCGCGTAGGCCGCCCCGTCCACCCACTCGTGGTTCAGCGTGGGCTTCAGCTGCCAGTCCGAGGGTGACTGCGGGTTCGGGCTGTAGGAATGTGCCAGGTCTTTGAGCGTGATGCGTGCCATTGTTCCCCCCTCAGGCCGCGCTGGCGTAGGACGCGGCGGCGATCAGCCGCTCGTCGGGGCCGAAGACGTAGACATGCGCGGGGTCGACATAGATCTCCGCCGGCGCGCCGTAGCGCAGCGGGTGCACGCCATGCACCAGCGCCACCCAGCGGTCTGCCCCGTGGTCGAGATGCACGAAGGTCTCCGAGCCGGTGATCTCGGTCACCGCCACCTTCGCGTGGAAGGCGAGCGCGTGCTCCACGGGGCGGGCGATGTGCAGGTGGTCGGGGCGGAAGCCGAGCTGCAGCGGCCCGTCGGGCAGGCCGGCGAGCGGGCCGGTGGCCTCCACGCTCTCGCCCGCGCCGTAATGCAGCCTGTCGCCGCGCTTCTCGGCGGCAAGGAAGTTCATCGGCGGGTCGGAGAACACGCGGGCGGTGGTGGCGTCGGCCGGCCGGCGATACACCTGCGGCGTGGGGCCGAACTGGCTCACCCTGCCCTGCCACAGGCACACGGTGTTGCCGCCCAGCAGCAGCGCCTCGTGCGGCTCGGTGGTGGCATAGACGAAGATGGCGCCGGAGGCCTCGAAGATCTTCGGGATCTCGGCGCGCAGCTCCTCGCGCAGCTTGTAGTCGAGGTTGGCGAGCGGCTCGTCGAGCAGCACGAGCCCTGCGTTCTTCACCAGCGCGCGGGCCAGCGCGCAGCGCTGCTGCTGGCCGCCGGAGAGCTCCAGCGGCTTGCGGGTGAGCTGGCGCTCGTTGAGCTTCATCAGGGCCGCCGCCTCGCGCACCCGGGCGTCGATCTCGGCCTTCGGCACACCGGCCACGCGCAGCGGCGAGGCGATGTTCTCGTAGACGGTCATCGCGGGGTAGTTGATGAACTGCTGGTAGACCATGGCCACCTTGCGGTCCTGCACCCGGCGGCCGGTGACATCCTCGCCCTCCCACAGGATGCGGCCCTCGCTGGGCTGGTCGAGCCCGGCCATCAGCCGCATGAGCGAGGTCTTGCCCGACAGGGTCGGGCCGAGCAGCACGTTCATCGTGCCCTTCGCAAGCGTGAGATCGGTGGGGTGTATCCACACCTCCCCGTCCACGACCTTCGAGGCGCCTTCAAGCACCAGGGTCATTCCGTCTCCTCCCTGTTCCGCGCGCCCCTCCCCGTGGAGGCGGCGCCGGCGCAGTATCTTTCTTCGTGTGCCGCGAGCCGCCCTCAGGCGGCGGCTGCGCGGCGGGTCCTGATCCAGGCGTCGAGCGCCCGGGTTTCGTCTTCGCTGAGCCGCAGCCCCATCTTGGAGCGCCGCCACAGCAGGTCTTCGGCCGAGCGCACCCATTCATGGGCCACCAGCCAGTCCACCTCGCGCTCGGTGAGGTTCCAGCCGAAATGCCGGCCGAGATCCTCCGCCCGCGCGGCATCGCCGAGCAACTCGAACGCCTCGGTGCCGTAGGCGCGCACGAGGCGGCGGGCCCAGCGGTCATCGAGGAAGGCGTATTGCCCCTTCAGCCGGGCGATCAGCGCCTCCACCTCGCCCACCGGGAAATTCCCGCCGGGCAGCGGTTTGCGCGCGGTCCAGGCCGCCCCCATCTGCGGGAACCAGGGCGCGAGCTTGGCCAGTGCCGCCTCCGACAGGCGGCGGTAGGTGGTGATCTTGCCGCCGAACACGTTGAGCGCCGGCAGGGCGCCCTCCGCGTCATCCACCTTCAGCACGTAGTCGCGCGTCGCGGCGGTGGCCGAGGAGGCGCCGTCGTCGTAGAGCGGGCGCACGCCGGAATAGGTCCAGACCACGTCCTCGCCCGTGAGCGGGGCGGCGAAATATTCCGAGGCGGCCTTGAGCAGGTAGGCCTGTTCCTCGGGCGTGCAGGTCGCGGTGCCCGGCGCGTCCTTGTGCTCCTGGTCGGTGGTGCCGATCAGGGTGAAGTCGGTCTCGTAGGGGATGGCGAAGATGATGCGCCCGTCCGCCTGCTGGAAGATGTAGGGCCGGTCATGCTCGAACAGCCGCTTCGTGACGATATGGCTGCCGCGCACCAGGCGGATATGGTCGGCGCTGTTCTGGCGCACGCGGTTGCGCAGCACGTCGTCGACCCAGGGGCCGGCGGCGTTCACCACCGCCTTCGCGTGCTCGATGCGCTCGGCGCCGGTGTCCATGTCGCGCAGGCGCACCTGCCAGGCCTCGCCCTGGCGCTCGGCGCCCTCCACCCGCACCCGGGTGCAGATGCGCGCGCCGCGGGCGGCGGCGTCCCGCGCGTTGAGCGCCACGAGGCGGCTGTCCTCCACCCAGCAGTCGGAATACTCGAACCCGCGGCGGAACTCCGGCTTCAGCGGCTTGCCGGCCGCGTCGCGCGTGAGGTCGAGCGAGCGGGTGGCCGGCAGGATCTTCCGCCCGCCGAGATGGTCGTAGATGAACAGGCCCAGCCGCAGCAGCCAGGCCGGGCGCAGCCCCTTGTGATGCGGCAGCACGAAGCGCAGCGGCCAGGAGATGTGCGGCATGGCGACGAGCAGCGTCTCGCGCTCGATCAGCGCCTCGCGCACCAGGCGGAACTCGTAATACTCGAGGTAGCGCAGCCCGCCGTGGAACAGCTTGGTGGAGGAGGAGGAGGTGGCCTGCGCCAGGTCCCCCTGCTCGGCCAGCAGCACCGAGAGGCCGCGGCCGGCGGCGTCACGGGCGATGCCGCAGCCGTTCACGCCGCCACCGATGATCAGGAGGTCGTAGCTGTCCGAGGGGCTTGTCATCGTGGCGGCTTTTGTTCGTTACCGTTCATTGCGTTTCCAGATGCCCCTAGTCATGCGCGGATTCGCGCGCTTCTGTCAACAGATTGGTGTTAAGAATTGATGTGACAGCCCGTGACGTGGCGGAAGCCGCGCGGCGGAGTGGCGCATTCAGCGCGATCTTGCGCCGGCAAGGCGCCAAGTGTTTGTATTGCAGGTGCAAAACGCATGTGCAGCAAGGCACAAGCCGGTTGCACGGCCCTGCCCGGTGGCCTATAGGAAGTGAACGAAAAACAACGAAAGCGAACATGCTCACCTCGGTCCGCCAGCAGCAGATCCTCGAGATCGCCCGCGAATCCGGCCATGTCGTGGTCGAAACCCTCGCCGAGCGCTTCGGCGTGAGCCCGCAGACCATCCGCCGCGACCTCAACGAACTGTGCGACCGCTCGCTGCTCGCGCGCACCCATGGCGGGGCGATGCTGCCCTCGGGCGTGGTGAACGTGGGCTACGACACCCGGCGCGACTTCATGTATGCCGAGAAGGAGGCCATCGGGAGGATCTGCGCCGAGCACATCCCCGACGGCAGCTCGATCTTCATCAACATCGGCACCACCACCGAGGCGGTGGCGCGCAACCTGATGCGCCAGCGCAACCTGATGGCCATCACCAACAACGTGAACGTGGCCACCACCCTCGCGGCCAACCCGAGCTGCGAGGTGGTGGTGGCCGGCGGCGTGCTGCGCCGCTCCGACGGCGGTATCATCGGCGAGGCGACCATCGATTTCATCCGCCAGTTCCGGGTGGATATCGGCGTGATCGGCGCCTCGGCCATCGACGCCGACGGCACCCTGCTCGATTTCGACTACCGCGAGGTGCGCGTGGCCCAGGCCATCATCGAGAACGCCCGGCGGGTGTTCCTCGTCGCCGATGCCTCGAAATTCGACCGCACCGCCCCGGTGCGCATCTGCCCCTTCACCAACCTCTCGGCGCTGTTCACCAACGCGCAACCCCCCGAGGCCATCATGGCCATGGCGCGGGAAAACGGCATCACGATCGAGATCGCGGGTGAGCCGCGGCCGGCGGGGGAAGCGGCCTGAGGGCGCGGGCGGCGGTGGCTTGCGCTCAGTGCCGGGTGGCGAAGCCGGGCTGGCTGGCGGGTGCCTCGAGCAGGGCGGCAAAGGCCGCGGCCGGCATCGGCTGGCCGAAGAGAAAGCCCTGTCCCTCCTCGCAGGCCTGGCGGCGCATGCGCCCGGCCTGCTCCAGGGTCTCCACGCCCTCCGCGATCACGCCGAGGTTGAAGCCCGCGGCGAGGCGGGTGACCGCGTCGATGATGGCGAGGTCATGCGGGCTGTCGCCGGCACCCACGAAGGAGCGGTCGATCTTCAGCCGGCTGGCGGGGAAATGCTTGAGCATGCTGAAGGAGGCGAAGCCGGTGCCGAAATCGTCGAAGGCGATGCCCACGCCGCGGGCGCGCAGGTATTGCAGCGGCGCGATCAGGGCGGCGTCGTTGGTGAGCATCACCTTCTCGGTGATCTCCAGCTCCAGCGCCTCCGGAGGTAGGCCGCTGTCGGAGAGCGCGCGGTCGACCGTGGCGACGAAGTTGCGGGTGTTGAACTGGCTGGCGAAGACATTCACCCCCACGCGCAGCGCCCGCCCGGTGTCGCGCCGCCAGGCGGCGGCCTGCGCGCAGGCGGTGCGCAGCACCCATTCGCCCACCGGGATGGCGAGGGAATCGCTCTCCAGCACCGTGATGAAGGCGGGCGGCGAGAGCAGGCCGCGCTCCGGGTGGTGCCAGCGGATCAGCGCCTCGGCGCCGGTGATCTCACCGTCGCGCAGCCGCACCTGGGGCTGGTAGAAGAGCTCGAACTCGCCCTGCTCCCAGGCTTGCCGCAGGCCGGAGCTGATGGCGCTGCGCCGGCGCGCGGAGAGGCGCAGGTCCTGGGTGAAGATGCGGGTGTTGTTCGCCCCGCTTGTCTTGGCGCGCAGCAGCGCGAGATCGGCGTTGCCGATCAGCTCGTCCGGGCCGGGGCCGCCCTCGGGCTCGGCATCCGCGATCCCGACATTGGCGCCGACATGCAGGATGTCCTTGCCCAGCCGGATCGGCTCGCGCACGGCGGCGATGAGCGCGTCCGCCAGCTCGGCGGCGCGGGAGAGGTCGGCCTCCGCCCCCTCGAGGCAGATGGCGAACTCGTCGCTGCCCAGCCGGGCCACGCTGCCCTGGGCGCGCAGCGCGTCGACCAGCCGGCGGGCGACCACCTGCAGCACCTCGTCGCCGATGCGGTGGCCGCGCATCGTGTTCACGTCCTTGAAGCCGTCGATGTCGAGCAGCAGCAGCAGCGCGCGATGCCCGGCCCCGGCGGCGCCGGACAGCCTGGCGCGCAGCGCGGCGCGGTCCTCCAGCCCGGTGAGCGCGTCGCGCCCCGGCGCGGGCGGGCCGGCGGCAAGCGGGCTCAGCTCGCGCAGCAGCGCGCCGAACATCGGCGCCCCGCCCTGCCGCCAGCCGTTGAGGCTGATCTCGACAGGCAGCTCGCGCCCGTCGCGGTGGCGCGCCATGGTGCGCATCGGCCGGGACAGCCGGGGCGCCGCCGCATCGGCCCGCCGGTCGAGCCCGTGGCGGTGGCGCTCCTGCAGGCGCTGCGGGATGATGAGGTCGAGCGGCTGGCCGAGCGCCTCGGCGGCGGAATAGCCGAACATCCGCTCCGCCGCGGCATTCCAGTCGATGATGCGGTTGGTGTGGTCGGCGCAGAGCACGGCATCGCCGGGCACGGCGCGCGGGGTGGCGGCGGTGGAACGGGCGCCGGCGAGCCCCTCGGCCGCCAGCGCCGCCAGCTCGCCCAGCAGGGCGACATGGGTGGCGGGCAGCGTGGCGCGCGTGCCGGGGGCCGCGACGCACAGGCAGCCCAGCAGCCGGCCGGCACTGTCACGCACCGGCGCGCCGGCGGCGAAGCCCAGCCCGGTGTCGCTGCCCGGCGGAAGCTCGCAGGGGGCGCCTGCCCGGGCGAGGGCCTCCAGCGTGCCGGGAGCGGCGACCGCGCAATCCGGCGATCCGGTGCGCAGCAGCACTTCCGGGGCGCCGCCGTCCTCCGCGCAGCGGGCGATACAGGCGAAGGGCACATCGAAGGCGAGTTGCGCGAGCCGCACCACCCGCTCAGATGGGCTCTGTACCGGCAGGGTTCCGTCGAGCGCGCCTGGTCCGGTGGTCGAGTCCGACGGCGCGGCCGGACGGGGTGCGTGCTCTCGGGGCATGGCCTTCTCGCTTCGATGAATGGCTCTGTTCGAAACAGTCCGCGTCGGGGGCCTGAAATGTGGCACCCTGCGGAGATCATTATTCAATTCCTCGGATCAACTAAAGGCATAGTTTCTGTCCGATTTCCACAACTTTGAGGGGAATCGGCCGGCATTTTCGGCTGCCGCCGCCGCGGGCCGGGCCGCGACGGCGGGGGGGGAGCCCCCGAGGGCCCCGCCCGCGCCCGCTACCAGACGCGCTCGAGCAGGGAGAGCCAGTTCTCGCCCATCACCCGGGCGATGCGCGAATCACTCCAGCCGGCGCGCTGCATGGCGGCGGTCATGTTGGGGTAGTCGGCGATGGTCTTGAGCCCCTCGGGGAACTCGACCTGCCAGAACTCGGTGAGCTGGCGACCGTCGCCCTTGTCGCGGTTGAGGTATTCGAAGAAGGGCGTGCCGTAGCCCTGGGTGAAATCGGTGCCGAAGCCGACGCTCTCCTCGCCCACGAGGTTGGAGATGTAGTCGATGGCGGCGACGTAATCGTCCACCGTCGCGGAATTGCCGGCGGCGAGGAAGGGCGGGAACATGGTCACCCCCACGAAGCCCTCGTGCTCGGCGATGAAGCGCAACTGCTCGTCGGTCTTGTTGCGCGGGTGGGCCTTCAGCCCGGCGGGCAGGCAGTGGGAATAGGCCACCGGCTTCTTCGAGGCGAGGATCACGTCGCGCGAGGTGGCGGGCCCGACATGGGAGAGGTCGCAGAGCATGCCGACGCGGTTCATCTCCGCCACGATGTCATGGCCGAAGTCCGACAGGCCGCTGTCGGTGCTCTCGTAGCAGCCCGAGCCCACGAGGTTCTGCGTGTTGTAGGTCATCTGCACGATGCCCACGCCCTGCTCCTTGAACAGCTCCACGAACTCCACCCGGTCCTCGAAGGCGGAGGTGTTCTGGAAGCCCAGCACGATGGCGGTGCGGCCCTCCTCCTTCGCGCGGCGGATGTCGGCCACGCTGCGCGCCTTCACGATCTGGTCGGCATGGGCGGCGAAATCGCGGTTCCAGCGGCCGATGTTGAGCATGGTGTCGCGAAAATTCTCCCACACCGAGCAGGTGCAGTTGGCCGCCGTGAGGCCGCCCTCGCGCATGGCGGCGAAGATGTCGGGGCCCCAGCGGGAGATGATGAGGCCGTCGAAGACGACGAGATCGTCGTGCAGGCGGGGTGCGGTCATTGGGTTTGGTCCTTGTTCACAGGTAGATGTTGCGCACGATGGCGTCATGGTCGCCGGCCATGGCCGCCACGTCGCCGCCGTCGACGACGCGCCCGTCGCGCAGCACGATGAAGCGGTCGGCGGCGCGGAAGGCGAGGTTGAGGTTCTGCTCGACCATCAGCAGGGTGACGCCATCGGCCTTGAGCTGGTCGATGATGCGGGCGATCTCCTCGCAGAACTGGGGGGAGAGGCCGCCCGAGGGCTCGTCGAGCAGCAGGAGCCGCGGGCGCGACATCATCGCCCGGCCGATGGCCACCATCTGCTGCTCGCCGCCCGAGAGGGTGCGCGCCGCCTGGGCGCGGCGCTCCGCGAGCCGGGGGAAGCGGGCGTAGACATGGGCGAGGGTCTCGCCGCTCTCCCGCCCGCCGCGGCGCATGGCGCCGAGGCGCAGGTTGTCCTCCACCGTGAGGTCGGGGAAGAGGTCGCGCGCCTGGCTCACCTGCGCCACGCCTTGCGCGAAGATGGCATGGGCCGGGCGGCCGGCAAGCTCGGTGCCCTCCAGCGAGACCGAGCCCGCGGAGGGGCGCACGAAGCCGCAGATGGCGTTCATCGAGGTCGACTTGCCGGAGCCGTTCGCCCCCAGCAGGGTGAGGCATTCGCCGCGGCGCACGTCGAAACCGGCGCCGCGCAGGATGGGTTTCGGCCCGTAGGCCACGTGCAGGTCGCGGATGGTGAGGAGTGTGTCAGGCATGTCCGAGATAGGCCTCCAGCACGGCGCGGTCGGCGCGGATTTCGTCGGGCGTGCCCTCGGCGATGCGCTTGCCGGCCGCCATCACCAGGATGCGGTCGGCCGAGGCCATCACCAGCTCCACCGCGTGCTCGATGAGCAGCACGGCAACGCCCTTCTCGCCCGTGAGCCGGGCGATGATCTCCATCATCTGGGCGCGGGCGACGGGCGAGAGCCCCACCGCCGGCTCGTCGAGCAGCAGCACCGGTGGCTCGCTCGCCACGGTGCGGATGATCTCGACGATCCGCTGCTGCCCGCCGGAGAGGGAGCCCGCCCGCGCATCGGCCATGTGGCCCATGCTCATGAGCTCCAGCAGGGCGCGGGCCTTGGCGATGGCGGCACGCTCGGCCTCCAGCGCCCGGCGGCGGCCCAGCAGCAGGTCGAGGAAGCTGCCCGGGGTTTCGGTGGTGAGCCCGGTGAGCACGTTTTCGAGCACGGTGAGGGCGGGGAACAGCCCGCCGTTCTGGAAGGTGCGGCGGATGCCGTGGCCGGCGATGGCATGCGGGCTGTCGCCCGCCACGTCCTGCCCGCGCAGCAGCACTCTTCCGCTCGTGGGGCGCACGTAGCCGGAGATGGCGTTGAACAGCGTGGTCTTGCCCGCGCCGTTCGGCCCGATCACCGCGCGCACCTGGCCCTCGGAGAGGCGGAAGGACACGTCGTCGAGCGCGGTGAGGCCGGCGAAGCGCACCCCCAGGCCCTCGACAGTGAGAAGCTCGGTCATCGGCTCACTCCCGGAAATGGCGTTCGAGGAACACGGGCGAAAGGCGGCGCAGCAGGCTCGCCAGCCCCTGGGGCAGGCACAGCAGCACCACGATCACCACGAGGCCGAAGAAGATCTCCTCCATCCCCGGGAAGGCGCGCACGTATTCGGGCAGCGCGGTGAGCAGCACGGCGCCCAGCACCGAGCCCAGCACCGAGCCCGTGCCCCCCACCAGCACCATGGCAAAGCCGACGATGAGCTGGGTGAGGCCGAAGCTCTCCGGAAACACCCGGCCGATATGCGCGGCAAAGAGCGCGCCGGCCACGCCGACGAGAAAGCCCGACCACATGAAGGCGGTCACGATCACCCGCGCGGTGGGGATGCCGAGCGAGGCGGTGGCGATCTCGTTCTCGCGCACCGCGACGATCGAGCGCCCGAGCCGCGAGCGCAGCAGGTTCAGCGTGCCCTTCACCAGCACCACGGTGACGGCGAGGAACACGTAGAACTGCGCCGTGTCATCGCCCAGCCGGAAGCCGAGGAAGCCCTCGCGCGGGATGGCGAGCCCGTCGGTGCCGCCGGTGAGCCGGTCGGCGTGGATGTAGAGCCAGCGCAACAGCTCGCCGAAGGCCAGCGTGACGATGGCGAGGTAGTAGAGCCGGATGCCGCGCAGCGCCACGGCGGAGGCGAGAAAGCCCCCCGCCGCGCCCACGAGGCCGGAAAGCGGGATGGTGGCGAGCCAGGGCAGGCCGAGGTCGTTCATCGCGATCACGCTGGCGTAGGCGCCGAGGCCGAAGAAGGCCACGTTGGCGAAGGCGAGCTGGCCGAGGCTGCCGATCACCATGTTGAAGCCCAGCGTGAGCAGGGTGGAGATCAGCATGCTGTTGAGCACGAACTGGGTGTAGGGGTTTGTGGCCAGCGGCAGGGCGCAGGCCAGCACCGGCACGGCCCAGAACAGCGCGGTGCGCAGGCGCAGGGTGGCGGGAGAGATGCTCATACCTTCACCACCGCCTTGCGGCCGAAGAGGCCGCGCGGGCGCACGAGCAGCACCAGGATGATCAGCAGGTAGGCGGTGATGTCGATCAGCGCCGTGTCGATGTAGGCGCCGGCGTATTGCTCGGCGAGGCCCAGCACCACGCCGCCCAGCACCGCGCCGCCGAGCGAGCCGAAGCCGCCCAGGGTCATCGCGGCGAAGCCCTTGATGAGGAAGCTCGCGCCGAGGTCGGGGTGCAGGAAGGAGACCGGGGCGATGAGGATGCCGCCCACCGCGCCGAGGGCCGCCCCCGTGCCCCAGCTCAGGTCGTGGAAGCGGCTCACGTTGATGCCCACGAGGCGCGCGCCGCGCTCCGACTGGTAGACCGCCTGCACCATCTTGCCGATGTCGGTGAAGGTGAGCATGGCGAAGAACAGCCCCAGCAGCACCGCCACGGTGGCGATGGTGAACAGTGCGTCGCCGGTCAGCACCACGTCGCCGAGGAAGATGGGCTCGATGTCGAACACCCGCGGCATGGGCAGCACCTCGCGCCCCCAGACCGTGCGGGCGATGCCGCGCAGCGTGTAGCCGAGCGCGATCGACATCAGCGCGAAGCCGATGTGCGGGCCGCCGCGGATGGGCCGGATCAGCCCGCGGCTGAAGCAGACCCCCAGCCCGAACATCGCGACCACCGCGATCACCGCCGCCGGCAGGAAGGCGAGGCCCAGCCCCACCACCAGCACGTAGGCCACGAAGGCCCCCGACATCACGAGGTCGCCATGTCCGAAATTCACCACCGTGGTGGAGCGGTAGACGACGGTGAGCGACAGCGCCACGAGGGCATAGATCGCCCCCTGCGATGCACCGCTCAGGGTGAGTTGCATCAGCATTGCTTGATCTCCGGGCTGGCGGCGCCGGCGCTCTGGCCGGCCGCCGCCGAGCGAAAGCGGCCCGAGCCGTTTTCGCTTCAACTGCTTGAAGCCGGGGCAAGACCCGTCACGGGGCGTGGCCCCGGGCCGGGTCTGCCCCGGAGCGCATCAGTAGGGCTGGCCCCAGGCCTTGAGCACCGTGGGCTTGCCGTCGACGAAGCCGGAGACGGCCGAGCCCTTCACGCCCTGGTGGTCGTCCGCCGTCCAGGTGATGGGGGCGGAGAGCACGCCGGTGTCGAGGTCGGAGATCTTGTCGAGCTCGGCGATGAGCTTCGAGCGGGTGAGGTCGGGCCCCGCCGCCTCCAGCGCCTTCACCAGCGCCACGCCCGAGCCGATGGCGATGTAGCTGAAGTTGGTCAGCTCCTCGTCGGGGTAGTACTTGTGGATCATGTCGGCCCATTTCTGCATGCCCGGGCCGTCGAGATTGTCCACGTAGGGGTGGATGACGTAGTAGTTCTTCACCGTTTCGAGGTCGCCCACGCGCTTGAGCGTGTTCTCGAGGTCGGTGCCCGCGGTGCCCATCACCGGGATGTCGCCCAGCCCGTATTTCTTCAGGTCGCGCAGGAAGATGGCGGTCTCGGCCTCGTAGAGGGCGGCGATGATGAAGTCCGGGCGGTCGGCGCGCATCTTCAGCACCTGGGCGGTGGCATCGGTCTGGCCGCGCTCCATGGTGAGCACCTCGGTGGGCTCCACCCCGTGTTCCTTGAGATACGCCTGCGCGGGGTTCGAGTAGGAATGCGCCCAGTCGTTCGAATGCTCGATGATCGCCACCTTCTTCGTGTCGGGGCGCGAGAGCACGAACTCGGCCATCGCCCGGCCATTGGCGTTGCCGGTGGGCACGCCGTGGAAGATGTTGGCGGCCACCGGGTCGGAGATGGTGTCGGAGACGGCATGCGCCACGATCCAGGGCAGGCCGGCCTCCTCGATCTCCGGGCGCAGCGCCACGGCGACGCCGGAGCAGGAATTGCCCTGCAGCATGAAGACCTCGTCCTGGAAGATGAGCTTCTTCGCCGCGGCGAGGCCCTTCGCGGTGTCGCAGCCGGTGTCCTCCTGCACCGCGACGAGCTTGCGCCCGTGCACGCCGCCCGCCTCGTTGATCATGTCGTAGAAGGCCATCAGCCCGATCTCGGCCTTGGAATAGGACGAGGCGTTGCCTGAGAACGGCCCCATCACGCCGATGGTGATGGCGTCGTCGGTGAGGCCGGTGGTCTCGTCGGCCAGCGCGGGGGCTGCAAGCAGCGCGGTGGCGGCGAGGAACGTCGGAAGTCTCTTCATTGCCCTTGCTCCCTGTTGCAAGTTGGGTCGCGGTCCCTTCGTGGTCCGTCGTTTGCTCCCCGGCCGCCGGCGGTGTTTTTATGATACCGGCTGACCTGTTTTTATCTTTGGTGGCCCGCTCAGCCCGGCACGCTCACGGCCGGGCGGACATGGGCGGCGAGGATCTGCTTCAGCGTCTGCAGCATCTCCGCGTAGTAATGGGTTTCCTTGCGCAGCACCGCCTGCACGGCCATGCCGCGGAACACGTTCATCACCAGGTTCAGCGCCACGCGGGCCGAGACACCCCCCTCCTCGCGCGAGATGAAGGTGGCCTCCCAGGCGGCCTCGAAGCGACCGTGCAGATCGAGGATCAGCGGCGCGAGCCGGGCGCGCAGCTCGGCATCGCCCCGGGCGGCGACGATGATCTCCAGCGAGGAGTAGAACCAGTTGCCGTTCAGCATCTCCTGCCACAGCAGGTCGACGAAGCTCTCGAGCCCGATCTCGCCCGCCCGCACCCGTGCGGCGAGGCGCTCCACGTCCTCGGCGAAGCCTTCGAACATCGCCTCGGTGGCGGCGGTGATGAGGTCGATCTTGCCGGGGTAATGGTGGGTCTGCGCCCCGCGCGACACCCCTGCCCGCTCGGCGATGCCTTGCGTGGAGGTGTTGGCATAGCCCAGCTCCATCAGCGAGGCGATGGTCGCCTCGTGGAGCAGGCGCCGGGTCTCGGCGCTGCGCTGGCTCTGGGTGCGTCGGGTGGCCGGCATCGGGCGTCTCGCAGTTAACATACCGACCAGAATGTTTGTAACTTCCGAGTCTGTCAAGCGCCGCGCGAGGGGCCCCCGCGCGGCGCCGGGGGCTCAGCCGATCACGTTCGCCTCCGGCCCGTAGGGAAAGCCGGTGATGTTCTCGGCCCCGGTCTCGCCCACCACGAGGATGTCATGCTCGCGGTAGCCCCCTGCCCCGGGCCGGCCGGCGGGGATGCGCAGCATCGGCTCCATCGAGATCACCATGCCGGGGGCGAGCGCGGTGTCGATGTCCTCGCGCAGCTCCAGCCCCGCCTCGCGGCCGTAGTAGTGCGAGAGCACGCCGAAGGAATGCCCGTAGCCGAAGGAGCGATACTCCAGCAGCCCCTCATCGGCGAGGAAGCGGTTGATCCCGGCGCAGATCTCGTCGCAGCGCGCGCCGGGGCGGATCAGCGACAGGCCCAGCTCGTGCGCGGCCACGTTGGCCCGCCAGATGCGCAGGGTCTCGGCGTCCGGCTCACCGAGGAAGAGCGTGCGCTCCAGCGCGGTGTAATAGCCCGCGATCATCGGGAAGGTGTTGAGGCTCAGCAGGTCGCCGGGGGCGAGGGCGCGGGTGGTCACCGGGTTGTGCGCGCCGTCGGTGTTGGGGCCGGACTGGAACCAAACCCAGGTGTCGCGCAGCTCCGTGTCAGGGAAGGCGCGGGCGATCTCGAGCTCCATCGCGTCGCGGCCCGCCATGGCGATGTCGATCTCGCGCGCGCCGGGGCGGATGGCCTCGCGCACCGCGGCACCGCCGAGATCGGCGATGCGCGCGCCCTCGCGGATGAGCGCGATCTCGGCGGCCGATTTCACCATGCGCCGGGCCATGAGCGGGCCGGAGATGTCCACCGGCTCGGCCACCGGCAGCGCGCCGCGCAGCGCCTCCTGGGCGGCGAGGGTGAGGTGGTCGGCCTCGATGCCGATGCGCCCGGCCCGGCCCGCGAGCCAGCCCACCGCGCGCCAGAAATTGCCGCGCTGCCAGTCGGTGTAGACGAGGTTTTCCGCGAGGCCCCGGCGCGCCGGCTGGCCGCCGTCGATATCGGCACTGACGGTGGTCACCGTGCTCGCCGTGATCACGCAGCCATAGGGCCGGCCGAAGGAGCAATAGAGAAAGCCGGTCGCCCAGGCGATGTTGTGCATCGAGGTGAGCAGCACGGCATCGAGGCCGAGCGCCTGCATCTCGGCGCGGATGGCGGCCTGGCGCGCGGCGTATTCCGCGGGCGCGAAGGGCAAGGGCGCGCGCGGCGCCTCCGGCATGCGGAAGCTCTGCGGGCGGTGGATCTGGTCGGTCATGCGGAGAGGTCTCCCGGTCGGGCCGGGCGGATCTCGGGCGCCCGGCGGATCACCCGGCGTACAGGAGGGGGGGCGCGAGGGCGCCACGCATCCCGGAGCATTGCGGCGACGCCATCGCCGCCCGGGGTGCGCGGGAAGGATATGACGCTCCGGCGGCGCGCCGGTCAAGCCCGGCGGGGTATGAGGCGGGATGGCCCCTGCCCTCAGCGCCACATGTCCTTCATGCGTGCGCGCAGGTCGACCGGCTGCACCTGCGGGCGGGCGGCGGCGCCGGCGGTGCCCTGCGCCGTCCAGGCGAAGCGCTCGAAGAGCGGCAGCATCGCCTCGGTGAGGAAGCGGCTGCGCGCGGCGTAGACATGCCGGTCGCCCCGCGCGCGCTGGCAGTGGGTGTAGAAGCGCAGGGGCGTGACGAGGTGCAGCGCGTCCCGCGCCCGGGTCATCGCGACGTAGAGCAGGCGGCGCTCCTCCTCGATCTCGGCGGAGGTGCCGGTGCCGAGGTCGGAGGGCATGCAGCCGTCCACGCAGTTGAGCACGAAGACATTGCGCCATTCCCGCCCCTTGGCGGAATGGATGGTGGAAAGCACGAGGTAATCGTCGTCGAGCAGCGGCACGCCGCTTTCGTCGGAGGTGGCGTCGGGCGGGTCGAGCGTGAGGTCGGTGAGGAAGGCGCTGCGCGAGCCGTGCCCGGCCGCGATCTGGCCGAGCTGCAGGAGGTCGGAGCGGCGGGTGTCCGCGTCCTCGTGCAGGCGCTCGAGATGCGGCTCGTACCACAGGCGCACCGCTTCGAGCTCGGCCGGCCAGGGGGCTTTCGTTGCACTCAGCATCATCTCGCGGAACTCGGGCCAGAAGGGGGCGGCGCGGGGGGGCAGCTTCACCGCGTCGAGCGCCTCCGCGATGCCGCTGCCCGCGAGCGCGTCGAGCACCGCGCCGGCGGTGGCGGCCCCGATGCCGGGGATGAGGCGGAGCACGCGGAAGCCCGCCACCCGGTCGCGCGGGTTCTCGCGCAGGCGCAGCACGGCGAGCAGGTCCTTCACATGCGCGCTGTCGAGGAACTTCAGCCCGCCGAACTTCACGAAGGGGATGTTGCGGCGGGTGAGCTCGACCTCCAGCGGGCCGGAGTGGCTCGCGGTGCGGAACAGCACCGCCTGGGATTTCAGCGCCGTGCCCTCCTCGCGTGCCTCCAGCACCGCGCGGCAGATGTAGCCCGCCTGTGCCGCCTCGTCATGCACGGTGACCAGCCGGGGCAGCGCGCCGGTGGTGCGGTCGGTCCAGAGCGTCTTGGAGAAGCGCTCCCGCGCCTCGCCGATCACCGCGTTGGCGGCGGCGAGCACGGGGGCGGTGGAGCGGTAGTTCTGCTCCAGCGTCACCACCCGGGCGCGGGGCGTGAACAGGCCGGGAAAGTCGAGGATGTTGCGCACCTCGGCGGCGCGGAAGCCGTAGATCGCCTGC
Organism: Oceanicella sp. SM1341; assembly: GCF_003448965.1. GTDB lineage: Bacteria > Pseudomonadota > Alphaproteobacteria > Rhodobacterales > Rhodobacteraceae > Paroceanicella. The sequence goes on from NZ_QRGC01000016.1 coordinate 88,743, forward strand.
GCGTCGTCCCCCACCACGGTGAGGCCGCGGCCCTCCGGCGAGAGGCCGAGCAGGATGGCGGCCTGCAGGCGGTTGGTGTCCTGGTACTCGTCCACCAGCACATGGTCGAAGCGCCCGCCGATCTCGGGCCCCAGCCCGGCCTCGGTCACCATCGCGCGCCAGTAGAGCAGGAGGTCGTCATAGTCGAGCACGCCCTGCGCCTGCTTGGCGTCCACGTAGGCGGCGAAGAGGCGGCGCAGCTCCGCCTCCCGGTCACGAAACTTCGGGTAGCCCTCGGCCAGCACCTGCTCGAGCGGCGCCTGGGCGTTCACCGCGCGCGAGTAGATGGCGAGGCAGGCGGATTTCGAGGGGAAGCGCGCCTCGGCCAGCGCGAAGCCCAGCTCGTGGCGCAGCAGGTTGATCAGGTCGGCGGAGTCTTCCCGGTCATGGATGGTGAAATTCTCGTCGAGCCCCACGAGGGGGGCGTATTCGCGCAGCAGCCGCGCGCCGATGCCGTGGAAGGTGCCGGCCCAGCCGAGGCCGCCGGCCAGCGCCTCGCCCTCCGCGCCCATCACCTCGCGGGCGATGCGCTCCACCCGGGCCGTCATCTCCTGTGCGGCGCGGCGCGAGAAGGTCATGATGAGCATGCGGCGCGGGTCGGCGCCCTGCAGCATCAGGTGCGCCACGCGGTGGGCGAGCGTGTTGGTCTTGCCCGAGCCGGCGCCGGCGATCACCAGCAGCGGGCCCGCGGCCTCCGCCCCGCCGCCATGCAGCACCGCCTCGCGCTGCGCGGGGTTCAGCCGGGCGAGGTGGGGGGCAAGCGGAGCGGGGTCTGTGGCACTGGTCTGCATCGGGCCCACGAAACAGTGTTTTCACTTTGTTCGCAAGCCCGAAACCGCCCCCCTCAGGAGGCGGCGGCCACTGGCCGGGGCTGCTCTCCCGCCCAGACCGGCATCATCGCGCTGGCGAGGCCGAGGAAGCTGCGGTAGCGCGCCTCGAGCAGCTCGGCATGGGTGGCCGAGGGGGTGAACGCCCGGGCGGGCGCGGTCATCGCCCCGGCGGCCTCGGTGATGCCCCCCGCAAGCCCCACGCCCACGGCGGCGGCGATGCAGGCGCCGAGCGCGCCGGTCTCCGGGCAGTCGGAGGTGGTGATGGGCATGCCGAGGATGTCGGCGAACATCTGCGGCCAGATGTCCGAGCGCACGGCCCCGCCCGAGAGCACCGCCGAGGACACCTCCGCCCCCGCGGCGCGCAGCACGTCGAGGTGGCGGCGGTGGCCGAAGACCACGCCCTCGAAGAGCGCGTAGAGCAGCTCGGCCCGGGTGTGCCAGCCCGCCAGCCGGTAGAAGCCGCCCTGGGCATGGTCGTCGAAGGAGGAGCCGTAGAGATAGGGGTGGTAATAGGGCAGGTCGGCCGAGGGGGTGACGCCCGCCACCGCGGCGGAGCAGGCGGCGGCGGCCCCGGCCGAGCCGCCCTCCCCCATGCCGGCGAACTCGCGGATGAACCACTCGAGGTTGGCCGCCGAGGTGGGGCTTGCCTCCACCACCATGTAGCGGTCGCGCTCGAGCACCGAGGTCATGAACACCAGCGCGTCGAGCTTCGGGCGGTCGACCACCACCTGGTTGATGCTCCAGGTGCCGGCGACGATGGAGGCCTCCCCGGTGCGCGAGACCCCCGAGCCCACGGCGGAGGCGACGATGTCGATCATCCCCGCCACCACCGGCGTGCCGGCGGCGAGGCCGGTGCGGGCGGCGGCCTCCGGCGTGACATGGCCCACCACCTCGCAGGTCTCGTGCACGGGGGGCAGGCGGTCGCGCAGCCCGGCGATGCCGTAGAGGCCGAGCAGCTCGTCGTCGTAGCGCCGCTCGGGAAAGCGGATGAGCCCGGCCACCGCGGCGTCGGAGATGTCGGTGGAGATGACGCCCGTGAGGTGGTGCACGATCACGTCCTTGCACAGCAGGAAATGCCCGGCCTGCGCGATCAGCCCGGGGTCGTGGCGCTGCGCCCAGGCGAGCAGAACGGGGGTCTGGGCGGCCCAGGTCTTCTGCAGCGAGAGCGCGTGGGCCCGGGCACGGGCCGGGCCCATCTCCTCCACCAGCGCCGCGGCGCGGGTGTCGATCGACTGGATGCCCTTCAGCGGCGCGCCGGCCCGGTCGAGCACGTAGAGCCCGTTGCCATGGCCCGCGGCGCCGATGCCGAGGATCTGCGCGGGGTCGACGCCCGAGCGGGCGAGGCAGTCGCGGATGGCGGTGGTGAGGCTTGCCGTGAGCTCGCCGATGTCGCGCTCCACGTGGCCCGGGCGGGGCTGTTCCGTGCGGCAGGGGCAGGAGCGCACCGCCACCTGGGTGCCCTCCGTGTCGAAGAGCACCGCCTTCACCATGGTGTTTCCGGCGTCGATACCGAGCAGGTATCCGGTCATGTTTTCCTCCCGTCTCGCATCTTCTGTCCCGGCGGCGGGCAGCCGCCGGGCGATGTCTTTCGAGCCTTGTCTACGGGCGGGGCACCCCCGCCCGCAAGGGTGTCAGCCCTTCTGGTAGAGCGCCATCGCGGCGGCACCGTCGGCGCCGTCATGGATGATAGCCATCAGCGCGCGGGTCACGGCGGCGGGGTTGTCGTGCTGGTAGACGTTGCGGCCATAGACCATGCCGCTCGCGCCCTGCCCCATCAGCGCCGCGGTCTTGTCGAAGACCCGGCCGATCTCGCCGCGCCCGCCGCCGCGCACCAGCACCGGGCAGCGTGCCGCCTCCACCACCCTGTGGAACTCCTCGGTGACATCCGTGGGGTCGGCCTTCACGATGTCGGCGCCCAGCTCGCGCGCCATGCGCACCAGCGCCACGATCTTGCCCGTGTCGCCGTCGACCATGTAGCCGCCCTTCTCGCTGGGGGTCTGCATCACCAGCGGCTCGACCATCAGCGGCATGCCGTATTTCTCGCACTCGCGCCGCACCTTCGAGACGTTCTCGATGCTCTGGCGCAGCAGGGCCGGCTCGTCGGGGATGAGGTAGAGGTTCACCACCGCGGCCACCGCGTCCATCTGGAGGGCGCCCACGAGCGGCTCCTCGGCGTTCTGCATCACGGTCCACATCTCGCGGTGGCGGATGGTGTTGTAGGCATTGCCCACGTCCACGCGCATCACCAGGGCGGGCTTGTGCGGCTCGGCGATGGTCTGCAGCACGTCGGCCTGGCCGTAGTTCATCTGGATCGCGTCGGGGGCGGCATCGACCAGCGCGCGGGTGACCGCGGTCACGTCCTCCAGCCCGGGGATGAAGGTGGGTTCGTTGAACACGCCGTGGTCGATGGCGACGTCGAGGCATTTCCCGTTGCGGAACATGCGGTTGATGCGGGCCTTGAATGATGCGGGCATGGGGGTGTTTCCTTCAGTTCGTCAGGTCTGTCGTGGCATCCGCCGGGGCGGGAAGCGGGGCGAGCGGGGGCAGAGACACCCCGTGGCGCGCGGCGAGGCCGGCGCGCAGCGCCTCGCCCTCGCGGGCGGTCTCCTCCCGGCTCCAGCCGAGGGTGTCGGCCATGAGCGAGAGGACGGATTCCGCGGCCGGGCCGGTGAGCCGGCCGGTGATGGCGATGCTGGTGCGGCGCAGCAGCAGGTCGGCGGCGCGTACCACGTCCTCCTCGCGCACGAGGTGGCGCAGCTCGGGGGCGGAATAGCCCGGCAGGCCGGGCAGCGGCGCGTCGCCCTCGCGCGCGCAGGCCCGGGCGACGGCGGCCGCGCGCATGCCGTAGCGGGAGAGGAGCGCGCGCAGGCGCGGCTCGGGGAGGCCGGTCTCGGCGGCGAGTTCGGCCACCACCCGTGGCAGGCTCCCGGGCGCGGGAAAGCCGCGGCCGCCGCCGATGGGCAGCGCGCGCGTGTCGGCCAGCCGCGGGCGGCCGAGACGGGCCAGCACCTTGTCGGCCACCAGCTCGCCGAAGGCGCGGAACGTGGTCCACTTGCCGCCGATGAGGCAGAACACCGGGTAGTCGCGCCCGCCCGCCGGGGCGATCTCGTGCACGAAATGGTTGCGCGAGATGCGCCCCACCGAGCCCTCGCCCGACCAGGGCAGCGGCCGCACGCCGGCGAAGGAGAAGACGATCTCCTCCGGCCGGATGTCGATGCCGGGGAAGATGAAGCGCACGGAATCGAGGATGTAGGCCTGTTCCTCGGGCGTGCAGGCCACGCCCTCAGCGCTGTCCACCCGGATGTCGGTGGAGCCGATCAGCACCCGGTCGAAGTAGCGGAACAGGATGCACACCCGGCCTTCCTGGTTCTCGTAGTAGATCATCTCGTCGCCCAGCTCGTCGTAGAGCACGGGGTTGTCGACGATCAGGTGCGAGCCCTTGGTGCCGCCGATCAGCCGCGGTGCGTCGGGGGCGAGGCCGGCGCGGTTTGCCGCATCGGTCCAGGCGCCGCCGGCGTTCACCACCAGCCCGGGTTTCAGCACGAGGCGCGCGCCGCTCACCCCGTCGGCGAGGGTGAGGGTGCCGTCAGGCCCCACCGCCTCGAGGGCGACATGGTTGAGCGCGATCGCCTCCGGGTTTGCCGCCATCGCGTCCTGCACCAGCTCGAGGCCGAGGCGCTCGGGGTAGGTGATCTGGGCGTCGTGGTAGGTGCCGGTGCAGCGCGCCTCGGGGTTGAGGTGCGGCCAGCGCCGGAAGGTGGCGGCACGGCCCTTGAAGGAGTGCCGCGGCAGGCCGGAGGCGCGCCCGGTGAAGAGGTCGTAGAGGCTGAGCCCCACCTTCACCAGCACCGCCCCTCGCCGCGCCGGCTTCTCGGTGAGGCGCAGCAGGCGCTGCAGCGCCGAGGTGAGGCCGGAGGCATAGTCGAACAGCGGCACCGTGGTGGGCAGCGGGCTCACGTAGTGCGGTGCGTTGCGCAGCAGGCGGTTGCGCTCGGCCAGGCTCTCGCGCACCAGGGCGAATTCGCCGGTTTCCATGTAGCGCAGCCCGCCGTGGATCATCCGCGAGAGCGCGCCGGAGGCGCCGGAGCAGTAGTCGTCCTTCTCGACGAGGGCCACGCGCACGCCCTGCAGGGCCAGTTCGCGGAAGGTGGAGATGCCGTTGATGCCGCCGCCGATGACGAGCACTTCGGGGGGCGGGCCGGACCGGAGCCGCGCCAGCCGCGCGGCCCGGCGTTCCGGGCTGAGGGGGGATCGGGCGTTCATGGACCTTCGGTCGAACCTTTCGCGGGGGGGGCAGGCTCCTCCAGCCGGGCCACCACGCGGCCGGCGGTGCGCTCGTCGGTCACCAGGGCGGTGAGGTAGCGCCCGCGCAGCACGCTGGCGATGGCCTCGGTCTTGGCCGCACCGGTGGCGACGCTGAAGGAGAAGGGAATGCGGGCGAGCTCGGCGGGTGCGAGGCTCACCACGTGGTGGTTGAGGGTGTAGTCCGCCAGCGCGCCATCGGCGGTGAGCAGGTGGGCGACGAGCTCGGCCTCGGCCCCCGCGGCGCGGATGGTGCCATCGTCGGAGCGGGCCATGGGCGTGAGGTCGAAGTAGCTCGAGGCCTCGTCATGCACCGAGCCGATGCCCACGATGGCGATGTCGGCGCGGCGCGCGAGCTCGAAGGTCTCCACGCAGGAGCGCACCCGCATCAGCGTGTCGCGCTCCTCCGCGGAGGCGGCGAACATCGGCACGTGCACGAGATGCGCCCGCCCGCAGAGCTTGCCGGCCAGCAGGGTGGAGAGGTGGTTCACGTCCGTGTAGTGCTTGCCCTGCACGCCGCCGGTGAGGGGCACCACGGTCACGTCATAGCGGCGCGTGGTCTCGAGCGCGTCGATGAGCGCGCTCACCCCCTTGCCGCCGGTGATGGCGATGGTCTGGCCGTCGCGCAGCTGCTCGGCGAGCAGGAGCGCCGCCGCCCGGCCGGCCGAGCGCAGGTTCGGCGCCTCCTCGGTGGAGACGGTGGGAGCCACCACGGCGCGGGTGAGGCCGGAGGCTGCGGTGAGCCGCGCGGCCAGCGCATCCGCGGTCTCGAAGGGCGAGCGGATGGTGATCTCGACGATGCCCATCTCCCGGCCCAGCCGGATGAGCCGGTTCACCGTGCCCACCGACTGGTTGATGATCTGGGCGATCTCGCTCTGCTTGCGGTTTTCCACGTAGTAGAGGCTCACCACGCGGTGGATGCGCTGCAGCTCCTCGATGCGGGTGCGGTCGGTGGTGGTCATGTCGCTCTCTCCTGTGTCACGTCCGCCCCCTCTTACCGGGACCGGTAGCGGTTGAGCACGTGGTCGAGAGAGACGGCGACGAGCAGGATGATGCCCTTGGTCATTTCCTGCCAGTAGGCGTTCACGTTGAGCAGGATGAGCGAGCTGGTGACGATGGAGAGCAGCGCCACGCCCAGCACCGCGCCGAACACCGAGCCGGTGCCGCCCTTGAGGCTGGCGCCGCCGATCACCGCCGCGGCGATGACGTTGAGCTCCATCCCCGTGCCGAAGGAGGGCGTGGCCGAGCCGAGCCGGGCCATGTAGATCGCCCCCGCGAGCCCGGCCATCAGCGCGGTGAAGACGGTGGCGATGAACTTCACCCGGTCGGTGCGGATGCCGGCATAGGCGGCGGCCTTCTCGTTGCTGCCGGTGTAGACCACCTTGCGAAAGAAGGTGCCGCGGCGCAGGGCGAGGTCGAACACCAGCACGATCACCGCAAAGATCAGGATTACCACCGGGATGCCGGCCACAGCACCCTGGCCCACGAACTTGAACTCCGCCGGCAGGGTGAAGAGCGAGAGCGGCGCGCCGCCGGTGATGACCATGCACAGGCCGCGCACGATCACCATCGCCGCGAGCGAGGCGATGAAATGCGACAGCCCGATGCGGGTGACGCAGAAGCCGATGCCCGCGCCCACGAGCCCCGAGGCGCCGATGCCCGCGAGGCTGGCGAGCCAGGGGTCGACCCCGGCGAGGAACAGCGTGCCCCCCACCACCATCGACAGGCAGACCACCGCGCCCACCGAGAGGTCGATGCCGCCCACGATGAGCAGCACGGTCATCCCCACCACAACGATGCCGTCCACCGAGAAGGACATCAGCATGGCCCGTATGTTCGACCAGGTGAGGAAATACGGCGAGGCGAAGCTCATCGCGACGAAAAGCGCGAGGATGATCAGCACCAGCCCGGTCTCGCGCTGCTGCAGCAGCCCGCGCAACAGGCCGGGGCCGGGGCGCGGGGCGGCGGCGGGGTGGGTCGTGGTGTCCATCTGGCTGTTCTCCCTGTGCACTCAGGCTGCCCCGGCGGCGGCGGCTTCCGGGGCCTCTGCCCCCGCCGTGCCGAGCCCGGAGGCCAGGTGCATGATGTTCTCTTCGCTCATGGCCGCGCCCGAGACGGCGCCGGCCACCCTGCCCTCGTGGATCACCAGCACCCGGTCGCACAGGCCGATGAGCTCGGTGAGTTCGGAGGAGATGACCACCACGCCGGTGCCGGCCTCGGCCAGGGCGCGGATGATGTCGTAGATCTCGGCGCGCGCGCCCACGTCGACCCCCCGGGTGGGCTCGTCGAGGAACACCAGCCGCGGGCCGATGGCGAGCAGCCGGGCGATGGCCACCTTCTGCTGGTTGCCGCCCGAGAGGGTGGAGACCGGGTCTGCCACCGAGCCGCACTTGAGCTTCACCCGCGCGCCCAGCGTCTCGGCCCGGGCGGTCTCGCGGCGCGGCTCGATCCAGCCCTTCGGCGCCACGGTGCGGATGTCGAGGGCCGAGATGTTGCGCGCGATGGGCAGCTCGAGGAACAGCCCCGCCCCCTTGCGGTCCTCCGAGAGATAGGCGACGCGGGCCGCCACGCTCGCGGCATGGTCGCGCGGGGCGAAGGGCGTGCCTTCCAGCACCACCCGGCCGGAGGCGCGCGGGCGCAACCCGCAGATCGCCTCGGCGATCTCTGTGCGCCCGGCGCCTATCAGCCCGGCGAGGCCGAGGATCTCGCCGCGCCTGAGCGCGAAGCTCACGTCATGGAACTGCCCGGCGCGGTCGGTGAGCGCCTCCACCTCCATCACGTGGCCCGGGCCCGTGCGCTGCGCCTTTGGCGGGAACAGCGCCTCGAGCTTGCGGCCCACCAGCTTGTCCACCACCTTCGCGGGGGTCATGTCGGCCACCCGGTCGGTGCCGATGTACTGGCCGTCGCGGAACACGGTGATGCGGTCGCAGATGTCGAAGATCTCCGACATGCGGTGGCTGATGTAGACCTGGCCGATGCCGCGGGCGCGCAACTCGCGCATCAGCCCGAACAGGGTGTCGGTCTCCGCCTCGGTGAGGGCGGCGGTGGGCTCGTCGAGGATGAGCACCTTCGCATCCAGGGTCAGCGCCTTCGCGATCTCCACCAGCTGCTGCTCGGCCAGCGACAGCTCGCGCACCAGCCGCGTGACCGGGATGGGCATCAGCCGGTCCATCACCTCCTGCGCGCGGGCGATGAGCGCGCGGCGGCTCACCAGCCAGCGCGGCGAGGCGGCGAGTGCGGCCATGCAGATGTTCTCGGCCACGCTCACGTCGCCGCAGAGCGCGATTTCCTGGTGGATGAGCCCGATGCCGAGGCGCTGCGCCTCCAGCGGGCTGCCGATGCGCACGGGCCTGCCCTCGACGCGGATCTCGCCCGCGTCGGGCTGCAGGATGCCGTCGGCGATGTTCATCAGGGTCGACTTGCCGGCGCCGTTCTCGCCCGCCAGCGCGTGGATCTCGCCGGGCATCAGGGTGAAGTTCACGCCGCGCAGCGCCTTCACCGGGCCGAAGGAGCGGGCGATGCCGCGCATGTCGAGAAGGGGTGTCTGGGTCATGATCGCTCTCCGGTGTCCCGGCCCGCGGGAGGGGGAAGGCCCCCCGCGGGCCGGGCGCCGCTCAGCCGGCCCGGCGGGCGGCGTAGTCTTCCCAGCGGAAGTCGTCGGCGTTCTCGGGGGTGACCATGGAGAAGCCGTTGTCGAGCACGGGGAAGGAGAACGGGTTCGCGCCGGAGCGCTGGTAGTCGTTCATCGGGTCGATGAGGTCGGGGTGGGCGGCGAGGAACAGCGCCATGAAGCCCATGTAGCCCTGCACGCCCTGGTTGGGGTTGATCGCGCCGAACATCTGCCCCGCCTTGATGAGGTCGAGCACCGAGGCGTTCACATCCACGCACATCACCCGGATGTCCTGGCTCGCCTCGATCGCCGCCTGGGCCGCACCCATGGCCGAGGAGGCCTCGGGCATGAACACCGCGCCGAGGCCGGGGTTGCCCTGCGCGAGGCTCGCCACCGCCTGGTAGGCCTTGTTGGGGTCCTGGTTGGTCACGGCGCGGCCCACCAGCTTCATGTCGGGGTATTTCTCCTCCATCCGGGCGATGAAGGCGGCCACGCGGCGGTCATGGTTGTCCTGGCCGGGGTTCTCCAGCACGGCGTATTCGCCCGAGCCGCCCATCGCCTCGGCGATGGCGTCGGCGGCGGCCGCGCCCTCGCGGGTGTTGTCGGAGGTGACATAGGCCACGCGCTGCGAATTCGGGCTGTCGGCGGCGAAGGTCACCACCGGGATGCCGGCGGCCGTGGCGCGGTTGATCGGCTCCACGAACGGGTCGGGGTTCATCGGGTGGAGCAGGATGCCGGCGGGCTCGCGCACCAGCACCTGCTCGAAGGAGGTGAGCTGCTTGTTCACGTCATACTCCGGCGTGCCGGTGAACTCGGCCTCGCAGCCCAGCTGCTCCGCGGCCTGGCGGAACATCTCGAACACCGGCTTCCAGTACTCGATGCCGCTCACCATCACGTTCATGTAGTAGGTCTCGCCCGGCGCGCAGGAAAAGGCCGGCCGGTCCTGCGCGAGGGCGGGGGCACTCACCGCGGCACAGATGGCGGTGGCCGCCAGAACGGTTCTCGAAATCATCGTCTTTCCTCCCTGCCCTGCTGCGAGGGCCCTGGTTGAGGCGCCGGATCGCTGCCCGGTCGCCTTGTCCGCGCCGCGGACCGGCGACGGAATGAATATTTTTCACAAACATGAATAAATTCAGAATCAGCCTGTCCGTCAACCCCCCCGCGAAATCCGCCGCCGTAAGGCCCCGTTAAGCCGGAGGGCGGAGAGTGTCTTCGCGCGTTGTGGGAGCGGTGCGCATCGGAGGTAGGTCCAGATGACGAGCAGGCGCTCGGGCGTCACCCTGATCTTGGTCGTGCTGAGCTTCCTCGCGGGGGTCGCGCTGCTGGTGTCCGTGCACATCGAGCTCGGCCAGCAGCGTGACGCGGTGCGCCACCAGGAGGAGGAACTGCCCATCCTCGTGCTGCGGTTCGAACGCTCGATCGGCTACGGCGGCTTCATCCACAATTACAAGAACTACGTGCTCCGCCCGCGGGAAACGGAGTATCGCGACGCCGCGATCGAGAACCATTTCGATGCCCTCGCCGTGATCGACCGGATCGAGCTGCTGGGAGAGCAGTTCGGCGTCTACACCACGCTGGCGGAGTCGCGGCGCACGCTCAAGGCCTATCGCGCCCAGATAAACTGGGTGACGCGGCTGCATGCCCAGGGCGCGGGCGCCCGCGAGATCGACACGATCGTGCGCATCTCCGACGCCCCGGCGCGGCGCGAGATCGACGTGCTGCACGAGGAGATCGGCGAGGTGATGCGCCGGCGGCTGAGCGTGATCGACCGGCGGATCGAGGCCATGCTCGTGATCTTCGCGCTCTTCCTCCTCGGCGGCATGGCGACTGTGTTCTCGCTCCTCGGCCGCGACCGCGAGCGCCTGCTCGCCCGACTGCGGCTCAAGACCCAGGACCTCGAGCAGTTCACCTCCATCGCCGCGCATGACCTGCGCGCCCCGCTGCGCCAGATCCCCAGTCTCATCCAGTGGGTGCACGAGGACCTGCAGGACGAGGGGCTCGTGCTGCCGCGCCGCGCCACGGTGAACCTCGAGCGCATCACCGCCCGGGTGCGCCAGCTCGACACGCTGCTCAACGAGTTGCTGAACTACCTGCAGATCGGCGCGCGGGAGGTGAAACCGGAGACGGTGGACCTGGGCGAGATGATCCCCGCCATCGGCGAGCTGCTGGTGCCGCCGGGCAGCCGGCTGCGCTGCGAGGGGCAGATGCCGCGCATCCTCGCGGTGAAGGTCGAGCTCGACATCGTGCTGCGCAATCTCATCAGCAATGCGGTGAAGCACGGCCCGCCCATCGGCGTGGAAATCACCGTGCGCTACCGCAGCCGGCGCGGCCTGCACGTGATCGAGGTGGCCGACAATGGCCCCGGCATCGCGCCCCAGCACCGCGAGCGGGTGTTCCAGATGTTCGCCACCCTCGGTCCGCGCCGCCCGGAGGACGAGGTCTCAGGCGTCGGCCTTGCGATGGTGCAGCGCGTGGTGCGCAACCGCGGCGGCAGCATCGCCATCCTCGATGCCGAGCCGCATGGCGCGATCTTCGAGGTGAGCCTGCCCAAGCTGTGAATCGCCCGCCCGCCGGCGGCCGCCGGGCCGCGGCCCCGCGTGGGGCGGCCCCTCGTCCGGGCCCGGCCCCTCGCGCCTGTCCCGCTGTTCGTGCCGCTCGCGGGTGCCCCGGGGGCCGGATGCATCGCTGCCGCGCCTCGCAGCGAGAGCGGCGGGGGCTGCCGTGCACCCCCGCACGCGCGCGCGTGGGCAGCGGACCTGAGGCGGAATGCGCCCGGCCGCAGGCCGGCTCTTCCCTTTGCCGGCATTTGCGCCTTCAATCGGCCGGCCCGGGCGCGCCGCGCGCCGGGACGAGCGAACCTGCCGGAGCCCCGCGATGAAACTCTACTACTCCCCCACCTCCCCCTACGTGCGCAAGGTGATGATCCTCGCCCGCGAAACCGGCCTCGACGGGCTGATCGAGCGCGTCGCCGTCCAGCCCAGCCCGGTCGCGCGCCCCGACGACCTGGCCGCCGATGCACCGCTGGGCAAGGTGCCGGCGCTGGTGACCGATGACGGCACGGTGCTCTACGACAGCCGGGTGATCTGCCAGTACCTCGACAGCCTGCACGACGGCCCCGCCTTCTGCCCCGCCGAGGGACAGGCGCGCTTCGACGCCCTGCGCCGCGAGGCGCTGGCCGACGGGCTGCTCGATGCCGCCCTGCTGGCGCGCTACGAGATCGCCCTGCGCCCCGAGGGCCTGCGCTGGCAGGAGTGGGTAAGCGGCCAGAAGGCCAAGATCCTCGGCGCGCTCGACGCGATGGAGGCCGAGGCCGGCCGCGCGCCGCAGACCGACCTCGGCGCCATCGCCATGTTCTGCGCCCTCGCCTATCTCGACTTCCGCTTCGCGGAGATGGACTGGCGCGCCGGCCGGCCCGTGCTCGCCGCCTGGTGGCAGGCGATGGCGGACCGGCCCGCGGTGGCCGGAACCGGGCCCGAGTGACCGGGCCCGGGCGGGCTCACTCCGCCGGGCTGGCCTGCGCCTCGGGCGCGGGCCGGCGCCCGGGGAAGAGGCGCCGCAGCGCCACGTAGAACACCGGCGTGAGGAACAGCCCCACGAAGGTGACCCCCAGCATGCCCGAGAACACCGCCGTGCCGAGGGACTGGCGCATCTCCGCGCCCGGCCCCTCGGCGATCATCAGCGGCACCACGCCGAGGATGAAGGCGAAGGCGGTCATCAGGATGGGGCGCAGGCGCAGCCGGCAGGCCTCGACCGCGGCATCGACCACGCCTGCCCCCCTGTCCTGCGCCTGCCGGGCGAACTCCACGATCAGGATGGCGTTCTTCGCCGCGAGGCCGATGAGCACGATGAGCCCGATCTGCACCAGCACGTTGTTGTCGAGCCCGCGCAGCGCCACGCCGGTGAGGGCCGCCAGCACGCCCAGCGGCACGATCAGGATGATCGCCAGCGGCATCACCCAGCTCTCGTACTGCGCCGCGAGGGCGAGGAACACGAACACCACCGACAGCCCGAAGATGTAGACCGCCGTGTTGCCGGTGTTGCGCTCCTGGAAGGCGAGCTCGGTCCACTGGCTGGTCATGCCGCGCGGCAGGATCTCGTCGGCCACGCCCTCCATCGCCATCAGCGCGTCGCCGGTCGAGACACCGGGGGCGGCATTGCCCTGCAGCGGCACGGAGGTGAGCATGTTGTAGCGCTGCACCAGCGTGGGCCCGGTGACGTCCTGGATCTCGACCAGCGTGCCCAGCGGCACCAGCGCGCCGGAGGCCGAGCGCACCTTGAGCTGCGCGATGTCCTCGCGGCTCACGCGGAACATCTGGTCGGCCTGGGCACGCACCTGGTAGACCCGGCCGAAGGCGTTGAAATCGTTCACATAGGCCGTGCCGAGGTTGATCGACAGCGTCTCGAAGATGTTCGGGATCGGCACATCGAGGATGCGCGCCTTCTCCCGGTCGATGGCGAGAAACACCTGCGGGCTCGCATCCGAGAAGGTGGTGAAGATGCCGGTGAGCCCGGGCAGCTGGTTGGCCGCCGCCGCCACCTCGCGCGCCGCGGCGAGGGCGCGGCTCATGTCCGCGCTGTCCTGGTCCTGGATCTGCAGCTTGAAGCCCCCGGAGGTGCCGATGCCGCGGATCGAGGGCGGCGGCAGCGCGATGATGAAGGCCTCGCGGATGCTGCCCAGCCGGGTGAAGAGATCGGCGATGATCTCGTTGGCGCCGAGCCCGTGCTCCAGCCGCTCCTCGAAAGGCTCGAAGCTGGCGAAGATCACGCCCGCGTTCGAGGCATTGGTGAAGGTCGCACCCGAGAAGCCGGCGAAGGCGACGGCGCTCCTCACCCCCGGGGTGTCCTCGATCACGCGGGAGGCCTCGCGGATCACCGCGTCGGTGCGCCCCAGCGAGGCGCCGTCGGGGAGCTGGACCACCACGATGCCGTAGCCCTGGTCCATCAGCGGGATGAAGCCGCGCGGCACCGCGCCCACCATGTGCACCGTGGCCCAGATCAGCCCGGCGAAGACGATCACCATCACCCCCAGCGCGGCCCATGTGCTCACCAGCCGGCGCACCACCCAGGCATAGCCGGAGGAGAGCCGGTCGAAGCCTGCGTTGAACCCGTCCGCCGCCTTGGCCGCCACGCGGCCGGCGATGGTGCCGGGCCGGGTTTCGCCCGCATGCGGCTTGAACAGCCAGGCCGCGAGCGCGGGCGAGAGGGTGAGCGAGTTCAGCGCCGAGATCGCGGTGGAGACCGCGATGGTGACCGCGAACTGCAGGTAGAACTGGCCGGAGATGCCGGGGATGAAGGCCGTGGGCACGAAGACCGCGATCAGCACCAGCGAGATGGCGATCACCGCCGCCCCCACCTCGTCCATCGTGCGGTGCGACGCGGCGTTGGGCGCGAGCCCGAGGGCGATGTTGCGCTCCACGTTCTCCACCACCACGATGGCGTCGTCCACCACGATGCCGATGGCGAGCACCAGCCCGAACAGCGTGAGCATGTTGAGCGAGAAGCCGAGCGCCAGCAGCACCGCGAGCGTGCCCACCAGCGACACCGGGATCGCCACGATCGGCACGATCGCCATGCGCCAGGACTGCAGGAACACGATGATCACGATCACCACCAGCACGATGGCCTCGAGGATGGTCTTGTAGACCTCGGTGATCGACTCGGCGATGAACTCGGTGGGGTTGTAGACCACGCGGTATTCGAGCCCGGGGGGGAAGTCCTCCGCCAGCCCCTCGATGGTGTGCTCGATCTCCTCGGCGGCGGCGAGCGCGTTGGTGCCCGGGCGCTGGAAGATCGCGAGCGCCACGGCGGGCTTGCCGTCGAGGTAGGAGTTGGTCACGTAGTCGCGCGCGCCGAGCTCGATGCGCGCCACGTCCTGGAGCTGGATCAGCCGCCCGTCCTCGCCGGATTTCACGATCACGTAGCGGAAGTCCCGCGCCTCGTCGAAGCGCCCCTGGGTGGTGACGGTGTACTGGAAGGCCGAGCCGTCATCCACCGGGGGCGCGCCCAGCGAGCCGCCCGACACCTGCACGTTCTGCTCGCGCAGCGACTGGACCACGTCGCCCGAGGTCATGCCGTAGGCGGCGAGCTTCTCGGGGTCGAGCCAGATGCGCAGGGCGTATTCGCGCTCGCCGAAGATGGTGAGGTCGCCCACGCCCTCGAGCCGCATCAGCACGTCGCGCACCCGGGAGCGGGCGTAGTTCGAGACGTAGAGCTGGTCATAGGTATCGTCGGGCGAGAGCATGTGGATGACCATCATCAGGTCGGGCGAGCTCTTGGTGGTGGTCACGCCGAGGCGGCGCACCTCCTCGGGCAGGCGCGGCTGGGCGATGGACACGCGGTTCTGCACCAGCACCTGCGCCTCGTCGAGGTCGGTGCCGAGCGCGAAGGTGATGGTGAGCGCCATCGCCCCGTCGTCGGAGGAATAGGAGGACATGTAGAGCATGTGCTCCACGCCGTTCACTTCCTGCTCGATGGGGGTGGCCACGGTGGCGGCCACGGTCTCGGCGTCGGCACCGGGGTATTGCGCGCGCACCACGATGGTGGGCGGCGCGATTTCGGGATACTGCGCGACGGGCAGCTGGGTGTAGGCGATCGACCCGAGGATCATCAGGAAGATCGACAGGACCGAGGCGAAGATCGGCCGGTCCACGAAGAAATGGGCAAATCTCATTGCGGCAGCCCGTCCGGGTCGAGCGCGTCGGGAAGCTCGGTCATCTCCGGGGCCACCTGGGCGCCGGGGCGCACGCGCATCAGCCCGTTCACCACCACGGTCTCCTCGCCGGTGAGGCCCTCGCGGATCACCCGGTAGCCGTCGATGCGCGGGCCCGGGCGCACGGGCCTGGTGGAGACGGTGCCATCCTCGGCCACCACGAACACCACCCGGCGGCCCTGGTCGGAGGAGATCGCCTCGTCGGGCAGCATCACGCCGGGGTGCGGCAGCGAGCCGGGCACCGAGATGCGGCCGAACATGCCGGCCTGCAGCACGCCGTCGGGGTTGGGGAAGCGGGCGCGCAGGCGCATGGTGCCGGTGGCGTCGTCGATGCGGTTCTCGGCGAAGTTCAGCACGCCCTCCACCGGGGCCTCGCGGCTGTCGGCGAGTTTCACCAGCACCTTCAGCCCGCCGCCGCGGTTGATCACCTCCGAGCGGCCGCGCAGGTCGCGCGCGTAGGCGAGGAAGCGGCGCTCGTCGATGTTGAAGTAGAAGTCGATCGGGTCGCGGGTGACGATGGTGGTGAGCACGGTGGTATCGGGCTGCACGAGGTTGCCCACCGAGAGGCGCCGGCGGTCGATCCGGCCCGAGATCGGCGCGCGCACGGCGCTGAACTCGAGGTCGAGCTCGGCGCGTTCGAGGGCGGCCTGCGCGCCGGCGAGCAGCGCGCGCGCGCCGTCATACTCGCGCCGCCGGTCGTCGAGCGCGGAGGTCGAGAGGTTGCCGCGCGATTCCAGCGCCTCGGCGCGCTCGAACTCCACCTTGGCGAAGGAAAGCCGGCTCTGGGCCACGTCCACCTCGGATCGGGCCTGGTTCACGGCCGAGGTATAGGCGCGCTGGTCGATGGTGAACAGCAGGTCGCCCTGCTCCACCAGCGCGCCGTCCTCGAAATGCACCGAGTCGAGGTAGCCGCCGACGCGGGCGCGGATCTCCACCGCGTCCACCGCCTCGAAACGGCCGGCGAACTCGTCCACTTCCACGATGTCGCGCACGACGGGCTTTGCAACGGTCACGGCCGGCGGACCCTGCTGGGCCGATGCCGGCAGGGCCGTGAAGGCGATGAGGGCGGCGAGGAGTGCGCCGCCGGATCTGGTCGCTGTCATCTTCCGGCCTTTCCGTGGGCGATCGCGGGGGCGGCGGTGGCAAGCTCTGCATGCATCACCCTATCCGATGGCGAGGCCCCTGTCCGTGTATTGTTTCTTTCGAACATGGCGGGCCCTGCCGCGCGGATATTTCCCGGCGAGAGGAAATTCTTGCGGAAACGCGCCTTGATTTCGAAGCTGCCAAGCAGCCGCGAGGCGAAGGTGGCGCCGGGGCGCCCGGTTTCGGGTGTATTTTCCAGCATCTCTGTGTCACCATGCATGCGTTTCGCGTACCCGAAGGTCCCGCGTACGAAGCCACTCCTGTTCATCGACCGCCTGTCCGGACCCGTTCCGGCCCCGGAGCCATGCCGGCTCCCGGAGAGGGCCGCCACGGCCGCGGGTGCGGTGTCCGCCGCGGCGGGAACGGGGGCTCCCGGAAGCACGGATCCGCGCAGCGGACCGAGGAGGTCGTGATGCGAAAGAAACTTCTTGCCGAAGCCTTCGGCACCTTCTGGCTGGTGTTCGGCGGCTGCGGAGCCGCCGTCCTGGCCGCCGCCTTTCCCGAACTGGGCATCGGCTTTGCCGGCGTCGCGCTGGCCTTCGGCCTCACGGTGTTGACCATGGCCTATGCGCTCGGCCCGATCTCGGGCGGACATTTCAACCCGGCGGTTTCGCTCGGCCTCTTCGTCGCGCGCCGCTTCCCGGCCGCGGAGCTCGGGCCATACGTCCTGGCTCAGCTCGCGGGTGCTGTAGTCGCCGCCGCGGTGCTCTTCGCCATCGCCTCCGGCGCGCCCGAGTGGAGCGCGGGCGGCTTCGCCACCAACGGCTACGGCGCGCTCTCGCCCGGGGGCTACACGCTCTTCGCCTGCCTGCTGGCCGAGGTGGTGCTCACCGCCTTCTTCCTGATCGTGATCCTGGGCGCCACCGCGCCGGCCGCCCCGGTGGGCTTCGCGCCGCTGGCCATCGGCCTCGCGCTCACGCTCATCCACCTGGTGGGCATCCCGGTCACCAACACCTCGGTGAACCCGGCGCGCTCCACCGGCGTCGCCTTCTTCGCCGACACGGCCGCCCTCTCGCAGCTCTGGCTGTTCTGGGTGGCGCCGCTCGTCGGCGGCGGCCTCGGCGGCCTGATCTGGCTGCAGCTCTTCGAACCGGGGCGCCTCGCGCCTCCGGGCATGGGCGATGAGCGCAAGGCGGGTTCCGCCGCCACCTCCGTGCGGCCGGAGCCCGGCACGGCGCGGGTGTTCTTCGGCCTGCGCCGCAAGCGCCGCCTGAGGCACTGAGGCGCGCGGCGCGCCGGGGCCGAGAGCGGTCCCGGCAGCCGCAAGGGTGGTGGCGCGAAGCGGTCCCCCCTCGGGGGCGCACTGTGTGCGGGCGCAGAGCATGAAGCGACTCCTTCTTTAGGGATCGCTAAACAACTGCGTTTGACATCCGCTGTCAAGCTGTTATTTAGTGACCACTATGGAACAGGAAAGCCGCCCCCGTAAAGGCCGTCCCCGCGGTTTTGACCGCGGCAGGGCCATCGACACCGCCATGGAGCTGTTCTGGCGCCATGGCTACGAGGGAGTATCGGTTGCCGATCTCACCTCGGCCATCGGCATTGCCGCGCCCAGCCTCTATGCCGCCTTCGGCAGCAAGGCCGGGCTCTACCGCGAGGTGATCGCCCGCTACGAGACGCGCGACGCGGCGGCGCATATCGCGCTGATGGACGGCGCCCCGGATGCCGAGACCGCGGCGCGGCGCATGCTCGAGAGCGTGGTGGGCATGCTCACCGCCTGCTCGGAGCCGCGCTGCTGCATGATCGCCTCCGGCATGGTGGCCTGCAGCGCCGAGCACGAGGACATCGCCGGGGAACTGGCCGCCCGGCGCGATCATTTCCGCGTCGAGATGGCGTCGCGGCTGGGCCGCTGGATGGAGCCGGAGCAGGCGGCCTCGCTGGCCCGCTATCTCATCGCCGTCATCCAGGGCATCTCGGTGCAGGCGCGCGACGGGGCCTCGGCGCGCGAGCTGGCACGCATCGTGGAGGCCGCCTGCGTGGTGTTCCGCGCCCCTGCCCCGGCGCAGTGAGCCGGCTCAGAGCAGCGCTTCCAGCGCCTCCAGCGTGTCGGCCTCGGCCGCCGGCTTGTCCCAGCGGATGCGGTTGACCCGCGGAAAGCGCATGGCGATGCCGGACTTGTGCCGCTTCGAGCGGTTGAGCCCCTCGAAGGCGATCTCCAGCACCAGTTCGGCGCGCACCGCGCGCACCGGGCCGAAACGCTCGGTGGTGTTGTCGCGCACGAAGCGGTCGATCCGGCGCAACTCCTCGTCGGTGAAGCCGAAATAGGCCTTGCCGACGGGCACGATCTCCTCCCCCCGCCACACCCCGAACGTGTAGTCCGAGTAATAGCCCGAGCGCTTGCCGTGGCCGCGCTGCGCGTAGAGCAGGATGGCGTCGACCAGGAAGGGGTCGCGCTTCCACTTGAACCAGGGCCCGCGCTGGCGCCCGGCGATATAGGGCGTGTCGCGCCGCTTGATCATCACGCCTTCCACGATGCTCTCGTGCGGGGCGTCGCGGGCGGTGGCGAGCTCGTCCCAGCTGGTGAAGGGCACCTCGGTGGAGAGGTCGAAGCGCGTGGGCTCCAGCCCGGCGAGCACCTCCGAGAGCCGCGCGCGCCGCTCGGTCTGCGGCAGGGGGCGCAGGTCTTCGCCGCGCAGGGTGAGCAGGTCGTAGGCGCGCAGCATGGCGGGGAAGCGGGCCATCAGCGGGCGCGAGACGGTCTTGCGGTTCAGCCGCTGCTGGAGGTCGGCGAAACTGCCCACGGCCTCGCCCCGCCGCACCAGCAGCTCGCCGTCGAGCGCGCCCTCGAAGTCCATCGCGGCGACCAGGTCGGGGAAGGCGGCGGAGATGTCCTCCCCCGTGCGCGACCACAGCCGGCGCGTGAGCCCCTCGGCCACCGCCTGCACGCGGATGCCGTCCCATTTCCACTCGGCGATGTAGTCTTCGGGCGGCAGGGCGGCGAGGCCCTCGGCGTCGATCGGGGTGGAGAGCATCACCGGGCGGAACGGCGCCTCGGCCGCGTTCACCGGCTTCTCGCCCCCGGCAAACCAGGCGAAGAGCTCGGCATAGGGCGGCTCGAGCCCGTGCCAGAGCTCGGTGATCTCCTCCACCGGCCTGTTGCCATAGGCCGCCAGCGCCGTGCGCGCCAGCCGGGCCGAGACGCCGACCCGCAGGCCCCCGGTGGCGAGTTTGAGCAGCGCGTAGCGCGAGGCGGTGGGGAGCCCGTCGAGCATCTGCGCCATCGCCTCCGGCACCTCGGCGCGGCTGAGGCGCGCGAGGCGGGTGACCGCCGCGCCCAGTGGGATGTCGCCCTCCTCCCCCGTCTCGGGCCAGATGAGCGCGATGGTCTCGGCCAGGTCGCCGACGAAATCGTAGGAGAGCGCGAAGAGCACGGGGTCGGTGCGCGCGCCCACCATCTCGCGCAGACGCGCCGGTGTCACCCGGCCCAGCGAGAGCTCGCCGGTGAGGGCGGCGAGCGCCCAGCCCCGGTCGGGGTCCGGCGCCTCGGCGAGATAGTCGCCGATCAGCCGCAGCTTGTCGTTGCGCGAGGGCGTGAAGGCGAGCCGGTCGAGCAGGGCCGCGAAGCGTCTCATGTCTCCTCCGCCTCGTCCTCGTAGCCCACCAGCCGCAGCGGCCGGGCGGCAAGGCCTTGGCCGAGGCACCAGTGCACCAGCGCGTCCTCCGCGCCATGGGTCACCCAGACCTCCGCCGCGCCGGTCTCGGCGATGGTGCGGGTGAGGGCCGGCCAGTCGCAATGGTCGGAGATCACCAGCGGCAGCTCGGTCATCCGCTGGCGGGCCCGGGCGCGCACCTGCATCCAGCCCGAGGCGAAGCACAGCAGCGGCTCGGCGAAGCGCTGCGCCCATTTCGCCGCGAAGGCCGAGGGCGGGGCGAGCACGATCTCGCCGGCGAATGTGCCGCGCCCGCGCTCCACCGTGGCCGGCTCCAGCGGCCCCAGCGCCACGCCCTCGGCCGCGTGGTAGGCGCAGAGCCGCTCCAGCGCGCCGTGCAGGTAGATCGGCCGCTGGTAGCCCGCCTCCCGCAGCAGCATGATCAGTCGCTGCGCCTTGCCGAGCGCGTAGGCCCCCACGAGATGCGTGCGCTCGGGAAACTGCGCCTGGCTCGCCAGCAGCTTGCCGATCTCGCCGGCGGGATCGGGGTGGCGGAACACCGGCAGGCCGAAGGTCGCCTCAGTGATGAAGAGGTCGCAGGGCACCGGCTCGAAGGGGGCGCAGGCGGGGTTGGGCGTGCGGGTGTAGTCGCCCGAGACCACCACGCGGGTGCCGCCGCGCTCCAGCAGGATCTGCGCCGAGCCGAGCACGTGGCCCGCGGGGTGGAAGCTCACGCGCACCCCGCCGAGGCTCACCGGCTCCTCCGCCGCCTGGCGCTGGCCGGCGAAATCCTCGCCGTAGCGGATGGCCATGATGTCGAGGGTCTGGCGCGTGGCGAGCACGGCGCCGTGGCCGGCGCGGGCATGGTCGGCATGGGCATGAGTGATGAGCGCGCGCGGCACCGGGCGCACGGGGTCGATGAAGAAATCCCCCTCCGGGCAGTAGAGCCCCTCCGGCCGCGGCAGGAGCAGGCTCATGCGCCCGCGCCCCGGCGGGGTGCGGCGGTGCGGCCGGGATATGCGGGACAGCGCTCCATGAAGCGGATGATGGGCGGGTGCGGGGCAAAGTCCAGCCCCGCGGGGCTCAGCCGGCCTGCCCCAGCGCGCGGGCCATGGTCTCTGGCGCGAGGTCATAGAGCGCGCTGAGATGCTCGGGCGTGAGCAGTTCCGCCGGCGGGCCGGAGGCGATGCGCCCGGCGGCGTCCACGGTCAGCACATGGTCGGCGAGGCGCAGGGCATGCGCCGGCTCATGGGTGGAGACGACGAGGCCCAGCCCCTGCCCCGCCAGCGCCTCCAGCCGGGCGAGCAGCCGCTCGCGGTTGCCGAAGTCGAGCGAGGCGGCGGGCTCGTCGAGCAGCAGCGCCGGGGCGGCCTGCGCCAGCGCCCGGGCGATGAGCACCAGCTGGCGCTGCCCGCCCGAGAGCCGGGTGACCGGCTCGGGCCCGAGATGCGCGATGCCCATGGTGGCGAGTGCGGCCTCCGCCGCCGCGCGGTCCGCCGGCCCCGGCGCGGCGAAGAGGCCGAGATGCGCCGTGCGCCCCTGCAGCACGAACTCTCGCGCCGGGTAGGCGAAGGGCGCGGCGAGTGACTGTGGCACGTAGGCGAGCCTGCGCGCGCGCTCGGCTCGGGTGAGCCGGTCGAGCGGCTCGCCGCCGAGCGCCACCTCTCCCCCCAGCGGCGGGATCAGCCCCAGCAGGGTGCGGAAGATGGTGGTCTTGCCCGCGCCGTTCGGTCCCAGCAGGCACAGCGTCTCGCCCGCCCGCAGGCTCAGCGAGATCCCGCGCGCGAGCACCCGGCCGCGGTGGCCGACAGCGAGGTCGCTGGCCGAGATCAGCTCCATGACGACCCCCGCCCCGGTGCGCCGCGCCCCCCGCCCGGGCCCGGGTGCCTCCTGCCGCCCGCTTCACGCCGTGGTCGGGCGGGGGCCACCGCGGCGTCGCGCCGGCACGGCGGCCGCGCGGCGCTGCCCGCGGTGGTGATCCCCCGGTGCCGATGCGCCCTGCGCAGGCCAGTCCGGCTCAGCTCCATCCCCGGTCGCTCCGTGCCAGCAGGCCGAGGAAGATCGGCGCGCCGATGACCGCGGTGAGGATGCCCAGCGGCACCTCTGTCGTGGCCATGCTGCGCGCCGCCGTGTCGACCGCCACGAGGAAGGCGGCGCCGAGCAGGGTCGCCACCGGCAGCAGCCGCTCGAAGCCCGGGCCGGTGATCAGCCGCGCCACATGCGGCACCATCAGCCCGATCCAGCCCACCACGCCGGCCACCGCCACCGCCGAGGCGCTCATCAGCGTGGCCGAGAGCACCACGACGAGGCGCAGCCGCGCGGTGTCGACCCCGAGGGCCTTCGCCTCGTCCTCTCCCAGCGCGAGTAGCCCGATGCGCCAGCGCAGGGCGACGAGCGGCAGGAGGCCGAGCAGGATGGCGGGGCCGGCGAGCCCGAGGTCGCCGCCCTGCAGGCCGGCGAGGCTGCCGAGCAGCCAGAAGGTGATGGCGGGGAGCTGGTCCTCCGGGTCGGCCAGCACCTTGACGAGCGAGATGCCCGCCCCCGCCAGCGCCCCCACCGCGATGCCGCAGAGCGCGAGGGCGAGGATGTCCTGGCCGCGCCCAAGCCCGCTTGCCACCGCCACCACCAGCGCCACCGTGGCGAGGCCGCTGCCGAAGCTGAGCCCGAGGATCGCCACCACCGGCAGGCCGAGGAAGATGCCCAGCACCGCCCCCAGCCCCGCGCCGGTGGATACCCCGAGAATGTCGGGCGAGACCAGCGGGTTGCGGAAGGTCACCTGGTAGGCGGCGCCGGCAGCCGAGAGCGCCGCCCCCACGAGGGCTGCCCCCAGCACCCGCGGCAGGCGGATGTTGAACAGCACCGTGGCCGCGGCGTCGGCCGGGGCCTCGCCGGCGAGGCGCCCGGCGATGAGCGAGAGAATGCGCCCGGGGCCGAGATCGAACGGCCCGGCGCCGAGGCCGATGACCAGCGCGAGCCCCAGCAGCGCCGCCGCGAGGGCGATCTGCGCCGCCCCCGGCGTGCGGGCGCGGCCGGCCCGGGCCTGCTCGCCTGCCGCCATCTCAGCGCCCGAGCAGGGTCGCGAGCGTGGCCGCGTCCGGCGTCACACCGTAGAACAGGGAGTAGAAGTCCTGCACCTCGCGCGTGGGGTCAGGGCCGGCCTGCTCGGGGTAGAAGGCGTGCAGCAGCCAGCGCAGGCCGATCAGCCGGTTCACCGCGGGCGGGCGGTCGATGAAGCCGAAGGGCCGGGAGGGCGAGAGGAAGACACGGCCCCGCGCCACCGCCGGCACGTCGCGCCACAGCGGGCGGTTTGCCACCTCGGCGGCGAAGACCGGGTCGATGGTCACGATCGTGTCCGGCGCCCAGGCCAGCACCTGCTCGGGCGAGACGGTGACGAGCCCGCGCCCCGGCCCCTCGGGCACCACGTTGCGCCCCCCCACCCGCTCGATGATCTCGGCGTTGAGCGAGCCGCGCGGCGCGCTCTCCAGCCCCTCCGGCCCGCGGGCGAGATAAACCGAGGGCCGCTCCGCCTCCGGCACCCGGGTGAGCGTGTGGTCGACATGGGCGAAGGTCTCCTCGGCATAGGCCGCGAGGCTCTGCCCGCGCTCCGGCCGGCCCAGGACCTCGCCCAGCAGGCGCAGGGCGGCCGGGGTGTTGGCGAAGCTGCCGTCGATCAGCGCGTAGGGAATGCCGGTCTGGTCCTGCACCCGCTCGGCGAGGCTGCGGTAGGTCTCGCTCACCGAGCCCACGTCGATGATGAGATCGGGCCCCGCGGCGAGCAGCCTCTCGAGGTTCACCGTGTCGCCCCGCCCGGTGAGGCGGCCGAGCTCGGGCAGATCGGCGGTGCCCGCGGGCAGGAAGGGCTTCTCCTGCGGGCGCGGGGCGCGCGGCCAGCCCAGCATCGCCTCGGGGGCGAGCACGCAGAGCATCACCGCGGCGGGCGGGCCGGCGGCGAGCACCTTGCCCGGGCGGTCCGGCAACTCGAGGCTGCGGCCGGTGGCATCGCGCACCACCCGCGCCGCGGCAGGGCGCGTGAGCAGCGCCGGCGCGGCGAGGCCGAGCGCCGCTGCCGTGGCCCCGCGCAGCAGCGCGCGGCGCCGCGCGTCGGGGCGGGGGCCGCTGTGGCGCCGGCTCATGGCGCGCGGCTCCGGTCGGGCTTGAGGTCGAGCAGCGGCGTGCCGTCGAGACAGTCGAGCCCGCGCAGGGTGACCACCGGTCCCTCGATGGCGATGATCCGCGCCACCGAGGAGGCGATCGGGTTCGGCCGCACCGGCGAGCGCAGGGCGAAGGTGCCGGTCTTCACGCCGCTGTGCCGGGGCACCTGGCGCACGAGGTCGCGCCGCGCCTCGTGCATCCAGTAGAGCACCTGCACCGCGTCGCCCGGGGCGAGCCCGTCGAGCGCGGGTGCCCAGAGCGGGTCGAGCTCGAGCCGGCACGCGGGGCCTGCCTCCGCGTCGCCCCGGCGGGGGCAGTCCGCGCGCCGGGTCCAGGGGGTCCGGATGCGGCCGATGAAGCGCAGGGCGGCGTCGGCGGGCGGGCCCGGCAGGGTCACCGCCTCCTCGCCGTCGCGCAGGTCGGGCAGCGGCGTGCTCATCGGCTCAGTCCGTGCCGATCATCACGTCGGAGGCCTTGATCACGGCATAGGCCTCGCCGCCCACGGTGAGGCCGAGTTCCTCCACCGCGGCATTGGTGATGGCCGAGGTGACCACCGAGCCGCCCACGTCGATGCGCACGTGGCTGGTCACGGCGCCGGTGACGATCTCGACGATCCTGCCGGGCAGGACGTTGCGGGCGCTGAGTTTCATCGCTGGGGTTCCTTCTTCGCGGGTCCGCCGGGGCGGACCGGTGTGGCTGTCCGCCGGGGCGGACGGGTGGGGCTGCCCGCCGGGGCGGACGGGTGGGGCTGCCCGCCGGGACGGGCCGGTGAAGCCTGCCCGCCGGGGCGGGGGGTGTCGACGTCCGCCGGCGCCGTGGCGGGGGTGCGCGGCGCCGCAGGTGGCGCTAGGCTGCCGCCCGCGCCTCGTACCCCGAAGCTATGTCACGCGTGCGGCGGTGCGGCAACGCCCTTGGCAGGAGAGATCGCCCATGCCCCGCACACCGCCTGCCCGGCCCGCGCTCACGCTCTGGGGCGCGGGAAGCCTCGCGGAGGTGCTGGGCGGGCTCGCCCGCCTCCATGCCGCGCGCAGCGGACAACCGGTGGAGACCCGCTTCGGCCCCTCCGGCACGCTGCGCGCCGCCATCGAGGCCGGTGCGGCGCCGGATGTCTTCGCCGCCGCCGACATGGGCCATCCGGAGGCGCTGGCGCGGGCGGGGCGCGCGCATCCGCCGCGGCAATTCGCCGGCAACGCCCTGGTGGCACTGGTGCAGCCCGGCCTCGCACCCGCGCTCGAGACCGCGGATGCGCGGGGCTTCGTGGAGCTGCTGCTCGCGCCGTCCGTCCGGCTTGCCACCTCGCTGCCCGGTGCGGACCCCTCGGGGGACTACGCGCAGGCCTGCTTCGCGCGGGCCGAAGCGCTGATCCCGGGGGCGGAGGCCGCGCTCACGGCCCGGGCGCTGCGCCTCGCGGGCGGGCCCGGCGCGCCCCGCGCGCCGCAGGGGGCGAATCACTACGGCTGGGTGATGGCACGGGGACTGGCCGACATCTTCCTCACCTATCGCTCCAACGCGCGGCTTGCCCTGGCGGACGAGCCCGCGCTGCGGGCCGTCGCCCTGCCCGGGGTGCTGCATGTCGACGCCCGGTTCGGCCTGTGCCGCCTGCGCGGCGCGAGACCCGGCGCCGCCGCACTGGAGCGTTTCCTGCTCGGGGCGGAAGCCGCCGCAACCCTTCGTGCGGCAGGCTTTCGTACCACTTGATTAATTGGTCATTTTTCAACAAGCTCGCGATTACAAGACGCCAACATCCTCCCCGTCCGGCAATTCCTGCCCGGATCTTCCTCCAAGATGTACCGGCCTTCGCCGGAAGAGATTAACAATGAAAAACGTAGTCGCAGTTTCTGTGGACGACCTGTTCAACTTTGTCCGCTTCCGTGAGGCGTTCGGTGTCGAGATCAGCACCCCGAACCTGGACCGGCTGCTCGACATGGGCACGTATTTCGATTCCGCCTATGCCAGCACGCCGGTGTGCAACCCCAGCCGGGCGACCGTGCTCACCGGCCAGTCGGTGTTCGAGACCGGCATCTACGAGAACGTGGAGAGCTGGGAGCGTTTCCTCTCGCCGCAGGACACCCTGCCCGCCGCCTTCCACCGCGCGGGATACGAGACGGCGGCGGTGGGCAAGAACTTCCACTCCCCCAACATTTCCGCGGGCTACGCGCAGGGCGTGATCGACGAGAACCTCCGCGCCAACGGCCTGATGCACGAGAAGTTCGGCCTGCCCTTCGGCACCGGCCCGGCGCCCGCCGGCGTGACCGACGAGGACTACGTCGATTACGACATGGCCACCAAGGCCGCCGCGCTGCTCGACGGGGTGAAGGCGGGGGGCGACCCGCTGTTCCTGATGGCGGGGCTCTTCCACCCGCACGCGCCCTTCAACGCGCCGCAGGAATACTTCGACCTCTACCCGCTCGAGGATATAAAAATCCCCGGCACCACGGCCGCGCGCGACCTCGATCTCCCCGATTTCGCCAAGCAGTTCATGCCGGACATGGGCCCGCTCTTCGACGGCATGGTGGAGCAGACCGTGCAGGCCTATCTCGCCGGCATCTCCTATTCCGACGCCATGCTGGGCATCATCCTCGACGCGATGGACCGCAACCAGCTCTGGGGCAACACCACGCTCGTGCTGTGGAGCGACCACGGATACCAGATGGGCGACCGCGACCTGTGGCACAAGTTCACCCTGTGGGAGGAGGCGGGCAACGCGCCGCTCATCATCGTCGACCCCGACCAGGCCGAGCCCGGACGCGTGGTCACCACCCCCGTGGGCCTCAACCAGGTCTTCCCCACCCTCACCGACCTCGCAGGCATCAACACGCCGGCAAGCGTCTCCACCCGCAGCCTCGCCGGGCTGTTGTCGGATGATTTCGGCACCTACGTGCCCCAGCCGGTGCTCACCTACATCTACGGCTCGATCTCGATGCGCTCGGAGCAGTTCCGGCTCATCCGCTACGAGGACGGCAGCCTCGAGCTCTACAATCTCGAGCGCGACCCGCACCAGACCGTGAACCTCGCCGCCCTCCACAGCGCCGGCGCCATCGCCCGCACCGAGGCCGAGCTTGCCCGGCTCGAGCGCGTGGCCGGCGCCGAGGGCGTGAGCTTCCACGAGGGCAGGCTCGCGCTGCCCAACGGCGGCGGAGACGATCATCTCGTCGCCGGCAACGACGTGGCGCGCATCGCCGGCGGCTGGGGTGACGACACCTATTTCGTCGACCGCAGCACCCTGATCACCGAGAACGCCGGCTACGGCGAGGACACGATCGTGCTGCGCGACGACGTGCGCCCGCAGGCCAACCAGCTCCACTACTACATGGCCGCGCATGTGGAGAACCTGACCCTCGGACTGGTGACGGCCGACATCACCATCCACGCGAACAACTACGCGAACCGGATCGTGACGAAGAACGATTCCATCGTCGTCTACGGCGAGGGCGGGGAAGACGAGATCACCACCGGCCGCGGCGACGACCGGGTGTTCGGCGGCACGCACAACGATTTCATCGACGCCGACCAGGGCAATGACCGGCTGTTCGGCGGTGCCGGCGCAGACCTGCTCGACGGCGGGCGGGGCAACGACTTCCTGTTCTCCGAGACCGGGCGCGACCGGCTCACCGGCGGCTTCGGAGCCGACACTTTCGTCTTCACCCCCGGCGTCGGCCAGGACAACGACGTGATCGCCAATTTCTCCGGCCCGCAGGACTGGACGCCCGACAGCCGGGATTTCGACGTGGCGGAGGACCGGCTGGTGTTCCGCGACTTCCACTTCCGCAACAAGGCCGAGCTGCGCGCCGCCTTCCACGACACGGCCGACGGGGTGATGTTCGCCGCCGAAGGCAAGACGGTGCTGATCTACGGGGTGAAGAAGGCCGAGCTCACCGCGCGCAACATGGTGCTTCAGGTCACCGATGACGACGGGCTGGTGCACGCGCTCACCGGCGCCCTGCACGTCGACACCGACACCGGCTTCGGCTGAACCCGGCCGGCGCGGGCGCGCGCGGCCCGGCCGGCGCCGCCTCGCCACGCCCGGGGGCACCCTCCGCTGATCTCGTCACCCCCCTTGCCCGTTCCGGCGCGCCGGAGGAGATTGCTGCATTGGCGCCGTGCCCCGCCGGGCGGCAGGCAGGCGCCGGCCCCGCCCGCGCCTTGCGCGAGCGGGGCCGCGCGATGCAGTGAAAGTGAGACAGACATGACCGACCCGTTCTTCCTCCCCGTCTCCGGCTTCGAGATGCCGCGCTTCGCGGGGCCCGCGAGCTTCATGCGCCTGCCGGTGCTGGGCCCCGACCACCCGCGCCTGCCCGAGGTCGAGATCGGGCTCATCGGCGTGCCCTGGGACTCGGGCACCACCAACCGCCCCGGCCCGCGCCACGGCCCCCGCCAGATGCGCGACCTCTCCACCATGATCCGGGCCGAGAACGGCGGCACCCGCATCCGCCCCTTCGAGGCCGCCACCTGCGCTGACCTCGGCGACGTGGTGATCAACCCCTCCGACATTCAGGACAGCATGTCCCGCATCACCGAGTTCTACGCGGGCGTGATCGGCCGGGGCACCCGCCCGCTCACCGCGGGGGGCGACCATCTCACCTCGCTGCCCGTGCTGCGCGCGGTGGCGGCGAAGGGCCCGGTCGGCATGATCCATTTCGACAGCCACACCGACCTGTTCCACTCCTATTTCGGCGGCACGATGTACACCCACGGCACCCCGTTCCGCCGCGCGGTGGAGGAAGGGCTGCTCGAGCCTGGCCGCGTCTGCCAGATCGGCATCCGCGGCTCGACCTATGACCGCGAGGACCGCGACTTCGCCGCCTCCGTGGGCATCCGCATCATCGAGATCGAGGAGTTCCATGCCCGCGGCGTCGACGACGTGATGGCCGAGGCGCGCGAGATCGCGGGCTCCGGCCCCACCTATGTCTCCTACGACATCGACTTCATCGACCCCGCCTTCGCGCCCGGCACCGGCACGCCGGAGGTGGGCGGCCCCACCTCCTGGCAGGCGCTGCAGGTGGTGCGCGCGCTCACCGGCGTGAACATCGTGGGCGCCGACGTGGTCGAGGTCTCGCCGCCCTTCGACGCATCCGGTGCCACCGCCTATCTCGGCGTGCAGGTGATGTTCGAACTCCTGTGCATGATGGTGCAGACCGAGCGCTGAGGCCTGTTCCGCATCTCGGAACGCCGGGGCTCAGCCGAGCCCGGGGTCGATCGGCACCACCATGCGGCCACGTGCCTTGCCCTCCAGCATGCCCGGCGCGAAGCCGATCACCTCGGCGAGCGGCAACTCGCCTGTGAGGCTGTCGAGCCGCTCCATGTCGAGCGTCTCCGCCATGCGGGCCCAGGCCTCCAGCCGCACGGGCAGCGGGCACATCACGCTCTCGATGCCGGTGAGCGTGACGCCGCGCAGGATGAAGGGCGCCACGGTGGCCGGCAGCTCCATGCCGGCGGCGAGGCCGCAGGCCGCCACCGTGCCGCCGTAGCGGGTCTCGGCCAGCACGTTTGCGAGCACGTGGCCGCCGGCCACGTCCACCGCCGCGGCCCAGCGTTCCTTCGCCAGCGGCCGGCCGGGCCCGGCGTGGCCCTCGCGCGGCACGATGGCGGAGGCGCCGAGCGCCTCGAGGAAGGGCGCCTCCTCCGGCCGGCCGGTCATCGCGTGCACCTCGTGGCCCAGGGCTGCGAGGAGCGTCACCGCCACGCTGCCCACGCCCCCGGCGGCCCCGGTCACCAGCACCGGGCCCGCGCCGGGGGTGAGGCCCTGCCGCTCCAGCGCCATCACCGCGAGCATGGCGGTGTAGCCCGCCGTGCCGATGGCCATGGCGCGGCGCAGGCTGATGGCCCCGGGCAGCGGCACCAGCCAGCCCGCCTGCACCCGCGCCATGCCGGCGAGCCCGCCCCAGTGCCGCTCGCCCAGGCCCCAGCCGTTGAGCACCACCCGGTCACCGGGGGCGAAATCCGGGCTGTCGGAGGCCTCCACCACGCCGGAAAAGTCGATCCCCGGCACCAGCGGGAAGCTGCGCACCACCGGCGAGGCGCCGGTGATGGCGAGCGCGTCCTTGTAGTTCATCGTCGAGTACGCCACGCGCACGGTCACCTCGCCCTCGGGCAGCTGCGCGGGCTCCAGCCGGGTGAGGGCGGCATGGCTGCGCCCCTCCTCGTCACGGTCGATCAGGATGGCGTCGAACATTCCGGGCTCCTTCTTGCAGGGGGGCGCAGGCCGTCGAGAAACCCGTCGGCGAAGCGGGTGAGCGGGCCGGGCGCGCGCTCGAGCTTGGCGCGCAGCACCGCCCCTTCCCAGCCGATCCAGAACAGGGCGGCGAGGCTCTCGGGGTCGCGATCGGATGCGATGTCGCCGCGCGCCCGCGCCTCGGCGAGGCAGGCGGCGGTGCGGCGCTCCCAGTCCGCCAGCACGGCGAGGAGGGCGGCGCGGAACGGCTCCGGCAGGCTGCCGATCTCCTGGCCGAGGTTGCCGACGAGGCAGCCCCGCCGGTAGCCGTGCCGGGCCATGCCGGCGCGGGCGTCGGCGGTGAAGTTGCGCAGGCGCTCCAGCGGCGGGGTGTCCGCATCGGTCAGCCAGTGCTCGAGCTTGCCCGCGAACCACGCGCCATAGGCGGCGATCAGCGCCAGGCCGAAGGCCTCCTTGCCGGCGAAATGATGGTAGAAGGCGCCCTTCGGCAGGCCGGCCGCCTGCAGGATCTCGTCCACGCTCACGCCGGTGAAGCCGCGCTCGGTCAGTGCCTCCAGCCCGGCGCGCAGCAGTGCGCGCCGCGTGGCGGAGGCCTCCGGCGCCTGGCGGGGCCGCCCGCGGCGGCGCGGAGCGAGGGATGTACCGGGCTCTGTCATGCCGGAATTATCAGACCGATTCGTCTGTTAATCAAGAGATCCGTGCAAGCCGCCGGAACTTCGTACATTCCGCCCCGGCTGCGCGCCCACACCCCCGGCGGGTTCTCGCCCCTCCGGCGCGGGGGCTGCCCCCGTGTGCCCCGGATCACCGGTCGGCTGCCTCCCGGCGCGGGGCGGTGCGCTCTGTTTCGCTGCGCGCGGCGGTGCGCTCCACCTCGCGGCGCAGGCGGGCGAGATCCGGCGCGGCGCCCGGGCCCGGGGCGAAGAGGACCCGGTCCACCGGGGCCAGCGCGGCGTGGAGCCGGGCCTCGGCCGCCGCGTCTTCGCCGCGCAACAGCATGGCGGCGAGGCGGCGGAAGGCCGGCAGGTCGCCCCGGCGGGCGGCGCG
>NZ_QRGC01000017.1 GCF_003448965.1 Oceanicella sp. SM1341
TGCAGCACCACCGGCCGGCCACCCGGCCGGACCTCGGGCGCCTCCAGCCCTTCCCCGCCCTCCCGCATCAGCCCCCGGCGCAGCGCCAGCCGCAGACCCGCGGCGAGCGAGCCGCGCCCCAGCGGCCGCGCCGCCCGGCGCAGCGCGCGCCCGGGGTAGAGCAGCAGCGCCCGCCGGCTGTCATGCGCGCTCATGCCCGGCGCCGCCCGAGCAGGATGGCCCCGCCCACGCCGCCCAGCACCAGCGCCGCGGCAATGGCGAAGCGCCATGTCGCGGGCTCGCCGAGGAACAGCATGCCGCCGAGCAGGGCGATCAGCGGCACGGTGAGCTGCGCCACGGCGGCGACGCTGGCCTCGAGCTGCGGCAGCACGGTGTACCAGAGCGCGTAGCCCAGCCCCGAGGCGACCGCGCCCGAGGTCACCGCGAGCAGCACGCCCGCGAGCCCCGGCGCCGGTTCGCCGGCCAGCAGCCCGATGGCGAGGCCGGGCACCGAGGCGAAGAGGAAGTTGCCCGCCGTCGCCCCCAGCGCATCGCCGGCCGCCCGGCCGCGCAGCGAGTAGACGCCCCAGCCGACCGCCGCGGCGAGCATCAGCGCAGCGCTCACCGGCTCCGGGGCCGCTGCGCCGGGCGCGAAGAGCACGCCCAGCCCCGCGAGCGCCAGCGCCGCGCCCGCCCAGCGGGCCGGCCCCGGCCGCTCGCCCCCGGCCAGCGCGCCGGCAAACATGGTCACCTGCACGCCGCCGAACAGGATCAGCGCCCCGGTGCCGGTGGCAAGCCCCGTGTAGGCGAAGGAAAACCCGGCGGCATAGACCAGCAGCATCAGCGCCGGCCACCAGCCGCCCGAGAGCCCCGGCGCCGCCCGCCCTCGCCTGCGCCGGCGCAACTCCACCAGCCCCAGCAGCATCGCCGCCCCGGCGGCGAGGCGCAGCGCGGTGAACAGCCCCGGCCCGATCGCCCCCTCGGCAAGCGCGGCGCGGGCAAGCACCGAATTGGCCGCGAAGGCGACGAGCGTGAGCAAGGTGAGGAGAACGAGCCGCATGATGCGCCAGCTATGGCGCCCCGCACCGCCCCTGTAAAGCGCCACCCCCGTCACGCGCCCGCCAATGCGAAA
Source organism: Oceanicella sp. SM1341 (assembly GCF_003448965.1). GTDB lineage: Bacteria > Pseudomonadota > Alphaproteobacteria > Rhodobacterales > Rhodobacteraceae > Paroceanicella. The sequence goes on from NZ_QRGC01000017.1 coordinate 1,112, forward strand.
CCGCAGGGCCCGGCGCCGAAACCCGGCCAGGGCCACAGGCCCCGCCCCGCAGCCATCGGCACGGCACCTGTCCACGCCCCCTCTCTCGTCCATCGACACCACGACCGACCAGGGCCCCCTCCACGCGGCTGCCATCCACACAGCATCCATCCACGCGGGCGGCGCCCGCATGCGCCCGCAGACACAGCAGCGATCCCCACAGCCCCCATCCGCACGGCTCCCTCTCGCGCTGTACCCGACCAGGGGCCAGCTTCCGCCGCTTCTCGGCAGCCCGGCGCCACGCCGCCTGCCCGCGCACCGGGTGCGCAGCACCCGGCCCGGCCCAAAGGCGGGGACACCGACAGGTGGCCCCGGCACGGGAGTGCCCCGGCCGACAGGCCTCCTGCGAGCGGAAACGGAGCCCTCCCGTCCTGCGTCGACCCGCCCCTCGCGGGGCGCGTCTCCTGCGGTTTGGGCCGGGCCGCGCTGGCGCGCGGCGGTTGCGCGTCGCACTGCGGGCACCGCTTCCGGGCAGGGCCGCTTCCGCTGCGGGACATCTCCGTACGGGACGTGGCGCTTGCGGAGCGCACTGCCGAGGAGGGCTTGCACGTTCGGCAAGCAGGCTGCGCAGGGCTTGCCCCGCAGCGCCTTGCCGCTGCGGGGACTGTTCCGGTTCGGAGCCCTGAGGGCAGGGGCGCTCGGGGCCCGCCCACTGCGGGGCCCTGCCGGTGGGGAGGCTGGCCGACACGGCGCCGGTCTGCCTGCAGCCCGTTCGCACTGCCGCACGGCCGGAGGCCGCTGTCATCACCGGATGCGGATCGTCCGGCGAGACCGCGGGAGGCGGGCGGGGTCATCCGGGAACGGCCGGAAGCGGCCCCGGCCGCATGAGGCGACGGCCGGAGGGGGGCGCGGTCGCCGGGGGCGACGGCCGGAGGTGGGTCGGGCCGTGAGCATGCGAAAAGGGCCGCCCTGGCGGGCGGCCCTTCCGTGCCTCGTGAGGCAGACGTCCCTGAGCGGGAACGGCGATGATTACATCATGCCGCCCATGCCGCCCATGCCGCCCATGCCACCCATGTCGGGCATGCCGCCACCGGCGCCCTTCGGCTCCGGCTTGTCGGCAACCATCGCCTCGGTGGTGATGAGCAGGCCGGCCACCGACGCGGCGTCCTGCAGCGCGGTGCGCACCACCTTGGCCGGGTCGATCACGCCGAACTTGAACATGTCGCCGTACTCTTCGGTCTGGGCGTTGAAGCCGAAGGCCTTGTCGGTCGACTCGCGCACCTTGCCGGCAACCACGGCGCCGTCGACGCCGGCGTTGTTGGCGATCTGGCGCAGCGGGGCTTCCAGCGCGCGGCGCACGATGGAGATACCGGCGTTCTGGTCGGCGTTGACACCCTCGAGACCCTCGAGCGCCTTGGCACCCTGGACGAGCGCGACACCGCCACCGACGACGACACCTTCCTGAACCGCGGCGCGGGTCGCGTTGAGCGCGTCATCGACGCGGTCCTTGCGCTCCTTCACCTCGACCTCGGTCGAGCCGCCGACGCGGATCACGGCCACACCACCGGCGAGCTTGGCGAGACGCTCCTGGAGCTTCTCACGGTCGTAGTCGGAGGTGGTCTCCTCGACCTGCTGGCGGATCTGGGCGACGCGCGCGTCGATCTCGGCCTTGTCGCCGGCACCGTCGACGATCGTGGTGTCGTCCTTGGTGATCCGGACTTTCTTGGCAGTGCCGAGCATGTCGATGGTGACGCTCTCGAGCTTCATGCCGAGGTCTTCGGAGATCACCTGGCCGCCGGTCAGGATCGAGATGTCCTGCAGCATGGCCTTGCGACGGTCACCGAAGCCCGGCGCCTTGACGGCGGCGATCTTCAGGCCGCCACGCAGCTTGTTGACCACGAGGGTGGCGAGCGCCTCGCCCTCGACGTCCTCGGCGATGATCAGCAGCGGCTTGCCGGTCTGGATCACGGACTCGAGCAGCGGCACCATCGGCTGGAGCGAGGAGAGCTTCTTCTCGTGCAGGAGGATGTAGACGTCCTCGAGCTCGGCCACCATCTTGTCGGCGTTGGTGATGAAGTAGGGGGAGAGGTAGCCGCGGTCGAACTGCATGCCCTCGACGACCTCGGTCTCGGTCTCCAGGCCCTTGTTCTCCTCGACGGTGATCACACCCTCGTTGCCGACCTTCTGCATCGCGTCGGCGATCTGGCGGCCGATCTCGTACTCGCCGTTGGCGGAGATGGCGCCGACCTGGGCGACTTCGTCGGTGTCGGTCACGTCACGGGCCATCGCCTTGATGGACTCGACGACCTTGGAGACGGCGAGATCGATGCCGCGCTTCAGGTCCATCGGGTTCATGCCGGCGGCAACCGACTTCATGCCCTCTTTCACGATCGCCTGGGCCAGGACGGTCGCGGTGGTGGTGCCGTCACCGGCGGTGTCGTTGGTGCGCGAAGCGACTTCGCGGACCATCTGGGCGCCCATGTTCTCGAACTTGTCTTCCAGTTCGATTTCCTTCGCCACGGACACGCCGTCCTTGGTGATGCGCGGGGCGCCGAAGGATTTGTCGATGACCACGTTGCGGCCTTTCGGGCCCAGGGTCACCTTCACGGCGTTGGCGAGGATGTCCACGCCGCGCAGCATGCGGTCGCGGGCGTCGGTGCTGAACTTGACGTCTTTCGAAGCCATGCGTCTGCTCCTTGAAATTCAGATGTTTCGGGAAGAAGAGTGGCGGTCGCTCAGCCGATCAGGCCGAGGATGTCGCCTTCCTTCATGATCAGCAGGTCTTCACCGTCGACCTTGACCTCGGTGCCGGACCACTTGCCGAAGAGCACGCGGTCGCCGGCCTTCACGGCCATCGGGATCAGCTCGCCCGAATCCTTGCGCGCGCCTTCGCCCGCCGCGATCACTTCGCCCTCGGCCGGCTTTTCCTTCGCGCTGTCGGGGATGATCAGGCCGCCCTTGGTCTTCTCTTCGCCTTCGAGGCGACGGACCAGAACGCGGTCGTGCAGGGGGGTGAATTTCATGGAAGTCGCTCCTTGGAACTGCGTTTTCCGTATGTCCTTGCGGGCGGTCATTCGCCGGGCCCCACGCCTTTCGGCGCTCCCGGCCCGCCTGTTAGCACTCACCACCCGTGAGTGCTAACATGGCAGCGAGATACGCCGCGGCCTTGAGTCTGTCAAGGGGAGAGCTATCTCTGTTCCAGCCTCGCTGACCTGGGAGAGATGTGGATGAAGACGCGCGTTGCAACCGCCCTCGGGGCCATTCTTTCGCTTCTGGCAGCACCGGCGCTGGCGCTGTGCGGCGGCGAGGACCGGCTCTCGGCCATGCGCGGCTCCGCGCCGTCGGACTATCGCGGCATCTTCTCGGCCGCCGAGGCGGTGCCCTATTCCGAGGGCCGCTTCTGGCGGGCGGAGAAGGCGGGCCGCACCTCCTGGGTGTTCGGCACCTACCACGACGCGGACCCCGAAGTCACCTCCCTGCCCGGCCCGGTGGAGGAGGCGCTCGGCGAGGCGCAGCGCGTGGTGGTGGAGATCACCCTCGACGAAATGTCGCAGATGGAGCAGAGCTTCGCCGCCAACCCGGCGCAGATCTTCGACCTCTCCGGCACGCCGCTCTCCCAGAAGCTCTCGCCGCAGGCGCTCGAGATCCTCGGCGGCATCCTGCCCGAATACGGCATGACGCTGGAGATGGCCCAGCGCATGCACCCCTGGTTCCTCTCCATGCTGCTCGCCCAGCCGGCCTGCGCGCTCGAGGCCGCCCAGGCCTCCCCGGTGCTCGACCGGCGCATCATGAACGTGGCGCGCGACAGCGGCCGGCAGATCATCGGACTGGAGACCGGCGAGGAGGCGATGGAGGCCTTCCGCTCCGGCGACCCGCAGACCGAGGCCGACCTGCTCGAGCTCGTGATCGCCACCTCGAAGGACGCGGAGGACTACCGCGCCTCCTCCAAGCAGCTCTACCTCGACGGCGACCTCCAGGCGATCTGGGAATACGGCAAGTACGAGACCTACAAGGTGCTGCCCGAGGAGAAGGCCGACCACCTGATCAAGCTCTTCGAGGCCCGCCTCATCGAGGGCCGCAACCGCAAGTGGCTGCCCAAACTGGTGATGGAACTGGAGCGCGGCGGCGCCTTCGTGGCCGTGGGCGCGCTGCACCTGCCCGGCGAGGCGGGGGTGCTGAACCTGCTCGCCGACGAGGGCTGGACGATCACCCGCGTCCCGCTCTGAGCCGGCGCGCCGCGAAACGGGGCGGGTCGCATCGGCTGGGGGAGCCGCCTCCGCCGCGCGATGCAGCCCCGGGCTGAAAGGCGGCGCCGGCCGGCAAGCGGCAAGCTACCGTTCCCCTGTTCCGCCCGGGCGACCAGCCCGGGCCGCGCCCGACCCTCCCCCCGGGAGGGCGCGATGGCGATGCCGTGAGCCGCTCAGCCTTCGTCCGGAGCTTTTGAGGTAAACCGCCGACCACGAGCGGGTTGCGCCCACCCAGGGTCGGGCGCGGCCCTCAGCACATAGCGGGAAGGGGGCCTGCCTTCCGGGAGCGCACGCGACGCCGGCACTCGATTGCACGAAGCCGCCAAGCGACCTGCACTTCCCACTCGCAGCGAGATCGCGCCTCCCGATCAGACGACGAGATCGATGCCGGGGCGCGGAATTCTGTTCACGGCCCGGGAGCATTGCCCCGCAGGCACGATGCCAGTCGCCCCCTACCAGCGAACGGCCGCAGATATTGCACCACGGACTGTCTTAATCGCCCCGAGCCGCGCCACCGTTCCGCGAGCGCCGGACCTCCGAGCCGATGCAGCGGATCGCCTGCGCTTTCCATCATGCCGCTTGCCCGCCCCCTTCGCGCTGCCGCCGGGTGCGCAGCACCCGGCCCGGCCCAAAGGCGGGGGCACCGGCAGGTGCGGCCGGCACGGGAGGGCTCCCGGTCCGCTGATACCGGGCGGTGGCGCCGGGGCGTGGCGGGGCCCTCCCGTGCTCCGTCGACACGCCCTCGCGGGCGCGTCTCCTCCGCCTTGGGCCGGGCCGCGCGTGCCGCGCGGCGGGTGCGCACCCGCCCGGCCGGGTTGATTGCGGGTCGGGTGGCCGCTACACCTGCCCCGCTGCACCTGCGAATGCCACCCCAAGCCGCGGAACACCCCATGACCCAGATTATCACGTCGCTCGATGAGATCGCCGGGCGCTACGACGCCCTCTTCTGCGACCTCTGGGGCTGCCTGCACAACGGCATCACCACCTACCCCGCCGCGGTGGAGGCCCTGCGCCGCTTCAAGGCGCGCGGCGGCACGGTGCTGCTGCTCACCAACTCGCCACGCCCGCGCCGCTCGGTGCATGGCCAGCTCGACGCCGTGGGCACGCCGATGGACGTGCGCGACGACATCGTCTCCTCCGGCGACGCGGCCCAGGCGGCGATGCTCTCCGGCGCCTTCGGCACAAGGGTCTTCCACCTCGGCCCCGAGCGCGACATCTCCTTCTTCACCGAGCCGGGCCGCGACCTGCCGCATACCGAGATCGCCCGGGTGCCGCTGTCGCAGGCCGAGGGCATCGTGTGCACCGGCCTGTTCAACGACGAGACCGAAAGCCCGGACGATTACGCCGACATGATCGCCGAGGGCGTGGCGCGCGGCCTGAAGCTGCTCTGCGCCAACCCCGACGTGTTCGTCGACCGCGGCGAGCGGCGCATCTGGTGCGCGGGCGGGATCGCCGCCGCCTACACCGCGGCGGGCGGCACCTCGTGCTACTTCGGCAAGCCGCATGCGCCGATCTACGACCTCGCGCGCCAGCGCCTCTTCGCCGCCGCGGGGCGCGAGATCGCCGACGAGCGCATCCTCTGCGTGGGCGACGGCATCCACACCGACGTGCGCGGCGGCGTCGACCAGGGGCTCGACACGCTGTTCATCACCGGCGGGCTCGCCGCCCCCGAGATGGGCAGCGACGTGGAGAACCCCGACCCGGAGCTGCTCTACTCCTACCTCGACGCGCATGACCTCGACCCGGAGTATTCCATCGGCCGCCTGCGCTGAGGCACGGCCGGGCTGAAGCCGCCCCGGCCCGCGGGCGGCACGACGGGGAGGAAAACGACAGCTTCCCCGGGCTGCAGGCGGCGGCCACGGCCCCCGGCGCATTGACCGGCCGTAGCCGCCCCGCGTGCAGGGCGGGCACGTCCTTGTCCTGCCGGGCGGTCACGGCCCCGGCGTCGCCCCTCTGCTCGCAGGGCAGGCACGCGACAGGTCCCGACCGGCCAGCGTGATCTGCCGTCGCGGCCACCGCGCGCAGGCCGACACGGCACATCCCGGAAATCGGCGAGGCGCGGGCTTCGCTGAGCAGATGAGCTGCCCGGCCCGCGCCGGGACGCCCGGCGGCTCACGCAGACCCGGAAGATCGGCCCCGGAGAGCGCCCCGCACGGCCCCCTGCCGGCGGAGAGGCGGATATGGCCGGAAGTCAGGCATGGCCGCGTGCGAGAGCGCGTTGCTCCACCCGCCAACCAGCGGACAAGGCCGTACACGCAGGCGCCCTCAGATTTCGCTCAGACCGGGCACGCGCAGCCGGCGACGGCCCCGCGGACTTCAGCGAAGCACAGGCGCGCAAGTCGCGCCCGCCACATCGGCTCGGGGATAGGGATCTGCCTTCGGCACCAAGGCGCTAAGGCACCTGCGCGCGCGCCTTCCGCCCGGCGGAAGCCCGCCCCCCTGCCCGGCTCAGAAGCCGTGCAGGCCCTTCGCCCACTGGTAGGCGATGAAGGCGCCCTTCACGCGCGGCAGCATGGGGATGGCGAGGCCGAGGGCAGCGGCACAGCAGATGCCGGCCACGAGGAAGGGCGAGTCGCGCATCAGGGTTGAGAGCTCGAGCATCATCAGCCCCATGATGTGGCCGACGATCAGGATCACGATATAGGCCGGGCCGTCGTCGGCGCGCTGCTTCGTGAGGTCGAGCCCGCAGGCGGAGCAACTCTTCGCCACGCGGATGTAGCCGTCGAACACCTTTCCCTCGCCGCAGCGCGGGCAGCGGCAGCGGAGGCCGCGCAGCAGGGCGGGCTTCACCTCGCGGGTGGCGGGATCGGGGGTGAGATCGGGTGTCAGGGCCATGACAGGCCTCCTTCGGACGGGGCGTTTCCTGCCCCCGATATGGACCCGCGCGCCGCGGAATTGAAGGCATGTTTCCGGACCGATTGTCGCGCTATTGATGGTACCTGCTGCGCGCGAAGCCGATGCGCACCGCGTCGGAGCGCCACAGGCCGAAGGCGCCGGGCGGATGGCCGGGCTCGGGGTGGAGGGCGATGCCGTCACCGGGGTCGATGTTGCCCAGATAGACGATCTCGCGGCGGGCGAGCGCGCCGGGGCGGGCCAGCGGGTCGGCCCAGTGCGCGCGCTCGGCCAGCGCGGAGAAGGCGGGGAAGTAGAGCAGGCCCACGGCGTTGAAATCGAGCCCCGGCACCGGCACGGCGGCGAGCAGCGGCGGCCCGGCCGGCGCCGTCGGGCAGAGGCTCCGCACCGTCTCGCGGCTGCGTGCGGCGAGCGCCGCCAGCCCGGGCCCGGCCGGCGGCAGCGCCACTTCGCGCAGCGGCGGGCGGCGCAGGATGGCGCGGTTGCTGCCGCCCGGCCCGTGGCCCACGAAGGTGGAGATCATCCGCAGGAGGCCGGCGGGCCGGCCCTCCACCTCCAGCGCGTGCTCGGAGCCGATGCGGCTGCCGCCGAGCCGGAACAGGCCCGAGCGCAGGGTGAGCAGCCCGCCCGGCACGCCGCCGGGCGCGGGCGGCGCCAGCTCCAGCACCGTGGCGCAGAAGGCGGCGTAGACCGGGCGGCCGGCGGCATCGGCGAAGACCGCGCGCTCCTGCCCCATCGCCGTGGCGATGAGCTGCCAGTGCCGATCACCGCACTCGCGCAGCAGCCATTGCTCGGAGAGGCCCTGCGGCCCGAGCTGGGCCATGCCCAGCCGCTGCCGCGAGACGAGCTCGGGCGCCGGCGGCCCGGCGCGCAGGGCGACGACGCTCACCCTCGGGCCCCCACGCGGGCCGTGGCGAGCTGGCCCGCGATGGCTTCGGCAAGATAGGCGCTGTCCTCGTCGATGCCGAGGAAGCGGCCCGAGCCCCAGGTGTTGAGCCAGCCCAGCCCGATGAAATGGAAGCCCGGCACCTCGCACACGCCGCGGCGGTAGACCGGGCGGCCGCGGGCGTCGAACACCGGCACCTCGATCCAGGAATAGTCCGGGCGGAAACCGATCGACCAGATCACCGAGGTGATGCCGAGGGCGGCGCAGTCGATCTCCTCCGTCTCGCGTTCCGGCTGCCAGAGCGGGGCGTAGGGCGGCTCCTCCGGCGCGTCGATCCCCTGTTTCGCGATCCAGGCGTCGATCTGGGTGCGGATGCCCACGTAGGAGCGGTCGGCGTCGTCGAGGTTCTTCGCGAGGTCGGGCAGGAAGCGGATGCGGCTGCCCTCCATGCCGGCCACGCTGCCGTAGAGCTGCACGCCGTCTTCCACGTGGAAACGGCGCAGGTCGATCTCCTTGCCGCCGTCGCGGCCCGACATGTAGTGGTTGGTCTTCGAGACGGCGGCGGCCGGGTCGGGGTGGCGGTCGATGGTCATCGCGTAATGGCCGGCGTCGTAGAGCCAGTCGGTCGCGTCACGCCCGCGGTACTTGCGCGGGCTGCGCGGCGCGGGGCCGACGGCGAGATGCACCTCCCGGCCCGCCCGCACCAGGTCCTCCATGATCTGCACGCCGGACTGGCCGGTGCCCACCACCAGCGTGGCGCCCTCGGGCACCTGCGCCGGGCGGCGGTAATCACGCGAATGGATCTGAGCAATCGCCGGGTCGAGCGCCTGCGCGAAGGGCGGCACCATGGGCGTGTCGTAGCCGCCCGTGGCGATCACCACCTGGGCGCAGTGCCAGCTGCCGGCCGATGTCTCGACGGTGTAGCCCTGCCCCTCCTGGGCCACGCGGGTGACGGTTACGCCCTCGTGCAGCGGCGGGTCGAAGCTCTCCGCGAAGGCGTCGAGATAGTCGGTGATCTCGTCCTTGAGCATGAAGCCGTCGGGGTCGTCGCCCGCGTAGGGGAAGTCCGGCAGGCGGCACTGCCAGTTCGGCGTCACGAGGCAGAACGTGTCCCAGCGGTTTTCCCGCCAGGAGTGGAAGCGCGCGTGGCGCTCGAGCACCACGTGGTCGATGCCGGCGCGGGAGAGATGCCAGCTCACCGAGAGCCCGGCCTGCCCGCCGCCCACGATCACCACCGACACGTGGCGGTCTGCAGCCATGTCCTTCATGTCATCCCCCTTCATTGGCTCATCGCGGTGCAGGCGATGGTCGCACCCTCCTGCCCCTCGAAGGCGGCGGCGCGGGCCTCCAGACGGTCGAGCTCGGCCATCGCGGCGGTGCAGGCATAGCCGTAGCGCTCGGCCACGCGCATCGAGGCCTTTTCGTAGCCGATGCGCGCGCGGGTGAGGAAATCGGGCAGTGCGTAGCTCTCGCCCACGGTGAAGAACCGGGTGATCACCGTGGAGGGCGAGTAGCAGACATCCTCGCTGCCATCGGGCCAGCGCAGGGTGAAACGGACTTCAGGCATGGGAGGGCTCCTTCGGCGCGAGGCCGAGATAGGGGGTGGCGGCATGGTCCCAGAACAACGCGTCCTCTCCGCCGCTGCGGAGGGTGACGGCGCTTCCGGGGGTGACCGAGCCGATGATGGCGGCGGAGATGTCGCGCGCGGCGAAGCGGGCGCAGACCGCCTCCGCCTGCTCCGGGGCGGCGGTGAGCAGGTAGCCGAAGCTGGGGAATGTGCGCAGCCAGCGCTCGGGGGCCACGCCCGCGGGCGGGGTGATGGCGTCGAGATCGAGGGCGATGCCGGTGCCGGAGCATTCGGCCAGCATCAGCGCGGTGCCGGCGATGCCGCCCTGGCTGATGTCCTTGCCGGCGAAGACCAGCCCCGCCTCGGCCAGTTCGGGCAGCAGGGCGAGGTCGCCGCGCAGGCGGGGGGCGGGCACGTCGAGGGCGGCGCAGAAATTGTCGAAGCTGGGGCGGTAGGCGCCGCGCTGGTCGATGGCGGCGATCAGCACCTCGCCGGGGCGGGCGGCGAAGGAGGAGATCAGCGCCTCCGCCCGGCCGAACACCGACACGGCGAGCGACAGCTCGCGCCCGGCATAGTTGGTGTGGCCGCCCACCACCGGCACGCCGTAGGCCTCCGCCGCGGCGCGCAGGCCGGCCATGAGCGGGGCTGCCGCCTCCGGCGAGGGCGCCCAGACCTGGTCGACGAGCGCCACCGGGCGGCCGCCCATCGCGGCGATGTCGGAGAGGTTGACCATCACCCCGCACCAGCCGGCAAACCAGGGGTCGTCGGCCACGAAGGCGGGGATGAAGCCCTCGCCCGCCAGCAGGTCGAACCCGCCGCCGGGGCGTGGCAGCACCGCGGCGTCATCGCCCGGGAGCCCGGTGCTGGCCGCGCCGAGGCCGAGCTGTGTGGTGGCCGAGGCGATGGCGAGCTTGCCGCGGATGGAAGGGTGCGCGCGCAGCGCCTCCGCGATGGCCGCGGCGCTCATCGCCCCGCCCTCCGCACCAGCGAAAGCCAGCCGGCGAACGGGTCGTCGATGGGCGGGTAATGGGCGAGGTCGGCGCGCATGCGGGCATGCGGCACGCCGTGCAGGCTCACCTCCTCCTCGAGCGTCCAGTGCAGGCGGCGGAACAGCGGCACGTTCTGGCTCTGCACATGGGCGAGGAAGGTCTCGCAGCCGCGGCCGTGGGCGGTGCGCACCGCGAGGCGGATGAGCTCGGAGCCCAGCCGCCCCACCCGGCGGAACCGCCCGTCGACCGCGAGGCGCGAGCCCCACCACAGGCCCGGCTCCGGCTGATGGATGCGCACGGTGCCCACCACCTCGTCGGCCTCATGCGCATAGGTGGAGATCGCCACCAGCGCGGTGGCGACATCGTCGATCGCGTCGCGGTCATGGCCGGTGAAGATGCCCTGCTCCTCCACGAACACGCGGTGGCGCAGGGCGGCGGCGCCGGCATGCTCCCAGGGCTCGCCCGCGGCGCGGATGTAGTAGCCCGGGCAGTGGAAGACCGACTGGTCGAGCGCGCTCATGCCACCCTCAGCTTCTCGTAGGTGGAGAGGGCCGAGCAAGCGCCGCACTTGCCGCAGCCGGCCTTGATGTCCTCCGACTTCATGCCGGCCGCCACGATCATCGCGCCGAGCGGGCGCAGGATGGAGGCCATGAAGGCCGAGGAGGGCGCGGGGTGGCTCTCCAGCGGCGTGCCCGAGATCGGCACGAAGGGCACCACGAAGGGGTAGACGCCCATGCCGCAGAGCTTCTCCGACATCGCGAGGATCGCCTCGGCGCTGTCGCCCAGCCCCGCGAGGATGTAGGTGGACACCTGCCCGCGGCCGAACACCTTCACCGCCGCCTCGAAGGAGGAGAAGTACTTCTCCAGCGGCACGCCCGCCTTGCCGGGCATGATGCGGGCGCGCACCTCCGGGGTCACGGCCTCGAGATGCATGCCCAGCGCGTCGACCCCGGCATCGGCCATGCGGCGGTGCCAGGCATCGTCCTCCGGCGGCTCGCACTGGGCCTGGATCGGCAGGTCGACGGCGGCCTTGATGGCGGCGGCACTCTCGGCCAGCACGGCGGCGCCGCGATCCTTGCCGCGCGGGGTGCCGGTGGTGAGCACCATGTGCTTCACGCCGTCGAGCGCCACCGCCGCCTTCGCCACCTCGGCGAGCTGGGCGGGGGTCTTGTGGGCGATGGTGCGCCCGGCGGCGAGGCTCTGGCCGATGGAGCAGAACTGGCAGGTCTTCTTGCGGCTCTCGTAGCGGATGCAGGTCTGCAGCACCGTGGTGGCGAGCACGTCGCGCGAATGCAGCACCGCGATCTGGTTGTAGGGGATGCCGTCCGCGGTCTTCAGCTCGTAGAAGCGCGGGCGCAGCGGGAAGCGCACGCGGGCCACCTCCGCCCCGTCGCGCAGCACGCGGGCGGCGCCCGAGGCATCCGGCGCCTCGACGAGATAGGGGCTCTCGAAGGCAGGCGCGGTGTGCACCGGCACCATCACCGTGGTGCCGCCGATGGTGATCGCCTTGTGGTCCGAGGGCCCTGCCCCGCCGCGGCGGCTCTCATGGCCGGCACGGGGGTCGACCAGGCGCATGCCCTTCGTCTGCAGGTCGTTGATGAGCTCGGAGTCAGACATCGGCGGGTTCCTCCTCGGATGGGGCGGCGGCCTCGGGCGCGGGGGCCTCGACGCGCGGCTGCGCGGGGCGGGTGTCATGCACGAGATGCAGCAGCTCGGGCCGGGCGTAATGGCCCACGCTGTCCATCATCCGCTTGCGCTTGGTGATCAGCCGCATGTCCATGTCCGCGATCAGGATGCCCTCGCGGTCGGTGAGCGGCGGGGCGAGATGCCGGCCCTCGGGCGAGACGATGCAGGTCATGCAGCCGTCGCGCAGGCCCTTCTGCAGCGCGGGGTCGGGGTGGATGGAGGCGATCTGCTCCTCGGTGAGCCAGCCGGTGGCGTTGACCACGAAACAGCCCGCCTCCAGCGCGTGGTGGCGCATGGTCACCTCGATCTGCTCGCCAAAGACCGGGCCCACGAGGCTGCCGGGGAAATGCGCGGCATGGATCTCCTCGTGCTGGGCCATCAGCGCGTAGCGGGCGAGCGGGTTGTAATGCTCCCAGCAGGCCAGCGCGCCCACGCGGCCCACGGCGGTGTCCACCACCTTGAGCCCGGCGCCGTCGCCCTGCCCCCAGACCATGCGCTCATGGTAGGTGGGGGTGATCTTGCGGCGCTTGAGGGCGAGGGAGCCGTCGGCGTCGAACACGAGCTGGGTGTTGTAGAGCGAGCCATGGTCGCGCTCGTTCACGCCGAGCACCACCACCACCCCGCGGGTGCGCGCGGCCTCGGCCACGGCGCGGGTTTCCGGCGAGGGGATGGTGACTGCCTCGCGGTAGAGCTCGAGATGCGGCGCCCCCTGCTGCACCGGCGGCAGCACGAAGGAGAAATACGGGTAATAGGGCACGAAGGTCTCGGGGAAGACGATGAAGCGCGCGCCCTTGTCCGCCGCCTCGGCGATGGCGTTCAGCACCCGCTCGACCGTGCCGGCCCGGCCCGTGAGATCGGGGGCGATCTGGACCGCGGCGGCCCGGATGGTGTCGGTTCTCATCTGATGGCTCCGCTCTCGGGGGGGGATGGGGGCGCCGGCGGCCGGCACCCCCGGGGTGGATCACACGGTCCAGGTGTCGAGGATCACCGCGTTCGCCTTCTTGTGCAGCAGGATGCAGTCCAGCACGTCCTGCGGGGCCACCGGGGTGATGCCGGGCAGCAGCGAGGGCTCGCCGTGGCCGTAGAGCGCCTGGAGCGCGAAGCGGCAGGCATAGACCTTGCCGCCCTCGCCCATGAACTTCTTCAGGTTCACCGCGAAGTTCTGGTGGCCGGGGAAGGCCTCGTCGCCCAGGGTGGGGAAGCCGCGCTGGATGCCCAGCGTGACCCCCGGCCCGTAGAGCAGGATCGAGGTGTCGTAGCCCTTGCGGTTCAGCCGGATGGCGTTGAGGATGTTCACGAGGCCGATGGACCCTTCGAAGGCGACCGTGTGGAAGGTGACCAGCGCCTTCTCTCCGGCCTCTGCCTTCACGTCCTCGAAGACCTTCTCCTCGTAGTTCACGAAGTAGTCGCCGTCCTTGTGAGCTTCCTGGGTGACTGCAGGCATCTGGTATCTCCTGTTCCTGGCTGGGGTCGGGAGCAGGGTGATCGCAGGGCGGATATCCAGTCAATTATCAATTCAATCTCCATACAATTATCTGGGCGAAAACAGCAGATATGGCGATTTCTTCGGCAGATTTCCGGGCTTCAGCCGCGGAAACTGGCAGGAATTGAATGATCCAGATCAAGGCAAGCGTCGAATCATTCGTAACGCATTAACCAGAAACTGAATCGAATCATTCCGCATACAATCCTCCCTGCATACAATCCGCTTCAATTCCCCCGGCCACCGCGCTAGAAAGCGGCACAGGAGGGCCACTGACTTGATCGACTGGACGCCGACGCTCCCCGAGAGCGGCAAGCCACGCTACATCCTGATCGCCGACGCGATCGCCCAGGACATCCGCGCCGGCACGCTGAAGCCGGGCGACCGCCTGCCGCCGCAGCGCAAGCTCGCCGGCCGGCTGGGGGTGGATTTCACCACCGTTTCGCGCGCCTATGCCGAGGCGCAGTCCCGCGGGCTGCTCGACAGCCACGTGGGCCGCGGCACCTTCGTGACCGCGAGCGCCAACGGCTCCACCGCCCCCGACCCGGCCCGCGCCGGGGAGGAGGACCTGTCGATGAACATGCCCCCCGAGCCGACCGACCCCGCCCTGCTCGAGAAGATGCGCGAGGGGCTCAGCTACGTGGGCGCAAACCTCGTCTCGCTGCTGCGCTACCAGTCGCCCATCGGCTCGGAGAAGGACAAGGAGGCCGCCTCCACCTGGCTGTCGATGCGCGGAATGGTGCCGCGGCTGGAGCGCATCGCCGTCACCCCCGGCGCGCATGCCACGATGACGGCCGTGCTCTCCACCCTCTGCGGCGCGGGCGACGCGGTGCTGTGCGAGCGCATCACCTACCCCGGCCTGCGCAACATCGCGCGGCGGCTCGGCATCGAGCTCGTCGGACTGGAGATGGACGAGAGCGGCATCCTGCCCGACGCGCTGGAGGCCGCGATCCGCGCCCACGGGCCGCGGGCGCTCTACCTCAACCCCACGCTGCAGAACCCCACCACCCTCACCATGCCCACCGCGCGGCGGCTGGAGGTGTCGGAGGTGCTCAACCGCCACGGCCTGCCGCTGATCGAGGACGACGCCTACGGCTTCATCCCCGCCCGCGCGCCCGCCCCGCTGGCGGTGAGCGCGCCCGACCTCACCTGGCACATCGGCGGCCTCGCGAAATGCATCGGCGCCGGGCTGCGGCTGGCCTATGTGGTGGCCCCCAGCGCGCGCGGGGCCTTCAACCTCGCCCAGGCGCTGCGGGCCACGGCGGTGATGCCCTCGCCCATCTCCGCGGCCCTTGCCACCCACTGGATCGAGGACGGCACGGCCGAGCGCATCCGCCGCTTCATCCGCACCGAGAGTGCGGCGCGCCAGGCCATCGCGGCCGAGACGCTGGAGGGGCTGAAATTCACCTCCGACCCCAACGCCTTCAACATCTGGCTGCACCTGCCCAAGGGCTCCGGCCGGGCCGACCTGATGGGCCGCATGGCCGGGCGCCACGTGGGCCTGATGCCCTCGGACGTCTTCACCGTGAGCGGCGCGCCCGACGAGCACGTGCGCGTCTGCCTCGGCGGCTCCATCACCCGCGAGGAGCTGCAGCGCGGCCTGCTGTTCATGGCCAATTCCCTGCAGCAGGAGGCCTGGATGGGCTGAATCGCGGTGCGGAGCGCAAATCCTCACGCAACAATCTTACGACTTTAATCCTGCTGGCGTGCGATTCTTGCGCGCGCCTCTTGCCAAGCCGGGCCGCCCGCGCTAGGTTGCACTGCAGCAACGCCCTTGACACCGGGCGATCCATGCTGCAACGCAACCAGGAACCGGCACATGCTCGACAACCAGCCCCGAGGCACGATCGTCATCGAAGACATTGAAATCGGCATGCGCCGCAGCCTGGCCAAGGTTGTGACCGACCGCGACATCGAGCTGTTCGCCGAAGTATCCACCGACCACAATCCCGTCCACCTCGACGATGATTACGCCCGCGACACGATCTTCGAGGGCCGCATCGCGCATGGCATGCTCACCGCCGGGCTGATCTCGGCCGTCATCGGCGAGCAGCTGCCCGGGCATGGCACCGTCTACCTCGGGCAGACCATGCGCTTCCTCGCCCCCGTGCGCCCCGGTGACCGGGTGGAGGCCACCGTGGAAGTGACCTCGATCGACCACGCGAAGCGCAGGGTGACGCTTGATTGTGCGGCCCGCGTGGGTGATACGGTCGTGCTGAAGGGCGAGGCGCTGGTTCTGGCGCCGAGCCGCAAGTTCGACTGAAGGACGGGGCCGCGCCCCGCCAGGGGGCCATGCGGATCATCCGGAGCACTGCCACGACCGATCCCGCCGAGCGGGGCGCCTCGGTCGCCATGGGGAATTTCGACGGCGTCCATCTCGGCCATCAGGCGGTGATCGGGCTGGCGCTGCGCGAGGCCCGCGCCAGCAGCGCGCCGGCCGGGGTGATCACCTTCGAGCCGCATCCGCGCAGCTTCTTCGCCCCCGATGCCCCGCCCTTCCGGCTGATGAACCCGGCCTCGCGCGCCCACCGGCTGGCCAAGCTGGGGGTGGAACTGCTCTACGAGCTGCCCTTCGGCGCCGATCTCGCCCGCCTCACGGCCGAGGATTACGCCCGGGACATCCTGGTGCGCGGGCTGGGCGTGTCGCATGTCGTCGTGGGCCAGGACTTCCGCTTCGGCCGCGGCCGGGCGGGCGACGTGGACACGCTTGCCCGCCTCGGCGCCGAGCTGGGCTTCCGCGTGACCGCGGCGCCCATCGTCTCCGACGGCGAGACCGACTATTCCTCCACCGCCATCCGCCGTGCCCTCGCCGAGGGCCGCCCGGGCGATGCGCGCCGCATGCTGGGCCACTGGCACCGCATCGAGGCGCGGGTGGAGCACGGCGACGCCCGCGGCCGCGAGCTGGGCTTTCCCACCGCGAACATGCCCCTCGACGGGCTGCACCTGCCGGCCTTCGGGGTTTATGCCGTCACGGTCGACGTGCTGGAGGGCCCGCATGCCGGCACCTACCACGGCGCCGCCTCGCTGGGCGTGCGGCCGATGTTCGGCGAGAACCGGCCCAACCTCGAGGTGTTCCTGTTCGACTTCTCCGGCGATCTCTACGGCGCCGAGCTCTCGGTCGGGCTCGTCGATTTCCAGCGCCCCGAGCTGCGCTTCGACGGGCTTCCCGCCCTCATCGAGCAGATGAACCGCGACTGCGAGACCGCCCGCGCCACGTTGAAGGCCGCCGCGCCACTCTGACCGGTTGGCAGGGGCGGCAAAACCGGGCACGCTCGCGCCCGGGCCACAGCGGAGGGGCCGTCATTGCGCTCAACGCTGTTCAATCTCTGGCTCTACGGGTTCACCTTCCTCACTGCCGGCTTCGCCTGGGGCCTGAGCTTCGTCGCCGGGCCACGCACCCTGCGCGGGCTGCTCGGCCTCTGGGCGAAGACCATGCTCGGCGCCACCCGGCTCATCCTCGGCGCCAAGATCGAGGTGCGCGGGCTCGAGGCCCTGCCCCCCGGCGGCCCGGCGCTGATCGTGGCCAAGCACCAGTCCGAGCTCGACGCCATCCTGCTGCTCGCCCTCTTCCCCCAGGCCGGCGCCATCGCCATGCAGGAGCTGGAGGGCTACCCTTTCGTGGGCCGCATCATCCGCCGGCTGGAATACATCCTCGTGCCGGTCTCGGGCCCCCCTGCCGGGCGCAGCGCCGCCGTGGTCGAGGGCGCCGCCCGGGTGCATGCCGAGGGCCGGCCGGTGCTGATCTACCCCGAGGGCACGCTGATGAGCCTCGGCGCGCGCGAGCGCTACCGCACCGGCGTGTGGCGCATCTACGAGGCGCTGGGGGTGGAGGCGACCCCCGTCGCCTTCTCCGTGGGCGTGATCTGGCCGCGGCGCGAATGGGTGAAGCACCCCGGCACCACCGGGGCGGCCGAATTCCTCGCCCCGATCCCGCCGGGCCTCGCCCTCGAGCCCTTCATGGCCCGGCTGGAGGAGACGATCGAGACCGCCACCATGGCGCTGATCGAGGAACACGCGAGCCCCGCGCGCGCCGCAGAGGCCCGCGCCCTTCACGCAGCGAAAGCCCCCAACCGGGATTGACGCCACCCCCCGGGCCGTCGCATGCGGGAAGCTCACCGCC
The DNA here is from genome assembly GCF_003448965.1 of Oceanicella sp. SM1341. GTDB lineage: Bacteria > Pseudomonadota > Alphaproteobacteria > Rhodobacterales > Rhodobacteraceae > Paroceanicella. The sequence goes on from NZ_QRGC01000017.1 coordinate 18,922, forward strand.
CGGCAGAGCAGGAGAGAGCGCATGACCCAGGGCCCGGCGCCCGAGCCCAGCCAGTTCGGCCTGCTGCGCAGCCGCCGCTTCTGGCCGCTGTTCTGGGTGCAGTTCCTCGGCGCCTTCAACGACCAGTGCTTCAAGACCGCCTTCGTGGCGCTGCTCACCTGGCGGCTGGCACGCGAGCGCGGGCTGGAGGGCGAGCTGGACCTGCTGGTGCAGGTCTCCGCCGCCCTGTTCATCCTGCCCTTCGCGCTGATCTCCCCCACCGCGGGGCTGATCTCCGACCGGGTGGACAAGGCGGTGATGATGCGCTGGGTGAAATTCGCCGAAATCGTGCTGATGGCCCTCGCCGCCCTCGCCTTCCAGGTGCAGAACGTCACGCTGCTCTTCGTGCTGCTCTTCGCCATGGGGGCGCAATCGGCCTTCTTCGCGCCGATCAAATACGCCGTGCTGCCGCGCTACCTCGCGCGGCACGAGCTGGTGGCCGGCAATGGGCTGGTGCAGGCGGCCACCTTCCTCGCCATCATCCTCGGCCAGATCGCCGGGGCGAAGCTGGTGCTGACCGAGGACGGCGTGACGGTGGCCTCCATCGCGGTGATCGTGATCGCCGTCGCGGGCTGGCTCGCCTCGCTGCGCGCGCGCCCCGTGCCGCCGCTGGGCCCGGCGCCGCGGGTCGACTGGCTGCTGCCGCGCGCCATGGTGCACTCGCTGCGCGACGGGGCGCGCTGGCCCGAGCCGTTCTTCGCCATCCTGCTCTCGGGCTGGTTCTGGTTCACCGGGGCGGCGGTGCTGAGCTTCATCCCGCCGCTTGCCAAGGAAAACCTGCACGGCACCGAGGACGTGGCCCTGCTGCTGCTCGTCACCTTCTCGGTGGGCGTCGCCCTCGGCGCGCTGATGTGCAACCGGGTGCTGCGCGGCGCGGTGAGCTACCGCACGGCCCCGCTCGGCGCACTCGGCATCCTCGCCGGCATGCTGATCTTCCGCGCCGGGCTCGCGGGCTACGGCGCCGATATCGCCCCCGACGCGCCGCTGCTCGACGGCGTCGCCTTCCTCGCGCGCGCCGATGCCTGGCCGCTGCTCGCCGGCTTCACGCTGATGGCGGCGGCGGCGGGGCTCTACGTGGTGCCGCTCTCGGTGGTCTACCAGGCCACCTCGCCGGAGGGGGAGCGCGGGCGCTTCGTGGCCTGCTCGAACGTGGTCGATTCGATCTCCATGGTGGTCTCGGCGCTGCTCGCCATCGCGCTGGTCGCCGCGGGCCTCGCGCGGGAAGACGTGATGGTGGTGTTCGGGCTCAGCGGCATCGGTGCGGCGGCGCTGATCTGGCGCCACCACCGCGCCGGGCCCGACCTTTCCACCCCTCACGCCAACGAGACGCGATGAGGCTGGAAACGCTGCGCAATCCGGCCTAGAAACATCCATGTCCAAGCTGCGCCCCGCCTTCTGGAAAACCGTACCCCTCACGGAGATGACCTCCGAGGAGTGGGAAGCGCTGTGCGACGGCTGCGGCAAGTGCTGCGTGCTGAAGCTCGAGGACGAGGACACCGGCCGGGTGCATTACACCGATGTCGCCTGCCGGCTGTTCGACGACAGCACCTGCCGCTGCAGCCAGTATGCGCTGCGCCAGTCGCTGGTGCAGGGCTGCGTGGTGATCACGCCCGACAACCTGCCCCAGATCCGCGACTGGATGCCCCGCACCTGCGCCTACCGCCGGCTGTCCTACGGCGAGGGGCTGCCGACCTGGCACCCGCTCCTCACCGGCCGGGCCGACAGCCCGCGGCGCAGCGGAAACTCGATGCACCATGCCACGGTGCCGGAATGGGAGGTCGACGAGGACGACCTCGAAGATCACATAATCTGGAGAGACATCTGATGTGGTTCAGCTCTGACAATGCAGGTCCGGTGGCCCCCGAGGTGATGGCAGCACTCGGTGCCGCGAACGCGGGCTATGCCGCCTCCTACGGAGCCGACCCGATCATGGCGCGGGTGACCGCGAAGATCCGCGAGATCTTCGAGGCGCCGGAGGCCGCGGTCTATCTCGTGGCCACCGGCACCACGGCGAACGCGCTGTCGCTGGCCATGCTCTGCCCGCCCTGGGCCACGGTGTTCTGCCATCGCAACGCGCATATCGAGGAAGACGAATGCGCCGCACCGGAGTTCTACACCGGCGGCGCCAAGCTCACCCTGCTCGACGGCAAGGACGCGAAGATCGCGCCCGAATCCCTCGCCCGCGCGCTGCAGTTCACCGGGCGCGGCGGGGTGCACAACGTGCAGAAGGGCGCGCTCTCGCTCACCAACGCCACCGAGAACGGCGCGATCTACACCGCGGCCGAGGTCTCCGAGCTTGCCGGGCTGGCGAAGGCGCATCACGTGCCGGCGCACATGGACGGCGCGCGTTTCGCCAACGCCCTGGTGCGGCTGGGCTGCACCCCGGCCGAGCTCACCTGGAAGGCGGGGGTCGACATCCTCTCCTTCGGCGGCACCAAGAACGGGCTGATGGGCGTCGAGGCGGTGGTGATCTTCGACCCCGCGAAGGCCTGGGAATTCGAGCTGCGGCGCAAGCGCGGCGGGCACCTGTTCTCCAAGCACCGCTACCTCTCGGCCCAGATGGACGCCTATCTCACCGACGGGCTGTGGCTGCGCCTCGCCGCGGCGGCGAATGCGGCGGCCGACCGGCTGGCCGAGGGGCTGCGCGCCCGCCAGGCCCGGCTGCTGCACCCGGTGCAGGCCAATGCCATCTTCGCCGCCTTCCCGCGCGCCAGCCACAAGCGCGCGCTGCAGGCCGGGGCGCATTACTACTTCTGGCCGTTCAACCAGTCCCTCGAGGGGCCGGACGACGAGCTGCTCTCCTGCCGGATGGTGTGCAACTGGTCGACGACCGCCGAGGACGTGGACAATCTCCTGAACGCCCTCTGAAGCGCCCCTGGCGCTTTCAGGCCCCCGCCGGTGGCGCGGGCCCTTCCCTGCCCGCTTCCGGTGCGCCGGACGGGCGGCGCTCCACAGCGGGGCGGCGCGGGCCGGGCTGCCGGCCGCGAAGGCGGCCCGGCTGCTCCCGGCGGGCGCGCTCCGCGCCGCCCCCGGGCATCGGCATGCCCTCAGCTCGGGCGGATGTTCTTGCGGATATCGGAGAGGTAGTCGGACAGCGCTCCGCAAAGCTCGTCCATCTCGCTCAGGATACGGTGTTGGGACACGACATCGGCGCCGCCGATGTGATGGCGCATCTCCCGCGTGAGGGTGCAGAGACGCGAGATCGGCGGCTGCATCTCGGCCACGCAGTCCCGCGCGAACTGGCCCGGCTCCTCCGCCCCGCCATGCACCTCGTGCAGCGGCGCGGTGCGGCCGCGCTGCACCAGCGCGCGCACAACCTCGGCGAAGAGCTCGGGGCTGAGCCGGTCCTTCTGCACGAATTCGTCCATCCCAGCCCAGATCGCGGCATCGGCAAGGCCGTTCTCGTCCTGCCCGCTGAGCATGATCACCGGGATCGCCCGCTCCGACAGGTCGAGCGCGAGGCCGAGCCCCTGACCGTCAGGCAGGAAATTGTCGAGCAGGATGAAGTCGATGGGCTGGGAATCGAGCGCGTCCCGCGCCTCGGCGATGGTCGTCGCCTCGAGGAAGCGCACGTCTACCCCGCTGCGCTCGGCCACGTAGCGCACGCGCCGGCGGTCGAAACGGCTGTCATCCACGAGCAGGCAGGACAACTGCCGCTCCGCGATGGCTACGCCCAGCATGTCCGCAGAACTGCTGAGCTGAACAGGACTCTCCCTCATGCGACCCTCCCGCATTTGCGACCTCGGGGAAGTCTAGGCGCGAGGAGATTAAGGAAGTCCGAAGAGGGGGCGCCGGGCAGCGGGGCCGCCCGGCGCGACAGGCTCATTCCTCGGTGATGCGCCCGTCGGTGTAGGGCGTGTAGCCACCGGAGGCCTCGATGTAGTTCGCCACCACTTCCTCGAGGCCGGGGCCGTAGTCATAGGCGTTCATGCCGTCCTCGGCGAAGACCTTGTAGCCGTCGCCGCCCGAGCGCATGTAGTTGTTCGACACCACGGAATAGGTGGCCTCGGGGTCGATCGGGGCCCAGCCCTCGCCATCGGCCACCATGACCGACTTTATGCGGCTGCCGGCCGGCGCGCCGCGGCTCCAGGTGTATTTCAGCCCGGCCACCTGCGGGAAGCGCCCGGCCATCTCCTCCACCTGGCTCACGCCGTTCTCGAGGGCCGCCACCACGTCGGCGCCCTTGAGCTGGAAGGTGGCGAGCGTGTTCTGGAACGGCAGCACCGTGAGCACCTCGCCCATGGTCACCTCGCCCTCGTCGATGGAGGCGCGCAGGCCGCCGCCGTTGGCGATGGCCATGGTCACGCCCTGGTCCTTCACCCGGGCCAGCATGGCGTCGGCCACCAGCACGCCCATCTCGCACTCGGAGATGCGGCAGCTGTCCTTCGAGCCGTCGATCGGGGCGGCGGTGGAGCCGATCACCTCGTTGCGGATCTCGTCGAGCGGCTTCGCGGCCTCGGCGATGCGCTCCTTCACCGGCACGTCCTCGGTGACGGCGGCATCCATGATCAGCGGCTCGCCGGTGGCGGAGGTGACGTTGCCGTCATCGTCGAACACCAGGTCGAGCTTGCCGAGGAACTTGCCGTAGGCATAGGCCGAGACGATGGCCGTGCCGTTGACCATGGTGGGGTACGGGCCCTCCGCCCCCTCGGCGGTGTTGGAGAGATAGGTGTTGGTGTGGCCGCCGACGATCACGTCGATGCCGTCCACCTCGGCCGCCACCTTCTTGTCCACCGAGTAGCCGGAATGCGAGAGCACGACGATCTTGTTCACGCCCAGCTCGGTGAGCTTCGCCACCTCGGCGCGCACGGCCTCCGAGGGGTCGGAGAAGGTCACGTTCGGCCCCGGCGAGGCGAGCTCGTCGGTGTCCTGCGGGGTGAGGCCGATGAGGCCGATCTTCTCGCCGTCCTTCTCGATGACGGTGGATTTCTTCAGCACGTCGGCGAGCTGCGGCTCGGCCGAGACATCGGCGTTCGACATCAGGATGGGGAACTCGAGCGCGTCGATGAAACCGCGCAGCACCTCGGGCCCGTCGTCGAATTCGTGGTTGCCCACGGTCATCGCGTCGTAGCCGAGGCGGTTCATCATCTCGGCGGCGAGCTTGCCCTTGTAATAGGTGTAGAACAGCGTGCCCTGGAACTGGTCGCCGCCGTCCACCAGCAGCGAGTTCGGCGTGGCCTCGCGCTGCTCGGCGATGGCGGTGGCGAGCCGGGCGGAGCCGCCGAAGCAGGCGCCGGCGGTGTTGTCCTCCTCGCTGCAGCCGCTGTCGTATTTCGAGATCGGCTCGAAGCGGGCATGGAAGTCGTTGGTGTGCAGGACGGTGAGCCGATACTCCGCATGCGCCATGCCGGCCATCAGAGCGATGGCGGAGCCGATCGTGAGGGTTCTCGCGAGCTTCAAGACTAGTTCTCCCCTGTGAAATTCCGGAACCTTTCCGGGGGCCGGATAGGGGAATGGTGAGCGAGGCCCACGCTCAGGTCAAGCGCGCAACCGCAGGCCGAACACCACCGCCCGCATGCCCGCAGCGCGAGACTTGACCCGAAGAGCGCGGCATGGCCTTCTGCGGGTCCTGCCAGTCCGGAGACACCCGCGTTCCAATGCCCGTCCTGCGTATCCCGCCCCCGCCCCGCGCCACGACGGCGCAGCGCCCCGCCCTCGCGCGGCGCTCCGGGCCCGGCGGGGCAGATCCGGCGCGGCGCGGCCTCCGTCCGTCCACATCCGAACGCCTCCGGCGGCCGCGGCGCAGCCCGCGCGCCCGCCCTCCCTCCTGACGGCCCATTGCTCCCGCCATCCCGGCGACCGACATCCCTCCGCCGTTCCGGCGGGTCCATTTCCTCCGTCACCGCGACGGGTCTTGCCATTTCACCGGAGGTCCGGCCATGCCCGTTCCGCTTTCCGCCCTCGCCGCGGCCACCTGCGCCGCCCTCGCGCTCACCGCCTGTGCCCGGCCCGCGCCGCCGGTGCGCGCCGGCACGGTGGAGGTGAGCGCGGTCAGCCCCTCCGCCTACATGGGCCGCTGGCGCAGCGGCGAGAGCTTCACCGTGATCTATGCCGTGACGCAGATCTCGGGGCAGACTGCGGTCTGCGGGGCCTGGTCGTATTTCGGCAATGCCACGCGCCAGCACTACCCGATGCTGCTGCGCGCCATGCGCGTGGAGATGGCCGACGAGACGCTGCTTTCCGACGTCTCGTATTTCACCGCCACCGGCGTGGCCGAGCCCGGCACCGTCGACACGCAGACGCTGAGCTGCGCGCTGTCCGACCGGCCCTGGTCCGGGGCCTACGCCACGCAGCGCCCGCGGCTCGTCGCCGTGCAGCGCAGCTTCAACGGCTGAGCACCCGCTCGGCCTCCGCAAGATCCGCCCGACCGCCGGAGACCAGTCCATGCGCCACACCGCCCTCCCCCTCGTCGCCCCCCTCGCGCTGCTCGCCGCCTGCGCGGGCCCGCCGCCCAGCGCGGGTACGGTCCGCGCCTCGTCGGTCGACACCCATGGCGGCATCGGCCGCTGGACGACCGGCGAGAGCTACACCATCGCCTATGCCGTCACCCGCATCGGCGGGCGCACCGCGGTCTGCGGTGGCTGGTCGTATTTCGGCAATGCGGTGAGCATCCATTATGCCGAGCTGCTGCGGAACGCGTCGCTGGAGATCGACGGCGAGACGGTGATGGACGGCCTCGGGTTCTTCAACGCCGGCGGCCCCATGGAGCCGGGCAACATCGACAGCCTGCTCAACTGCGCCTTCTCCGACGTGCCCTGGCGGGCGGAATTCGAGGAGGCGGAGCCGGAATTCGTCTCCCGCCAGCATGTTTTCGGCTGACATCACCCAAGGACAGACCATGAACCGCATTGCACGCCCCCTGGCCGCCGGCCTCGCCCTGCTCGCCCTTTCGGCTTGCGGCAAGCCGCTCGGGCCGCTCGCCAGCGTAAGCACCGACGAGGTGAACCCCACCGGGCAGATCATCCGCTGGACCAGCGGCGAGAGCCTCACCTTCATCTTCGCGGTGAAGGAGGCGGAGGGCAAGACCGGCGTCTGCGGCGCCTATTCCACCTATGGCTCGGGCAACAGCCTGTTCGAGGACGAGCTGCTGCGCGCCCTCGCCATCGAGGCCGCCGGCGAGCGCATCGCCCATGGCGTGGAGTTCTTCGCCCGCACCGGCACCGCCGACCCCGGCAGCATCAACGGCACCACGCTGAACTGCGCGCTGTTCGACACGCCCTGGCGCGAGGCCTACGGCGCCGTCGCCCCCGATATCGTGCTCACCCAGCGCAGCTTCTACGACTGACCCCGCCGCTGCGCCCCCGCGGGGGGGGGGTGCGGACACTCCCCTTCCCGGGCCCGCCACCGGCCCTTCTCCCCCGGAGATGCGATATGATGCGATCCCTTCACACCGCCGCCTGTGCCCTCACCCTCCTCGCCCTCGGCGGCTGCGCCGGCGGCGTCACCGAGATCGGCAGCGTCGATTACACCGAGGTCGACACGAAATACGAAGTCATCTCCTGGACCACGGGCAGCTCCAACACCTACTATTACGCGGTGGTGGAGCGGGACGGCTTCACCGCGGTCTGCGGCGCCTGGTCCGAGTCCGGCGCCCGGCAGCAGGTGCCCGCCTTCCAGTTCCTTGCCGCCATGGCGGTGGACGCCGCCGGTGACAGGCTGGTGCAGGGGCTGAACTACTTCCTCGCCACCGGCCGCGCCGAGCCCGGCGAGATCAACGGAACCACCCTCGCCTGCGGCAAGACCGACAGGCCCTGGAGCGAGGCCTATGCCGCCACGCCGCCGGAACTGGTGCTGACCCAGCGCCGCTTCCGGCTCTGAGCCCGCCGGGGCCCGGGAGGCGCGACGAGCGGAATCGGCGGGGAGGCGTCATTGACCGCGCCTCCCGTTCCGCGCTACGCATGTTTCGGCATGCAATGCGACCCTTCCAGAGGACTTTCCGATGAACCAGCTCACCAACACCCAGACCCGTGACGTGGAGGCCCTGCTCCACCCCTATACCAACGCCCGCCAGGTGCGCCTCGACGGTGCGCATGTGATCGAGCGCGGCGAGGGCGTGCGCGTGTTCGACCAGGCTGGCAAGGGTTACATCGAGGGCATGGCCGGCCTGTGGTGCTGCGGGCTGGGCTTCGGCGACGCCGAGATCGCCGACGCGGCGCGCGAGCAGCTCGGCAAGCTGCCCTACTACCACCTCTTCGGCGGCCGCTCGCACGAGCCGGCCATCGAGCTCGCGGAGAAGATCAAGGATCTGGCCCCCGACATGGCGCGGGTGATCTACCAGTCCTCCGGCTCCGAGGCGAACGACACCCAGATCAAGCTGGTCTGGTACATGAACAACGCCCTTGGCCGGCCGGAGAAGAAGAAGATCATCTCCCGCAAGAAGGCCTACCACGGCGTGACCATCGTCTCCGCCTCGCTCACCGGCCTGCCCTACAACCACCGCGACTTCGACCTGCCGGTGGAGGGCATCAAGCACACCTCCACCCCGCATTTCTGGCGCGAGGCACAGGCCGGCGAGACCGAGGCCGAGTTCGCGAAGCGCATGGCCGAGGATCTCGAGGCGCTGATCATCGCCGAGGGTCCGGAGACGGTCGCCGCCTTCATCGCCGAACCGGTGATGGGTGCGGGCGGCGTGATCATCCCGCCGGCGGGCTATTTCCCGGCCATCGCCGCGGTGTGCAAGAAATACGACGTGCACATGATCGCCGACGAGGTGATCTGCGGCTTCGGGCGCACGGGTGAGTGGTTCGGCTCCGACACGCTGGAGATGCCGCGCAACTCGATGTCGCTGGCCAAGCAGCTCACCGCCGGCTACGCGCCGCTCTCCGCCGTGGCGATGGACGCGCGCATGGCCGAGGCGGTGGAGGCGAACTCCGGCACCATCGGCACCTTCGGCCACGGCTTCACCTATGGCGGCCACCCGGTGTCCTGCGCCGTGGGCGCCAAGGTGCTCGACATCTACCGCGAGCGCGACATCGTCGGCCACGTGAAGAAGCTCGCGCCGCTCTTCGCCGCAAAGCTCAACGCCTACAAGGACCACCCGCTGGTGGGCGAGGTGCGCGCGCTCGGCCTGATGGGCGCGCTCGAGCTCACCCCGGACGGAACCCCGGCCGCCTTCGAGCAGCCCGGCAAGATGGGTGCCAAGCTCGGCGCCGAGCTGCTGTCGCGCGGCGTGATCCTGCGCTCCATCGGCGACTCGATGGCCTTCTGCCCGCCGATGATCATCAACGAGGCCGAGATCGAGGAGATGTTCGCCCCGATGGAAGAGGCCCTCGACGCCACCTACGCCTGGGGCAAGGCCGAAGGCTTCGTGAAGGGCTGAGCCCTTCACCGGAACATCAGGAAAAGGCCCCATGCCCCTGATCTACAAGATATGGCGCGCCCCGGAATGGGACGCGCTGACCGCCTCGGGCACCACCCGCGGCGCGCCTGTCGACCTCGCGGACGGCTTCATCCATTTCTCCACCGCCTCCCAGGCGGCGGAGACGGCGGCAAAGCATTTCGCCGGCGCCGAGGGCCTGATGCTCGCAGCCCTCGAGGCCGACGCCCTCGGCCCCGAGCTGCGCTGGGAGCCCTCGCGCGGCGGCGCGCTCTTCCCGCATCTCTACCGCCCGCTCGCGCGCGAGGAGATCCTGTGGTGCCGCCCGCTGCCGCTCGGCCCCGACGGCCGGCACATCTTCCCCGAGCTCACCTGACACGCCCCGGGCCGCCCCGCGCGGCCCGGGCACTCTCCCGTTCGCCCCGGCCCTGTCCCGGCACCGCCCGCCTCGCTCCGCTGCCCCGGGCCGCAACGCCAAGCCCCACGGCCGCCCCTCGCTCCGCTGCCCCGGCCGCAGCGCCGGGGCCTCCAGCCATCCACCGGGCAGCCCGGCAGGCGCGGCGTGCTCCGCCAGCCTCGCGCCTCCCCTGCAATGGCCGGCGCGGACAGCACCGGCCGCGCACCTCTTGACCCCGGCCCCCGCGCCGGCCGATAGAACGGCACCCGAAGCAGCTCCCGGAGCCCGCCCATGTCCGCCTTCCTCGAACGCGCCGGCCTGCCGCTGCTGCGCCGCATCGACCCCGAGACCGCCCATGGCCTCGCCATCCGGGCGCTGCGCCTCGGGCTCGCGCCGGCGCCGGGGCCGGTCACCTCGCCGCGGCTGGCCACGCGGCTCGCCGGGCTGAAACTGGCCAACCCGCTCGGCCTCGCCGCCGGGTTCGACAAGAACGCCGAGGCGCTGAGCCCGCTGCTGCGCGCCGGTTTCGGCTTTGTCGAGGTCGGTGCCGTCACCCCGCGCCCGCAGCCCGGAAACCCGCGCCCGCGGCTGTTCCGCCTGCCTCAGGACGCCGGCGTCATCAACCGGTTCGGCTTCAACAACAAGGGCATGGAGGCGATGGCGCAGGCGCTGGCGGCCCCGCGCCCCGCCGGCATCACCGGCCTCAACCTCGGCGCCAACAAGGACAGCGAAGACCGCGCGGCCGATTACGTGGCCCTGATGGAGCGCCTCGGGCCGCTGGTGGATTTCGCCACCGTCAACATCTCCTCGCCCAACACCGAGAAGCTGCGCGACCTGCAGGGCCCCGCCGCCCTGCGCGCCCTGCTCGAAGGCGTGCTCACCGCGCGCGACGCCCTGCCCCGGCGCATTCCGGTGTTCCTGAAGATCGCGCCCGATCTCGACAGCCCGGCGCTGGCGGAGATCGCCGCCACCGCGCGCGGCACGGGCATCGACGCCATCGTCGCCACCAACACCACGCTGGCGCGCGACGGGCTCACGAGCGCGGCGCGGGGCGAGACCGGGGGCCTCTCCGGCCAGCCGGTCTTCGCGCGCTCCACCGCGGTGCTCTCCGAGCTCTACCGGCTCACCGAAGGCGCGGTTCCGCTCGTCGGCGTGGGCGGCATCGCCTCGGCCGAACAGGCCTATGCCAAGATCCGCGCCGGTGCCTCGGCCCTGCAGCTCTACACCGCGCTCGCCTACCGCGGCCTGTCGCTGGTGCCCGAGATCCTGCACGGGCTGGAGGCGCTGCTCGCGCGCGACGGGTTTGCCACCGTGGCCGATGCGGTGGGTGCCGACCACCGCTGAGGCAGGCGGCCGGGCACGGCTCTCAGCCGCCCGCGCCCGGTGCGTCGGCCTCGCGCTCCAGCGCGGGGTAGCGCAGCCAGAGCGTCGCGGCGCGGGCGGTGTTGAGCACCATCAGCCCGGCCCAAAGCCCGTGGTTGCCGAAGGCGGGAATGAGCAGCACCAGCGCGCCGGCGTAGATCAGGCTCGACCAGATCGCCGCCATGCGCATGTCCCGCGTGCGGGTGGCGCCGATGAAGATGCCGTCGAACATCCAGGCGAGGATGCCCACCACCGGGGCGAGCACCGCCCAGGGCAGGTAGGCGCGGGCCTCGGCGCGCACCGTCTCCGCGGTGGTCATCGCGTCGATGATCAGCGTGCCGCCCAGCGCGAAGGCGAGCGCCAGCACAAGCGCGCCGCCCACGCCCCAGAGGCTGGAGAGCCAGGCGCCCCGGCGCAGCGCGGCCCGGGCGCGCGCGCCCATCGCCTGCCCCACCAGCGCCTCCGCCGCGAAGGCGAAACCGTCGAGCGCGCAGGCGGTTATCTCGAGGAACTGCAGCAGGATCTGGTTTGCCGCCAGCGTCACGTCGCCGAAATCGGCGCCGAGGAACAGGAAGCTGGTGAGGCTCGCCTGCAGCAGCACCGAACGCACCATGATGTCGCCGTTCACCGCCGCCATGCGCCGCAGCCGGGCGCGGTCGAACACCCGCCCCCAGTCGCGCCACTGCGCCCCGGTGAAGGCGGCGCGGCACAGCCAGAGGCCGAGCGCGAGGCCGGTCCATTCCGCGATCAGCGTGGCGGTGGCAACGCCCTCCACCCCCCAGTCGAGCCCGAGCACGAACCACAGATCGAGGCAGACGTTGAGCCCGTTCATCCACAGCTGCAGCAGCAGCACCGCCCTCGTGCGCTCCATCGCGATCAGCCAGCCGGTGACGGCGTAGAGCGCGATGGTGGCCGGCGCCCCCCAGATGCGGATGGCGAGATAGGCGCGGCCCAGCCCCTCCACCTCGCTCGAGGCAGGCGCGATGCGGAAGGCGGCCCAGAACAGCGGCACCTGCGCCGCGACGAACACCAGCCCCGCCAGCGCCCCGATCATCAGCGCCCGGGTGAGCAGCGCCCCGGTCTCGGCCACGTCGCCCGCGCCGCGGGCCTGGGCCACGAGGCCCGAGGTGCCCATGCGCAGGAAGCCGAACACCCAGTAGATCGAGGTGAGGATGATCGCGCCGATGCCCACGGCACCGATGGGGGCCGCGAGGCCGATCTGGCCCACCACCCCGGTGTCGACGGCGCCGAGGATGGGCACGGTGGCGTTGGAGAGCGCGATGGGCAGCGCGATCTTGAGCACCCGCGCATGGGTGATGGCGGAGGGGGAGACGGTGTCTGTCATGGTCCGTGGGGTCCGGTGCGGCTTGCGGCTCGAGGGCGGAGGCGGGCGGGCCTCAGACGCCCCCGCGCAGCGGCCGCCTCGTGCCGGCCCGCCCGCGCGGGCCGGTGGCGCGGCGGTCTGCCTCAGCCACGGTCGAAACGGGGCATCATGAAATGCCCCGTCGCCTGGATGAAGGGCTTGTCGCGGTTGTCCTGCCAGCCCTCCACCTGCACCGAGGCATAGCGCCGCCCGGAGCGGGTGATGCGGGCGCGGGCGTAGGCATCGCGCGGCAGGCCGGAGCGGAGGTAGTCCACGGTGAAATCGATGGTGCGCGGCAGCGAGACCATGCCGCCCGCCTCCAGCCGCTCGGCCTCTTCCCCGCCGCTCTCGATCCGCTCCCAGATCATCGACCAGGCGAGCTCGGTGATGGCGGTGATCTCGAGGAAGGCGCCGGTCACCCCGCCGTGCAGGGCGGGCAGCAGCGGGTTGCCGATGTTCTTCTCGTCATAGGCCAGGATGCCGGTGAGCTCGTCGCCCCGCCGCTCGAAGGTGACGCCGAGAAAGCCGATGTAGGGCACCGCGCCCACGAGCTGGCGCAGCGCCGCGTCGCGCCGCTTCTTGATCACCTGCACGGGTTCGGGCTTCGGGCGGGCCATCAGGCGGCTCCCTCTGTTGCACGGTCGATGATGAAGGCGCCGCTGGCGGTGGCGACAACGGCGCTCTCGTCCTCCGCCTCGAAGGCGGTGGCGCGCACGAAGCCCACGTTGCGCGTGGTGTGGTAGCACTCGGCCCGGGCACTCACCGCGAGCCCGGGAGAGGCCGCGCGCATGTAGTCGATCCGCAGGTCCATCGTGGCGGTGACGAGCGCGTTGGTGGGGTGCAACATCACCGCCGTGCCACAGCAGGTGTCGAGCAGGGTGGTGATCACCCCGCCATGCATCACCCCGGTCTCCGGGTCTCCCACCAGCTGCGGGTGATAGGGCACGCGCAGCACCGCCTCGGCCAGCGCCATGGAGACGAATTCCATCCCCAGCGCCTGCGCATGCGGCAGCGCGCCGATGAAGCCGCGGGCCAGCTCGATCCGCTTCTCGAGATCGAAAGTGCTCATGTTTCGGGCAAACTCCCCTCTTCTGCCGGTGCCGCACCTGATCATACTCCGCCCGGAACGGCAACGGAGGCAAGCCGTCCCTGCGCGGGGCTTGATTTTGAGATGAATTGCCCCGATCTTGCAATTGAGAATAGTTCTCAACAGGAAGGAAGACACGATGCCCTCCCAGTCCGGTACCGCCGGCCGACCGCCCCGCTCCGCCCTCGCGACAGGGCCGGGCCCCTTCCGGCCCGGACGTCTCGCGCTCGTGGCCCTGCTCGGGCTGCTCGCGGTGCTGCCGGGAGAGATCGGCGTGGTCACCCGCGGCGCGCTCACCGATGCCTACCTGCAGGTGTCGGTCTTCGTGGCCGCCACGCTGCTGCTGTTCTACGGTGTGGAACGCGCCTGGCACGTGGACGTGGGCAGCCTGATGCGCCGGCATCGCCGTTTCCAGGTGCCCATCGCGGCGCTGTTCGGGGCGCTGCCGGGCTGCGGCGGCGCGATCGTGGTGGTGGCGGCCTATTCCTCCGGCCACGTGGGCATGGGCGCGGTCACCGCCACGCTCACCGCCACGATGGGCGACGCGGCCTTCCTGCTCATCGCCACCCGGCCGGACGTGGCGGCTGTGGTGCTGCCGCTGAGCTTTGCCACCGGCATCCTCTCGGGCTACGCGGTGGACTGGCTGGCCCCCGGCCGGCTCGCCACGGCGGCGGCGCCGGCCTGCGTGCCGGCGCGCATCGCCCGGCCGCGGGCGCGGGATTTCGCCAGCCTCGCCCTCGCCGCGCCCGGCCTCGTCTTCGGGGCCATGCTGCTGGCCGACACCGACCCGGCCGAGACCTTCGGCGCCCTGCCGCAATGGGTGGCGCTCGCCGGCATCGCCCTCGGCGCGCTGATCTGGGCCGCCTCGCCGGTCGACGCGATCACCTCGCCGCAGGACCCGCCGCTGGCGCGCATGAGCGAGGAGACGAGCTTCGTCACCGCCTACGTGATCATGGCCTACCTCGCCTACGAGTACCTCATCACCCTCACCGGCATCGACCTCGGGCAGCTCTTCGACACGGTTGCGCCGCTGCTGCCGCTCATCGCCATCGCGGTGGGGCTGATCCCGGGCTGCGGGCCGCAGGTGCTGGTCACCACGCTGTTCCTCAACGGGCTGATCCCCTTCTCAGCCCTCATCGGCAACGCCATCTCCAACGACGGCGACGCCCTCTTCCCCGCCCTCGCGCTCGACCCCGGGGCGGCAGTGCGTGCCACGCTCTATAGTACCATTCCTGCACTTCTCGTCGCTTATGGCGTCTACTTCCTTGCTCCGGGGCTGTTCTGACACCATTTAGGCACTTGGCCCGTGTTGCGACACGCGAGCGCTTGACCCCGGCAGAGGCATCGCAGAAAATGAACGCTCATTCAGAAATGCAACGGAGGGAGGCTCCGGGCGTGCCCACGCGGCGATCGACCATCAGCGAAATGTGTGCCGAGTTCGGTGTAACCCCCCGCACATTGCGTTATTACGAATATATCGAGCTCATCGCGCCCGAACGCGAAGGGCGCAAGCGGCTCTACACCCCGCGCGACCGCGGCCGGCTGAAGCTCATCCTGCTCGGCCGGCGCTTCGGCTTCGCGCTGGAGCGCATCCGCCAGTGGCTCGACCTCTACGACGAGGACGCGGGCACGGAGCTGCAGACCCGGATGTGGATCGAGAGCTCGGCCACCCGGCTCGAGGAGCTGGAGCGCGAGCGCGAGGAGCTCGACCAGACCATCGACGAGCTGCGCGCCCTGCGCGAGGCCGCCATCGCCGGCATGCTCACCGGCAAGCGCCACGCCGCCGAATGAGGGGCTTACGCGACGTTATCCGCGCCCCTGCGCGCGGAACGGCTTGATCGAATCATCCCCCCTCCGCTCGTCTGGTACAAACCGGACAGAAACACGCCGGGGGGGATGAGAACCGGCTTGCGCCGGCAAAGGATCGGCGCCCGGGGCCCTTGCCCGGGCAGCCCGACGCACCCTCCGGCATGACGCGCCGAGACAGGGCGCCGGGAGGGTCGATGCCGAGCTATGAGCCGCCGCTGCGCGACTATGCCTTTCTCCTCCACGAGGTGCTGCGGGTGGAGGAAACCGCCGTCCCCGTGCTCGCCGCGCTCGAGCCCGACACCAGCGCCGCCATCCTCACCGAGGCCGGTCGCATCGCCCGCGACGTGCTCGCCCCCCTCAACGCCCCGGGAGACCGCGCCGGCTGCCGGCTGGAAAACGGCGTGGTGCGCACGCCGCAGGGCTTTGCCGAGGCCTACGCCCGTCTGCGCGACGACGGCTGGAACGGGCTCGACTGCGACGAGGAATGGGGCGGCGAGGGCCAGTCCCACCTGCTCGGCGCCGCGGTGGGGGAGATGCATGTCTCCGCCAACATGGCGCTGATGATGTACCCCGGCCTCACCCATGGCGCCTGGTCGACCATCCGCGCGCATGGCACGCCCGAGCAGAAGCGCACCTACCTCGCCCCGCTCACCACCGGGCGCTGGACCGGCACCATGAACCTCACCGAGCCGCATTGCGGCACCGACCTCGGGCTGATGCGCAGCCGCGCCGAGCCGCAGGCCGACGGCAGCTACCGCATCACCGGTCAGAAGATCTTCATCTCCTCCGGCGAGCATGACCTCGCGGAGAACATCGTCCACCTCGTGCTCGCGCGCATTCCCGGCGGGCCGGAGGGCATCCGCGGCGTGTCGCTGTTCATCGTGCCGAAGTTCCTGCCCGACGCGGCCGGCGCCCCGGGCGCGCGCAATGCCCTCGCCTGCTCCAAGCTCGAGGAGAAGATGGGCGTGCACGCCAACGCCACCTGCGTGATGGACTATGACGGCGCCACCGGCTTCCTGCTCGGCGAGGCGCACAAGGGCATGCGGGCGATGTTCACCATGATGAACGAGGCGCGCATCAAGGTGGGGCTGCAGGGGCTGGCGCAGGCCTCCGCCGCCCACCAGGCCGCCGTCACCTGGGCGCGGGAGCGGCTGCAGGGCCGCGCCGTCTCGGGCCCCTCCGACCCCGGCCAGCCGGCCGACCCGATCATCCGCCACCCCGACATCCGCCGCACCCTGATGGAGCAGCGCGCCTTCGTGGAGGGGGGCCGGGCCTTCCTGCTCGCCACCGCCGCACTGGTCGACGAGGTGGAGCACAGCGCCGACGCCGACGCCGCCGGCCGCCTCGCCCTGCTCACCCCGGTGGTGAAGGGCTTCCTCACCGACCGCGGCTTCGAGGCCTGCGTGAGCGCGCAGCAGGTGTTCGGCGGGCACGGCTACATCGAGGAGACCGGCGTCTCGCAATTCGTGCGCGATGCCCGCGTGGCGATGATCTACGAGGGCACCAACGGCGTGCAGGCGCTCGACCTCGTGGGGCGCAAGCTCGCCGCCGACAGCGGCCACCACATCGCGGGCTACCTGAAGGAAACCGGCGAATACCTCGCCGCCTGCTCGGGCGACGGCTCGCTGCCGCAGGACATCCTCGGCCCCCTCGCCGCCGGCGCGGCCGACCTCGGCGAGGCGGTGGCCTGGCTCGCCTCCGAAGGGCCGGCAAACCCGGCCGGGGCGCTGGCCGGCTCCACCGATTTCCTGCATCTCTTCGGGCTCGTCTGCCTCGGCCGGGCCTGGGCGGACATGGCGCGCGTCGCCGCCACGGCGCTGGCCGGCACCCCGCCCGACCCCGGCTTCTACGAGGCCAAGCTCGCCACGGCGCGCTTCTACATGGCACGCATCATGCCCGAGACCGCCGCGCGCCTCATCCGCATCCGCACCGGCGCCGCCCCGGTGTTCGCCCTGCCCGAAGAAGCCTTCTGACGGCACCACTTCCCGGCGGGGACACCCGCCGGAACCCCGTCCGGCGGGGGATCCCGCCGGAACCACGAGCCGCGGGGACACCCGCCGACCCCGTACCCGGCGGGCCCCGCCGCCAGACCCACGGCGGGGAGCCCCGTCACCGCAAGACCCGGCGGGCCTGCCCGCCGAAGACACACCGCGGGCCCGCCCGCCACCAGGAACTGACCATGGCCGAATACGCCCTTCATTGCTTCGCCCAGTCGGGCAACGCCTACAAGCCCGCCCTGATGCTCACGCTCTGCGGCGCGGAGTGGGAGCCGATCTTCGTCGATTTCTTCAACGGCGCCGCCCGCGGGCCGGAGTACATGGCGCTCAACCCCATGGCCGAGGTGCCCACCCTGCAGCACGGGGCCCTCACCCTCAGCCAGTCCGGCGTCATCCTCGACTATCTCACCGGCACGCTCGGCCGCTTCGGCCCCGAGACCGAGGAAGAGCGCCGCGAGATCCTGCGCTGGACCCTCTGGGACAACCACAAGCTCACCGCCAACATCGCCACCGCCCGGTTCCTCTCCAATTTCGCCCCCGAGAAGGCGCGCAACCCGGACGTGATCGCCTTCCTCACCGGCCGCTGGCGCGCGGCGATGAAGGTGCTCGAGGCGCATCTCGCCAGCCGCGCGTGGATTGCGGCACCGCGCCCCACCACCGCTGACCTTTCGTGCTGCGGCTACATATTCTACGGCGAGGAGTTCGGCTTCGATCCGGCCGAGTTCCCCGCCGTCGCCGCCTGGGCGGAGCGCATCCGCGCCCTGCCCGGCTGGAAACACCCCTACGACCTGATGCCGGGCCATCCCCTGCCCGGCTGACACGCAGGAGACGCTCATGACCGACGCCTACATCTACGACGCCCTGCGCACCCCGCGCGGCAAGGGCAAGCCGGACGGCGCGCTGCACGAGGTCTCCGCCGTCCGCCTCTCGGCCGATGTGCTCGACGCGCTTGTGGCGCGCAACGGGCTCGACAGCCGGCTGATCGAGGACGTGATCTGGGGCAATGTCACCCAGATCGGCGAACAGGGTGCCTGCCTCGCGCGCTCGGCCGTGCTGCTCTCCGGGCTCGACGAGAGCGTGCCGGGCGTCTCGGTCAACCGCTTCTGCGCCTCCGGCCTCGAGGCGGTGAACATGGCCGCCGGCCAGGTGATGGGCGGCCAGGGCGAGGCCTATATCGCCGGCGGGGTGGAGAGCATGTCCCGCGTGCCCATGGGCACCGACGGCGGCGCCATCGCCGCCGACCCGGAGCTCGCGATGAAGGCCTATTTCGTGCCGCAGGGCATCTCCTCGGACATCATCGCCACCCGCTACGGCTTCGACCGCGACACCTGCGACGCCTACGCGGTGGAGAGCCAGAAGCGCGCCGCCCGCGCCTGGGAGGAGGGCCGCTTCGCCCGCTCCGTCACCCCCGTGCGCGACCGCAACGGGCTCGAGATCCTCGCGCGGGACGAGCTGCCCCGCCCCGGCACCGACATGCAGTCCCTCGGCGCGCTGAAGCCCTCGTTCCGCGAGCTGGGCGAGGTGATGCCGGGCTTCGACGCCGTGGCGCTGATGAAATACCCCGAGCTCGAGCGCATCGAGCACGTGCACCATGCCGGCAATTCCTCCGGCATCGCCGATGGTGCGGCCGGGGTGCTGATCGGCTCGAAGGCCTTCGGCGAGGCGGCCGGCCTCACGCCGCGCGCCCGCATCCGCGCCACGGCCAAGATCGGCTCCGACCCCACGATCATGCTCACCGGCCCGGTGCCGGTCTCGCGCCGGGTGCTGGAGCGGGCGGGCATGAGCGCCGACGATATCGACATCTTCGAGGTGAACGAGGCCTTCGCCTCGGTGGTGCTGCGCTTCATGCAGGCCTTCGACCTCGACCATGACCGGGTGAACGTGAACGGCGGCGCCATCGCCATGGGCCACCCGCTGGGCGCCACCGGCGCGATGATCCTGGGCACGGTGCTCGACGAGCTGGAGCGCTCGGACAGGGAAACCGCTCTCACCACGCTGTGCATCGGCTCCGGCATGGGGGCTGCCACCATCATCGAGCGGGTGTGAGCCATGCCGCGCATCCGCCCCGAGAGCCTGGAGAGCTACAGCGGCACCGGCTACCCGCCGCCGCATGACGCCGGCATGGGCCGCTACAGCGCGCGGGATCTCGGCGATGCCGCCGGCCTCACCCAGTTCGGCGTGGTGCTGCAGACACTGGAGCCCGGCGCCGCCTCCTCCATCCGCCACTGGCACGAGGCGGAGGACGAGTTCGTCTGGCTGCTCTCCGGCGCGCTCACGGTGGAGGAGGACCACGAGAGCTACCCGCTCGCCCCCGGCGAGGGTGCGGGCTGGAAGGCCGGCGTGCCGGTGCACCACCGGCTGGTGAACCACACCGACGCGCCCGCCACCTATCTCGTGGTCGGCACCCGCGCGTGGCAGGATTGCTGCCACTATGCCGACATCGACCTCGTCCTCCGCCGCGATGCCGGTAGCGACAGCGACCGCTTTACCCGCCGCGACGGCACCCCGCTGCCCCGCAAGGAGCGAGACACATGACCGATTTCCACTACCTCTCCGACGACGCCGGCATCGCCACCATCCTGTGGGACCAGCCGGACACCGCGATGAACGTGCTCACCTTCGAGGCGCTGGAGGAGCTCTCCACCCATCTCGAGCGCGCGCTCGCCGATGACGCGGTGAAGGGCATCGTGGTGACCTCCGGGAAGAAGGATTTCGCCGGCGGCATGGACCTGCGGGTGCTCGGCGCCCTGCGCGCCGCCTCGGCCAGCGCGCCGGGGAAGGCGCTGTTCGAGGGGCTGATGAAGATGCACGGCGTGCTGCGCCGGCTCGAGCGCGCGGGCGCCGACCCGAAGACCGGCAAGGGCGGCAAGCCGGTGGCCTGGGCCTCGCCCGGCACCGCCGCGGGCATCGGGCTCGAGATCGCGCTCGCCTGCCACCGCCGCTTCGTGGCCGATGCGCCGCGCGCGCGGCTCGGGCTGCCGGAGATCAAGGTGGGGCTGTTCCCCGGCGCCGGCGGCACCATGCGCGTGTCGCGCATGCTGGGGCTGATGGCCTCCGCGCCCATCCTGCTGGAAGGCAAGATGATGAAACCCGCCGAGGCGCTCGATTTCGGCCTGATCGACGAGGTCACCGAGCCCGAGGCGCTGCTGGAGACCGCCCGCGCCTGGGTGCTCTCGGCAAAGCCGGACGAGCTGATCAAGCCCTGGGACCGCAAGGGCTGGAAGATGCCCGGCGGCGCGCCCTACACCGCGCCCGGCTTTCCCACCTTCGTGGGGGCGGCGGCGATGGTGCATGGCCGCACGCAGGGCGTCTACCCGGCGGCGAAGGCGCTGCTCTCGGCCATCTACGAGGGCGCGCTGGTGCCCTTCGACACCGCGCTGAGGATCGAGGCGAGGCACTTCGTCTCCGTCATCCTCGACCCCTCGTCGGAGGCGATGATCCGCTCGCTGTTCCTCTCCAAGCAGGCGCTGGAGAAGGGCGCCCTGCGCCCCGAGGGCGTGGCCGACCGCAAGGTCTCCCGCCTCGGGGTGATCGGGGCGGGCATGATGGGCGCCGGCATCGCCCAGGTGGCCGCCGCCGCCGGCATCGACGTGGTGCTGCTCGACCGCGACGCGGAGGCCGCCGAGGCCGGCCGCGCCGGCATCGCGAAGCGGCTGGAGGCGAGCGTCGACCGCGGCCGCCTCGCGCCCGGGGCGCGCGACGCCGCCCTCGCCCGCATCACCGCCGGGGCCGACATGGGCCTGCTCGCCGGCGCCGACCTCGTGATCGAGGCGGTGTTCGAGGACCCTGCCGTGAAGGCGCCGGTGCTCTCGGCCGCCGAAGGCCAGCTCGGGCCGCAGGCGACGCTGGCCACCAACACCTCCACCCTGCCGGTCTCCGGCCTCGCGAAGGCGAGCGCCCGGCCGGAAAACTTCATCGGCATCCATTTCTTCTCGCCGGTGGACCGGATGATGCTGGTGGAGATCATCCGCGGCAAGCAGACCGGCGATGCCGCCGTGGCCCGCGCGCTCGACTTCGTGCGCCAGATCGGCAAGACCCCGATCGTGGTGAACGACGCGCGCTTCTTCTACGCCAACCGCTGCATCATCCCCTACATCAACGAGGGCGTGATGCTCGTCGCCGAAGGCGTGAACCCGGTGCTGGTGGAGCATGCCGCCACCGGCATGGGCATGCCGCTCGGGCCCCTGCAGCTCGTCGACGAAACCTCGATCGACCTCGCCGCCCGCATCGCGCGGGCCACGAGCGCCGCCGGCGAAGGCCGGCCGCCCAGCGCCGCGGATGACGTGATCTTCACGCTCGAAGGCGAGGGCCGGCTGGGGCGCAAGGCGAAGGCCGGCTTCTATGCCTATGACGAGGCAGGCAAACGCACCGGCCTCTGGCCCGGGCTCGCCGGCCATTGGCCGATGGCACCCGAGCAGCCGGGGGTGGAGGAGGTGCGCCACCGCCTCATCCTCATCCAGGTGCTGGAGGCCCTGCGCGCGCTCGAGGAGGGCGTGCTCACGGATGTGCGCGCCGGCGATGTGGGCGCCATCCTCGGCTGGGGCTTCATGCCCTGGTCGGGCGGGCCGTTCTCCTGGGTCGACATGACCGGGCCCGGCCGGGTGCTGGAAATGGCCGAAGAGCTCGCCGCCCGCTGCGGCCCGCGCTTCGCCCCCCCCGCCCTGCTGCGCGACATGGCCACCGGTGAGCGCCGCTTCTACCCCGGCGCCACCCGCCGCGACGCCGCCTGAGGCACGACAGGCCGCATCTGCCCGGCCCGCCCGCGGACAGCCGAAGGCCGACTGTCCGGCGCGCCGGGGATGGCCCCCGCGCGCCGCCGTGCCCGGCTCCGGGAGCGTGACGCCCGGGCGGCCGGCGCAGCGGGGCCGCGCGCCGGCGCATGCCCGCAAGCTCCTGCCCGCGAGTCCCCTGCACGTAAGAATGAGCGGCGAAGCCCGCGCTTCGTGCTACCCTTCTTCCCCAGAGGCCGGAAAAGGCCCGGGGCAAGTCCACATGGGAGGACACGCGAATGCACAACCTGATGCAGGACTGGGAGATGCGCGTCACGCATATCCTCGACCACGCGGCGCGCTACCACGCCGGCCGGCGGCTCGCCGGGCGCAGCGCGGAGGGGGAGCTCGTCGAGAGCAGTTACGGCGCCCTGCGCGAAGGCGCGCTGCGTGTCACCCAGGCGCTCAGGCGCGACGGCATCGGCAAGGGCGACGTGGTGGGCGTGATGGCCTGGAACACGCCCCGCATGATGGAGCTGTGGTACGGCATCCCCGGCGCCGGCGCGGTGCTGCACACGCTCAACCCGCGGCTCTTCGCCGACCAGCTCGTCTACATCATCAACCACGCCGGCGCGACGGTGATGATGGTCGATGCCGACCTGCTGCCGGTGCTCGAGGCCATCGCCGACCGGCTGCCGAAGATCCGCCGCTGGATCGTGCTCACCGACACGGCCCGCATGCCCGCCACCGCCCTGCCCGCCATCAGCTACGAGGAGTGGCGCGCCGGCACCGATGGCGACACCGGCTGGACCGGGGGCTCCGAGCGCGAGGCCTGCGGCATCTGCTACACCTCCGGCACCACCGGCAATCCCAAGGGCGTGGTCTATACCCACCGCTCCAACGTGCTGCATGCCCTCACCGCCCAGGCGCGCGACATGCTCGGCCTCGCCTCCACCGACACGCTCATGCCCGTGGTGCCGCTGTTCCACGCCAACGGCTGGTCCTGCGCCTATTCCGCGCCGATGTCGGGCGCGGCGATGGTGATGCCGGGGCGCGACATGAGCCCCGCCGCGCTCTACGAGATGCTCTCGCTCGGGGTCACCATCACCGCCGCGGTGCCGACCATCTGGCTGGGCCTGCTGCAGTATCTCGAGGAAAACCGCCTCGGGCTGCCGCATCTCGACCGGGTGGTGATCGGCGGCTCCTCCTGCCCGCGCGCGGTGATCGAGGCCTTCCAGGACCGCTACGGCGTGAAGGTGCTGCACGCCTGGGGCATGACCGAGATGTCGCCGCTGGGCACGGTCTGCACCTTCAAGCCCGAGGTGGAGGCCCTCGCCCCCGAGGCCCGGCTCGACACCCAGGAGACCGTTGGCCACCCGCCCTTCGGCATCGAGCTCGCCATCACCGACGATGCCGGCACCCCCCTGCCGCAGGACGGCCGCACGCAGGGCCGGCTGAAGGCCCGCGGCCCCGCCGTGCTGCGCCGCTACCTGCACGAGGAGGAGGACGCGCTCTGCCCGCAGGGCTGGTTCGACACCGGCGACATGGCGACCATGGACCCGCTGGGCTACGTGCGCATCACCGACCGCTCGAAGGACGTGATCAAGTCCGGCGGCGAGTGGATCTCCTCGATCGAGCTGGAAAACGCCGCCGTGGGCCACCCGGACGTGGCCGAGGCCGCCGCCATCGGCATCCCCCACCCGAAATGGGACGAGCGCCCGCTGCTCGTGGTGGTGCCGCGCCCGGGCCGGACGCCGGAGAAACAGTCGATCCTCGACCTCATCGGCACCCGCTTCGCCCGCTGGCAGGTGCCCGACGACGTGCTCTTCGTCTCCGAGATCCCGCACACGGCCACCGGCAAGATCTCCAAGCTCACCCTGCGCCGGCAGCTCGCCGAGATGAACTACGTCGCCCCGGAATGACCCCGTGCCGGGGGCCGGCAGCGCGGCTCCCGCACCACAGTCGCGCGCAACCCGCGCGCGCGGGCGCTTTGGCGGATGACCTTCCCCCGCCGCCTTGCTAGGCTGCCTCCCGAGCGCTTCGCCCGGAAAGAATGCATGAAATGACCCCCCCTTCCCTGCCCTCCGCCCCGGGCAGCGCCAGACCGGCCGCCCGCAGCCCCAAGGCCCGCAGGAGCGCCCTGCACTGATGTCCCGCACCGCTCTCGAACGTTACGCGCTGCTCGAGGCGCTCGGCCTCTATTTCGACGGCTCGGGCGAGCCCCCGCGCGAGGTGGTGGTGAAGTTCGGCGAGGCCACGCTCACCCTGCTGGGCACCGACGACCTGCCGATCACCCACTGGGCGCTGGCCTCGCTGCGCCGGCTGCCCGGCTCGATGCCCGGCGGCACGCTGCACCTCGCCCCCGGGCTGGAGAGCGAGGAGCGGCTGGAAGTCTCCGACCCCGACATGATCGAGGCGCTCACCCTCGTGTGCCGCGACCTTGACGGCCCGCCGCCGCCGCGCAGCCGCACGCCGCTGCGCCTGCTCACCGGCACGGCCACGCTGGTGGTCGCGCTGGTGGCGCTCTACCTCGCGGTGCCGCTGCTCGCCACGCAGATCGCGCTGCTGGTGCCGCAGGCCCGCCAGCAGATGCTCGGCCGCGCCATGGTGACCGACCTGCGTGACACGCTCGGCGACGGCAGCCCGGTGCGCGTCTGCGACGCGCCGGAGGGCGTTCGCGCCATGTCGCGGCTCATGACCCGCCTCACCCGCAACGATGCCGAGGGCGGCCGCATCACCGTTCACGTGCTCGACCACCCGATGCAGAGCGTCTTCGCCGTGCCCGGCCGGCGCATCCTGGTGTTTCGCGGGCTGATCGAGGCGGCACAGAGCCCGGAGGAACTGGCCGGCCTGCTCGCCCATGCCATGGGCCACGTGCTGGCGGAGGACCCCACGGGCCGTGCCCTCGCCCTCGCCCGGCCGCTGGAGATGCTCGACATCCTCTTCGGACGCATCGACCCCGAAACGGTCGCCCGCCTCGCCGCCGACCTGCCGCGCACCGATTACGACGACGAGACCGAGGCCGCCGCCATCGCCCGCGCCGCCGGGCTGCTGCGCGAGGCCGGCCTGCCGCAGGACGCCGGCCGCGAGCTGCTCATCCGCCTCACGGAGGAAGGCGACGGCCCCCTGCCCCATGCCGCCCGCCATGTCGCCGGCGCCCCGCCGGCGGAGGCGGACGACACCCGCTTCCTCCCCGCCCTCGACGACCAGGACTGGGTGGCCCTGCGCGGCATCTGCGACCGCTGAGCGCGGGGCCGCGGCCGCATCGCCCCGGGCGCCCCCAGCGGGCGCGGCGCCCGTTTCTCCGGACAGCGCATCTGCGGACCCGCCGCGCCCGGGGCGCGGCAAACCCCCGACCCGGCCCCTCCGGGCCGGATGCCCTGCCGGTACGCCTCAGGCCCCGGCGATCAGCGCCAGCCAGTCATCCTCGGTCAGCACCTCGAGCCCGAGCTTCTCGGCCTGGGCGAGCTTCGAGCCGGCGCCGGGCCCGGCCACCACGATGTCGGTCTTCTTCGACACCGAGCCGGAGACCTTGGCGCCGAGGCTCTCGGCGCGGGCCTTGGCCTCGGCGCGGGTCATCTTCTCCAGCGTGCCGGTGAAGACCACGGTCTTGCCGGCCACCGGGCTGCCCGCGCCGCTCGGCGCCTCCACGTCCTCCACCTCGAGATGGGCGAGCAGCCGCTCCATCGCCGCGCGGGACTTCGGCTCGGCGAAGGTCTCGATCAGCGCGGTGGCGAGCACGTTGCCCACGCCGTCGATGTCGAGCAGGCCCTGGCGCTCGGCCTCGTCCTCCTGTGCCGCGCGCATCGCCGCCTCGAAGGCCGACCACGAGCCGTAGTGGCGGGCGAGCAGCGTCGCCGTGCTCTCGCCCACGTGGCGGATGCCGAGGCCGAAGATCAGCCGGTTGAGCGGGATGCGCCGGCGCTCGTCGATCGCGGCGAAGAGCTTGGTGGCCGATTTCTCGCCCCAGCCCTCGAGCGACTGCACCTGCTGCAGCTTGCCCGGGCCGTAGCGCTCCTGCAGGGTGAAGATGTCGGCCGGCTCGTTCACCCAGCCCATGGTGTGGAAGAGCTCGACCTGCTTCGCCCCCAGCCCCTCGATGTCGAACGCCGCGCGGGAGACGAAATGCTTCAGCTTTTCAACCGATTGCGCGGGGCACACCAGCCCGCCCGTGCAGCGGCGCACCGCCTCGCCCGGCTCGCGCACGGCGTGGCTGCCGCAGGCCGGGCAGGTGTCGGGGAAGCGGTAGGCCTCGGTGCCCTCGGGGCGGCGCGAGAGATCGACGTCCTTGATCTTGGGGATCACGTCGCCGGCGCGGTAGACCGTCACCCAGTCGCCCACGCGGATGTCGCGGCCGCCGCGGATCTCCTCGCCGTCGCCGCCCTTGCCCGCGATGTAATCCTCGTTGTGCAGCGTGGCGTTCGAGACCACCACGCCCCCCACCGTGACCGGGCGCAGCCGCGCCACGGGCGAGAGCGCGCCTGTGCGGCCGACCTGGATGTCGATGCCCAGCAGCTCGGTCACCGCCTCCTCGGCGGCGAACTTGTGCGCGATCGCCCAGCGCGGCGTGGTGGAACGGAAGCCGAGCCGCTCCTGCAGGTCGAGCCGGTCGAGCTTGTAGACCACGCCGTCGATGTCATAGGGCAGCATGGCGCGTT
Source organism: Oceanicella sp. SM1341 (assembly GCF_003448965.1). GTDB lineage: Bacteria > Pseudomonadota > Alphaproteobacteria > Rhodobacterales > Rhodobacteraceae > Paroceanicella. The sequence continues at coordinate 45,659 of NZ_QRGC01000017.1, forward strand.
CGGCGGCGATGTGCTCGTAGCGCGCGATCAGCGCCTCCGGCCCGTCGCAGATGCCGGTGAGCGGGTTCACGCTGAACCCCATCGAGCGGAACCGCTCCAGCACGCCGGACTGGGTCTCGCCCAGCCGCCCGGACACCTCGCCCCAGGCATAGGCAAAGAAGCGCAGCGGCCGCGCGGCGGTGATGGAGGCGTCGAGCTGGCGCAGCGAGCCGGCGGCGGCATTGCGCGGGTTGGCGAAGGGGCGCAGGTTGCGCGCCTCCTGCGCGGCGTTGAGGGCGGCGAAATCGTCATGCGCCATGTAGACCTCGCCGCGCACCTCCATCACCTCCGGGGCGTCGGCGATGCGCTCGGGGATGTCGTCGACCGTGCGGGCGTTGGCGGTCACGTTCTCGCCCTCCGCCCCGTCGCCGCGCGTCGCGGCCTGCACCAGCACGCCCTTCTCGTAGCGCAGCGAGAGCGACAGCCCGTCGATCTTCGGCTCGGCGGTGTAGGCCAGCGGCGCCTCGGCATCGAGGCCGAGGAAGCGGCGGATGCGGCTGTCGAACTCGCTCACCTCCTGCGCGGAGAAGGCATTGGCGAGCGAGAGCATGCGGATGCGGTGGCGGACCTTGGCGAAGCCCTCGGCCGGAGCGGCGCCCACCCGCAGGGCGGGGCTGTCCGCGCGGCGAAGCTCGGGGAAACGCTCCTCGATGTCGAGGTTGCGGCGGCGCAGGGCGTCGTATTCCGCGTCGGAGATGCGCGGCGCATCCTCCTGGTGATAGGCGACATCGGCCTCGGCGATGAGCCGGGCCAGCCGTTCGAGCTCGGCGCGGGCCTGCTCTTCCGTCAGTGCGGAAATGTCGGTGTCGGTCACGATTCGCCCTCCCGAAGATCGGAGTGCAATCTATCTTCCGGACCGCTCGCGTCCAGTGGTCGAAGCCCGTGCCGCCGGCCTGCCGCCGCAGCGGGCACGTGTCGCGCCACTCCGCCTTCCTGGTGGTGAAAGCATGCGCATGGCGAATGCCTGCGCCCCCGGCCGCCGGAGCGTGAGCCGGCTCGACCTTCGTTCCGCCCGGCTGCCGGAACACTGCTGCCCGGAAAGCGCCAGGGTGACGTCTCTGGCGGCTCTGCCAGCCGCCGGCCCCGGAGCGGTGCTTCCGGGGCGCCGGGAGAGGTCTGCCGCCTCGCTGCCCGGCCCTGTCCTGCCTCGGTCTCTCAGCCCGCCATCGCGGCCTGGGAGGGGATCGGGTCGCGCAGCACGTAGCCGCGGCCCCAGACGGTCTCGATGTAGTTGTCACCTTCCGTGGCCACCGCGAGCTTCTTGCGCAGCTTGCAGATGAACACGTCGATGATCTTCAGCTCCGGCTCGTCCATGCCGCCGTAGAGATGATTGAGGAACATCTCCTTGGTGAGCGTGGTGCCCTTGCGCAGCGAGAGCAGCTCGAGCATCTGGTATTCCTTGCCGGTGAGCGGCACGGGCTTGCCGGCCACGTCCACCGTCTTGGCATCGAGGTTCACCCGCACCTTGCCGGTCTCGATCACCGACTGGGCGTGGCCCTTGGAGCGCCGCACGATGGCGTGGATCCGCGCCACCAGCTCGTCGCTGTTGAAGGGCTTGGTCATGTAGTCATCGGCGCCGACGCCGAAACCGCGGATCTTGTTCTCGGTGTCATCGAGACCCGAGAGAATCAGGATCGGCGTCGCGATCTTCGAGACCCGGAGCTGGCGCAGAACCTCGTAGCCGGTCATGTCCGGCAGGTTCAGGTCCAGCAGGATCAGGTCGTAGTCGTAGAGACGTGCGAGATCAATTCCCTCCTCACCCAGGTCCGTTGTGTACACATTCAGGTTCGCCTTGCTGAGCATCATCTCGATGCTGCGCGAGGTCGTCGGGTCATCCTCAACCAGTAGAACACGCATAGAAACTCTCCTGAGACTGCCTCCCCATCAACAGTTAACCAGTCTGGAGCGCCAATAGTAAACATAGAGTTACCATTGACATTTCATTGCAAAATTGCGTCCGGTGCGGGCACTGTTAGCAGACTAACGGAATGTCTGCATCGTGGTAACCCTCAGGGCGCGCGCTCCGTGCCGGGCGACCGCGTCGCGCCAGGCATCCAGCTCCTCCATTGACAGGGCATATCGCCTGCACGCCTCCTCGGCGCTGATCAGGCCCCCGTTGACGGCCGCCACGACCGCAGCCTTGCGGCGCGCGACCCAGCGTTTCGTATCTGCCGGCGGCAGGTCCGAACGCGTTATGACTTCTCCGTTCAGCCCCGTCGCGAAGACGGGGCCGTTCACCCGTTTGATATACATGTTACCCCACTTAACTCACTCGTATTCACCCGGGGGAAAGGCTAGTCCGAATGGCTTAATGGGGGGTGAAACCTCGCTTGTGGCGCGCGAGCCCGCGCCTATATAAGGGCGCCAAGGAGACGCTCATGGCCAATGCCCTGCCCGCGACGGGCCTCAACAGCCTCGGATTCGCCAAGCCGCCCGCCGAAACGCGGGTGGTCGTCGCCATGTCCGGCGGGGTGGACAGCTCGGTCGTCGCAGCCCAGCTCAAGCGCGAGGGCTACGACGTGGTGGGCGTCACCCTCCAGCTCTACGACCACGGCGCCGCCCTGCAGAAGAAGGGTGCCTGCTGCGCGGGCCAGGACATCTACGACGCCTCCCGCGTGGCCGAGGTGATGGGCTTCCCGCATTACGTGCTCGATTACGAGAACCGCTTCCGCGAGAGCGTGATCGACGAGTTCGCCGACAGCTACCTCGCCGGCGCCACCCCCATTCCCTGCGTGCGCTGCAACGAGCGGGTGAAGTTCCGCGACCTGCTGGAGACCGCGCGTGAGCTCGACGCCGACTGCATGGCCACCGGCCATTACGTGCAGCGCTTCGAGGGCGCGCAGGGCCCCGAGCTGCACCGCGCCGCCGACCCCGGGCGCGACCAGTCCTACTTCCTGTTCACCACCACGCCCGAGCAGCTCTCCTACCTGCGCTTCCCGCTCGGCCACCTGAAGAGCAAGGCCGAGACCCGGGCGCTCGCCGCCGAGTTCGGCCTCACCGTGGCCGACAAGCCCGACAGCCAGGACATCTGCTTCGTGCCCGAGGGCGGCTATGCCGACGTGATCGCGAAGCTGCGCCCCGGCGCGGCCGAGCCCGGCGAGATCGTGCATCTCGATGGACGCAGGCTGGGCCGCCACGACGGTGTGCTGCATTACACCGTGGGCCAGCGCCGCGGCCTCGGCATCGGCGGCGGCGAGCCGCTCTACGTGGTGAAGCTCGATCCGGACGCACGGCAGGTCATCGTCGGCCCGCGCGAGGCCCTCGCCATCCGCGAGATCCCGGTGCGCGAGATCAACTGGCTGGGCCATGTTCCCTTCGAGCAGGCGCCCGAGGGCGGCTGGGAGATGCTGGTGAAGGTGCGCTCCGCCCGGCCGCCGCGGCCCGCGCGCATCCACCCCACCGGGCCGGACACGGCGCGCGTGGAGCTGCTCTCGGCCGAGGAGGGCGTGGCGCCGGGCCAGGCCTGCGTGTTCTACGCGCCGGAGGGCAACCGGGTGCTGGGCGGCGGCTGGATCCACCGCGGCTGAGGGCCGCCGCGGGGGTTCTGGACACTCGGCAAGCCGCGGCATAGCCTCTGGCCCGAAGTCCGAACCTCCCCGAAAGGAGCCCCCGCATGTCGCAGCTCGACGACGTTCTCGCCCATATCGATGCCGACCGCCCGCAGGCGCTGGAGCGGCTCTTCGCGCTGCTGCGCATGCAGAGCATCTCGACCGACCCCGCCTATGCCGCGGAGTGCGAGAAGGCGGCGGACTGGCTGGTGGAGGACCTGAAATCGCTCGGCTTCGAGGCCACGCGGCGCGACACGCCGGGCCGGCCGATGGTGGTGGCGCATTCCGGCGGCGAGGGCCGGCACGTGCTGTTCTACGGTCATTACGACGTGCAGCCGGTGGACCCGCTGGAGCTGTGGACCCGCCCGCCCTTCGAGCCCGCCATCGAGGAGACCGCGCATGGCGCGGTGATCCGTGCCCGCGGTGCGGCGGATGACAAGGGCCAGCTGATGACCTTCCTCGAGGCCTGCCGGGCCTGGAAGGCGGTCACCGGCAAGCTGCCGGCCAACGTGACCATCCTGTTCGAGGGTGAGGAGGAATCCGGCTCGCCCTCGCTCATCCCCTTCCTCGAGGCGAACGCGGAGGAGCTGAAGGCCGAGCTGGCGCTGGTCTGCGACACCGGCATGCTCGACCGCAACACCCCCGCCATCGCCACCCGGCTGCGCGGCATGCTGGGCGAGCAGATCACCATCAAGGCGGCGGACAAGGACCTGCACTCCGGCTCCTTCGGCGGCCCGGCGGCAAACCCGATCCGCATCCTCGCGAAGATCCTCGCCGGGCTGCATGACGACGAGGGCCGTGTCACCCTGCCCGGCTTCTACGACGACGTGGCCGATCTGCCCGCCGACATCAAGGCCCAGTGGGACGCGCTCAAGTTCGACGGCGAGGCCTTCCTCGGCGAGGTGGGGCTGAAGGTGCCGGCCGGGGAGAAGGGCTATTCCGCGCTGGAGCAGATCTGGTCGCGCCCGACGCTGGAGTTCAACGGCATCATCGGCGGCTACACAGGCGAGGGCTTCAAGACCGTGCTGCCGGCCCAGGCCTCGGCCAAGGTGTCGATGCGGCTGGTGAGCCAGCAGGACCCGGTGAAGCTGCGCGCCGCCCTGCGCTCCTACGTGGAGAGCTGCCTGCCCGCCGACGTGACGGTGGAGTACAAGCCGCATGGCGGCTCGATGGCGACCGAGCTTCCCACCGACACGCCGGAATTCACCGCCGCGCAGGCCGCCCTCACCGAGGAATGGGCCACCGAGGCCGTGTTCTCCGGCATGGGCGGCTCGATCCCGATCGTCGGGCATTTCCGCAAGATCCTCGGGATGAACAGCCTGATGGTGGGCTTCGGGCTCGACGACGACCAGATCCACTCGCCCAACGAGAAATACGAGCTGCGCAGCTTCCACAAGGGCGCGCGCAGCTGGGCGCGCATCCTCGACGCGCTGGCGAAGGCCTGAGCTAGCCCCGCCGCCGCCCCCCGCGCCGCCGCGGCCGGGGGGCGGTGCGCCCTGCCCCCTCGGCCAGCACGGCACTCATCGGATGGTCGGGGGCCGCGGGCGCCAGCCGGGCGTGCAGCGCCCGGGTGAGCGCGGCGAGATCGGCCTCCGCCGGCATGCCCAGCGCCCAGTCGAAGTAGATCGACCGGCAATCCTCCGCCCCGATGCCCTCGATGCGATAGGCCTCCGAGATCAGGCCGCGCGGGTCTTCCGGGCTCAACTCCTTCTCACTCATCCGTGGGCCCTCCTTGGGTGCTTGCGGAGGGTCGCGCGGAACGCGCGCATTAACAAGGGCCGCGGAACGCGCGCATTAACGAGACTTGCGGAACGCGCGCGCACGCAAGGCGCGCGGAACGCTTGCCCGGACGAGAGGCGCGGAACGCTCGCGCGCACAAGAGCAGCGGGACGCGTCCGGACACGGATCCCGAAGCTTCGCGAGACGCTTCGCGGAGCGCGCGGCGGCACGAGGCATGCACAGCGCCTGCCTCCGCAGGAGATGCGCGCCGCGGGCCAGGATCGGGTGTGCAGGGCGCGCTCGCACAGGCTCCGTGGCACCCGCGCCTCGAGGAGCGCCGGGGGGCAGACGCCTCCGCGGCAGCGGCGAAACGCGCGGGGATCGCGGCTCCCAGGCTGCGCGATGGCGGTCGACGCATGCCGGAGGGGGAGAGCGGATGGGGCGCCCGCCCGCGCCGCGGCCGGGGCGCGCCCGCGGGATGCGACACCGCTCTTGTACCGCGCCCCCGACAGCCGGGGTCCGGCCACGGAGGCTCCGGACGAACGGAACGTGGCAGTCGTCGCGCTGCGGCTCGGGGGTGTTCCGGATATCGGAAAAAGTGCGACCCGCCGCCGATGCTGGTGTGAGAGAGGGACTGCGGCGGGTCGCGCAACGGACCGGGGACCCTGGCCGTTGCTGCACTTGACGTGGGGCCGCGGGCCCGGGGTTCCAAGCCCGGGGCGTTCACATCCGATTGACCGGGAATTGCCCGCATTACCGAAACGCACCGAAGACGCGGCCGCGGATCCGGCCCTGCCGCAGGCAGTCAGGCGGCGGCGGTGTCGCGGGCGGCCTCGATCAGCAGCACGTGGCGCTCGGCGACTTCCTCGGGGTCGTGGCCGTATCCGCCGCCGAGCACGGTGACCACCGGCAGGCCGGCGGCGCGCATCCGGGTGAGCACCATGCGGTCGCGCGCGGCGAGCCCGGCGCGGCTGAGGGCGAGCCGGCCGATACGGTCTTCCGCCACCGGGTCGGCGCCGGCGTTGTAGAACACGATGGAGGGGCGCGGGCCGGCCAGCAGCCGCTCGAGCGCGCGGGAGAGCGTGTCGAGATAGGCCGTGTCGCCCGTGGCGTCGGGCAGGCCGATGTCGAGGCTGGAGCGGGCCTTCTCGCGCGGGTAGTTCGCCTCGGCATGGAGCGAGAAGGTGGTCACGTCGCCGTCGCCCTCGAAGATGCGGGCGGTGCCGTCACCTTGGTGCACGTCGAGATCGACCACGAGGATGCGGCGCACCATGCCCTCGTCGAGCAGCGAACGCGCGGCGAAGGCGACATCGTTGAACACGCAGTATCCCGCGCCGCGCAGGGGGCCCGCGTGGTGCGAGCCGCCGGCGAGGTTGCAGGCCAGCCCGTGTTCCAGCGCCAGCCGGGCGGCGAGCAGCGTGCCGGCGCAGGCCAGCCGGCTGCGCCGGGCGATCTGCGCCGAACTGCCGAGGCCGATGGCGCGCAGCTCTTCGGGCGTGAGCCGGTCGTCGAACACCCGCTCCACGTAGCCGATCTCGTGCACCCGGGCGATGCGGTGCAGGCCGGCCGGCGCGGGCGCGAGGTAGCCGCCGCTCTCCGGCATCATGCCCCGGCGCACGAGGGCGGCGCGCAGGTAGCCGTATTTCGACATCGGAAAGCGCCGGCCGCGGGCGAGCGTGATGGTATAGTCCGGGTGCCAGACCAGAGGCGGCATGCCCGGGCCGCTCATGCGCCGAGCTTGTCCGCGATGATGGCGGCGGCCCCGTCGGTGAGCCGCTCCAGCCGGGTGGCGAGCCGGGCGAGGCCGGGGTCGCCGGTGGCGCGGATGAGCGCCTCCACCAGCCCCGCCCCCGCCGCCTCGGGCGTGAAGGTGCCATCCACCGAGAGGCGGGCGTAGTGCTGCACGATGGTCTGCAGGGCCAGGGCCTCGGCCAGCGCCTCGCCCTCCCCGGCCTCGAGGAAGCCGGCCCCCACCAGCGGCGCGATGGCCTGGCGGGGGGCGCGCGGCCCGGTGATGCCGGTGGCGAGCAGCCCGGTCTGCACAAGGAGCTCGATGTCCATCATGCCGCCGGGCCGGTGCTTTACCTCCCAGATCCGCGCCGCCTGTGCCGCATGCGCCCGGCCGAGGCGGGCGCGCATGTCCCGCGCATCCTCGATCAGCGCCCCCTGCGCGCGCGGGGCGGCGCGGACCCCGGCGATCACCGTCTCCACCTCCCGGGCCACCGCGCAGGGGCCGGAGACGATGCGCGCCCGGGTCAGCGCCATGTGCTCCCAGCTCCAGGCCTCCTCGGCCTGGTAGGTGGCAAAGGCCGAGAGCGAGACCGCCACCGGCCCCTGCCGGCCCGAGGGCCGCAGCCGCATGTCCACCTCGTAGAGCGTGCCCTCCGCCGTGGGGGCGGAGAGGGCGGAGACCAGCGCCTGCGTGAGCCGGGCGTAATAGGCGGTGACGGCGAGGCGGCGGCGGCCGGTGCTCTCGGTCTCGCCGGCGGGGTCGTAGATCACGATCAGGTCGAGGTCGGAGGAGATGGTCATCTCGCCGGAGCCGAACTTGCCCATGCCCAGGATGGCGCAGCCGCGCCCCGGCTCCGGGCCGAAACGGCTGGCGAACTCGGCCTTCACATGCGGCAGCAGGGCGCGCAGCGAGGCCTCGGCCACATCGGTGAAGGCCGCCCCCGCCTCCTCCGCCGTGGCGACGCCGCGCAGGAGCTGCACGCCGATGCGGAAGCGCATCTCGCGGTCCCAGCGGCGGGCGGCGTCGAGCACGCCCTCGTAGTCCGCCGCCCTTGCCAGCACCGCCTCCAGCGCCGGCAGCAGGGCGGCGAGCGGCTTCAGTCGGGCGAAGAACCCGCCCTCCAGCACGGCGTCGAGCACACCGGGATGGCGCGCGAGCTCGCCCGCGAGCCTCGGCGAGGCGGCGAAGATCTCGCCCAGCAGGTCGAGCAGCTGCGGGTTCGCCTCGAAGAGCGAGAGGATCTGCACGCCGGCGGGCAGGCCGGAGAGGAAGCTGTCGAAACGGGCGAAGGCCTCGTCGGGGTTCGCGGCGCGCGCGAGGCGGGCGACGATCTCCGGCTCGATGCGCTTGAGGATGGCGCGGGCGCGGTCGGAGCGGGTGGCGGGGATGAGGCCCGCGTGCCAGCGGTCGAGCAGCCCGGTCACCATGCCGGGGCGGGCGTAGCCCAGCTCGCTCAGCCCGGCCTCGCCCACGGCCGGGGCCGGGCCGCTGGCGGCGGGGGCGAAGAAGGCCTCGGTGAGCCGGTCCACCTCCTCGAAGCGGCGCTTCTGCAGGGCGTCGAACCGGGCGAGATCCGCCTCGCCGCACAGCGCCGCGAGCCGGGCGCGCGCGGGGTCGGCGCGCGGGATGACATGGGTCTGGGCATCCTCGAGCATCTGGATGCGGTGCTCGAGGGTCCGGTGGTCCTCGTAGGCCTCCGAGAGCGCCTCCGCCACCTCGACCCGGATCCAGCCCGCCCGGGCCAGGGCGTGCAGCGCCGGCACCGTGCGCTCGGAGCGCAGCCCGGGGTCGCGGCCGCCGCAGATGAGCTGGCGGGTCTGGGCGAAGAATTCGATGGTGCGGATGCCGCCACGGCCCAGCTTCACGTCATGCCCCGGGGCCACGCAGGGCCCGTGCAGGCCCTTGTGGTCGCGGATGCGGCGCTGCATGTCATGCGCGTCCTCGATGGCGGCGAAATCGAGGTGGCGGCGCCAGATGAAGGGGGTGATGTTGTCGAGAAACGCCTGGCCGGAGACGAGATCGCCCGCGCAGGGCCGCGCCTTGATCATCGCCGCGCGCTCCCAGGTGCGGCCGAGGGATTCGTAGTAGGTCTCGGCCACGCCCATGCCGAGGCAGACCGGGGTCACCGAGGGGTCGGGGCGCAGGCGCAGGTCGGTGCGCAGCACGTAGCCATGCGCGGTCTGGGCGGAGAGGGTGCGCACGAGGCCCTGGGTGACCCGCACGAAGCCGGCGCGCAGCTCGGCATAGTCCTCCGGCGGGTAGCGGCGCTCGTCGAACAGGCAGATGAGGTCGATGTCGGAGGAGTAGTTGAGCTCGCGCGCGCCCATCTTGCCCATGGCCAGCACGAACATGCCGCCATGGTCGCGCCGCGCGCTCTCGGGCAGGCGGCCGCGGGCGATCACCGCGTCGAGATGGTGGCGCAGGGCGGTCTGCACCGCGTAATCGGCGAAATCGGTGAGCGCGCCGGTGACTTCGTCGAGCGACCAGGCGCCGCCCAGATCGGCCAGCGCGGTGACCAGCGCCACCCGGCGCTTTGCCTCGCGCAGCATGCGGTCGGGGTCCGGGCCGGGCGGGGCGGCGAGGATATCGGCCAGCAGCGCCTCGGGCGGGCGCGCGGCCAGCTCCGCCAGCAGCTCCGGCTGGGCGGCGATCAGCCCGGCGAGGAAGTTGCTGGAGCCCGCGGTGGCCCCGGCGAGCCGGCGCAGCGGCGCGGGGAGGTCCTCGGGCAGGCCGGCGAGGATGTCGGCCTCGCGCTCGGGGTCGGCGGCAAGCGGGTAGCGGGTGATGCGGGCGGCGAGCGGCTCCATCTCAGCGCCCCTCGAACCGCGGCGGCCGGCCCTCGTGCAGGGCGACGAGCGCCTCGGCATGGTCTCGGCTGCGCAGCGCCGCGCCCTGCTCGGTGGCCTCGAGCGCGAGCTGGTCTGCCAGCGCCCTCGCATGGCCAGCGCGCAGGGAGCGCTTGATCGCGGCATAGGCAAGCGTGGGCCCGGCGGCGAGGGTTGCGGCCCGGCGGGCGACATGCGCCTCGAACCCGGCGTGCGGCACCACCTCCCAGATCATCCCCCACTCCGCCGCCTGCGCGGCACTCACCGGCTCGGCAAACAGCGCCGCGCCCATGGCCCGCGGCAGGCCAACGGCCTGCGGCAGCCAGTGGCTCGCGCCCGCGTCCACCGCCAGGCCCAGCCGGGCCTGGGCGAAGGAGAAGCGCGCCGCGTCGGAGGCGATCACCACGTCGGCGGCGAGCGCGAGGCTCACCCCTGCCCCGGCCGCGAGCCCGTTCACCGCGGCGATGCTGGGCAGCGGGCACTCGGCGAGCGCGGTGACGAGCGGGGCATATTCCTCCACCAGGGCGCGCTCGTGGTCGAGGTCGGCGGCGTTGCGGCGCTGGCCCAGGTCCTGCCCGGCGCAGAAATCCTCGCCCGCGCCGGTGAGCAGCACCACCCGCGCCTCGCCCGCCGCGCGGCGCAGGGCATGCAGCAGCTCGGTGCGCATGCGGGCGTCGAGCGCGTTGCGGGCCGCGGGCCGCGCGAGGGTGATGCTGGCCACCCCGGCGGCGAGATCGTACTGGAGCGTCTCGTAGCTCACGGGTCCTGCAGGAGCGCCTCGAGCCGCCGGCGCTCCTCCTCCGACAGGTTCGCCTCGCCGCCCGGCCCGGCGCCCCGCCCGGAGCCACGGCGCTGGCGCGAGATGAACAGGGCCGCGATGCCGCCGCCCACCAGCAGCAGCGCAGGTGCCGCCAGCCACAGCGCCCAGGTGGAGCCGCCGAAGCGCGGACGCAGCAGCACGAAATCGCCGTAGCGGTCGACGATGTAGTTGACCACCTGCTCATCCGTGTCGCCTGCCACCAGGCGCTCACGCACCAGAACGCGCAGGTCATGCGCGATGTCGGCGTTGGATTCGTCGATGCTCTCGTTGCGGCACACCGGGCAGCGCAGGCCCTCGGAGATGCTGCGCGCCCGCGCCTCCAGCCCCGGGTCGTCAAGCATCTCGGAGGGCTGCACGGCGAGCACCGGCCCGGCCAGCGCGAGGAAGATCAGCACGAGGAGCGCGCGCATCCGCCCTACTCCGCCGGAACCGCGGCCGCCCGCGGCCGGCGCACGGCGGCGCCGACGCGGTAGCGCCGGTCGGTGAGGCTGAGGCCGCCGCCCAGCGCCATCACCAGCGCGCCGAGCCAGATCCAGTTCGCGTAGGGCTTCACGTAGGTGCGCACCGCCCAGCCGCCGGCCTGCTGCTGGTCGCCCAGCACCACGTAGAGGTCGCGGGTGAAGCCCATGTCGATGCCCGCCTCGGTGGTGGGCATGCGCTGCACCGGGTAGAAGCGCTTCTCGGCGCAGAGCGTGGCGACACGGGTGCCGTCACGATCGACATGGAAGCGGCCGAGATCGGTGGAGAAGTTGCGCGCGCCCTCCTCGCCGAAGATGCCGGCGAGGCCGAGCAGCCCGTGCTCCGCCGTGCAGCCGTCGACGTGGAAATCGGCGCCCAGCGGCAGCGGCTCCACCGCGTCGAGGGTGAAGGTGTAGCCCGAGAGGGTGAAACTGTCGCCAGGGCGCATCACCCGGACATCCTCCGTCTCCCAGGCCGAGACGGCGGCAACCCCGAGGAAGGTGAGGCCGAGCCCGGCATGGGCCACCGCCTTGCCCCATTCGGCGCGCGGCAGGTTGGCGAGGCGGCGCAGGGTCTCGCCGGCGGAGACCTTGCCGGCCCGGCTGCGCGAGCCGAGATCGGCGAGCGCGCCGAGCACCAGCCAGGCCGCGAGGCCGAGGCCGATCGGCGCAAGCAGGCTGCGCCCGCTCTCCATCGCCCAGACCAGCCCGAACACGGCCAGCGCCAGCACCGCGGCCGGCAGCAGCGGCCGCGCCGCCCGGCCGAGCTGCGCGCGCTTCCACGGCAGCACCGCGCCCACCGGCAGCACCAGCGCGAGCAGCACCATGAAGGGGGTGAAGGCAAGGTCGAAGAACGGCGGGCCGACCGACACCTTCTCGCCGTTCACGAACTCCACCATCAGCGGCCAGATGGTGCCGAGGAACACCACGAAACAGGCGACCACCAGCAGCAGGTTGTTGATCACGAGGCCGGATTCGCGGCTCACCAGCCCGAACACGCCCTTGGCCGCCAGCCGCTGCGCGCGCCAGGCGAAGAGCGTGAAGGACCCCCCGATCGCCACCGCGAGGATGGCGAGGATGAACACGCCGCGCGTGGGGTCGTTGGCGAAGGCATGCACCGAGGTGATCACGCCCGAGCGCACGATGAACGTGCCGATGAGCGAGAAGGAGAAGGCGAGGATGGCGAGCAGGATGGTCCAGCTCTTCAGGCTCTCGCGCTTCTCGACCACGATGGCCGAGTGCAGCAGCGCCGCGGCCACCAGCCAGGGCATGAAGGAGGCGTTCTCCACCGGGTCCCAGAACCACCAGCCGCCCCAGCCGAGCTCGTAATAGGCCCAGTAGGAGCCGAGCGCGATGCCGATGGTGAGCGCGATCCAGGCCGCCAGCGTCCAGGGCCGCACCCAACGCGCCCAGGCCGCGTCCACCCGGCCCTCGATCAGCGCCGCCACGGCGAAGGAGAAGGCCATCGAGAGCCCCACGTAGCCCAGGTAGAGGAAGGGCGGGTGGAAGGCGAGGCCGGGGTCCTGCAGCAGCGGGTTGAGGTCGTTGCCGTCAAGCGGCGGGTTGGCGAGGCGCTCGAACGGGTTCGAGGTGAAGAGGATGAAGGCGAAGAAGGCCACGCCGATGGTGGCCTGCACCGCGAGCACGCGGGCGCGCAGCCCCGGCGGCAGGTTTCCGCCGCGCCAGGCCACCAGCGCGCCGAACAGCGTGAGGATGAGCACCCAGAGCAGCATCGAGCCCTCGTGGTTTCCCCATGTGCCGGTGACCTTGTAGAGCATCGGCTTGAGCGAATGGCTGTTCGCGGCGACGAGGCGCACGGAGAAATCCGACACGGCAAAGGCATGCACCAGCGCGGCGAAGCTCAGCGCGGTGAGGAGGAACTGCACCCATGCGGCCGGCACCGCGAGGCGCATCCAGTCGCTCCACCCCTTCGAGGCCCCCACCATCGGCACCACGGCCTGCACGATGGCAACGAGAAATGCGAGGATGAGGGCGAAATGACCAAGCTCGGCGATCACGGGTGGGGACTCCTCAGTCTGTTCGGCCCATGGCTATCATGGCGAGCAGGTGTGGGGAAAGGGTAAGCGGCGGAGGGTCACGGGTTCGTGGGTGGGGAGCATCGGGCAGCCCACGCGGCCAGATCTCCGTACTCCCTCATGAATGCGATGAAGCTATCCGAGCAGCCGACCCGCGACAGAAAGGCTTCCAGATCCTCGCATGTCGCGTCTGACACGACTTCCTCACTCTCTTGTGTCGCGTAGGGGAGCGCGCGATTGACCAGCAGGAGCACGGTGGCGAGATCGAGCAACCGGTGCGATACCGTCCGAATGTCAAAGGGAGGTCGCAGGCGTATGGCATTCTTTCCGCCGAATGCCCCGAGTTCGCTGTACACGAGCGCGACGCGCTGAAGCAGCAGGCGCATCTGCCGAGCGTGAGCCTCGGGGAGCTTTTCGACAGCGTCCGGCAAGCCCGTCCGTACAGTCTCGGGAAGAACGATTTCCAATGCTGTCTGCAGACTTCCGCTATCGACCTCAATGGTTCGGATATAGTCGGGACTGACAGAGAGGTCCTCAGCACCGGCCCTGCCCCGAAAAATGGGGTCCGGGCAGGCGCGGAGTATCGCCGTGGCGACCGCGTCCGCCCAGCGCGATACTTCAGACAATAGCAACGGCAGCCCCGCCCTGGCCGTCCGCTCAGTTTGAGAGCGTCTTTCTGTCCGATGATTTTCGATCTGCTGCAACTGCCGGCGCATCATCCGCACGGTAAGTCCTCCGGCGACCAAGGCCAGCAACCCGGCGATCAGCGTCTGCCAGTGATCCACGAATGACCTCACCGCCCGCAGCGCCGCAAGCACGCCTGTCCAGACGCTCTCCAAGTCCATGGCCCCTCCCGAGCGAGCGAAGGAAGAGCATAGACTCAGCGAAGAAAAAACGCCCCTCCGACATTCGGAGGGGCGCGGTGTCAGGCCGTCCGGGCGAGGTATTCGGCCAGCGGCGGGTTGGCGGCGGCCGCGTCTGCCGTGACGGAGGCAGGTTCGGGGGCCACCGGGGGCTCTGGGGCCGCCCCCTCCCCTGCCATGTCCGGCTCGGCGAGCGGGGTCACCCGGATGGGGGTGTCGGGCGCCTTCGGCTCGGGCCGGGGCGTGCTGGCGCTGTCTGGCGCGGGGCCCGGCTCCGCGATCGGCCGGGGGGCAAGGGCGCGGAGGCGGTCGACCTCGGCGAGGGTGCGGGCCACGTCGGCCGGGGCGGCAGAGACGCGGCGGGTTTCACGCATGTAGTGCAGCTCGCGCGCGCCGAAGTAGAAGGACACGACCGCGCCGAGCAGCCACCACAGCGGCTCGGGCACCAGTTGCAGCCCCTGCATGCGCACGGAGAAGCCCAGCGGGTCGGCCATCGCGTAGATGAACAGCGCGAGGCAGCCGAGCGCCAGCGCCGGGCGCGGCAGGCGGTTCAGCCCGTCCACCAGCCCGGCGAAGCCAGTGGGCGGGCCGGGGCGGAACTCGGCGCCGAACTGGTCGAGCGCGCCGGTGAACTCGGCGGACTGGCGCGCCGCCTCGGCCTCGGAGTTCACCCGGAACACTTCCGAGACGTCCTTCACCCCGGTCGCGATCTGGCGGATGCCGCCGCCGAAGAGCCAGCTCATCACCCCCATGCCGCCACCCGCGCGCGGTGCTCGGCCTCGGTGAGGCGGAAGCGGGGGGAGATGAATTCCTCGGCCCGGGTGATCCAGCCGCCCTTGCCGCCGTCGCGCCGGCGGGCGTACTTGCGGCTCGCGGGGCGGCGGTCGGCCAGGGCGTAGTACCAGTTGCGCCGTGCCACGCCGTATGCGTCGGGCAGCAGGCCTCCCATCGCCGCCTGGGCTGCCCCGGCGGCGGCGGCGGTGCGCGGGCCGCAGATGCCGTCGGCCGCAAGCGGGCCGAAACCCGCCTCGTTCAGCAACTCCTGCAACAGGCGCACCGCGGTGGCCCCCGCATTCACCTGCATGTCGAACACCGTGGGGTGCAGGGCTTCGGGCAGGCGCCCGAGGCCGGGGCGCTCGAAGTAGTTCGCCACGAAGATCTCCACCGCCCCCTCGCGCGGCAGGGCGCGGACGTCGGCCTCGTCCACGTCGCCGTCGCCGTCGATGTCGCGGCCGAGGGCGCGCAGGGTGTGGATGGTGACGCCGTGGTTGGTGGCGCCGCCGGGGTCGTCCGGGTCGTTCACGAACCCGCCCTCGCGCGCAACGATGTCCCGCGCAATATCGCGTACTGATTGCATGAAAATGTCTCCGCTGATGACCGGATGCCCGCGGCGCAAGGCCGGCCCGGGCTCCGGTGCGGGAGACTAGCGCAGGCGGATTTACATTCCGCTAACCGGTTCCGGCTCCACGCCCTCGTGCTGCACGCCCTGCTCGCGCAGCGCGTCGACCACCTCGCGGGGCATGTAGGTCTCGTCATGCTTGGCGAGCACGTTGTCGGCCATGAACACGCCGTCGACGAGGTAGCCCGAGGCGATGGCCATCTCGCCCTCCTTGAACAGGTCGGGCAGCACCTGGGAGAAGCGCACCGGCACGGAGCTCGCGTTGTCGCGGATGTTGAAGCTGGTCTCCAGCCCCTCGCCGCGCACCAGGCTGCCCTCCTCCACGATGCCGCCGAGGCGAAAGCGCACGTCCGGGCCCGGCACGTCCTCGGCGATCTGGTAGGGCGCGCGGAAGAACTCGATCCCGTCCTGCATGGCATAGCCCACCATGCCGGCGGCGCCCGCCATGAGCACCAGCCCGACGATGATCAGGCGGATCCGTTGTTTCTTGCGCAGTCCGGCCACGTCATTCTCCCGCGACGGCAGGGCCATCCTCGCGCGAGGCTTCGAGGCTGGCGTTCACTTCGGCCCCGAAGATGAACACGATGCCGGTGAGGTAAAGGAACAACATCGTGATGATCACACCGGCCAGGGTGCCGTAGGTGACGGTGTAGCTCGGGGCATAGTCGAGATAGGCGGAAAACGCCAGCGCCCCGACGAGCCACAGCGCCGCAGACACCAGCACGCCGGGCCAGAGCCGGCGCGGCCGGCTCGATGAGGTGGCGAGCCGCCGGTGCAGCACCATGAGGAAGAACAGCAGCACCACGATGCCCACCACGTAGCGCACCACGCTCACCACGCCGGGAATGCTGGTGTCGAGCCCGCTCTCCACCAGCCGGATGAGCAGCGGCCCGGCGACGATGGCAAGCCCCAGCACCACGAAGGTGAGCGTGCCCAGGAGCACCACCGAGACGGCCATCAGCCGGCGCATCACGTAGCTGCGCGGCGAGCGCACCTCGTAGGCGCGGTCGAGCGAGATGCGGAAGGCCTCCACCCCGTTCGAGGCGGTCCAGATCGCGACGAGCGCCGAGACGGTCACCACCCCGCGGGAGGAGCGCGAGACCACCTCGTTCACCACCGGCGCGAGGGTCTGGGCCACGTGGCTGGGCAGCATCTCGAAGAGGAAGTCCACCGCCTCGACGCTCTGCGCCGGGCCGATGAGCACGCCGGCCAGCGACACGCAGAAGATCAGGAAGGGGAACATGGCCAGCAGCACGGAATAGGCCACGTAGCCGGCCATCACGTCGCCCTCGTGGCGCATGAAGCGCGCGCCGGCGCGCACCATCACCCGTACGGGAACCGGCATGCGGCTCAGCCATCCCGGCTTCGTGTCGGGGCTGCGGGGGGCACGCTCACCCTCGATCTGCGGTGTCTGTCGGGTCTCTATCTTACTGCTCCGGCTCGGTTGGCGGCCGCACCGCGAGCGGGATGCGCGGCGCTGCGCAGGGATGC
The DNA here is from genome assembly GCF_003448965.1 of Oceanicella sp. SM1341. Taxonomy (GTDB): domain Bacteria; phylum Pseudomonadota; class Alphaproteobacteria; order Rhodobacterales; family Rhodobacteraceae; genus Paroceanicella. The sequence goes on from NZ_QRGC01000017.1 coordinate 62,589, forward strand.
GCACTGGAACAGCTGTAGCAGAGGCGCGATTGTTCAACCGGCTTTTCTTCGTGCCGCTGCCAATTCGAAGTCGAACCCGTTGCCCAGATCACGCAGTGGCTCCGGCGAGAGGCGGTAGGTTTCTTCGCGAAGATAGGTCATGAGCGCCGCGGGGTCGGTGGCGCGGGCGGCGATTTCGGCGCGCGGCAGCGCCTCGCCCAGCACCATGCGCACCGGCGCCCCCACCCGCACGCGGAATTCCTTGATGAGAAGCGCGAGCCGCAGGGTCTGGTGCAGGTGGCTCGCGATCTGGAACAGGCGCGAGTTCTGGCCGTCGAAGTAGAGCGGCACCACGGCGGCGCCGGACCGCGCGATCATCCGGGCGGTGAAGCTGCGCCAGCGCGGGTCCATCGGCCGGCCGAAGGGAGTGCGCGCGGTCGAGACGGTGCCGCCGGGGAAGATCGCGATGCAGCCCCCCTGCCCCAGGTAGTCGAGCGCTGCGCGCCGGGTGGCGATGTTGAGCCGCTGCGCCTCCGGCGTGGGGTCGAAGGAGATCGGCAGGATCACCCGGTCCAGCTCGCGCGCCTTGCGGAACACCGAGTTCGCGACGATGCGGAAATCGCCCCGGGCGCGGGCCAGCAGCCAGCCGGTCATCAGCCCGTCGAGAATGCCGTAGGGGTGGTTGGAGATCACCACCACCGGCCCCTCGGGCGGAATGCTGGCGAGGCTGCCGCCGACGATCTCGGGCGTGAGCCGGTAGCGCTCCACCAGCATGTCCCAGAAGCCGCTGCCGGTGGCCGCGGCCTCCGCGTAATCCCCCGCCATGCGCAGCAGCGCCAGCCGGCCGGTGAGGTTTTCCACCGAGCGGATCAGCGCCCGTCCGGCCCGGGTCTGCGCCGAGGAGGCATAGGAAATCTCGCGGGCGAGCGCCTCGACGCTCACGATATCGGGCGGCAGCGCCCCGGGCTGTGCTGTCTGCAACGCGGTCTCCTCCCCGCAGGCCGGCGCGGACGGGCCCGCGCGAACGCGTCTCATTTGGCACGAATTTGTGTAAGTTTTGTCTAAACTCCCTCCGCCCTGCCCGGGTGCGGCCGGACGACCGGGCAAGAAAAAACCGCGCGCCCCGGGGGGCGCGCGGTCCGATGTCTCGCGAAGCGGCCGGATCAGCGCTTCGAGAACTGGAACGACCGGCGGGCCTTCCGCTTGCCGTACTTCTTGCGCTCGACCACGCGGCTGTCGCGGGTGAGGAAGCCGGCGGCCTTGAGGGCCGGGCGCAGGCTCGGCTCGTACAGGGTCAGCGCCTTGGAGATGCCGTGCTTCACCGCGCCGGCCTGGCCGGAGAGGCCGCCGCCCTTCACGGTGCACATCACGTCGAACTGGCCGGCGACATTGGCGACCGAGAAGGCCTGGCCGATGACCATCTGCAGCACCGGGCGGGCGAAGTACTCGTTCATCGCCTTGCCGTTCACCACGACCTTGCCGGAGCCCGGCTTCACCCAGACGCGGGCGATGGCGTTCTTCCGCTTGCCGGTGGCGTAGGAGCGGCCGAGGCTGTCACGCACCGGCTCGGCCGGGGTGCGGGTCTCGGTCACCGGGGCGTCGGCCACGGCGGTTTTCAGATCCTCAAGCGTTTTGATATCTTCAGCCATGATCAGGCGCTCCGGGTATTTTTGCGGTTCATCGACTTCACGTCGAGCACTTCGGGGCTCTGGGCCTCGTGCGGATGCTCGCCGCCCGCGTAAACCCGCAGGTTGGTCAGCTGCTGACGGCTCAGCGGGCCGCCCGGCAGCATGCGCTGCACGGCCTTGGTCAGCACGCGCTCGGGGAAGCGCCCCTCGAGGATCTGCGCCGCGGTGCGGGACTTGATGCCGCCCGGGTAGCCGGTGTGCCAGTAGTAGTTCTTGTCGGCCCGCTTGTTGCCGGTCATCTGCACCTTGTCGGCGTTGATGACGATGACGTTGTCGCCGTCATCCATGTGCGGGGTGTAGGTGGCCTTGTGCTTGCCACGCAGACGGTTGGCGATGATCGAGGCCAGGCGCCCGAGCACGACGCCCTCGGCGTCGATCAGCACCCACTTCTTCTCGATCTCGCCCGCTTTGGCGGAATAGGTTTTCATGTCGCTTCGTCCATTCTGCGGCGGCGGACCGCCCGGAAAAATCGTGCGATGGACGAGGGAAGGCCTCCGCTCCATCGGATGGAGGCCTTCTAAACACTCTGGCAGCCGAGTCAATATGGGTAATTCCGGAAAAACCCATGCAAATCAATGGCTTGCAAAATAGGTATCTGAATACCCCAAAAATCGACGCCTAATCGAGGTAGCGCAGGGCCTCGTTGCGGGCAAAACGCTTCAGCTCGGCCCCGGGGCCGGCCACGAAGGCCCGCACCCGCGCCGGGTCATGCTTGGAGAGCGTGCGCAGCCAGACGGCAACCGCGCCCTGGATCACGCCGTTGCGGTCGACCGGGATCGCGGCCTCGGCCCAGCCGAGAATGCGCTCGCGCGCCGCCTGCTCCGCCTCCGAGGGATGGGGGAGCTTGGCCCAGGGAAGGGTGAAGGTGAACACCGCGCGCCGCACCCACAGGCCGGGGTCGAGCGCCCAGTCCTGCACGGTGTCGAGCCGGGAGGGCTCGGCGACCAGCCGGCGTGCGCCGGCATCGGCCACGAGGTCGGAGAGCGCCTGCCCGTCCACCTGCGGCACCCAGCGGCAGATCTCCGCCCAGGCGGCATCGTCGGGGCGCATGCGGGCCTGGGTGAGCAGCCTGGCCGCCGCCACCCGCGCCTCGTGCACGTCGCTGTCCCACAGCGCCGCGGCCAGGGCCACGCGCTCCCCGGGCTCACCGCCCTCCTCGCGCCAGGACTTCGCCAGCTCGGTGATCGCCGGAACCCGCACGCCGAGATAGGTCCGCGGCACCTTGTGCAGGGCCGCGGCCTCGCTCGCCAGTCTCGCATCTCCGAGCGCGGACAGCGCGGAGAGCGCTGCCGCGCCGTCGATCATGTGGCTGACTTGGGCAGCATCGCGATGGTCATCGTCCGGTTGCCGGAGAGGTGCTTGACCCCCATCAGCTTGCCGTCCTCGATCCAGTACTCGCGCTCGAGCCCGTCGGCGTAGAAGCGCAGGCGGTTGTCGTCGCCCAGCTTGCCCACGCGCGCGAAGGCGGTGCCGTCATGCCCGCCGCCGGGACCATGCGTGTCCATCAGCGCCACCTTGCCGTCCTCGTCGATCTTCATCACGTAGAGATCGTGGCACCAGGTGTTGTTGTTCCAGCCCGCCTTGCCCCAGACGCCGCTGAACGCCTTCCAGGCGTCCGGCAGGTCGCTGGGGGGCTTGGAGATCTTGGTGCTGTCAAAGACAACCACCGTTCTGCACTCGGGATCCAATGGCGCTGCGGCCACGGGCTGCGGCGCGGGAGCTTTGCTTTCCCCGCACGCCGTCAGCAGGCCCAGTGCGACAAGGCCGATTACCCACTTCATCCTCGACTCCTCAACGCTTTCCTTGATCGGATCGCATTTTCTTGTGAGCACCGAAGGCCGGTCCGGCCCCTTGCACATTCACTCTCTGTACAGGTTTTTACTCTACCGTGACCGATTTTGCCAGATTCCGTGGCTGATCCACGTCGGTGCCCTTGGCCATGGCACTATAATACGCAATCAGCTGCGCGGGAACAGCATAAACCAAAGGTGCGATAAAGGGATGCATGTCCGGCATCACCAGCGTCGCCCAGGCGTCGTTGCCCGCGACTCGCGCCCCCTCCCGGTCGGTCACCAGCACGATGCGGCCGCCGCGTGCCATCACCTCCTGCATGTTGGAGACGGTCTTCTCGAACAGCGCGTCACGCGGGGCGAGCACGATCACCGGCACGTCCTCGTCGATGAGCGCGATGGGCCCGTGCTTCAGCTCGCCGCTCGCGTAGCCCTCGGCGTGGATGTAGCTCAGCTCCTTGAGCTTCAGCGCGCCCTCGAGCGCCAGCGGGTACATCGCGCCGCGGCCGAGGAACAGCACGTCGCGCGCCCGGGCGAGCTCCATCGAGAAGGGGGCGATGTGCTCCTCCACGTTCAGCGCCCGCGCCAGCGCGCCGGGGGCGGCGGAGAGGGCGCGCACCAGCTCCTGCTCGGCCGCGGCATCAAGCGTGCCGCGCTGCCGGCCGGCGAGGATCGCGAGGCTCGCGAGCACGGTGAGCTGGCAGGTGAATGCCTTGGTGGAGGCGACCGAGATCTCCGCCCCCGCGAGGATCGGCAGCGCCACGTCGCTCTCGCGCGCGATCGAGCTCTCGGGCACGTTCACCACCGCCACCGCCTGCCCCACCCGGGAGCGGGCGTGGCGCAGCGCGGCCAGCGTGTCGGCCGTCTCGCCGGACTGGGAGACGAAGATCGCCACCTCGCGGCCCGTGAGCACCGGGTCGCGGTAGCGGAACTCGGAGGCGATATCGATCTCCACCGGCACACGGGCCACCTGCTCGAACCAGTATTTCGCCACGTGGCAGGCGTAGTGCCCGGTGCCGCAGGCCACCAGCACGATGCGGTCTGCGGCGGCGAAATCCACCTGCATCGCCGCCTCGGCCACCATGTTGCGCGCCTGGTCGATGTAATGGCCCAGCGCATAGGCCACCACGGTGGGCTGCTCGTGGATCTCCTTGGCCATGAAATGCTTGTGGTTGCCCTTGTCGACCAGCACCGTGTCGATGGAGACGGTCTTGAGCGGCCGCTCCACCCGGTGCCCGGCGGCATCGTGGATCACCGCGCCCGAGCGGCGGATCACGGCGTAATCCCCCTCCTCGAGGTAGGTGATGCGGTTGGTCATCGGCGCCAGCGCCAGCGCGTCGGAGCCCACGTACATCTCGCCGTCGCCGTGGCCGATCGCGAGCGGCGAGCCGGCGCGGGCCGCCACCATCAGGTCCTCCTCGCCCTCGAAGAGGAAGCACAGCGCGAAGGCCCCCTCCAGCCGCGAGAGCGTGGCCGCGGCGGCCTCCTCGGGCGAGAGCCCGCGGTCGATGTAATGGGCGGCGAGCTGGGCCACCACCTCGGTGTCGGTCTCCGAGGCGAAGCGGCGGCCCTCGGCGGCCAGCGCGTCGCGGATCTCGCGGAAGTTCTCGATGATGCCGTTGTGGACCACCGCCACCGAGCCGGCCCGGTGGGGGTGGGCGTTGATCTCGGTGGGCGCGCCATGGGTGGCCCAGCGGGTGTGGCCGATGCCCGAATGGCCGCGGATGGGCGACTGCACCAGCAGGTCCGACAGGGCGGCGAGCTTGCCCACCGCGCGGCGGCTCTCCATGTGGCCGTGGTTCAGCGTGGCGATGCCGGCGCTGTCATAGCCGCGGTATTCCAGCCGCTTGAGCGCGTCGAGGATGATGGGAGCAACCTCGTGGTTGCCGAGGATTCCGACGATGCCGCACATGTTCAGCCCTGCCCCTTGCCCGATTTGCCCGCCTTCATCGCCTTCAGACGCTCGCGCAGGCGCAGCGCGAGGCCCGGCTTGTTCTCCTGCCGCGCGCGGCCCAGCGCCAGCGCGCCCGGGGCCACGTTCGACGTGATCACCGATCCGGCGGCCACGAAGGCGTCATCCCCCACGCCCACCGGCGCCACCAGCACGCCGTTGGAGCCGATGAAGGCCCGCGCGCCGATGCGGGTGCGGTGCTTCATCACCCCGTCGTAGTTGCAGGTGATGGTGCCGGCGCCGAGGTTTGCCGCCTCGCCCACCGTGGCGTCGCCCACGTAGGCGAGGTGGTTCACCTTCGCGCCCGCATCGATCTGCGATTCCTTGATCTCGACGAAATTGCCGATGCGCACATCCGGGCCCAGCTCCGCGCCGGGCCGCAGCCGCGCATAGGGGCCCACCTGCGCGCCGGAGGAGACATGGCAGCCCTCGAGATGACAGAAGGGCCGGATCTCGGCACCGTTCTCGATGGTCACGCCGGGGCCGAACACCACGTTCTGCCCGATCACCGTGTCGGCGCCGATCATCGTGTCACGCGCGAAGAACACCGTCTCCGGCGCGGTGAGGGTGACGCCCGCCTCCATCATCTCCCGGCGCCTGCCGGCCTGGAAGGCGGCCTCGGCGGCGGCGAGGTCGAGGCGCGAGTTCACGCCCATGGTCTCGGCTTCCGCGCAGGTCACCACCCCGGCCCGCGCCCCGGCGCCGCGCGCCAGCGCCACGAGATCGGTGAGGTAGTACTCGCCCTTGGCATTGTCGTTGCCCACCCGGGGCAGCAGCGAGCGCAGCAGGCCCGCCTCCACGCACATCACCCCGGAATTGCACAGGGTGAGGGCGCGGGTGGCCTCGTCGGCGTCGCGCTCCTCCACGATGGCGGCGAGGCTGCCCTCGTCGAGCACCAGCCGGCCGTAGCCCGCGGGCTCCGCCGCCTCGAAGCCCAGCACCACGAGGCCGGCGCCCGCTTCGCGCTCGGTGCGCATCGCCTCCAGCGTCTCGGGGCGGATGAAGGGCGTGTCGCCGTAGAGCACGAAGACGTCGCCCTCCAGCCCCTCGAGGTCCGGCAGGGCCTGCAGCACCGCGTGCCCGGTGCCCAGCTGCTCGGCCTGGCGGGCGAAGCGCGCCTCCGGGGCCACGGCCTGCGCGGCGGCCTCCACCTGCGCTGCCCCGTGCCCGGTGATCACCACCGTCACCTCCGGCTCCAGCGAGGCGGCCGTCGCCAGCACATGCGCCAGCATCGGCTCGCCCGCCACGCGGTGCAGAACTTTCGGCATTTCGGACATCATCCGGCTTCCCAGCCCCGCGGCCAGGATCACGACTGCACTCGACATTTGACCTCACATCTCTTTTGAGGCGTTCTACCAGCCCGGACGGCGCCTGCAAATCGGTGACCGCTTCATAAATGGTTACCAATCATTGCCAAGGACAGACCCCATGCGCAGCGCCGTGTTCGACCTCGACGGAACCCTTGCCGATACCGCCGCCGACCTGATCGCCGCCGCGAACCATTGCCTCGCCCCCTACGACGTGGCGCTCGACCCCGCGGCCGACGCCGCCACCGCCTTCCACGGCGGCCGGGCGATGCTGCGCCTCGGCTTCTCGCGGCTGGGCGCGGTGGACGAGCTGGCGGTGGACCGGCTCTACCCCGAGCTCCTCGCCTTCTACGGCGCGAACATCTGCCGCCACACCACGCTCTACCCCGGCGTGACCGAAACCCTCGACACCCTCGTCGCGGCCGGCTGGCGGCTCGGCGTGTGCACCAACAAGCCCGAGGGCCTTGCCCGCACCCTGCTCACCGAGCTCGGCCTCATCGACCGGTTCATCGCCCTGATCGGCGCCGACACGCTGCCGGTGCGCAAGCCCGACCCCGCGCCGCTCTTCGAGACCATCGCCCGGCTCGGCGGCACGCCTGCGCGCACGGCCATGATCGGCGACACGCTGACCGACCGTGACACCGCCCGCGCCGCCGGCGTGCCCGCCATCCTGGTGACCTTCGGCCCCGAGGGAGAGAGCGTCGCGCGCCATGCGCCGGAAGCGCTGATGGCAGGCTACGACGAGCTTCCGGGGCTGCTGGAAAAAATCATCCCTGCCCCCCGTCACGAATCCGCTTGACCACCCCGCCGACCCCCCTTATACCCCGCGCCACCGGGACGTTAGCTCAGTTGGTAGAGCACAGTGTTCACATCGCTGGGGTCAGTGGTTCGAGCCCACTACGTCCCACCATCATCCGGTACATCGCGCTGAAATCGCTCGCCCTTGCGGCTTGAGCGTTTCGCGTGCGCGCGGCTCCGCCGCGGGCGCTGCGGTTCACTTCTTCACCGTTACGTCTGGAACCGGCCGCCCGGTGCACTACCTCAGTGGGAAGAGTGTGCACAGCAGAGGCCGACCATGACCAAGCGCTCCCTCCAGACCGGCGCGATGGCGCTGACCCTCTCCGCGCTGGCCGGCATGGCCGAGGCAGACGGCGCGTTCGACCACAGCTTCCCCGCCCTTTCCGGCGGTGAGATCCGCATGGCGGATTTCGCCGGAAAGGCGGTGCTGGTGGTCAACACGGCCTCGATGTGCGGCTACACGTACCAGTACCAGGGCCTGCAGGACCTCGCAGACCGGTATGGCGCGCGGGGATTCGTCGTGCTCGGCGTCCCGTCGGACGATTTCCGCCAGGAGTTCACCACTTCCGAGGAGGTGAAGGACTTCTGCGAGGTGAATTTCTCCATCACCTTCCCGATGACCGAGATCGAGCATGTCACCGGCGATGAGGCGCACCCGTTCTATCGCTGGGCCGCCGGCGAAGGCGGCAGCGCGGCGGTGCCGCGCTGGAATTTCCACAAGCTGCTCATCGCCCCGGACGGCACGCTGGCCGCCACCTTCCCCACCCGCATGAAGCCGGAAGACCCCGAGATGATCGCCGGGATCGAGGCGGTGCTGCCGGGCAGCTGACTAGCCGCGCACCGTCACCGGCTCCTCGGCCGGCGCCGCCTCGCCCAGGCCGGGCAGGAAGAGCTCCTCTCCCTCCTGCTCCGCGAGCCCAGGGCCGGCCAGGATGCAACGGCGGATGGCGAAGGCCTCACGCCAGGGGAGCACACGCGCGGTGCTCATCAGGAAGCGCGGCTCCCATTCCGGGCGGAAGCCCTGCTTGAAGCGCTGCAGCCCGCGCAACCCGGACAGCCGATCATGCTCCCAGAAGCGCGCGGCGAGCCGCTCGAGCAGCCGGTCCGCCCCGGGCTCGGCCCCGGCGAGCGGGGCCATGCACAGGCTGAAGCGCGTCGCGCCGGCCGCCCGCGCCGCCTCGATGCCGGCGCAGACGAGCGCATGCATGCTGCCCGAGGGTGCGTCCGCGGCGAGCCGCATCACGTCGAGCCCCCATTCCCGACCATCTCCGGAAGACCAGAGCGAGAGGAACCCCACGGTCTCCTCGCCGCAGCGCGCCTCCAGCACCGGGAAGCCCGCGAGGTAGGCGGGGTCGAACCGCCCCATGGAGAAGCCGGTCTCGCGGCCGCGCGCGGCCTGCCAGGCCTCCGCGATCGACCGCATCCGCGCCATCGGCGCACGGCCCGGCGCATGCAGGCTGACGACGACACCGGCACGCTCGGCCTGTCCCAGCTTGCGGCGCAGCTCGCGCCGCGCAGCACCCGCGGTAGAGAACTCCGGCACGGCGACCACCGCCTCCGCGCCCAGCCGGTCGGCCCGCAGCCCGGCATCGGCGAGATGGGCGGCAAAGCCCGCGCCGCAACGATAGAAGGCCGGGCGCAGCATGCGCCCGCGCGCCTCGGCGAGCACGCTGGCGGCAAGCCGGGGCCAGGCCGCTTCGGCCCCCACCGGGTCCCCCATCATCACCAGGCAGCCGGCGCTCTCGCGCAGCATGGCGAAGGCTTCGCCGCAGGGCGACAGCAGGAATTCCTTGTCGCCCGCGCGGGCGAGCCCGGCCTCGGCCTGGCGCGACTGCGCGAGGGCGGGCCAGAGCGGCGCCGGCACCTGCCCCACCCGCGCCGGCGGGAGGCGCCGCGCGGCGGCAGGACGGGGCTCACGGCGCGGGGCGGCGCAGAACTCGGCATGGCCGAAGAGGCCGAGACCGAGCAGGAAGGGCAGCCCGTGATAGACCACGCGATAGAGCAGAAGCGCCGCGGCGAGATCGGCCTGGGGCAGGTGCGGCAGCGCGGTGAACATCGCGAGCTCGAAGGCCCCGATCCCCCCCGGCGCATTCGACACCATGCCCGCCGCCATCGCCACGGTGAAGAGCGCGAGGAAGCCGGCCAGTTCCGGCGCGCCGGGCAGGAGCAGCCAGAGCACCATGCCGGCCGGCACCACGTCGAGCGCGGCCAGCAGCACCTGCATGGCCAGCAGCCGCGGCGGCGGCAGGCGCAGCTCGCGCCCCGCGATGCGCAGGCGCGGCTGCAGCATGGCCAGCAGCCCCAGCGGCAGCAGCGCCGCCAGCCCGCAGGCCCCGATCATCGAGAGCTGCTCCGGGGCAAGGCCGGAGAGGCCGGCCAGAGCCTCCGGGTCCGCCACCGCCAGCACCGCCATCACGCCGCCCATGCCGAAGAAGAAGCCGAGGCAAACCAGCATGCTCAGCGCGCCGGCCTCCGCCGCGCCCAGGGCGTGGCGCCGGTGCATCCGCCAGCGCACCAGCGCGCCGGTGATCATGCCGAAGCCGAGCCCCTGCGAGAGCGCCGCCGCAGCCAGGCCCGCGCGCATCGCCGCACCGCGCGGCAGCGAGATGCGCAGCTGGCGCAGCGCCACCAGGTCGTAGCAGGCCATGGCGAGATAGCTCGGCACCGCGAGCGCCACTGCCAGCAGCAATGTCTCTGCCGTCACCTCGCGCAGGCGGGACATCACGTCCGCCGCGCGGATGGCGGCCAGCTCTCCGCCCAGCATCCAGAGCGACAGGCCCACGAGCCCGACCATCGCCGCGGCGCGCAGCATCCAACCCCGGCGCGCCACCGCACCTTCGACCCGGCGCGCAACCGCGCCCTCGACATGAGCCATTCGCTCCCTCCCCGTGGAAAAATCTCGCAACCCCGCGAGGAGGGATAGGCCAGAACACTTGCGGAGCGGTTAATGCGGCCGGTCGTTTCCGCGTCCGAAACGGCAGGGTCACGCTCCGGGCGCTTGCGAAACCCCGCGCGGCCCTCCATATCCCGTCGGCCCGGAAGATTTCCGGCGTTCACTCAATTTTCAGGACACACATGATGACATCCAGGAACCGCAGGGTCTGGACGGTCGCCGCGCTGGCAACGGCCTGGGCGGCGGTCACCGTCACCTCGGCAGTGCTCAGCCTCGCGGCCGGCTGAGCCACCAGCGCGAATCCTTGCCCTTTCGCGGCTTTGGTCATATAGACCGCGCTTTGACGGGGGCGGCAACGCCCCTGCCTCCACACGAGCCGGAGTTGACGATGGCCCGCCGCAGAATGGTTTACGAGGGCAAGGCGAAGATCCTCTACGAAGGCCCCGAACCCGGGACCCTCATTCAGTATTTCAAGGACGATGCCACCGCCGGGAACGGCGCGAAGAAGGACGTGGTCGAGGGCAAGGGGGTGCTGAACAACCGCATCTCCGAGCACGTGATGACCGGCCTGAACGCCATCGGCGTGCCCACGCATTTCATCCGCCGGCTCAACATGCGCGAGCAGCTCGTCCGCGCGGTGGAGATGATCCCGCTCGAGATCGTGGTGCGCAACGTGGCCGCCGGCTCGCTGTCCACCCGGCTCGGCATCGAGGAGGGCACGCCCCTCCCCCGCCCGATCATCGAGTTCTACCTCAAGGACGACGCCCTGGGCGACCCGATGGTCACCGAGGAGCACATCATCGCGTTCAACTGGGCCGCCCAGCAGGACATCGACGACATCATCTCGCTTGCACTGCGTGTTAACGACTTCATGTCAGGCATGATGATGGGCGTCGGCATCCGGCTCATCGACTTCAAGATCGAGATCGGCCGGCACTGGGAGGGGGATTTCCACCGTCTCGTCATCGCCGACGAGATCAGCCCCGACAGCTGCCGCCTGTGGGACGTGAAATCGGGCGACAAGCTCGACAAGGACGTGTTCCGCCGCGACCTCGGCTCCATTGCCGACACCTATTCCGAGGTGGCCCAGCGGCTCGGCATCATGCCTCGCCCGGGTGAGCGCACCGAGGGCAAGCGCGGCCCGAAGCTGGTCCACTGAGGCCCCGCCGGGGCGCCGCCCATCCGCCGGCGCGCCGGCACGAGATCAAGGCGCCCGGAGGGCGCTTCCGACCAGGCGCCCAAAGGGCGCATCCGACCCAGACGCCCCGAGGGCGCATCCGAACCGCGCCGCCGGCGCGGCCCCAAGATCGAACGGAGACGACACGCATGCATGCCCGCGTTCACATCACCCTCAAGCCCGGTGTCCTCGATCCGCAGGGAGAAGCGGTGCGCCACGCGCTCGGCGCCATCGGTTTCAACGGCGTCAACGGCGTGCGCCAGGGCAAGGTGATCGACCTCGACCTGCACGGCATCGAACCCGCCCAGGCCGAGGAGCAGGTGCGCCAGATGTGCGAGAAACTGCTCGCCAATACCGTGATCGAGAACTACACGGTGGAAATTCTCTGACACCCCATCCCGGGTCGTCAGCATCGCTGCACAGTGAGCCGGGCCCGGCGGGGGCCCCGGCCTGACAGACCGGCCCGTTCACGCGCCGACCGTCCCGGCGCTTCTGGAGAGTGACCATGAAAACCGCCGTCATCGTGTTCCCCGGCTCCAACTGCGACCGCGACCTCGCCCGTGCCTTCGAGCGCGTCTCCGGCCGTCCCAGCACCATGGTCTGGCACAAGGAAACCGCCCTGCCCTCCGGGCTCGACGTGGTGGCCCTGCCGGGCGGCTTCTCCTTCGGGGATTACCTGCGCTGCGGCGCCATCGCCGCGCGCTCGCCGATCATGCGCGCCGTGGCCGAGTTCGCGCAGGGCGGCGGCCACGTGCTGGGCATCTGCAACGGCTTCCAGGTGCTGCTCGAGACCGGGCTGCTGCCCGGTGCCCTGCTCCGCAACGCCGGGCTCAACTTCGTGTGCCGCGACGTGCACCTGAACGTCGAGACCACCGACAGTCCCTTCACCAACGCCTGGCACAACGGCGGCGTGGCCCGCATCCCCGTCGCCCACCATGACGGCAACTACCTCGTCGACGATTCGCTGCTCGACCGCCTGCACGGCGAATCCCGCGTCGCCTTCACCTATTGCGACGCGCTCGGCAACGTGACGGACGAGGCGAACCCCAACGGCTCGGTGAGCAACATCGCCGGCGTGCTCTCGCCCAACCGCCGGGTGCTGGGCATGATGCCCCACCCCGAACGCCTGTGCGACCCCGCCCTTGGCGGCTCCGACGGCGCGAAAGTGTTCGAAAGCCTGCTCGGCGCCCTCGCCCCGGCCTGATCCGCGCGCCGCGGCCCGGCACCACACGAGCCCGCCCCGCGCTGCCGCCGGGCGGGCCGTCGACGGCCCGAGGGGGCTCGATGCCCCCGACGGGACGTCCGCCCCCCGCGGGCCGCTCAGTACCAGAGCGTGCGCGCCGACTGGTCCATGTTCGCGTAGAGCCCGGCCACTTCCTCGCCATAGCCGTTGAAGAGCTGCGTCGGCACCTGGTCGCCGGTGCCCAGCACGCGCTCCTGCGCCTGGCTCCAGCGCGGGTGCGGCACCTCCGGGTTCACATTGGCCCAGAAGCCGTATTCCGAGCTCTGCAGGTCCTGCCAGAAGCTCTGCGGCTGCTCGTCGGTGAAGCTGATCCGCACCACCGATTTCACCGACTTGAAGCCGAATTTCCACGGCAGGTGCAGCCGCAGCGGTGCGCCCATCGTCTTCGGCAGGTCCTTGCCATAGGCCCCCACCACCATGAAGGCGAGCGGGTTCATCGCCTCCTCGATGGTCAGCCCCTCCACGTAGGGCCAGGGATACCAGGTCTGCCGCTGGCCGGGCGCGATCTCGGGGTTCTTGAAGGTCTCCATCCGCACGTATTTCGCATCCGAACCCGGGCCCGCCATGCCCACCAGCTCGGAGAGCGGGAAACCGATCCAGGGCACCACCATCGACCAGGCCTCCACGCAGCGGTGCCGCACGATGCGTTCCTCCAGCGGCATGCGCTTGAGCAGGTCCTCCATGCCGATCTCCATCGGCGTGTCCACCATGCCGTCGATCTTCACCGTCCAGGGGTCGGTCTCGAGCGCGTCCACCTCGCGGTAGACCGATTTCGACATGCTGAACTCGTAGAAATTGTTGTAGGTCGTGTTGATCGCCTCGTCCGTCACCGGCCGTCCGGCATCGGCGAAGGCCGGGTTCATCTGCGGCTCGGGCGAGAAGCCGGAGGCGGCAGAGGCCAGCCGCGGCAGCGCGCTGCTCAGCCCGATCCCCGCCATCCCGGCCAGGATGGCCCGGCGGTTCAGGAAAACGGATTCGGGCGTGACCTCGCGCTCGGGAATGATCCAGCGGGGCTTGCGGTGATAGTGCATCGGGCGTTTCTCCTCGGCTCGGGTGCGCACACCCCCCTCAAGCATGCATCCTAGGCCGGAAGCCCCGCGCACATCCAATCAAAGGCGCTTGAGCCCGCCGTGGCCGCACCATATCCTCTGCCGATGACCCCACAAAGCCCCATGACCAGGGACGCCATCGCTGCGCGGCGCGGATCGCTCCTGCGCAGGGGTCTCGCCGTGCTCGGCATCACCATCGTGGCGCTGCTGATCTGGGCCAGCCACAACTACCTCACCACCTTCTACTCCGAGGACCTGCGCAACCGCGCCAACGTGCGCGCCGCCATCTACAACGGCTCGCTGCTCAACGTGCTGGAGCGCCACCAGCTCATCCCGTCCGTCCTCGCGCGTGACCGCACCCTCACCGACGCGCTGATGAAGGGGCAATACGCGATGACCTCGGCCCGGCTCATCGACATCAACGACGAGCTGAAGGCCCGCAACCTGCTGCTCTTCGACGCCACGGGCCGCATCGTCGCCTCCTCCGACCGCCGGCTGCTCGGTACCTCCCGCGCCGACCGGCCGTATTTCCGCGAGGCCGCGCGCGAGAACACCACCATCTTCACCACCACCGGCGTGGCCGAGCGCGAGCTGGGCTTCTTCTTCGCCCATGCCGTGCGCTCGGGCGGCCAGCTGCTCGGCGTCATCGCGGTGCAGGTGAACCTGGGCGAGCTCGAGGCCTCCTGGGCGCGCGACACCGGCCGCGTCTTCGTCACCAATGCCGAGGACGTTGTCATCCTCTCCTCCCACCCGGACTGGCGCTACAAGCTGCTCTCGCCCCTGCTGGAGGAGGCGCGCATGGCCGCCCTGCGCTCGCGCCAGCTCGGCGGGCTCGAGATCCTGCCGATGGACTGGACCGGCACCGGCCGCCAGGTGCGCATCGGCGGCGCGACCTACCTGCGCCGCGACGTCTCCATCGGCTTCCGCGGCTGGACGCTCAACTACCTCGCCCCGCTCGACGACGTGCGCGCCCGGGTGAACGCGGTGATCGCGCTCGAGATCATGGCCGTCGCCCTGCTGGTGGCGCTGATCTTCTGGATCCGCTCCAAGCAGGCCTGGCGGCGCTTCCTGCGGCTCGAGCGCGAATCCGCCGAGCTGCGCGACCTCAACCGCCGCCTGTCGGACGAGATCCTCGAGCGCCGCCGCGTCGAGCAGACGCTGGCGCGCACAGAGCAGAGCCTGGTGCAGGCCTCCAAGCTCGCCGCCCTCGGCCAGATGTCGGCCGCGGTGAGCCATGAGCTCAACCAGCCCCTCGCCGCCATGCGCACCTACATCGCCGGCGCCCGCCTGCTCATCGAGCGCGGCCGCATGCCCGAGGCGCATTCCTCCATCCAGCGCATCGACGACCTGATCGGCCGCATGGCCATGCTCACCCGGCAGCTCAAGTCCTTCGCGCGCAAGGGCGAGGACGAGATCCGCCCGCTCGACCTGCGCGACGCGATCAAGGGCGCGCTCTCGGTGATGTCGCCCCAGCTCGGCCAGGTGCGGGTGGAGCTCGTCACCGACATGCCCTCCACCCCGGTGATGACCCGGGGCGACCAGCTGCGCATCGAGCAGATCCTGGTGAACCTGCTGCGCAACGCCCTCGACGCCCTGCGCGCCCAGGATGACCGGCGCATCGAGGTCACCCTCGTGCCCGGCCCCCTGCCCACCATCCGCGTGTCCGACAACGGCCCCGGCCTGCCGAAGGAACCGGATGCCCTGTTCGAGCCTTTTTTCACCACCAAGCGCCCCGGCGAGGGGCTCGGTCTCGGGCTGGCCATTTCCGCGGGCATCGCGCAGGATCTCGGCGGAGAGCTCACGGCCCGGAACCTCGCGCGGGGCGGAGCGTGTTTCGAGCTCACGCTCCCCGCCTTGCAGAAACTGGATACGGCAGCAGAATGATCCCCCTTCCCCCTACCCCCGTCGCCATCGTCGATGACGAGGAGGACATGCGTGCCTCCATCGCCCAGTGGATGGAGCTCTCCGGCTTCATCCCCGCCCCCTTCGAGAACGGCCTCGCGGCGCTCGACGCCATCGGCGCCGATTTCTCCGGCGTGGTCATCACCGATGTCCGCATGCCCGAGATGGACGGCATGGCCCTGCTCGGCCGCCTGCTGGAGCGCGACCCCGATCTGCCGGTGATCCTGATCACCGGCCACGGCGACGTGCCCATGGCGGTGGAGGCGATGCGCGTCGGCGCCTACGACTTCCTCGAGAAGCCCTTCAACCCCGACCGGCTGACCGACCTGGTGCGCCGCGCCGCCGAGGCCCGCCGCCTGGTGCTGGAAAACCGCGCCCTGCGCCGCGAGCGCGCCGACGGCTCGGCCCTGCTGCGCCAGATCGCCGGCGAGAGCCCGGTCATCCGCCGCCTGCGCGAGGACATCCTCGACGGCGCCGCCACCGGCGCCAACGTGCTCATCCAGGGCGAGACCGGCACCGGCAAGACGCTGATCGCCCGCGCCCTGCACGGCTGCTCGCCCAGCGCCGAGGGCCCGTTCATCACCCTCAACTGCGCCGCCCTGCCGGAGGACGCGCCCATCGCCGCCCTGCATGACCGGCTGGTGGCGGCGCGCGGCGGCACGCTGTTCCTCGACGAGGTGACCGCCCTGCCGCCCGCCCTGCAGCCCCACCTCGTCGACGCGCTGCACGACACCTCCACCGGGGCGCCGCGCATCATCTCCGCCGCCCCCGAGGGCACCGACGAGGCCATCGCCGACGGCAGGCTGCGCAAGGATCTCTACTTCCGCCTCGCCGCGATGGAGCTGGTGGCGCCGCCGCTGCGCGACCGGGGCGAGGACATCCTGCTGCTGTTCGACCTCTTCGCCCAGTCGCTCGCCGCCGAGCATGACGCGACACCCCCCGCCCTCTCGGCCGATGATGCCGCCACGCTGCTGCAGTTCCCCTGGCCCGGCAACGTGCGCCAGCTGCGCAACCTCGCCGAGCGCGCGGTGCTGCGCGCCAAGCGCGGCCCGGTGATCCTCGCCGAGCTGCTCGACCCCGTCGCCCCCTCCGGCACCGAGCAGCTGCCGCAGGACCTGCGCCCCCTGAAGGACCACGTCGAGGCCTTCGAGCGCATGATGATCCGCAACGCCCTGCGCCGGCATCGCGGCTCGATCACCGAGGTGATGGAGGAGCTGGCGCTGCCGCGCCGCACCCTCAACGAGAAGATGGCCCGCTACGCCATCTCGCGCTCCGACTTCGTCTGACCCGGACCCTGCCGGCCAGCCCCCGCGCCGGGCGCGCTGCAGGCAAAAAAAAAGTCGCCGCAACCCTGGCATGGGGAGGCCGGGTGCGGCGACAGTGAGGCGAACCGGGAGAGCGTCGCAGGACAGGGACAGGGCCAACGACGGATCGGAAGAGGCAGAAAGACCGATCTCCGGCGGGGTATGCCGGGGCTTCCCATGTGGTTCGCCAGGCGAAACAGGACAGTCTCCGGCCGAAGAGAACCGGCCGGCGGCAGGCTTCAGAACATTCCGAAAACACCGAAGAGCGCGACGAGCAGCACCGTGAGCGCGAGCAGGCCGAGCACATCTGCGGCCGCATCGCGGTGGTGGAATTCGGTGTTGCGAACCATGCGGATCAGGGTCGACATCGGCATCTCCCTCGGTGGGCGGTTAATGTTTCCTTAATGTTCCCGCTCCGCCTCGCAGAGTCAAGAACTTTAAGAGAACAGATGCGAACGAAGGGTCAACCGATTGAAATCAAACGGATCGTCTCGTCCCGGCCCATGAGGTAGAGGAGAACGCGCAGCGCCCGGCCGCGCTCCGAATCGAGGGCGTCGTCGCGCGCGAGAACGAGTCGCGCATCGTCCTGCGCGATCTTCATCAGGTCGGCCTGGCCCTCGAGGTCGGCGATTCGGAATTTCGGCAGGCCGGATTGCTGATGGCCGATCAGGTCGCCCGCGCCGCGCAGGCGCAGGTCCTCCTCGGCGATGCGGAAGCCGTCCTCTGTCTCGCGCAGGATGGAGAGGCGGGCCTGCGCGGTCTCGCCCAGCGGCGGGTCGTAGAGCATCAGGCAGGTCGACTTGCCCGCCCCGCGCCCCACCCGGCCGCGCAGCTGGTGGAGCTGGGCGAGGCCGAAGCTCTGCGCGCCCTCGATCACCATGATCGTGGCCTCGGGCACGTTCACCCCCACCTCGATCACCGTGGTGGCGACCAGCAGCCGCGTGCGCCCGGCGATGAAATCGGCCATGGCCGCGTCCTTCTGCGCGGGGGGCATCTGGCCGTGCACGAGGCCCACCAGCCCCTCGCCCAGCGCCTCGCGCAGCGCCTGCGCGCGGTCCTCGGCCGCGGTCATCGCCACGGTCTCGCTTTCCTCGACGAGCGGGCACACCCAATAGGCCCGCCGCCCCTCGGCCAGCGCGCCGCGCAGCCGCTCCACCACTTCCGCGAGGCGGCCGGAGGAGACAAGCACCGTGTCGATCGGCTGGCGCCCCGGCGGTTTCTCGTCGAGCACCGAGAGGTCCATGTCGCCGTAGGTGGAAAGCGCGAGGCTGCGCGGGATCGGCGTGGCCGTCATCACCAGAACGTCCGGCGCCTGGCCCTTGGCGCCGAGCTCCATGCGCTGGCGCACGCCGAAACGGTGCTGCTCGTCCACCACCGCGAGGCGCAGGTCGGCGAAGGCGATGTCGCGCTGGAAGAGCGCGTGGGTGCCGATGGCGATGTCGATCTCGCCCGCCGCCAGCCGGGCGCGCTTCTCGGCCCGCTCCGCGCCCTTGTCGCGCCCGGTGAAGAGCGCCACACGCAGGCCCGCGGCCTCGGCCAGCGGGCCGATGCCCTCGAGGTGCTGGCGCGCGAGGATCTCGGTCGGGGCCATCAGCGCCGCCTGCCCGCCCGCCTCGGCCGCGATGGCCATGGCGAGCATGGCGACCAGCGTCTTGCCCGCGCCCACGTCGCCCTGCAGCAGGCGGTTCATGCGCAGATCGCCGGCCATGTCACCGGCGATCTCCTCCACCGCGCGGGTCTGCGCGCCGGTGGGGGCATAGGGAAGGCCTGCGAGCAGCTTCGCGCGCAGCGTGCCGTCTCCGGCCGTGCGGCGGCCCCTGGCGCGCTTCATCCGGGCGCGGGCGAGCGCGAGGGTGAGCTGATGGGCCAGCAGCTCGTCATAGGCGAGGCGCTCGCGCGCGGCCATCGTGCGGCCGGTCTCGCCCGGCTGGGGCGCATGGACGAGCTGCAGCGCCTCGCGCCAGTCCGGCCAGTGGTGCTTCGCGCGCAGGCCGCGGTCGAGCCAGTCCGGCATCTCGGGCGCGCGCGCGAGGGCGGCGCTCACTGCCTTCTGCATCGCCCGCTGGGTGACGCCCGCACCGATGGGATAGACCGGCTCGTAGCGCGGCAGCTCGCCGGCCTCCCCGGGCAGCAGGATATGGTCGGGGTGGACCATCTGGGCGAGGCCCTCGAAGACTTCCACCTTGCCCGAGACCAGCCGGCGCTCCCCCGGCGGAAGCTGGCGCAGCAGCCAGTCCTCCCGCGCGTGGAAGAACACGAGCTGGAACTCGGCCTCCGCGTCCTCCACCCAGATGCGGTAGGGGCGGCCGCGCTGGCGGGCCGGCATGTGGCCGCCCACGGTCACCTCCACCGTCACCACGCCGGGCAGCGTGGCGCCCTGGATCGAGGGCTGGGGGGTGCGGTCGATGAAATGGGCGGGCAGCGTGAAGCACAGGTCACGCGGGCGGGAGATGCCGAGCTTCTCCAATGCCTTCGCGGTCTTCGGCCCCACGCCCGGCAGGGCCGGGAGATCGGCGAAGAGGGGGAAGAGAATCTCGGGGCGGCCCTGGCTCATGACTGCCTACATGCCACGGCCGCCGCCCGGCGCAAAGCCGGCCCCTCAGGCCGGGATGACGCGGGCACGCTCGAGCTTCAGGACCCGGTCCATCCGCGCGGCGAGCTCGAGATTGTGCGTGGCGATGAGCGCCGACATGCCGGTGTCGCGCACGAGGCGCACCAGCACGTCGAACACGGTGTCGGAGGTGCCGGGGTCGAGGTTTCCGGTCGGCTCGTCGGCCAGCAGCAGCTGCGGCGCGTTGGCGAGGGCGCGGCACACGGCCACGCGCTGCTGCTCGCCGCCCGACAGCTCGCCCGGCCGGTGCGTGGCCCGCGGGGTGAGGCCGACGGAGCCCAGCAGCATCGCCGCCCGCGCCTCCGCATCGGCGCGCGACACGCCGGCGGCACGCTGCGGCAGCACGATGTTCTCGGCCGCGGTGAACTCCGGCAGCAGGTGGTGGAACTGGTAGACGAAGCCCACCGTGTCGCGCCGCAACCGGGTGCGGGCCCCGTCGCGCAGGCGCGTGGCGTCCTGGCCGGCGATGCGCACCGTGCCGCTGTCGGGCGTATCGAGGAGCCCTGCGATGTGCAGCAGGGTCGACTTGCCGGAGCCGGAGGGAGCGACGAGCCCCACCACCTCGCCCGGCGCGATCTCGAGGTCGACCCCCTCGAGCACGCGCACTTCGCCCGGCGTGCCCTGGTTGAACACGCGGGAGACGCCGGAGAGGGCCAGGGTCATGTCACTCATAGCGCAGGGCCTCCACCGGGTTGAGCCGCGCCGCGCGGCGGGCGGGGAAGATGGTCACCACGCAGGCGAGCAGGAAGGAGAGTGCCGCGGCGCGGAACACGTCCCACCACACCAGCTTGGCGGGCAGCTGGCTGAGCAGGCGCTGGGAGGGGTCCCACACGCCGCCGCCGGCGATGTCGTTCACCGCGGTGAAGATCGGGTCGATGTAGATGGCAAAGAGGCAGCCGAGCACCACGCCGAGGATGGTGCCCACCACGCCGATGGAGGCGCCGCAGATGAAGAACACCCGCAGGATGGAGCCCTGGGTGAGGCCCATGGAGCGCAGCACGCCCACGTCGCGCCCCTTGTTCTTCACCAGCATCACGAGGCCCGAGGTGATGTTGAGCGAGGCGATGAGCACGAGGATGGAGAGGATGACGAACATCACGTTGTCCTCCATCGTGAGCGCCTGCAGGTAGGCGCCGTTGGTGTCCTTCCAGGTGAGCACGCTCATGCCGGGCACCGCGTCGGCGATGCGGGCGGTGAGCGCGTCGGGCGCGCGGGAGGAGCCGAGCCCCTCGGGCCGGGCCACCATCACCTCGATCTGGTCCACCGTGTCCTGGTGGTTGAAGAACTTCTGCGCCTCCTCGAGCGGCAGGTACACGCGCACCCGGTCGATGTCGTAGCGGCCGATCTGGAAGATGTAGGCGATCTTGTAGTTGTTGATGCGCGGCGAGGTGGCGCCGAAGGCGGTCTTCACCCCGTCGGGCGAGATGAGGGTGACCGTGTCGCCCACGAAGAGGCCGAGCTCGCGCGCGACACCGGAGCCGATGGCGATGCCGTTCTCCTCGCCGCCGAAAGTGTCGAGCGAGCCCCAGCGGCTCTCGGGGTTGGCGATGAGCGGCAGGGTCTCGAGGTCGGAGCGGCGCTCGCCGAAGACCTGCACGCCGGCGTTGCGGCCGCGCGCGGTGGCCATCACCTGGGCCGAGACCATGGGGGCCGCACGCACCACGCCGGGCACCGCGGCCACCTTCCCGGTGACCGTGTCGAAATCCGGGATCGGGGCGATGCGCCCGTCGCGCATGTTGTAGAGGGTGACATGGGCATTGGCGCCCAGGATGCGGTCGGTGAACTCGGCCCGGAAGCCGGTGCGCACCGCGAAGGTGGCCACCAGCGCGAAGACCGCGAGCGTGATGCCGACGAGCGAGATCCAGGTCATCACGCTCACCCCGCCCTCGCGCCGCCGCGCCTTGAGGTAGCGCCAGGCGATCAGCCATTCGAAACCGGCGAAGGGCGCAGTGCTGCGGCTCATGCATGTCTCCCGTTCGGGGGAAGGATGGGAAGCACCCCGCGAGGGGGCGGCGGCCTTCGGGGGCATCGAGCCCCCTCGGCCGCCGGGCCCGTGCCGGGCCCCTGCCCGGCTCAGACGCCTGCGAAGATCTCCGCCACCCGGGTGACGGCGTCCTCGGGAGAGAGCTCGGTGCTCTCGCCCGTCCTGCGGGAGGTAAGCTCCACCACGCCCTTGGCAAGGCCGCGCGGGCCCACCGTGATGCGCCAGGGGCAGCCGACGAGATCCATCGTGGCGAATTTCGCCCCGGCACGCTCGTCGCGGTCGTCGTAGAGCACCTCGACACCGGCCTTGCCCAGCGCGGCATAGAGGCTCTCGCAGGCGGCATCGGCCTCGGCGTCGCCCTGCTTGAGGTTCACGATGCCGACACCGAAGGGCGCCACGCTCTCGGGCCAGATGATGCCCTTGTCGTCGTGGTTCGCCTCGATCAGCGCCGCCACCAGCCGGCTCACGCCGATGCCGTAGGAGCCCATCTCCACCGGAACCTGGTTGCCCTCCGCGGTGGTGACCACGGCGCCCATCGGCTCGGAGTACTTGGTGCCGAAGTAGAAGATGTGCCCCACCTCGATGCCGCGCGCGGTGACCTTGCGCGCGTCGGGCACCGCGTCGAACAGCGCCGCGTCATGGGTCTCGTCGGTGCGGGCGTAGGGGGTGGTCCACTGGTCCACCAGGCCCTGCAGGGCGGCGGCATCGGTGAAATCGACCTCGCGGTCGCCCAGCGCCAGCTCCACCACGTCGCGGTCGAGGAAGACCTCGCTCTCGCCGGTCTCGGCCAGCACGAGGAACTCGTAGGAATAATCGCCGCCGATGGGCCCGGCATCGGCGCGCATCGGCACCGCCTTCAGGCCCAGCCGCTCGAAGGTGCGCAGGTAGCTCACCACGTGGCGGTTGAAGGCGTGGATGGCGCTCTCGCGGTCGGTGTCGAAGGAATAGCCGTCCTTCATCAGGAACTCGCGGCCGCGCATCACGCCGAAGCGCGGGCGGATCTCGTCGCGGAACTTCCACTGCACGTGGTAGAGGGTCTTGGGCAGCTCGCGGTAGGAGGAGACCGCGTTGCGGAAGATGTCGGTGATCATCTCCTCGTTGGTCGGGCCGAAGAGCATGTCGCGGTCATGCCGGTCGCGGATGCGCAGCATCTCGGGGCCGTAGGCGTCGTAGCGGCCGCTCTCGCGCCACAGGTCGGCAGACTGGATGGTGGGCATCAGCATCGGGATGTGCCCGGCCTTCTGCTGCTCCTCGTGCACGATCTGCTCGATGCGGCGGAGCACCTTGAAGCCCAGCGGCAGCCAGGAGTAGATCCCGGCGCTCGACTGCCGGATCATGCCGGCGCGCAGCATCAGCCGGTGCGAGACGATCTGCGCCTCCGCCGGGGTTTCTTTCAGAACGGGAAGAAAGTAGCGCGTCAGACGCATGGAGAGCCCTCGGGAACGGTCGGTTCGGATCGGCCCGAGGTGTAAGCCAGGCGGGGCTTCGGCGCAATGGCCGGCAGGCGCGCAGCCCCGCGGCCCGGCCCGACGAATCAGCCGCCGCGATGAGTCATGTCCGAATCATGACGCAGCGCGAAAACTGAACATGTTTGACGATTGCAGCGCAGAGACACCTTCGCACTTGCGAAAGAAACCGGGCCCGCACCCCCGGTTTGCACTGATTTTTTGCAACCAGCCCTGATTTTGCGCAGTTTTTTGCTGACGGAATGTCACGGGTTGGCGTACGGTCTCCTTGCCACAAACAAGGCTCAAGTCTAGGGGAAGGGAAACGGTCCGCCGGCAAGAGCGGACCGTTTTTCATTTGACCGGGCCTGCAACCGTGCAGGCCCGGCACTTCACGCCCCCCCGCACCGCTTCACGAAATCTCAATTCTCGCGCCGGCCATGCCCCGGGTGCGCCCTGCCTTGCGGCAGGACCCCGCCGGCGGAACCGGCGGAAACCCGCCGGCCGGGGCACGCGGGCGCGGCCTCAGTCCTCGATGATGGTGAGTTCGGGGGTGAGGCCGAGCGATTTCGCCACCGAGCCGAGACGCTTGGAGACCACCTCGCCGGCGAGATCGGCCATGTCGGCGCCGAGGCTGAGCACCAGCCGCTCGCCCACCCGGGCGATGGGCGCGCCGGAGAGGCCGCCGGGGGTGGAGCCCGAGAGCATCGCGCCCAGCCGCATCGCCCGGCCCAGCCGCTCGGCCTCGGCCTGGCGCTCGGGGGCGAGCAGGCCGAGCATCGCATCGGCGCCGAGCTGCTTCCGGCTGCTCTTGTAGCGGTGGTAGAGTGCCAGGCCGATGAACACGCGGCCCGGATGGTCCACCCCGCCGAGCGAGGCGCGCATCAGCGTCTCGAACCCCACGGAGGCACGGTAGTCCGGGTGGGCGCGCCAGTTCACGTCATGCAGCAGGCAGGCGGCCTCGGCGAGGCGCAGCGAGTCCGGGGCGAAACCGTCGAGCAGCGGGCGCACCCAGTCGAACAGCTCCTGCCCGAAGCCCGGGAAGCGCGCGCGGCGCCGCTCGCGGAAGCGGCAGGCCTCGATCAGCGGGTCGAGCGCGCGGATGCCCGGGCTCAGGTGCTCCCAGAGCAGCCCCTCGCGCAGCCCGTAGGCCGAGACGGAGACCTTCTCCGGCGCGAAGACCTGCACCAGCCGCTCGAGCACCGCGGCGGCCAGCGGCAGCACCTCGGCGCGGGCGGAGGAGATGTCGGACATCTCGTCGAGCGCCTCGGGCGTCTGCCGGGCGATCCAGCGGGTCTGGGCGGCGAGGTCCACCGGCTCCATGCCGTATTCGTGCAGCACGTGGATGGGATAGTCGGAGCGCACCATGTGCACCCGGCCCAGCGCGCGCCAGGAGCCGCCCACGAGATAGAGGCTGCGCACCGGCCCGGAGACCACCTCGCGCGCCGCCTCGAGATGCTGGTCGATGAGCGCGCGCAGCGCCTCCGGGTCGCCCGCCCTGTCGCGCAGGTGCAGCGGCCCGAGCGGGGTGGTCACGCGCGCACCCACCTTGCCGTTCGCCACCCGGGCAAGCTCCATCGAGGCGCCGCCCATGTCGGCCACCACGCCGTCGGCGCCGGGCCAGCCCAGCAGCACGCCCTCGGCGGCAATGCGCGCCTCGTCATCGCCCGAGGCGATGCGGATGCGGATGCCGGTGGTGGCGAGCACCTCCTCGCAGAAGGCCTTGCCGTCCTCGGCCTCGCGCACCGCGGCGGTGGCCACGGCCTCGAGCGCGCTCACCTGCATGCGCTCGGCCAGCACGGCGAAGCGGCGCAGGGCGGCGAGGGCGCGCTCGCGCCCCTCCGGGTGCAGGCGCCCGGTGTCGAGCACGCCGCGGCCGAGGCCGCAGAGCACCTTCTCGTTGAAGAAATAGGAGGGGCTGCGGGCGATGCCGTCGAACACCACCAGGCGCACGGAGTTCGACCCCACGTCGATCACGGCCACGCGGCGGTGCGCGGTGGCATCCGTCTCGACGGGCTTGGGCGCCGCGAAGGAGCGTGCGCGCCGGAACAGTTCGTCTCTCGCCGACAAGGTGACTTCCTGGATGCTGCGGCCCACCTGACGCCTGCCACGGCACGCACCCGCGGTCAACCGCCCCGAAGGCACTAGGCCGGGGCCGCGGCGCCCGCGCAACAGCGCCGCGGGGGCGCCGGCGCGGGCCGCGGCCGGTGATCAGTCGTGCCCGTGGGTGAGGCGGGGCGCGTCGCTGGTGCCGGCCCGGCCGCGGCCGGACATCGACGGGTTTTCCATGAAGAAGCGGTGGCAGGAGAAGGGCTTCGCCCCCTCGGGCGCCACGGCCCGGGCCCATTCCGCATCCGGCCCCAGCACCCAGCTCTGGGCCACGTCGGCGAGGTTTGCCGCCATGATCTGGTCGACGATCTGGCTGTGGACGGTGGGGTTGTCGATGCGCACCAGCGTCTCCACCCGGCGGTTGAGGTTGCGCCCCATCCAGTCGGCCGAGGAGATGTAGACCTTCGACTGCGCCGAGGGCAGCCCGTGGCCGTTGCCGAAGCACACGATGCGCGAATGCTCGAGGAACCGCCCCACGATGGACTTCACCCGGATGTTCTCCGACAGGCCCGTGACACCGGGCCGCACCCCGCAGATGCCGCGCACGATCATGTCGATGCGCACCCCGGCCTGGCTCGCGGCGTAGAGCGCGTCGATGATCTCGGCGTCGATCACCGAGTTCACCTTCACCCAGACATGCGCCGGGCGGCCGGCGCGGGCATGGGCGGCCTCGGCCTCCAGCCCCTCCAGCAGGGTCTTCTTCAGGGTGATGGGCGAGAGCGAGAGGTTCTCCAGCCCCTGCGGCTCGGCATAGCCGGTGATGTAGTTGAAGAGCCGGGTCGCGTCGCGGCCCAGCGCGGGGTCGCAGGTGAAGAGCGAGAGGTCGGTGTAGATGTTGGCCGTGCCCGGGTGGTAGTTGCCCGTGCCGAAATGCGAGTAGGTGACCAGCTCGTCGCCCTCGCGGCGCACCACGGTCGAGACCTTGGCATGGGTCTTCCAGTCGATGAACCCGTAGACCACCTGCGCCCCTGCCCGCTCGAGCTGGCGCGACTGGCGGATGTTCGCCGCCTCGTCGAAGCGCGCCTTCAGCTCCACCAGCGCGGTCACCGACTTGCCGTCCTCCGCCGCCTCGCACAGCGCCGCCACGATCGGGCTGTCGCGCGAGGTGCGGTAGAGGGTCTGCTTGATGGCGAGCACGTCGGGGTCGCGCGCGGCCTGCTGGAGGAAGCGCACCACGATGTCGAAGGTCTCGTAGGGGTGGTGGAGGAGCATGTCCTTCTGGCGGATGGCGGCGAAGATGTCGCCCTCGTAGTCCTGCACCCGCTCGGGCATGCGCGGCTTGAAGGGCGGCCAGAGCAGGTCGGGGTCGTCCTTGACCACCAGCTCGGAGAGGTCGGCGATGCCGATGAGCCCGGCCACGGGGATCACCTCGTCGCGCGCCACGTGCAGCTCGTCCGTCACCAGGTTCTGGATGTCGGGATTGTCGGAATGGGTGATGGTGAGGCGGATCACCTCGCCGCGGCGCCGGCGCTTGAGCGCGGTCTCGAACTCGCGCACCAGGTCCTCGGCCTCTTCCTCCACCTCGAGGTCGCTGTCGCGCAGCACGCGGAACAGGCAGGAGCCCGAGACACGGTAGCCCGGGAACAGCCGGTCGAGGAAGATCTCGAGCAGCACCTCGAGCGGCAGGAAGCGGATGGCGCGGCCGCGCCCGCCCTCCAGCCGGTGGAAGCGCGGCACCTGCGGGGGCACCGGGAGGAGCGCGTCGAGGGGCGCGTCATCGGAGATGCGGCGCAGCTGCAGCGCCATGGCAAAGCCGCGGTTGGCGATGAAGGGAAACGGGTGCGCGGGGTCGATGGCAAGCGGGGTGAGGATGGGGAAGACGGTCTCGAGGAAGGTCTTCTCCAGCCGCTCCACGTCGGCGCCGGTGAGCTCGTCGCGCCGCACCACCTCGATGCCGGCGGTCCGCAGCTCGGCCTGCAGCGACAGCCAGGCCGCCTGCTGGCGCTGCATCAGCGCGCGGGCGTCGGCGTCGATGCGCTCGAGTTGCTCGGCCGGGGTGAGCCCGTCGGCCGAGGGGCCGCCGAGCCCGGTGCGCTTGAGGCTGCGCAGGCCGGCCACGCGCACGGTGTAGAACTCGTCGAGGTTGTTGCCCGAAATCGAGAGGAAGCGCACGCGCTCGAGCAGCGGCACGCTGGGGTTTTCCGCCTCCTCGAGCACCCGCCAGTTGAAGGCGAGCCAGGAGAGCTCGCGGTTGATGAAGCGCGCGGGGCCGGTGATGTCGAGCCCGTCGGGCAGCAGCGGGGCCTCCGGCTCGGAGGTGAGGAAATCAGCCTGGGTCATGGCGCTTACATAGGGCATCTGGTGCAACAACTCCGTGACAGCGGGCCTACCAGCCGAGGATGCGCTTCGCGAAGGCGGGCGTGAGCGATTTCTTCGCCGCCAGCGCCTCGGCGTCGAGCCGGGCCACCAGCGCCGCCGCCTCGCGCGCCGAGCGCTCCATCCGGGTGACGAGGAAGGGGATCAGCTCCGGCGGCACGGCGAGCTGCCGGTCGTCGAAGAGCTTCACCAGCAGGGCGGAGAGCAGCGCGTCATCCGGCGCGTGGATCTGCGCCACCTGCATCGCGCCGAGGCGCGAGGCGAGGTCGGGCAGCCCCACCTCCCAGCGCGCGGGCGCGCGCCGCGCGGTCACCAGGATCGGCCGGCGCGCCTCGGTCATCGCGTTCAGGAGGTGGAAGAGTGCTGCCTCGCGCGCCGGGTGGCCGGGCACCGCGGCATCGGCGTTTTCCAGCACCAGCGCGGCCTCGGCGAGCTCGGGCACCAGCGCCTCGGTGAGCGCCTCCGCCTCCAGCACCCGCGCGCCGAGATCGCCGGCCCAGACCTGCGCGAGATGGGTCTTGCCCGATTGCTCCGGCCCCACCAGCGCCAGCCTGCCCTGCGACCAGCCGGCCCAGAGATCGACCGCCGCCAGCGCGTCGGCGTTCGCCGGGCTCACGAAGAAGGCTTCGCGGTCCCGCGCGGCGCGCGTGGGGAGGTCGAAGATCAGCTGGGTCATTCCACCGGCTCGTCTGGCGTGCCGCGGTAGAGGCGGCCGGACTGGTATTCGGCCATGGCAAAGCGCCCCAGCACCCCGATGGCCGCCGCCACCGGCACGGCGATCAGCAGGCCGGGGAAGCCCATCACCGCCCCGAAGGCGGAGAGGGCGAACATCAGCCACACCGGGTGCAGCCCCACCGAGCCGCCCACCAGCCGCGGGGTGAGCACGTTGCCCTCCACCGCCTGGCCGATGACGAACACGCCGGCCACCGCCGCGATCCACGGCCATTCGCCCCAGAACTGGAACAGCGCGAGGCCGATCGACATCGCGCCCCCCACGATGGAGCCCACGAAGGGAATGAAGCTGATGAGCCCGGCCACCAGCCCGATCACCAGCCCGAACTGCAGCCCCAGGATGGCCAGCGCCACCGCGTAGAAGGTGCCGAGGATGACGCAGACCAGCATCTGCCCGCGCACGAAGCCGGCCAGCACCCGGTCGACCTTGAGCGCGAGGTCGCGGATCACCGGGGCGTGCTGGCGCGGCAGCCAGCTGTCGATGGCCGCGATCATCCGGTCCCAGTCGAGCAGCAGGTAGAAGGCCACCACCGGGGCAACCACGATGAGCAGCAGGAAGTCGATCAGCGCCAGCGACGAGCTCAGCAGGCTGTTGAGCATCGCGATGCCCTTCTGCTGCAGCGTGTCGGAGGCCGAGGACAGCGTGGTGCGCAGCGGGCTGTCCTCGGTGAGCAGGTCGGGATAGTGCTCGGAGAGGAAGGTCTG
Source organism: Oceanicella sp. SM1341 (assembly GCF_003448965.1). GTDB lineage: Bacteria > Pseudomonadota > Alphaproteobacteria > Rhodobacterales > Rhodobacteraceae > Paroceanicella. The sequence continues at coordinate 91,572 of NZ_QRGC01000017.1, forward strand.
CAATTGGCGCACCATCTCCGGCGTGGTCTCGATCAGCGCCTGCACCTGGCGCACCACCGAGGGCACGAGGATGAGCAGCGCCCCTGCCGCGATCAGCAGCGCGACGAGGGTGATCACCACGGTGGCCGCCACGCGCGACAGGCCCAGCCGCTCCAGCCGGTCCGCCACGGGATCGAGGAAATAGGCGATGGCCGCCCCCACCAGGAAGGGCACGAGCGCCTGCCCGATCGCCCACAGGATGACGATGAATATCACGAGGCCGATGCCCCAGTAGCGCAGCTGATCCCTCGTGCTCAGGCTCATAGGCGGCCTCCCCCTCTCTCGGCTCCCAGATGACGCAGCGGCGCGCCTTATGCAAGTCGGAGCGGGGCCGCGGGCCCCGCCTTCAGCTGAACTGTTCGCGGATCAGGCGCTCCTCGAGGCCATGACCGGGATCGAAGAGCAGAGTATGCGCCACGCTCTCGTCGCTGGAAACCTCCGCCCAGAGCACGTCGCGCACCTCCACGTTATCGGCCACCGCGGCCACGGGGCGCTTGTGCGGGTCGAGCACCTCGAAGCGCACCGTGGCGGTGATGGGCAGCAGCGCGCCGCGCCAGCGCCGGGGCCGGAAGGCCGAGATCGGCGTGAGCGCGAGGATCGCCGCCCCCACCGGGATGATCGGCCCGTGGGCGGAGTAGTTGTAGGCGGTGGAGCCCGCCGGGGTGCAGACCATCGCGCCGTCGCAGATCAGCTCGTGCATGCGCTCGCGCCCGTCGACATGGATGCGCAGGTGCGCGGCCTGCGGGCCGGCGCGCAGCAGCGAGACCTCGTTGATCGCCAGCGCCTCGGCCCGGGTGCCGTCGGCGCCCGCCGCGCGCATGCGCAGCGGGTTGATGACCGTTGTGGTGGCCTCGGCCAGCCGGTCCTCCAGCCCCTCGGGGTCATAGGCGTTCATCAGGAAGCCCACGGTGCCGCGGTTCATGCCGTAGACCGGCACGGCGAGCCCGCCGGTGGCGTGCAGCGTGGCGAGCATGAACCCGTCGCCGCCCAGCGCCACGATCACCTCGGCCTCCTGCAGCCGGGCCTGGCCATAGCGCGCGGTGAGCGTGCCGAGCGCGGCCTGTGCCTCGGGCGCGCCCGATGCCGTGAAATGGATCCGTCTGCCGCTCATGCCTGCCTCTCGCCCGGTCGCCCCTCTCCGGCGCGGCCCACCCTGCCCGCCCGGCCGGGCGGAGACAAGGCAGGAAAATCCGCCCCGCCTGCGCCCGGGGGTTTCCGATCGGCGCGAAAGGTCGCGGATGGGCGCGGGGGGGACGCAATTGCACTGCCCGAACCGCCCCCGCGCTGTCACTTTGCCCGCGACAACCGGCCCCGGCAGCGCTAGAACCCGCGCGACCCCGCACCCGCCCCTGACTGGAGGAAGACGAGCATGACCACCGAAGTCCGCGACCCGGGATTCTTCACCGAGGCCCTCGCCGGCCGCGACCCCGAGCTCTTCAACGCCATCACCCTCGAGCTCGGCCGCCAGCGCGACGAGATCGAGCTCATCGCCTCCGAGAACATCGTGAGCCGCGCGGTGATGGAGGCCCAGGGCTCGGTCCTCACCAACAAGTACGCCGAGGGCTACCCCGGCCGGCGCTACTACGGCGGCTGCCAGTTCGTCGACATCGCCGAGCAGCTCGCCATCGACCGCGCCTGCGCGCTCTTCGGCGCGAAATTCGCCAACGTGCAGCCCAATTCCGGCAGCCAGGCCAACCAGGGCGCCTTCCAGGCCCTGATCAAGCCGGGCGACACCATCCTCGGGATGAACCTCGCCTCCGGCGGCCACCTCACCCATGGGGCGGCGCCCAACCAGTCCGGCAAGTGGTTCAACGCCGTGCAGTACGGCGTGCGCAAGCAGGACAGCCTGCTCGACTACGACGAGGTGGAGGCGCTGGCGAAGGAGCACCAGCCCAAGCTGATCATCGCCGGCGGCTCGGCCATCCCGCGCCAGATCGACTTCGCCCGCTTCCGCGCCATCGCCGACAGCGTGGGCGCCTACCTGATGGTGGACATGGCACATTTCGCCGGTCTGGTGGCGGGCGGCGCCCACCCCAGCCCGATGCCCTATGCCGACGTGGTGACCACCACCACCCACAAGACCCTGCGCGGGCCCCGCGGCGGCATGATCCTCACCAATGACGAGGCGATCGCGAAGAAGGTGAATTCGGCGATCTTCCCCGGCATCCAGGGCGGGCCGCTGATGCACGTGATCGCCGGCAAGGCCGCGGCCTTCGGCGAGGCGCTGCGCCCCGAGTTCAAGGCCTATGCGGCCCAGGTCGTCACCAACGCCCAGGCGCTGGCCGACGAGCTGATGAAGGGCGGGCTCGACATCGTCACCGGCGGCACCGACACCCACGTGATGCTGGTCGACCTGCGGCCCAAGGGCGTGAAGGGCAACGCGACCGAGAAGGCCCTCGGCCGCGCCCATATCACCTGCAACAAGAACGGCATCCCGTTCGATCCGGAGAAGCCGACCGTGACCTCCGGCGTGCGTCTCGGCACCCCGGCCGGCACCACCCGCGGCTTCGGCGAGGCCGAGTTCCGCGAGATCGGCCGGCTGATCACCGAGGTGGTCGACGGGCTCGCGGCCAACGGCGAAGAGGGCAACGGCGAGGTCGAGGCCGCGGTGAAGGCCAAGGTCGCCACGCTCTGCGCCGCCTTCCCGATCTACAAGGGGCTCTGACCCCGGAGCGGTGCGCAACCCGCTTCCGGCCGTCCCCGCAAGGGGCCGGCCCTTCTCCGCCCGCGGGCGGAGAAGCTGCGCGCCCCGGGGCGCGCAGGGAAGCGGCACCGCCCGGCCCCGGCGCCACGCCCGGGCCTGTTCCCGACCGGTCCCGGCCTTGCTGCGCCGCACCCCATATCTGGGGCCGGTCATTCTCCCCTACCCAAGCCTTCGCGGGTTGCCTATACTGGTGCCTGACGGAGCTCCAGGGGGAACAAGATGCGCTGCCCGTTCTGTGGAAATGTCGAAACCCAGGTGAAGGACAGCCGGCCGGCCGAGGACCACGTGTCGATCCGCCGTCGCCGCTACTGCCCGGCCTGCGCGGGTCGCTTCACGACCTACGAGCGCGTGCAGCTGCGCGACCTCACGGTGATCAAGAAGAACGGCCGCCGCGAGAACTTCGACCGCGACAAGCTCGAGCGCTCGATCCGCATCGCGCTGCAGAAGCGCCCGGTGGAGCCCGAGCGCGTGGACCAGATGATCTCCGGCATCGTGCGCCGGCTCGAGTCGATGGGCGACTCGGACGTGAAATCCGACGCCATCGGCGCCATCGTGATGGAAACCCTCGCGCGCATCGACACCGTGGCCTATGTCCGCTTCGCCTCCGTCTACAAGAATTTCCAGGCCGCCGATGACTTCGAGGATTTCGTTGCCGAGCTCCGGCCCACTGTCACCGCCGTCCTCGATGGGGACTGAGCGGCCCGTCTCCGACGCCGACCGCCGCTTTCTCGCCATGGCCTTCGCCCTCGCCGCCCGGGGGCTGGGGCGCGTCTGGCCGAACCCGGCGGTGGGCTGCGTCATCGTGCAGGGCAGCCGGGTGGTGGGCCGCGGCTGGACCCAGCCCGGCGGCCGCCCGCATGCCGAGGCCATGGCCCTCGCCCAGGCCGGGCCGGCGGCACGCGGCGCCACCGCCTATGTCACGCTCGAGCCCTGCGCCCACCACGGCCGCACACCGCCCTGCGCCGACGCGCTGGTGACCTCGGGCATCGCCCGGGTCGTCTCCACCCTCGAGGACCCCGACCCCCGCGTCTCCGGCCGCGGCTTTGCCCGGCTGCATGACGCGGGCATCCCCGTGACCCGCGGGGTGATGACCGAGGAGGCCCGGGCGGTGAACCGCGGCTTCCTCACCCGCATCACCCTCGGCCGGCCGATGGTGACGCTCAAGCTCGCCACCACGCTCGACGGGCGCATCGCCACCGCCACCGGCGAAAGCCGCTGGATCACCGGCCCCGAGGCGCGCCGCCTCGTGCACCTGATGCGCGCGCGCCACGACGGCATCCTCGTGGGCGCCGGCACCGCGCGCAGCGACAACCCGATGCTCGACGTGCGCGGCATCGGGCTCGAGGCCGCCGCGCCGGTGCGGGTGGTGGCCGATGCGCGGCTGAGCCTCGGCGCGGGCTCGCGCCTCGTGGCCAGCGCCGGGGCGATCCCGCTCTGGGTGGCCTGCGGGCCGCAGGCGCCCGCGGCCGGGCGCGAGATGCTCGAGGCCGCCGGCGCCGAGCTGATGCCCTGCGCCACCGGCCCGGGCGGCGGCATCGACCTGCCCGACCTGCTCACCCGGCTCGGCACCCGCGGCATGACCCGGCTGATGTGCGAGGGCGGCGCCCGGCTCGCCGCGGCGCTGCTGCGCGCCGGCCTCGTCGACCGGCTGGTGACCTTCACCGCCGGCCGGGCCATCGGCGGCGAGGGCACGCCGGCCATCGCCGGGCTCGGCCTCGAACGCCTCGCCGACGCGCCGGCCTTCCGCCTCGCCGAGCATCGCCGCGTGGGCACCGACCTGATGAGCACCTGGGAGCGCGGCTGAGCGCCCGACCGGATGCTGCTTCCCCGCCCGAGGCCTTCGCCCGGTCCGGACATCGGCGTTCGGGGCTACCCCGGCCAGCGGCGCGAAAGCCCGCACCCGCCGCTTCCGCCGCCCGACCGCCGGTTCCCGGCACGAAGCCAGCGCCTCGGGGGGCATCGAGCCCCCGCTCGGCGCTCGCCGCCGTCTTGCGCCGGCGGCCCCGGCACCTTCCCGTGCGTCAGCCCGGCCCCGGACCCGCGGCTGCGGGCCACTCCGGCCTTGCGGCTCCCCCCACCGGCTTGCCATGCTCCCGGCCGCACCCGCAGACCCGCGACACGGCATGCCGTAGGAGGCCCGCTTGACCCAGACCAGCATCACCGAACCGGCGCGCGAGACCCCGGTCATCCACCGCACCGACGTGCTCGTGGTCGGCTCCGGCCCGGGCGGGCTCGCGGCGGCGCTGGCCGCGGCGCGCTGCGGGGTCGAGGTGACGCTGCTCGAGCGCTTCGGCTGCTTCGGCGGCAACATCACCGTGGTGGGCGTCGAGGGCTTTGCCTGGTACCGCCACGAGGAGACGGTGGAGGCCGGCGGCATCGGCCGGGAGTTCGAGGACCGCGCCCGCGACATGGGCGCCGCCGTGCCCGAGGTGCAGTCGCTGAGCTACGAGATCGACAGCGAGGGGTTCAAGCTGGTCGCCGACACGCTGGTGCAGGAGGCGGGCATCCACCCGATGCTGCACCGCCAGTTCGTCGCGCCGATCATGGAGGGCGACACCATCCGCGGCGTGATCGTGGAATCGAAGGCCGGGCGCGAGGCGATCCTTGCCCGCCGGGTGATCGACGCCACCGGCGACGCCGACGTGGCGGTGCGCGCCGGCGCCCCCGCCTTCAAGACCCCGGTGGAGGAGATGCAGGCGGCGAGCGTGATGTTCCACCTCGCCGGTGTCGACAAGGCCGCCTTCATGGCCGGCGTGCGCGCTGACCCGCAGACCTATGCCAACTGGTCGACCGGCGAATGGCAGGTGGAGACCGACACCAAGGAGGACACGCTGTTCTCCCCCTTCCTCGCCAAGCCCTTCGCGCAGGCGATCCGCGAGGGCGTGATCCCTGCGCATCTCAACACCATCGGCGGCACCTGGGGCGCGGTGCATGACAGCGGCGAGATGACCTACATGAACCTCGTCCACCTCGCCGGCTGCGACGGCACCGACCCCGACAGCATGACCCGTTTCGAGATCGAGGGCCGGGCCCAGGCGATGCACGCCATCGAGGCGCTACGGCGCTACACGCCGGGCTGCGAGGGCGTGCGGCTGCGCAACTTCGGCATGTCCATCGGCATCCGCGACACCCGCAAGATCGACGCCGCCTACAACATGACCGAGCGCGACGTGCGCGGCCAGGCCCGCTTCGAGGACAGCATCGGCATCTACCCCGAGTTCATCGACGGCTACGGCGTGCTGATCCTGCCCACCACCGGGCGCTACATGCACATCCCCTACCGCGCGATGCTGCCGAAGGGCGTGCGCCACCTCATCGTGGCCGGCCGGGCGATCGGCGGCGACCGCATCGCCCATGCCGCCACGCGCAACATGGCCTGCTGCGCGGTGGCCGGCCAGGGCGCGGGCGTGGCCGCCGCCTGGGCCGTGCGCCACGACCGCGACTTCGACGAGGTCGACGTGACCGCCGTGCGCACCCTCCTCGCCGCCCAGGGCGTGCGGCTCGACTGACGGCCCGGGCAACCGGGCGAGGCGCCGGCGCCCCGGGCGCGCTCCGGCAGACGGGATCCGCGGGGATCGGGCCGGGCCGCGCGGGCGGGCGCGGGTCCGGGCAGGAGCGCGCAGGGCTCAGACCGTCTGGGCCCGACGCGGCCTCCGAACAGGCATCGCCCCCGGGCTCCGGGACCGCTCACGAGCCCCCGGCATGGCCCCCGCCCCCGGCGTCCGTCCCGATCACCCCCCACGAAAAAGGGCCGCCCCGATCCCCCGGGGCGGCCCTTTCGCTGTCAGCGTCGCGCGGCTCAGCGCGAGAGGTTGTTCACCGTGCCGGCGAAGCTCACCAGCGGCGAGAGCGAGCTCAGCGTCTTGATCACGCGGACCATCGGCGCCTCGGTCACGTAGAGCACGTCGCCGTTGCGGATGCCGAAGGAGCCGGCGGTGAACATGCCGCCCGGCTTGGTGAGGTCGATCACGTAGGCGGTGTTCACCGGCTCGGCGAAGCTCTTGCCGGGCTGCACCTTGCTGGCGATGTCCGGCAGCTCGGTGCGGAACACGAACACGCCCTGCGGGTTGGCGAGCTGCGAGTTCAGCCCGCCCACCAGGCCCAGCGCCTCGAGCGCGGTGATGTTGCGCGAGGGGAAGGGCACCCGCTGCTGCGCGCCGAAGGCACCCAGGGCGGTGAAGGTGCGCCGGTCACGCTCGATGATGACCGAGTCGTCGGCCTGCAGCGGCACGTCGAAGGCCGGGTTGTCGTAGAGGTCCTGCAGCCAGATCTGGCCGCTCTGGGTGCCGCGGCGCATCTTGATGATCGCCACTTCCGGGTCGAGCGAGATGCCGCCGGCCATGGAGAGCATGCCGATCAGCTCCTGGGTGGAGGCCTCGATCGGGTAGACGCCCGGGGAATTGACCGAACCGAGGATCTTCACGGTGGCCGAATCCGAGCGCACGCGCCGCACCTCCACCTGGGGGTCCGGCGTCTGGCCCTGCAGGCCGGCGGTGATGACTTGGCGCAGGTCCTCGGGCGAGCGGCCGGCGGCGCGGATGCGCCCGACGTAGGGCACGAAGATGTAGCCGGTCTGGTCGATCTGGGTTTCCTGCAGCGAGGTCTGCTTGGTGCCCATGCTGGCCAGCAGCCCGTTGTCGACGTTCTCCCAGATGGTGATGGAGATGCTGTCGCCGGGACCGAAGAGGTCGACGTTCTGCTCCATCGCGTTGAGGAAGCTCGTGCCGAAGTTCAGCGTCTCGTCCCGGGCGGCGAAGCGCGCGACCTGGTCGGTCACGTCCACCACCTCGAAGGGCAGCGACTCGGCGTCATCGTCCGGCGTGCCGGCCTCGATCTCGGTCATGCTCGGGCCCGATCTGGGCAGTCCGCAGGCCGAAAGTGGAAGAATCAACGCAAGGGCCGCATATCTCAGCGGTCCGGTCGCAAAGAGCCTGATCACAGTTTTGTCCCTCTTATGGCCTTTTTTTCCGAGCGTTCCGCCCTGGCAGTCTTCGGAGCGTTTCGCCCCCGCTTTTCCGGGGCATCCGCCCCGGCTTGCTCTGTTCCGGGGCATTCGCCCCGCTTGCTTTGTTCCGGGGCGGATGGCCCCGGCCTGGTCCGGCTCGGGGCCATGCGCCCCGACATTGCTTCCCCGGGGCCATGCGCCCCGACATTGCTTCCTCGGGGCCTTCGCCCCGACATTGCTTCTGCACGGCCTTTCGGCCCGGGTGACGGTCTCCACGGCCTTCCGGCCCCGACCTGCATCGTCCGGGGCCATCGGGCCACGAATTTCCGTCCGTGCGGGCCGCGCGGGCACCGGGCGTTCCTCCCGGCGGCCCGGGCGCCGCGCCCTGCCGCGCCGGGGGGCATCGCGCCCCGCTCTCCGGGCGTTCCGTCCCGGTCGTGCCGCGGCCCGGCCTTCGGCGCTCCGGGCGTTCTGCCCCGGCCGCGCAACCGATGGTAGCGTATCGCAGGCAGGGGAAAAAGCCCTATCGCTGCGGCGCGGCAGCCGCCGGAAAAACGCCGGCGTGGCTTGCGTACATCGCGGCTGCACGCTACTTCCCTAGCCCGGCAGCGCGGAAAGGCGAGAGAAATGTTCACCGGCATCATCACCGACATCGGCGAGATCGTGGAGATCACCCCCCGCGGCGACACCCGGATGCGCATCGCCTGCGGCTACGACATGGCCGGCGTGGCACTGGGCGCCTCCATCAGCTGCGACGGCGTCTGCCTCACCGTGGTCGACAAGGGCAACCTCGGGGGCAATCCCGGAGGCAGCGCGGAGGGCCGCGGCTGGTTCGACGTCGACGTCTCCGCCGAAACCCTCTCCCTCACCACCCTGGGCGGCTGGGCGGCGGGCAAGCGCATCAACCTCGAGCGCGCCCTGCGCGTGGGCGACGAGCTGGGCGGGCACATCGTCTCCGGCCATGTCGACGGCACGGCCGAGATCCTCTCGCTCACGCCCGAGGGCGACAGCATCCGCTACCGCTTCCGCGCCCCGAAGGCCCTGGCCCGCTTCATCGCGCCCAAGGGCTCGGTGGCGCTCAACGGCACCTCCCTCACCGTGAACGAGGTCGAGGGGCTGGAATTCGGAGTGAACATCATCCCCCACACCCGCGCCGAGACCACCTGGGGCGACGCCCGGGCCGGTGACCGGGTGAACCTCGAGATCGACACGCTGGCCCGCTATGTCGCGCGGCTCGCCGAGATGACCAACGCGTGAGGCGACGCTGATGATCAACACCTACTCCGATGCCATCTCCTCCATCGAGGAGATCATCGAGGATGCCCGCAACGGCCGCATGTTCATCCTCGTGGACCACGAGGACCGCGAGAACGAGGGCGACCTCGTGATCCCCGCGCAGATGGCGACGCCGGACGCGATCAACTTCATGGCCACCCATGGCCGCGGGCTCATCTGCCTCGCGATGACCGGCGACCGGCTGGACCGGCTGGGCCTGCCGATGATGTCGGCCTCCAACCAGTCGCGCCACGAGACCGCCTTCACCACCTCCATCGAGGCGCGCGAGGGCGTGACCACCGGCATTTCCGCCCATGACCGGGCCCGCACCGTGGCCGTGGCCATCAACCCCGAGAGCGGCCCGCAGGACCTCGCCACCCCCGGCCATGTCTTCCCGCTGCGCGCGCGGCCCGGCGGCGTGCTGGTGCGTGCCGGCCACACGGAGGCGGCGGTCGACATCTCCCGGCTCGCCGGGCTCAACGCCTCCGGCGTGATCTGCGAGATCATGAACGACGACGGCACCATGGCCCGCCTGCCCGACCTCGTCGCCTTCGCCCAACGCCACGCGCTGAAGATCGGCACCATCTCCGACCTCATCGCCTACCGCCGCCGGCACGACAACCTGGTGCGCGAGAGCGCCCAGCGCACCTTCTCCTCCGAGCATGGCGGTGACTGGCTGCTGCGCGTCTTCGTCGACGAGACCGAGGGCCAGGAGCATCTCGCCCTCACGCAGGGCGATCTCTCCGCCCCCGGCCCGGTGCTGGTGCGCATGCATGCCGCCAACATCCTCGAGGACATGCTGGGCCTGCGCACCGGCCGCGCGCACCAGCTGCACGACGCGATGGCCGAGATCGGCCGCGAGGGCCGCGGCGCCGTGGTGATCCTGCGCGACATGGAGCCGAACGCCCTCACCAACATCGTCTCGCCCGGCGGGGTGAGCCCGAACATCCTGCGCCAGTACGGGCTGGGGGCCCAGATCCTCGGCGCGCTGGGCATTTCCGAAATGATCCTGCTGACGAATTCCCCCGTGCCGCGTATCGTGGGGCTCGAAGGCTACGGGCTCACGGTGCATTCCACCCGCCCGATTTCCGGGGCCCCCGGCCCCGAGGAGGAGTGATCCATGGCCGGTGAAAGCCATTACCGCGTGCCGCTTCCGGCGTTCGACCCCGCGCCGCACGTGCTGATCGTCGTCGCCCCCTATTACCGCGACATCGCCGACGGCCTGCTGGCCGGCGCGCGCGCGGCACTGGAGAGCGTGGGCGCCACGCACGAGACCATCGAGGTGCCCGGCGCGCTCGAGGTGCCCACCGCGATCCGCCTCGCCACCAACTGCTACCGCTACCAGGGCTACGTGGCACTCGGCTGCGTGATCCGCGGCGAGACCACCCATTACGACACGGTGTGCAACGACAGCTCCCGCGCCCTCACCCTGCTCGGCCTCGAGGGCCATTGCATCGGCAACGGCATCCTCACGGTGGAGAACCACGCCCAGGCCGTCGCCCGCGCCTTCGACCAGAACAAGGGCGGCGGGGCGGCCGAGGCCGCGCTGCATCTCGTCGCCCTCGCCCGGCGCTTCAAGCGCGGCGGCAAGGCCTTCGCCCCCTCCTCCACCGACACGCTGGTCGCCGGCGGTGCCGCCCCTTCGAAGGACACCGCCTGATGGCCCGCTCCATGCCGATCTCCCTCGCCCGCCGCATGCGCTCCGCCGCCCGGCTCTACGCCGTGCAGGCGCTGTTCCAGATGGAGGCGCAGGGCACCTCGCTGAGCGAGACCATGTCCGAGTTCGAGACGCACCGCATCGGGGCCACCATCGACGAGGACACCTACGAGGAAGCGGACATCGACCATTTCCGCCACCTCGTGTCCGAAGCGGTGAGCCGCCAGGCCGCCATCGACCAGATGACCGACCGCGCCCTGGTGGCGAAATGGCCGATCGACCGGATCGACCCCACGCTGCGCGCCCTGTTCCGCGCCGCCGGCGCCGAGTTCCTCGGCCGCCAGACGCCGCCGAAAGTGGCGATCACCGAGTTCGTCGACGTCGCCAAGGCCTTCTTCCCCGAGGGCCGCGAGTCGAAATTCGTGAACGCCGTGCTCGACCACATGGCCCGCGAGGCAAACCCCGAAGCCTTCGCCTGAGGCGTCCCGGCGCGACGCCGGTTGCGCCCCCCCCCTGCCGCCTGCCCTTCCCCGAGAGCAGCGGCAGCCTTCCCGCCGCCCGAGCCCCGGCACATTCGCGGGAGCCCCGCGGCGCTTCAACTCCCCCCTCAGGAACGACGCCCGTCCCGCCCCCGGCGGGACGAGGGCCGACGAACTCCCCTCCCGCCCCGGGAGGGGATGAGGAGGGCCTTCCCCGCGGGAGGGAGCGTACAGCGCGGGGCCCCCGGCGGAGCGAGGGCCTCCTCATCCCCACCCATGGTGGGGCGTTCGTCGGCCCTGTCCCGACAAGCGGGACGCGCCCTTCAGGCCACCTGTCCCGCGGCCCAGCCCGACGACCAGGCCCACTGGAAGTTGTAGCCCCCCAGCCAGCCGGTCACGTCCACCACCTCGCCGATGAAGTAGAGCCCCGGCACCTCGCGCGCCGCGAGCGTGCGGCTGTCGAGCCCGGCCGTGTCGACCCCGCCCAGCGTCACCTCGGCCGTGCGGTACCCCTCGCTGCCCACCGGGCGCAGGCGCCAGGCGTTCACCGCCTCGGCCAGCGCGCGCAGGCGCTTGTCGGAGAGGTCGGCGAGGTTGCCGGTGAGGCCCGCGGCGAGGTGCTGGGCCAGCGCCTTCGGCAGCAGCCGGGCCAGCGCGGTCTGCGGCGCCTGCCGGCCGGCCTGCGCCTTCTGCGCCTTCAGCTCGGCGAAGACATCATGCGCGGGCGCGAGCGAGAGGGTGATCTCGCCGCCCTCGCGCCAGTAGGAGGAGATCTGCAGGATCGCCGGGCCCGAGAGGCCGCGGTGGGTGAAGAGCACCGCCTCCTCGAAGCGAGCCTTGCCGCTGGCCGCCGCGCCTTGCACCGAGACCCCGGCCAGCGCCTTCATCGGCGCCAGTTCCTGCTCGGCGAAGGTGAGCGGCACGAGGCCGGGCCGCGTCTCCACCAGCCCCAGCCCGAACTGTTTCGCGATGTCGTAGCCGAAGCCGGTCGCCCCCATCTTCGGGATCGACTTGCCGCCCGTCGCGATCACCAGGCTCTGCGCCCGCTGCGCCCCGCCCGCCTGCACCACGAAGCCGCCGTCGCGCCCCACCGCCTCCACCGGCGTGCCGAGCCGCAGGGTGACCCCCGCCTCCGCCAGCCCGCCGGTGAGCATGGCCACGATCTCACGCGCCGAGCCGTCGCAGAAGAGCTGGCCCAGGGTCTTCTCGTGCCAGGCGATGCCATGCGCCTCCACCCGGGCGAGGAAGTCCCGCGCCGTGTAGCGCTTCAGCGCCGAGACCGCGAAGCGCGGGTTCTCCGAGAGGAAGTTCCCCGGCCCGGCATGGATGTTGGTGAAGTTGCAGCGCCCGCCGCCGGAGATGCGGATCTTCTCGCCCGGCGCCTTCGCATGGTCGAGGAGCAGCACGCGCCGCCCCCGCCGCCCGGCCTCGATGGCGGCGAACATCCCGGCCGCTCCGGCCCCGATCACGATCACGTCCCAGTCGCTCATCCGCGCCCCATCGCAGGAAATCGTCGCCGCCGCAATTCCCAAACTGCCCCGCCGACCCCATACTCTGATGCGGGAGGACCCCATGAAAGATCTCGCCGACACGCCCTTCATCCCGGTCCGGGCCGAGCTGCATCGCGAGCCGCTGAGCATCCTCGGCACCCTGCGTGCCGCGCGCGGCAACCTGCTCGCCATCATCCCGTGGAACGCCACCCGCCAGCCGATGGTCACCGGCAAGACCGGGCTGCGCTGGCACATGGTGATGAGCCCGAAGGCCCTGCGCCGGGTGCTGCGCGACCGGGTGGAGGACTACCCCAAGAGCACGGTGACCCACCGCATCCTCGGCCCCGGCATCGGCGAGAGCCTGTTCCTCGCCGAGGGCGCGCACTGGCGCTGGCAGCGGCGCACCGCGGCACCGGTGTTCTCGCACCGCAACCTCGCCGACCTCGCCCCGGTGATGCAGGAGGCGGCGCGCGCCTCCCTCGCCCGGCTGGAGCGCGCGGCGGGGCCCGGGGGCGCCACGGCCGATCTCTACGACGAGATGGTGGCCGTCACCTTCGACATCATCTGCAACGTCACCCTCGCGGGCGGCGGGCAGATCGACCGCGCGCATGTGCATGACACGATCAACGGCTACATCCGCCGGGTGGGGCGCGTCTCGCTGCTCGACATCGTGGGCGCCCCCGCCTGGGCGCCGCGGCCCGGCGCGCTGATGGGCCGGCGGGTGGTGGGCAGCCTGCACGAGGTGGCGGACCGGGTGGTGCGCGAGCGCCTCGCCAACCCGTCCGACACGCCCGACCTGCTGGGCATGCTGATGGAATCGGCCGACCCCGACAGCGGCCGGCGCATGAACCCGCAGGAGCTGCGCGACAACCTGCTCGCCTTCATCGTCGCCGGGCATGAGACCACGGCCCTCGCCCTCGCCTGGGCGCTCTACCTGCTCGGGCACGACCAGGCGGCGCAGGAGCGCGCCCGGGCCGAGGCGATGGTGCTGCCCGAAGCCCTGCCCGGCCCGCAGGACCTCGATGCCCTGCCCTTCACCCGCGCCGTGGTGGAGGAGACCATGCGGCTCTACCCCCCGGCGGCGTTTCTCTCCCGCACCGCGCGGGCGGAGGACCGGCTCTGCGGCCGGATCATCAGCCCCGGCGACACGGTGATGCTGCCGATCTACGCGCTGCACCGCCACCACATGCTGTGGGAGGAGCCCGACGCCTTCCGCCCCGAGCGCTTCCTCGGGCCGCGGCCGGAGCGCTTCTCCTACCTGCCCTTCGGCGACGGTCCGCGCATCTGCATCGGTGCCGGTTTCGCGATGATGGAGGCACAAATCGTGCTCGCCGCGCTCTTGCGCCGCTTCCGCTTCGAGGCCGACGGACCCGACCCGGTGCCACGCCTGTTCATCACCCTGCGCCCGGAAGGCGGGGTGAAACTGCGCGTGCGCCCGATCTGAGCGCCGCTGCCCCGGCCGGTGCCCGGGCGATACGTCCCGCGGCTGTGCCCGCAGGGCACATCCGCACCGGGTCTGCCGACCCGGTGATGCGGGCCCGGGGGCCCGCATCGGGACGGGTGGCGCTCCGCGCCTGCGGCCGCGCCAGGCGGCACCCGGGCAAGTGCCCCCTCGCCATGCGCGCCGGAGGGCCGAAGGCCCGACGCCGGTGCGGAGGCGGGGGGCGCAGCCCCTCTCCGACGCGCCGGCACGCCCGGCCGGGGTGGCGCGCCTACTCGTAGGTGATGCGGTAGACGAGCCCGGCGTGATCATCGGTCACCAGCAGCGCGCCATCGGGCATCTGCGCCACGTCGACCGGGCGGCCGAGCACGTTGCCATTGTCCAGCAACCAGCCCTCGGCGAACACCTCCCGACCCTGCGCCGTGCCGTCCGGTCCGAAGCGCACCCGCATCAGCCGGTAGCCGATCGGCGTCGAGCGGTTCCACGAGCCATGCTGGGCCACCACCGCGTCGCCCTGCCAGTCCTCGGGCAGCATCGCGCTGTCGACGAAGTCGAGCCCCAGGCTCGCGGTATGCGCACCGAACTCCACCACCGGGGCGATCACCTCCACCGGCGGCTCCTCGTCCTCGTAACCGGTCAGCGCCACGCTGCCGCCGCGCCAGGGAAAGCCGTAGTGCCCGCCGGGGGTCTCGACGGCGTTGAGCTCGTCGGGCGGGATATCATCGCCCATCCGGTCGGCACCGTTGTCGGTGAAATACATCACCCCGGTGCCGGGGTGCCAGGCGAAGCCCACCGAGTTGCGCACCCCGTCGGCCACCAGCCGCATGTCCGAGCCGTCGGGCGCGATGGAGATGATCTTGCCGGTGGTCTCGGTGAGCGCGCAGATGTTGCACGGCGCGCCGAGCGAGATGTAGAGCCGCCCGTCCGGCCCGAATTTCGCGTAGCGCCAGCCGTGGTGATAGGCATCGTGGAAATCGTCGTACACCGTCTCGAGCGGCTCCGGGCGCCCCTCACCGGCCAGACCCTCCGCCCCGGCGTCCCAGACCGCCACCCGGTCCTGCAGCGCGAGGTAGAGGCGGCCGTCGCGCACCGCGATGCCGTTGGGCACGTTGAGGTCGGCGGCCCGCTCGTGCACCTCCTCGGCCACGCCGTCACCGTCCGCGTCGCGGATCGAGTGCACCGCCCCGTCCCGCGAGCCGATGAAGATCGGGCCGCCCGGCTCGGTGAGCGCGATGGAGCGCGCGCCGGGCACTTCGGCGAAGACCGAGATGTTGAAGCCTTCGGGCAGCGTGATCGCCTCCAGGATCTCGTCGTGATCCTGCGCCGCGGCGGGGGCCGCCGCCAGCAGCAGGGCCGCGGTTGCCAGGTGTCTCCTCATGGCTCTCTCCCTGTCTTCCATCGGCCGGCCCCTCGGGGGAGAGGCGGTCCGGGCGGAAAGGCTGGGGGGCGCGGCCGGGCCTGTCCATGCAAGCGCTATCGCAATCACGTGATCGGCGCGTGATCGGATCACCGCCGGAAGCCGGCTGCGCGGGCACCCGGTTCCTGCCTCCCGGAAGCGCGCCGGCTGCCCTGTCCCGACCGGAAGACGGGCGAGCGAGGCGGGCGGGCGCCCGGCGAACCGGACAGGCCCCGCCCTCATGGGGAAGAAGAAACGACAAGGCCCCGACGCCCGGCTGCGGAGGGCGGACGCGCGCGAGAAAAATCCTTGCGGGGGCGGCCTGTCCCGGCGCCGGAACCGGCACACGGCGGGGCGGGCGGGTCGTGTCGGTCGGCCATCGGCGAGGCGGCGGACGCGCAAGCGCGCGGAAGCCGGCGCGAGCGGCCTGCTCCGGCGCGGGACCCGGCCTCCGTCACCCGGGAGGGCGGGCCGGGCCGTGTCGGTCGGCTGCGGGCGAGCCGGGCGGACGCGCGAGGGGACATCCCGCGCCACCCGTCGGGGCGGCGCGGGCCCGTAGGTCTCAGCCCTCGGCGAAGCGGTTGTCGCGCGGGAAGCCGCGCGGGGCCATGCGGCCGGAGGAGGCGCGCTTGCCCAGCCATTCGCCCAGGTCGCGCTCGGTGCGGGTGCGCCCGCCGCCATCCTTCCAGGAGAGCCCGTCGGCGAGGGTGAGGCCGATGGCGTCGGACAGGCCGCCGTCCTTGTACTTCTGCAGCCGCACGCCCTTGCCGCGCGACATCACCGGCATCTCGTCGAGCGGGAAGACCAGCATCTTGCGGTTTTCCCCGACCACGGCGATGTGGTCGCCCGAGAGGCGGCGGACGACATGCACCCGCACGCCGGCGGCGAGGTTCATCACCTGCTTGCCGCCGCGGGTCTGGGCCATGAGCTCGGCCTCGGGCGCCACGAACCCCTCGCCGGCGGAGGAGGCGAGCAGCAGCTTGCCCTCCGGCCGGTGCAGCAGCAGGTCGACCACCTCGGCGTCGTTGGCCATGTCGACCATCAGCCGCAGCGGCTCGCCCATGCCGCGCCCGCCGGGCAGCTTGTCGCAGCCCAGCGTGAAGAAGCGCCCGTTGGTGGCGGCCACCAGCAGCTTGTCGGTGGTCTCGGCGTGGAAGATGAAGCGGGCCTCGTCGCCGTCCTTGAACTTCAGCTCCGAATCGAGGGCGATATGGCCCTTCATCGCCCGGATCCAGCCCATCTTCGAGCAGACCACGGTGATCGGCTCGCGCTCGATCAGCGCCTCGGCCGGCACCAGCTCGATCTGCGGCGCATCGGCAAAGCCGGTGCGGCGGGCGCCAACGGGGTAGGCCTCGCCATGCTCGGCCTTCAGCGCGGCGAGATCGTCGACGAAGGTGATGCCGCGGAAGCTCGCCGGCGCGCCGAAGGTCTTGCGGGTCTCGCGCAGCTGGTCGGCGATGCGCTTCCACTGCAGCTCCTCGGAGCCCAGCAGGGCCACGAGGTCCTCCCGCTCGGCCACCAGCGCGTCGCGCTCGCGGCGCAGCTCCATCTCCTCGAGCTTGCGCAGGCTGCGCAGGCGCATGTTGAGGATGGCCTCGGCCTGCACGTCGGTGAGGCTGAACTCCGCCATCATCACCTGCTTGGGCTCGTCCTCGGTGCGGATGATCTCGATCACCCGGTCGAGGTTGAGGAAGGCGACGATGTAGCCCTCGAGCACCTCCAGCCGGTGGTCGATCTTCTCCAGCCGGTGCTGCGAGCGGCGCAGCAGCACCTCGCGCCGGTGGTCGAGGAAGGCGCGCAGCACCTCGCGCAGCCCGCAGACCTGCGGCACCCGCCCGTCGATGAGCACGTTCATGTTCATGTTGAAGCGCAGCTCGAGGTCGGTCTGGCGGAACAGCATTTCCATGAGCAGCTTCGGGTCCACCGTGCGCGAGCGCGGCTCGAGCACGAGGCGGATGTCCTCGGCGCTCTCGTCGCGCACATCGGCCAGGATGGGCAGCTTCTTCTCGTTCACCAGCTCGGCGATGCGCTCGACCAGCTTGGATTTCTGCACCTGGTAGGGGATCTCGGTGACCACGATCTGCCACTGGCCGCGGCCGAGGTCCTCCTGGGTCCAGAGCGCGCGGGTGCGGAAGGCGCCGCGGCCGGTGCGGTAGGCCTCCACGATGGCGTCGCGGCTCTCGACCATCACGCCGCCGGTGGGGAAATCGGGGCCCGGCACCATGTCCACCAGCGTCTCCACGCTCGCGTTGGGGTGCTTGATGAGGTGCAGCGCCGCGTCGCAGAGCTCGCCCACGTTGTGCGGCGGGATGTTGGTGGCCATGCCCACCGCGATGCCGGAGGAGCCGTTCGCCAGCAGGTTGGGGAAGGCGGCGGGCAGCACCTCGGGCTCGCTGTCCGAGCCGTCGTAATTGGGGCGGAAATCGACCGCGTCCTCCGCCAGCCCCTCGAGCATCGCCATGGCCGCGGCGGTGAGCCGGGCCTCGGTGTAGCGCTGGGCGGCGGGGTTGTCGCCGTCGATGTTGCCGAAGTTGCCCTGCCCCTCGACGAGCGGGTAGCGCACGTTGAAATCCTGCGCGAGGCGGGCGAGCGCGTCGTAGATCGCCTGGTCGCCGTGCGGGTGGTAGTTACCCATCACCTCACCGACGATCTTGGCGCATTTGCGGAAGGATCCGCCGGGGTCGAGCTTCAGGCCCCGCATCGCGTAGAGGATGCGGCGGTGCACCGGCTTCAGCCCGTCACGGGCATCGGGCAGCGCGCGGTTGGTGATGGTGGAGAGCGCGTAGGTGAGGTAGCGCTCGCCGAGCGCGCGGCGCAGGGTCTCTGCCGAGGTGCCACCGTCTTCGGGGCCGGGAACATCGAGTGTGTCTGACATGGAGTTTCTGTAACGGCGCACCGGGCGTCCGTCCAGTGCGAAGCGGGCCGGTGTGGAGCCGGCCGCGCGGCGCTTGACAGCGCGGCCCGCGGCGGCCCCTCTGGGCCCCACCTCCCCCGGCGCAGGAAAGGCGGGCCATGAGCGCATCCCACACCCATCGCAGCGTGCTGATCACCGGCTGTTCCTCCGGCATCGGGCGCGACGCGGCCCTCACCCTCGCGGCCCGCGGCTGGCATGTCTTCGCCACCTGCCGGCGGGCGGAGGATTGCGACGCCCTCATGGCCGAGGGCCACCCGGGGCTGGAGAGCTTCCCGCTCGACTATGCGGACGAGGCGAGCATCGCCGCCGCCCTCGCCCGCACCGGCGTGCCGGACGCGCTGTTCAACAACGGCGCCTTCGCCCTGCCCGGCGCGATGGAGGACGTGCCGCGCGGCGGCCTGCGCGCCATCTTCGAGGCCAATCTCTTCGGGCCCTTCGAGCTCATCCACCGGCTGATGCCGGGCATGCTGGCGCGCGGCTCGGGGCGGATCGTGAACTGCTCCTCGGTGCTCGGCCTCACCGCGCTGCGCTTTCGCGGCGCCTATTGCGGCACCAAGCACGCGATGGAGGGGATGACCGACGCCCTGCGGCTGGAGAACCTCGGCGGCCCGGTGCACATCTCGCTCATCGAGCCGGGGCCGATCGGCACGCAGATACGGGTGAAGTCGCGCCCGCACTTCGAGCGCTGGATCGACTGGCAGAACGCCCCGAAGCGCGCCACCTACGCGGCCGAGGTGCTGCCCCGCCTCTATGCCGAGGCCGGGCCGCCGGACCGCTTCGAGCGCCCCCCCGCCGCCGTCACCCGCGCGCTCATCCACGCGCTGGAGAGCCCGCGCCCGAAGCCGCGCTACCGCGTCACCCTGCCCACGCGCGCCGCCGAGGCCCTGCGCCGCCTGCTCACCACCCGCGCCCGCGACCGGCTGCTGCGCAACCAGTAGCCGCCACCACCAGCGCCGGGGCGGGAGACGCCCGCGAAGCCCCCCGATCACGGCAAGTTTCCCCCGGCCCCGCGGCGCGGGTTGCCGCGCGATTCCAGCGGGCTGGCCCGGCCGCGGCGCCCGCCCGCCTGCGGCACGGCGCCTCCGCGCGGGGGGATTCGTTGCGTTTCGCCGGCGCGGCGCTAGACTCGGGGGCATGACAGACTCACCCCTCTTCTATCTTGCCGGCCTCGCCTGCCTCGCGGTGCTCGCGGTGCTGCTCTTCGGCATCGGCACCTTCGCGAAGGGCGGCGAGTTCAACCGGCGCAACGCGAACAAGATCATGCAGTGGCGCATCGGGCTGCAGTTCGTCGCCGTGATCCTCATCATCATCTTCGTCGCCTTCGGGAGCTGAGCATGGTCGTCCTCAACCGGATCTACACCCGCACCGGCGACGCGGGCGACACGGCGCTCGGCAACGGCACCCGCGTGGCCAAGAACGCCGCGCGCGTGGAAGCCTACGGCACGGTGGACGAGACCAACGCCACCCTCGGCCTCGCCCGCCTGCATGCGGAGGGCGAGATGGACGCAGCCCTCGCCCGCATCCAGAACGATCTCTTCGACCTCGGCGCCGATCTCTGCCGCCCGGACATGGCCGCCGATGCATCGGCCGAGTACCCGCCGCTGCGCGTCACCCCCGCCCAGGTGACCCGGCTGGAGCAGGAGATCGACGCGATGAACGCGCATCTCGCGCCGCTCAGGAGCTTCGTGCTGCCCGGCGGCTCGGCGCTGGCCGCCCACCTGCACCTGTGCCGCACCGTCTCGCGCCGCGCCGAGCGGCTGAGCGTGGCGCTTGCCGCCGAGGAAGAGGTGAACCCCGCGGGGGTGAAATACCTCAACCGGCTGTCGGACTGGTTCTTCGTCGCCTCCCGGGTGGCGAACGGCAATGGCGCGGATGACGTGCTCTGGGTGCCCGGCGCCAACCGCTGAGCCCCCCGCGCGCCCGCTTCCCGCCCGCCCGATGCCGGGCACGGACCGCAAAGCGACGCAGAACATGTCGACAATCGGTTTTTCTTGCCCTACCCATCGGTCCCGGCAGATGCCCCGGTCAAGGCACTTGACCTCGGCCGGGGGTCTTTTAAGGAAGTCGGGGCCGGAAGCCGGAGCGCCGCCCTTCCCCCGGCGGGGAAGCGGAAGGGCGCCCGGAAGCCACCCCCCGGCAGAATTTCGTCGTGCCGCGGCCACCGCGGCGCGCGCAACAGTGGAGAAATGCGGATGAAGGTCCTCGTGCCGGTCAAACGCGTGATCGACTACAACGTGAAGGTCCGCGTGAAGGCGGATGGCAGCGGTGTCGATCTC
>NZ_QRGC01000018.1 GCF_003448965.1 Oceanicella sp. SM1341
AGTGGGCGGTGATCCGGGCGGGCGCGTGCGCCCACGGGGCGGCCGGGCTGCGCGGCGCGTGGCGGGCAGCCCGCGCGGCGGGAGCGGCGGCGCGTGGTCTGTCGGAAGGGTTGCCCGCGCGATGAAGCGCGGGCCCGGTGCTGCAAGGCGCGGAGCCGGCGAGGAACCCGGCTGCACCCGGGCGGTCCGCGCCCGGGTCAGGAGGGCCGCGAGTGGCCTTCGCGGCCGGGGCACGGGGCCCGGCGCTGTCTCGGACCGTGTGGGGGCGCGGGGCCGGGGCACGGCGAACTCCGTCGCGCGCCGCGGGAGTTGCGAGGCAGGCGGCCGTTCGCTCCGCACCCGGCTGATCGTGGCAGGCGGCCGGCCGGGCGTGGGAGCGGGCGCGGCATGATCGGCCTGCTCACCCGCATCCCGCTGCGCGTGGCCCTGCGGCTGGTGCTGGCGCTGCAGGTGGGCCTCGGCATCGCGCTGGTGGTGGAGGACACGCGCGAATTCTGGGGCATGCCGGGCGCGCCCGACGGCCCGCTGCCCACCGCGCCGGTGAGCCCGGGCGACCAGACCCGCCGCTACGACCCCCGCGCCGTGCCGCGCGCCCCGGGCCGCGAGGCGCCGGGCGGGCCGGTGCGGTTCTCCGACCAGCCGGGCGACCTCACCTTCCGCTTCGAGGACGGGGGGGATCTGGGCCGCGTGCTGCTGCTTGAGGGGCAGATCGGGGCGGGGGACTCGGACCGGCTGGAGCGCGCGCTCGACGGCGTGGAGCCGCCCGACACGGTGGCGCTGCACTCCCCCGGCGGCGACGTGCGCGAGGCGCTGCGCATGGGCGCGCTGATCCGCGAGCGCGGCTTCGACACGGCGGTGACGGCGGGCGCGGCCTGCAACTCGGCCTGCCCGCTGCTGCTGGCGAGCGGGGTGGAGCGCATCGTCTCGCGCGAGGCCTGGGTGGGCATGCACCAGGCTTACATGGCGCCGGGCACGATCATCCCCTCGCGCGACGCGGTGATCTCGATCCAGGCGCTGCAGGCCGAGGTGCTGGCGCATTTCGAGGCGATGGGCGTCGACCCGCTGGTGCAGGTGCCGGCGCTGCGCACGCCGCCCGAGGAGGCCTATTTCCTCGTGCCCGAGGAGCTGGAGCGCTACCGCCTCGCCACCCGCATCACCGGCTGACCTGCCGGGCCTGCCGCGGCGTGCCGGGGCAGGGCGACGTCCCGTGCCCCGGGCTGCGGGCGTCCCGGCGCGCAGTCCGGTTGTCCATGAACGGCGGTGCGGGTGGCGGCTCCCGGAGGGTGGCCGCGGGGCCCGCCGGAGGTTCGGCGCCGTGACGCGCCCGCCCTCCGGAGCGGGCCGCTGTTCGGCTTGCGGGCTTTCGGAGCCGGAGGCGGGCATCGCCGGGTGCCGCCGCGCCCCGGGCGGCTCCGGTCCGGGCCGCCAGGCGGGGGAGGCGCTCCGGGGTGCGACGGGCTCGGAGAACCGCCGCCCGGTTGGCGCGATGGTCCCGAGGCCGCGCTGCAGCCGCGCGGTACGCGCGGCCGGGCCCAAACCGCAGGAGACCTGCCCGAAGGGCGGGGCGACGGAGGGCGGGAGGGCTCCGGCCGGGCGCCGCGCGGCCGCGGGCAGGGAGCGCTCCCGTGTCGGAATCACCTGTCGGTGTTTCCGCCTTTGGGCCGGGCCGGGCGCTGCGCGCCCGGCGGGCGCCCGGATCGGGGCGAGTGCCGTGGTCGGGCCCTGACCTGTCGGGCGGAACGCCCGCCTCGCCGAGGGGGCTTGCGCCCCCGCAGCTCGCCGGGCGTGGCGAAGGCCCCGGAGGGCCTCCGCCGGCGCGGCGCCCGGGGGGGGGGCTTCGCTCCGGCGATCGTGTTTGCCTGATCGGC
Source organism: Oceanicella sp. SM1341 (assembly GCF_003448965.1). GTDB lineage: Bacteria > Pseudomonadota > Alphaproteobacteria > Rhodobacterales > Rhodobacteraceae > Paroceanicella. The sequence goes on from NZ_QRGC01000018.1 coordinate 1,869, forward strand.
GCGGCCAGGGTGCCGGGGCCGGGGCCGGCCCTTCCGCCCGGGCGACCAGCCCGGGCCGCGCCCGACCCTCCCCCCGGGGAGGGCGCGATGGCGATGTCGGGTGCCGCTCAGCCGTCGTCCGGGGCTTTCACGATAAACCGCCGACCACGCAGGTCGATGCGCCCACCCAGGGTCGGGCGCGGCCCTTCGCGCCTGGCGGACGCCCTGGGAGAGGCGGTGTGAAAGGGAAGTCGCGCGCCGGGTGGGGGCAGGGCATGCGGGCTCCCGGCTCCCGGCTCCCGGCTCCCGGCTCTCGGCTTCCCGCTGGCGCGGGTGGCGGGTTCGGGGCCGTGCGGGGGGCTGGGGGAGCCGGAAGGGGGGGCGGCTTCGGGCAGTGCGCCTGCATGCGGGGCCCGGGATTTCGCGCCGGTGGCGTTTCACGATTTCGTGCGGCGCGGGGGAGCGGGGGGTGACGAAACGGGAATGGGGGCCCGTGTGTGGCAGGGGAGGCCGGCGGGGCGGGGAGAGAGCGGCGGCAGGCGGTGTGGCCGGGGCATAGGCTCTGGATCGGGGCGGCGGTTGCGGGTAGACTGTGACAAATTCGAGAAAATCGAGGCAGTACTACAGGCAGATCCGAAAGGGCTGAATCCATGACAGACATGGTCTTCGGCACCGTTGCCGCCCGTCCGGGCGAGCCGGTGCTGTCGCGCTGGTGGCGGACGCTGGACCGCTGGACCCTCGCGGCGACGGTGGGGCTTTTCCTGATCGGACTGCTGCTCGCCCTCGCAGCCTCGGTGCCGCTGGCCGAGAAGAACAACCTGCCGCAGTTCCACTACGTGATCCGCCAGGTGGTGTTCGGCATCGTCTCGCTCGCCGGCATGCTCTGGCTGTCGATGCAGAACCCGGTGACCATCCGCAGGCTCGGGGTGCTGGGCTTCGTGGCGGTGTTCCTGTCGATCTGCGCGCTGCCGGTGCTGGGCACGGATTTCGGCAAGGGCGCGGTGCGCTGGTACTCGCTGGGCTTCATCTCGCTGCAGCCCTCTGAATTCGTGAAGCCGGTCTTCGTGATCCTGGTGGCCTGGCTGATGGCGGCGAGCTTCGACATCGCCGGCCCCCCGGGCAAGCTGCTCTCCTTCGTGATGGCGGCGGTGCTGGCCGCCCTGCTGGCGCTGCAGCCCGATTTCGGACAGGCCGCGCTGGTGCTCGCCACCTGGGGGATGATGTATTTCGTCGCCGGCGCCTCGATGCCGCTGCTGGTGAGCCTCGCGGGCGTGGTGAGCGCGGTAGGCTTCGTGGCCTACAACAACTCCGAGCATTTCGCCCGGCGCATCGACGGGTTCCTCGCCTCCGACGTGGACCCGACGACCCAGCTCGGCTTTGCCACCAACGCCATCCGCGAGGGCGGGCTCTTCGGCGTGGGCGTGGGCGAGGGCACGGTGAAATGGCGCCTGCCGGATGCGCATACCGACTTCATCATCGCCGTGGCGGTGGAGGAATACGGGCTCGTCCTCTGCGCGCTGATCATCGCGCTGTTCCTCGTGGTGGTGCTGCGCTCCTTCGCGCGGCTGCAGCGCGAGCGCGACCCGTTCGCGCGGCTGGCGGGCACCGGGCTCGCGGCGCTGTTCGGCATGCAGGCCTTCATCAACATCGGCGTGGCGATCCGGCTGCTGCCGGCCAAGGGCATGACCCTGCCGCTGGTGAGCTACGGCGGCTCGTCGCTGATGGCGGCGGGGATCACGCTGGGCTTCCTGCTGGCGCTCACCCGGCGCCGGCCGCAGGACGAGCTGACCGAGGCGCTGGTCGAGGGGCGGCGGCGGTGACGCCGGCTCCGCGCCCCGCCCGGCCGTCGCTCCCACCCGCCCGCCCCGCGCCGTCCGGCCGGGGCGCGGAGCCGGGGGCCCCGGCGTGAGCGAAAGACTGCTGGTGATTGCTGCCGGGGGCACCGGCGGCCACATGTTTCCCGCCCAGGCGCTGGCCGAGGAGATGCTGGCGCGCGGCTGGCGGGTGAAGCTTTCCACCGACGAGCGCGGTGCGCGCTATGCCGGGGCCTTCCCGGAGGCCGTGGTGCGCGAGGTGGTGGCCTCGGCCACCTTCGCGCGCGGCGGGCTGGCGGGCAAGCTCGGCGTGCCGCTGCGCATCCTCCGGGGCGTGCTGGCCGCGCGGCGGGCGATGCGGGCCGACCGGCCGGCCTGCGTGATCGGCTTCGGCGGCTACCCGGCCATTCCGGCGATGACCGCGGCCTGGGCGCTGCGCCTGCCGCGGCTGATCCACGAGGCGAACGGCGTGCCCGGCCGGGTGAACCGGCTCTTCGCGACACGGGTGAACCGGGTGGCCTGCGGCATCTGGCCCACGGCACTGCCCGAGGGCGCCGAGGCGGTGCACACCGGGAACCCGGTGCGTGCCGCGGTGCGGGCGCGGGCGGGCGCGGCCCTGCCGGGGATGGATGACCGCCTGTCGCTGCTGGTGATCGGCGGCTCGCAGGGGGCGAGCCTGTTCTCGAGGGCCGTGCCGGAGGCGGTGGCGCTGCTGCCCGCGCCCCTGCGCGCCCGGCTCGACGTGGCCCAGCAGGTGCGCGGCGAGGATGGCGGCGTGCTCGCCCGCTACCGCGAGCTGGGCGTGGCGGCCGAGACGGCACCCTTCTTCGAGGACGTGCCGGAGCGGCTGGCGCGGGCGCACCTGGTGATCTCGCGCTCCGGCGCCTCCTCGGTGGCGGATATCTCGGCCATCGGCCGGCCCTCGGTGCTGGTGCCCTTCGCCGCGGCGATGGACGACCACCAGACCGCCAACGCCCGCGGGCTGGTGGGCGCAGGTGCCGCAGTTGCCCTCGCGGAATCGGCGTTGACGCCGGAGGCGCTGGCAGGGCATATCGCCGCGATCCTGAATTCACCCGAGAAAGCCGCCGCGATGGCGGATGCCGCGCGCGCCGAGGGGCGCCCGGATGCCCATGTCCGTCTTGCCGATCTCGTCGAGGCCCTGTCCGGAGAGACCCTGTCGGGAGGCGGGGCCGCCTGAAGCATCGTTCCGAAGGAAACGCACCATGAGCCCAGCAACGCGCCTGCCCCAGGACATCGGCATCCTGCATTTCGTCGGCATCGGCGGCATCGGCATGTCCGGCATCGCCGAGGTGCTGCTCAACCTCGGCTACCGGGTGCAGGGCTCCGACCTGCGGGCCTCGAAGATCACCGAGCGGCTGGAGCGCATGGGCGCGGAGGTGTTCATCGGCCAGCGGGCGGAGAACCTCGGCGAGGCGGAGGTGGTGGTGATCTCCTCGGCCATCAAGCGCGGCAACCCCGAGCTCGACGCCGCCCGCGAGCGCGGCCTGCCGGTGGTGCGGCGCGCCGAGATGCTGGCCGAGCTGATGCGGCTCAAGAACAACGTCGCCGTGGCCGGCACGCATGGCAAGACCACCACCACCTCGATGGTGGCGGCCCTGCTCGACGCGGGCGACCTCGACCCCACGGTGATCAACGGCGGCGTGATCCATGCCTACGGCTCCAACGCCCGGCCCGGTGCGGGCGAGTGGATGGTGGTGGAGGCCGACGAGAGCGACGGCACCTTCGTGAAGCTGCCGGCCACCGTGGCCATCGTCACCAACATCGACCCCGAGCATCTCGACCATTACGGCTCCTTCGAGGGCGTGCGCGCGGCCTTCGAGACCTTCGTCTCCAACATCCCGTTCTACGGGCTGGCGGTGTGCTGCATCGACCATGCGGAGGTGCAGTCGCTGGTGGGCAGGATCGACGACCGGCGCATCCTCACCTACGGGTTCTCCCGCCAGGCCGACCTGCGGGCCGAGAACCTGCGCTACGAGGCCGGCGTCGCGCGCTTCGACGTGGTGTTCCAGGGCGAGGGCCACCGCATCGACGGGCTGAGCCTGCCGATGCCGGGCGACCACAACGTCTCCAACGCGCTCGCGGCCATCGGCGTGGCGCGCCACCTCGGCGTGTCGGATGACGAGATCCGCATGGCGCTGGGCGCCTTCGGCGGCGTGAACCGGCGCTTCACCCGGGTGGGCGAGGTGAACGGTGTCACCCTCATCGACGATTACGGCCACCACCCGGTGGAGATCGCCGCGGTGCTGAAGGCCGCCCGGCAGGCCACCACCGGCCGGGTGATCGCGGTGCACCAGCCGCACCGCTACTCGCGCCTGCACGACCTGATGGAAGACTTCTGCACCTGCTTCAACGACGCCGACGTGGTGGCGATCACCGATGTCTATGCCGCGGGCGAGACCCCGATCGAGGGCGCCTCGCGCGATGCCCTGGTGGCGGGGCTGAAGAGCCACGGCCACCGCCGGGCGCTGGCGATCACCGGCGAGCCCGACCTGGCCGCGCTGGTGCGCGCCGAGGCGGGGCCGGGCGACATGGTGGTGTGCCTCGGGGCCGGCACGATCAGCGCCTGGGCGCATGGGCTGCCCGCCGCCCTCGCCGAGGCCGAGGCGCCGGGGGCCGACACGCTGGTGTGAGCGCGGCCCGGGGGCCTTCGCCCCGCGGACCGTGACGGATGAAGCCTTCCGGGGCAGGGCGGTGCTTTCGCCCGGCTCCGGGGGCGGTTAAAGACGGTGCCATGACCCTGATCGCCGACACCCTGCCGCCCCTGCGCGGCACCCTCACCCCGGACCGCGACATGGCCGGCCTCTCCTGGCTGCGCACCGGGGGGCCGGCGGACATGCTCGCCCAGCCGGCGGACCGCGACGACCTCGCCGCCTTTCTCGCCGCCCTCGACCCCGGGGTGCCGGTGATGCCGGTGGGCGTGTGCTCGAACCTCATCATCCGCGACGGCGGCCTGCCGGGGGTGACCCTGCGGCTGGGGCGTGGCTTCAACGGCATCGAGATCCTGCCCGGTCACCGGGTGCGGGCCGGGGCCGCGGCGCTCGACGCCCATGTGGCGCGCAAGGCGGGCGAGGCGGGCATCGCGGGCCTCGAGTTCCTGCGCACCATCCCCGGCGCCATCGGCGGCGCGGTGAAGATGAACGCCGGCTGCTACGGCACCTACACCGCCGACGTGCTGGAGGAGGTGACCCTCCTCACCCGCGCGGGCGAGACCCGGCGCCTCACTCCCGCCGAGATCGGCTTCGCCTACCGCTCCTCCGCCCTGCCGGAGGGCTCGGTGGTGGTGGAAGCGGTGTTCGCCGGCCGGCCGGGCGACCCGGCGGAGATCGCCGCGCGCATGGAGGAGGCCCTCGCCCGCCGCGCCGCCAGCCAGCCGGTGAAGGAGCGCACCTGCGGCTCGACCTTCCGCAACCCCGCCGGTTTCTCCTCCACCGGCCGGGCCGACGACGTGCACGACCTCAAGGCCTGGAAGCTCATCGAGGATGCCGGCTGCCGGGGCCTCTCGCTGGGGGGCGCGCAGATGTCGCCCATGCATGCGAATTTCATGGTGAACACCGGCGGCGCCACGGCGGCAGACCTCGAGGACCTGGGCGAGGAAGTGCGCAAAAGAGTTTTGAATACCAGCGGAATAGCGCTAGACTGGGAAATAATGCGCGTCGGCCGTCGCGCACCGCTTTCCCCCGCCTCCGCCGCCCGCTGACCGACGTGTCGCCCGGGCCCTGACCGGGGCCGGCTGGGCAGGATGACGGGCGGGGCGGGCGGAAGCGCTTTCGGCGTGACGCCTCGCGCCGCAGGCGCGGTGACAGCCCCGCGCCGCAGGCGCGGAGACAGGAGTCCGCCGCAGGCGCGGTGACAGCCCCGCGCCGCAGGCGCGGAGACAGGAGTCCGCCGCAGGCGCGGTGACAGGCCCGCGCCCGAGGCGCGGTGAAAAGACCAGCCGCACGGCGATGCGGTGACCAGCCGGCGACCGGATTTCGGCGCGTCGGGAAACAGGCCCCGGAACAAGGGGCACGAGACCCCGGAAGCGGGGCAGAAAACGAGGCGGGCATGTCGAGCAGGACACAGCCCCGGATTGCGGTTCTGATGGGTGGCCCCTCGGGCGAGCGCGAGGTGTCGCTCGTCTCGGGTCGCGAATGCGCCGCAGCGCTCCGGAGCGAAGGATACGAGGTGGTGGAGATCGATGCCGGCGAAAGCCTGGTGGAGGATCTGCGCGCCGCCGCCCCCGATGTCGCCTTCAACGCGCTGCACGGGCGCTGGGGCGAGGACGGCTGTGTCCAGGGCCTGCTCGAGTGGCTGCGCATCCCCTACACCCATTCCGGCGTGCTGGCCTCGGCCCTCGCGATGGACAAGCTGCGCTCCAAGGATGCCTATGTCGCCGCCGGCCTGCCGGTGGCCGAGGCGATGCTGGTGCCCTCCGGGGAGATCAGCCGCGCCCACCCGATGCCGCCGCCCTATGTGGTGAAACCCTACAACGAGGGCTCGTCGCTGGGGATCTACTTCGTCTCCGAGGGGGCCAACGCCCCGGCGAAGATCGACGGCGCGATGCCCGAGCGGATGATGGTGGAGCAATACGTGCCGGGGCGCGACCTCACCGTGGCGGTGATGGACGGCCGCGCGCTCGCGGTCACCGACATCATCACCGAGGGCTGGTACGACTACTCGGCGAAATATACCGCCGGCGGCTCGCGCCACGTGGTGCCGGCCGAACTGCCCGAGGAGATCACCGCCGCCTGCCTCGACTATGCCGAGCGCGCCCATGCCGCCATCGGCTGCCGCGGCGTGAGCCGCACCGATTTCCGCTGGGACGAGAGCCGCGGCCTCGACGGGCTGGTGCTGCTGGAGACCAACACCCAGCCGGGCATGACCCCCACCTCGCTCGCGCCCGAGCAGGCGGCGCACAAGGGCATCTCCTTCGGCGCGCTCACCCGCTGGCTGGTGGAGGACGCCTCGTGCAGCCGCTGATCGCCGAGCGCGACACGCCGCCCCCCGCACCCGCCCCGGCCCCCGCGCCGAAGGTGAAGCGCGACCCCGCGCCCTCGCGCATCCGCTACCGGCTGGGCCGGCTCTGGCTGCGCCCCTGGGTGCGCGCCGCGGTGCGCATCTGGATCCCCACGCTGGTGCTGGGCGGCACCGGCTGGCTGCTGTTCTCCCAGCCCGAAACCCGTGCGGCCATCGACAGCGTGTACGCGAAGGCCGTCGACGCGGTGCGCGAGCGGCGCGAGTTCCGCCTCGTGGGCATGAGCATCACCGGCGCCTCGGAGCCGCTGAAGGCGCAGATCGCCGAGGCGGTGGGCGTGGCCTTCCCGGTCTCCTCGCTCGACCTCGACCTCGGCCAGGTGCGCGAGCGGGTCGAGGCGCTGGCGGCGGTGCGCGAGGCGCGCGTGTCGGTGGTGGGGGAGAACGTGCTCTCGCTCAACGTGATCGAGCAGCAGCCCGCCGCCATCCTGCGCGACGGGGCCGACCTGGTGCTGCTCGACACCGAGGGCCACCGCATCGCCCAGATCGCCGAGCGCGGGGTGCGCGCCGACCTGCCGCTGCTGCTGGGCACCGGGGCCGAGCGCTCGGTGCCCGAGGCGCTGGCGCTCCTGCGCATCGCCCGGCCCATCGTGGGGCGGCTGCGCGGCTTCGTGCGCGTGGGCGAGCGGCGCTGGGACATCGTGCTCGACCGCGGCCAGCGCATCATGCTGCCCGAGAAGGGCGCGCTCTCGGCGCTGGAGCGGGTGATCGCGCTGCAGCAGGCCGAGGACCTGCTCTCGCGCGATGCCACGCGCATCGACCTGCGTGACGGCGACCGCCCGGTGCTGCGCCTCACGCCTTACGCGATCGGCGAGATGACCCGCCAGCGCGAACCGGAACCGCAAGGAGAAGAGACATGAGTTCCCGCCTTTTCGAGAGCCAGCGCTACATGCGCGACCGTCTGCGCTCCGCGCTGCGGCGCGGCGTGGTGGGGGTGATCGATATCGGGTCCTCCAAGATCTCCTGCCTGATCCTGAAGGTGGACGTGGAGCGGCTCGACGCCCACCGCGCCGACGGGCTGGGCGCCCAGGGCGGGCTCGACGCGCTGCGCGCCATCGGCTTCTCCTCCACCCGCTCGCGCGGGGTGTCGATGGGCGAGATCGCGGTGATGGACGAGACCGAGCGCGGCATCCGCACCGTGCTCGCCCAGGCGCAGAAACACGCCAACCAGCGCGTGGACCAGGTGATCGTCTCCATCGCCGGCGGCCAGCCGCGCTCCTACGGCGTGTCGGGCGAGGTGGGGGTGGCCAATGGCGAGGTCTCGGCCATGGACATCGGCGCGGCGCTCGCGGCCTGCGACATGCCCTCCTTCGGCGAGGGGCGCGACGTGATCCACGCCCAGCCGGTGAACTTCACCCTCGACCACCGCACCGGCCTCGCCGACCCGCGCGGCCAGGTGGGCGCGCGGCTCTCGGTCGACATGCACATGCTCACCGTGAGCCATGCCGCCATCCGCAACATCGCCCATGTGGTCAAACGCTGCGACCTCGACCTCGCGGGCGTCGCGGTCTCGCCCTATGCCTCCGGCCTCTCGGCACTGGTGGAGGACGAGATGGAACTGGGGGCTGCCTGTGTCGACATGGGGGCGGAGACCACCTCGGTGTCCGTCTTCCTCAAGCGGCACATGATCTTCGCCGACATGGTGCGGCTCGGCGGCCAGCACATCACCCAGGACATCGCCCAGGCCTTCGCCGCCCCGGTGGAGGACGCGGAGCGCACCAAGACCCTGCACGGCGAGCTGCAGGCCACCGGCATGGACGACCGCGAGATGCTCGAGCTGCGCCGCATCGGCGCCGACCGCGAGTACGAGCGCCGGCAGATCTCGCGCACCGAGCTGATCGGGGTCATCCGCCCGCGCGTCGAGGAGATCCTCGAGGACGTGCGCGCCAGCCTCGACGCCGCCGGTTTCGAGTACCTCCCCTCCCAGCGCGTGGTGCTGACGGGCGGCACCAGCCAGATGCCGGGCATGGAGGACCTCGCCAGCCGCATCCTCGGCCGGCAGGTGCGCATCGGCCGGCCGCTGCGCATCCAGGGCCTGCCGCTGCCCGCCACCGCGGCGCCGTTTTCGGCCACCGTGGGCCTCGCCGCCTACGCCGCCCGGCCGCAGGACGAATGCTGGGATTTCGACCTTCCCGCGCGCCACGGCCCGCTGCGGCTGCGCCGCGCCATGCGCTGGTTCAAGGAGAACTGGTAAACCACGGGGCAGGGGCGATTTTACCCCTGCGAACAACCCCTTGGTTAACCATTTCGGGCCATTTTCGGCCATATTCCGGCGTGACCGGCCACTAAGTTTAGGTTAAACTTTCGAATCAACACCACATCGAGCCTGTGGAGGGCCGGGAGGCAACCGGCAACTACCTCTCCAGGAGCGGGTGGGAGGCGCCGCGCAAGCGGCACGAGAACGCCGCGAAAATGTGGCCGGGCAGAAAACACAGGCGGAATTGCTATGACCCTCAATCTGAGAATGCCGGAGGAGCGTGAACTGCGCCCTCGTATCACTGTGTTCGGCGTCGGCGGTGCCGGCGGCAACGCGGTGAACAACATGATCGCGAAAAACCTCGAGGGCGCCGAGTTCGTGGTGGCGAACACCGACGCCCAGGCCCTGCAGCAGAGCCGCGCGCCGCGCTCCATCCAGCTCGGGTCCGAGGTCACGCAGGGTCTTGGCGCGGGTGCGAAGCCCGAGGTCGGCTGCGCCGCCGCGGTGGAGAGCATCGAGGAGATCGTCGATCACCTCGCCGGCTCCCACATGTGCTTCATCACCGCCGGCATGGGCGGGGGCACCGGCACCGGTGCGGCCCCGATCATCGCCAAGACCGCGCGCGAGATGGGCATCCTCACGGTGGGCGTGGTCACCAAGCCCTTCACCTTCGAGGGCACCAAGCGCATGCGGATCGCGGAGAGCGGCATCAACGACCTGCAGTCGGTCGTCGACACGCTGATCATCATCCCGAACCAGAACCTGTTCCGCCTCGCCAACGAGAAGACCACCTTCACCGAGGCCTTCATGCTGGCCGATGACGTGCTCTACCAGGGCGTGAAGGGGGTCACCGACCTCATGGTCCGCCCGGGCATCATCAACCTCGACTTCGCCGATGTCCGCTCGGTGATGGACGAGATGGGCAAGGCGATGATGGGTACCGGCGAGGCCGAGGGCGAGGATCGCGCCATCCAGGCCGCCGAGAAGGCCATCGCCAACCCGCTGCTCGACGAGATCAGCCTGAAGGGCGCGCGCGGCGTGCTCATCAACATCACCGGCGGTGACGACCTCACCCTGTTCGAACTCGACGAGGCGGCCAACCGCATCCGCGCCGAGGTCGACCCGGAGGCGAACATCATCATCGGCTCCACGCTCGATCCCTCGATGGAAGGCGTGATGCGCGTGTCCGTGGTGGCGACCGGCATCGATGCAGTGGCCCGCGCCGAGGCGCCGCCGATGCCGCAGCGCCGCCAGGCCGAGGCCCCGCGCCCGGCCGCCGAGGAGGCCGCCCCCGCGCCGCAGGCCGAGGCCCCGGCCGAGCCGACCGCCGCGATCCACACCTTCGTGCCGCCGCAGAACCCGCATCACGAGGAGCCCGTGCAGCAGGCCGCCCCGGCCCCCGCGCCGGCCGAGCCGCAGTACGCGCCGCAGGCCGCGGCCGAGCCCGAGGTGGCCCGCCGCGGCGAGCCGTCGCCCGAGACCCTGCGCCGCCTGCAGGCCGCGGTGAACAAGGTTCCCGGCGAGCCGGCCGCCGCCGCCGCCGCCCCGCAGCGCCCGACCGCCGAGCAGGCCCACAGCCTCGCCCAGGCCGAGGAGCGCGGCGCGCTGAACCGGCTCATCCACCGCATGACCGGCCAGCAGGCCGCCGCCGGCCGCGAGGCCCCGGCCCCCGCCCCGGCCGAGCGTCGCCAGCCCGAGATGCGCCAGCCCGGCCGCCGGGTGGACGAGGACGAGCAGGCCCGGATCGACATCCCGGCCTTCCTGCGCCGCCAGGCGAACTGATCGCGAGATCCCTGTCCGGCACCGGCCCGCTTGCCGGTGCCGCCCCGCACCGGGCGCCGCCCGGCTGACCGGCCGCACCGCCTGCGGCAGCGCGGGGTCGGGCCCGCCTCTCCCTCGAGGCAAACCCGGACCACCTCGAGCCGGCCGCACCCCGCGGCCGGCTTTTCTCGTCTCCGGGCCTGCGCGAGTCGCCCGTCCCGCGCTGCCGCGAGGCGCGGGCAGGGGCCGCGCGCACGGCCCTGTTGCAGAATTCCGCACAAATTTCGTGATCGGCGCCCGCCGTGTCATCCGCGGCGCGGAACCGGCGGAAAACGCTCATGAACAGGGAGAATCGGAACACGGGCGGCCTGCCGCGCGTTGGCTCCTACACCGGGTGCGTGCAAACGAGCGCACCTCCTCCCGGGGCATGTTGCAGAGCGTCACAAAGAGTGAATTGAGCAGACAGGCCCCGCCGCCTATTTGATACTCGGACAATAGTTAAGAAAAACATCGAGCGCGGGTGAAGACATGCAAACCACATTGAGACGCGAATTCTCACTGGTCGGGACTGGCCTGCACTCCGGGCGTCCTGCACGGCTCACCGTGCGCCCCGCCATCGCGGAACACGGCATCTGGTTCAAGCGCGTCGACGTGCGGGACCGCGATGCCCTGGTGCCCGCCGCCTGGGACGCGGTGTCCGACACCACGCTCAACACCCGCATCGCCAATGCCTCCGGTGTCACCGTCTCGACCATCGAGCACCTGATGGCCGCGCTTTCGGGCTGCGGCGTGTCGAACGCGCTGGTGGAGATCGACGGGCCGGAAGTGCCGATCATGGACGGCTCCGCCCGGGTGTTCGTCGACGCGATCCGCGCCACCGGCCTGCGCAGCCTCAACGCGCCGCGCCGGGTCATCCGCGTGCGCAAGCGCGTGGAGGTGGAGCAGGGCGGCGCCCGCGCCATCCTCGAGCCCGCGGACCGGCTGGAGATCGACTTCGAGATCGAGTTCGCCGATGCCGCCATCGGCCACCAGCACAAGGCGCTGAGCATGGTCAACGGCACCTTCGCCGACCAGCTCTCCGACAGCCGCACCTTCTGCCGCCAGGAAGAGGTGGACATGATGCGCGCGCGCGGGCTCGCCCTCGGCGGCACGCTGGAGAACGCCATCGTGGTGGAGGACGGCCGGGTGCTGAACCCCGAGGGCTTCCGCCACGCCGACGAGTGCGTGCGCCACAAGATGCTCGACGCGGTGGGCGACCTCGCGCTGGCCGGCGCGCCGATCATCGGCCGCTACACCGGCATCCGCGCCGGCCACGGCCTCACCAACAAGCTGCTGCGCAAGCTGTTCCTCACCGACGGGGCGATCGAGTTCGTCACCGCCGCCGAGGACGCGCCCTACCTGCAGGGCTTCCACCAGCCGGCGCTCGGCCTCGCGGTCTGAGCCGGTACAGGTCGGAAGCACCGGCCGGAACACGTGCGAAGGGCCCGGAGCGGGCCGGAACGGGGCGCCTGAGGGGGCCGGTTCCGGCCGCTCCGGGCCCTTTTGCATGTCCGGCGGCGGGGTGGTATGGCCTGCACGAGATCGTGGGCGGCCCCGCGCCCCGATACCTTTTGGCAAGCCGGTTTTCTCGTGGTATGCCCGGTGCCGGACGGCAGGGGCGCCCCGGGGCGCCCGGCCAGGGATGAAGTTCTAAGAGGATGGTGATGGCTCAGTTTGGCAAGGCCCTGACCGGTGCGGCATGCGCAGTGATGATCCTGCTGGCAGGATGCAGCGGCAGCGACGAAGATCAGCTGACCCAGGACGACCGCCCGGCGGACCAGATCTACGCAGACGCGGAACAGCAGCTCGACCTCGGCAATGCCGAGGAGGCCGGGCAGCTCTTCGACGATGTCGAGCGGCTCTATCCCTACTCGAGCTGGGCCAAGCGCGCGATGATCATGTCGGCCTACGCCTATTACCAGGGCCAGCAGTTCGACAAGGCCGAGCAGGCGGCGCGCCGCTACCTCGACTTCTACCCCGCCGACAAGGACGCGGCCTATGCCCAGTACCTCATCGGCCTGTCCTACTACGACCAGATCGTCGACGTGGGCCGCGACCAGGAGCTCACCCTCAAGGCCCTGCGCGCCCTGCGCGAGACCGAGCTGCGCTACCCGGGCACCGAGTATGCCCGCCAGGCCAAGCTGAAATACGACCTCGCGATGGACCATCTCGCCGGCAAGGAGATGGAGATCGGGCGCTATTACCTCAAGCGCCACCACTACCTCGCCGCCATCAACCGCTTCCGCGCCGTGGTGGAGGAATACCAGACCACATCCCAGACCGCCGAGGCCCTGCACCGGCTGGTGGAGTGCTACCTCGCCCTCGGCCTCACCGACGAGGCCCAGACCGCGGGCGCCATCCTCGGCCACAACTTCGCCGCCTCCGACTGGTACCAGGACAGCTATGCCCTGCTCACCAACCGCGGGCTGCGGCCGGAGGCCACCGGCTCGGGCTGGCTGAAGTCGATCTACGACCAGGTGGTTCTGGGCCGCTGGCTCTGAGCGTTCCGGAAGGCACGACATGCTGCACGGGCTCACGATCCGCGACATCGTCCTGATCGAGGCGCTGGACCTCGGTTTCCGGCCCGGGCTCAACGTGCTCACCGGCGAGACCGGGGCCGGCAAGTCGATCCTGCTCGACGCGCTGGGCTTCGCGCTCGGCGGGCGGGGGCGCGGCTCGCTGTTGCGCGAGGGGGCGGCGAGCGGCTCGGTCACCGCCGAGTTCGACCTCGAGGAGGGGCATCCGGCGCGGGCCATCCTCGCCGAGGCCGGCCTGCCGGCGGGCGACGAGCTGATCCTGCGCCGCCAGATCGACGCCCAGGGCCGCAGCCGTGCCTTCGTGAACGATGCCCGCTGCGGGGCGGAGGTGCTGCGCGCCCTCGCCGACACGCTCATCGAGATCCACGGCCAGCAGGACGACCGCGGCCTGCTCGACCCGCGCAACCACCGCGCGCTGCTCGACCAGCACGCCGGCGCCGCGGCGCTGGTGGAGGACACCCGGGCCGCCTGGCGCGGGGTGAGTGCCGCGCGTCGCGCCCTCTCGGAGGCCCGCGCCGCGCAGGAGAGTGCCGCCGCCGATGCCGATTACCTGCGCCACGCGGTGGCCGAGCTCGCCGAGCTCGACCCCCAGCCCGGCGAGGAGGAGGCGCTCGACATCGCCCGCCGCCGCATGCAGGGCGCCGAGCGCATCCGCGAGGACGTGGCCCGCGCCGCCGAGGCGCTGGGCCCCTCCGGCGCCGAGGGGCTGATGGGCGACGCGAGCCGCTGGCTCTCCGGTGCCGCCGATGGCGCGGAGGGCGATCTCGACGAGGCGCTGGACGCGCTGGAGCGCGCGCTCACCGAGCTGGGCGAGGCGCAGCAGGGGGTGGAGCGCGCGCTCACCGCGCTCGATTTCAGCCCGCAGGAACTGGAGCTGGCCGAGGAGCGGCTCTTCGCCCTGCGCGGCCTCGCGCGCAAGCACCGGGTGATGCCCGACCAGCTGCCCGAGCTCGCCGAGGCGCTCACCGCCCGGCTGGCGATGATCGAGGGCGGGGAGGAGAGCCTCGCGGCGCTCGAGCGCGCCGTCACGGAGGCCGAGGCGCTCTATGACCGCCACGCGGGCGCGCTGAGCCGGCTGCGCGCCGAGGCGGCCGGGCGGCTCGACGCCGAGATCGTGGCCGAGCTCGCGCCGCTGAAGCTGGAGCGGGCGCGCTTCGTGACCGCCATCAGCCCGGCCGAGCCCGGGCCCGAGGGGCGCGACGAGGTGGTGTTCACCGTCTCGACCAACCCCGGCACCGCGCCCGGCCCGCTCAACCGCATTGCCTCGGGGGGCGAGCTGTCGCGCTTCCTGCTGGCGCTGAAGGTCTGTCTCGCGGCGCGCTCCGGCGGGCTGCCGATGGTGTTCGACGAGATCGACCGCGGCGTGGGCGGGGCCACCGCCGCCGCCGTGGGCCGCCGGCTGGAGGCGCTGGCCGAGGGCGGGCAGGTGATGGTCGTCACCCATTCGCCGCAGGTGGCCGCGCGCGGCGCGCATCACTGGCGCATCCGCAAGTCGGTGGAGGGCGGGCAGACCCGCACCGCCGTCGAGAAGCTCGACGCGGAGGAGCGCGGCGCCGAGATCGCCCGCATGCTTTCCGGCGAGACCGTCACCCCCGAGGCCCTCGCCGCCGCCCGCGCCCTCATCGAGAGCTGAGCCCCGCGGGGCGCCGGCGCGACCGTGCCGGCGGGCCCGGGGCGCCGACGGCCTGTCCGATACCGGGTGGCAGGCGCGCCGATGCGGCTTCGGCATCGCTGTTCGCGTCGCCTGTTCCGCAGGCCTCGGCCAGTGCCCCGATCCCGGTGTCAGCGCGCTACCTCCGGCGTGCCGCGCCCGGGCGCTGCGGTGGGATCGGCGCTTGGCGGCCGTGCGGCGAGCGGGCATGCTGGGGCCCGGTCAGGACGGGGAGGGCGCGGGTGAGATCCTTCGACGAAATCCATGCCATCGCCGCCGCGCGGAAGGGCGGGGCGGAGGCGCTGGAGCGGATGTTGCCGCAGCCCGTGGCGGTGGAGGCGTTGCGCGCCACCACGGATGACCGCTGGCTGTCGACCATGGCGCGCTGCCTGTTCCAGGCCGGGTTCAACTGGCAGGTGATCGAGGCGCGCTGGCCGGGCTTCGAGGCGGCGTTCGGCGGGTTCGACCCCGCCCGGGTGGCGATGTACCACGACGCGGAGATGGACCGGCTGCTCGCCGACAGCCGCATCGTGCGCAACGGCGCGAAGCTCGCCGCCGTCACCGCCAATGCCGGTTTCCTGCGTGCGATCGCGCAAGAGCACGGCAGCATGGGCGCCTTCGTGGCCGGCTGGCCGGTGTCGGACCATGCCGGGCTGCTGCGCCTGCTCTCGCAGCGGGGCGCGCGGCTGGGCGGGGTCACCGGCCAGCGGGTGCTGCGCGAGATGGGGCGCGACGGCTACCTGCTCTCCGCCGACGTGAGCGCGCGGCTGGTGGCCGAGGGGGTGGTGGCGAAGCCCCCGTCATCGCAGCGCGACATGGCGGCGGTGCAGGCGGCGTTCAACGCCTGGGGCGCGCAATCGGGGCGCAGCCTCGCGCAGATCAGCCGGGTGCTCGCCTTCAGCATCGGCTGAGCCGGGCTCTGGACGTCGCGCCCGCCCGGGCCTAGGCTCCGCGCCGGCCCGGGCCTGTTCCCGGCTGTCAGATCGAGAATCGGCCGATGCGCCTGTCGTTTTCCGCCGCGTGCGCCGCGGTGCTGCCCTGCCTCCCCGCCGCCCCCGTGCCGGCGCAGGAGGCGCCGCCCCATGTCTCCGAGAGCATCCTGCAGCGCCAGGAGGGCATGTACGCGATGGAGGCGGCGCTCGACGCGCTGGAGCGGATGACCGATGGCAGGCTCGCGCCCGACACCGGGCTCGCCATCGACCTCGCGGTGCGGCTGTCGGTCTGGGCCGGCAGCCTGGCCGACGCCTTTCCCGACACGCCGGCCAGCCGCTGGGGCCCCGCGAGCCGCGCGCGGCAGGAGGTCTGGACCGATCCCGGCGGCTTCCTCGCCCGGGCGCTGGCGCTGGAAGAGGCGACCGGCGCGCTCACCCGCGGGCTCGCCGCCGGGGGTGCCGCGCTGGTCGGCCCGCAAACCCGCGCGGTGCGCGCCGCCTGCACCGCCTGCCACGCCGGGTATCTCGCGCCCTGAGCCCCGAGCCTTGAGCCTTGAGCCCTGAGCCCTGAGCCCTGAGCCCGGGCGCAGGCGCGACGGCCGAGGGCAGGGGGCGGAGGCATGTCGGGCAGCCGGACCCGCCGAGGGCCATGGCGGGGCCCGCGCGCGGGGCGCGCGGGCGGGGGCGTCAGTTCACCTGCACCATCTTGCCGGGGTTGAGGATGTTGGTGGGGTCGAGCGCGCGCTTGATCTCGGCCATCACGGCCCAGGCGGCGCCGTGCTCCTCGTCCATGTATTTCATCTTGCCCAGGCCCACGCCGTGCTCGCCGGTCACGGTGCCGCCCATCTCGAGGGCGCGGGTGTTCATGCGGTGGGCGAGTTCCTTGGCCTCGGCCAGCTCGGCCGGGCTGTCGGGGTCGATGAGGATGGCGCAATGGTAGTTGCCGTCGCCGACATGGCCCAGGATGGTGGCCTCGAGCGAGCTTGCGTCGATGTCGGCGCGGGTGACGGCCACCGCCTCGGCCAGGCGCGAGATCGGCACGCAGACATCGGTGGTGAGCGCCCAGCAGCCGGGGCGCAGCGCCTTGGAGGCGTAGTAGGCGTTGTGGCGCATGTGCCAGAGGGCGTTGCGCTCCTCGGGCTTGTTGGTCCACTGGAAGTCGCCGCCGCCGAACTCGGCCACGATCTCGCCCACCCGTTCGGCCTGCTCGGCCACCGCGCTCTCCGAGCCGTGGAACTCGAGGAACAGGTGCGGCTTCTCGGGCATCGCGGTGCCGGCATGCACGTTGAAGCCGCGGATGGAGATGGAATCGACGAACTCGATGCGGGCCACCGGGATGCCCATCTGGATGACCATCTGCACGGCGCTCACCGCGGTCTCGATGTCCTCGAAGGCGCAGATGGCCGAGGAGATCGCCTCCGGCTGGCCGTGCAGCTTCACGGTGAGCTCGGTGATGATGCCCAGCGTGCCCTCGGAGCCGACGATGAGCCGGGTGAGGTCGTAGCCGGCCGAGCTCTTGCGGGCGCGCGAGCCGGTGCGGATGACGCGGCCGTCGGCCAGCACCACCTCGAGGGCGAGCACGTTGTCCTTCATCGTGCCGTAGCGCACCGCGGTGGTGCCGGAGGCGCGGGTGGCCGCCATGCCGCCGAGCGAGGCGTTGGCGCCCGGGTCGATGGGGAAGAACAGGCCGGTGGCGCGCAGCTCGGTGTTGAGCGCCTCGCGGGTGACGCCGGGCTGGATGGTGGCGTCGAGATCCTCGTCATGCACGGCGAGCACCTTGTCCATCCGGCTGAGGTCGAGGGTGATGCCGCCGTGGAAGGCGAGGGCGTGGCCCTCGAGCGAGGTGCCGGTGCCCCAGGCCACCACCGGGCAGCCTTCCTCGTGGCAGATCCTCATCACGCCGCTCACCTCCTCGGTGGTCTCGGGGAAGGCCACGGCATCGGGCAGGGTGACGGGGTAGTAGCTCTCGTTCTGGCCGTGGTGGTCGCGGATCGCCTCCGACGTGCTGAGACGGTCGCCCAGCAGGTTGCGCAGGCGGGCAATGGCGGTATCGTGCGGCATCGAAAGCTCCTCGGGCGTGCAAATCGGGCGTCACCATAGGCCCGCGCCGCCCGAGACGGAAGAGGACACCGCATGCCCGTCACCGACCGCCCCTTCACCGCCCCGGAGCAGACCGTCGAGCCCGGCTGGATCGACTACAACGGCCACATGAACGTGGGCTACTACTCCATCGCCTTCGACCGGGCGATCGAGCATTTCCTCACCGATGCGCTGGGGGTGGGCGAGGCCTGGGTGGCCGAGACCGGGCAGGGGCCCTACGCGCTGCAGAGCCACATCCACTACCTCGACGAGCTGCTGGAGGGGGCGGCCTTCCGGGTGAGCTTCCGCCTGCTCGACGCCGATGCGAAGCGGCTGCACGTTTTCGCCGAGATGACCCGGGTATCCGACGGCGCGCTCTGCGCCACGCTCGAGCAGCTGCTGATGAACGTCGATCTCACCACCCGCCGCTCGGTGGCCTATCCGGAGGCGGCGCAGGCCCGCATCGCGGCGCTGTGCCACGCCCATGCCGGGCTGGAGCGCCCCGCCCAGGCCGGCGCGCCCATCGGCATCCGCCGCAAGGGCTGAAGACGCGGTGCACGCACGGGGGGTTGCACTTTGTTGACCTATCCGTGATGAGATGATGGAGCACCCGCCCCGAAGCCCTTGCCGGACAACGCCTCTTGCCCCCGCTCTCCCGCCCGTTTGCCGATGCCCTGACCGATCTGCGGCGCGGCTGGCTGGCGCTGCGCACCCGGGGGCCGGGGCAGGCGCGCTTCTGGCTCATCGCGCTCGCGACCGGGCTGGTGGCGGGCTACGCGGCGGTGGCGTTCCGCCTCGCCATCTCGGCCATCCAGACCTTCCTCTACGGCGCGGATGACGCGACGCTGGCCACCACGCTCGCCTCCGCGCCCTGGTATCTCGTGGTGGCGATCCCGGTGCTGGGCGGGCTCGCGGTGGGGCTGCTGCTGCAGCGCTTCACCGCCGACGGCAAGGTGCACTCGGTGGCCAACGTGATCGAGGGCGCCGCCCTGCGCGACGGCCGGGTGGAGCGGCGGGCCGGGCTGGCCTCGGCGCTCGCCTCGCTCATCACCCTCTCCACCGGCGGCTCCACCGGGCGGGAGGGGCCGGTGGTGCATCTCGGGGCCGTCATCTCCTCCTGGGTGTCGGACCGCATCGGAGCCGACGGGCTGACCGCGCGCGACCTGATGGGCTGTGCCGCCGCCGCCGCCGTGGCCGCCTCGTTCAACGCGCCCATCGCCGGGGCGCTCTTCGCGCTCGAGGTGGTGCTGCGCCATTTCGCGCTGCATGCCATCGCGCCCATCATGGTGGCGGCGGTGGCCGGCGCGGTGGTGAGCCGGCTGCACATCGGCAACGTGCCGGAGTTCCACCTGCCGGTGAACCAGCTCGAATTCTACGTCGAGCTGCCCGCCTTCATGCTGCTGGGCCTGCTGAGCGGGCTGGTGGCCGCCATCCTCACCCGCTCGGTGATGCTGGCCGAGGGCGTGGCCGACACGGTGACGAAGGCGCTCGCCATCCCGCGCTGGGTGCGGCCGGGGGTGTCGGGCTTCCTGCTGGGGCTGCTGGCGCTGGGTTTTCCGCATATCATCGGCGTGGGCTACGAGACCACGAGCAGCGCGCTGCTGGGCGAGTTCGGCTTCTGGACCGCGGTGGTGCTGACCGCCACCAAGGTGCTGGCCGTCGCCCTCACCTTCGGCGGGCGGATGGGGGGCGGCATCTTCTCGCCCTCGCTGATGGTGGGCGCGCTCACCGGGCTTGCCTTCGGCCATGTCGCCACCGCGCTGATGCCCGGCGTCTCGGGCACCGAGGCGCTCTATGCGCTGGCCGGCACCGGGGCGGTGGCGGCAGGGGTGCTGGGCGCGCCGCTCTCCACCACGATGATCGTCTTCGAGCTGACGGGAGACTGGCAGACCGGGGTTGCGGTGATGGTGTCGGTCTCGCTCGCCTCTGCCCTCGCCAGCCGGCTGATGACCCGCTCCTTCTTCCTCACCCAGCTCGCGCGGCAGAAGAAGCCGGTGGCCCTGGGCGCGCAGGATTACATCTGCTCCACCCTGTCGCTGATCCCCTTCACCCGCCCCCTCACCCCCGAGGACGCGGTGCGGGTGGAGGCGCTGGTGGCCGACGGCCGCACGGTGGAGGAGCGCGAGACCCTCGACCACGCGCTCACCCTCTTCCACGGCGGTGCCGTGCCGGTGCTCGCCGTGCTGCGCGAGGGCCGGCCGGTGGCGCTGCTGCACGAGGCCGACGCGCTGCGCGCCTTCTCCGCCGCGCTGGTGAAGGCCGCGCGGGAGGAACATTCCTGAAGCGCGCCTCGCCCTGCGGTGGAGTGTCGCAGGGCTCCGTACAACCATAAGGGTAGATCGGCCGCCGCGGGGATGCCTCAATGCTCCGGGGCGCCGCGCAATGCCGCCGGCCGTCGCGCGGCTGACGCAATTCTGTTGCCTGACCCGGTCAGAGTGCCCCCCGAACAGGCCCCCCGTGCGCGGCACGGCACAGACCCCGAGGAACCGACCGATGGCGCTCACCGACCTTTTCTTTTCCGAATACGTCGAGGGCTCGAGCAACAACAAGGCGCTGGAGCTGTATAACCCCACCGGCGAGGCGATCGACCTCGCGGCCGGCGGCTACGTGATCGAGCTCTATTTCAACGGCAGCACCACGCCGACGAGCTTCGCGCTCACCGGCAGCGTGGCCCCGGGGGAGGTGTTCGTCTTCGCCCATGCCTCGGCCGACCCCGCCATCCTCGCCGTGGCCGACCAGACCACCGGCGCCGGGCTCTTCAACGGCGATGACGCGATCGTGCTGCGCAAGGGCGCGGAGGTGCTCGATTCCATCGGCCAGGTGGGCACCGACCCCGGCACGGAATGGGGCACCGGCGCGCCGGGCACGCAGGACATGACCCTGCGCCGGATCGCCTCCCTCACCGAGCCCGACACCGACCCCACGGACGCCTTCGACCCCGCCACAAGCTGGACCGCCACGGCCACGGACGATTTCTCCGGCCTCGGCAGCCATGACGCCACGGTGCCGCTGCTGATCAACGAGATGCAGGTCTCCACCTCCTCGACCGACTGGGAGTTTGCCGAGCTCTTCGGCGCGGCGGGCGCCAGTCTCGACGGCTGGAGCCTGGTCGGGCTCGACGGCGACAGCGGCGACAGCGGGACGGTGGACCTGGCCATCAGCCTCGACGGGGCGAGCATCGGCGCGGACGGGCTGTTCCTGCTCGCCAGCCCCGCCGCCGAGAGCGCCTACGGCGTGACGGCCGACCTCGCCATCGCCGACAACAGCTTCGAGAACGGCAATTCCACCTACATGCTGGTGCGCGATTTCACCGGTGCGGTGGGCGACGACCTCGACACCGACGATGACGGCACGCTCGACGCGACCCCCTGGGCCGAGGCCGGCGACGCCGTGTCCTTCACCGATGGCGGCGGCACCGCCTATGCCGCCGCGGTGATCGGGCCGGACGGCAGCTTCCTGCCCTCCGGCGGCTTCCGGGACGGCAACGGCGGCGCCTGGTCGGAGGCCCCGCTCAACTTCTCCACCCCCGACGGCACGCCCGGCGCCGACAACCCCGCCTCCGAGGACCCCGGCGACCCCGGCGACCCCGACCCGGAGGAGATCACCCTCATCTCCGCCGTGCAGGGGGAGGGCGATGCCTCGCCCCTCGACGGGCAGGTGGT
Source organism: Oceanicella sp. SM1341 (assembly GCF_003448965.1). GTDB lineage: Bacteria > Pseudomonadota > Alphaproteobacteria > Rhodobacterales > Rhodobacteraceae > Paroceanicella. Next base: position 23,554 of record NZ_QRGC01000018.1, read on the forward strand.
GAAGATCCGCGCCGTGGTGACCGGCGATTTCCAGGACGGCGACGCGGATGACGGCCGCAACCTCTCCGGCTTCTACCTGCAGGAGGAGGACGCCGACGCCGACGGCAATGCCCTCACCTCCGAGGGGCTCTTCGTGTTCGACGGCGCCTTCGGCACCGATGTGCAGGTGGGCGACGTGGTGACCGTCGTGGGCACGGTGACCGAGTATTTCGGCCTCACCGAGCTCGGCTCCGTCAGCTCCGTGACCGTCGAGAGCTCGGGCAACGCGCTGCCGACCGCGACGGAGATCGACCTCTCCACCGCGGGCACCACCACCAACCAGGACGGCGACATCATCCCCGACCTGGAGTTTGCCGAAGGCATGCTGGTGAGCTTCACCGAGAGCCTCACCATCACCGAGATGTTCAACCTCGACCGCTTCAACGAGATCCGCCTCATCCAGGGCGAGCGGCCGATGCAGTACACGCAAGGTAACGCGCCGGACGCCGAGGGCTATGCCGCCTATCTCGAGCAGACCGGCCAGCTCTCCATCACCTATGACGACGGGCTGAACGAACAGAACGCCCCGGTGACCAACCTCGACGGGTTCGACCCGTTCACCACCGCCAACGCCCCCTCGATGGGCGACACGATCGGCAATCTCACCGGCGTGCTCGACTACCAGTGGGCCGGCAACTCCTCCTCCAACGCCACCTGGCGGGTGCGCGCCACCGAGGATGGCGAGAACGTGTTCGAGAACACCAACCCCGCCGACACCACCCCCGAGGACGTGGGCGGCGACATCAGGGTGGCGAGCCTCAACGTGCTCAACTTCTTCACCACCATCGACGAGAGCGGGGTCACCACCGCGCTGGGCCATGACCCGCGCGGCGCCGACACGGCGGAGGAATACCAGCGCCAGCTCGACAAGCTCGTCACCACCCTGGTGGAGATGGACGCCGACGTGGTGGGGCTGGTGGAGATCGAGAACGACCCGAACTCCACCCCCCTCGCCACGCTGGTGGCGGCGCTGAACGCCGAGCTGGGTGCGGGCACCTATGACTACGTGAACACCGGCACCGTGGGGGGCGACGCGATCACCGGCGCCTTCATCTACCGCACCGACAGCGTGGAGACCCGGGGCGATTTCGCGCTGCTCGACAGCGAGGCCTTCCTCGACCCGCTCGGCACCGGCTCCGAGCTCAACCGCCCGGCCATCGCCCAGTCCTTCCGCGATCTCGACAGCGGCAAGTCCTTCACCGCGGTGGTGAACCACCTGAAGTCGAAGGGCAGCCTCTCGGGCGACCCGGCGGACGAGGACCAGGGCGACGGCGCGGGGGCCAACAACGCCACCCGCCTTGCCGCGGCACTGGAGCTCGCCGCCTGGCTCGACACCGCCCCCACCGGCGAGAAGAGCGGCCGCACCATCATGCTGGGCGACTACAATTCCTACGCCATGGAAGACCCGGTGCAGGCGCTGATCGACGCCGGTTTCGTCGACCTCGCGCAGGAATTCATCGGCGAGGAGGCGTATTCCTACGTGTTCGACGGCTTCACCGGCACGCTCGACTATGCCTTTGCCAACGAACGCTGGGCGAGCCTGGTGGCCGGGGTCACCGAGTGGCACGCGAACTCCGACGAGGCCGACGCGCTCGACTACAACACCGATTTCGGCCGTGACCCGGGGATGTTCGACGGCGAGAGCCCGCTGCGCAACTCCGACCATGACCCGGTGATCGTGGGCATCAACCTCGTGGCCGACGTGCGCATCGCGATGCCCGACGGCGAGGGCGGCTGGGACCGGGTGGAGGGTTTCGCCCGGCTCGACCGCGCGCTCGCCGCCGCCGAGGACGGCTGGCGGGTGAACGTGGACGACGGTGCGGCGATCGGGGCCTTCGGTGCGCTCACCGTCACGGCCGACGCGCTCACCTTCCGCGCCGATGCGCCGGTCTCCGGCGTGCTGAGCTTGGGCGAGGGCGTGTTCGAGATCCGCCTGCGCGGCGAGGCGGGGATCGACGTGGCCGGCAATGACGGCGCCAACCTCGTGGTGGGCAGCCACGGCGACAACGTGATCGAGGGCGGGGCGGGCGACGACCGGCTGATGGGCCGCGACGGCGCGGACATCCTCTCCGGCGGCGCGGGCTTCGACATCCTGCGCGGCGGGGCGGGGGCGGACATCTTCCGCCTCGACCTCGGCGCGGAGGTGGACGTGGCGGCCGATTTCTCTGCCGCGGAGGGCGACCGGATCGACGTCACCGCCTTCGGCTACGCCGGCTTCGCCGAGCTGCAGGACGACCTCGCGGAGCGGCACGGCAACGTGGTGCTGGCCACCGAGACCGGCGAGGTGCTGCGCCTGCGCGACACCGCGCTCACCGACCTCGGGGCGGAGGATTTCATCTTCGTCATCGCCTGAGGCGCGCGGGCCGCCCCCCGGGGGGGCTCGTTACAATGTAACTGGCCGCTTGCCCGCCCGCCGGACAGCGGCTATCTGGGGGCTGAGCCCGAGCCCGGAGAGCCCCGAGATGCCGCGTCCGCCGAACTTCCTCGCCAGCCTGCTCGCGGCCCTTCTCGGGGCGGCGACGGCCGGCGCGGCGGCCGATGCGCCGCGGGTGGTCGTCGACATCGCGCCGGTGCGCAGCCTGGTGATGCAGGTGACCGAGGGGGTGGAGATGCCCGCGCCGGGCCTGCTCATCCGCTCCGGCGCCTCGCCGCATGACTACGCGATGCGCCCCTCCGAGGCGGGCATGCTGGCGGAGGCGGACCTCGTGCTGGTGGTGGGCCATGCGCTCACGCCCTGGCTGGAGAAGCCGCTGGGCTCGCTCGCCAGCCGGGCCTACGTGATCGAGCTTGCCGAGGTGCCGGGCCTGCCGCTGCCGCCCCTGCCGCCGGGGACCGATGTCACCTCGGCGAGCGGGGCGCATGCCGCCGTCGACGCGCATCTGTGGCTCAACCCCGCCGTGGCCCGCATCTGGCTGCCGGTGATCGCCGATGCCCTGGCCGAGACCGACCCGCCGAATTCCGCCCTCTACCGCGAGAACGCCGAGGCCGCGGTGGCGCGGCTGGCGGAGCAGGAGAGGGACATCGAGCAGCGCATGCGCCCGCTCGCCCGCCGGCCCTACATGGTGTTCCACGACGCCTACGGGCATTTCGAGCATCGTTTCGGCCTCGCGCATCTCGATGCCGTGCAGCACTCGGACGCGGGCCTGCCGGGCGCCGCGCATGTCTCCGGGCTGCGCGACGAGATCACCGCCGGCGGCGTGGTCTGCGTGTTCACCGAGCCGCAGCTCTCGCCCGCCATCGCCCGGCGGCTGGTGGAGGGCACTGGCGCGAAACTCGGCGTGATAGACCCGCTGGGCAGCACCCTCGCGCCCGGACCCGGCCTCTACGCGGCGCTGATCGAGGCGATGGCCGAGAGCTTCGAGACCTGCCTCGCCCCGGGAGAGATGGAGTAGTCGCCTCCCCGGAGGGGAGCAGGACCGGATATCCGGAGGGGAGCAGGACCGGACATCCGGAGGGGAGCAGGACCGGACATCCGGAGGCGCGGAAATGCCCCGGAGGGGCGCGCGCACACCGAGGCGGGCGGGCACGGTCCCGGGCGGCGCCCGGGGCGAGGGCTGCGCGTCGCTCCCGGGGGGCGGGTGTGTCGCATTGGGCGTATCGCCGGGGGGCCGGCCCGGTCTAGGCTGCCCCGGGGGGCTCCGGCCCCCCCGCGAGGCGGGGCAGCGGCGGGGAGAGCGGCATGGAGAGCGACGGCGGGCGACGCGGGCGGGGGCGCAGGGGCGGCGGGCAGGGCGGCACCGACCGCCGGGCAGCGGCAACGGCGCTGCGGCAATCGCCCTGGAGCCTGCCGGAGATCCTCGACAGCCCCACCACCCCGCTCACCGAGGAGGGCGTGCGCGCCATCGACGACGCGGCGATGCGCATCCTCGAGGAGATCGGCATCCTCTTCCTGCATGACGGCGCGCTCGACGTGCTGGCCCGCGCCGGCGCCACGGTGGACCGCGACAGCCGCTCCGTGCGCATGGACCGCGAGATGGTGCGCGCGCATATCGCGCTGGCGCCCTCCGCCTTCACCATCACGCCGCGCAACCCGGAGCGGGCGATCGGCATCGGCGGCCGGGGCACGGTGTTCGGCAATGTCTCCTCGCCGCCGAGCTGCTCCGACCTCGAGCGCGGAAGGCGCAGCGGCGACCGGGAGAGTTTCCGCGACCTCCTGCGCCTCACCCAGCATTTCAACTGCATCCATTTCAACGGCGGCTACCCGGTGGAGCCGGTGGACCTGCACGCCTCCACCCGCCATCTCGACTGCCTGCACGACATGCTCACCCTCACCGACAAGGCGGTGCATGCCTATGCGCTGGGCCCCGAGCGCATCGAGGACGCGATGGAGATGGTGCGCATCGCCGCCGGGCTGACGCCGGAGGAATTCGACGCGGCGCCGCGCATGTTCACCAACATCAATTCCTCGAGCCCGCTCAAGCATGACTGGCCGATGCTCGACGGGGCGATGCGGCTGGCGCGGCGCGGCCAGCCGGTGGTGGTCTCGCCCTTCACGCTCGCCGGGGCCATGGCGCCGGTGACGCTGGCGGGCGCCATCGCCCAGCAGACGGCCGAGGCGCTCTGTGCGCTGGTGCTCTGCCAGGCCATCCGGCCGGGCCTGCCGGTGGTGATGGGCTCCTTCACCTCCAACGTCGACATGCGCTCCGGGGCGCCGGCCTTCGGCACGCCGGAATACATGCGCGCCACGCAGATGTCGGGGCAGATGGCGCGGTTCTACGGCCTGCCGCTGCGCGCCTCCAACGCCTGTGCCGCGAACGCGCCCGATGCGCAGGCCGCCTGGGAGAGCGGCTTCTCGCTCTGGGCCTGTGTCTCGGGCGGGGCGAACATGGTCTACCACGCCGCGGGCTGGCTGGAGGGCGGGCTCTGCGCCTCCTACGAGAAATTCGTGATCGACTGCGAGATGCTCCAGCAGGTGATGCACTACAACCGACCCGTCGGCGTGAGCGAGGCCGACCTGGCGCTCGATGCCATCGCCGAGGTGGGGCCCTCGGGGCATTTCTTCGGCGCCGCCCACACCCAGGCCCGCTACCAGGAGGCGTTCTACGAGCCGTTCCTGTCGGACTGGCGCAACTACAAGGCCTGGGAGGAGGCGGGCGCGGTGCAGACCCCGGAGCGGGCGATGGCGCGCTGGAAACGCATCCTCTCGGAATACGAGCCGCCGGCGATGGACCCGGCCATCGCCGAGGAGCTGGCGGAATTCGTCGAGCGCCGGCGCCGGGAGGGCGGGGCGCCGACCGATTTCTGAGCCCCGGGCAGGCAAAACCCCCCGCGGCGAGGCCGCGGGGGGTGTCCGGTGTCCGGGTGCGCCGGCGCGCGGCGCCGCGGCCTCCGTCAGCTCGCCGGCACCACGTCGTAGACGGTGGTGACGATCTCGCCGGTGGGCGCGATCTCGACGAGGTTGTTGCCCACGCGGGCCCAGCGGGTGCCGCTCTGCGAATGCGGCAGCTCGCCGGAGATGCGCGACGGCACGGACTGCTCGCGCACCGTGGTCGGCATCATGTTGCCGGGGGTGAGCATCTGCAGCGTCGCCTCGTCGAGCTGGCCGCCGTGATGGACGTTGGAGCCGTAAGCCTCCTTCACGATGCGGGCCACCTGGTCCTCGGTCTGGAGCTGGGCGGCGAACTCGGCGCGGCCGATATGGGTCTTGAGGTCGCGCTCGTCGTGCACCATGCCGGGTGCTGCCACGGGCTGGGCGGGAACCACGGCGGCGGAGGAGGGCGCGGTGATCACGGCGGTGGGGCCGGGCACCACGTTGCCCTGCGGCGTGCCGGTGCCGTAGGTCTGGGCCAGGACGGGGCCGGATGCGATGACGCTCACGACCGCGGCGATGGGCAGAAAGGTCCGTTTCATGGCGGAGTTCCTCCTTTGCTCTGTGTTCTCAGTCCTTGCCCTGTTTTCTCGGGGCGTGTGCTGAGCCTTCGACCGCCCCCGGGCGGCCATCTGGGTGGAAAACGCCGGCCGCGGCGGATGGTTCCGGGCCCGATCCGCGGATTGGTCCGCCCGCCGGGCGCGACAGGCGTGCGGCAGGGAGGGCGGCGCCCCCGGGGCGCGCGCGCCGGCCCGGCTCCGGGATCTCGCGAGGCGGAGCAGCCGGCCGGCCGGCGGTCAGTCGCAGGTGAAGCGGTGGCTCCAGGGGCCCCAGTCTTCCCGGTCGATGCGGCGCTCGAGAAAGCCGTAGTCGTCCTGCGAGCCGCGGATCCGGCGCCAGATGTCCTCGCCGTACCAGTAGAGGCGCCGCGCTTCCGGGGCGATGGTCTCGGCGTAGACATAGTAGATCCGGTTGCGCGTGGACCCGACGACCGTGCTCTCGCCCGGCTCGAGCGGAAACCAGCCCCGGGTGCTCCAGTCTCCCTGCGTGTCCATCATGTTGACGCCCACCTGGATGCGCCGGTCACACCGGTTCACGAGGATGATCTCGAAGGCGCGCTCCCGCGCCCCGGCGGGGAGCAGCGGGGCGGCGGGGGCCACGGGGGCGGCGGGCGGCGCCGCGGCCGGAAGCACGGCGAGCATCGTCGCGAGAAGCACGGCGAGGCGGGAGGCGGGGAAGGGGGGCAGCGCTTTCATGAACATCTCCGCGGAACGGCCCCAGCCTAGCGGCCAGTGGTTGCGCGGAGGTTTCCGGAGCGGCGGAAGGGCGCGCCGGCCCGCCTGGGCCGGGCGCGGTGGTCTGCCCGGGCCGGCGGCGGCCCGGGAGGCAGCGGGGCAGGGCCCGCCGCGATCAGTTCTTCGACTTGTCGACGAGCTTGTTGGAGCCGATCCAGGGCATCATGGCGCGCAGCTTCTCGCCGACTTCCTCGATCTGGTGGGCGTCGTTGTTGCGGCGGATCGCCTTGAACATCGGCATGCCGGCCTTGTACTCGCGCATCCACTCGGACACGAAGCGGCCGTCCTGGATGTCTTTCAGCACCGATTTCATCCGCGCCTTGGTCTCGTCGTAGGGCAGGATCTGCGGGCCGGAGTGGTATTCGCCGAACTCCGCGGTGTTGGAGATCGAGTAGTTCATGTTGGCGATGCCGCCCTCGTAGATGAGGTCGACGATGAGCTTCACCTCGTGCAGGCACTCGAAATAGGCCATCTCGGGGGCGTAGCCCGCCTCGACCAGGGTCTCGAAGCCCATGCGGATCAGCTCGACGAGGCCGCCGCAGAGCACGGCCTGCTCACCGAAGAGGTCGGTCTCGCACTCTTCCTTGAAGTCGGTCTCGATGATGCCCGAGCGGCCGCCGCCGATGGCCGAGCAGTAGGAGAGGCCGATCTCGAGCGCGCGGCCCGAGGGGTTCTGGTTCACGGCCACGAGGCAGGGCACGCCGCCGCCCTTCACGAACTCGCCGCGCACGGTGTGACCGGGGCCCTTGGGCGCCATCATGATCACGTCGACGCCCGGCTTCGGCTCGATGAGGTTGAAATGCACGTTCAGGCCGTGGGCGAAGGCGATGGCCGCACCCTCACGCAGGTTGTCGTGGATATGGGCGTAGTAGGTCTCGGCCTGCAGCTCGTCGGGCATGCACATCATGATGACGTCGGCCCAGGCGGCGGCTTCGGCGATGCCCATCACCTTCAGGCCGGCGGCCTCGGCCTTGGCGGCGGAGGCGGAGCCGGGGCGCAGCGCGACGACCACGTTCTTGGCACCGGAATCGTTGAGGTTCTGGGCATGGGCATGGCCCTGCGATCCGTAGCCGACGATGGCGACGTTGAGGCCCTTGATCAGGTTGATGTCGCAATCGCGATCGTAATAGACGCGCATCTGGCGTTCCTTCTCTCTCTGGTGGTCTCTTGCCCGGCGCGCACGCCGGAAAAGGGGGGAGGGGCCGGGCCCGGGGGCCGCGGCCGCGTGGGGTGTCAGCCGTGGCCGCGCTCGCGCTCCAGCTTGCCGGGCCCGCGGGTGATGGCGGCGACACCGGTGCGCGCCACGTTCACCAGGCCCAGCGGGCGCATGAGCTCGATGAACGTGTCGATCTTGTCCGGCGCGCCGGTGATCTCGAAGACGAAGCTCTCCAGCGTGGTGTCGACGATATGGGCGCGGAACACCTCGCCCATGCGCATCGCCTCCACCCGGTCGGCGCCGGTGCCGCGCACCTTCACCAGGGCGAGCTCGCGCTCGACATGCGGCGCCTCCACCGTGAGGTCATGCACGTCGACCACCGGCACCAGCCGGCCGAGCTGCGCCTTGATCTGCTCGATCACCTCGGGCGTGCCGGAGGTGACCACGGTGATGCGGCTGAGATGCCCGAGGTGGTCGACCTCGGCCACGGTGAGGCTGTCGATGTTGAAGCCGCGGCCGGAGAACAGCCCGATCACGCGCGCCAGCACGCCGGACTCGTTGTCCACCAGCACCGCGATGATGTGGCGCTCCACGCGCTCGGCATGCGGGTCGCGCAGGTTGTAGGCGCTTTTCGAGGAGGCGCCTTTCTTGAGGGCGAGGGCGTTCATGTCCGTCTCTCCTTTGCCGCGCTCAGACCAGGACCGCGCCGGAGGTGTCGATGGCACCATCCGTCGAGGCCTCGCCGAGCAGCATCTCGTTGTGCGCCTTGCCCGAGGGGATCATCGGGAAGCAGTTCTCGTGCTTCTCGACCAGGCAATCGAGGATGAAGGGCCCGTCATGGGCCAGCATCTGGGCGATCGCGTCGTCGAGGTCGGCGGGGTCGGACACCTGGGCGCCCTTGGCGCCGAAGGCCTCGGCGAGCTTCACGAAATCGGGCAGTGCCTCCGACCAGGACTGCGAGTAGCGCTCGCCGTGCAGCAGCTGCTGCCACTGGCGCACCATGCCCAGCCGCTCGTTGTTCATGATGAACTGCTTCACCGGGGCGCCGTACTGCACGGCGGTGAGCATCTCCTGCATGGTCATCAGCCAGGAGGCCTCGCCGGCCACGTTGATGACCAGCGCCTCCGGATGGGCGATCTGCACGCCCACGGAGGCGGGCACGCCGTAGCCCATGGTGCCGAGGCCGCCGGAGGTCATCCAGCGGTTCGGCTCGTCGAAATGCAGGAACTGCGCGGCCCACATCTGGTGCTGGCCGACCTCGGTGCAGACGTAGCGGTCATGGTCCTTCGTGAGGGCCTCGAGCCGCTCCAGCGCGTATTGCGGCTTGATGACCGTGGGCGAGGGCTTGTAGGCGAGGCATTTCATCGCCCGCCAGCCGGAGATCTGGGTCCACCAGTCCTCGATCTCGGCGGCGCGGGTGCGCGCGCCCCGGGCCCGCCAGGCCTCCAGGATGTCGGAGAGCACGTTGGCGACATCGCCGATGATCGGCACGTCGACATGGATGACCTTGTTCACCGAGGAGGGGTCGATGTCGATGTGCACCTTGCGCGAGCGCGGCGAGAAGGCGTCGATGCGGCCGGTGATGCGGTCGTCGAAGCGCGCACCGACGCAGATCATCACGTCGCAATCGTGCATGGCCATGTTGGCCTCGTAGGTGCCGTGCATGCCCAGCATGCCCAGCCAGGCCTTGCCCGAGGCGGGGTAGGCCCCGAGCCCCATCAGCGTGGAGGTGACCGGGAAGCCGGTGGAGGCGGCGAGGTCGCGCAGCAGGCGGCTGGCCTCGGGGCCGGAGTTGATCACGCCGCCGCCGGTGTAGAGGATCGGGCGCTCGGCGCGCTCGATCAGCTCGACCGCGTCCATGATCGCGTCGGAATCGCCCTTCACCTGCGGGTTGTAGTTCCACGGCCGGGTGGGCTCGGTGCCGAAATAGGTGCCGGTGGCGAACTGCACGTCCTTGGGGATGTCGATCAGCACCGGGCCGGGGCGGCCGGAGGTGGCGACATGGAAGGCCTTGTGGATGGTCTCGCCCAGCTCGTCGGTGTCCTTCACCAGCCAGTTGTGCTTGGTGCAGGGCCGGGTGATGCCGACGGTATCGGCCTCCTGGAACGCGTCCGTGCCGATCATGAAGGTGGGCACCTGGCCGGTGAGCACGATCATCGGGATCGAGTCGAGCAGCGCGTCGGTCATGCCGGTGACGGCGTTGGTCGCACCCGGCCCGGAGGTGACGAGAACGACACCCGGCTTGCCGGTGGAGCGGGCATAGCCCTCCGCGGCATGGGTCGCGCCCTGCTCGTGGCGCACGAGGATGTGGCGAATGTCGTTCTGCTTGAAGATCTCGTCGTAGATGGGAAGCACCGCACCGCCGGGATAGCCGAATACGGTGTCCACACCCTGGTCCTTCAGGGCCTGAACGACAATCTGGGCACCGGTCATCTGACGGGTCATTGGTTCATCTCCATCTCGGCGCCGGAGGCGGGCGCCGGCAATAAAAAAACCCCCGGTCCGGGGGTCATGCGCGCGGGTCCTGCGGGGTGTCCTACCTCCGCCGGGGCGCGCGCTTCCCAAGTACGATGATGCTGATGGTCATGGGCATCTTTCCTCCGCGGCCCTAGATACCACCGGATTCCCGATGGTCAACCCATAAAAGCCCCGATTTGTGTCTCGAAAGGCCGAAAACTTGTCATTTTCTTGCGACAAACCCGGCTGCGGAGAAATTTCACGTATTCCGGCGGCCGACTCGCGTGCCTGTTGCGCTGCACACCGGGCTTGCCGCGATGCGGCGCGAACCGGTTGCCGCGACGCAAGAAATCCCTTTCGCAACGCGCGGGGGCGCTCCTATAGTCGGGGCAAGGGGAACACTACCAACCGGGAGAATCCGCATGAAAACCACTGCCCTCTGCCTCGTGTCTGCGCTTGCTCTCACGGCGGGCCAGGCCGCGGCTCAGGACAAGGTCCTGAACGTCTACAACTGGTCGGACTACATCGCCGAGGACACGATCGCGAAGTTCGAGGCGGCGACGGGGGCCAAGGTCAACTATGACGTCTACGACAGCAACGAGACGCTGGAGGCCAAGATGCTGGCCGGCAACTCGGGCTATGACGTGGTCGTGCCCACCTCCGACTTCCTGCGCCGGCAGGTGGGCGCGGGGGTGTACATGGAGCTCGACAAGTCCAAGCTGCCCAACCTCGCCAACATGGACGCGCAGCTGATGAAGAACGCCGCCGTCTATGACGAGGGCAACGCGCATTCGGTCGTCTACATGTGGGGCACCACCGGCATCGGCTACAATGTCGAGAAGGTGAAGGAAGCCCTGGGCGAGGACGCGCCGCTGAATTCCTGGGCGCTGGTGCTCGACCCGGCGAACGCCGAGAAGCTCGCCTCCTGCGGCATCTCGATGCTCGACGCGCCGACCGAGATCCTGCCCATCGCGATGAACTACGCCGGGCTCGACCCCCGCTCCACCGAGCGCGAGGATTTCGAGAAGGGCGCCGAGACGCTGATGGCCGTGCGCCCCTACGTGCGCTACTTCCACTCCTCCCAGTACATCAACGACCTCGCGAACGGCGATGTCTGCGTGTCGATCGGCTGGTCGGGCGACGTGTTCCAGGCCCAGGCCCGCGCGGCGGAGGCCGAGAACGGTGTCGAGATCAAGTACGTGATCCCCGACGAGGGCGCGCTGCAGTGGTTCGACATGCTGGCGATCCCGAAGGACGCGCCGCACCCGGACCTCGCGCTGGAGTTCATCAACTTCATCATGGACGCCCAGATCACCGCCGACATCACCAACTACGTGTGGTACGCGAACGCCAACGCCGCCTCGATGCCGATGGTCGACGAGGAGATCAAGTCCGACCCGGGCATCTTCCCCACCGAGGCCGCCAAGGAGCGGCTCTGGGGCGCGCCGGTGTATGACAGCAAGGTGGACCGCGTGGTCAACCGTCTCTGGACCAAGATCAAGACCGGCGAATGAGCCAGCAGCAGTCGCAGGGAGAGGCGCCGTTCATCCGCCTCTCCGGCATCACCAAGCGCTTCGGCGATTTCACCGCGGTGAACAATCTCTCGCTCGATATCCGCCGGGGCGAGCTGTTCTGCCTGCTCGGCGGCTCGGGCTCGGGCAAGAGCACCCTGCTGCGCATGCTCGCAGGCTTCGAGACGCCCGACGAGGGCGTGATCGAGATCGACGGCCAGCCGATGATCGGCGTCGGCCCGGCCGACCGGCCGGTGAACATGATGTTCCAGAGCTACGCGCTGTTTCCGCACATGAGCGTGGAGCGCAACGTGGGCTACGGCCTGCGGCAGGAGGGGGTGGCGAAGGCCGAGATCGCCGACCGGGTGTCGAAGATGCTCGACATGGTGCGCCTGAAGCCCTTCGCCTCCCGCAAGCCGCACCAGCTCTCGGGCGGCCAGCGCCAGCGCGTGGCGCTCGCCCGCGCGCTGGTGAAGCAGCCCAAGGTGCTGCTGCTCGACGAGCCGCTCTCGGCGCTGGACGCCAAGCTGCGCGAGGACACCCAGTACGAGCTGATGCAGATCCAGGACCGGCTCAAGACCACCTTCATCGTGGTGACCCACGACCAGGAGGAGGCGATGGTGCTGGCCGAGCGCATCGGCGTGATGGACCAGGGCGTGCTGGTGCAGGTCGACACGCCGCGGCACATCTACGAGTTCCCGAAAAACCGCTTCATCGCCGATTTCGTCGGCTCGGTGAACATGCTGGAGGCCGGCGTGCTCGGGCCCGGCGGGGCGCCGGGGCTGTTGCGGGTGGATTGCCCGGGCCTCGGCGGGGTGGTGGAGGCGGCCTGCGAGGCGGCCCCCGCCGCCGGCGCGAAGGCCTGGCTCGCGGTGCGCCCGGAGAAGATCACCCTGTCGCGCGATCTCACCGCCACCACGCTGCTCGGCCAGGTGGAGGAGCTCGCCTACCGGGGCGACATGACCCAGTACCGCATCCGCATGCCCTCGGGCGTGCGGCTGAAGGTGGCGCGCACCAACCGCGCCCGCGAGGGCGAGGCCCCGATCGACTGGGACGACCAGGTGAGCGTGAGCTTCTCGCCCCAGGGCGCGCTGGTGCTGACCGACTGAGCCCGGGAGCGCGCCGGGCGCGGGGGTGTCCCCGTTGATCCGGCCTGCCCGGTCAGATCGCGTGGACCCGGTCGCGTCGGCCCGGCTCCATCGGCCCGCCCACCCGGGCCTGATCCTGGCCCCGGCGTGCGTGCCCGGCCATCGCTCCGGCCCGGGCCAGGCCGTCGCTCGATGCCCGGGCGCCCCGCGGCGCAGGCTGCGCCGCCACAGCCGGCCCGGCCGGCAGAAGTCCGAGGGGGCACCTCCCGTGCCCCCGCACCCCAGACCACAAGCGGCCCCAGGGGCCGCTCCGGACCAGGGCCCCCGGGCCCGCAGAACAGGAGAGCGAGATGAGCGACACCCCCGGCCGCTCCCGCATCGGCAAGCGCCTGGTCATCGGCATCCCGATGGTCTGGCTGCTGCTGTTCTTCCTCATTCCCTTCGCCATCGTGCTGAAGGTCTCGCTCTCGGAGGGGATGATCGCCCAGCCGCCCTACGGGCCGATCCTGGAGTGGAGCGAGGACAGCTGGCTGCCCGCCTACGTGGGCTCGCTCTTCAACTACGAGTGGCTGCTCGACGACCCGCTCTACATCACCGCCTACCTCAACTCGATCTGGATGGCGCTGGTCTCGACCTTCTTCTGCCTCGTGATCGCCTACCCGATGGCCTACCTGATCGCGCGGTCCTCGCCCTCCACCCGCACCACGCTGCTGATGCTGGTGGTGCTGCCGTTCTGGACCTCGTCGCTCCTGCGCATCTACGCGCTGCTGGGGCTGCTGAGCCCCAACGGCTACATCAACACCGTGCTGCAATGGCTGGGGGTGATCGACGCGCCGCTGCAGATGCTGCAGACCGATTTCGCGGTCTATCTCGGCATCGTCTTCACCTATCTGCCGCTGATGGTGCTGCCGCTCTATGCCACGCTCGAGAAGCTCGACGAGAGCCTGCTCGAGGCCTCGGCGGATCTCGGCGCCTCGGGTTTCGGCACCTTCTGGCAGGTGACGCTGCCGCTCTCGGGGCCGGGCATCGCGGCGGGCTGCCTGCTGGTGTTCATCCCGGCGGTGGGCGAATACGTGATCCCGGCGCTGATGGGCGGGCCCGACCAGCTGATGATCGGCAAGGTGCTCTACACCGAGTTCTTCGGCAACCGTGACTGGCCGGTGGCCTCGGCGGTGGCGATCGCGATGCTCGCCTTCCTGGTGATCCCGTTCATGATGCTGCGCAATTCCTCGGCGCTGAGGGGAGAGGTGTGATGACCCGCGGACGGCTGTTCCTGCTTCTCACCGCGGCGGTGGGCTTCCTGCTGCTCTACGTGCCGCTGCTGATCCTGGTGATCTACTCGTTCAACGCCTCGCGGCTGGTCTCGGTCTGGGGCGGGTGGTCGACGCAATGGTACGTGGAGCTGTTCCGCAACCAGGCGGTGCTGAACGCGGCGTGGATCTCGATCCAGGTGGCGGTGATCTCGGCCACGCTGGGCACCGCGCTCGGCACGCTGGCGGGCTTCGTGCTGTCGCGCTTCGGGCGCTTCCGCTTCCGGCTGCTGTTCACCGGCATGGCCACGGCGCCCATCGTGATGCCGGAGGTGGTGACCGGCCTGTCGCTGCTGCTGCTGTTCATCTCGATGGAGCAGATCATCGGCTGGCCGTCGGGGCGCGGGCTGCTTACCATCATCATCGCGCATTCCACCTTCTGCCTCGCCTACGTGGCGGTGGTCGTGCAGGCGCGGCTCACCGATTTCGACCGCTCCATCGAGGAGGCGGCGCAGGATCTCGGCGGCCGCCAGCCCTGGATCTTCTTCCAGATCACCCTGCCGGTGATCGCGCCGGCGCTGATCTCGGGCTGGCTGCTGAGCTTCACGCTGTCCTTCGACGACCTGGTGATCGCGAGCTTCGTCTCCGGCCCCGGGGCCTCGACGCTGCCGATGCTGATCTTCTCCAAGGTGCGGCTCGGCGTGAGCCCGGACGTGAACGCGCTGGGCACGCTGATCATGGCGGTGGTGGCGCTGGGGGTGGTTCTCGGCGCCTGGCAGATGCGCCGCGCCGAGCGCATGCGCCGCCGCGACGAGCAGCGCGCCATGCGCGGCGACGCCTGAGAGGGCACCGGCCGTCGCGCGCGCGGCGAGCCTTCCCCTCGGGGGGCATCGAGCCCCCGCTCGGGGAACGGGCCGCGGGCGGCCCGGCGCCCGGGCCCGGCCGGTCTCACGGCGGGGCGGTGGCGCCCGTGGCCTTGTCCGCCATCTCGGAGATGCGGGGCGGGCGCGAGGCGTGGCTTGACAGGCGGTGTCAGGCATGGCCGGCTCTCCGGCTCTCCGGCTCTCCGGCTCTCCGGCTCTCCGGCTCTCCGGCTCTCCGGCTCTCCGGCTCTCCGGCTCTCCGGCTCTCCGGCTCTCCGGCTCTCCGGCTCTCCGCCCGAATGGGGCGGGTTCCGGGGCTTGGTCGGCATCGGCTTCTGCGAGATCTGGAGTCTGCAGTTCCCCTCCTGTCACCAGATCGGGGCGCGGGCTGCCTGGTGCTGAAGCAGGTCACGGGCCAGGCCTGCCCGGCGTTTGTCGGCTCCGGGGGTGATCGGGCTTCCAGCGCGCAGCGGCGCCAGCCGGGGCTCGGCTTCAGCGGCGCGACAGCCGGGTGGCCGGGAGGGCGCGGCGTGGCTTCGGGCCGTTTCCGGCTCTCGGCAGGCGGCTGAGGTGGGCCTCGGCCGAAAGGCCGCTGCGCTCAGTCCCCGGTGGTCAGCCGGCCGGGGTAGAGGGGCGCGTCGCCGGTGTAGCTGGCGGGGTCGAGGACGGTGTCCCAGTCGAGGGGCGCGTCGGTGAGGCCGGGGAGGGTGGCGCCGAGGGTGGTGCCGTGCGCGAGGGCCTCGGCGCAGGCCCGTTTCACGAGGGCCTGGGCCTCGGGGCGGGGCATGTGGGCGGAGAGGGCGAACACCGCCGCCTCGGCCATCATCATGCCGCTGGTTGCATCGATGTCGGCGCGCATGCGGTCCGGGTTCGCTTCGATCGTTTCGGCGAGCGCCCGGGCGTGGCGCAGGGCGGCGGCGCAGCCCATGCAGAGCGCGGGCAGGGCCATCCATTCCAGCGCCCAGGCGGCGCCGTCGCGCTCCTGGGCGTGGAGCATCGCGTTCTGGATGGTGGAAAGGTCGCCGCCGGCGCGCCGGGCGAGGGTGACCAGCGCCTCCGGCTCCACCGGGTTCGACTTGTGCGGCATTGTGGAGGAGGCGCCGCCGGTGCCGGCGGAGATCTCGCGGATCTCCGACTGGGTGAGGGCGATGATGTCGGTGCCCATCTTGCCAAGCGACCCGGTGACCATGGCGAGCCAGCCGGCGAGTTCGGCGATCGTGTCGCGCGCGGCGTGCCAGGGGATCGGCGAGGCGGCGAGGCGCAGCTCGGCCGCCACCCCCTCCATCACCTCGGTGCCGCGCCCGGCGAGGGCGGCGTTGGTGCCCGAGGCGCCGGCGAGGCTGACGGTGAGCAGGCGCGGGCGCATCTGCGCGAGCCGCTCGCGGTGGCGGGCGAGGGGCGCGGCCCAGACCGCGATCTTCGCACCCAGCGTGGTGGGCGTGGCCATCTGCGCGCGGGTGCGGGCGGCGAGCACGGTGCCCGCGTGGCGCGCGGCCTGCTGCGCGAGGGTGGCCTCGAGGGCCTCGAGCCGGCCCTCCATGATCTCGAGGAAGCGGCGCAGGCGCAGCACGAGGGCGGTGTCGATCACGTCCTGGCTGGTGGCCCCCCAGTGGATCCACTTCGCGTGCTCCGGGGCCTCCATGGCCTTGCGGAAGGCGGCGACGAGGGCGGGGGCGGTGACGCCGTCCTTCGCGGTGCCGGCGGCGAGGCCGGCGGGGTCGATCTGCACCTCGCGCGCGGCGCGGGCGATGAAGAAGGCGCTGTCCTGCGGGATGATCCCGAGCCGGCCCTGCACCTCGGCGAGCGCCCCCTCGAACAGCAGCATGGCGCGGAGCTGGGCGGTGTCGGTGAAGAGCGCCGCCGCCTCCGCGTCGCCGTAGAGCTCGCGGAACATCACGCTGTCGAAGGGGGAGATAGCCATGGAGCCTCGTATCGGAACAGGGCGCTGCGGGAGGAGGGGGCGAGGGGAGGGGGCCTCCCCTCCCCAATTACGTCAGGCGGCGCGGAGCGGGAGGCCGAGGATCTCGCGCGCCTGTTGCCAGGTGGCGACGGGGCGCTCGTATTTCTCGCACAGGTCGGCGGCCTTCTTCACCAGGGCGGCGTTGGAGGGCGCGAGGGTGGTCTTGTCGAGCCGCACGTTGTCCTCCATGCCGGTGCGCGTGTGGCCGCCGAGCTCGATCGACCATTCGTTCAGCGTCGCCTGGAAGCGCCCGATGCCGGCTCCGCACCAGGTGGCATCCGGGGCGAGGCGCTTCACCGTGCGGATGTAATACTCGAACGTGTCGCGGTCCACCGGCATCGCGTTCTTCACGCCCATCACGAACTGGATGTGCAGCGGGCCCTTCAGCCGGCCGTCCTTCTGCATCGCCACCGCCTGGTGGATGTGCGAGAGGTCGAAGGCCTCGATCTCCGGCTTCACCCCGTAGGTGAGCATCTCGGAGGCGAGCCAGTCCACGAGGTCGGGCGGGTTCTCGTAGACCCGGGTGGGGAAGTTGTTCGAGCCCACCGAGAGCGAGGCCATGTCGGGGGAGAGCGGCAGCATGCCGCCGCGGGTTTTCCCCGCGCCCGAGCGCCCGCCGGTGGAGAGCTGCACGATGAGGCCCGGGCAGTGCTTCTCCAGCCCCTCCTTCAGGGCGGCGAATTTCTCGGGGTCCGAGGAGGGGGTCTGGTCGTCGTTGCGCACGTGGCAATGGGCGATGGTGGCGCCGGCCTCGAAGGCCTCCTGCGTGCTCTCGATCTGCTCGGCGACGGTGATCGGCACCGCGGGGTTGTTCTCCTTCGTGGGCAGCGAGCCGGTGATCGCGACGCACAGGATGCAGGGATTGGACATGTCGGTTCTCCGGAAAGGCATTCGGGAGGGGAGTGCCTCCCCTCCCGGACCCACCCTACGGGCGGAGCCTGTGGCTGGTGTTGCGTCAGATGTCGAAGAAGATCGTCTCTTTCGGGCCCTGGAGGTGGATGTTGAACGTGTACTCCGCCTCCCCGGTCTTCTCGGCGACCAGCGTGGCCACGCGCACCTGGTGCTCGATGCGCATCAGGATCGGGTCGGCCTTCAGCGCCTCCTCGTCATCGGGGAAGTACATCCGGGTGTGCAGGCCGATGTTGATGCCGCGCGCCACCACCCAGAAGGTGATGTGCGGCGCCATCGGCCGGCCGTCGATGAAGGGCACGGTGCCCGGGCGCACGGTCTCGAACACGTATTCGCCGGTGGCCATGTCGCCGGGCGAGCGGCCGAAGCCGGTGAAGTTGGGGTCTGCCATGCCGCGCTTCTCCTGCGGGCTGGGGTAGAGCCCCTCGGCATCGGCCTGCCAGACCTCGATCAGCGCGTCGCGCAGGGGGGTTCCGGTGCCGTCGAACACCCGGCCGCGCACGGTGATGCGCTCGCCCTTCGTGTGCTCGTTCACCATCCGGCAGCCCAGATCCTCCGGGAAGACGCCGGTGATGTCGCAGAAATTCGGCACGCAGCCGATGTGCACGTAGGGGCCCGCGGTCTGCGACGCGGTTTCCTTCAGCTGGTCCAGGCCCTGCATCTCAGTTCCCCTCCATGCGGTTCTCGAACATCGTCGAGCGGCGGCCGCGCAGCACGATGTCGAACTTGTAGGCGCGCGCGTCCATCGGGATGGTGTTGTTCATGTCGAGCGGCGCGATCAGGCTCTCCACCGCCTCGCGCGAGGGGATGGTGTTCACGATCGGGCACTGCCAGATCATCGGGTCGCCCTCGAAATACATCTGGGTGATCAGCCGCTGCGCGAAGGCATGGCCGAAGACCGAGAAATGGATATGGGCGGGGCGCCAGTCGTTCACGCCGTTGGGCCAGGGGTAGGCGCCGGGCTGGATGGTGCGGAAGCGGTAACCGCCCTCGTCATCGGTGATCGCCCGCCCGCAGCCGCCGAAATTCGGGTCGAGCGGCGCGAGGTAGGTTTCCTTCTTGTGGCGGTAGCGCCCGCCGGCATTGGCCTGCCAGAACTCCACCAGCGCGCCGGGCACGCCGCGGCCGTTCTCGTCGAGCACCCGGCCGTAGACGATGATGCGCTGGCCGATGGCGCTCTCGCCGGGCTTCGCGTAATTGTGCACCAGGTCGTTGTCGAGCTCGCCCAGCATGTTGTGGCCGAACACGGGCCCGGTCATCTCCGAGATGGTGTTGTTGAGCGAGATCAGCGCCGCCTGCGGGCTGCGCTTCACGCTGGTCTTGTAGCCGGGCGCATAGGCGGGCGGGTGCCACTGCCTGTCGCGCTGGAAATATGCTCCGTCGGACATCGCTGTCGTCTCCTTCTCTCCCTGGGCGAGACCCTGGCGGGGGATGGGGCGCGGGGGCCGCGCGCCCGGGCGGGCTCAGGCGCCCTCCATCTCCGCGTAGGTCTGCTTGATGATCTTGATGGCGTGGTTCGCCTTGGGCACGCCGCAGTAGACCGCGACATGCAGCATCGCCTCGATGAGGTCTTCCTTGGTGGCGCCGGTGTTCGCGGTGGCGCGCACGTGCATGGCGACCTCGTCGAAATTCCCCATGCCCGCCAGCAGCGCCAGCGTGACGATGGAGCGCTCGCGCTTCGTGAAATGCGGGCGCGACCAGACCGAGCCCCAGGCGCCTTCGGTGATGAAGGTCTGGAACGGCTCGTCGAAGGGGGTCTTGGCGGCCTCGGCGCGGTTCACATGCGCGTCGCCGAGCACGGCGCGCCGCGTGGCCATGCCGGCGTCATATCTCTCGGACAAGGTCGGTCTCCTTCATGAAGGCGGTGAGCACGGCGGCGACATCGGCGGGCTGTTCCACGCAGGGCAGGTGGCCGGCGCCGCGCACGAGGTGGAAGCCCGCGCCGGGGATCAGCGCCGCGGTCTCGCGCACCAGGTCGGCGGGGGTGGAGCCGTCCTCGTCGCCGGCGATGGCGAGCGCGGGCAGGCTGAGGCGGCTGGTGCTCTCGATCAGGTCGGTGTCCTTGATGGCGTAGCAGCAGCCCACGTAGCCGTCCTCGGGCGTGCGGCACAGCATGTGGCGCCAGCCGGCGAGCTCGTCGGGGTTCGCCTCGCGGAAGGCGCGGGAGAACCAGCGCGACAGGATGTTCTCCTCCAGCGCCGCGATGCCGCCCTTGTGGATTTCCTCGATGCGGGCGTCCCACATGTCGGGCGTGCCGATCTTGGCGGCGGTGTTGGAGAGCACGAGGGCGGAGACCAGGTCCGGCCGCTCCGCCGCCAGCCCCTGGGCGATCTGCCCGCCGATGGACAGGCCCACCACCATCGCGCCGCTCACCCCGAGATGGTCGAGCAGCCCGGCGGCCTCGGCCACGAGATCGCCCATGTAATAGGGGGCGGCGGGGCATTCGGACAGGCCGTGGCCGCGCTTGTCGTAGCGGATCACCCGCAGGCCCTCAGGCAGCAGGGGCAGCACCCGGTCCCAGACGCGGAAATCGGTTCCCAGCGAGTTGATGAAGAGGATCGCGCGCCCGTCCTGCGGGCCCTCGACGGCGTAGTGGATCCTCACGCCGTTGATGGTTGCGATTTGCATAGCTGGTCCCCCCTTTTGAGTGGAGTATTTCCCATGTCGGTGTGGTTATGTAAAATGAAGAATAGAGCGATCACCATAACCAGAGGGTTATCATGAACCTCGACGCCAGGCTGCGTTTGCGACATCTCCGCTGTTTCGAGGAGATTGCGCGCCTCGGATCGGTGGGTCAAGCCGCCGAGATCCTGCACATTTCCCAGCCCGCCGCCTCCAAGACGCTGCGCGAGCTGGAGGAGATGCTCGACGTCACGCTGTTCGACCGCTCGGGCCGGCGGCTGCGCCTCACCCGCGCGGGGCTGCGCTTTCGCGAGCATGCGGGCGCAGCACTTTCCTCGCTGCGCCAGGGGGTTGCGGTGGTGACCGGCAAGCCGCGCAAGCCCATGCTGCGGCTGGGAGTGCTGCCCACGGTGGCGACCGGGGTGATGCCCAAGGCGGCGCTGAGCTTCTCGCAGAGCCACCCGCAGGTGCAGCTGCGCGTGTCCACCGCGCCGAACTGGTTCCTGCTCGAGCAGCTGCGCACCCATGCGCTCGACATGGTGGTGGGCCGGCTGGCGGCGCCCGAGCAGATGACCGGCCTCGTCTTCGAGCACCTCTACTCCGAGCAGATCGCCGCCGTGGTGCGGCCGGGCCACCCGCTGGCGCTCTCGGGCGACATCGGCGCGCTGGCCGACTACCCGCTGATCCTGCCGCCGCCGGGCGCGGTGATCCGCACCACGGTGGAGCAGTTTCTGCTGGCGCGCGGGCTGGGCGGGCTGCAGGCGCGCTACGAATCCGTCTCGCTGGCCTTCGGCCGGGCGGTGGTGCGCGAGTCCGACGCGGTGTGGCTCATCTCGCGCGGCGTGGTGGAGGAGGAGCTCTCCCTCGGCCGGCTGGTGGCCATCGGCCCCGGCGGCGAGGACTGGACCGGCCCGGTCGGCCTCTCCCTGCGCGGTAACGAAACCCCGACGGAGGAGTTGCACGCCCTCATCGAGGAGGTGCGCCGGGTGTGCGAGGGCCGCCGCCTTGCCGGGATCGACCCCGACTAGGCGGCTCCTGCGAAATGCCTGCTATCCGGCGCCCTGCCGCCGCGCTATCGTGACGGAATGACAGAAAAGCCGATGGCGAGCCGGGGCAAGTCCGAAACGGCGGACAGCCGCTCCGGCCAGGTGAGATCGATTTCGCGGGCCATAGCCATTCTGCGGTCCCTCGCGGCCAGCTCGGAAGGACTGACCCTCACCGAGACGGCCGAACGGGCCGGGCTTGCCGCATCCACCACGCACCGCATCCTCACCACTCTGGAGGGCGAGCGCTTCGTGCGCTTCGAGCCCGCCACCGGCCTGTGGCAGATCGGCGTCTCCGCTTTCACCGTGGGCGCCACCTTCGCGCGAAACCGCGACATCATCGCCCTCGCGCGCCCCTACCTGCGCCGGCTGATGGAGGTGACCGGAGAGACCGCGAACATCTACGTGGAAAGCGGCGGCGAGGCGATCTGCATGGCCCAGGTGGAGAGCCGCCACACCATGCGCGCCATCACCCAGGTGGGGGGGCGGGTGAAGATGCACTGGTCGGGCGCCGGCAAGGCGCTGCTCGCCACCATGCCCGACGAGCGGGTGCGCGCCATCCTCTCCGAGCAGGGCATGCCGGCGGCCACCCCGGCCACGCTCACCACCCCCGCGGCGATGCTCGAGGAGCTCGCCCGCATCCGCAGCGCGGGCGTCGCGCATGACGCGGAGGAATTCACCGAGGGCCTGCGCTGCCTCTCCGTCGCGCTGCGCGACGAGCAGGGCCAGGGGGTGGCGGCGGTGTCGATCTCCGGCCCGGTGACCCGCCTCACGCCCGCCCGCCTGCCCGGGCTGCAGGAGGTGCTCTGCACCATCGCCGCCGAGATCACCCGCGATTTCGGCGGCGGAGGGGAAAAGGGTGAAATTCGCTCTGGACGCGGTCAGGGGGCTTTGTTATAGACCGCCTCGCCCGAGGATGAAGGCTCTGTTCCGGCGTAGCTCAGTGGTAGAGCATCGGACTGTTAATCCGCTGGTCGTAGGTTCGAATCCTACCGCCGGAGCCAGAATCCTCGGGGAAAATCATCCGCTTAACGTTAGCCACTTGCTCGCCCCTCCCGGGGGTTGACGCTTCTTGCGGGGTGGTTTGACAATTTCCGTTCCCGCAAGCTTCGCTTTTCCCAGTGTCTCGCTGGTCTCGGCGGTCCTCCGATCCGGATTGGCGTTCCTCGAATGCGGCGCGGGCTCCGGCCCGTATCGGCGTGCCTTGGCCGGCGTGGGGCCGTGGGTCGCGTTGCGGTGGAAACGCCGGGCGGGCTGCGGCATGATGCGTCTGCCGGGAAGGGGGGCGCCGCAATGGGATATCGCATCAGGAAGGGCGACGCGGACATGCAGCAGGCGCTGCGCCGCATCGCGGGGGAGCAGATCGACCGCGCCCTGGCCGAGCTGGACGATGCCGCGCTGAGCCCCGCCGCCCGGGTGCACCAGATCCGCAAGCGCTGCAAGAAGCTCCGCGGCCTGCTGCGCCTCGTGCGGCCGGCCTTTTCCGGCTTCGGCGCCGAGAACGCCACCTTCCGCGACCTCGCCCGGCCGCTCTCCGGCGCACGCGACGCCGATACGCTGATCCGCAGCTACGATGCCCTGCTCGCCGCGCAGGAGGTGGACGACCGCCGCCGCTTCGCCGCGATTCGCGCCCGGCTCACCCGCGAGGCCGGGGAGGCGCACGGCGCCCCGGCGCTGGACGACCGGCTCGAGGACCTGCGCGCACAGATGCAGGAGGCCCGGCGCCGGGCGCGGGGCTGGAGCCTCGGGCACAAGGGGTTCAGGGCGCTGGCGGGCGGGGCCGGCAAGTCCTACGCCCGGGCCCGCGAGGCGATGCAGCACGCCTATGCCCTGCGCGAGGACGAGGCGCTGCACGACTGGCGCAAGTACCTCAAGGCGCACTGGTATCACGCCCGGCTGGCGAGCCGCATCTGCCCCGGCATGATGGAGCCGCACGCGGAGGGGCTCGACCGGCTCTGCACCCTGCTGGGCGATCACCACGACCTCTGCGTGCTCGACGCGCGACTCGCCGGCGCGCCTCTCGATTTCGGGCCGCGCACCGATGTCGAGGGCTTCCGGGCCCTGATCGGGGCGCGCAAGGCCGTGCTGGAGGAGGAGGCCTTCCGTGCCGGCCGGGTGCTGCTCGCGGAGCGGCGCGAGGCACTGGTACGGCGCTGGCGCGGCTACTGGAAGCTCTGGCGTGCCGGCCGGATGACGCGTGAGCGGCTGGTGGTGAAGGCGTGAGCGCCGCGTCGCGGCAGCCTTAATCAACCGGCAAGATCGGCTCTTTACAGTCTCTCCCGGGCCAGGTGACGGCGGTGCCGGAACGGTTCCGGGCGCCTGGCCGCAGGGCGATGGAGAGAATGGGTCGGTCACCTTACATTTTCGGAATGCGGGAGCGGATCATCCTGCTCCTCCTGTTGGTCTCGCTGTCGGGAATGGCCGCCATCGGCTTCGCGACCTACAATTTCGCGCGCCAGCAGATCGTGGACAGCTGGCTGTCCCAGCTCCGCCGCATGGTCACCCAGCAGGAGCGCGAGATCCTTCAGGTCACCGGCCACTGGACCGACAGGGTGCAGGCGCTCACCGCCGCCGAGCCGCTGCCCGCCGCCGCCGCCGCGCTGTTCATGAACGGCTCGCAGGAGGCGCTGGAAACGCTGCATGCGAGGCTGGTGGAGGCGTTCGGGTCGGTTCGCCTGCTCGAGCGGCTCACGGTATGCGGCGTCTCGGGCGGCGAGATCGCGGCCGTCGGCGCTCCGCCGGCGCGCACCGGGCGCTGCCAGGGCCTGGGCGGCCGGTCGGCCGAGCGCCCGCCCGGCATCATCGACCTGTGGTTCGACCCGGTGGAGGCGCGGCTGCACGTGCTGGTGGCGGACGTGCTGCGCCACGAGGGGGCGCGGGTCGGAACGTTGCTGGCGGTGTTCGACGCCTCGGAGCTGCTCGCCACGGTCGCCGGGCATGAGGAACTGGGCCGCAGCGGCGAGCTGCTCATCGTCCGGCGCGACGCCGAGGGCCGGGTGGAGGTGCTCACGCCGCGTCGCTATCCCGTCGGCTTCGGCCCGGGCCGGGCGGCGGGGGAGGACCCCGCGGTGCTGGCGGCGCTGCAGGGGCACGACATCGCCGAGGAAAGCACCGCGATGAGCGACCGGGAGGGTGTGCCGGTGCTGGTCGCCACCGGCTATGTCCCCGCGCTGGGCTGGGGCGTGGTGGCGCGGATCGGGCGCGACGACGCGCTGCGCCCCGCGCGCGAGCTGCTCGAGACCATGGGCTTCATCTTCGCGGTGCTCTCCGTGGCGGTGCTGGTCGTGGGCGTGGTGCTGGCGCGGATGATCACCCGGCCGACACTGCACCTCGCCGATGTGGTCCGCCGGATCATGGAAGGCGACACCTCGCGCCGTGCCGAGATCCTCTCGGCCGACGAGATCGGCTATCTCGCGCGCAGCTTCAACACCGCGATGGACTTCCTCGACCGCAAGACCCGCACCCTGGAGGAGAGCGAGGGGCGCATGCGTGCCGTCTTCGACACGACGGTGGACGGTCTGGTGACCATCGACGCGCATGGCACGATCGAGGCCTTCAACCGCGGATGCGAGGAGATCTTCGGCTACAAGGCGCGCGAGGTGCTGGGCCGCAACGTGAAATGCCTGATGCCGGAGCCCTACACCAGCGCCCATGACGGCTATCTGGAAGCCTATTCCCGCACCGGCCGGCGCCAGATCATCGGCACGGGGCGGGAAGTGTCGGGCCGACGCAAGGACGGCTCGACCTTCCCGCTCGAACTGTCGGTGAGCGAGGTGATGCTCGACGACCGGCGCATCTACTGCGGCATCCTGCGTGACATCTCCGAGCGCAAGGAGGCGGAGCACCGGCTCGCCCTCACCCTGGAAGACCTGCGCATCTCCAATGCCGAGCTGGAGAAATTCGCCTATGCCGCCTCGCATGACCTCAAGTCGCCGCTGCGCGCGGTCGAGCGGCTTACCCGCTGGCTGGAAGAGGACCTTGAGCCGCATCTCGATCAGTGCAACCGCGATCGCATGGAAAAGCTTCGCGGGCGGGTGATGCGGATGGAGCAGTTCCTCGACGACCTGCTCGAGTATTCCCGGGCCGGGCGCGCGGGCACGCCGGGCGAGCCGCAGAACCTCGGACAGATGATCGAGGACCTGCGGCCGCTGGTCGACATGCCCGACGACATGTCGCTCAGCATCGACCCCCGCCTCTATCACATCCTGCTGCCGCGCATGCCGCTCGAGCAGGTGTTCACCAACTTGCTGTCCAACGCGGTGAAGCACCATGGCGCGCCCGGCGGCAGCATTTCCGTGGGAGTGCGCGAACTCCCCGACGGTTACGAGTTCGCCGTGCGCGACGACGGTCCGGGCATTCCCGCCCGCTTCCATGACAGGGTGTTCGAGATGTTCCAGACACTGAAACCGCGTGACGAACGCGAGGGCAGCGGCATGGGGCTGGCCTTCGTGAAGAAGATCGTGACGGCCCGGCGCGGACAGGTGCGCATCCTGTCCGGAGAGGGGGAGGGCGCCTGCATCGTCTTCACCTGGCCGGTGGCCATGCCGCTGAAGATGCTTGCAAGGGAGGCCTGAAGCAATGCTGGGCGAAACTGTGAACATCCTCCTGCTCGAGGACGACGAGATCGACGCCGAGGAGGTGACCCGGGCCTTGAGGCGCCGGCAGATCGAGCATCCGCTCCACGTGGCCCGCGACGGGCTGGAAGGACTGGCCTGGCTGCGCGGCGAGAACGGCCTGGGCCCGCTCGCCGCCCCGCATCTCATCCTGCTCGACATCAACATGCCACGCATGAACGGGATCGAGTTCCTCGAGGCCTTGCGTGCCGACGCCCGGCTGCGCCGTTCGGTGGTCTTCGTGCTCACCACCTCCAACAGCGAAGAGGACAAGCATCGCGCCTACGGGCTGAACGCGGCGGGATACCTGCTCAAGAGCAGCAGGACCGACATGCACGCAGGCTTCGAAACCCTGATCGACAGCTACCTGCGCGCGGTGGCCTTTCCCAGCTGACCAGAGAGCGCGGTCTGCCTGCCCCGCGCGCGCGGCGGCGCGGCACCCGGGCGGGCGGGAGCAGGGGCGGGTGGGGCTGAGCATGCCGCGTGGGCTCGTTGCGTGAACGGGCGCGCCTGCTCCGGAGCTGAGGGAGGATGCGATGCGTCGGGAGCCTGAGCGGGGCCCGCGACGCCGCGCAATGCCTTGCCGCCGGGCGGTGGGCCGGTGCCCCCGAGACGCTCGCAGCGCAACAGTTGGCCTGCGCCGGGACTGCTCCCGCAGGCGCGGTCGATGCGCCTTGTGTCGCGGTCCGGGCGCGGGCGGGATCGGCAGAACTCCCGTGCCTCCGCGAGCAGGGCGGGCCGCGGAGCGACATGCCTTGTTACCGGGCGCCTGCCCGGCAGGCCCGCGTTCCGGCCTCTGCGCCGCTCGGGGCGGGGGGATCTCAGGACGCGACGGCGAAGACCGGCTTGCGGGGGCGACCGAGCAGGTAGCCCTGCACCTGGTCGCAGCGCTCGGCCCGCAGGATGGCGAGCTGCCGGTCCGTTTCCACGCCTTCGGCCAGCACGCTGATGTTCAGGCTCCGCCCCAGTGCCAGCACCGCGCGGATGATCGCCATGGCCTGGGCGCTCGTCTCGATCTCGGTGATGAAGCTGCGGTCGAGCTTGATCTTGCTGAACGGGAAGGAGCGCAGCGTGTCGAGCGAGGAATATCCGGTACCGAAATCATCGAGCGCGACCGAAACGCCGATGGCCGAGAGCCCCTGGAGAAAATCGATGGCCTGGCGCCGGTCGGAGATGATCGCGGTCTCGGTGATCTCCAGTTCGAGGCGCGAGGGCGGCAGCCCGGTTTCGTCGAGCACCCGCTGCACCAGCGGCACCACGTCGGCATGCGCGATCTGCACCGGGGAGAGGTTGACCGCGATGCGGTGCGGCTCGTCCCAGCGGGCTGCCTCGGCGCAGGCGGTGCGCAGCACCCATTCGCCGATGCGCAGGATGGCGCCGCATTCCTCGGCCAGCGGAATGAACACCAGCGGAGAGATCTGGCCATGCTCCGGGTGGTTCCAGCGCAGGAGCGCCTCGAAGCCGGTGGTCTCGCCGGTCTGGACGGATTTCTGCACCTGGTAGACGAGCTCGAACTCGTCGCGTTCGACCGCCGACCAGATGTCCTGCAGCAGCGCCCTGCGGTCGCGCGCGGCCTCATCCCGGCGCGGCTCGTAGTAGCAGGTGGAGGCGCCGATGTCGGACTTGGCGCGCACCATCGCGAGATCGGCGTTGTTGAGCAGCAGTTCGCGGTCGCCCGCGTCGGCCGGATAGACCGCGATGCCGATGCTCGCCCCGATGCCGATCTCCTGGCCCTCGATTTCGAGCGCGCCGTGCAGCGCCTGTTCGAGCCGGGTGACGAAATCCTGCAGCTCCTCCTCGTCGCGGAAGGCGCGGGCGGCGGCGAACTCGTCTCCCCCGATGCGCCCCAGCGCCTCGTCCTCGCGCAGCGTGGCACCGAGCCGCGAGGCGACGAGGCGCAGCACATGGTCGCCCGCGACATGGCCGTGCAGGTCGTTGATGTCGGTAAAGCGGTCGAGGTCGATCGCGGCGACCGCCACACGGTCGCGTGCCGGGTCGCAGGAGGCGATGAGCGCGTCCAGCCCCTCGATGAAATGCGCGCGGTTGCTCAGCCGGGTGAGCATGTCGTGGCGGCTCATGAAGAGGATGCGCTCCTCCGAGCGCCGGCGCTCGGTGATGTCCTCGAAGGTGGTGACCCAGGTGCCGTCGGCCATCACGCGGTGGGAGATCGACAGGATCAGCCCGTCGCGCAGCTCCTCGACCACGCTGGTGCCCGGCGCGCTCGCGAGCAGGGTGCGGTGGCGCCGGAAGGCGGCCTCGGCCTCGGCGTCGGTGCACGGCCCCAGGGTGAGGCGGATCACGTCGCGCAGGCTGGATTCGGGCGGGAGCTGATCCTCGCTCACCCCGAAGATCTCGAGGAAGCGGACATTGTGCAGCGCCAGCCTGCCGTCCCGGTCGAACAGGCACAGGCCCTGCGACATGTTCGAGAGGGCGAGGTCGAGCCGGTGGCTCACGGCGGCGATGCGGTCCGCGTCGGCCTTCTGGCGCGAGATGTCGCGGGTGATCTGGGCAAAGCCCATCAGCGTGTCCGCCTCGAACAGCGGATCGATCACGAGATGGGCCCAGAAGCGGCTGCCGTCGCGGCGCACCTGCCAGCACTCCCGCTCGTACTTGCCCTCGCGCAACGCGAGGTCGAGGGCGCGCGCGGGCTCGCCGGCGGCGCGGTCTTCCTCGGTGTGGAACACGGAGAAATGGCGCCCGACGATCTCGGCCTCGGAATAGCCCTGGGCGCGCTGGGCGCCGGTGTTCCAGTTGCTCACGATGCCGTCGGTGTCGAGCATGCACAGCGCGTAGTCGGTCACGCCCTGCACGAGCAGGCGGAAGCGCTGCTCGGAGCGGCGGTTGCGCAGCTCGGCCTCGTACTGGGCCGTGCGGTCCCGTGTGACCTTGGCGAAGCCCAGATGCCGGCCGTTCTCGAAGATCGGGTCGATCAGCACGCTGGCCCAGAAGCGCGTGCCGTCCTTGCGCATGCGCCAGCCCTCGGTCTCGAACTTGCCGTCGCGCAGCGCGGTCTGCAGGGCGAGGCGGGGGGCGAAGTTCGCCCGGTCCTCGGGCGTGTAGAAGCACGAGAAATGGCGGCCGACGATCTCGTCCTCGGTATAGCCCTTCGCGCGCTCCGCGCCCGCGTTCCAGTTGGTGACATAGCCTTCCGGGTCGAGCATGAAGATGGCGTAATCGACCACGGCGTTGACCAGGAGCCGGTAGAGTGCGTCCGAGGACCGGTCTGGCGGAAGGCTCGAGTTCATGTCAGCACACTCCGAAGCGAAAACCCTGGGCGGGGCACCATGCCGCGCACCGCGCTGCCGCGGCGGCCCCAGGCGGGCATACACGGCCCGCGGCTGTTCAGACGCAACGGAAACTCGCGGGCGGCACGCCACGCCGGGCACGTGCCGACTTCCCTCGCGGCGGGGGGAACGGCCCCTCGCCGCCAGGCGGTGGTCACAGAAACGAACGCCGAATGCACGCCTTGCTGTCTTCCCTTGTTCCCCCGGGATGTCCGCCCGGCGCTGACCCGCCGACCGCACCGGGGACGCACCCGTCAACCCCGCTGGCGGTGGCTGTTGCGGCACGCAATCGCCGCAGGCTTCCGCACATCGTGTCTCCGGACAGGTTCCCGGCTCCGCCCAGAATGCGGGCGAAACATTCAACCGAAGGTTTACTCACTCCAGCTTCAG
Source organism: Oceanicella sp. SM1341 (assembly GCF_003448965.1). Classification (GTDB taxonomy): domain Bacteria; phylum Pseudomonadota; class Alphaproteobacteria; order Rhodobacterales; family Rhodobacteraceae; genus Paroceanicella. The sequence goes on from NZ_QRGC01000018.1 coordinate 53,342, forward strand.
CATCTCAGAAGCGTCGCAATCCTACCAGCATTGTATTGAAAACGGGGAGGGTTTTTTAACCCTGGGGGTGTTTCATGGCGCAAAGGTGGCGGTATCGCCCCAGTGTGGCGCGCGGCCGCTGCACCTCAGAGTTGTGTTTCCGGGGTGCGGCGGGTGGCTCAGAGCGCTGAAAGCCGGCCGGCGGACATGTCGCGCTTGCGTCCGAAACCGGGCAGGCGGCGCACGGCGAAGCCTGCGGTCGCGAGGGCGCGGCGCACGTGGCCGGCGGCCGAGTATGTGGCGAAGCTGCCGCCGGGCCGGGTGTGGCGGGCCACCTGGGCCAGCAGCTCGGGGCTCCACAGTTCGGGGTTGCGCGCCGGGCTGAACCCGTCGAGGAACCAGGCGTCGGCGGCGCCGGGCCAGGCGCGCAGCGTGTTGCGCGCATCCCCCACCACGAGGGTGAGCCGGGCGCCGGAGAGTTCCATCACCCCGCCCTCCTCGCGCCAGCCGGCGATGAGCGCATCGGCGAGGGGGCCGAGCTCGCGCCAGCGCGACAGGGCGCGGCGCATGTCCTCGCGCGGCAGCGGCCAGGCCTCGAAACTGGTGAACTGCAGGGCCGAGCGGTGGCCCGCGCCCAGCCAGGCCGCCCAGGCGGCGAGGAAGTTCAGCCCGGTGCCGAAGCCCAGCTCGGCGATGCAGAACCCCGGGACAAAGCGCTCCGGCAGGTCGTTTCCGGCCAGGAACACGTGGCGCGTCTCGGCCAGCCCGTCCTCCATCGAGAAGTAGGGATCCCCGAAGCGGGTGGAGACCGGGGTGCCGTTGTCCAGCCAGTCGAGGGTCTTTTGCATCCGGTCCTTCCCTGCCATACCCGGGCGGGCGCCGGCCCGCCGCCCTCCGATTTCTGTCATGTTTCGGGGCGCTGCGCGAGGGGCTGGCCGGGAAAGGGGGCACGGATGGAAGACGTGGTGATCCTGGGGGCAGGGGTTTTCGGCCTCTGGACCGCCTTCGCGGCGCTGGGCCGTGGCCGCGACGTGCTGCTCGTCGACAGGGCGGGCCCGGGCGCGGGCGCGAGCGGCGGGGTGATCGGCGCGCTCGCCCCGCACGTGCCCGAGCGCTGGAACGCGAAGAAGCAGTTCCAGCTCGAGGCGCTGCTGGGCCTCGGGGCGGCGCTGGGCGAGGCCGAGGCCGCGGGCGGCGGCTCGGCCGGGTACGGGCGGATCGGGCGCTGGCAGCCGCTCGCCACGCCGGAGGCGCGCGCGCGGGCCGGGGCGCGGGCCGGCGCGGCGGCGGAGCGATGGGGTGGGGCGGCGGGGATGGAGATCCTGCCGCCCGACGCGGCCGCCGGCTGGCTGGACCCCGCCGCGGCGCCCGAAGGGATCGTGGCCGACACGCTCACCGCCCGGCTCGACCCCGCGGCCACCTGCGCCGTTCTGGCACGGGCGGTGGCGGCGCGCGGCGGGCGGCTGCGCCGCGCCGAGGCCGTGTCGCTCGGGCCGGAGGGGGTGCGGCTCACGGAGGGCCGCCTGCGGGCCCGGCAGGTGGTGGTGGCCGCCGGGGCGGAGAGCTTCGCGCTGATGGCGCCGCTGCTCGGCGCGCTCGCCGGCGCCGCGGAGAAGGGCCAGGCGCTGCTGCTCGACGCGCCGGCGCCGGCCCTGCCGCTGCTTTACGGCGACGGTACCTACGTGTTGCCGCACGCCACCGGCGGCATTGCCGTGGGGGCGACGAGCGAGCGGGCCTTCACCGATCCGCTCGGCACCGACGCGCAGCTCGACGCGGTGCTGGAGCGGGCGTGCCGGCTGTGCCCGGCCATCCGCGGCGCGCCGGTGCTGCGGCGCTGGGCGGGGCTGCGGCCGCGCGCGCTGGGGCGCGATCCGATGCTGGGCCCCTTGCCCGGGGCGGAGGGGGTTTTCGCGGCGACGGGGGGGTTCAAGATCAGCTTCGGTATCGGGCATGCGGCAGGGGCGGCGGTGGCCGCCCAGCTCGACGGCGAGGATCCGGGGCTGCCGCCGGGCTTTGCGCCGGAGGCGCATCTCTCAATCGAATAGCCGCCGGAGGCGCATCGCTCGAGGGGATAGCTGCCGGGGGCGCACCCCGGCCCCCCGAACGCGAGCGCGGTGGTGCATCTCCCTGCCGCCCGAAGCCCGGCCGAAGCAGCGCCACCCGCGTGACGGGAGGCGTGCAGCGGCCGCGTCTCGCCGGGCCGCGACGCCGGGAGGATTGGTGCGCGATGTCATGAATTCCCGCATCGCGCGGGAATCGACATCAAACGACAGATTATGCATAGTCCGGGGAAACCAGCGGCCCCTCGCGGGCCCGACAAGAGAGAGGGGATACCCATGCTGCGCACTTCCTTGCCCGTTGCCCTGGTCGCGGGGCTTGCCTTCGCCGCGCCGGCGCTGGCGGCGGATGAATTCATCACCGTCCAGTCGACCACCTCGACGCAGAATTCCGGGCTCTACGACTACCTGCTGCCGATCTACACCGGGAAGACCGGGGTGGAGGTGCGCGTGGTCGCCGTGGGCACCGGCCAGGCGATCAAGAACGCGATGAATTGCGATGGCGACGTGCTGTTCGTGCACGCGAAGCCCGCGGAGGAGAAATTCGTCGCCGACGGCTACGCCGCCCAGCGCACCGACGTGATGTACAACGATTTCGTCATCGTGGGCCCGGCGGCGGACCCGGCCGGGGTGAAGGGCTCGAACGACGTGGTGGCCTCGCTGGAGAAGATCGCGGGCGCCGAGGCGCCCTTCGCCTCGCGCGGCGATGACAGCGGCACCAACAAGGCCGAGCTCATCCTGTGGCAGGACGCCGGCATCGACCCCGCCGCCGCCTCGGGCAGCTGGTACCGCGAGACCGGCTCGGGCATGGGCGCCACGCTCAACACCGCCGTGGGCATGAACGCCTACAGCCTCACCGACCGCGCCACCTGGATCAGCTTCGAGAACAAGGGCGATTTCGAGGTGCTGGTGGAGGGCGACGAGAAGCTGTTCAACCAGTACGGCATCATGGCCGTGAGCCAGGACAAGTGCCCCGGCGTGAAGGCCGAGGCCGCGCAGCAGTTCGTCGACTGGGTGCTCTCGCCCGAGGGGCAGGAGACCATCGCCGGCTACAAGGTGAACGGCCAGGAGCTGTTCTTCCCGAACGCGCCGAAAAGCTGAGGCGCGCGGACGCCAGGGCCCCGGCCCCGCAGATCGCGACGGCCCGCCCCCATCCGGGGCGGGCCGTTTGCTTTTTCCGGGGCCGCCCCCATCCCGGGTGGGCCGTTTGCCTTCCGGGGGCCGCGCCGCCCGAGGCGGACCATCTCCTTTCAGTGGTGGCCCCGCGCCGGGAGCGGCCGTCGGCCGTTCGAGCGGGCCCCGCCGGTGGCAGGCCGACTGCCGTTCGGGTGATGCCCGCGGCCAGAGAGAGCCGTCCGCCGTTCGAGAGGGGCCCCAGCGGGGACGGGGCGTCTGCTGTCCGGGGGGCCGCCCGCGCACGCGGGCGGCGGCGCGTCAGTCGCGCCAGACCGGGTTGGTCCAGGCGCGGCGGCCGGCGGCGTCGATCACCGTCACCCGGGCCCAGGGGCTCGCCGCAACCCGGCCGAGCGGGATGCGCACCCGGGTCATCGAGGCGCCGTGGCGCGTGGCGGTGCCCGAGCCCTGGCCCTGCACCACGATCACCGAGGCGGGGGAGCAGGCCACCTCCATCTCGTCACCTTCCAGGCTCAGGTCGGTGATTTCGGGCCCGGTGCTGGCGTAGTAGGCGCCGGCTTTCAGGGCCGCGAGCAGGGCCTCGGGGGTGTTTTCCTCGGCCTTCACCATGGTCCAGCCGCCGAAATGGTCGGGCGCGTGGAAATGCGCGTCGTCGGTGGCCACAAGCCCGAGGCGCCGGCCCTCGGTGAGGAGCAGGTCGAGCGTGTGCAGCCCGTCGCCCCGGTCGCATTCCACCGCGCAGCCGTGGTTGTAGACCTCCACCGCGTGGGCGGCCTCGATGGAGCGGGCATCCGCCTCGGTGAGGCCCGACCAGTGCGGGTGCGCCACCGCCACGAAGGCCCCCGCCGCCCGGGCGCGGGCCGCGATCTCGGCGCCGCTTTCCTGGTCGGGCACGGGGGAGAAGGAGGGCGAGTTCGAGGGCGCGAAATCCGCCGGCAGGCCGACGGCGAGGATGTGCCACAGCTCGCCGTTCGCCATGGCGCCGGAGTGCAGCTCGGCGCCCGGGATGGTGGTGAACCGGTTGGTGCGGAAGCCTTCCGTGGGCGTGATCGGATAGCCGAAGGCGCCGACGAAATGGTCGGTGAGGCTGATGAAGTCATAGCCCTCCGCCGCGTAGCGCGCACAGACCTCGGCGGGCGGCAGGGCGCCGTCGGAGCGGTTCGAGTGGGTGTGCAGGTTGCCGCGCCAGAACCGGCCCGGGGCGGCGAAGGCGATGGGTCGCATGGGTGCTCCTCGCTGGAATTGCGCCCCATGGCGTGCCGCAAGCGGCGCCGGCGCGCAAGCCCGTGTCCGGCCCGCGCCGCATTTCCCGCCACCCGGGCGCGGCACTGCCCGATTTGCGGGCGGGTGCGGGCAAAGCGCCGCGCCTCGCTGCGGCGCTCTTGTGCAGCCGCGCGGGCTCTGCTTGAGTTTACGGACGCTCCTCGCTGCCGGGGGCGCCAAAAAAGACCGGGTCCGACAGGGAAGACCGACATGAAACAGATCCTCAGCCTCGCGGCCGCAGCCATGCTGGCCGCCGGCGGTGCGCTTGCCGATACCGCCGTGAGCTTTTCCAACGACTGGAAATGGGAGGGGCCGGCCGCGCCGCTGCTCCTCGCCCTCGACAAGGGCTATTACGCCGACGAGGGGCTGGACGTGACCATGGACACCGGCAACGGCTCGCTCGAGGCGATCCCGCGCGTGGCCTCGGGCACCTACCAGTTCGGCGCCTCCGACATCAATTCGCTGATCAAGTTCCGCGACCAGAACCCGGACATGAAGGTTACGGCGATCTTCATGATCTACAACAAGCCGCCCTTTGCCATCGTGGGGCGCAAGTCGCTCGGCGTGAGCGCGCCGAAGGACCTGGAGGGCAAGACCCTCGGAGCCCCGGCGCCCGACGGCGCCTATGCCCAGTGGAAGGCCTTCGTGAAGGCCAACGGCATCGACGCGGAGAAGGTGACCATCGAGAACGTCGGCTTCCCGGTGCGCGAGCCGATGCTGGCCCAGGGCAAGGTGGACGCGATCACCGGCTTCTCCTTCTCCTCCTTCATCAACCTCAAGGCCAACGGCGTGCCGGAGGAGGACATCTCCACCATCCTGATGGCCGATCACGGGCTCGACCTCTACGGCAACGTGATCCTGGTGAACCCCGATTTCGCGGCGGAGAACCCGGACGCGGTGAAGGCCTTCCTGCGCGCCACCGTGAAGGGCTTCCTCGAAACCCGGGCCGACCCCGAGGCGGCGGTGAAATACGTGATCGCGCACAACGACGTGGCGCGCGAGCCGGTGGAGCTGGAGCGGCTGCAGATGGCGCTGGCGCAGAACATCTTCACCGAAGAGGTGATGGCCAACGGGCTCGGCGGGGTCGACATGGCGCGGCTCGAGCGCTCGATCGACCAGATCGCCGACACCTACGACTTCACCGCCCGCCCCGCGGCGGAGGAGGTGTTTGACGCCTCCTTCCTGCCCGAGCCCGCCGAGCGCGCCGTTCCCTGATGGGTTTCGTCGAGATCGAGGACGTCTCGCTGCGCTACCGTGCGCAGGGCGCGGAGGAGGGCACGCTCGCGGTCGAGGGGCTGAACCTCTCGGTGGAGGAGGGCGCCTTCGTGGCGGTGGTGGGGCCGTCGGGCTGCGGGAAATCCTCGCTGATGCGGCTCGCCACGGGCCTGCATTTCCCCACCACCGGGCGGGTCTCGGTGGCGGGGGCGCCGGTGAAGGGGCCGGTCTCGGTGGCCGGCATGGCGTTCCAGAACCCGGTGATGCTGCCCTGGCGGCTCACGCGCGACAACGTGCTGCTGCCGCTCGAGGTGGTGCAGCCGCACCGGAGCCGGCTGCGGCGCAACCGCGCCGAGTACCGTGCCCGGGCCGAGGCGCTGCTCGCCACGGTGGGGCTGGCGGGGCAGGGGGGCAAGTATCCCTGGCAGCTCTCGGGCGGCATGCAGCAGCGCGCCTCGCTGTGCCGCGCGCTGATCCACGAGCCGCGGCTGGTGATGCTCGACGAGCCCTTCGGTGCGCTCGACGCCTTCACCCGCGAGGAACTGTGGTGCGTGATGCGCGACCTGCACGCCGAGAAGCGCTTCACCGCCATCCTGGTGACGCATGATCTGCGCGAGGCGGTGTTCCTCGCCGACCGGATCTTCGTGATGTCGGCGCGGCCGGGGCGGGTGATCGCGGTGCGCGACGTGCCCATGCCGCGGCCGCGCGACATCTCGGTGACCTACACGCCGGAGTTCTCGGAGATCGTGCACGAGCTGCGCGGGCATATCGCGGAGGCACGGGCATGAGGCGCGGCCCGACCGGGAAGGCGCCGGGGGCCGGGGGCGCGCGGGGCGAGGCCCCGGGTCAGGCCCGGGGCAGCGGGGTGCCCGGGCCGGAGGCGGGGGGAGGCCGCTCTGCCGGGTTCCGATCCCACAAGGGGGCCGTGCGCCAGGCCGCGCCGGAGGAGGCGCCGGCCCGGCCGGCACCGCTTGCCCCGCACAACCGCTCGCGCCGGCCGGCACCGCTCTGGGCGCATCGCGACGAGGGGGAGGAGCGCTGATGGCCGCGCGCATCGACTGGGTGAAGGCCGCCCCCTGGCTCTGCACCATCGGCCTCTTCCTGATCTGGGAGGCGGCGGTGCGCCTGCTGGGCGTGCCCTATTACATCCTGCCCGCGCCCACGGCGGTGGCCTACGCGGCGGGCGAATTTGCCGGCGGGCTCTGGCGCAACTCGCTGCAGACGCTCTGGACCACGGCGGCGGGCTTCGGTCTCGCCATCGTCTTCGGGCTGGGGCTCGGGCTCTTCATCGGCTGGGACCGGCGCATCTACGCCGGGCTCTACCCGCTGATGATCGGCTTCAACTCCATCCCCAAGGTGGCGGTGGTGCCCATCCTGGTGCTGTGGTTCGGCACCGGCTGGCTGCCGGCCGTGCTCACCGCCTTCCTGATCTCCTTCTTTCCCATCGTGGTGAATGTGGCCACGGGGCTTGCCACCATCGAGCCGGAAATGGAGGATGTGCTGCGTGCCCTCGGCGCGAAGAAGTTCGACATCATGACGAAAGTGGGCATTCCGCGCTCGCTGCCGTTCTTCTTCGGGTCGCTCAAGGTGGCGATCACGCTGGCCTTCATCGGCTCGGTTCTCTCCGAGACGGTTGCGGCCAACGCGGGGCTGGGGCACATGATGTTGACGGCGCAGGCGAATTTTGAAGTGCCCCTGGTCTTCGCCTGTCTCATCGCGCTCGCGGTGGAGGGTATCGGCATGTACGCGCTGATGGCCTGGCTCGAGAAACGCATGACCGGCTGGGCACAGAGATCCGGGTTCAATCGCTGATGTCCATTTCACAGGCATACGAAGATCATGACGGGCTCGGCCTTGCCGCGCTGGTCGCCGCGGGGCAGGTCACGCCCGACGAGCTGCTCGACGAGGCGCTGGCGCGGGCCGAGGCCCTCGACCCAGCCCTCACCTGCCTCACCCAGCTCAGGCCGGAGACCGCGCGCCGCCATATCGGCGACGGGCTGCCCGAGGGCAGCTTCGCCGGCGTGCCCTTCCTGCTCAAGGATCTCGGCGCCGAGGCGGTGGACTTTCCGGCCAACAACGGGTCGCGCCTGCTGGCCGACACGGTCTACCCGGGCGACAGCGAGCTCTACACCCGGCTGAAGGCCACCGGCCTCGTGACCTTCGGGCGCACCACCTCGCCCGAGGGCGGCGTGGGCCCGGTGACGGAGGCGGCCGTCTACGGCGGCCCCACGCGCAACCCCTGGAACCTCGACCACACCTCCGGCGGCTCCTCGGGCGGGGCGGCGGCGGCGGTGGCGGCGGGCATCGTGCCGATGGCGCATGGCTCGGACGGCGGTGGCTCGGTGCGCATCCCGGCCTCCTCCTGCGGGCTCTTCGGCTTCAAGGCCACCCGCGCGCGCCTGCCCGACGGGCCGTTTTCCGGCGAGGGCTGGGCCGGCATGGCGATCGACGGTTTCCTCACCCGCTCGGTGCGCGACACGGCGGCGCTGCTCGATGCCTGCTCGGGCCCCGACCTCGGCGCGCCCTACGTGGCGCCGCCGCTGAAGGGCACCTTCATGGACGCGCTCTCCCGCCCCTCCGGGCGGCTGCGCGTGGCGGTGTGCCCCACCTCGCTCACCGGCGAGCCGATCCACCCCGAATGCGCCACCGCGGTGGCCGACGCGGCCAAGCTGCTGGAAACCCTCGGCCACCACGTGGAGGAAGCCCGGCCCGAGGCGAGCACCCTGCGGATGATGAAGGCCTGGACGGTGATCGTGGGCTGCGGCACGGCGCTGTGGATCCGCGAGGCGCTGGCCAAGCGCGGCCGCACCCTGCGCGAGGACGACATCGAGCCGGTGGCGCGCGGCGCGCTGGCCTGGGCGGCCGGGCTCACCGGGCCGGACTATCTCGCCGCGGTGGAGGCCATCCACGACTACGGCCGCGAGATGGCGCAGTTCTTCACCACCTACGACGTGCTGCTCACCGCCACGCTGGCCGAGCCGCCGGCCGAGGTGGGCCGCTTCCGCCACCGCTCGGAAGACTTTGCCGAATATCGGAACGGGCCGCAGGGCGTGTTTCCCTATTCGCCCTTCACCGCAGCCTTCAACGCCACCGGCCAGCCCGCGGCCTCGCTGCCGCTGCACTGGAGCGAAAACGGCCTGCCGGTGGGGGTGCACCTTGCCGCGCCCTTCGGCGAGGACACCTTGCTGATGGCGCTCTGTGCCGAGATCGAGGCGGCGCGGCCCTGGTTTCACCGCCGGCCGCCCGCCGCCAACCGCTACCAGCCCTGAGAGGAGGCCAGGGCACGCCCCCGGGAGCGGGGCGCTCGCACAGGAAGACCATGCCCCGGGCGGCTCCCGCGCCCGGGACGGGAACGAGGGTGACACATGCAGGCTCCAGCGCCGACCGACACGACTTCCCCGCTGCCGGCCATCGAGGCCCGCCGGGTGACGAAGATCTTCGGAGAGGGAGACGACGCGTTCCAGGCGCTCGACGCCGTTTCGCTCAGCATCCGGGAAAACGAGTTCTTCACGCTGCTGGGCCCCTCGGGCTGCGGCAAGACCACGCTGCTGCGGCTCATCGCCGGGTTCGAGCAGCCCTCGGCCGGGCATATCCTGCTGGAGGGGAAGAACATCTCCAACCTGCCGCCCTACAAGCGGCCGGTGAACACGGTCTTCCAGTCCTACGCGCTGTTCCCGCATCTGACCGTGGCGCAGAACATCGCCTTCGGCCTGCAGCGGCTGGGCAAGCCGAAGGCCGAAGTGGCCGACACGGTGGAGCGCATGCTGCGGCTGGTGAAGATGGAGCACCTGAAGGACCGGCGCACCTCCAACATCTCCGGCGGCCAGCAGCAGCGCGTGGCGCTCGCGCGCGCGCTGGCGCCCCGGCCGAGGGTGCTGCTGCTCGACGAGCCGCTCTCCGCGCTCGACCTCAAGCTGCGCAAGGAGATGCAGATCGAGCTCAAGCGCCTGCAGGGCGAGACCGGCATCACCTTCATCTTCGTCACCCATGACCAGGAGGAGGCGCTCACCATGTCCGACCGCATCGCGGTGATGTCGGAGGGCAAGGTGCTGCAGGTGGGCGGCCCGCGCGAGATCTACGACCGCCCGGCCGACCGGTTCGTCGCGAGCTTCATCGGCGACACCAACTTCCTGCCCGCGCAGGTGATCTCCACCGCCGGGCCGCGCGCCCGGCTCGCGGTCTGCGGGGTGGAGATCTCCGCCGCGCTGCCCGAGGGGGTGGAAGGCCCGGCGCTGACCATGGCGCTGCGCCCCGAGCAGCTCCGCCTCGAGGCGGCGGGGGCGGCGGGTGCCTTGCAGGGCGTGCTGAAGGACACGGTCTATTTCGGCACCGACACGCATTTCCACATCACGCTCACCGACGGCACGCCGCTCATCGCCCGGGTGCAGAACGCCCGCACCGCCGAGCATGCCTTCCGCGTGGGCGAGCCGATCGGCGCCCGCCCTCAGGCCGATGCCCTCCAGGCGCTGCACGACTGATGGCGCGCCCCTCTCTCCGCACCCGCTCGCCAGAGGAGCAGGCCGCGCGCAGCGCCCGCATCCGCGCGAGCTGGCTGCTCTCCACGCCCGCGCTCATCCTGCTCACCTTCGCGGCCTTCGGCCCGCTGCTGATCGTGCTCGCCTATTCCTTCGTGGCGCCGGGGGAATATTCCGGCGTGGTGTGGGAGCTCTCGGGCCAGGGCTGGTTCGAGGTGCTCTTCACCCGCGACATCTTCGATGACACGGTGAGCCTCGCGCAGGCGCATCTGTCGATCTTCTGGCGCTCGGCCTCGCTGTCGCTGCTCACCACGCTCATCACGCTGATCTTCGGCTTTCCCACCGCCTATTTCATCGCCACCCGGCCGGAGCGCCAGCGCCCGCTGTGGCTGTTCCTCATCACCATCCCGTTCTGGACCAACCTGCTGATCCGCACCTTCGCCATCATGGAGGTGATCCGCAACGAGGGCATCGTGAACACGGTGCTGCTCAACCTCGGGATCATCGACCAGCCGCTGCAGATGCTCTACACCTACGGCTCGGTGCTGCTGGGCATGGCCTACGTATACCTGCCGCTGATGGTGCTGCCGATCTACGCCTCGATGGAGCGCTTCGACTTCCGGCTGGTGGAGGCGGGATACGACCTCTACGCCTCGCGGCTCGACATCCTGCGCCTCATCGTGCTGCCCATCGTGAAACCGGGCATCGTGGCGGGCTCGATCCTCGTCTTCGTGCCCTCGCTGGGCGCCTACGTGACGCCGCGCGTGCTGGGCGGCGGCAACAACATGATGCTGGGCAACCTCATCGAGCTGCAGTTCGGCCAGGGGCGGAACTGGCCGCTGGGGGCGGCGCTCTCCATCACGCTGCTCATCATCGTCGCCTGCGCCCTCGTCTTCTACGTGCGCGCCGCCAACCGGGAGGACCCGCATGGCTGACCGCACCTTCGAAGTCCGCCGCCTGCCGGGCATGGCGGCCATCGCCATCACCTGTTTCGTCATCCTCTACGCGCCGATCGTGACGCTGGTGGTCTACTCGTTCAACGCCGGCTCCTCGGTGGCGCTGTGGGAGGGGCTGTCGCTGCGCTGGTACGCGGTGGCCTGGGACAACGTGGCGGTGCAGGAGGCGGCGATCCGCTCGCTGGTGGTGGCGGCCAGTGCGGCGGCCATCGCCACCGTGCTCGCCACGCTCGCAGCACTCGGCACCACGCGCACCGGGCCCTTCCCGGGGCGGATGACCATCTACACGCTCATCAACCAGCCGCTCATGGTGCCCGAGATCGTCACCGCCGTGGCGCTGCTGATCTTCTTTGCCATGATCAAGGTGGCCACCGGCTACACCGGGCTTGCCTACCTGATCGCGGCGCATGCCGCCTTCTGCGTGCCCTTCGCCTACCTGCCCATCCGGGCGCGGCTGGAGGGCATGGACCTGAGCCTGGAGCGCGCGGCGGCCGACCTCTACGCCACGCCCTTCGCCACCTTCCGCCACATCACCCTGCCGCTGATGGCGCCGGGCATCGTGGCGGGGGCGATGCTCGCCTTCGTGATCTCGCTCGATGACGTGGTCATCACCGAGTTCGTGAAATCGGCGGGGCAGGACACGCTGCCCACCTACATGCTGGGCCAGCTCCGCCGCGCCATCTCCCCGGAGGTGAACGCCATCTCCACCGCGCTGCTGGCGCTCACGGTGCTGCTGCTCACGGCGTTCTTCTTCCTCAACCGCAAACGCAACTGAACACGGGTAACCAACAGGGAGTTTCGAGATGAAAACCACCACCCGCGCCACGCTGCTCACGGCCACGCTGCTGGCCAGTGCCGGCATCGCCCATGCCGAGGGCGAGCTGCAGATCTACAACTGGGGCAACTACACCAGCCCCGAGCTGATCGAGAAGTTCGAGAAGGAATACGACATCGACGTCACGGTGACGGATTACGATTCCAACACCACCGCGCTGACCAAGATCGAGGCCGGCGGCCACGGGTTCGACATCGTGGTGCCCTCGGCCAACTACGTGCCGATCTTCGTGGAGAAGGGCCTGCTGATGGAGGCCCGGCCCGACGAGATGGAGAACTTCAAGAACGTCGCGCCCGAGTGGGTGGACGTGCCCTGGGACCCCGGCCGCCACTACACCGTGCCCTGGCAGTGGGGCACCACCGGCGTCTCGGTGAACACCTCCGTCTACGACGGCGACGTGAACACCTCCGCCATCTTCCTCGACCCGCCGGAGGAGCTGGTGGGCAAGGTGAACGTGGTGCCCGAGATGAACGACGTGATGGCGCTGGCCATCATGTATGCCGGCGGCGAGCCCTGCACCGAGGACAGGGAACTGCTCAGGAAGGTGCGCGACACCCTGGTGGAAGCGAAGCCCAAGTGGATGTCGATGGACTACGGCATGACCGACAAGATGTCGGCCAACGACGTGGCGGCCAGCGTGAACTGGAACGGCTCCTCCTTCCGCATCCGCCTCAACAACCCCGACGTGGTCTACGGCTACCCGAAGGAAGGCTACCCGGTGTGGATGGACTCGGTCGCCATCCTCTCCGACGCGCAGAACGTCGAGAACGCTAAGCTGTTCATGAACTTCATCATGGAGCCCGAGAACGCCGCGATGATCTCGGCCTTCGCGCGCTACGCCAACGGCATCACCGGCTCGCAGGAATTCCTGCCCGATGACATGAAGGACGCGCCGGAGGTGAACGTGCCCGAGGAGTTCAGGGAAGCCGGCACCTTCCTGCCGACCTGCCCCTCCGACGCGCAGAAGCTCTACACCGCGATCTGGACCGACCTGCAGAAGTAAGCCCCCCGCGGGCCGCCGCCCGCCGCGCGGCGGCCCGCGTTTCGTACCGTGCCCGCGAGCGGGCACGGCCCGCTCTCTCCGCCCGCCGTGCCTTCGGCGCCCGCGCCCTTGGCGGCGCCCGCGCCGAGCACTAGATCGACAGGGCTGCCTCCTCGCGGGGCGGGACGAAATGGAGAGAGAGATGAAGGTTCTATACACCACGCGCGCAACGGCCACCGGTGGTCGGACCGGCCAGGCGACCTCCGAGGACGGTGCCCTGGACGTGACGCTGGCGATGCCGAAGGAACTGGGCGGCGACGGTGCAGCCGGAACCAACCCCGAGCAGCTCTTCGCCGCCGGCTACGCGGCCTGTTTCCTCAGCGCGCTGAAGAACGTGGCCTCGAAGGCCAAGGTCAAGCTGCCCGACACCGCCGCCGTGACGGCGAGCGTGAGCGTGGGCCCGCGCGACGACGAGCAGGGCTTCGGCCTGGAAGTCACCCTGGGCGTCGACATCCCGGGCATGAACAAGGACCAGGCCGAGGACCTGGTGGAGGAGGCGCATGCCGTGTGCCCCTACAGCTACGCCCTGCTGAACGACACGCAGGTGCGCCTCAACGTGCTCTGACCCCCCCTTCGCCCGGCAGCGGCAGTGCCGCCGGCCCCTCCCGCACCGCTTCCGGCGCCCGCGCGCCCGGCGCGGCGCGGCTGGGGCGGGGCGCGGGCTTGCCCCTGCCGGGCCGATGGGCCAGTGTGTCGCCCGACGCGAACCCGCCCCGCCTTGCCCCGGCTTCCGCCCCGGCCGGCGCGGCCCGTGAGCGCCCCCGAGATCCAGACGCAGACCCGACCGATACGGAGACCACCGCATGCCCCCAAACCCCCTTTTCGACCTCACGGGCAAGCGTGCCCTCGTCACCGGATCGAGCCAGGGGATCGGCCTGGCGCTGGCACACGGGCTGGCGGGCGCGGGCGCGACCCCGATCCTCAACGGCCGTGACACCGCGAAGCTCGCCGCCGCCGCCGAGGGCCTTCCCGGCGCGCTCACCCTCGCGTTCGACGTGACCGACCATGCCGCCGTGCGCGCCGCGGTGGACGGGTTCGAGGCCGAAACCGGCCCGATCGACATCCTGGTGAACAACGCCGGCATCCAGATCCGCGGCCCGCTGGAGGAGTTCTCCGCCGCCAATTTCGAACGCATCCTCGCCGCCAACATCTCCTCGGTGTTCAACGCGGGCCAGGCCTGCGCGCGCCACATGATCGGCCGCGGCGCCGGCAAGATCATCAACATCGCCTCGGTGCAGACCGCCCTCGCGCGGCCCGGCATCGCGCCCTACACCGCCACCAAGGGCGCGGTGGGCAATCTCACCAAGGGCATGGCGACCGACTGGGCCCGCCACGGGCTGCAGATCAACGCCATCGCCCCGGGCTACTTCGCCACGCCGCTCAACAAGGCGCTGGTCGAGGACCCCGAGTTCACCGCCTGGCTCGCGAAGCGCACCCCGGCGGGGCGCTGGGGCGAGGTGGAGGAGCTGCAGGCCGCCTGCGTGTTCCTCGCCGGGCCCGGCGCGTCCTTCGTGAACGGCCACACGCTCTTTGTCGACGGAGGGATCAGTGTCTCACTTTGAACCGAAACGCCTGGTGATCGTGATGGGCGTGTCCGGCTGCGGCAAGTCCACGGCGGGCGAGAACCTGGCCGAGCATCTCGGCGGCGTGTTCCTCGACGGCGACGACTTCCACCCGGAGGCGAATGTCGAGAAGATGGCGCATGGCATCCCGCTCACCGACGAGGACCGCTGGCCCTGGCTCGACATCCTGGGGGGCGAGATGGCCAGCCGCGAGGGCCCGGTCATCGTGGCCTGCTCGGCGCTGCGCCGGGTCTACCGCGACCGGCTGCGCGATGCGGCGGGCGAGCCGGTGTGCTTCGTGCATCTCACCGCCTCCAAGGAGGTGATCTTCTCGCGCGTCGGCCACCGCAAGGGGCATTACATGCCGGCCTCGCTGGTCGAGAGCCAGTTCGCCACCCTCGAGACGCCGCAGGCCGACGAGAACGTGGTGACCATCGACACCGAGCCGCCGAAGGACGAGGTGCGCGCCACGCTGCTCGCCGCCTTCCCGAAGCCGGCCTCCTGAAGACCCCGCCGAAGATCCCGCGCGGGGCCTCTCGGGGCTCCGCGCGGCCCGGGCCGCGCCCGGTGGCGGCTCATCCGCCCGGTCGCGGCTCCGCCTCTCCCGCCGATGCCGCCTGCGGCGGCCCTGCGTCTGGCGGGGGCACGGGCAGGGCCTTCCAGCAGGCGAGGCCGAAGAGCCAGAGCCCGACGGGCACCAGCACGAAGCTCGCCGGCCCCACCGGCACCTGCGGCCAGGCCCAGTGCGCGAGGCCCAGCATCGCGTCGCGCTCGCCCACCAGCAGCAGCGCCACCACGTTGTTGACGAAATGGATGCCCATCGCCGCCGAGAGCCGTCCGGTGCGCGCGGTGATGAGGGCGAGCACCAGCCCCAGCCCCGCGGCCCAGAACACCACGAGCGCGCCCTCCATGAGCCCGCCGAACGGGTTGAAATGCAGCACCCCGAACAGGACCGAGGGCAGCACCGCCCAGGCGAGCGGGCTGCGGAAGTGCGCCGCCATCTGCTGCAGCAGGTAGCCGCGGAAGACCATCTCCTCGGCCGCGGTCTGCACGAAGAGCAGCGGCACGGCGAGGGCGATGAGCGCGAGCGGCGCGCCGGGAACGGGTTCGGGCGGTCCGGCGCTGGCGAGCACCATGAGCGCGCCGGCCAGCGCGAAACCCGCCGCCAGCCCCAGGCCGCGCAGGTAGTCCGGCCAGAGCGGGCCGCGCCCCAGCAGGCTGGTGACCGGACGGCGGTGGAACAGGCGCAGCGTGAGCCAGAGCAGCGGCCAGGTGAACAGGTAGCCGGCGAGGATGAAGATCTGCGCCAGCGGCGGCAGCGTGCCCTCGGGGGGCGCCTCCATGCCGATGGCGCGGGCCGCCAGAACGCCGGTGCCGGCGCTGACCGCCATCAGCCCGGCGCCGAGCAGGCAGGTGCCCGCGATGCTGCGCCAGAGCGCGCGTCGGGGCAGGGCGGGGCGGATGAGCCCGGGCAGGCCGGGAAAGGAGCGGGGGCGGGGCCCCGGGGCGTCGGGCATCGGCTGGTCCGGAAAGCGGGCGGCGCGGCGGCGGCGCCCGGGGGGGTGGCGGGAAGGCCGGGCCATCCGCGCCGCCGGGACGGGATGCGGCTGCCCTGGCGCGGCGGCGGGAGGCGGCTGGCTGCCCCCCCGCGCGGCAGTTTCCCGTGCGCGGCCGGGCCAGTCAAGTTGCCGTCAACCGGGGTGCCTGGGCGCTTGTGCTCGGCCGCCCGCTCGCATAGACCTGCCCCGACCGGTGCCGCCCGCGCAGTTCCCGCGCTGCGGTGCACGGGCGGAACATCCGGGCCGCGGTCGTGGCCCGGGCAGGCGGCGGGCGTCACGGGCGCCCCGCGCCCTGCCTGGCCGCAGGCGGCCCGCTTTCCCGCCCGCGGCACACCCCCGGACCCGGCCGCCTGCGACGAACCTGACCCGATCGGGAGGACATTGATGATTGGCCGTACTCTGGCTCCGGGCATTCTGCTTGCCGCAACGCTCGCCGCCTGCACGCCGCCCGCCGTTTCGGTGGACACGGGCATGCAGGTCCGCCGTGCCACGCGCGACGAGGTGCTGGTGAGCGCCGAGGGGCGCTCGGTGAGCCTGGTGCCGCCGGAGGGATACTGCGTGATGCGCGACTCGGTTCAGACCGCGGAGCAGGTGGTGTTCACCCTCATGGGCGAATGCGCCACCCCGGCCGCCGCGGCCATCGACGCCGACGACCTGCCGCCGGGCGGCCTGCTCACCGCGTCCGTATCCTATGCGCCGCTGTTCCGCGCGCAGGAGCCGCATGGTGCCTCGCTCGATGCGCTGGAGGAGTTCCTCGGCTCCGACCGGGGGCTGGCGCTGGTCGGGCGCGGGGGCGAGACGGAGCGGCTGCAGATCCTCGAATCCTACCGCGAGAACGATGCGCTGCTGCTGCTCGTCGAGGACAGCGGCGCGCAGGTGATCCCGATCTCGGCGCCGCGCTTCTGGCGGGCCTTCCTCGAGCTCAACGACCGGATGGTGAGCGTCTCGGTGAGCACGTTCCGCGACCGGCCGTCGGATGACCGGCAGATGCTCTCGCTGCTGCGCCGCTTCATCGCCGGTCTGCGCGAGGCGAACCGGCCGGCGCTGGTCGAGGCGGGCATCGCCGCCGCGGCGAGCCCGACCGAGACCACCGTGCAACCCGCGCCGGCCGCCCCGGCCGGGCCCACCGACCGCTGAACCGGCAGCCGCGGGGGGACGCGCGCCGCGCCGGGGGGGCCTTGCGGCCCCCGCAGCTTGGCGCGCGTGGCGAAGACCCTGGCGGGCCTTCGCCCGCGTGGCACCCGGCGAAAAGACCCTCGCCGCCGCGCCTGTGCGGCGGTCGGCAAAGCGGGGTGCAGCTCAGCCCTTCCGCCCGGGCGGCCAGCCCGGGCCGCGCCCGACCCTCCCCCCGGGAGGGCGCGATGGCGATGTCATCTCCCGCACGGCCGTCGTCCGGAGCTTTCGAGATAAATCGCTGACAACAGGCGGTGTTGCGCCCACCCGGGGTCGGGCGCGGCCCTTCGCGCACAGTTCGGAGCGATGAGGGGTTTGCGCGTTGGAGCGAGGTAGCGCAGGTGCCCTGTGCCCTGTGCCCTGTGCCCTGTGCCCTGTGCCCTGTGCCCGCGTGTGTCGGGCGCCCTCGCGGGGCCTGCCCCTTATTCTGCCGCGTCGATCACATGCGCGAAGGAACCGGAGACGGCGCCTTCGCGCAGGCCGGCGGGGCCCAGCGGCGCGCCCTCGGCGTCTTCCGCATCGAAGAGCGGGGTTCCCGCGGCGCGCAGTGTGGAGGCGTAGTGGAACTCGTGCCCGGCGAGGGCGCCGCGCCGCGGCGCGCCGGGGCGGGGCAGGAGGCGACGGTAGCCCAGGTGCAGCCGGCGCCGGGCGAAGCTCGTCTCCAGCCGCAGCAGGCCCAGCATGGCATGGCGCCCGCCCTCGGCATCCTCCAGCCCGTCGCCCAGCACCATGTAGCCGCCGCATTCGCCCTCGATCCGGGTGCCGGCCGCCATGGCCCGCTGCATGCCGGCGCGGAAGCTGCCGGCGGCGGCGAGGCGTGCGGCGTGCAGCTCCGGGTAGCCGCCGGGCAGGAAGATCGCGTCGGCACAGGCGGCGGGGGCCTCGTCGGCGAGGGGCGAGAAGGGCATGATCTCGGCCCCCGCGGCGCGCCAGTCTTCGAGCTGGTGGGCATAGGCGAAGGCGAAGGCCGCGTCAGCGGCGACGGCCACGCGCTGGCCCGGCGGGCTGAGGCCGGAACCGCCCGGGCCGGGCCCGGCCAGCGGCCGGGCGGCAGCCCGCAGGGCGGGGAGGTCGAGCGCTGCGGACACCTGGTCCGCGGCGCGTTCGAGGAAGGCCTGCAGGGCGGGGTGTTCGGCCGCCTGCACGAGGCCGAGATGGCGCGAGGGCAGCTCCAGCTCCGGATCCCGCGGCAGGGCGCCGAACACGGGAAGGCCGCTGCGGGCGAGGGCGTCGCGCAGCATCCGCTCATGGCGCGGCGAGCCCACGCGGTTGAGCACCACGCCGGCGAAGGCGAGGCCGGGCCGGTGGCGGGCGAACCCCTCCGCCAGCGCCGCGACCGACTGGCCCTGCCGGGCGGCGTCGATCACCAGCACCACCGGCAGGCCGAGGGCCTGCGCGAGATCGGCGGTCGAGCCGCGCCCCTCCGGCGGGGCGCCATCGAACAGGCCCATCGCCCCCTCCACCACCAGCAGCTTGCCGCCCTGGCGCGCGGCGAGGGCGCGCAGGCGCGCGGGCGCCATCGCCCAGGCGTCGAGCGAGACGCAAGGATGGCCCGTGGCGGCGGCGTGGAAGGCGGGGTCGATGTAGTCCGGCCCGCTCTTGGCCGACCGCACCGCCAGGCCCTCGCGCGCGAGGGCGCGCAGCAGGCCCAGGGTGAGCGTGGTCTTGCCGCTGCCCGAGGCAGGGGCGGCCAGAACGAGCCCGCGGGCCTGGCTCACGCCTGCTCGGCCGGCTTGCCACGGCCCAGCGGGTCGGTCGAGCGGGGGGCGATGCCGGCGGCCTGGCCCATCCAGTCCAGCGCCTGGCGCAGGAGCACGGCGCGGCCGATGCAGATGATGGCGGGGGGCACGACACCGGCGGCCTCCGCCTCGGCCGCGGCGCGGCCCAGCGTGGTCTCCAGCACGTCCTGGTCGGGCGAGGTGGCGCGGGTGACGATGGCCACCGGCTCGTCTGCCGACCGGCCTGCCGCGATGAAGCGCTCGGCGATTTTCCCGAGGTGTTTCATCGCCATGTACATCACCACCACCTGGCTGCCGCGGGCGATGGCCTCCCAGTCCAGCGAGGTGGGGGTCTCGCCGGTCTGGTCGTGCCCGGTGAGGAAGGTGACCGCCTGGTTCACGTCGCGGTGGGTGACCGGGATGCCGGCATAGGCCAGCCCGCCGATGCCCGCCGAGATGCCCGGCACGATGCGCACCGGCACGCCGTGCTGCACGAGGGTCTGGGCCTCCTCGCCGCCGCGGCCGAACACGAAGGGGTCGCCCCCCTTCAGGCGCAGCACCCGCCGCCCGGCGCGGGCAAGCTCGACCAGCGACAGCGAGATGTCGCGCTGCTTCGCCGAGGGCTTGCCGCCGCGCTTGCCGGCGAAGATCAGCTCGGTGCCGGGCGCGGCCCAGTCGAGGATGCGCTCGTCGACCAGCGCGTCGTAGACCACCACGTCGGCCTGGCGCAGGGCGTTGAGCGCGTGGAGTGTGACGAGGCCGGGGTCGCCGGGGCCGGCGCCCACGAGCCAGACCCAGCCGGGCAGCAGTTCGGGCCAGTCCGCGTTGCGCGGCAGGGAGATGGGGGTGCTGTTCATGTCGCCTTCATATCTGCCTGATCCGAACCGCGAAAGGCCCGTTGGCGCGCCGCGGGGCGGGGCCTATAGTCGCCGCCATGACACGCAAGCCGCAAGGGGAATTGCGCCGGGGCTGGACCACGGGCGCCTGCGCCACCGCCGCCACGCGGGCGGCGCTCTCCGCCCTCATGGGCCGCGGCTTTCCTGCGCAGGTCACCATCACCCTGCCGCGCGGCGAAACTCCGGTCTTCGCGCTGGCCGAGACCGCCTCGGGCCCCGGCTGGGCCGAGGCCGGCGTGGTGAAGGACGCGGGCGACGACCCCGACGTGACCCATGGCGCGCTCATCCGCGCCCGGCTGCGCTTCGGGCCCCCGGGCAGCGGCGTGAGCTTCCGCGCCGGCGAGGGCGTGGGCATGGTCACCCGCCCCGGCCTGCCGGTGCCGGTGGGCGAGCCCGCGATCAACCCCGTGCCGCGGCAGATGATGGCGCAGGTGGTGGCCGAGGACGCGCCGGGGCGCGACGTGGAGATCACCCTCTCCATCCCCGGCGGCGCGGCGCTGGCGGCCAAGACCTGGAATCCGCGCCTGGGCATCGCCGGCGGGCTCTCGGTGCTGGGCACCACGGGCATCGTGCGCCCCTTCTCCTGCGCGGCCTGGATCGCCTCCATCCACCGCGGGGTGGACGTGGCGCGGGCCGCCGGCCTCACCCATGTCGCGGGCTGCACCGGGGCCACCTCGGAGCGGGTGGTGCAGGGGCTGCACGGGCTGCCAGACCACGCGATGCTCGACATGGGCGATTTCGCCGGCGGGCTGCTGAAATACCTCGCGCGCCACCCCGTGGCCCGGCTCACCATCGGCGGCGGCATCGGCAAGATGGCCAAGCTCGCACAGGGCGCGACCGACCTGCACTCCGGCCGCTCGCAGGTCGACATGGCCGCACTTGGCCGGCTCGCGGGCCAGCCGCTCGAGGGGGTGAACACCGCCCTCGAGGCGCTGGAGCGCTGCGGCCCCGCCCTTGGCGCCGCGGTGGCGGCCGCGGCGCGGGCGCGGGCCGAGGCGCTGCTTGCCGGCACCGGCATCGCGGTCGACACCGTGGTGATCGACCGCGCGGGCACCATCGTGGGCCGGGCGTGAGGCTGCTTCTCCTCGCCGGTACCGCCGAGGCCCGGGCGCTGGCGGCGGCAGCCGTGACGGCGGGGCATGACGTGACCGTCTCGCTCGCCGGGCTCACCGCCCGGCCGGCGGCGCTGGCGGGGCGGTTGCGGGTCGGCGGGTTCGGCGGGGCGGAGGGGCTGGCGCAGGCGCTGCGCGAGGGCGGGTTCGACGCGCTGGTCGATGCCACGCATCCCTTCGCGGCACGGATGTCGGGGAACGCCGTGCGGGCAGTGCTGGCGACCGGCCTGCCGCTGCTGCGGCTCGAGCGGCCGGGCTGGGCGCCGGAGCCGGGCTGGCTGCATGTGCCTGACCTGGAGGCCGCGGCGGCCGCGCTGCCGCCGGGCGCGCGCGTCTTCCTCAGCACCGGGGCGCAGAGCCTCGGCGCCTTCGCCGGGCGGGCGGATTGCTGGTTTCTCGCCCGGGGGGCGGAGGAGGGGGCGTTTCCGCTCGCGCAGGGGCTGCGGGTGACCGGGCGGCCGCCGTTCGCGCTCGCGGCCGAGCGGGCGCTGATGCAGGCGCATCGCGTCGGCTGGCTGGTGACGCGCAACTCGGGCGGCGCGCGCGAGAAGCTCGACGCCGCCGCTTCCCTCGGCCTCCGGGTGGTGATGATCGACCGGCCGCCGCCGCCCGAGCCCGCCCCGCCCCGGGTGGAGGCGGTGGGCCCGGCGCTGGCCTGGATCGCGGCTCAGGCGGCGAAGTAGCCCGCGAGGATGCGGCGGTAGATGTCCTTGAGCTGGCGGATCTGCGCCACCTCGGCATGCTCGTCGGTCTGGTGCATGCTCTGGCCCACGAGGCCGAACTCGGTGACCGGGCAATGGTCCTTGATGAAGCGCGCGTCCGAGGTGCCGCCAGAGGTGGAGAGCTCGGGGCGCAGGCCGGTGACGGCCTCGGCCGCGTCGGCGATCAGGTCGGAGAGCAGGCCCGGCGGGGTGAGGAAGCTCTCGCCCGAGACCTCGATGCGGATGTCGATGGCGATGCCGGTCTCGGCGGCCACGGCGGCGGCCTCGGCGCGCAGCCAGTCGGCGAGGCTGGCGGAGGAATGGGCGTCGTTGAAGCGGATGTTCACCGTGGCGCGGCCGCGGGCGGGGATGACGTTGTTCGCCGGGTTGCCGGTGTCGATGGTGGTGACGGCGAGGGTGGAGGCGTCGAAATGCCCGGTGCCGGTGTCGAGCTCATGGCTCGCCAGCCGGTCGATGAGCTTCGCGAGGGCGGGCAGGGGGTTCTTCGCCCGGTGCGGGTAGGCGGCGTGGCCCTGCACGCCGGTGGCGGTGATGAAGCCGGTCATCGAGCCGCGGCGGCCGATCTTCATCATCTCGCCCATGCGCTCGGGGCAGGTGGGCTCGCCGACGAGGCAATGGTCCATGCGCTCGCCGTGCTCGGCCATCCAGTCGAGCAGGGCGCGGGTGCCGTCGCGGCCGGGGCCTTCCTCGTCGCCGGTGATGGCGAGCACGATGGCACCGTCCGGCGGGGTGGCGGCGACGAAGTCGATCGCGGCGGCGACGAAGGCGGCCACGCCGGATTTCATGTCGCAGGCGCCGCGGCCCCAGATGCGGCCGTCCTTCTCCACGCCGCCGAACGGGTCGACCGTCCAGTCCTCCGCGTTGCCCACCGGCACCACGTCGGTATGGCCGTTGAAGCCGAAGGTGCGGGCGTTGCCCTGCGCGCCCCAGCGGGCGAAGAGGTTCGACACGCCGCCGCGGTCGACCCGGGTGCAGGTGAAGCCGCCGAGGGTGAGCACCTCCTCCAGCAGCACCAGTGCGCCGCCCTCCTCCGGCGTGACGGAGGGGCAGCGGATGAGGTCGGCGGTGAGGCGTACGGGATCGGTGGGCATGGGATCGGGCTCTCGGCATTGCGGGGAACGGCCCCGTTCCTGCCGCGTTTCGCGCCCGCGCACAAGCCCCCGGGAGAGGGGGGGGGGCGGCGGCAGCGCGGCTGCCGGTGCGCTGAGGCGGCTCCCCGACGGGAGCCTGTAGCAGCCGTACCCATCCCGCGCGGGTGCTCGCAACGCCCGGGTTCCGCACGGAGGGACGCGCCCGACCCTGGGTGGGCGCGAGTAACGCATGTGGTCAGCGGTTTATCGTGCAAGCCCCGGACGAAGGCTGTGCGGTGCGCGACATCGCCATCGCGCCCCCCCGGGGGGGAGGGTCGGGCGCGGCCCGGGCTGGTCGCCCGGGCGGGAGGGGTGAGCCGGGCGGGCGCTGCGAAAGGGGGGGGGAGCGGCACCAGTCGGCCGGGCCCGCCTGCCGGGTGCGCAGCGCCCGGCGCGGCCCAAAGGCGGGGACACCGACAGGTGATCCCGGCACGGGAGCCCCCCGGCCCGCGTGCCGCGGGAGAACCGGACGGGGGCTCTCCCGTCCTCCGTCGACCCGCCCTTGCGGGCGCGTCTCCTGCGGTTTGGGCCGGGCCGCGCGTGCCGCGCGGCGGTGCCGCGACATTGGTGACGGGGCAGCAGGTGCCTTGCAGCTTTCCGGCCTGCGCGGCGGGGTGGCGGGCGGGGTCAGTCCTCGTCGTAGAACGGGGTCATCTGGGCGATGATCACGGCGTTCTCGGCCAGGGCGCGGTCCATGAGGGCGCGTTCCTCGTCGGGGATGTCGTGGCCCTCCTCGAGGCGTTCCTCGAGGGTGCCGTAGCCGGAGACCTCGAGGGGCGAGAGGTCGGCCTGGCGCAGGACATTCACCGTCTCGCGCACCGCCTCGGCCTCGTCCACGCCGGAGGCATAGCACATCAGGGCGGCGCCGGTGGAGCCGTCGGGCAGGCCGTCATCGGCGCTGCGGCCCACCTCGACGAGCAGGGTGTAGACCTTCTGGCGGCTGTCGGGCTTGGGCATCGGGGCTCTCCGGGGCGGGCGGCGCGGGCGTTGCGATGCAGGGCGCCGCGCGGGCGCCCTGCCTGTGGGGGCGGAGCGTCACGCTCCGCCCGGGGGCGCGTCAGTCGCGCAGCAGGTCGTTGATCGAGGTCTTCGAGCGGGTCTTCTCGTCGACCCGCTTCACGATCACCGCGCAGTAGAGGTTCGGGCCGCCCTTCTCGGAGGGCATGGAGCCGGCGACCACCACGGAGTAGGGCGGCACCTCGCCGTAGAAGACGCGGCCGCTTTCGCGGTCGACGATCTTGGTGGACTGGCCGAGGAACACGCCCATGCCCAGCACCGAGCCCTCGCGGACGATGCAGCCCTCGACCACCTCGGAGCGGGCGCCGATGAAGCAGTTGTCCTCGATGATCACCGGGCCGGCCTGCAGCGGCTCGAGCACGCCGCCGATGCCGACGCCGCCCGAGAGGTGCACGTTGCGCCCGATCTGCGCGCAGGAGCCCACGGTGGCCCAGGTGTCGACCATGGTGCCCGAGTCGACATAGGCGCCGAGGTTCACGAAGGAGGGCATCAGCACAACGCCGGGGGCGATATGGGCCGAGTGCCGCACGATGGCGCCGGGCACGGCGCGGAAGCCGGCCTCGCGCCACTGGTTGTCGCCCCAGCCCTCGAACTTGGAGGCGACCTTGTCCCACCAGGTGGCGCCGGCGGGCCCGCCGGGGATGGTGACCATGTCGTTGAGCCGGAAGCCCAGCAGAACCGCCTTCTTCGCCCACTGGTTCACGGTCCAGCTGCCGTCGGTGCCGCGCTCGGCCACGCGCAGCTCGCCCTTGTCGAGGGCGGCGAGGGTGCTCTCCACCGCCTCGCGGGCCTCGCCCTTCGTGGCGGGGTTGATCTTCTCGCGCGTGTCCCAGGCAGTTTCGATCGCCCGTTCGAGATCGGCGTATTCCATCGCGGCGGTCCTTTTTTACTGGTCGTATCCTTTGGCCCGCTATAGTGCGGTTCCCGCCCCGGCGCAATTGCCGGGGGCAGGGCATGACCACCCGAGGAGCGCAGAATGAGCGACGCCAGGCCCGGCCGCAGCCACGGCCATCTTCCCACCGCCGACGAGGACCTGCGCCGCGCGGGCCATGTCGAGGACACGCCGCAGACCCGCTCACCCTCCTACCGCCTCGCCTTTCGCGACGGCGATTTCCTCGCCCGCGAGGACCTGCGCCCGGTGCGCCTGCAGCTCGAGCTGCTGAAGCCCGAGCTTACCCTGCAGGAGCGCGGCATCACCGGCACGGTGGTGATGTTCGGCGGCGCGCGCATCCCCTCCCGGCCGGAGGGGGCCCGCACCGAGACGCTGGGCGGCCTGTCGCGCTTCTACGAGGAGGCCCGGCGCTTCGCCCGGCTGTGCACCGAGGAGTGCCTGCGCCGCGGCGACGGCACCCATGTCGTGGTGACCGGGGGAGGCCCCGGCGTGATGGAGGCCGGCAACCTCGGCGCGGAGGAGGCGGGGGGTGTCTCCATCGGCCTCGGCATCGTGCTGCCGCACGAGCAGGCGCCGAACCGCCACGTGACCCCGGAGCTGAGCTTCAACTTCCACTACTTCGGCATCCGCAAGATGCATTTCCTGCTGCGGGCGCAGGCGGTGGCGGTGTTCCCCGGCGGGTTCGGCACGCTCGACGAGCTGTTCGAGACCCTCACGCTGGTGCAGACCGGCCGGATGGAGCCGCTGCCCATCCTGCTCTTCGGCCGCGAGTTCTGGGAGCGGATCGTGAACTGGGAGGCGCTGGCCGATGCCGGCACCATCTCGCAGGACGACCTTCGGCTGTTCCATTTCGTGGAGACGGCCGAGGAGGCCTGGGAGATCGTCCGCCCCGGGACCTGACCCCGCCCCGCTCCGGGGGGGAGCGCCCGCCTCGCCGAGGGGGCCTCGCGGCCCCCGCAGCTCGGCGGGCGCGGCGAAGGGCTCTCCGGCCCTCCGCCGGTGCGGGGTGTCTGCGGGCGCGCCTTCGCGGCGACCGGCCCCCGGCTCAGCCCTTCCGCCCGCCTCTCCCCCCCGGGAGGGCGCGACGGGAATGTCGGTCGTGGTTCGGTTCTCGTCCGGGGCTTCGGGACAGAGCGCTCATCGCAGGCGCAGATGCGCCCGCCCGGGGCCGGGCGTGGCCCTCTGCGTGGCGGGGGAAGGGGCGGTTTCAGTCCCGGTGCCCGGCCGCGGCGCATCCCCTGCGGGTCCGCCCGGCCGCCACGCCGCCCGGAGCCGGCAGCCACGGTGACGCGAGCGGCGGAGGCCCGGAGAGGCCTTCGCCACGCCTGCGGAGCTGCGGGGGCGTAGCCCCCTCGGCGAGGCAGGCGTTCCCCCCCGGGGGGCGCTACTCGTCCACCAGGGCGAACTCGATGAGCTCGGTTTCCTGCAGCAGGGAGAGGTTGTCGTCGGCCACGAGGAGCACCCGCACCTGGCCCGTCGCGGTGGCCCAGGTCGAAATGCCCTCGAGATTGTCGTACTCGCCGAGGCTGCTCTCCATCAGCTCGCGCTCGTCGGTGAGCGCGTCCTCGCCCAGCATGAAGCTGCGCACCCGGCTGCGGAAGCCGATGAAGGCGAAGTCGCGCTCGAGCACGTAGAGCCGCCCGTCCGGGCCGATGTCGGCGCCGGTGACGAGGTAGGCCCCGCGCCGCGGCACCTTCAGCACCTCGTCCCAGGTGCCGTCGCGGAAGCGGTAGACCGGGAAGGGGCGCTCCATCTTGCCCGAGCGTTCGGGGATGGCGTAGAGCGCGGAGGCATCGCCCGCCAGCGCCTCCAGCCCGGAATTGGTCTGCAGCCGGCCGAAGGCGGCGGCGGGGGGCACGGCGGTGGCCGGCGCCCCGGGCCCCGCGTAGTGCCAGATGCGCGCGCGCCCCTCGAAGGAGACGTACCAGCCGCCGGAGCCGTCCATCGTCAGCCCCTCGGAATCGGCGAGCTGGCCGGTCACCGGCTGGCCCTTCGTGTCGAGCACGGGGGCGATGGTCTCCACCGTCGCGCCGGTCATGCGCTCGCCCTCGCGCAGGATGGCGCCGCGCACCAGGATGCCGCGGTCGCCCAGCGCCATCCAGGCATTGCCGTCGGAGCGCACGGCGAGGCCCGAGAGCCCGCCGAAACGCGCGTCCGCGTTGCGCAGCACGAGGCGCGAGAGCTCCTGCAGGCGTGGCTCGGCCCGCACGGCAGGCGCCGCGGCGAGCAGGGCCGCGACCGTCAGCGCGGCACAGGTACGGGGAAGCCGGGACAACACGCTCACGGGGCTGACAGGACCCCGCGGCAGGCGGCCGGCAGGTCGGCCAGGGTGAGGGCGGGCTTCGGCTGCGGGGCGGGCGTGCCGGGCGCGGGCGGCGCGGGGTTGAGCGCTTCGTCGGAGGTCCACCAGGCGAGGGTCTCGTCGCAGCCGTCGCCGGGAGGGATCGGCTCCTGCGCGGCGCAGAGGGCGGAGCCGGCGGGGCAGCTCAGCCGCACGTGGAAATGCGCGTCATGCCCCCACCAGGGGCGCAGCTTGTGCAGCCAGTCGCGCCCGCCCGCGGGCAGGCTGCGGCACAGGAGCTGCTTCACCGGGGCGGTGACGAAGATGCGGGCCACGGCGGGGTCCTCGGCCGCGGCGCGCAGCACGGCCTCGTGCGCCGGCGTCCAGTTCGCGTTCACCGCGCGGCCGTCGGCGCTGCGCACGGAGACGGAGGAGAGGCTCTCGCGCTCGGCCCGCCCGAGGTCGAGCCGGCGGGGCGGCAGCATCCAGATGTCGGCGTCGAGCCCGAGCTGGTGCGAGGCGTGCCCGGAGGTCATCGGCCCGCCGCGCGGCTGCGAGATGTCGCCCACGTAGATGCCGGCCCAGCCGGCGCGCTGCGCGGCCTCACCCAGCCGGGCAATGAAGGCGATGGTCTCCGGGTGGCCCCAGTTGCGGTTGCGGCTGAGCCGCATCGCCTGCCAGGAGGGCCCGGTCTCCGGCAGTTCCACCGCGCCGGCCATGCAGCCCTTCGCGTAGGAGCCGATGGCCGAGGCGAGGCCGAGCGTGGGCCCGCTCTCGGCCCCGAAGAGGGTCTTGGCCGCCGGCTCGGCGAGCCCGGCCGCCGGCAGGGCCAGCAGGGCCGCGGCCAGCGCGCAGGCGCGGCGCAGCGGGGCCGGGGCGGGGTGGGGCAGGGGCATCGGGCGGAGGCTCCGGGACAGGCGATGGCGCGGCCCCGGGGCGCCCGGGGTGTTTGCCAAGCATATCAGAGCCATGGCGCGGCGAAAGGGGGCGCACGCTCACGCCCCCGTGAGCGCGGGCAGTCGGGCCGGGAGTGGCGGGCCCGGGGCAGTCGGGCCGGCGCGGAGTGGTCGGGCCGGGAGTGGCGGGCCCGGGTGGCGGGCCCGGGGCGGTCAGGTCTCGGGCGGCCAGGGACGCTCGGCCTCGGAGCGCACCCAGGTCTCCACCCAGCCGGGCAGCGGCGGGTTCCACTCCGGCGCGCCGAGGGCGGCCATCACCCGGTCGGTGTGCACGATGCCGCCCGTGTCGGCCACCGCGGCGCGGTAGAGCGCGGAGGCGAGGCAGTCGCCGTCGCGCCACATGGACTGCTGCATGTAGAGGAAGCGCGCGTCGCGCCCGATCATCCGGCTGCGCATCTCGAAGCGGCTCCACACCTGCACGCGGCGGCGGTAGCGCACCGTCACGCCGGCCATGGTGAGGCGCCAGCCCTCGCGCTTCACCGCACCGAGCAGGCCGATGCGCTTCGCCAGCGGCAGGCGGCCGAGGTCGAACAGGGTCAGGAAGCGGCCGTTGTTGAGCTCGGCGAACATGTCGAGGTCCCACGGCAGGCAGGAATGGGCCGAGACATGCGTGCCGTCGACGGGCAGGTCGTCGAGCCGCGACGCGGCGCGCATCGACAGCGCCAGGCGGATGAAGGGAAACATGGGGCCCCCGGGGGAAAGGTCTGACTCACTGTCCCGCTGCATGGCACAGGCCGCGGGAAATGCCAATTCGGCGCGCTCTCCCGCCCCGCGCTGCGCCGGGGATACGCCGGGCCCCTCAAGTAGCGGGACATTCAGAATTGACTCGAATCGTATTCGGAAACCATCATCGACGCATTGATTGCGCAGTCTTCTGTGCGCTGATTTGCATGAATTCAGGTTTCATTTCGCGTAGTGCCGCGTTCGAAGGTCACTCTCCCTGATGGGGCGGAGTGCAACTTGCGGTTTATCTCTCTATCCTGCCGATTGTCGAAGGACGTATTGATTTATGTGCATTCCGGACCGTGCGCCGCGTTCTCCCGCCCTGCTGCTTTCCCTCCTCCTTGCGCTGTTCGCCGTGCTGGCGCACCCCCAGCCCGGCCGGGCCGATGCGGCCTGCACGCCGGAGCAGCGCAGCGCGCAGCGCGCGGCGGAGACCGGGCTGCAGAAGGCCCTGCGCGGCCGCGCCCGGGCCAGCGACAGGCTCGATGCCCAGGACCGGCGCATCGGCGCGTTGACCGCGGCGGGGGCGGATGTCTCCGCCCTGCCGCCGCGCCCCGCCCTGCCGGAGCCGCCCGGCGCTCCCTTCGACGACAGCGCGCGCCTCGCGCCGGATTGTGCCGACACCGCCGCCGCCGGCACCGCGCTGGAGGAGGCGGAAGCGCTGCTCGCTGCCTTCACCGGGGCGCTGGAGGCCGCGGAGGCGGAGATCGCGGCGCGCGAGACCGCGCTGCTCGATCTCGAGACCGCCACCGCGCCGGAGCCGGAGCCGGAGCAGGCCGCCCCGGCGCCGGGGGCCGCGGCGCAGCCCGGACCGCTGCCGGTCGAGGACAACGCGCTCCTGTTCCAGCGCGTGCTCACCCTGCCGGATGCGCGCACCGCGCCGGCGGCGGGAGGGGAGCCCGACGAGGCGGGCGCGCCGCTGCCGCCCTTCTCGGTGCTCTACGTCTTCGAGCGCGCCCAGGCCGGCGACGGCGAGTGGCTGGCCGTGGGCCCGCGCATCGACGCCGCGCCGCTGGGCTGGCTGCCGGCCGCCTCGACGCTGGAATGGAACAGCGCGCTGGTGATGCAGTTCGCGCCCAAGGGCAAGCGCGAGCGGGTGCTGTTCTTCGAGAATTCGCGCGACCTCGTGGACATCGTCACCGGCTTTCGCGTGGCGCAGGAGGCGGGCGAGATCTACGACGCCCTCGCCGCCGGCACGCTGGAGGACAGCCGGCTGGTCGCGGTGGAGCCGGCCACCGCCGTGTCCTATGCCGACGAGCCCTACCTGCTGCCCGTGGTGGGCCACGTGGAGCAGATGTTCGACGACGGCACCCAGGTGAACCTGGTGAAGGTCGCCTCGGTGTCGCTGCGCAGCGCCACGCTGGGCGCGCGCGACGAGGGCTCGCTCGAGGCGCCGGCCCCCGCGCCGGAGGCCGACCTGGCGGAGTTCCGTGTCGGCATCGCCTTCGTGATCGACACCACCGCCTCGATGGGCCCCTACATCGAGCGCACGCGCGAGACGGTGCGCGAGATCTACCAGGCCTTCGAGGCGGCGGCCACCGAGGCCCGGGCCTCCTTCGGCATCGTCGCCTACCGCGACAGCATGGCCCATGACGCGGGCGTGGAGTATCTCACCCGGGTGATCCAGCCGCTCGACGCGGCGGCCGACCCGCGCACCGTGCTCGCCAATCTCGCCCAGGTGGGGCCCTCGCGCTCGGCCACGGTGGACTGGCGGGAGGATGCCTATGCCGGGCTCGCCGAAGCCATCGAGGGGTTCGACTGGGAGCCCTTCGACGCCCGGATGATCTTTCTCGTCACCGATGCCGGCGCGCGCGAGGGGGCGGACGGGCTCGCCTCGCGCCACGACCTCACCACCCAGGTGCTCAACTCCGCCGCGGTGCAGAAGAACATCGCCATCCTGCCGCTGCACCTCGTCACCCCCGAGGCGATGAAGCTCGGCCAGGTGGAGAGCGCGGCCGACCAGTACCGCCGGCTCTCGGTGACCGGCGACGTGAACAGCCGCAAGTACGTGGCCGTGGCCGCCGAGACCGACGAGGCCTTCCGCCGCGAGATCCGCGCCGCGGCCGCCAGCATCGTGGAGGCGGTGGTGAAGGCGGCGCACAACCAGCGAATCGACACGCAGGCCCCCGCGGTGAACGACGGCTACATCACCTCCGACGACCCCGGCGCGGGCGGTGGCGAGGCGGGCCCGGCCACCCGGCTCGGCGGGCTGGTGGCCAACGAGATCCTGCGCGCCCAGCTCGAGTATCTCGGCCGGCGCGACGAGGCCGTCGCCCCCGGTTTCGTGAGCGGCTGGGCGGCGAACCGCGACCTCACCGACCCCACACGCGAGATGCTGGAGATATCGGTCTTCCTCAACCGCAACCAGGTGAGCGCGCTGGCGCAGAGCGTGGAGATCCTCGTCGACGCCTTCCGCGCCGCCGACCAGAGCCCCGGCGCCTTCTTTGACGAATTGCAGCTCGTCGCCGCCCGCACCGCCCGCGACCCCGAGCTGGTGCGCTCGGACGAGCGCGCCGCGGTGCGCGAGATCCTGCCGGCCTTCATGCAGGGCCTGCCCTATCTCTCCGAGGTGCTGGGGCTCGACCGGGCGCTCTGGTCCTCCTTCTCCGCCGCCGACCGCGAGCGCTTCGTGGAGGGGCTGGAGGAGAAGCTGCGCATCTACCGCCAGCTCTACGACCAGACCGAGAACTGGGTGGATTTCGGCTCCGGCGACCCGGCGCTGGAGGCCTATCCGCTCGCGCTCGCCAAGCTGCCCTGAGGGGCGGGCGCATGACCCTGCTCGAGATCACCGCGGCCCGGGTGCTGCGCGCCGCCGCCCACGGCGGGCCGGAGCACGAGATCGGGCTCGACCGGCTGAGCCTCGCGCCCGGCGCGCGGCTGGGGCTGGTGGGGCCCAGCGGCTCGGGCAAAAGCACGCTGCTCGAGCTCGCGGCGCTGCTGGTCTGGCCGCAGGCGCTGGGCGGCTTCCGGCTGGCGCCGCCCGGCGCCGCGCCGCTCGAGCTCGCGCCCTTGCTGCTGGCCCGCGCGCAGGAGCGGCTCACCCGGGTGCGGGCGGCGCATGTCTCCTACGCGCCGCAGAACGGCGGGCTGCTGCCCTGGCTGAGCGTGCGCGGCAACGCGGGCCTCGGCCTGCGCCTCGCGGGGCAGGCCGGGGCCGCGTCAGGCGGGCGGATCGAGACGGTGGCGGCGGCGCTCGGCCTCGCCCACCTGCTCGACAAGCCGCCCGCCGCGCTCTCGGGCGGCGAGCGCCAGCGCGCGGCGCTGCTGCGCATGGCGGTGAGTCCCCGGGCGCTGATGATCGCCGACGAGCCCACCGCCGCGCTCGACGCCGACACCGCCGGGCGCGTGCTCTGCGCCCTCGCGGGCATCGCATCGGCCGCCGGCGCGGCCTTCCTCGTCGCCTCCCACGACGAGGCGGCGCTGCGCCGCCACGGCTTCCGCCTGCTGCGCCTGCCCGCCCCGCGCGCCGGCAGCGGCGGCCGGCTGGTCTCGCGGCTCGACGGCGAGGTGGCGGCATGAGCGCGCGGGGCCCTCTCTGCAGGCCGGCCCGTCGCTCGCGCGGCGCGGGCCCCGGCCCGCGCGTGCCGGCCCGTTCCGCGGCGCGGAGGCGCGCGCACTCCCCTCTCGCGGCGTCCACGCCCCACGGTCCTGCACGCCGCGGGCGACTCTCGCTGGTGCCGGTCGGCCCGGCGACCCGGCGTCGATGCGGAGCCGGGAGCGCGCGCGCGCTTCTCTCCGTCCGCGTGCCCGCCCGCACCTTGCGCAGCGGGCGCATGGCTCTGTCCCGGCGGCTCGCGGATCCGGCGGTCGGGCGACGGGGCATCACCGCCACGCCCCCGGTCGCCGCCCCGCGCGCAGGGCCGCGCCCGACCCCGGGTGGGCGCCGCGCCGCCCGTGGTGATCGGTTCATCTCGCAAGCCCCGGACGAGGGGCGTGCGGCGCGGCACATCGCCAGTGCGCCCTGCCGGGGGGACGCTCGGGCGCGGCCCGGGCTGGTCGCCCGCGCCGGAAGGGCATGGGCCGCAGGGCCGCGCGGCGGGGCAATGCGGAGTGCGCCGAGGGCCCGCTCCCTCCGGCCGGCCGTGCGGGGGAGGGGCGCATGAGCCGGCTGCCGCGCCTCGGGCTCTTCGCCGCGCTCGCCTGCCGCGACCTCGCGCATGGCTGGCTCTCCACCGCCTGCCTCGCGCTGGGCGCGATGATCGCCATGGCGCCGCTGCTGCTGCTCTTCGGGCTCAACCACGGCTTCGTCTCCGGGCTCATCGCGCAGCTGCGCGAGGACCCGCGCACCCGGGAACTCACCCCCGTGGGCCAGTACACGCTCGATGCCGCCTGGTTCGAGCGCCTGCAGGCCGACCCGCGCACCGGCTTCCTGCTGCCGCGCACCCGCTACCTCGCCAGCTCCGCCGTGCTGCGCGCCGCCACGGCCGAGGGCGTGGCCGAGGTGGAGCTGGTGCCCACCGCCGCGGGCGACCCGCTGCTGCCACCGGCGCTCGCCGTCACCACCCCGGGCGAGGCCGTGCTCTCGGCCAGCGCCGCCGCGGCGCTGGGCCTCGCGCCGGGCGACGCGGTGAGCTTCGTCTTCACCCGCCGGGTGGGCAGCGCGCGCGAGAGCTTCCGCCACGAGGCGCGGGTGCTGCACGTGCTCGACCGCGGCCTCGCCCAGCGTGACACGGCGCTCATCCACCCCCGGCTGCTCGACGCGGTGGAGCGCTGGCGCGAGGGCGGCCCGCCGCCCGACCTCGCCGCCGCTCCGGAGCCGGGCCGCAGCTGGGCCAGCTTCCGCCTCTTCGCCCGCGACGTGCGCGACGTGCCGGCCCTGCGCGACGCCCTCGTGAGCCAGGGCATGGACGTGCGCACCGAGGCGGCCGACATCGCCCGCGCCCTCGCCATCGAGACCGGGCTGGGCTGGGTCTTCTCGGTGATCCTCGTGCTCACCACGGCGGGGGTGATGCTCACGCTGGGCTTCCAGCTCGCCGCCGCCACGGCGGAGAAATCGGGCGAGCTGTCGCTCCTGCGCATGCTCGGCGCGGCCGGGGCGGAACTGCAGCTCTTCCCCATGGTCCAGGGCGCGCTGCTGGCCGGGGCGGGGGCGCTGGCCGCCGGGCTCGCCGTGCTCGCGGCGCAGGGGCAGGTGAACGCGCGGCTGGCCGGCATCGCGGGCTTCGACGGGCCGATGTCGCTGCTCACCCCCGGGCACGTGGCCGCCGCAACGGCCCTCGCGCTGCTCGGGGGTGCCGTGTCGGGGGCCGTCGCGGGGCGCCACGCGGCGCGGCTGGAACCATCGGAGGGCCTGAGACGTGACTGACATCCTGCGACGCACCGCCCGGGGCATCGCCCTCGCCACCGCACTGGCCCTCGCGCCGGTGCAGCCTTCCGGCGCGGGCACCGGCGAGGGGGCGGGGGCATCGGCTCCCGCGCCCTCGGCCCGGGCGACCTACGGACCGGGCCTGGCGGAGGCTGCGGGTGCGGTCATGGCCGGCACCGCCGGTGTGGGCTCCGCTGGCGCGGCTCCGGTGAGGGCCGTCAGGGAGGGGGGGGCGGAGGGTCACGGCGGCGCGCATGCGCCACGATTGGCCGACGCGGCTCCGGCGGGCTCTTCCGACGGGCTTTCGGCAGGCAGCCGCGATGCGGCTTCGGGCGGCTCAACCGGTGCGCCTCCGGCAGGTTCCGCCGACGCGGCTCCGGCGGGATCGGCTGAGGCAACTGCGGCGGGATCGGCTGAGGCGCCTCCGGCAGGGGGCTCTGGTAATGCGCCTCCGGCAGGGGGGGCTAGCTATGCGCCTCTGGCAGGAGACTCCAATTATGCGCCTCCGGCAGGGGACTTTATTTATGCGCCTCCGGCAGGGGACCTTAATTATGCGCCTCCGGCGCAATGGTGCCGCACAGACGACCCCGCCCGCTTCCGCGCCCTCGCGGCAGAGCTCGCGGCAACGGACACCGGAGACCCCTCGCAGATCACCTGCCCCCAGATCGGCGCCGCGCGGGGCGCCCTGCCGGAGGAGATCGCCCTGCCGATGCCCTGCGGCCGGCAGGTGATGTTCCGCCGCGTCGACGTGCCGGCCGAACACGTGCTCGACCAGCAGCTCGCCAGCCTCGGCCGCCGCATCGAGGCCGACCGCGAGACCGTTCAGGTCGCCATGGCCAGCGGCGCCTGGCAAACCCCGGTCGCCGGCGGCTTCACCCTGTCCGACAGCGCGCCCGACGGCGCCTCCGAGGCCCTCGCCGCCCCGCGCGCCCGCGCCTACTACATCGCCAAGTACGAGATCACCGCCCCCCAGGCCCTGCTCTGGAGCCTCGGCCTGCTGGGCGAGACCGGCCCCGGCCCGGCGCCCGACGCCCCGGGCTGCGCGCCCTACACGGCGGCACTGGGGGGGCTCGACATGCGCTTCGTCGAGGCGGCGGGCAATTTCTCCTGGTTCGACGGCGTGGCCTTCACCCGCGACTGGATGCTCTGGCTGCTCGCGCAGGACCGCGCCGCGGTGGCCGCGGGCGGCGCCCCGGCGCTGCCCTGGGAGCAGGGCTCGCCCGGCGTGCTGCGCCTGCCCACCGAGGCGGAGTGGGAATACGCCGCGCGCGGCGGCGCGGCCGCGGTGACCGACCAGGCGCGCAGCCTGCGCCTGCCGCGCGTGATCGACCCCGCGACCGGCGAGCCGCGCGACGCCGGGCTCGACGAGATCTGCCTCGAGCCGCCGCGCCGGGTGCAAGACGCGGTGGGCCCGGTGGGCCGCAAGATGCCCAATCTCCTCGGCCTGCACGACGTGATGTGCAACGCCGAGGAACTCACGCTCGAGCTGTTCCGCATGACCCGGCCGGACGGGCTGCACGGCCAGCCCGGCGGCTATGTCACACGCGGCGGCTCCTCCAAGGTGGGGCGGGAGCGCAACGCGGTGGGCATGCGGGTGGAGAAGGAGTTCTTCCGCCTCGGCGGCGAGGTGCGCATCGCCACCACCGGCCTGCGCCCGGCCATCGGCGCCCCCGCCTTCACCGGCCGGCG
Source organism: Oceanicella sp. SM1341 (assembly GCF_003448965.1). GTDB lineage: Bacteria > Pseudomonadota > Alphaproteobacteria > Rhodobacterales > Rhodobacteraceae > Paroceanicella. Next base: position 89,033 of record NZ_QRGC01000018.1, read on the forward strand.
CGACGCGGGCACGGGCTACGAGGAGGGCCTGGCCAACGAGCCGCTCAACACCGCGCTCACCGAGGCGCGGGCCCGGCTGGTGGCGGCGGGCGCGGGCCCGGGCCGGGAGAGCCGCGAGGCGGTGGGGGCCGAGCTCGACGCCCTGCGCGCCAGCCTGCGCGAGCAGCAGCTCGACCGCGCCCAGCTCGAGGGCCGGCTGGCCGGGCTGCAGGCCTCGCTCGAGCGGCTGGACACCGAGCGCAACGACAAGGCGCGCGAGAACGCCCGCCAGCTCGTGCGCGCCGGCGTGGTGGCGGCAAACCTGATCGACCGCATCGGGCGCAACATGTACTTCGCGCTCAACCAGCGCCGCACGCTGCTCTCGGGCGCGAAGGACGCGATATCCGAGAGCGTGCGCAAGGAGATGGACCTGGGCGAATGGCAGCGCCGCATCGCGGTGAACCAGACCCGCATCGAGGCGACCTTCGACCTCTACATCTCCACCCAGCTCGAGCTCGCGAAGGAGGAGGAGGGCTTCGCCGCCGGCCAGCTGCGCGCCGCGCGCGAGGGGCTGAGCGGCGCCAGCCTCGAGACCTTCGCCGAGAACGTGGCGATGTTCGAGCGCCACCAGTACGAGGTGCGCGCCGCCCGCGGCGCGGTGACCGAGGCGATGCGCGCCCGCTGGCTGGACGAGCTGGACGTGGTGCGCGCCGAGCGCCACGCGAAATTTCCCGAGTTCAGGTGAGACGATGACATGGGAGGGAGCATCGATGCGTGCAACACGGTTTCCACGGCCCCGGGCGGGCCTCCTCGCGGCGCTGGCCGCGGCCCTGGCGCTGCAGGGCTGCGCGGCCAGCAACACCGCCGCCCTGCGCGCGGCCTATGACGACCCCGACGATGTCTGCGTGGCCTGGCGCCGCCCGCTCATCGAGCAGCAGTCGACCGAGGAGCAGGACCGGCTGAAATCCGCCGCCGGCGGCGCGGTGGCCGCGGGCCTGCTCACCAGCGCCATCGCCGCCGCCACGGGCGACGACAAGTGGTGGCAGAAGGGCGCCTATGCCGCCGCGGCCGGGGCGCTGGCCGGCTACTCGCTGGCCTATTTCCGCCAGAAGGAGGAGCGCGCCAGCTCGCGCGAGCAGCTGCTTGGCAGCGTCGACAGCGACGCGCGGGCCGAGCGCGCCCGCCTCTCGGGCACCGCCGCCGCGGTGCAGGCGCTGCGCGACTGCCGCCGTCGCGAGGGCGCCACCCTCACCCGCAACATCGAGACCCGGGTGATCGACGCGGCGCAGGCCCCGGGCTACATCGACGGCTTCGCCCGGGCCGTGGCCGACGACAACCGGCTGATCAGCACCGTGCTCGACGGCGCGGACGAGCGGGTGACCGCCTATGTCGACGCCACCGCCGCGGGCTCGGACATGGAGGCGGCCCTGCTGGAGAACGAGCGCCGCGACGCCGCCGCCCGCGCGGCGAAGGCGCGGGTGCAGACCACCTCGCCCAACGTGATCGCCGCCTCGAAGGACGTGGAGACCCTGCGCACCGAGGACGCGGCGGCGGAGGCCGAACTCGACCAGCAGGTCGAGGCCATGCGGATCCTGGTCGGATGAGCCGGCGGCGTGCGGTCCTGCCGGCGCTCGCGCCCGCGGCGCTGGCCGCCATGCTGCTCGTCGCCGTGCTGCCGGGCGGCGCCGCGGGGCAGGGGGTGCCGGAGAGCTTCTGGGGCATGCCCGGCGGCGGCCGGGCCCCCCGCGCCGGCGACTACCCGGTGGAGGCGATGCAGGCCGACCTGCTCTGGGTCGGGTTCTACTACGGGCGCATCGACGGCGAGGAGGGCGAGGACACCCGCACCGCCGCCGGCCGCTTCCAGGAATCGCTCGGCGCGGCGGCCACCGGCACCCTCTCGCCGCTGCAGGCCGACACGCTGCGCAGGCGGGCCGCCCGCGCCCGCGAGCGCGCCGATTTCCGCGAGGTGAAGGAGGAATGGACCGGCGTCGCCGTGAGCCTGCCGATGGGCTATCTCGGCCCGCCCACCCTCGAGCGGCTGGAGGACGAGGTGACCACGGTGCGCTTTCCCGCCCGCGGCTCGGCCGATCTCGAGGTGCTGGTCTCGCGCTTCGAGGCCTTCGGCGGCAAGGTCCGGCCGATCTACGACTCCCTGCTGAAAGCCTACCGCGAGAAGGAGGAGTATGCGGAGGTGAACGGCACGATCTCGGGCAACTTCTTCCTGCTCAGCTACATCGTGGGCGACACTTTCTCCTCCCAGGTCTTCGAGGTGGGCCGCTCGGAGACCCGCGCCCTCACCCTGCGCTACCCGGTGTCGCGGCAGAACATCTTCGCGCCGGTGCGCATGGCGATGCTCGCCGGCCTCTCGCATTTCGACGGGCCGGGCCTCTCGCCGGCGGAGCGCAAGCGCCGGGTGTCGCGGCGTGAATACCCCGGCTACCAGGAGGGGCCGGAATGGTATCGCACCACCATCGCCACCGGCTCGGGCTCGCTGGTGACCTGGCAGGGCCATGTGCTCACCAACTTCCACGTGGTCGACGGCTGCGACAGCCTCACGGTGAACGGCAACCCGGCGCTTCTGCTGGGTGTGGACATCGTGAACGACCTCGCGCTGCTGCGCGCCGAGCGGTTCGCCAACCGCAGCCCGGTGCGCTTCCGCGCCCTCGACGCCCGGCTGGGCGAGGAGGTGATCGTGATGGGCTACCCGGTGTTCAGCGTGAGCCGGGCGCTCAACCTCACCACCGGCGTGGTCTCGGCCCGCGCCGGCCTCTACGGCGACCGGCGCAACATCCAGGTGACCGCGCCGATCCAGCCGGGCAATTCGGGCGGCCCGGTGCTCGACCTCGCGGGGCAGCAGATCGCGGTGGTGGTCTCGAAGGCGGCCGGCTCGCTGCGCGAGAAGGTCGACAACATGGGCTGGGTGATCCGAGGCGACATCGCCATCGACTTCATGCGCGACCTCGGCGTGGAGCCGCTGCTGGCGGGGGCCGAGCCCGCGCCGGACGCCCGGGTGCCCGACGTCGCCACCCGGGCCCGCGCCTACACCCTGCGCGTGGAGTGCCACGCCCCGCGCTGACCGGGGCAGGGGCGCCGGCACCCGTGCACGGGGACGTCACCGGAAGTGCGGCCGGCCGCCCTCGTCCGTGCCCCCCCGGAAAGGGGCCCGGCTGCCGGGGTGGGCGCCGCGCCGTGGCAGGGCCCGCGCGCCTGACCCGGCGACGCGGGCCGGGGGCGTCGGCTCCGACCCCCGGGCAGGCCACCGCCCGGGAGCGCGCTCCGGCGGTGCGCCGGATGCCGGACCTGCCGGAGAGGGCGATGGCCGCCGGCGCGCCGCGATGCCGGCGGGGGGCCTCAGGCCATGCCGCCCGCGATCATCCGCTCGGCGAGGGTGCGGAAGGCGCGGGCCGGGGCGCCGTCGGGAGCCTCGAGCACCACCGGGCGGCCGGCGTCGGAGGCGAGCCGGGTCGCGAGGTCGAGCGGGATCTCCCCCAGGAAGGGCACGTTCTGGCGCGCGGCCTCCTCGCGCGTGCCGCCATGGCCGAAGATATGCGCCTCGTCGCCGCAGACCGGGCAGACATACATCGACATGTTCTCGATCATCCCCAGCACCGGCACGTCGACCTTGCGGAACATGTCCATCGCCCGGCGCGCGTCGATCAGCGCCACGTCCTGCGGGGTGCTCACCACGATGGCGCCGGAGAGCTTCGCCTTCTGGGTGAGGGAGAGCTGCACGTCGCCGGTGCCCGGCGGCAGGTCGACCAGCAGGATGTCGAGCCGGCCCCATTCCACCTGGCCCAGCAGCTGCTGCAGCGCGCCCATCAGCATCGGCCCGCGCCAGATCAGCGCGTCCTCGGGCCGGGTCATCAGCCCGATGGACATGAAGCGCACGCCATGCGCCTCCTTCGGCGTGATGCGCTGGCCGTCGGGGGAGGCGGGGCGCGCGTGCTCGCCCAGCATCTGCGGCTGGGAGGGGCCGTAGATATCCGCGTCGAGCAGGCCCACCCGGCGGCCGGCGGCGGCCAGCGCCACCGCGAGATTGGCGGTGACGGTGGACTTGCCAACCCCGCCCTTGCCCGAGCCCACGGCCACGATCCGGTCGATCCCGGTGAGGCGCGGGCCCTCCGAGGGCTTCGCGCGCGGCTTCGGCGCGGCGGGCACCGCACCGGTGACGAGGATCGACACGCCGGTCACCTCGTCGAGGGCGGCAAGCCGGCGCTCGGCCTCGCGGCGCACCTCCTCCATCGGGCCGGCCAGCGCCTCGGGCGCCTCGATCACGAAGCGCACCTGGCCGTGGTGGATGCCGAGCGCGCGCACCCGGTCCGCCGCCACGATGCTGCCGCCGCCGGCCGGGTCGGCCAGGCCGGAGAGGATCTCCATCACCGTTTCGCGTGTCAGTGCCATCTGCTCGTCTCCCGCTGCGCACTCCCGAGGTAGGAGGGCGGGGGGCAAATGTCCATCGTCGCGACCATGGTCGCACCTGTCGCTCCCGCACTGGTGCCGGGCGAAACAGCGGCTAGGATCGGGGGCCTGATTCACCGGAGAATGCGATGACCGATATCGAAGCCCTTGTGCGACGCTACTACGATGCCTTCAACGCCGGCGACACGGAGGGCATGCTCGCCTGCCTCTCCGAGGACGTGCGCCACGACGTGAACCAGGGCGCGACGCGCACCGGCAAGGCGGCCTTCGCCGAGTTCTGCGCCCACATGAGCGAATGCTACCGCGAGGAGCTCACCGACATGGTGTTCCTCTTCGATGCCTCGGGCACCCGTGCGGCGGTGGAGTTCGTGGTCAACGGCACCTACCTCGCCACCGACCCCGGCCTGCCGGAGGCGAAGGGCCAGACCTACAAGCTGCCCGCCGGCGCCTTCCTCGCGGCCGAGGGCGGGGCGATCACCCGGGTCACCACCTACTACAACCTCCCCGAATGGGAGCGGCAGGTGCTCGGGTGAGCGTGGAGACCCGTGCCCTCACCGGCAGCGCCCTCACGCAGGCGCTGCCGGACCTCGCGCGGCTGCGCATCGAGGTGTTCCGCGCCTTCCCCTATCTCTACGAGGGATCGGAGGACTACGAGCAGGGCTACGTGCGCGCCTATGCCGAGAGCCGCGACGCGCTGGTGGTCGCCGCGCTCGACGGCAGCCGCATCGTGGGTGCTGCCACCGCGGCGCCGATGGAGGACCACGCGGCCGAGTTCGCCGCCCCGTTCGAGGCGCGCGGCCTCCGGCTGCCGGACATCCTCTACTTCGGCGAATCCGTGCTGCTGCCCGAGTACCGCGGCCGCGGCCTGGGCCATGCCTTCTTCGATGCGCGCGAGGCCCATGCCCGCGCCCTCGGCCGCCCGCTCTGCGCCTTCTGCGCCGTGATCCGCCCGCCCGACCACCCGGCCCGCCCGGAGGGTTACCGCCCGCATGACGCCTTCTGGGGCAAGCGCGGCTACGTGCCCGAGGAGGGCCTGGTGGCCGAATATTCCTGGCGCGACATCGGCGCGGCGGGGGAGAGCGCGAAGCCGATGCAGTTCTGGCTGCGCGCCACGCCCGCGGCCTGAGCCCGCCCCGGTTCCGCAGGCTTGCAGAACCGGCCGGCGCCGACTAGAAGATGCCTCGAATGGGGCGTGGCCAAGCGGTAAGGCAACGGTTTTTGGTACCGTCATTCGCAGGTTCGAATCCTGCCGCCCCAGCCACCTCCCCCCACATGCGCTCCCCGGGTGCCGGGACTTCGGGCTCCCCTCGTCCCCGGCCGCGCCTCCTTGCGCCCCGGCCGGTCGGCGGAGGCGTGGGGTGGCCCGGGAGGCAGCCGCCGTCCCGGCCGCGGGCGCGTTAAACCTTCCCCCGGGGCGCTGGCCGGTGCATCATGGGCCCAAGCCGCCGCGCAGGGCGGCAGGAGGCCGGGGAGGGGGCGGTGTCGCAGGGAGAGCGGATGGACGAGGCGTCGATCGACCAGCTTCTGGAGCGCGGCCACCTGCGCCGGCCGCTGGCGGAGTTCTTTCCCGAACTGCCCCCCGAGCGCTTCGAGAACTGCCACGTGATCTGCGCGCCGGGCCTCACCGGGGCGCCGCGCCTCACCCTCACCCGGATGCACGACGGCGTGCGGCGCAACATCACCATCGTGCTGGTGCCCGAGCGGCTCAGCGGCAGCATCGAGCTCAACCTCGGCCGCGAGAACCTGCATTTCCGCCTGGAAAGCGAGGCCTCGGTGCAGGCGAAATTCCAGCTCCGCCGCAATGCCACCGTGCGCGTGGGCGCCAATACCGCCATGCGCGGCGCGCGCTTCGTGTGCGACAACTCCGACCTCGCGGTGGGGCGTGACTGCCTGTTTTCCGACAACGTGCTCGTGCAGTGCAGCGACCAGCACGCCATCATCCGCCGCTCGACCGGCGAGATCCTGAACGGCCACCGCCGCCGGGTGGTGATCGGCGACCATGTCTGGCTGGGGCGCAACACCACGGTGATGCCGGACGTGACCATCGGCACCGGCTCGGTGATCGGCGCCGGCGCGCTGGTGACCGGCGACGCCGACGCCTATTCCATCTACGCCGGCATCCCGGCCCGCAAGATCCGCGACGACGTCACCTGGTCGAACTCCCCCGCCGGGCCCAACCAAGAGGAGCGCAGCCGCTATTTCTCCGGCGACCCCGTGCCGCTGGAAGACATGCGCGCGGTGCTCGATTCGCTCGAGGAAGACGGCTGAGCCTCAGAACAGGAAGTCGTCGGCGGACAGCGCATCCGCCCCGAGCCCGGCGAGCAGGATGCTGCTGCCCGCCCCGTCATCGATCAGCACGCCCGCGGCCAGTGCGCTCATGTGCCCGGCCAGCAGGTCGTCGAAGCCGGTGATGGCGGAAAGGGCCGAGAGATCGATGCGCTCGCCGGGCGCGGCGGGGTCGAAATCGGCGATCACGTCGCGTCCCTCGCCTTCGCGGAAGATGAAGACATCCGCACCGGCGCCGCCCTCCAGCCAGTCGTCACCCGCCCCGCCCAGCAGCGTGTCGTCGCCCGCGCCGCCGAAGAGCCGGTCATTGCCGGCGCCGCCGTCGAGCAGGTTTGCGCCGTCGTTGCCGCGGATCACGTTCGCCGTGTCGTTGCCGGTGGCGGAGGCGTCTGCCGCGCCGGTGAGGGCGAGGATCTCGACATGCCCGGGCAGGGTGAAGCCCACCGGGGAGAACACCCGGTCGAGCCCCTCGCCGGCCTGCTCGACCACGATGTCGCGCGGGCTCAGCACCCAGTAGAGATCGTCGCCGCGGCCGCCCTCGAGCCAGTTGCGCCCGCCGATGTCGCGGAACCGGTCGTTGCCGTCGCCGCCGAACAGCCGGTCGTCGCCCGCCGCGCCGTCGAGCAGGTTGTCGCCGGAATTGCCGCGCAGGATGTTTGCGCCGGCGTTGCCGGTGGCGTCGATGTCGGCGCTGCCGGCGAGCACGAGGATCTCGATGTGCTGGCTGTGGTCGCGCAGCGAGAAGGAGAGGGTGGAGACCACGCGGTCCAGCCCCTCGCCGCGCTCCTCCACCACCCGGTCGCCGGGGCTGGTGACGGCATAGACATCGTCGCCCCGGCCGCCGGCCATGTAGTTGCTGCCCAGCAGGTCGCGGAACGTGTCGTTGCCGTCGCCGCCGTAGAGCCGGTCATCGCCATGGGCGCCGTTGAGGAAATTGTCGCCCGCGTTGCCGCGGATGACATTGTCGAGCCCGTTGCCGATGCCGGCGAGATCGGCGCTGCCGGTGAGGAACAGCTCCTCGAGGTGCTGGCTGTGCTGGCTCAGCGCGAAGGAAACCGAGGCGTAGACGCGGTCATGGCCCTCGCCCGCGGCCTCGCGCACCCGGTCGCCCGGGCTGTCGACGAAATAGCGGTCATTCCCGGCGAAACCGGCCATCTCGTCGGCAGAGGGCAGGGCGGAGAACGTGTCGGCCCCGGCGCTGCCCTCGCGCAGGCAGCCGGCCGCGGCACCCCGTTCGGCGAGCCGGGCAACCATGGCCTCCGCCAGTGCGGCGCGGAAGGCGGGGGCGTAGTGCAGCGTGTCGGTGAACATCGCCGCGGCGTCCATGCCATGGGCGGAGGCGACGCTGTCGGGGTCGATGGTGGTCACGCGGCCGTCCCGCTCCGCCAGCCTGCGGTGGGCGGCGGTCACATCCTCCCAGTGCGCGCGCTCCGGCGCGCCGGGCGCGTGGTCGGAAAGCTCGGCGATCACCACCGGCGCGGTCTCGATGCCCACGACGGCCGGGCCGAGGGCCCCGGCCACCGCGGCGCGGGTGGCCTCGAACAGCGCGGTGAAGGCGGCCTCGTAGGCCGTGTTCACCGCGGTGCTGCGGCTGTCCGCCTCGCCCTGGAGCCAGAGGAAGCCCGCGGCATAGCTGCCGGGGTTGTCGCGCAGCGCCGCGATGGTGGCGGCGGCGAGTGTGGCCGGCAGTTCCTCCGGGCTCGCCCAGTCCAGCCCGGGGCTGCGGGCATAGAGCAGCGGCGCGCCGCCGGCGAAGGCCTCCACCAGCACGTAGTTGCCCGCACCGTACTGGCTGTCCAGCGCGGAGCGCACCTGCGGGGCGGCGCGCAGAGCATTGCTCTGGCCCGCGAGAATGACGACGGCTTTTCCCATGCGGCCCATCCGGTTGCGATGCGCCTTTGGGTAAGGCCGCCGGGCCTGCGGAAATTTTAAGCCCGGCGGGCAATCTGCCGGGCATTTTCGGCAAAGTTTCGCGGCCCGGGGCGCGCGGGCGCCGCACTGCCCGGATTTGCCGGGAAATCAGCCGATTTCCGGTCGATCCGGCGAAAATTTTCGGCAGATTCTCGGCATTCCGCACGGGGCGGAACGGGCGCCCCGGGAGGCCGCGGCGCGGCGCGGGGCTTGCAGGGCCGTTGGCAATTGTTTAGCTCCGTGGCTCCCTCAGCAACCGAAGGATGTCTGCGATGCCCGGCGCCACGCTTGCCATGGACTTCGGAACCTCGAATTCGGCCGCCGCGATCCTCGACGGCGGTGCGCCCCGGCGCCTGCCTATCGAGAGCGGTGCCGAGACGCTGCCCACGGCGGTGTTCTTCCCCGCCGATCGCGGCGCGATGCGCATCGGCGCCGCGGCGGCCGAGGCGCTGATCGAGGGCGAGGAGGGGCGCTACATGCGCGCGCTCAAGAGCGTGCTGGGCACCGCGCTCTTCCACGAGCAGCGGCTGGTGGGCGGGCGCAGGCGCACCCTGGCCGATATCGTGACCGCCTTCATCGCCGAGGTGAAGGCGCGGGCCGAGCGCGCCTCGGGCCGCAGCTTCTCCCGCGCGCTTTCCGGCCGCCCGGTGCATTTCCACACCGCCGACCCCGAGCGCGACGCCCGCGCCGAGGCCGACCTGCGCGCCTGCTACCTCGCCGCCGGCTTCGAGGAGGTGCGCTTCCTCTTCGAGCCGGAGGCCGCGGCGCTGGCCAGCCACGGGCTGGGCCGGCAGGGCACGGCGGGGCTGATCGTCGACATCGGCGGCGGCACCTCGGATTTCTCGGTGTTCCGGGCGGGGGGCAACCGGGTGGAGATCCTGGCCAGCCACGGCATCCGGCTGGGCGGCACGGATTTCGACCACGCCATCTCCATGGCCCATGCCATGCCGCACCTCGGCCATGGCGGGCTGCTGCGCCGGCCGCTGGGCGAGGGGCTCACCCAGGTGCCGAACGCCATCTTCGTCGAGCTCTCCACCTGGGCGAAGATCCCCTTCCTCTACAGCCGCGACACCCGCAGGCTGGTGGAGGACATGCTGCGCCAGGCGGAGGACCCCCTGCGCCTCGGCCGCCTCGCCACGGTGATCGGGGAGGAGCTCGGCCACGAGCTCGCCTTCGCCGTGGAGCGCGGCAAGATCGCCGCGAACGGCGGCGAGGGCGGGGCCGCCATCGACATGGGCTTCATCGAGCCCGGGCTGGCGGCGCCGGTTTCGCCGGCCTCGCTGGAGGAGGCGCTGGCGGGCTGTCGCGAGCCGCTGCGCGAGGCGATGCACGAGACGCTGCGCCTCGCCGGGCTGACGCCGGCGGAGGTCGGCTCGATCATCCTCGTCGGCGGCTCGAGCCTGATGGGGCTCGTGGCCACCGAGGCGGGAGCGGTGTGCCCGCAGGCGCAGGTGAGCCGCTCCGAGGCCTTCACCGCCGTGGTGGACGGGCTCGCCCTCGCCACCGAGGACGCGCTCGCCGCCTGAGTTCAGGCTGCCGCGGCCGCCCGGTAGCGCGCCGCGGGGTCGCGCAGCGACAGGTTCGGCCCCATCGCGAGGCGCGCCGCCTCATAGGCCTGCCACTGGCCCGCATCGGGCAGGGCCGGGATGGTGACCGTCTCGCGCGCGTCGAACCCGGCGAGGGCGGCATCCACCATGTCGTCGACCTCCATCACCATCTCCGGCGGGAAGGCATCGATATCCTTGCCGGAGCGGGCCCAGATCTCGGTGCGCGTGGCGCCGGGCAGCACCGCCTGCACGTAGATGCCCCGCGCGGCCTCCGTCGCCGCGAGCCCCTGGCTGAGGGTGAGCACGAAGGCCTTCGTCGCGGCATAGGCCGGCTCGAACCGTTCGGTGGCGAGGGCGAGGACCGATCCGATGTTCACGATCTCGCCGCCGCCGCGCAGGGCGAAGGCCCGTGCGGCTACGGCGGCAAGCCGGGTGGGGGCGCCTACGTTGAGCGCGAGCAGCCGGGCCACCTGCTCCGGCGTGCTCTCGGCCAGCGTGTCGCTGAGCGCCATGCCGGCGTTGTTCACCAGCAGCCCCACGTCCGGCTCCGCCAGCCGCGCGGCCACCCGGTCGAGCGCGTCGGGCCGGGTGAGATCGGCCACCAGCACCTCCGCGGACACTCCAGTTTCGGCGCGCAGCCGCGCGGCGAGGGCGTTCAGGCGCTCCGCGTCGCGGGCGACGAGCACCAGCGGATGGCCGCGACGGGCCAGCCTGTCGGCATAGACCGCGCCGATGCCGCTGGAGGCGCCGGTGACGAGGGCCGTGGCCCGCTGCGGGTTCGTGGTCATGACGGGATCTCCTGTAGCTCGATGTGAGTTGCGAAACGATAGTGACTATCGAAAAGCTAGGGAGTCTCCGTGTAACTTGCAATAGGATAGTGACGAGATTATCTTCAGGCCATGACGAAGGATCCCGCACAGTCGCAGCCGACCTGCCCCATCGCCCGCGCGCTCACGCATGTCGGGGATGCCTGGAGCCTGCTCATCCTGCGCGACGCGGGGCTGGGCCTCACCCGGTTCGAGCAGTTCCGCCAGAGCCTCGGCATCGCGCCGAACATCCTGTCGCGCCGGCTGGCGGCGCTGACGGAGGCGGGGCTGCTGGAGCGGCGCGCCTATTCCGAGCACCCGCCGCGCTTCGAGTACCTGCTCACGGAGATGGGCCGGGACTTCGGCCCGGTGCTGCACGCGATCGGTGCCTGGGGCCGGCGGCACGGCGGGCCGGCGCCGCTGTCGGTGCCGGTGGATGCCGAGACCGGCGTGCCGGTCGAGCCGGTGGTGGTGGACGGGCCCACGGGCCGGCCGATCGGCAGCTTTCCCATCCGCCTGCGCCAGCCCTGAGGCTCCGGCGGCGTGGCCGGGCGGGCAGGGCGCGCGCCTGCCATGCAGCATGGGCCCCGCCCGTGCCGGGCGGCCCGGCCACGGGGCAGCGACGCCTGCCGCGGTGGCCGCCGCGCGTGGAGGCGTGCAATGGAAACGCTGGACGGAAGGGCGGGGCAGTCGGGCCTTTGCGGCCCGGCACGCTCATGGCGCCGTGGGGCCTGTGCTCGGGAGCCCGGGCGGCGACTCCGGCCTTTCCGTGGCGCGGGGCGCCCGGCGGGCCGTGGCGGGGATCAGCCGGTTTCGGGCGGCAGGGCGGCGATCAGGGCGTCCAGGCGCGCGCGGTCCTGCGCGGTGGCGGGCAGGAACACCACGAGGCCCAGCTCGGGCCGCCCGTCGACGCTGAAGGTGGAATAGTCCATCCGCACCCTGCCCACGCCGGGCGCGTCGATGCTCTTGTGCCCCTCGCCGTGCACATGCACCTCCTGCTCGGCCCACATGGCGCGGAACTCCGGGCTCTCGGCCGAGAGCGCCTCGACGAGGGCGCGGGTTTCCTCCTGCAGGCCGGCGCGCAGCGTGTCGCGGCGCACCGAGCCGACCACGTGGCGGGCCACGCTCTCCCAGTCGTCGAGCCGGGTGGCGGCGGGGCGGCGGAACAGCATGCGCAGCACGTTGCGCCCGGTCGCCGGCAGGGCGGTGAAATCGGCGAAGATGGCGGTGGCGGCGCGGTTCCAGGCCAGCACGGTCCAGTCGGGTGTCTTCACCACGGCGGGCGTGTCGCCGAAGGCGTCGAGCACCTGGCGCAGCCGGGGCGGCAGCCCGGTGGGCGGGCCGGGGCGCACCTGCGGCGGCCGGGCCTGGGCGAGCAGGAACATGTGCTCGCGCTCCTCCTCGGTGAGGGCGAGGGCGCGGGCCAGCCGCTCGAGCACGTCGGCCGAGGGCGCGCCGCCGCGCCCCTGCTCGAGCCAGGTGTACCAGGTGGCGCTCACATGGGCGCGCTGGGCCAGTTCCTCGCGCCGCAGCCCCGGCGTGCGCCGCCGGGTGAGCGGCAGGCCGAAGGCCGCGGGGTCGAGCCGGGCGCGCCTGTCGCGCAGGAAGGCGCCGAGCGCCTTGCCCGGCTCGGTGGGCGGGGCCGACCCGGAGGCGGGGTTCGCCTTCGGGCCGGGCGCCTCCGAAGCCGCCCTGTCGCCGGTCGCGGGCTCCTGGCGCCGCGTGCCGCTGCTGTCCGTGCCGTCCATCGCCGTCCCAGCCTGTTGGTGCGCATACCGGTATGAGCTCACGTCTTACCCCGTGGCGCGGGCCCGTTATCTGTCTTGCCACCACACAAGGAGGATGAAAAGCCATGCAAGTATTCGTGACAGGTGCCAGCGGTTTCGTGGGATCGGCGGTGGTGGCGGAGCTGGTCGGCGCGGGGCACGCGGTGACCGGGCTCGTGCGCTCGGAGGCCGCCGCGGCGGCGCTGCGCGCGGCCGGCGGGGCGCCGTTGCACGGGGAGCTGGCCGATACGGCCGGGCTGGCCCGGGCCGCGGCGGCGGCCGAGGCGGTGGTCCACACCGCCTTCGTGCATGATTTCGACAATTTCGCCGCGTCCGTGGCGCTCGACCGCGAGGTGATCGGCGCCATGGGCGGCGCGCTGGAGGGCAGCGGCAAGCCCTTCCTGGTGACCTCGGGCATCGGGCTGCTGCAGTCCGGCGACGGGCCGGGCACCGAGGAGACACCGGCCGCGCGCACCGGCCATGCCGCGCTGCGCGGCGCCAACGAGGAGCTGGTGCACGGCCTCGCGGCGCGTGGCGTGCGGGCCGGCGTGCTGCGCCTGCCGCCCTCGGTGCACGGCGCGGGCGACCATGGCTTCGTGCCCTGTCTCGTGGCGCTGGCGCGGCGCAGCGGGGTGTCGGCCTGGATCGGCGAGGGGACGAACCGCTGGTCGGCGGTGCACAGGGCGGATGCCGCCCGGCTCTACCGCGCGGCGCTGGAGCGGGGAGAGCCCGGCCAGAACCACCACGCCGTGGGCGAGACCGGCCTGCCGTTCCGCGAGATCGCCGAGGCGATCGGCCGGGGGCTGGGCCTGCCCACCGTCTCGGTGCCGGAGGCGGAGGCCGGGGCGCATTTCGGCTGGATCGCCGCCTTCGTGGCCCGCGAGATGGCGGCCACGGCCCGGCTTACCGCGCAGCGCCTCGGCTGGGGAGCCGAGGGGCCGGGCCTGCTGGAGGACATGGCGGCGAGCGGCTATTTCGACGCCTGACCGCGCCCGCGAGAGCGGCGGCCTGCCCCCCCATCCGGGGGGGCGGGCGCGTGCTTGACAGCTCCGGCTTTCTGCAAATAGCGTATCCGTCATACCGTATACGTACATGCGGACCACAGAAGCGGTGGCACGGATCCCGCGTGTTTGCCCGGGCGATGCCACCCTCACCGACAGGGATGCGCAAGCTGATGATCGATGCACGCAAGGAACGGGCCCGCCGGCTGCTGGACCTCACCGCCACCGGCCGGATGAGCCGGCGGCAGCTGATGTCACGGGCGGCCGCGGCGGGGCTGCTGGGCGTGATGGCGCCCGAGGCCATCGCCCAGGCGGTGAGGGCGGGGGAGGTGCAGGCGATGAACGGCCGCACCCTCGCGCCCGGGTACGACTACATCGTGGTGGGCAGCGGCTCGGCCGGCTCGGCGGTGGCGCGGCGCATCCTCGACGGCACCGACGCGCGGGTGCTGGTGATCGAGGCCGGCGGCAGCGATGTCGGCGTGCCGGAGATCGACACGCCCTCGGCCTGGGTGGCCAACATCGGCTCGGAGCGGGACTGGACGTATTTCTACGCCCCCACGGAGCAGGTGAACGGCCGCTCCATCCTGCTGTCGCGCGGCAAGGTGCTGGGCGGGTCGTCCTCGATCAACGCGCTGGTCTGGGTGCGGGGCAACCCGTCGGACTACGACGGCTGGGCCGCCGCGGGCGCCACCGGCTGGGACTGGGCCTCGGTGCTGCCGTATCTCAAGCGCATGGAAGACTGGGAGGACGGCGAGACCGCGCTGCGCGGCGCCGGCGGCCCGATCCGCGTGGAGCGCGCGAAGGACCTCCACCCGGTGGCGACGGCGCTGATCGCCTCCGGCCGCTCGCTCGGCATGGCCTATGTCGACGACATGAACGGCGAGACCAGCCTCGGCGTCGGCCCGATCAACATGAACCTGCGCGACGGCACCCGCGACAGCGCCAGCCGCGCCTACCTGCGCCCGGCGATGGACAACCCGCGCCTCACCGTGCTCACCGGCGCGAAGGTGACCCGGCTGCTGCTGGAGGGCACGCGCTGCACCGGGGTGGAGGTGCTGGTGGAGGGCCGGCCGCTCACCTTGCGCGCGGAGGCGGAGGTGGTGCTCTCGGCCGGGGCGATCGACACGCCGCGGCTGATGATGCTCTCCGGCCTCGGGCCCGCGGACGAGCTGAGGGCGCTGGGCATCGCGCCGGTGGCCGACCTGGCCGGCGTGGGGCGGAACCTGCAGGAGCACATCCTGCTCGGCGGGATGATCTTCGAGGCGGCGGGGCCGATGCCGCCGCCCAACAACAACCTCGAGGGCTCGACCTTCTTCTCGAAGTCGCGCGGTGACCTGGCCGTGCCCGACCTGATGTTCGTCTCGATGCAGATCCCCTACCTGATGCCGGAGCTGGCCGCGGCCAACCCGGTGCCGCCGAATGCCTTCACCATTTCGCCGGGCCTCATGGGCGTGCAGAGCCGGGGCTACATGCGCATGCTCTCCGACCGGCACGACGGGCCGCTCGAGATCCAGCCCAACCTGCTCGCCGAGCCCGCGGACATGGACGCCCTGGTGCACGGGGTCGAGCTGGGCCAGGAGCTGGCGCAGCAGCCGGGCTTCCGCGAGATCACCGGCCGGCAGGTGGTGCCGAAGCCGGTGATGACCCGGGCGGAGAAGGAGGCATTCGTGCGCATGAGCTGCTCGACCTACTTCCACCCCGTGGGCACCTGCCGGATGGGAACGGATGCCGAGGCGGTCACCGCGCCCGACCTCAGGGTGCACGGCATCGAGGGCTTGCGCATCGCCGATGCCTCGGTGATGCCGCGCATCACCGGCGCGAACACCAACGTGCCCTCGATCCTGATCGGCGAGCGGGCTGGGGATTTCATCACCGGCTGAGCGGCGGCGGCACCCGCCGGCCCGGCCTCCCGCCGGGCGATCCGCCACGCGGTGCCGCGCATGCCTGCGTTGCCCGGTGCTACCCGGTGCTGCGAGTGTCACGGCGGACCGGCGGACCGGCCGGGGCTCTCCCCGCGCTTTGTCCCGCAGGGCGGCCCGCGACATGGCGCGGAGGAGCGTGTGCCACGCTCCTGCCAGGCCCGGCCCCGGGGGCGGGGCGCCGGAGCCGCATGGCGGCGACACGCGCGGCGGGGGTTCGATGCCCCCGTCGCGCGTTTGCCCTCCACCGGCGCATCGGCCGGGCCGTGTGCACCGGCGACAGCAGGGACCCCGGCGTCAGCGCGGGGAAAAACGTCGGACGGGGGCATCGAGCCCCCGACCGCCGTGTCGCCGCGGTCCGCGTCTCCGGCGCGCAGGCCCTCAGTGGCTCAGGGAGAGGCGGGCGTCCTCCACGGCGCCCGCGAGGCGCTCGACGAGCAGGTCGAGCTCGTCCTCCGTCGCGTTGAAGGGCGGCGCGAGGATGATGTGGTCGCCCCGCAGGCCGTCGATCGTGCCGGAGCCGGGGTAGATGGCGAGGCCGCGCCGCAGGGCCGCGTCCTTCACCCGGGCGGAGAAGCCCGCGGCGGCGGGGAAGGGGGCGCCGCTCTCGCGGTCGGCCACGCATTCGAGGCCCAGGAAGAAGCCCCGGCCGCGGATGTCGGCGATGTTGGGATGGGCGCCGAGATGCTGCCCGGCCCGGGCGCGCAGGCCGGGGGCGAGCCGGGCGACACGGGCGACCAGCCCCTCCTCCGCGATGATGCGCTGCACCTCGAGCGCGCCGCGGGCGGCGAGGGGATGAGCCTGGTAGGTGTGGCCGTGCACGAAGGCGCCGGAGCCCGCCTCCAGCGCCGCGACCACCCGGTGGCCGACCAGCATCGCGCCGATGGGCACGTAGCCGCCGCCCAGCCCCTTCGCCACGGTCTGGATGTCGGGGGTGATGCCCTCGTCCTCCCAGGCGTGGCGGCGGCCGGTGCGGCCCATGCCGCACATGATCTCGTCGAGCACCAGCAGCACGCCGTGGCGGTCGCACACCGCGCGCATGGCGGGGAAGTAGCCGGGCACCGCCGGCGTGCAGCCGGAGGTGGCGCCCACCACCGTCTCGGCCAGGAAGGCGGCCACCCGGCCGGGGCCGAGGCGGGTGATCTCGGCCTCGAGCTCGGCGGCCAGCGCCGCCACCCAGTCGGCGTCGGAGAGGCCGGGAGGCCGGTGGCGAAAGGCCTGGCAGGGCGAGACATGGCTGAAGCCGGGCATCAGCATCGGCTCGTAGATCGCCCGGCGCGCGGCATGGCCGCTGGCCGAGAGCGCGCCCAGCGTGTTGCCGTGGTAGCTTTGCCGCCGGGCGATGACGTGGGTGCGGGCAGGCTCGCCGCGCTCGACATGGTACTGGCGGGCAAGCTTCAGCGCGGCCTCCACGCTCTCGGAGCCGGAGGAGACGAAGAAGGCCCGGGCGAAGGCGCCGCCGCCGCTCTCCACCAGCAGCTCCGCCAGTTCCTCGGCCGGCGAGCTGGTGAAGAAGGCGCTGTGCAGGTAGCTCAGCGCGGCCGCCTGCCCGGCGATGGCCCCGGCCACCCGCGCGTTGCCATGGCCGATGCAGGCCACCGCGGCGCCGCCCGCCCCGTCGAGCACGCGCGCGCCCGAGGCGAGCTCGATCCAGGAGCCGGCGCCGCGCAGCGCCAGGGCCGGGGGCGGGCCGGCGCGGTTGAGCACGCGGCTCATGCGGCACCGGGCGAGGACAGGGCGGCGGGAGCGGGCATGGCGGGGTCTCCGTCGGGAAAGGGACACCCGTCGACTATGCAGGTGCCGCGCGCCGGGGCAACGCCCTTCCCCACGGGAATTCACTGCAATTCACTTGGGCCGGAGGCGCGGGGCGTGGCCTTCTGGGGCAGGGCGGCCGCGCCACGGGTTCCTGTGCCGCGGCCGCCCCGGGGCATGCGTATCGCCCGGCCCGGGGCAAGCACTGCGAGGCGCATCGATCGATGGGGACGAGAGCCGAGACCGGGGCCGGCCGCGCCGCCCCCGCGGGTGCCCCGCGCCACCGGCGGGGCGCCCTGCGCGAGACCGACTTCACCGGCATTGCGCGGCAGGACAGGGCCGCAGGCCGGCGCCGGCGCTGCCTGCCCGCTGCGCGGCCAGGCCCGCACCGCGCCCCGGCAGCAGGAGCGGCACCGGCGCATGCCTTGCGC
>NZ_QRGC01000019.1 GCF_003448965.1 Oceanicella sp. SM1341
GGGCGGCAGGGCGGCGAGCCGGGCGCGCCAGCCCGGCGCCTCCCGCGCGGGCTCCGCCGCTTCCGGCGCAGGCTCGTGGCGCAGCACCACGGCGCGGCCGCCCTCCTCCAGCAGCGCCCGGCAGGCGAAGCGCTGCACCTTGCCGCTGGGGGTGCGCGGCAGGCTGCCGGGGCGCAGGAGGGCGATGGCGGCGGGCTGCAGCCCGTGATGCGCGGCCACCGCACGGGTGATGGCGGCGAGCACCTGCGTGCTGTCCGCCTCGCGCATGCCGGCGCGGGAGAGCTCGCAGACCAGGCCCAGCCGCTCCTCGCCCTCGCGCTCCAGCGCCACGGCACCGGCCGCGCCGTGCAGCAGCGCGGGGTGGGCGGCGGAGGCGCTGGCCTCGATGTCCTGCGGGGCGTGGTTTCGCCCGCGGATGATGATCAGGTCCTTCAGCCGCCCGGTGACGTAGAGCGCGCCCTCGTGCGCGAAGCCCAGGTCGCCGGTGCGGTACCAGCCCGGCACGCCGTCGAGCGTGTTGGCGAAGGCGCCCTCCTGGCCGTGCCCGAGGTAGCCGGGGGTGACATTGGGCCCGCGCAGCCACAGCTCGCCCACCCGGCCCGGGCCGGCGCGCAGCCGGCGTTCCGGGTCGACGATGGCGAGATCGAGGCCCTCGGCGGCGGCCCCGCAGGAGGTGAACTCGCGCCGGCCGGGGGTCTCCTCGTCCGGCAGCGGGCCGGGGGCGACCACCTGCCCCGCATCCGAGAGCGCGGCCGCGTCGACCGAGAGCAGGCGCGGGGCCGCCTCCGGGCGCTCCGAGGCGACGTAGAGCACCGTTTCCGCCGTGCCGTAGCACGGATGGAAGGCCCCGGCGCGGAAGCCCTGCCCGGCGAAGGCGGCGGCGAAGCGCTGCAGGGTGCGCGGGCGCACCGGCTCGGCGCCGCAGAAGGCGAGGCGCAGGCTGCCGAGCGAAAGCCCCTCCGCCCCGCCCGCGGCGGCGCGGCGGGCGCATTGCTCGTAGGCGAAGTTGGGCGCGCCGGTGATGGTGGCGCGGGTGCGGCTCACCAGGTCGAGCCAGCGCAGCGGCCGGCGCAGGAAGGCCGCGGGCGACATCAGCGCCACCTCGAAGCCCACGTGGACGGGCGCGAGCAGCCCGCCCACCAGCCCCATGTCATGGTAATGCGGCAGCCAGCTCACCATCCGGTCCTGCCGCGTGAGGGCGAAGCCGAGCCGGATCTGCTCGAGGTTCGCCATCAGCGCGCCATGGGTCACCATCACCCCCTTCGGCGCGCTGGTGGAGCCGGAGGTGTATTGCAGGTAGGCGAGGTCATCCGGGCGCAGCGCGCGCTGCGGCGCCCGTGCGCCGGGCGCGCAGGGCTGCGCGGGGTCGGCACCGCGCGGGCAGAGCCAGGGGAGGTCGGGGGCCTTCTCGCCCGGGCCCTCCGCCGCGATCACCCCGCTCACGCCCGCGTCGTGCATCACGTGGGCCCAGCGCTCCAGCCCCTCGGCGCGGCGCGGGGCGGGCACGGGCACCGGGATCACCCCGGCCTGCAGGCAGCCGAGGAAGGCGGCGAGGAAACCGGGGCCGGCGGGGTACACCAGCAGCGCCCGGGCGCCGGGCGCGAGCACGGTCGCGAGCTCGGCGGCCACGGCGACGCTGCGCGCCTGCAGCTCGGCGCCGCTCCAGGCCAGGGCGGGGGCTTCCTCCGCCGGGCCCGGCTCGTCACGCCAGAACGACAGCGCGGTGCCGCCCTGCCCGGCCCGTCGCGCGAGCCGGTCGAGAATGGTTTCGAAAGCGGCCATGGCTGGCCTGCGGGCGTCGGACACCGGCGCCTCCATCTTGATCGGAACGGGGATTCGGGCTTGGGTGTGGCCACTGGCGCCACGCCGGGCTGCACGCTGCTGCCTGAGTGTAACACTCCAAGGTTGCATGGCGCGTGCGG
Organism: Oceanicella sp. SM1341; assembly: GCF_003448965.1. Classification (GTDB taxonomy): domain Bacteria; phylum Pseudomonadota; class Alphaproteobacteria; order Rhodobacterales; family Rhodobacteraceae; genus Paroceanicella. The sequence goes on from NZ_QRGC01000019.1 coordinate 1,923, forward strand.
AATTCAATTTCCGCTTGAATAGCTTTCCCGAATGTATTAGTCAACAATTATCGAGGATGGCAAGACCGTCCTCCCTCCCACAGCCGCCCGCCTTTGCGAAGACCGGGGCGCCGCCAGGGAGCGCTACCGCAGAGGCAGCAAACTCCGTCACCACGAATTCACCGCAGGGCGGGCCCGGGCTCCGGGCCTTCCGGCAGACGCCTCGTCGCGCCCGCGACCGGGCGCGCGCCCGCCCCGTGCAAGCCGTGCTGCCGCCTGCCCCGCGGCCGCGCGCGGAGGACGAGCATGACCGTCGACATGCCTGACACAGAGCGCTTTCTTGCCGGGCTCGGCCGCCGCGGCATCCGCCTCTCGGCCGAGGGCGGCAGGCTGCACTGCGACGCGCCGGACGAGGCGCTGACCGACGCGCTGCTCGACGAGTTGCGGGCGCGCAAGCCCGGCATCCTCGCCTTCCTCGCCGCCGCGGGAGAGGACACCACGCCGCTGCGCCGCCGGGGCAGCGCCCGCCCGCCGCTGTCCTTCGCCCAGGCCCGGCTGTGGTTTCTCGAGCGCATGGTGCCCGGCAGTGCCGCCAATCACATGGCCTTCGCGCTGGAGCTCACCGGCCCGCTCGACGAGGCGGCGCTGGAGGCCGCGCTCACCGCCCTTGCCGCCCGCCACGAGGTGCTGCGCGCCCGTATCCGCGAGGGCGCGGAGGGCCCTGAGCAGGAGATCTCGCCCGAGCCCCTCGTGCCCCTCACCCGCATCGATCTCCCCGCGCCCGCCCCGGCGGAGGCGCTGCTGCGCGCCGAGGCGCGCCGGCCCTTCGACCTCGCCGCCGAGCCGCCGCTGCGCGTGACGCTGGTGCGCCGCGGGCCGCAGGACCGGCTGCTGCTCTTCACCCTGCACCACATCGCGGGCGACGGTTGGTCGGTGGGCGTGCTCACCGCCGAGCTGAGCGCGCTCTACGCCGGCCGCGGCGCGAGCCTGCCCGCGCTGCCGGTGCAATACGGCGACTATGCCGCCTGGCAGCGCGAGGCGCTGGCGGGCCCCGGCACCGAGCGCCTGCTGCGCTTCTGGGAGGCGCAGCTGCGCGGCGCGCCGCCCGCCACCCTGCTGCCCGCCGATTTCCCCCGGCCCGCCGTGCAGGGCCAGGAGGGCGCGCTGCATGGCTTCGCGCTCGACGCAGAGACCACAGCCGCCCTGCACCGGCTGGCGCGCGGTGCGGGCACCACGCTCTTTGCCACCACGCTCACCGCCTTCGCGCTGCTGGTGCACCGGCTCTCGGGGCAGGAGACGGTGGTGCTGGGCACGCCCGTTGCCAACCGCGCGCGGGCCGAGACCGAGCCGCTGATCGGGCTGTTCGTGAACCCGCTGCCGCTCGCCGTCCGCTTTGCGCCCGGGGAGCCGTTTCGCGAGGCGCTGGCCCGGGTGCGCGGCCAGCTCGCCGGCGCCCTCGCCCACCAGGACCTGCCCTTCGAGCGGCTGGTCGAGCATCTCGCCCCGCCGCGCGACCCCGGCGCCGCCCCCCTGTTCCAGATCCGCTTCCAGTGCGACGCGGCGGCGGAGCCCGGCCTGTCGCTGCCCGGCCTCACCGCCCGGCTGCTGCCGCGGGCCGACGGCACGGCGCGGCTCGACCTCGGGATGGACCTGCGCGAGACGGCGGACGGCCTCTCCGGCAGCATCGAGTACCGCACCGACCTGTTCCGCCCCGCCACCATCGCCCGGCTGGCCGAGCAGTTCCGCACCCTGCTCACCGCCGCCGCCCATGCGCCGGACACGCCGGTGGCCGCCCTGCCGCTGCTCTCCCCCGCGGAGCGCCGCCGCCACGTGGCCGGCTGGAACGACACCGCCCGCCCCACGGGCGAGAGCTTCCTCGCCCGCTTCGAGGCGCAGGTGCACGCAGCGCCCGAGGCGGTGGCGCTCGTCGAGGCCCGGGGCGAGACCGCGCGCGAGGAGAGCTACGCCGCGCTGAACCGCCGGGCAAACCGCCTCGCCCACCGGCTGCGCGCCTCGGGCGTGGGGCCGGAGAGCGTGGTCGCCATCGCCCTGCCGCGCGGGGCCGACATGGTGGCCGCCTGGCTCGGGGTGATGAAGGCGGGTGCCGCCTGGCTGCCGCTCGACCCCGACTACCCGCCGGCCCGCCTCGCGCTGATGCTGGAGGATTCGGGCGCCCGCACGGTGATCGGCGGCACCGGCCCCCTGCCCGAGGGCGTGACCCGGCTCGCGCCCGAGGCGCTCTTCGCCCCCGGCGCGCCCGAGGAAAACCCCGGCCTCGCCCTGCCGCCCGAGGCGCTGGCCTACGTGATCTACACCTCCGGCTCCACCGGCCGGCCCAAGGGCGTGCTGGTGCCGCAGGCGGGGCTGGGCAACCTCACGCAGGACAAGATCGCCACCTGCGACGTGCGGCCGGGCGACTGCGTGCTGAACTTCTTCTCCTTCAGCTTCGATGCCGCGATCCCCGAGCTTGTGATGGCCCTCGGCGCCGGGGCGCGGCTGCTGCTGGCCCCCCGCGAGGCGGTGCTGCCGGGCCCCGGCCTCGCCGCGCTCATGCGCCGCCACGCGGTGAGCCACATCACGATGACCCCCTCCGCCCTGCTCGCCCTGCCGGAGGGCGCCTACCCGGCGCTGCGCTGCGTGCTCACCGGGGGCGAGGCGCCGGCGCCCGAGCTGGTGGCCCGCTGGGCGCAAGGCCGGCGCTTCATCAACGCCTACGGCCCCACCGAGACCACGGTGAACGCCAGCATGCAGCCCTGCGAGGCCGCCACGCCGGCCGAGCCGCTCCTGGCGCCTGCCGCGAACAAGCAGCTCCACGTGCTCGACGACGCGCTGGAGCCGCTGCCGCCGGGCGTGCCGGGCGAGCTCTTCATCGGCGGGCTCGGCCTCGCGCGCGGCTACCACGGCCGCCCGGGCCTCACCGCCGAGCGCTTTCTGCCGGACCCGTTCTGCCCGCCCGGCCTGCTCTACCGCACCGGCGACCGGGCGCTGCGGCTGGAGGACGGGCGCATCCGCCTCATCGGCCGGCTCGACGACCAGGTGAAGATCCGCGGCTTCCGGGTGGAGCCCGGCGAGGTGGCCGCCGCCCTGCGCGCCCATCCGCAGCTCGCCGAGGCTGTGGTCACCGTGCGCCCCGGCGCGGGCGGCGCCGCGCGCCTGCTCGCCCATGCCGTGCCGAAATCCGCCCCCGGCGAGGTGCCGCCCGAGGGCGCCGACGCCCCGCGCCTGCGGGACTGGCTGGCCGAGCGCCTGCCGCGCCATCTCGTGCCCGACGCGGTCACCCTGCTGCCCGCGCTGCCGCTCACGCCGAACGGCAAGCTCGACACCGCCGCGCTGCCCGACCCCGCCACCGCCCGCCCCTCCGGCCGCCCGCCGCACGGCGAAACCGAGACCGCCCTCGCCGCCCTCTTCGCCGAGCTGCTGGAGCGCGACGAGGTGGGGGCGGAGGATGATTTCTTCGCCCTCGGCGGCCATTCCCTGCTCGCCACCCGGCTGGTGGCGGCGGCGCCTGCGCGGCTGGGCGTGAGCCTGAGCGTGCTGGACCTCTTCGGCGGCCCGACGGTCGCCGCCCTTGCCGCGCGCATCGAGGCGCGGCGCGCGGGCACCGCCCAGGGCCCCGCCGCGGCGGAGGACTGGCGCGGCGACATCGCCCTCGCCCCCGGCCTGCGCCCCGCGGCGCAAGTGCGCCCCGCGCCGATGCGCCGGGTGCTGCTCACCGGGGCGAGCGGCTTTCTCGGCCTCCACCTGCTCGACGCGCTGCTGGAGGCGGACCCGGAGCGCGAGCTCATCTGCCTGCTGCGCGGCGAAGGCGGCATGGCCCGGCTGGCCGCCGCCCGCGCCGAGGCCGGCCTCGGCCCCCTGCCGGGCCGGGTGACCGCGATCGAAGGCGATCTCGCCGCCCCCGGGCTGGGGCTCGACGCGGAGGCCCGCCGCCTCGCAGCCAGCGCCGACACGATCTTCCACAACGGCGCGCAGGTGCATCACCTCATGCCCTACGGCGCCCTGCGCGCCGCAAACGTGGAGGGCACGCGCGAGGTGCTGGCGCTTGCCTGCGCCGGGGCCGGGCGGCCGCTGCACCATGTCTCCTCGCTCTCCGTGCTGCCTGCGGCGGCGGAGGGGCGCATCGCGGAGGACGCAGCCCTCGCCGGCTTCCCCGCCCCGCCCGGCGGCTACAACCGCACGAAATGGGTGGCCGAGCAGCTCGTGTCCGAGGCCGGGCGGCGGGGCCTGCCGGTGACCGTCTACCGCCCCGGCGCGGTGTCGGGCGACAGCCGCAGCGGCGCGTTCAACGCCGCCGACATCCTGTGCCGCCTCCTGCAGGGCTACATCGCCGACCGCATGGCGCCCGAGGGCGAGATGCCGCTCGACATGCTGCCGGTGGACTACCTCGCCCGGGCGATGGTGCATCTCGCCACCCGCCCCGGCGCGGCTGGCGAGACCTACCACCTGGTGCACTCGGCGCCGGTCTCCTCCGAGCGGCTGATGGAGGCCTGCGCGGCCGAGGGGCTGGCCCTGCGCCGGGTGCCCCACGCCGCCTGGCACGCCCACCTGCAGCGCATCGCGCGGGAGGCGCCGGAGCATCCGCTCTACCCGCTCGTGGCGCTCTTCGCGCCGCGCGAGGAGCCGAGCCCGCGCGTCCCGCGCGAGGAGCCGAGCCCGCGCGTCCCGCGCCCGCATGACACCGCCCGGGCGCGCGCCGCCCTCGCGGACGCGCCCTTCGCCGAGCCCCCGCTCGGGCCCAGGCTGTTCCGCCTCTATGTCCGCGCCTTCCTGCGCGCCTCCCCCGCCCTCGCCCCAACCGGAGAGCCTGCCGCATGACCGACCGCCAAAGCGATTACGACCACTGGGCCTGGCTCTACGACCGCACCGTGGGCCCGGCCTACGGGCGCCAGCAGATGGCCTTCCTCGAGCGGGTGATGCTGCCCCGCCTGCCCGCCGGCGCGCAGGTGCTCGACCTGTGCTGCGGCACCGGGCAGGTGATGGGCCTGCTCGCCGCGCGCGGCTGCAAGGTGACCGGGCTCGACGGCTCGGCCGACATGCTCGCCCATGCGCGCGAGAACGCCCCCGGCGCGTCCCTCGTGCAGGGCGACGCGCTGAGCTTCGACCTCGGCCGGCGCTTCGACGCCGTGGTCTGCACCAGTGCCTCGCTCAACCACATGCCGGGGCTCGACGCGCTGTCGCAGGTCTTCGCCCGGGTGGCGGCGCACCTCGACGAGGACGGGGTGTTCGTGTTCGACGTGAACCACCCCGCGCAGATGCGGCGCTACTGGCGCGGCCAGCCGGCGGAGGGCGAGATCGGCGCCGAGCACGCCTGGCTCATCACCCCGCGCATTGACTCCGCCACCGGCGCGGGCAGCTTCACCGTCGACATCTGGCGCCGCGAGGGGGCCGCCCCGCTGCCCCTGCACCGCCGCGCCCTGCACCGGCTGATGGGCTGGCACCGGCTGGAGCGCGCCCGGCTGCGCCGGCTGGCGCGCTTCGCCCGCCACGCGCCGGGCTGGCGCCACGCCGCCATCACCTATTCCGTCCATGGCCACGAGCTGGACGAGGTCACCCGCGCGCTGGAGGCCGCGGGCTTCGACGTGAGCCTCGAGACCATCGACGCCTCCGGCCCGCCGGACGAGCGCCACTCGGCGCATTTCGTCTGCACCCGGCGGGCAGAGCCTGCGCGGAGGATGGCGGTATGAACCGGCATGTCTCCCCGCCGCAGGCCGCCACGCCGGTCGAGGCGATCGTGGCCGGGTTCAACGCCCGCACCCCGGGCTCGAAGCGCCTCGCGGCCGAGGGCCGGGTGCATCTCGCCGACAAGAGCTCCATCGGCCCGGGCTTCATCCGCCCGCTGAAGGAAGCGCTCTATCCCATTGTCGCGGAACGCGCCGAGGGTCCGTTCCTGCACGACGTGGACGGCAACCGCTACGTCGACATCCTGATGGGCCTGGGCACGAGCCTGTTCGGGCACAACCCCGGCTTCATCCGCGAGGCGGTGCAGGAGCGGCTGGAGAAGGGCTTTCCCATCGGCCCGCAATCCGAGCTCGCGGGGGAGACGGCGGAGCTGTTCTGCCGCCTCACCGGCATGGACCGGGTGACCTTCTCCAACACCGGCTCCGAGGCGGTGATGACCGCGCTGCGCATCGCCCGCGCCGCGACGGGGCGAAACACGGTGGCGATCTTCACCAATTCCTACCACGGGCATTTCGACAGCACGCTGGCCACCGCGCCGCGCCTCGAATACCTGCGCCGCGGCGCGCTGCGGCGCCACGGCGCGGCCTTCCGCCTCGCCCGGCCGTTGCTGGAGCGGCTGATGTTCACCGGCGCGCGCCCCTACGCCCGCGGCACGCCCCGCGGCATGGTGCGCGACGTGATCCTGCTCGACTACGCCAACCCGCGCAGCCTCGACATCCTGCGCAGGCGGGCGGGCAAGCTCGCCGCCGTGCTGGTGGAGCCGGTGCAGAGCCGCTGCCCGGAGATCCAGCCGCGCGAATTCCTCCACACCCTGCGCGACATCACCGCCGCCTCCGGCACGGCGCTCATCTTCGACGAGATGGTCACCGGCTTCCGCGCCGCCCCCGGTGGCGCGCAGGAGCATTTCGGCGTTGAGGCCGACCTCGCCACCTACGGCAAGATCGCCGGCGGCGGGCTGCCGCTGTCGCTCATCGCCGGGCGCGGGCGCTTCATGGACCACGTGGACGGCGGCGCCTGGAGCTTCGGCGATGCCTCCGCCCCGCAGGTGCCCACCACCTTCTTCGCCGGCACCTACTGCCGCCACCCGCTCGCCCTCGCCGCCGCCCGCGCCACCGCCCGCCACCTGCTCGAGCAGGGCCCGGCGCTGCAGGAAGGGCTGAACGCGCGCACGCAGGCGCTGGTCTCGCGGCTCGAGGCACAGGCGCAGGCCGACGGGCTGCCGGTGCAGTTCACCCGCTTCGGCTCCTTCTTCGCCATCGACCTCTCACGCAGCCGCATCGCGCCACAATCGGTGGCGCTGCTCTCGCTCCTGCTGCTCACCCGCGGCGTGCACCTGCGCCTCGGCGACCGCGGCGGCTTCCTCTCCACCGCGCATGGCGAGGCGGAGACCGACCACATCCTCGCCGCCTTCACCGAGGGGCTCGGCACCCTCGCCGAAAGCGGCCTGATTGCCACGGAAAGGACCCCGGCATGACCGACGAGACCACCCTCCCCGAAACCGAGCATGTCGTGGTGATCTCCGACGAGGAACGCTACTCGATCTGGCCGGCCTGGAAGGACATCCCCTGGGGCTGGCGCGACGGCGGCGTGCGCGGCACGAAGGCGGAATGCCTCGCGCATATCGAGGAGGTCTGGACCGACATGCGCCCGCTCAGCCTGCGCCGGGCCATGGAGGCGGAGGACGCTTCCGCCCCGGCGGGAGACTGAGCCCTGATGTCGGAGACCCAGGCCCCGGCCCGGGCGGCGGCCGTGGAGCGGCCCGCCCCGCCCGTGCATCTCGACCTCGCGCTGCCGCGCGCCCTGCCCGGCCCCCCGCCGGGCCCGGCGGAGCGGGCCGAGCTCGGCGCGCTGATCGATGCGGCGCTCGACGCCCTCGCCCCGCGGCCGGAGGAGGCGCGGGCACAGGCGCTCGCCGCCCTGCTCGCCCGCCTGCCCGACGCGGGCCATGCCGCAGCCCCGGTGCCGGGCACCGGCCTGCCAGTCTCGCCCGAGGACGTGGCCGATTTCGACGGCTATTTCCGCGTGCGCCGCGTGGCCCCCGCCCGCCCGGCGCTGAGCCTGCTGCGCGGCCTCGTGCAGACCGCCGCCGCGGTGGCCGCGCTGATGACCCGCCCCGGCCTTTCGCCCGCCCGGGCCGAGGAGCAGTTCGCCGGGTTCCGCGCCTATGCGCTGCTGCTCGCCCGCACGCTCGACGACGCCCCCGCCGGAGAGCGCGGGTGAGCCCCCGCCCCGCACCGCCGGCGCCCGAGGAGATCTGGCGCGAGTTCCACTGGGCGTTCTTCATCAACGTGCAGGGGCTGATCATCGGGCTCAAGCGCTTCACCCGGCTCCTGGAGGAGGACCGGCTCGCGGAGGCCGCGCGCGAGCTCGACTGCGCCGCCGAGCTGCTCATCGCCTCCGCCGCGGCGATGGAGCTTGCCGGCAGCTTCCCGCGCGAGGCCTACCAGGAGCGCATCCGCGTCTCGATGACCCCGCCGGCCGTGCGCTCGGACGCGTTCAGCGGCCTGATGTCCTGGGAGCACGGCGTGCTGGTGGAGCAGTTCCGCCGCCTGCGCCCCGCCTTCGCCGAGCTGCCGGAGGCGCTCGTCCCCGCGCACGGGCGCTTCGTGGAGGCCTACCGCCGGCTCGCCACCGGGCACAGCCATGTCTGCACCCGTTTCGTGGGCGGCGGTGCGGGCAGCCTGCGCTCGGAGCGGCGCGAGGCCGCCGAGACCCTGCGCCGCTTCGCCGAAAGCCGCCTCGCCCTCATCGACCCTGCCCCGCGGGCCGCCGAGCCGCCCGCCAGACCGGAGAGATCCCCCGATCATGACTGACCTCACCGCTTCCGCCCCGCGCACCGGGCTCGAGATCGCCGTCATCGGCCTCGCCGGCCGCTTCCCCGGCGCGCCGGACACCGAGCGCTTCTGGGAGAACCTCGCCGGGGGGGTGGAGAGCATCCGCACCCTTACCGAGGCCGAATGCGCCGGCGCCCCCGCGGCCGAGCGCGGCGCGCCCGATTTCACCCCCCGCGGCGCGCCGCTGGAGGGATCGGACGCCTTCGACGCCGCGTTCTTCGGCCTCTCGCCGGCCGAGGCGCTGCTGCTCGACCCCCAGCAGCGCATCTTCCTCGAATGCGCCTGGAGCGCGCTGGAGGCGGCGGGCTACGCCGGCGCGGGCGACGGCGCGGCCACCGGCGTGTTCGCCGCAAGCGGCATGAACAGCCACCTGCTCGCCCTGCAGGCAAGCGGTGCTGCGGATGCGAGCCCCTACGAGCTCTTCGTTGCCAATGACAAGGATTTCCTCGCCACCCGCACCGCCTTCAAGCTCGACCTGCGCGGGCCGGCGGTGACGGTGCAGACCGCCTGTTCCTCCTCGCTCGTCGCGGTGCACATGGCCGCGCAGAGCCTGCTTGCCGGGGAATGCGACATGGCGCTGGCCGGCGCTGTCGCGCTCTCGCGCCAGCACGGCTACCGGGCGCGCGAGGGCGGCATCCTCTCGCCCGACGGCCAGTGCCGCGCCTTCGACGCCGGCGCGTCGGGCACCGTGCCGGGCAACGGCGTGGGCGTGGTGGTGCTCAAGCGACTGGAGGACGCGCTGGCCGCAGGCGACCCGGTCGAGGCCGTGCTCCTCGGCTCGGCGGTGAACAATGACGGCGCGCTGAAGGCGAGCTTCACCGCCCCGCAGGTCGACGCCCAGGCCGCGGTGATCGCCGCGGCGCAGGAAGCCGCCGGCGTCTCGCCCGACAGCATCACTTACGTCGAGGCGCATGGCACCGGCACGGCGCTGGGAGACCCGATCGAGATCGCCGCCCTCACCGCCGCCTTCCGCCGGGGCAGCGCGCGCCGGGGCTATTGCGCGCTCGGCTCGGTGAAGAGCAACATCGGCCATCTCGACACCGCCGCCGGCATGGCCGGGCTGATCAAGACCGTGCTCGCCCTGCGCCACCGCCGCCTGCCGCCCAGCCTGCATTTCGAGGCGCCGAACCCGCAGATCGACTTTGCCGCCAGCCCGTTCTTCGTCAACGCCGAGGCGCGGGACTGGCCGGAGGGCGACACGCCGCGCCGCGCCGGGGTGAGCTCCTTCGGCATCGGCGGCACCAACGCGCACCTGGTGCTGGAGGAGGCCCCGGCCCGCGCCGCGGCCGCCGCGCCGGAGGGCCCGGAGCTGCTCCTCGTCTCCGCGCGCGAGCCGGAGGCGCTGGCCGAGGGCGCCGAGGCGCTGGCGCAGGCGCTGGAGGCCCCGGGCGCGCCCGCGCTCAACGAGGTCGCGCACACGCTGCGCGCCGGCAGGCGGGCCTTCGCCCACCGCCGCTTCGCCGTGGCCGCCGACGCCCGCACCGCCGCCGAGGCCCTGCGGCGCGCGGCGCCCGCGCCCGGTGCCGCCCCGCAGCCGGTGCTGCTCTTCCCCGGCCAGGGCGCGCAATACCCCGGCATGGGCCGGGCGCTGCACGCGCGCCTGCCCGGCTTCGCGGAGGGTTTCGACGCCTGCGCCGGCCCGCTGTCGGACCTCATGGGCCGCGATCTCCGCGCCCTTGTCTTCGACGGCGGCGCGGAGCTGCACGAGACCGCCTTCGCCCAGCCCGCGCTCTTCGCGGTGGAATACGCGCTGGGGCGGCTGTGGATGACCGCAGGCGTGGCGCCGGCCGCCCTGCACGGCCATTCCATCGGCGAATACGTGGCCGCCTGCCTCGCCGGGGTCTTCAGCCTCGAGACGGCGCTGGAGCTGGTCGTCGCCCGCGGCCGGCTGATGCAGGCCTGCGCGCCGGGCGCCATGCTCGCGGTGCTGCACCCGGACGAGGAGGCGGAGGCGCTGCTGCCCGCGGGCCTCGCGCTTGCCGCGCGCAACGCGCCGGGCGTGAGTGTCTTCGCAGGGCCCGAGGCGAAGGTCGAGGCCTGCCGCGACGCGCTCGAGGCCCGCGGCATCGCCTGCCGCAGGCTCGCCACCTCGCATGCCTTCCACTCGCCGATGATGGCGGAGGCGGCGGAGGGGCTCAAAGCGGTGCTCGCCCGCGCCGAACTCTCCGCCCCCGCGCTGCCGGTGATCTCGAACCTCGACGGCGGCTGGCTCGACGAGAGCCGCGCCACCGACCCGGGCTACTGGGCGCGCCACCTGCTCGGCACGGTGGAGTTCGCCGCCGGCACCCGCAGCCTCGCCGGGCTCGAGGCGCCGATGTTCCTCGAGGCGGGTCCGGGTGCGGCCCTCGGCCGACTGTCGCGCTCCGGCGGGGCGCAGGGCATCGCCCTGCCCGGCCTCACCGAGGGCGCCGAGGCGGAGGCCCTGCTCACCGCGGCCGGCACGCTCTGGCAGCGCGGCGCGCGCCTCGAGTGGGCCGCACTCTTCCCGCAAGCCCGCCCGCGCGTGCGCCTGCCGGGCTATGCCTTCCGCCGCACCCGCTTCACGCTGCCCGAGGCGCCGGCCACCGCGCCGGCCGCAGCGCCCGCAGCGTCCGACCGGCCGGAGGACTGGCTCTGCCGCCCCTCGTGGCGCCGGGCCCCGGCAGCGGCGCCTGCCGCCCGCGCGCGGGGCAGCTGGCTCGTGTTCGATGACGGCACGCTGGGCACCGCGCTTGCCACGGCGCTGGAGCGCGAAGGCGCAGATGTCTGCCGGGTGCTGCCCGGCGACAGCTTCTCCGAGACCGGCTTCCGCACCTTCTCGCTCGCCCCTGCCGCCGACCCCGCTCCGCTGCTCGACGCCCTCGCCGAGCGCGGCCTCGCCCCCGACCACGTGGTGTTCGGCTGGCCGTTGCGGGGCCTCGCCGGGCCCGACGCGGCGGAGGAGGCGGCCGAGACCCTGCGCCGCCTCGCCCTCGCGCTCGCCGCGGCGGAACGGCCGCTGCGCCTCACCCTGCTCAGCCGCGGCGCGGCCGAGGTGACCGGCACCGAGAGCCTGCACCCCGCCCAGGCGCTGGCCGGCGGCGTGCTGCGCGCGGCGGGCCAGGAATATCCCCAGCTCGGCTGCGCCGCGGTCGACCTCGACCCCGACGCCCCCCTCGCTCCCCAGGCGACGGCCCTGCGCGCCGCTCTCGCCGCCGAGGCGCCAGAGGCCGCGCTGCGCGGCCGCCACCGCTGGGTGGCGGACCATGCCGCCGCCCCGCTGCCCGGGAGCGGCGACGGGCTGCGCCGCAACGGCACCTGGGTGGTGATCGGCGCGCCCGACGCCGGGCTCGCGCCCGCCTGGCTCGCCGGGCTCGCCGCCCTGCCCGGCGCGCAGCCGGTGCTGCTCGGCCCCGCCCCGGAGCCGGAGGGCGTAACGCATCTCCCGGCCGATCCGGCCGATGCGGCTGCGCTCGCCGCGGCCCTCGCGCGGATCGCGGCGGACCGGGGGCGGATCGACGGCATCTTCCTCGCCGCCCCGATGAGCGACGCGGACAGCACCGCGCCGCTCGCCCTCGCCGCGCCGGGGCTGCCGGCGCTCTGCCGAGCCCGGCATCTCGCGCCGGCGGAGGCGCTGGCCGATGCGCTGGCGGCCGAGGGGGCGCCGCGCCCGGGCTTCGTGTGCGTGCAATCCTCGATGTCGGCCGTGCTCGGCGGCATCGGCCTCGGGGCCTACGGCGCCGCCCACCGCGCGCTCGACCTCTTCGTGACCGCGCAGGACCGCGTCGGCCGCACCCGCTGGCACGCGCTGAACTGGGACGCGGTGGAGGACACCCCCTCCACCCCGCACGCCCTGCGCCCGGGGGAGGCCTGGGAGGTGACGCGCCGGGTCCTCGCGGCCGGGCTCGGCGGGGTCACCACCGTCTCGCGTGACAGTCTCGCCGCGCGCCGGACGCGCTGGCTCACCGCCACGCCGCTGACGCCCGAGCAGCAGGAGAGCCCCGCCGCGGGCCATGCCCGCCCGGCGCTGGAGACCGCCTTCGTCGCCCCGCGCGACGCGGTGGAGGAACGGGTGGCGGCGATCTTCGGCGAGCTGCTCGGCATCGAGGCCGTGGGTGTCGACGACGGGTTCTTCGACCTCGGCGGCCATTCGCTGCTCGCCATCCGCGCGGTGTCGCGCCTGCGCGAGGCCTTCCCGGTGGAGCTGGAGATGCGCGAGATTCTCTTCGAGCACCCCACCGTGGCCGGCATCGCCCGGGCGATCTCCGCCCGGCTGCCCGACGCCGGCGCCATCGACGCCATGACAGCGCTTCTCGCCCAGGTGGAGACCCTGAGCGAGGAGGAGATTTCCGACCTGCAGAAGGCGCACCAGACGTGACCGATCTCTACGAGAAACTCAGCCGCCTCTCGCCCGAGCGCCGGGCCCTCTTCGAGCGCAAGCTGGCCGAGCAGGGCCTCACCGCCCCCACCGCCATTCCGCGCCGGCCGCGCGGCGGGCCGCTGCCGCTGGGCTTCGCGCAGTCGCGCCTGTGGTTCATGCAGCGGCTGGAGCCGGGCAGCACCGCCTACAACATGCTCGGCGCGCTGCGGCTCACCGGCCCGCTCGACCGCGCCGCCCTCACCCGCGCGCTCGGAGCACTGGTGGCCCGGCACGAGACCCTGCGCACCCGCTACGCCCTCGGGCCGGGCGAGGCGCCGGTGCAGGTGATCGGGGCGCCCGGGCCCGTCACCCTCGAGGAGACCGACCTCTCCGCCGCGGCAGACCCGGAGGCGGAGGCCCGCGCCCGGCTGCGCGCCCTCGCCGCCCTGCCCCATGCGCTGGAGGAGGCGCCGCTGCGCCTCGAGCTGATGCGGCTGGGGGCGGAGGCGCATGTGTTCGCCTTCGGCATGCACCACATCGCCTCCGACCGCTGGTCGATGGGGGTGTTCACCTCCGAACTCGCCCGCCTCTATGCCGCCGCCCGCGCGGGGCGCGACCCCGCCGCGGCCCTGCCGCCCCGCCCGCTCGACTATGCCGACTGGGCACTGTGGCAGCGCGAGCGGCTGGAGGGCGGCGCCCTCGCGCCCTCGCTGGAGTGGTGGCGCGCGCGGCTTTCCGGCCCGCTGCCGCTGCTGGAGCTGCCCTTCGACCGCCCGCGCGGCCCGCAGGCCGGCAGCGCCGGCGGCACCCATGCGCTGCAGCTCCCCGATGCGCTCGCCACCGGGCTGCGCGGCTTTGCCAAGGCGCGCGGGGTGAGCCTGTTCACCCTGCTGCTCGCGGTCTTCAAGCTCGCGCTCTCCCGCTGGGCGGAGGCGGAGGACATCATCGTGGGCTCCGAGGTCGCGAGCCGAGAGCGGCCCGAGACCGAGGCGATGATCGGCCCGCTGGTGAACACCCTGGTGCTGCGCACCGACCTCTCGGGCGACCCTGATTTCGAGACCCTGCTCGCCCGCGTCTCCGCCACGGTGCGCGAGAGCTTCGCCCGCCAGGACCTGCCCTTCGAGCGCGTGGTGGAGGCGGTGAACCCCGAGCGCCGGCCGGACGAGCTGAACCCGCTCTTCCAGGCCAAGTTCGACCTGCAGCACGCGGGCCCCGCCCCGGCGCGGATCGACGGCCTCACCCTCGCCCGGCTGGAGCCGGAGACGGGCGCGGCGAAATACGAGCTGCGCTTCAACCTCGAGGACCGGGGCACCGGCATCGGCGGGCGCATCGAATACGCGGCCGGCCTGTTCGAGCCCGCCACCATCGCCCGCATGGCCGGCCATTTCGAGACGCTCTGCGCCTCCATCCTCTCCGCCCCCGAGGCGCCGGTCTCCACGCTGGAGATGCGCGCGACCGCCGAGATCCGCGCCCATGCCGCCGCCCGGCCGGTGCCGCTGCCCGCGCCGCCCGCCTGCATCCACACCCTGTTCGAGGCGCAGGCCGCCCGCACGCCCGAGGCCCCCGCCCTGCGCGCCGGCGCGGTGCGGCTGAGCTATGCCGGGCTCGACGCCGCGGCGGAGCGCATCGCCGACGCGCTCGCCCCCGGCGGCCCGGGCCGGCTGATCGGCCTGTGCATGGCCAGGCGCGCCGAGATGGTGGCCGCCATGCTGGGCGTGCTGAAGGCGGGCTGCGCCTACGTGCCGCTCGACTCCGAGTACCCGGCGGAGCGGCTGGAGCTGATCGCGGCCGACGCCGGCCTCGCCACCGTGCTCACCGCCGGGGGCGCGCTGCCCTTCGCAGCCCCCGGCGTCACCGCGATCGACGTCACCGCCCTGCCCGGGGCCGCGGCCGCAGCGGCCCGCCCGGCGGTCGATCCTGACGCGCTCTCGCACGTGATCTACACCTCCGGCTCCACCGGCCGGCCCAAGGGCGTGCCGCTGCGCCACCGCAATGTCGCCGCCCGGCTGGCCTGGGCGCGGGCGCAGTACCGGCCGGAGGAGCTCGCCCGCGTGCTCGCCTCCACCTCGATGTGCTTCGACCTCTCGGTGTTCGAGATCTTCGCGCCCCTCGCCGCGGGCGGCGAGGTGGTGCTGGCCGACACGCTCTTCGCCCTGCCCGAGGACGCGGAGGTGACGCTGATCAACACCGTGCCGAGCCTGCTGCGCGCCTTTCTCGGCCAGCGCGAGCTGCCCGCCAGCCTGCGCGCGCTCAACCTGGCGGGCGAGGCCTTCCCGCCCGCGCTGCTGGGCGAGCTGCGCGCCCGCGCCCCCGGCCTGCGGCTGTTCAACCTCTACGGCCCCTCGGAGGACACCACCTACTCCACCTGCGCCGAGCTCACCCCCGACATGCCGGCCACCGCGCCGCTGCCCATCGGCACGGCCCTGCCCGGCACCGCGGCCCATGTGCTCGACCGGCTCGGCCGCCCGGTGCCCGACGGGCTGGCGGGCGAGCTCTGCCTCGCCGGCGAGGGGCTGGCGGAGGGCTACCTCGACCGCCCCGCGCAGACCGCGGAGCGCTTCGTCGAGGCACGGTTCGCGCCGGGCCTGCGCCTCTACCGCACCGGCGACCGCGTGCGGCGCCGGGCCGACGGGGCGCTGGTGTTCCTCGGCCGGCTCGACCATCAGGTGAAGCTGCGCGGCCTGCGCATCGAGACCGGCGAGGTGGAGCATCACCTCGAGGCGCATGCCGGTGTCGCCGAGGCCGTGGTGCGGGTGACCGGCGCGGAGGGCGCGCCGGACCGCCAGCTTGCCGCCCACGTGGTGCTGCGCGAGGGGGCGGACGTGGATGTGCCCGCCCTGCGCGCCCATCTCGCCGCCCGGCTGCCGGCCCACCAGGTGCCCGGGCTCTGGGCGCTCACCGACAGTCTGCCGCGCCTGCCCAACGGCAAGGTGAACCGCGCCGCCCTGCCCGACCCCGCACCGGCCCCCGCCACCCGGAGTGCCGCACCGGAGACCGGCACGCAGGCCCTTCTCGCCCGCATCTGGGCCGAGGCGCTGGAGGCGCCCGCCCCCGGCATCGACGATGATTTCTTCGCCCTCGGCGGGCATTCCCTGCTCGCCATCCGCATCATGGCGCGCATCGAGACGGAGCGGGGCATCGCCCTGCCGCTGAAGGCGCTCTTCGCCGCCCCCACCGTGCGCGGCCTCGCCGAGGCGCTGGAGCGGGCGGAAGGAACCGGCGAGAGGGCCCCCGCCCGGCCGCCCATCCTGCCCGCGCCGGAGGACCGCCACGCGCCCTTCCCGCTCACCGACATCCAGCACGCCTACTGGATGGGCCGGCAGAAGGGCTTCGCGCTCGGCGAGGTCGGCGCGCATGGCTACCGCGAGTTCGAGGCGGACGGGCTCGAGCCCCGGGCCGTCGAGGCCGCCCTGCGCGCCCTCGTCGCCCGCCACGACATGCTGCGCGCCGTGGTGACGCCGGACGGCAACCAGCGCGTGCTGGAGGAGGTGCCGGACTACGCCCTCGCCGTCACCGACCTCACCCGCGCGGCCGCGCCCGAGGCGCGGCTGGAGGAGATCCGCGCCCGGCTCTCCCATCAGGTGTTCGACCCGGAGCACTGGCCGCTCTTCCACGTCGAGGCGGCGCGGCTGCCCGGCGGGGCGACGCGGTACTTCGTGAGCTTCGACGTGCTGATCGGCGATGCCTGGTCGGTGCAGATCCTCGCGAGCGAGCTTGCAGCGCTGCTCAAGGGCGAGGCGCCGCCGCCCCTCACGCTGAGCTTCCGCGACTGCGTGCTGGCCGAGCGGGCGGAGGTGGGCAGCCCCGGCTTCGCCCGCGCCGAGGCGCATTGGCAGGCGCGCATCGCCGCGCTGCCGCCGGCGCCCGACCTGCCGCTCGTCATGGCGCCCGAGCAGCTCCGCGCCCCGCGCTTCACCCGCCGGCGCAGCGGGCTCGCTGCGGCGGACTGGGCGCGGCTGAAGGCCCGCGCCGCCGCCGCCGGCCTCACCCCCACCAGCGCGGTGCTCGCCGCCTTCGCCGAGGTGCTGGCCCGCTGGAGCCGCAGCCCCGCCTTCACGCTGAACCTCACGCTGTTCAACCGCCCGCCGCTGCACGAGGAGATCGGCCGCGTGGTGGGCGATTTCACCGCCTCCATGCTGCTCGGCGTCACGCCCGGGGTGGAGGCGGGCTTCGCGCCGCGCGCCCGCGCCCTGCAGGACCGGCTGCTCGACGACCTCGACCACCGCGCCCTCGGCGGGGTGGAGGTGCTGCGCCGGCTGGCGAAGGCGCGGGGCAAGCCCGCCGCCGGGCTGATGCCGGTGGTCTTCACCAGCACGCTGGCGCAATCCGCGCCGCGCGCCCTCTCGCGCGCCTTCGACATCCGCATGACCGACAGCGTGAGCCAGACCCCGCAGGTGTTCCTCGACCATCAGGTGAGCGAGCAGGACGGCGCCCTCACCTGCAACTGGGACGCGGTGGAGGCGCTGTTCCCCGCCGGCATGCTCGACGCGCTGTGCCAGGCCCACCAGCGCCTGCTCGACAGCCTCGCCGCACCCGGGGCCGACTGGGACACCCCCCTGCCGGACCCGGTGGACGCGCGCCATCTCGACGCGATGAACGCCGCCGCGGTGCTGCCCCTGCCCGGCGGGCTGCTGCATGATGAGGTCTTCGCCCGTGCGGCCGAGACGCCGGAGCGCCCGGCGGTGATCGGCGCGGGCGAGGTGCTGAGCTACGCCGAGCTCGCCGGCCGGGCACGCGCCCTCGCCGCCCGGCTGCAGGCCGAGGGCGCGGGGCCGAACACGCTCGTCGCCATCGGCCTGCCGCGCGGCCCGGAGCAGGTGGTGGCCTGCCTCGGCGTGCTCGCCGCGGGCGCGGCCTACGTGCCGGTCGACCACGGGTTGCCGCCCGCCCGCCGCGCCGCTGTGCTGGAGGAGACCGGCGCCGCCCTGGGTATCTGCGAAGGCGACGGCTGGCCCGAGGGCCTCACCCGCATCTCGGTGCCGCGCGCGGCCAGGCCCGTGCCCGCGCCGGTCGGCACCGCCCCCCACCACCTCGCCTACGTGATCTTCACCTCCGGCTCCACCGGCCGGCCCAAGGGCGTGATGATCGACCATCGCGGCGCGGTGAACACGGTGGCCGAGATCAACCGCCGCTTCGGCCTCGGCGCGGGGGACCGCAGCTTCGCGCTCTCCGCGCTGGGCTTCGACCTCTCGGTCTGGGACATGTTCGGCCCCCTCTCCGCCGGTGGCGCCGTGGTGGTGCCGGGCGAGGAGGAGGCGCGCAACCCCGCGCTCTGGCCCGCGCTGCTCACCCGCCACGCGGTGACGGTGTGGAACTCGGTGCCGGCGCTGGCGCAGCTCCTCGCGCCCGAGCTCGCCCGGGCCGGCGAGGCCCCGCCCCTGCGGCTCGTGATGATGAGCGGAGACTGGATCCCCCTGCCGCTGCCCGGCGCGCTCACCGCCGCCCTGCCCGGGGCGGAGCTGGTGAGCCTCGGCGGCGCGACGGAGGCCTCGATCTGGTCGGTGTTCCACCCGATCGGCGCGCAGCCCGAGGGCTGGAGCAGCGTGCCCTACGGCACCCCCCTCGCCAACCAGCGCTGGCACGTGCTCGACGCCGCCCTGCGCCCCTGCCCGCCCTGGGTGCCCGGGCGGCTCTTCATCGGCGGCACGGGGGTTGCGCGCGGCTACTGGGGCCGGCCCGAGCTCACCGCCGAACGCTTCCTGCCCGACCCGTTCGCCGGGCCGGGCGAGGACGGCGCCCTGCTCTACGACACCGGCGACCTCGGCCGCTGGCGGCCGGATTGCGGCGCGGGCGGCGGGCTCGAGTTCCTCGGCCGCGACGACTTCCAGGTGAAGGTGAACGGCTACCGCATCGAGCTCGGCGAGATCGAGGCCGCGCTGCTGCGCCACCCCTCGGTCGGGCAGGCGGTGGCGGTGGTGCATGGCACGCCGCCGGCACTTGCCGCCTACGTGGTGCCCTCCGCCGGGCAGGACCGGGCCGACACGCTCGACGCCCGCGCCGCCGGCCCGGCCCGGCGCACGCCCCGCGAGGGCGAGGCGCGCATCGCCCTGCCGCCGCAGCCGCCCGAAGCCTGGCTGGAGCGCCAGAGCCACCGGCGCTACCTTTCCGCGCCCCTGCCGCTGGAGCGGCTCTCCGCCCTGCTCGCCGGCCTGCGCGCCAGCCGGGCGGAGGGCGCGCCGCTGGCGAAATTCGCCTATCCCTCGGCCGGCAGCCTCTACCCGGTGCAGGGCTACCTGATGGTGCGCCCCGGCCGGGTGGAGGGGCTCGAGCCCGGCTGGTATCACCTCGACCCGGAGGCGCATGCCCTCACCCGCGTCGCCCCGCCGGGCGGCGAGGAGGCGGCCTGGGGCCGCAACGCCGAGCTTGCCGCCGACAGCGCCTTCACCCTGTTCCTCGTGGCCGATATCGCGGCGGCGCAGGCGCGCTACGGCGATCAGGCCGAGGCCTTCTGCCTGCTCGAGGCCGGCCACATGGGCCAGCTCCTGATGAGCCGGGCGGGCGCGCAGGACATCGGCCTCTGCCCGCTGGGCGGCACCGATGCGACGGCCCTCGCCCGCACCCTCGGCCTCGGCGCGGACGAGCGCCCGCTCTACGCGCTCTGCGGCGGGGCCATCGCCCCGGCCTGGGCGCGCGAATGGCAGGCGCTGGCGCCCGACCCGCTGCCCGAGCGGCTCTCCCGCCATCTCGGCCGGCTGCTGCCGGGCTACATGGTGCCGCGGGACATCCTGCCCCTCGCGGCCCTGCCGCTCACCGCCAACGGCAAGCTCGACCGCAAGGCCCTGCCCGCCCCGGGCACGCGCCAGCGCGCCGCGGCCCCGCCCGAGACCGAGGTCGAGGCCCGCGTGCTCGCCCTGTGGCGCGAGCTGCTGGAAGGCGAGGCGGAGCCCGGCGTGGAGGACCATTTCTTCGAGGCGGGCGGCAATTCGCTCACCGCCATGCGGCTGCTCTCGCGGCTGCAGGAGGAGTTTGCCGTGCCCCTCACCCTCGCCGCCCTGCTCGCCGCCCCGACGCCGCGGGCGCAGGCAGCGCTCGTGACCGCCCGGGCGGCCACGCCCCCCGAGCCTGCGCCCGCGCGCAGCCCCGAGGCGATGACCGATGCGGAGCTCGACGCGATGCTCGCCCGGCTCTCCGCTGCCGACACCGATGCCGAGGGCGCGCCATGAGCCTGCGCGCCCCCCTTCCCCGTTCCGCCCCCGGCCCCCACCGGCGCGAGGAGACCCGCACGTGACCCTGACCGACCCCGACCTCTCCAGCCTCTCGGCCGCGGAGCGCGCCGGCCTGATCGCCCGGCTGCGCGCCGCCCGCGCCCGGCCCCGGCCGCTGAGCTTCGCCCAGCAGCGGCTCTGGCTCATCGACCGGCTGCAGCCCGGCAACCCGGCCTATGCCATCCCCGCCGCCGTGCGGCTGCGCGGGCCGCTCGACACCGACCGGCTGCAGGCCGCGCTTGCGGCGCTGGTCGCGCGCCATCCGGCCCTGCGCACCCGCATCCGCGAGGCCGAGGGCACGCCCGAGCAGGTGGTCGGCACGGATGCCGCCGCACCGCTGGAGGTGGAGGCGCCCGCCACCGGCTCCGCCGCCCTCGCCGCCCGGCTCGACGCGCTGGCCGCCGAGCCCTTCGACCTCGAATCCGGCCCGCCCTTCCGCGCCCGGCTCTTCCGGCTGGGGCCGCAGGAGCATGTCTTCGCGCTCGTCCTCCACCACATCGTGGCGGATTACTGGTCATTGCAGGTGCTGCTGCGCGACCTGCTGGCCCTCTACGCCGGCACCGATCTGCCGCCGCTGGGCGTGAGCTACACCGACTACGCCACCCGCCAGCGCGAGACCGCCGCCACCCCCGAGGCGCAGCTCGCCTACTGGCGCGAGGCGCTCGCCGGCGCGCCGGAGCTGCTGGCCCTGCCGGCGGATTTCCCCCGCCCGAAGGCGCAGAGCTTCCGCGGCGCGCGGCACGGCTTCGCCCTCGACGCGGAGACCTCCGCCGCGCTCACCCGCCTTGCGCGCGCGCAAGGCGCCACACCCTTCATGGTCCTGCTCGCCGCCTTCCAGCTCTTCCTGCACCGGCTGAGCGGGCAGGAGGAGGTCTGCGTCGGCTCCGCCATCTCCA
This sequence comes from Oceanicella sp. SM1341, assembly GCF_003448965.1. GTDB lineage: Bacteria > Pseudomonadota > Alphaproteobacteria > Rhodobacterales > Rhodobacteraceae > Paroceanicella. The sequence goes on from NZ_QRGC01000019.1 coordinate 22,834, forward strand.
ACCGCGACCGGCCGGAGCTGCACGACGTGGTGGGCCTCTTCGTGAACACCCTCGTCTTCCGTGCCCGGCCCGACGAGACCGCCCCCTTCACCGCCCTGCTCGGCGAGGTGCGCACCCGCGTGATGCAGGGCCTCGCCCATGCCGATGTGCCCTTCGAGCAGGTGATCGACACGCTCGGCGTGCCGCGCAGCCTGAGCCACAACGCGCTCTTCCAGGCGCTGTTCGTGCTGCACAACACCGGGGCGCCGAAGCTCTCCGCCCCGGGGCTGGAGCTGGAGGGACTGCCCTTCCCCAACCGCGGCGCGCGCTTCGACCTCAGCCTCGACATGCACGAGGGCGAGCGCTTCACCGGCGTCTTCGAATACAACACCGACCTGTTCCGCGCCGAGACCGTGGCGCATTGGGCGGAGCTGTTCTGCCGACTGATCTCCGGGCTCGTGCGCGCGCCGCAGGCGCCTATGGCCGGCATCGACATGCTCTCGCCCGCCGACCACGCCGCCCTTGCCGCCGACACGCCCGCCCCCACGCCCCTGCCGGGCGATGACGTGGCGACGCTCTTCGAGCGCGTGGCGGCGGCGCGCGGGCCCGCCGAGGCGCTGCGCTCGGGCGAGACGGCGCTGAGCTACGCGGCGCTGGACCGCGCGGCGAACCGGCTCGCCCATGCCCTCGCCGCAGCGCTGCCCGAGGGCGGTGCCCAGCCGCGCATCGCCATCGCCCTGCCGCGCTCGGCCGAGATGGTGGTGGCCCTGCTCGCGGTGCTGAAATGCGGCGCGGCCTACATCCCGCTCGACCCCGGCCACCCGGAGGAGCGCCTGCGCATGGTGCTGGAGGATGGCGGCGCCGCGCTGCTGCTCACCCGCGATGCCGCCGCCACTCTCCCCGGCCTCGCCGCCGACGCGCCCTGCCCGGTGATTGATCTCGCAGCCTGGGAGGCGGGCGACGCCCCGGAGAGCTCCCCGCCCCGCCCGCATGGGCCCGACCGGCTCGCCTATGCCATCTTCACCTCCGGCTCCACCGGCCGGCCCAAGGGCGTGCCGGTGCGCCAGGACGCGCTGGTGAACCTGCTCACCGACATGGCCCGCCGCCCCGGCTTCGGGCCGGATGACACGCTCGTCGCGGTCACCACGCCCGCCTTCGACATCGCCACGCTGGAGCTGCTGATGCCGCTGCTCGCCGGCGGCCGCGTGGTGGTCGCCTCGTCGGAGGAGGCGCGCGACGACCTCGCCCTCGCCGAGCTGCTGGCGCACAGCGGCGCCACGCACATGCAGGCCACGCCCGCCACCTGGCGGCTGCTCGCCGAGGGCGGCTGGCAGGCGCCCGAGGGCTTCGCCATGCTCTGCGGCGGCGAGGCGCTCGACCCCGGGCTCGCCACCCGCCTGCTGCAGGGGCGCGGCACGCTGTGGAACCTCTACGGCCCCACCGAGACCACCATCTGGTCGGCCGCCGCGCGCATCGGGCCGGCGGAGGCGGCGGGGCCCGTCCCCCTCGGCCAGCCGATCGCCAACACCGAGCTGCACGTGCTCGACCGCCACCTGCGCCCGGTGCCCGCCGGCGTGGCGGGCGAGCTGTGGATCGGCGGCATCGGCCTCAGCCCCGGATACCTCGGCCGGCCCGACCTCACGGGCCGGGCCTTCCGCACCGTCGCCCTGCCCGGCGGGCCCCGCCGCCTCTACCGCACCGGCGACGCGGTGCGCCGGCTGGCGGACGGGCGGCTGATCTACCTCGGCCGGCTCGACTTCCAGGTGAAGCTGCGCGGCTTCCGCATCGAGATCGGCGAGATCGAGGCGGCGCTGAACGCCCTGCCCGAGGTCACCCAGGCCGTGGTGGCGCTCTGGCGGCCCGCGCCGGAGGACGAGGGCATGCTGGTGGCCTGGTACAGCGCCGCAACGCCGGTGGAGCCCGCCACGCTGCGCGCCGCCCTCGCCGCCCGGCTGCCGGGCTACATGGTGCCGGCGCGCTTCATGGCGCTCGACGCGCTGCCGCTCAACGCCAACGGCAAGGTGGACCGCAAGCGCCTGCCCTCGCCCGCCGCCGCCCCGGCCTCCACCCCCCCGCAGGGCGCGGCGGAGGTGCGGCTCGCCGCCCTCTGGGCCGAGCTGCTGGGGCTGGAGGACGTGAGCCGCGACGGGCATTTCTTCGACCTCGGCGGCCATTCCCTCCTCGCCACCCGCATGCTCGCCCGGCTGCGCGCCGAGAGCGGCACCGCGCCGGAGCTGCGCGCGCTCTTCGAGGCACCGGTGCTCGCCGATTTCGCCGCCCGGCTCAAGCCCGGGGCCGGCACCACGGCGCCCGACATCCCGCGCCTGCCGCGCGGGCGGCCGCTGCCGCTCTCCTTCGCGCAGGCCCGGCAATGGGCGCTGGCGCGGCTGGAGCCCGAGAGTGCCGCCTACAACATGCCCGTGGCGCTGCGGCTGGGCCGGGCGCCCGACATCCCCCGCCTCGCCCGCGCGCTCGACCGCCTGCGCGTCCGCCACGAGGTGCTGCGCGGCCGCTACGCCGAGGAGGCCGGCACCCCGGTGATGATCGTGGAAGACGCCGCGCCTGCCGCCCTCGCCGCCGAGCCGGTGGAGGACCTCGAGCAGGCCGTGGCCGCCGAGGCCGCGACGCCCTTCGATCTCGCCGCCGCCCCGCCCCTGCGCCTGCGCCTGCTGCGCGACCGGGAGGGCGCGCATGCGCTCACCCTCACGCTGCACCATATCGCGGGCGACGCGCTGACGCTCGAGCTGCTGGGCCGAGAGCTCGCCATCCTCTGCGCCGATCCGGAGGCAACCCTCCCCGAGCTGCCGCTGCAATACGCCGATTTCGCCGCCTGGCAACGCGCGCAGGACCTCCGCGAGGAGCGGGACTGGTGGCGCGAGACCCTCGCCGGCGCGCCGCCGCTCCTTGAGCTGCCCACCGATTTCCCCCGCCCCGCCCGGGCCGGCACCGCGGCGGGCAGCTACGCCTTCGCGTTGTCGCCCGCGCTCTCCGCCCGGCTGCGCGCGGTGGCGGCAGAGGCGGGGGCGACGCCCTTCATGGCGCTGCTCGCCGGCTGGGGCGCGCTGCTCGGCCGCTACGCGGGCAGCCGCGACGTGGTGATCGGCACCCCGGTCGCCGAGCGCCCGCATCCCGCGCTGGAGGGCGTGGCGGGCATGTTCGTGAACACCCTGCCGCTGCGCCTCGCCCCCGATGAGGCGCAGGGCTTCGGCGCGGCCCTCGCGGCGGTGCGCGAGACGGTGCTCGCCGCCTTCGCCCGCCAGGCCCTACCCTTCGAGCAGATGGTCGAGGCGCTGGAGCTGCCGCGCAGCTGGAGCCACAATCCGGTGTTCCAGGCCATGTTCGCCTGGCAGGCCGGGGCCGCCCCGCTGCCCCGGCCCGAAGGCATGGACTGGGAGCCGATGCCGCTGCCCGCCGGCGATGCCAAGCTCGACATCGCCCTGCACGTGCGCGACCGCAGCGATGGCTTCGCCTGCCGGATCGACTACCGCGCCGATCTCTTCGCCCCCGGCTCCGTCGCCGCAATGGCCGAGGCGCTGGTGACCCTGCTGGAGGAGGCAGCCGCCGCCCCCGCCACGCCGCTCGGCCGGCTCGATGCCCTGCCCGCCGCCCAGCGCGCACGTTTCGATATCTGGAACGACACCGGCCGCGGCCGCACGGAGGCAACCCTGCACGGGCTCGTCGCCGCACAGGCCGCCGCCACGCCGGACGCGCCGGCGCTGCGCGACGGCACGCAGCACCTCACCTATGCCGAACTGGAGGCGCGAGCCGGCGCCATTGCCCACGCCCTGCGCGCCCGCGGCATCGGGCCGGGAGACCGCGTGGGCCTGTGCATGGCCCGGGGGGCGGGCCTCGTCTGCGCCCTCCTCGGCATCCTGAAGAGCGGTGCGGCCTACGTGCCGCTCGACCCGCGCTACCCCGCCGCGCGCATCGCCCATATCGCCGAAGACGCGGGCCTCGCCCTGCTGCTGGGCGACGGCTCGGCCAGCCCCGCGCCGGGCGTGCCCGCGCTCGACCCCGCCGGCCTGCCCGACGCCCCGGCGCCGGAGCCGGCGGGCAGCCCGCAGGACCTCGCCTATCTCATCTACACCTCCGGCTCCACCGGCCGGCCGAAGGGGGTGGCCATCGAGCACCGCAACGCGGCCGCCTTCCTCGGCTGGTGCGCGGAGGTGTTCTCGCCGGCCGAGCTCGCCGGCGTGCTCGCCGCCACCTCGGTGTGCTTCGACCTCTCGGTATTCGAGATCTTCGCGCCGCTCGCGACGGGCGGCGAGGTGCTGATGGTCGAGGACATCTTCGCCCTGCCCGAGGCGCCCTTCGCCGATGACGTGACGCTGATCAACGCCGTGCCCACGCCGATGGCCGAGCTGATGCGGCTGGGCCCGCTGCCCGCCCGCGCCGCCACCGTCTGCCTCGCGGGCGAGCCGCTGCCCCCCGCCCTCGCCGACGCCATCCTGCGCACCGGCACGGTGACCCGGCTGTGGAACCTCTACGGCCCCTCGGAGGACACCACCTACTCCACCGGCGCGCCGGTGCCCGGCCCGGGCGCGCCCTTCGGCATCGGCGGGCCCATCGCCGGCACGCAGGCGCATGTGCTCGACGAAGCACTCCGCCCGCTGCCGCAAGGCATGCCGGGGGAGCTCTGGCTCTCCGGCGCGGGGGTGGCGCGCGGCTACCAGGGCCAGCCCGGCCTCACCGCCGAGCGCTTCCGCCCCAACCCGTTCGACCGTGACGGCAGCGCGCCGCTGCTCTACCGCACCGGCGACCGGGCGCGCTGGCGGCCGGACGGCACGCTCGCCTGCCTCGGCCGCGCCGACCGGCAGATCAAGCTCAACGGCTTCCGAATCGAGCCGGGCGAGACCGAGGCGGCGCTCTGCGCCCTGCCCGGCGTGAGCGGCGCCGTGGTCGACGCCTGGACCGATGCCTCCGGCCACACCCGGCTCACCGCCTGGGTGGAGGGCGGCGCGGAGGCGGCGGCGCTGGAGCGCGCGCTTGCCGCGCGCCTGCCGGGCCATCTCGTGCCCACGCTCTTCGCGGTGCTGGAGCGGCTGCCGCGCCTGCCCAACGGCAAGCTCGACCGCGGCGCCCTGCCGGCCCCGGCACCGGCGGCGCAGCACGCCCCGGCCGAGCCGCCGCGCCCCGGGCCGGAGGCCGCGCTGGCGTTGGAATGGGAGGCGCTGCTGGGCCGCGCGCCGGGGCGGGAGGATGATTTCTTCGCCCTGGGCGGCGACTCGATCCTCGCCATCCAGCTCGTCTCCCGCGCCCGGGCGGCGGGGCTCGCGCTCACCCCGCGCGACGTGTTCCTGCACCCGAAACTCGCCGCCCTAGCCGCGGCGGCGGGCACGGTGGCAGCGGCGCCCGGCGGCCCGGTGAACGGCGCGGTGCCGCTCACCCCGGTGCAGCGCTGGTTCCTGGGGCGCGACCTGCCCCGGCCGGAGCACTGGAACCAGGCCGTTGTCCTGCGCCTCACCCGGCCGGTGGCGCCGGAGCTGCTGGAGGCCACCCTGCGCGCCCTGCCCGCCCGGCACGACGCGCTGCGCGCGCGCTTCCGCCGCGGCCCCTCCGGCTGGCAGCAGCACTACCTGCCCGAGGGCGGCGCGCCGCGCCTCACCCTGCTGCCCGCGCCCTGCGACGCGGCGGATTTCGCGCAGGCGGCAGAGGCGCTGCAGGCGGGGTTCGACCTCGGCGCGGGGCCGCTCTGGGGTGCCGTGCTCGCCGATCTCGGGGCGGAGGGCCAGCGCCTGCTCGTCGCCGCGCATCACCTGGTGGTGGACGGCGTGTCCTGGCGCATCCTGCTCGCCGATCTCGAGGCCTGCTGCGCGGCGCTGGCGGCGGGCGCGCCGCTGCCGCCGCCGGCGCGCGGCACCGATGCGGGCCGCTTCGTGACCGCCCTCGCCGGCAGCCCCGCCTTCGACGCCGAGCAGGCGCATTGGCGCGAGGTCTGCGCCGCCCCTGTCGCCACGCTGCCGGCCGACGGGCCGGGCGGCGCGAACACCGAAGGTGCTGCCGCGCGCATCGAGCAGGCCCTCTCGCCCGAACTCACCGAGGCGCTGCTTGCCGAGGCCGCGAGCCCCCGCGGCATGCGGGTGGACGAGATGCTGGCCGCCGCCCTCGCCCTCGCCCTGCGCGAGGCGACCGGGGGCGCGCTGTTCCGCATCGAGACCGAGAGCCACGGGCGCGACGACCCCGCCGGCGCGGCCGATCTCTCGGGCACCGTCGGCTGGTTCACCGCGCTGAGCCCGGCCCTGCTGGAGGCAGCGCCCGGCGCGGGGCCGGCGGAGGTGCTCGCGGCGGTGCGTGCGCAGATGCGCGCGCCGGCGCAGGGCGGCATGGGCTACGGCGTGCTGCGCCACCTGCGCGGCGCAGAGCTGCCGGAGCCGGAGGGCCCGGTGCTCGCCCGGCTCAACTACCTCGGCCAGGTCGACAGCCTGTTCGGCGCCCGCAGCGGCACGCCGCTCTTCGCCCCCGCGCCCGAGAGCCCCGGCCCCCTGCAGGCCCCGGAGAACCCGCGCGACGCGCTGCTCGACCTGCAGGCGCTGGTGCATGGCGGCCGGCTGCGCCTGCGCTGGATCCACGCCCCCGCCCTGCACCGGGCGGAGACCGTGGCCGCCCTCGCCGCCGCCCAGCTGCGCCATCTCGAGGCGCTGGTGAGCCTTGCGCGCGACGGCGCCGCCCCCGGCCCCGCCCCGGCCGATTTCCCCCATATGGAGCTCGACCAGGACGAGCTCGACGCGCTGCTGCGCAGCCTGTGAAGGACCCGAGCATGACCGACCCGCGACGCGACATCGCCGATATCTACCCGCTCTCGCCCATGCAGGAGGGGCTCCTGTTCCACGCCGTCTCCGAAGGCGGCGCGGCGGGGCTCTACATGCCCCAGGTGGCGCTCGAGCTCGAGGGCGCGGGTGACGGCACCGCCCTGCGCGCGGCCTGGGAGGCGGCGCTGGCCCGCCACCCGGTGCTGCGCAGCTCGATGCACTGGGAGGAGCGCGACACGCCCTTCCAGGTGGTGCGCCACAGCGCGCCCCTGCCCTGGGAGGTGCTCGACTGGCGGGGCGAGGACGGCCCGGAGCGCCTCGACACCCTGCTCGCCGCCAACCGGGCCATGCCCTTCGACCTGCGCCGCCCGCCGCTGATCGCGCTGCAGTTCATCCGGCGCGACGCCGGGCGGGCGACGCTGGTGCTGCGCTACCACCACATGGTGCTCGACGGCTGGTCGGCCGGGCTGCTGCTGGGCGAGGTGCTGGGGGCCACCGGCGGGGCGCCGCAGCCCACCGCCCCGCCGCCCTATTCCGACTACATCGGCTGGCTGCGCCGGCAGGACCACGCCGCCGCCCTCGCCTTCTGGCGCGACCGGCTGGAGGGGGTGCGGCCGACGCTGCTCGCATCCGGGCCACCCGCCGCGGAGGCAGAAGACGCAAGCGCCGAATGGCACTGCCCGCCGGCGCTCGCCACCGCCCTGAAGGCGCTGCGCTCTGCCCGCGGGCTCACGGCGAACACGCTGGTCACCGGGGCGCTGGGGCTGGTGCTGGCGCAGCACTGCGGGCGGCCGGAGGTGGTGCTGGGCACCAGCGCCTCCGGGCGGCCCGCAGACCTGCCCGGCGCCGAAGCCATGGTCGGGCTCTTCGTGACCACCCTGCCGCTGCGGCTGAGCCCCGGGCGCGGGGAGCGTGCCGGGGACTGGCTGCAGGCCCTCCAGCGCGCGCGGGCCGAGGCGGAGGCGCAGGCCTTCCCCGGGCTGCGCCGCATCCAGGCCGGGCACGGCCCGCTCTTCGACTGTCTTCTGGTGTTCGAGAACTACCCCGTGCGCGCCCCGGCCGAGGGCCCGCTCACCCTGCGCGGCGCGCGGTTCGACGAGCGCACGCATTACCCGCTCACGGTGATGGCCTCGGAGGGGGCGCGGGGCCTCACCGTCACCGCGCGCAGTCGCGGCCTGCCGCCCGGCGCGCCGGGGCCCGAGGCGCTGCTGCGCGCGCTCGGGGCCATGCTCGGCCGGCTGGCGGAGGCGCCGGAGGCGGAGCTCGGCGCCCTTCTGCCCGCGGGGACACCCGGGAAGGAGGCAGCGCCTGCCCCGCGCCCGGCAGCGCCCTCGCGCAGCGGCCCGCCGGAAACGGAGACCGAGCGCGCCGTCGCCGCCGCCTGGGCGCAGGTGCTGCGCCACCCCGGGCCGCGGCTGGAAGACGATTTCTTCGCGCTCGGCGGCCATTCGCTGCTCGCGGCGCGGGTAACGAACGCGCTCCGGCGCGATTTCGGTGCCCGGCTGCCGGTGACCGCCCTCTTCGAGCGCCCGGTGCTGGCGGCCTATGCCGAGCACCTCGACGCCCTGCGCACCGCCGCCCGCGCCCCGGAGGCCGCGGCGCCCGGCCTGCGCCGGGTCGAGATATGAGGGGAGGAGGCCCGATGCTGCCCGAGCTGATCTGCCTTCCGCCCGCCGGGGCCGGGCCGGGGCTGTTCCGCGCCTGGCGCACGCCCGCCGCCGGCCGGGTGCGGCTGCGCCCGCTCGCCCTGCCCGGCCGCGAGGCCCGCTTCGGCGAGCCGCTTCCCGAGAGCCTGGGCGCCCTCGCCGAACAGCTCGCCGGCGAACTGGCCCCCGCCCTGCCGCCGCGCTACGCGCTCTTCGGCTATTCCATGGGAGCAGTGCTGGGTTACGAGCTCATCCGCCGGCTTCTGGCGCGCGGCTGCCCCGGGCCGGAGGCGCTGTTCCTGCTGGGCTCCAACCCGCCGGACCGCATGCTGGAGGGCGAGTCTCCCATCCACCTGCTCGACGGACCGGCCTTCCGCGCCGAGCTCGGCCGCATCGGCGGCACCCCGCCGGAGATCCTCGCCAATGCCGAGGCGATGGCGCTGTTCGAGTCGATCCTGCGCCATGATTTCCGGCTCTGCGAAACCCACGTGCCCCGGCCCGTCGGCCCCGCTCCGGCCTGCCCCGCGCATGTGCTGGTGAGCGCGCAGGACCATCTGGTGAGCGCCGAGGGCGCCGAGGGCTGGCGCGCCTTCCTCGCCGGAGAGGTGACCCTGCACCGGCTGGAGGGCGGGCACATGCTCTCCGAGCCCGCCTTCGCCGCGCTGCTCGAGCGGGTTCTGGCGCTCTGGGAGCCCGCCCGCCTGCCGGCCTGAAGCCGCGCCGGTGCGGGCCCGGCGGTCCGCGAGGCCCCGGGCCGCCCCCGCACCCGGACGGCGACGCGCCGGCGGAGGGGGGGCAGGCCCCGGGCCGACGGCGGCACGCTCCCTCCGGGCGGCCATTCCGCGGTGCGGGCGGCAAAGACGGGCCGGGCGCGCCCGGTGGCGGGCCCTCAGCCGGCGCGGGCGGCCCGGGCCCGGCGGCTCGGGGTCAGCACCATTCCGGGGGCGGCGAGGCGCTCGCGCTGGCCGGTCCAGGCATAGGCGAGCAGGCAGGGGTCGAGATCGCCGGTGGTGATGCGGTGCTCGTGCTCCGGCCGGTTGAGGATCAGAGACCCCGGCGCATACACCGCCGCGTCGTTCTCCGACCAGGCACCGGCGACCGAGACGTAGCTCTCCTCGATGTCGCGGTGGCTGTGCTGGGGGTAGGTGGTGGTGGGAGCGAAGAGCACGAAGCCGAGCACCAGCGTCTCGGCCAGCACCGGCCCGCGGGGCCCGAGCACCTCGCAATAGGCATATTTGCGCGCCAGCGCCCTGGGCACCCGCTCGTAGCCGTATTCCCAGGTGAGGCGCCCGCGGATCTCGCGCAGGGCGCGGGCCATGCCCTGCATCGCGCCACGCTCGCCGAGGTCGAGCGCCCGGGCGAAATGCTCGGTGACCGGCTTCACGGCAGGCGCGCGCGCCAGCACCGGGGGATTGGCCGCGATCACCGCCGAGAGCGTGTCGCGCACCTTCTTGCGATGGGTGCGGATGGCCTGGCTGCCCCCGGCCGAGCCATGGCGGTAGAGCGCCTCGTATTCGCGCAGCAGGTAGAGCCAGTTCGGGCAGTCCCTGAGGCGGGGAGCCTCGCCCGCCTCGGCTGGGGCGTCGGGGGGGACATCGGGGGCAGCTTCGGCAGGGGCCGGGACGTCTGGGGTCATGGCGCGATCCGCATGGCAGGAGGGCAGAGCCGGCCCGGACGGCACCGGGCATGCCGTCTATCGACCAGCGCGCGCGGCCGGCCGTCAAGAGGTTTCGCCAACGCCGACGGCCCCGCCGCCCGCGCCACGCGGTGCAGGGCACGGCAGCGGCGCGGGCCCCGCGCCTCCGGGCCGGCGGCGGGCCCCCCGGTCGCTGCACCGCCGGGGCGAAGGGCGCGGCACGCAGGCGCGCGGACGGGGCCCGCCCGTTCCGCAGATCTTCCCCGACCGCGCGAAGCCGGGAGATACGCAGCCGGCCGACACCCTGCGCCGCGCCCGCAGGCCGCTCGGGAGACCGTCTGCCACGCCCGCCGGCCCCGGGGCCGACGCCGCTCGGCCGGCCCCGAGCGATGGCTCGCGGCACCCGGCCCTGCCCTGCCCGCGCGGCAGGCCGAAGCGCCGCGATGACCGCGCGTGACGGGGGCATCCGCCCCCGGCCGGCCGGGGGCGCCGGCGCGCGAGCGTGCCGCGGCGGCCCCGGGATGGGGGCGGGTCGGGATTTTGGCTGAGTGCCGGGATGCGAACACGCCGGGCGCAGTGCGGCGCCGGGGGGCGCCCGGACGAGGGTTCGAAGAGGCGGGGGAGCCTGCCCGGCCGCGGCAGGGGCGCCCCCGGGGGCGGCGCGGCCCAGGCAGCGCGCCGCGGCTCAGCCGACGAGGTCGCGGAATTCCTCGATCACGCGGCGGTAGGTGTCGCGCTTGAAGGGCACGATCTTCTCGAGCAGCACGCCCGGCTCGAGCCAGGTCCAGCGGCTGAACTCGGGATGGTCGGTCTCGATGTCGATGTCGTGGTCGCTGCCGGTGAAGCGCAGCAGGAACCAGCGCTGCTTCTGGCCCCGGTAGCGGCCCTTCCACAGGCGCGGCACCAGGTGGTGCGGCAGGTCGTAGGGGATCCAGTCACGCGTTTCGGCGAGGATCTCCACCTTGTCGGAGGTGATGCCGGTCTCCTCCCAGAGCTCGCGCAGGGCGGCGTCCTGGGGGTCTTCGCCGTCGTCCACCCCGCCCTGCGGCATCTGCCAGGCGGGGGTGGGGTTGTCGATGCGCTGCCCGGCGAAGATGCGCCCGTCCCGGCTCACGATCATCAGGCCCACGCAGGGCCTGTAGGGAAGTGCGGCGATCTGGTCTGCGGTGAGCTGGGTCATCTTCGGTCCTTCCGGGAGCGGCAGTTCGGCCTGCGGAGGGAGGCGCGCGGCCCCCCTCCGCGGGCAGAGATTACTGCTCCGGCCGGATGACCGAAAGGCCTTTCAGGACGTCCAGCGCATAGGCGAGCTGCAGGTCCTGCTGGCGCAGTTTCGCGGTGGCTTCCACGCGAGCGCGCTCGGCCTCGAACTGCTCGCGCTCCTCATCGGTCAGCGCGCTGGCGAGCGAGCCGCGCAGGTCTGCCTCCGAGCGGCCCGCCGGCGGCTGCTCCTCTTCCTGGGTTGGCATGGTGCGCTCTTCCACCAGGATGTCGGGCTCGATGCCCAGCGCCTGGATGGAGCGGCCCGAGGGCGTGTAGTAGCGCGCCGTGGTGAGGCGGATGGCCCCCTCGCCCTGCAGCGCCATGATGGTCTGCACCGAGCCCTTGCCGAAGCTCTTGGCCCCGATGAGGATGGCGCGGCGGTGGTCCTGCAGCGCGCCGGCCACGATCTCGGAGGCCGAGGCCGAGCCGCCGTTGATCAGCACCACCAGCGGCTTGCCGCCGGTCAGATCGCCCTCGGTGGCGTTGTAGCGGTCACCGTTCTGCGGGTCGCGGCCGCGGGTGGAGACGATCTCGCCCTTGTCGAGGAAGGCGTCGGACACGGCCACCGCCTGGTTGAGCAGCCCGCCGGGGTTGTTGCGCAGGTCGAGCACGAAGCCGGAGACGTTCTCCAGGCCGCCGGCCTTCTCCACCTGCTCGCGGATGCCCTCTTCCATCTGCGGGTAGGTCTGCTCGTTGAACGTGGTCACGCGCAGCACCACCACGTCGCCCTCGAGCCGGGCGCGCGAGGCGCGGATCTTGATCGTGTCGCGCACCAGGGAGACCTCGAACGGGTCGTCCACGCCCTCGCGCACCACGGTGATCTTGACCTCGGAGCCCACGGGGCCGCGCATCTGGTCGACCGCGTCGGTGAGGTTCATGCCCAGCACGGATTCGCCGTTGAGATGGGTGATGTAGTCGCCCGACTCGAGCCCCGCCTCGGCGGCCGGCGTGTCGTCGATGGGCGAGACGACCTTCACGAAGCCGTTCTCCATCGTCACCTCGATGCCGAGGCCGCCGAACTCGCCCTTGGTCTGCACCTGCATGTCGTCGAAATCCTGCGGCGGCAGGTAGGAGGAATGCGGGTCGAGCGAGGTGAGCATGCCGCTGATCGCGGCCTCGATGAGCTCCTTGTCGCTCACATCCTCGACATAGGAGGAGCGAACCCTCTCGAAAATGTCGCCGAACAGGTCCAGATACTCGTAGGTACTCTTCTGGTCGGTGTTCTCCTGGGCAACCACCGGAACCACGAACTGCGTGGTGACGACAGCCCCCGCCAAGGCGCCACCGATGGCGGCAAAGGCGAACTTCTTCATTGTGATCCTTCCTGTTCCGGTGCGAGACCAAACCACGTCGTGGGGTCCACGGGCTCACCGTCGATCCTGAGTTCCATATAAAGGGTTTCGGACCGAATCTCGCGGTTTCCTGCCGTGCCGTCGATCAAAAATTCTTCAGCGTCCGGTTGCAACCCCCCGAGGGTGCCCACCGGCTCGCCCTTCTCCAGCACCTCGCCCACCCGGCGGTCGATGCTGCCGAGCCCGGCGAGGATGAGCAGGTAGCCCTCCTGCGGCTCGAGGATCGCGATCTCGCCGTAGTCGAGAAACTCGCCCGCGTAGCGCAGCGTGGCGCGCCAGGGCGTGGTGACGATGGCATGCGCCGGCGCCTGCAGGATGATGCCCGGCCGCGCGAGGCCGGAGGCGTCCTTCTGCCCGAAACGGCGCAGCAGCCTGCCCGCCACCGGCAGGTGCAGGCTGCCCTTCGCGGCGGCGAAATGGCTGTCCGCCACGCCCCCTCCCGGCGCGTCGCGCAGGGTCTGGGCGAAGTCGCGCAGCGAGATGGCGCCCGAGCGCAGGGCCTCCGCCTCGCCCGGGTCGGGCGCGGGGCCGGGGCTGCGCGCGCTCATCGCCTCGGCGAGGGCCGCGCGGGCGTTCTGCACCCCGGCGAGCCCGGCGCGCAGGGTCTCGCGCGCCTTCTCCTGGCTCTCGCGCAGCGCCTCCATCTCGGCGAGGATGGTCTGGAGCTGGATGAGCTCGGATTCGAGCGCCGGCGAGATATCGGCCATCAGATGCGCCGCCCGCGCCGCGCCGAGCGGCCCCGAGGGGTGCAGCAGCTGCACCGGGGTGGGCGAGCGCTCGACGATCTGCAGCAGGCCGAGGATGTTGGAAAGCTCGTCGCTGCGGCTGTCGATGCGCGCCTGCAGCTCCGCCACGCGGCCGGAGAGCGCGCGCATCCCGTCACGCACCGCGGCGAGCCCGGCCTCGTAGGCCTGCACCGCCTGGCCGTAGGCGGCAAGGCGGTTGTCCGCCCCGCGCGCCGCGGCAAGCCCGGCGGCGGCGGCCGCCACCCTGTCGGCCGCGCGCCCGGCCTGGCCGATCGGGTCTTCCTGCGCCGCCGTGGCCCCCGCCCAGCCGAGCAGCACCGCCGCGCCGAGCGCGAAGGCGCGGGCCCGCCTCATGACGCGATCAGGCTTTCCCCGGTCATCTCCTCCGGCTGGGGCAGGCCCATCAGGGCGAGCAGCGTGGGCGCGAGGTCGCCGAGCTTGCCGCCGGAGCGAAGCTTCGCCCCCTGCGGCCCGCCGATCAGCACCACCGGCACGGGGTTGAGCGTGTGGGCGGTGTGGGGGCCGCCGGTCTCGGGGTCGACCATCACCTCGCAATTGCCGTGGTCGGCGGTGAGCAGCATGGCGCCGCCCACCTCGCCGAGCGCCTCCAGCGCGGCGCCCACGCCCTTGTCCACCGCCGCACAGGCGCGGATGGCGGCGTCGAGGTCGCCGGTATGGCCCACCATGTCGGGGTTGGCGAAATTCACCACGATGAGGTCGTGCTTCTGCCCGCGGATGGCGCCGACGAGCTGTTCGGTCACCTCGGCGGCCGACATCTCGGGGGCCATGTCGTAGGTCTTCACCTTCGGGCTGGGGGCCATGTAGCGGTCCTCGCCCTTCGCCGGGGTCTCCACCCCGCCGTTGAGGAAGAAGGTGACATGCGGGTATTTCTCGGTCTCCGCCAGGCGGAACTGGGTCCGCTCGTGGCTCTCGCACCAGGCGCCGATGGTGTTCACGATCGGCACCGAGGGGAACATCGCCGGCATGAAGGCATTGAGCGCGTCGGAGTATTCCACCATGCCGCAGGTGGCGGCGAAGGCCGGCACCCGGGCGCGCTCGAACCCGTCGAACCCGGGGTCGAGCAGCGCGAGCAGGATCTCGCGGGCCCGGTCGGCGCGGAAGTTGATGAACAGCAGGCCGTCACCGTCGGCCATGCCCTCGTAGCCACCGAGAATGCTGGGCTCGACGAACTCGTCGGTCTCGCCGCGACCGTAGGCAGCGGCGATGGCGGCGGCGGCGTCCGGCTCCGCATGACCCTTCGCCTCGACCATGCCCTCGTAGGCGGCCTGCACCCGGTCCCAGCGCTTGTCGCGGTCCATGGCGAAGAAGCGGCCGCAGAGCGTGGCGAGGGCGGGGCCGTCGAGATCGGCCTCCAGCTTGGCGATCTGCTCGGAGGCGCTCTTCGGCGCCACGTCGCGCCCGTCGAGGAAGGCATGCACGGCGACCTTCACACCCGCGGCCGCGATCACGTTGGCCGCGCGCGCCATGTGGCGCTGGTGCGAGTGCACCCCGCCGGGCGAGGCGAGCCCGGCCACATGCGCGGTGCCGCCGGTTTCCTTCAGCTTCGCGATCAGCGCCTGCAGGGCCTCGTTATCGTCGAAACCGCCCTCCTCGATGGCATTGTCGATGCGCGGCAGGTCCATCCACACGATGCGCCCGGCGCCGATATTGGTGTGCCCCACCTCGGAATTGCCCATCTGCCCCTCCGGCAGGCCCACGGCGGGGCCGTGCGCGGTGAGCGTGCTGTTGGGGCATTCGGCCATCACCCGGTCGAAATTGGGCGTGTCCGCAAGGGCCACGGCATTCGCCTCACGCGAGGGGTTCAGCCCCCAGCCATCGAGGATGCAGAGAACGACGGGTTTCGGCACGGTCATGAAAACGCCTTTCCGGATGTGGGAGGGTCCGGGCACAGTCCTAGACCTCCATCCGCGCCGGGGCAAGTCGCGCCGGGGAAGGACGAAGGGCAAGGTGCTGGTGCGGCAGGGGGATATGCGGGGATCGTCCTGCGGGGGGCACAACCGGCGCGGCTTTGGCGCAGGCCCATGGCGGCACGACGGCCAAAGGGCCGATGTGCCTTTGGCTAAGGGCTGCGGGCTCTCGGGGGAGAAGATATCTCAGCACGCAGGGCAGAGTTTGTGCCCGACGCGCGCCTCAGGCACATTTTCTAAGTTAGCGCGCCTCAGGCGGATTTAACGCGCCTCAGGCAGATTCTAATTTAACGCGCCTCAGGCGCGATGATACGGCGCCCCCGCCAATATCGAAGCCGCGCGGTAGAGCTGCTCGGCCACCATCACCCGCACCAGCATGTGCGGCCAGACCATCTTGCCGAAGGACAGGGCGAAATCCGCCTCCTGGCGCAAGGACGGGTCGAGCCCGTCCGCCCCGCCGATCATCAGGCACAGATCGCGGGTGCCATCGTCGCGCAGCCGGGCGATGCGGTCGGCGAAATCGGGGGAATCGACCGTGCGGCCGCGCTCGTCGAGCACCCAGAGGGCGGCGCCCTGCGGCATGGCGGAGCGCAGCAGCGGCGCCTCGCCGGCCATGCCGCCGCCCTTGCGGTCATCGACCTCGGCAACCCGCGCGGGGCCGAGGCCCAGCGGGCGGCCGCTGCGGTCGAACCGGGTGAGGTAATCGGTCACGAGCTCGGCTTCCGGGCCGGCCCTGAGGCGCCCGACGGCAGCGATGGTGATGCGCATGCGACCCCGTCAGGCGGAGCCGACGACCCGCGCGCTCTCGCCCTGCGGCAGCCACATCTTCTCGAGCTGGTAGAAGTCGCGCACCTCGGGGCGGAACACGTGGACGATCACGTCGCCCGCGTCGATCAGCACCCAGTCCGCGGTTTCCATGCCTTCGGCCCGGAGCGACTCGCCGCTGCGCGCCTTCACCCGGTCCATCAGCTTCTCGGCCATCGACGCGACCTGCCGGGTGGAGCGCCCGGTGGCGATCACCATGTAATCGGCCACGGACGATTTCCCGCGCAGGTCGACCTGCACGACGTCTTCGGCCTTGTCGTCGTCGAGCGAGGACAGGATGAGCGCAAGCATCGCATCGCTCCCCAAAGCACCGGCCTCGGTGGTTGAGGCCATTGCAATTGCGGGTTCTGCGCCCGCATCAACACGTTCGGACAGAACGGTATCCTCCTGGTAGCGCGCCGCCATGTCGCCCCGGCGCCGGACGCCCCCATAATGTAGTGGAAAACCCCGCCCCTCTCAACCCGTGCCCCGGTCACGGCGTCCGGCGGCGGCATCCGGGCAACACTGTCCCGGAACGGGACGTACCAGTGGTCCCGGAACGGAACGCACCAATGGCCCCGGAACGGGACGCACTCGTTACCGGAACGGGACGCAACCGACACCGGAACGGGACGTCGCCCTCCCGGAGCGGGGAGCGCTCACGACCGGACCGCAGGCGCGCCCTCCCCGAAGCGGAGCAGGCCCTGCCCCCGCGCCCCGGCCGGGGCGTTGCGCGGATCCGGAAACACTGCGTCGCGCCGGGCGGCACTGGACCCCGGCAGCAGCGCCGCCCATCTTGGCTCGGAAACCCCGTGCGCCCCGAGGGGCCGCGCCACGAAGGGAGAGCCCCATGTCGATCCGCCCCGTCCGCTCGCTCAGCACCGCCCGCCCCACCCGCGAGGGCGCCGGCGTGCACCTGCACCGCGCCTTCAGCTACGGCGAGGTGGAGAGCGTCGACCCGTTCCTGATGCTCGACGACTTCCGCAACGACCGCCCCGGCACCTACGAGAAGGGCTTCCCCTGGCACCCGCACCGCGGCATCGAGACCATCACCTACGTGCTGGCCGGCGAGGTCGACCATGCCGACAGCCTGGGCAACACCGGCATGCTCGCCGCCGGCGACGTGCAGTGGATGACCGCGGGCCGCGGCATCCTCCACCAGGAGATGCCGCGCGGCAACGCGGCGGGCCAGATGCACGGCTTCCAGCTCTGGGCCAACCTGCCGCGCGCCCTCAAGATGACCGACCCGCGCTACCAGGACGTGCCGTCGGCCGAGATCCCCGTGCTCACCGATGACGACGGCACGGTGATCCGCGTGGTCTGCGGCGATTACAAGGGCATCGCCGGCCCGGTGGACGGCATCGCCGCCGAGCCGCGCTACTTCGACATCTCGGTGCCGCCGGGCAGGCGCAAGAGCTTCAGGGTGGAGGTGGAGCGCCACGCCTTCGCCTATATCTTCGCGGGCTCCGGCACCTTCCGCGACACCTCCGCCCCCTTCGGCGTGCTGACCGAGAAGGAGACGCCCGACGGCCGCGAGATGCATGTCCGCGAGACCACCGGCAACCGCTCGCTCGTGGTGTTCGACCGGGGCGACGAGGTGGTTGTGCAGGCGGGCGACGAGGGCATCCGCTTCCTCCTCGTCTCCGGCAAGCCGATCCGCGAGCCGGTGGCCTGGTACGGCCCCATCGTGATGAACACCGAGGCCGAGCTGCGCCAGGCGGTGAAGGAGCTGCAGACGGGCAGGTTCATCCGGTGAAAAAGGCGGCGGCGCAGGGTACTGCCCGGCGCCGTGTGCGGCTGTCGTCCCGCGGAGACAACGACCCGCAAGCACCCCGCACAACACAGGGCAGCGCCCGACCGCGGGTGGGCGCCTCACCACCTGTGGTCCGCACTTTATGCCCGAGCCCCCTCCTCACCCCGAGCGCGCGCGAGCGGCGACGAAGCGCCCGCCCGGGGGGGGGCGGTCGGGCGCTGCCCGGCGGCGCTGCGCGCCTTTGCTCCGGGCGGGTGTGCCGCTCGGGCCGGGCAAACGTGCCGCACGGGCCTGAACGCGTGCGCCGGGCCGGGCGCCTGCCGTCCGCACAGCTCTTGCCCCACATGCGGCCTTGCGCCCGCGCACCTGCCGACTATAACCAGCGCAATTTGCCGACGGGTACGAATCCACATCGCTTCCGCGCCGAAAGGCGCCGGGGGCCCAGCAGCACGAGAGCCGGAATGCCGAAAAGAACCGATATCTCCTCCATCATGATCATCGGCGCCGGGCCCATCGTCATCGGTCAGGCCTGCGAGTTCGACTACTCCGGCGCCCAGGCCTGCAAGGCGCTCAAGGAAGAGGGCTACCGGGTCATCCTCGTGAACTCCAACCCCGCCACCATCATGACCGACCCCGGCATGGCCGACGCCACCTATGTCGAGCCGATCACCCCCGAGGTCGTCGCCAGGATCGTGGAGAAGGAACGCCCCGACGCCATCCTGCCCACCATGGGCGGCCAGACCGGGCTCAACACCGCCCTCGCGCTGGCCGACATGGGCGTGCTGGAGAAATTCGGCGTCGAGCTCATCGGCGCCAAGCGCGAGGCCATCGAGATGGCCGAGGACCGCAAGCTGTTCCGCGAGGCGATGGACCGCATCGGCCTGGAAAACCCCAAGGCCACCATCGCCAACACCATGCAGGAATGCATGGACGCGCTCGAGCATGTCGGCCTGCCCGCCATCATCCGTCCCGCCTACACCCTGGGCGGCACCGGCGGCGGCGTGGCCTACAACCGCGAGGATTACGAGGCGATCTGCCGCTCCGGCCTCGACGCCTCGCCCGTCTCCCAGATCCTCATCGACGAGAGCCTGCTGGGCTGGAAGGAATTCGAGATGGAGGTGGTCCGCGACAAGGCGGACAACTGCATCATCATCTGCTCCATCGAGAACATCGACCCGATGGGCGTGCACACCGGCGACTCGATCACCGTCGCCCCGGCGCTCACGCTCACCGACAAGGAATACCAGATGATGCGCAACGCCTCGATCGCGGTGCTGCGCGAGATCGGGGTGGAGACCGGCGGCTCGAACGTGCAGTTCGCCGTGCAGCCCGAGACCGGGCGCATGGTGGTGATCGAGATGAACCCGCGCGTCTCGCGCTCCTCGGCACTCGCCTCCAAGGCCACGGGCTTCCCCATCGCCAAGGTCGCGGCCAAGCTCGCCGTGGGCTACACGCTCGACGAGCTCGACAACGACATCACCAAGGTGACCCCGGCCTCCTTCGAGCCCACGATCGACTACGTGGTCACCAAGATCCCGCGCTTTGCCTTCGAGAAATTCCCCGGTGCGAAGCCCGAGCTCACCACCGCGATGAAATCGGTGGGCGAGGCGATGGCCATCGGCCGCACCTTCCACGAGAGCGTGCAGAAGGCGCTCTCCTCGCTCGAGACCGGCCTCTCGGGCTTCGACGAGGTGGTGATCCCCGGCGATGACCGCCGCGCCGCGCTGATCTCCGCCCTCACCCGGGCGACGCCCGACCGGATGCGCATCATCGCCCAGGCGATGCGCGAGGGCCTGTCGAACGACGACATCCAGGCCACCACGGCCTTCGACCCCTGGTTCCTCGACCGCATCCGCGAGATCGTCGACGAGGAGGCCCGCATCCGCGCCGAGGGCCTGCCGACCGATGCCGCCGGCATGCGCGCGCTCAAGATGATGGGCTTCTCCGACGCCCGGCTCGCCACCCTCACCGGCATGGAGGAGGAGGCGGTGCGCCGCGCCCGCCATGAGCTCGAGGTGGTCGCGGTCTTCAAGCGCATCGACACCTGTGCCGCCGAGTTCGAGGCCCAGACGCCCTACATGTATTCCACCTACGAAGCCGACGCGATGGGCGAGGTGGAGTGCGAGGCCCGGCCCTCGGAGGCGAAGAAGGTCGTCATCCTCGGCGGCGGGCCGAACCGCATCGGCCAGGGCATCGAGTTTGACTACTGCTGCTGCCACGCCTGCTTCGCCCTCACCGGGCAGGGCTACGAGACCATCATGATCAACTGCAACCCCGAGACCGTGTCGACCGACTACGACACCTCGGACCGGCTCTACTTCGAGCCGCTGACCATCGAGTCGGTGCTGGAGATCCTGCGGGTCGAGCAGTCGAAGGGCACGCTGCACGGCGTGATCGTGCAGTTCGGCGGCCAGACGCCGCTGAAGCTCGCCCGGGCGCTGGAGGCCGAGGGCATCCCGATCCTCGGCACCACGCCGGACGCGATCGACCTCGCCGAGGACCGCGAGCGCTTCCAGCAGCTCCTGAACAAGCTCGGCCTGAAGCAGCCGAAGAACGGCATCGCCCATTCCGCCGAGGAAGCCTTCACCATCGCCCACGAGGTGGGCTACCCGGTGGTGATCCGCCCCTCCTACGTGCTCGGCGGCCGGGCGATGGAGATCGTGCGCGACGATGCCCAGCTCGAGCGTTACATCCGCGAGGCGGTGGTGGTCTCGGGCACCTCGCCGGTGCTGATCGACAGCTATCTCTCCGGCGCCGTCGAGGTCGATGTCGACGCGCTGTGCGACGGCCGGGACGTGCATGTCGCCGGCGTGATGGAGCATATCGAGGAGGCCGGCGTGCACTCGGGCGACAGCGCCTGCTCGCTGCCGCCCTACTCGCTCGACGCCGGCACCATCGCCGAGCTGAAGCGCCAGACCCGCGCCATGGCGCTCGGGCTCGAGGTGGTCGGGCTGATGAACGTGCAGTTCGCCATCAAGGACGGCGTGATCTACGTGCTGGAGGTCAACCCCCGCGCCTCGCGCACCGTGCCCTTCGTGGCCAAGGCCGTGGGCTCGCCCATCGCCTCCATCGCCGCGCGGCTGATGGCGGGCGAGAGCCTCGACGCCTTCGAGCTGAAGGCGCCGGAGACCGACCACGTGGCGGTGAAGGAAGCCGTGCTGCCCTTCGCCCGCTTCCCGGGCGTCGACACGCTGCTCGGCCCCGAGATGCGCTCCACCGGCGAGGTGATGGGCATCGACACCAACTTCTCCCGCGCCTTCCTCAAGAGCCAGATGGGTGCCGGCGTGAAGCTGCCGGGCAAGGGCACCGTCTTCCTCTCGGTGAAGGACACGGACAAGGGCGACATGATCCTCGACGCCGCGCGCACCCTCTCCGACCTCGGCTTCTCCCTGCTCGCCACCGGCGGCACGGCGAAGTTCCTCGCCACCAACGGCATCGGGGCGGAGCGGATCAACAAGGTCTACGAGGGCCGGCCGAACATCGTCGACCGGATGAAGGACGGCGGCGTGGCGCTGGTGCTCAACACCACCGACGGCGCGCAGTCGGTCTCCGACAGCAAGGACATCCGCTCCATCGCGCTCTACGCCCGCATCCCCTACTACACCACCGCCGCCGGCGCCCGCGCCGCCGCCCGCGCCATCCGCAACGAGCGTGAGGGCGGCATCGAGGTGCTCTCGCTGCAGGAATACGCGCAGCGCTGAGGCACGCGCGTCAGGCTCCGGTTAACCCCGCCCCGGCCACACTGGCCGGGGAACAGGCGGGGAGGCCGGGAAATGCTGTTCAGATCGAGGGCGGGGCGCCGGCCCCGACCGGGCTCGCGGGCACGTGCGACCCCCGCTGCCGCAGCGGAGCCGGGAGCAGAAGCGGGGATCGGCGCCGCGGCATGGCCCGGGGGCCGGCCCGAAAACGGAGCTGACCCGCCGGCCGGCGCGCGTGGCCCGCAGCCGGACAGGAACATGGCCATGGCGGAGGATACCGGCGGAAACGACGCCTGCGCACGCTGCGCCGAGCGCGAGGGCACGGCCTTCCCGCTGCCGCTCAACATGGCCTTCCAGCCGATCTTCGACCTTGCCACCGGCCGCATCTTCGCGCAGGAGGCGCTGGTGCGCGGGCCGCGGTTCGAGCCGCCCTCCGAGGTCTTCGCCGAGGTGACGGAGGACAACCGCTACAGCTTCGACCAGCTCTGCCGCACGCGCGCCATCGAATGCGCCGCCGAACTCGGGCTCGAGGGAGGGCTGTCGATCAACTTCCTGCCCAACGCGGTCTACGAGCCGGCGCATTGCATCCGCCGCACCCTCCGCGCGGCCGAGCGGCACGGCCTCCCGCTCGAAAGCCTGATCTTCGAATTCACCGAGACCGAGCAGGTCCGCTCCACCGACCATCTGCAGCGCATCGTGGCCGAGTACCGCCGCCACGGCTTCCGCACCGCGATCGACGATTTCGGCGCCGGGCATTCCGGGCTCGCGCTGCTGGCCGACCTGCAACCCGACATCCTCAAGCTCGACATGCACCTCGTGCGCGGGATCGAGAGCAGCCCCGCCCGCCGCAGCATCGTGGCGGCCACGGTGCGCATCTGCGCCGACCTGGGCATCCTCGCCATCGCCGAGGGCATCGAGACACCCGAGGAACTCGAGGAGATCGCCGATCTCGGCATCCATCTCGTTCAGGGCTACCTCATCGCCCGCCCCACCACCGGCCGGCTGGTGGGCGACACCGAGATCGCCACCGCCATAACCCGGGCAATGCGGTTGATGGGCTGAGGCGCCCGGGCCTGTCCCGCCCGGAGCCGCTGCGCGGCAAGGGGCCCCGGGCCGACACGCCATGCGGCCGGCCCCCCCGCGCTGCACGAAAGCGGCCGGGGCCGCGCGCCATGCCCCGGCACGCGCCGGGTCCCTCCGCGCGCGCGGGCCCGCCCGCGGTCCGCCATGCTCCCGGGCGCGGCCGCAGCACGGCAGCCACGCCGGCCCGCCCCCCGGGCCACGGTGCCGCGGAGCATTTCCGGCGCTTGCGCTTTGCGCCGCGATGGGCAATCAGCAGCGCATGGCAAAGCTCTACTTCCACTACTCCTCCATGAATGCCGGCAAGTCGGCCGTGCTGCTGCAGGCCTCGCACAATTACCGCGAGCGCGGCATGAGCACGCTGCTGCTCACCGCGGCGCTGGACGACAGGGCCGGCACGGGCCGCATCGCCTCGCGCATCGGCATCGCCGCCGAGGCGGAGACCTTCGCCCCCGGCGACGATCTCTTCGCCCGCGCCGCCGCCGCGCCCGGCATCGCCTGCGTGCTGGTGGACGAGGCGCAGTTCCTCACCGAGGCACAGGTCTGGCAGCTCGCCCGGGTGGCGGACGATCTCGGCGTGCCGGTGATGTGCTACGGGCTGCGCACCGATTTCCGCGGCCAGCTCTTCCCCGGCTCCGCGGCATTGCTGGCACTGGCCGATTCGCTGCGCGAGGTGCGCACCATCTGCCATTGCGGCCGCAAGGCCACGATGGTGGTGCGCCGCGATGCTTCCGGCCGCGCCATGGCCGACGGCGCCCAGGTGCAGATCGGCGGCAACGACAGCTACGAGCCCCTGTGCCGGCGCCACTGGCGCGCCGCCATAGCCGAGGGTCGCGGGGCCGCCGCCGGGGGCCCGGGCTGAGCCCTTGCCCCCGCCCCGCGCATCCGCTATAGGGCGGCTTTCCGTTTCCTGCCGGGCGACGGGGCCCGGGCATGATGCCCCACCCCGCTCAGTCAGGCGAGCACAGGACCCAGTGGCCATGAAAAAAGACCTGCACCCCGAGTATCACTTCATCGACGTGAAGATGACCGACGGCACCATCGTGAAGATGCGCTCCACCTGGGGCTCCGAGGGCGACACGCTCACCCTCGACATCGACCCTTCCGCGCACCCGGCCTGGACCGGCGGCAACGCGAAGCTGATGGACACCGGCGGCCGCGTCTCGAAGTTCAAGAACAAGTACGCCGGTCTCGACTTCTGAGCCACGAGCGCCACGCTGCTCTGCGAAGGCCCGCGCCACCCGGCGCGGGCCTTCGTGCATTCCGGGCCCTGCCGAACCCCATGCGTCGGGGAGCACGCTCTGCTCGCACGCAGTGTGGCGGCCCCGCGTCTCCGAGATGGCATACCGTGTGTCCGGCACTGCGGCCGCGAGCGCCGATGCACCGCCCCCCGGCCGCTGCCGGGCTTGCCCTTCGCCGCGCTCCCTGACCGGAGGCGCAGGCCGGCCGGCCTCAGAGCTTGCGGCGCATCACCAGGGCGTCGATTCGGTTGGCTCCGCGGCCGTAATAGCCCTTGCGGCGGCCGGCGAGATACCAGCCGGCGGCGTGGTAGAGGGCGCGGGCCGGGGCATTGGTCTCGGCCACCTCGAGGAAGGCCTCGTCGGCGCCTTCCGCGCGGGCACGCGCCTCGAAGGCGGCGAGGAGCCGGCTGCCGAGGCCCTGCTGGCGCGCCTCCGGCGCGACACAGAGGGTGAGCAGTTCGGCCTCGCCCGCCGCCACGCGGCCCATGGCGAACCCGCCGGGCAGGCTCACCTGCCAGGCGCCGAAGCCGAACAGGCCCATGAACTCCGCCTCGCTCCAGGGGCGGGGGTGCTCGTCGAAGCAGCGGGCGTGCAGGCGGGCCATCTCGTCGGGCGTCATCGCGTGGCTCACGGCAGGATGGCGGGCGGCTTCTCGGAGGGCAGCGCCGCGTCGGCGGGCCGCAGGTAGAGCGGCGCCGGGCGCGGCGCGGGCTGGCCCAGCCGGGCGAGCGCGAGCCGTGCCAGCGCCTCGGGGGCGGGCGCATCGCTCTCCCCCGCCGCCCGGGCGCCGAGGCGCGCCGCGAGCGCCGCGGCGCCTGCCCCGGTGACAGTAAGGCCCTCGGGCCAGGCCTCGGCCGCGAGCGTGTCGGCGTCGGTCATGCGCGGCGCGCTCTCCCCCGCGCCGAAGAGCTGGGCGTAAAGCCGCTCCTGCCGGGCGTCGACGAGGGCGAGGACAGGGCCGGGCAGCCCGAAGGCCAGCGCCTCGAGCCGGCTCACGCCGATGGCGGGGCGGCCGAGGGACAGCGACAGCCCGCGCGCCGTGGCGACCGAGATCCGCACGCCGGTGAAATTCCCCGGGCCGATGCACACGCCGAGGCCCGCGAGATCAGGCCAGCCGGCGCCGCCCTCGGCCAGCACCTCCTCGAGCAGCGGCAGCAGGCGCTCGGCCTGGCCGCGGGCCATCGGCTCGGTGCGCGCCGCCAGCAGGCGCTCGCCGCAAAGCAAAGCGGCCGCGCAATGCGCGGCCGATGTGTCGAAGGCAAGGAGCAGTGGCTCAGGCGGCAACGGGGCGCACCTCGGTCACTTCCGGGATGTAGTGGCGCAGCAGGTTCTCGATGCCCATCTTCAGGGTCATGGTCGAGGAGGGGCAGCCGGCGCAGGCCCCCTGCATGTGCAGGTAGACGACACCGCGCTCGAAGCCGTGGAAGGTGATGTCGCCACCGTCCTGCGCCACGGCGGGCCGCACGCGGGTGTCGAGCAACTCCTTGATCTGGCTTACGATTGCGCCGTCCGGCCCGTCATGCTCGGCATGGCCGGAGGGGGCAGCGCCCTCGCCCTCGATCGCCGGCGCGCCGGACTGGAAATGCTCCATGATCGCGCCGAGGATCGCCGGCTTGATATGGGCCCAGTCCACGAGGTCGGACTTGGTGACGGTGACGAAATCCTGGCCGAGGAACACACCTGCCACGCCTTCGACATCGAAGACGCGCCGGGCGAGCGGCGAGCTGGCCGCCGTGTCCGAGCTGGGGAAATCGGCCGTGCCGGCCTGCATCACGGTCTCGCCGGGCAGGAACTTCAGCGTGGCCGGGTTCGGGGTGGATTCGGTCTGGATGAACATGAGTCGAGCCTCCGGTTTCGGCCGTTAATGTGATCCCTCGGGGGGCGGAAATCAAGAATGATTCCAAACTGAGCGATCCACGCCCCCTGCCCTTCCGCCGCGTCAGGCCATCAGGCCGAAGGGCTCGGGGTAGTGCACGCGGCCATGTTCGCGCCCCGTGAGCACGCCCTCGGGGTCGTAGGCCATGAAGGCGCGGCCGGCCCAGGGGAAAGGCGAGACCAGCGGTTTCGCCGCCTCCCAGGAAAAGCCGAAGCGGGGGTACCATTCCGGCGCGCCGAGCACCAGCACCGGGCCGGGCACGGCGGCAAGGGCCGCGCGCACCAGCGCCGCGCCGATGCCGCGGCCCTGGCACTCCGGCGCCACGGCCACGGGGGCGAGGGCCTGGGCCGGCACGTCCTCGCCGGCGAAATCGAGCCGGAGCGGGCTGAGCAGCACGTGGCCGCAGGGCGTGCCGCCCTCGCCCTCGGCCACCAGCTCGGCGCTCACCGCGCCGGCCCCGCGCAGGGCGGCGACCAGCGCCGCCTCCCCCGGCCGCCCGAAGGCCGCCTCCACGAGGGCCGCGATGGCGGCGGTGTCGGCGGGCTCTGCGGGGCGGATCCGGGGGGTCATGTCAGCGGCTCCTTACCATTCCGACGATCTCGTAGGTCTTCGCGAGGATGGGCTCGGCGATCTCGGAGGCCTGCTCGGCGCCCTTGCCGAGGATCCGGTCGATCTCGGCCACGTCGCCCATCAGCTCGCGCATCTTCGCCGAGATCGGTGAAATGGATGCGACAGTGAGGTCGGCCAGCGCCGGCTTGAACTCGGAGAACGGCTTGCCGCCATGCTCGGCCAGCACCGCCTCGGCACTGAGGCCGGAGAGCGCGGCGTAGATGTTCACCAGGTTGCGCGCCTCGGCGCGGCCCTCGAGCCCGGCCACCTCGGAGGGCAGCGGCTCGGGGTCGGTGCGGGCCTTGCGGATCTTCTGGGAGATGGCGTCGGCATCGTCGGTGAGGTTGATGCGGCTCATGTCCGAGGGGTCGGATTTCGACATCTTCTTGGTGCCGTCGCGCAGCGACATCACCCGCGTGGCCGCGCCCTCGATCACCGGCTCGGGCTGGGGGAAGAAATCCGGCACGCCGTAGTCGTTGTTGAACTTCGCGGCGATGTCACGGGTGAGCTCGACATGCTGCTTCTGGTCCTCGCCCACCGGCACATGGGTGGCGTGGTAGAGCAGGATGTCGGCGGCCATCAGGTTGGGGTAGACGTAGAGCCCGGTGGAGACGCGCTCGCGGTCCTTGCCGGCCTTGTCCTTGAACTGGGTCATGCGGTTGAGCCAGCCGAGGCGGGCGACGCAGTTGAAGATCCAGGCGAGCTGGGCGTGCTCGGGCACCTGGGACTGGTTGAACAGGATCGAGCGCGCGGGGTCGAGCCCGCAGGCGAGGAAGGCGGCGGTGAGCTCACGCGTGGCGCGGCGGAGCTGCTCGGGGTCCTGCCAGACGGTGATCGCGTGGAGATCGACGACGCAGTAGATCGTCTGCCAGTCGTGGTCCTGCATCTCGACGAACCGCTTAACGGCGCCGAGGTAATTGCCGAGGGTGAGGTTTCCGGTGGGCTGGACACCGGAGAAGATGCGCCGCGTGTGGACCGCCTGCGTCATGTGACTTCTCTCCTGAGATCAAATGGAGGGCGGTTATCGCGCGCCGGGGGGCGGCTGGTCAACCATTCGCGCATGGCGCTTGTGCCCGGCCGCGGAGCGACTACCTTGCCACGTCATGAGTATCGACCCCGACAGCCCCCCGCCCCGCCCTGCCCGCCCGCCCCTGAAGCGGCGCCCCGATATCGGACCCGGCTCGGTGCCCGGGCCGGTCTGGGCCATCGTGGGGCTCTGCGCGCTCATCGAGCTGGTGCTCACCGCCGCCGACAACGGGCTGATCGGCAGCCCGCAGTGGCGGATGTATGCCATCGCCTTCGGCGGGTTCCACAGCCAGCTCTTCACCGGCGCCTGGGAGCCGCTGTTCGCCGGCCAGCGCTGGACGATGTTCATCAGCCACGCCTTCCTGCACGGCGACCTGCTGCACATGGCGATGAACATGGTGGTGGTGCTGGCGCTGGGAAAGATGCTCTCGGGCATGATCGGGCCCTGGCGGGTGGTGGCGACCTTCCTCGTCACCGCCATCGGCGGCGGGCTGGTGTTCGGGCTGCTCAATGCCTCGGAAGCCCCGATGGTGGGCGCCTCGGGGGCGGCCTTCGGCTTCATCGGCGTGTGGAAATACGCCGAGTGGGTGGGCCGCCGGCAGGCCGGCGCGCCGATGCAGCCGCTCTGGGGCTCGCTCTTCGCGCTGGTGATCGCCAACGTGGCGATCTGGTTCTACCTCGAGGGGCTGCTGGCCTGGGAGGCCCACCTGGGCGGCTTCGTCACCGGCTGGCTGATGGGCTGGCTGTGGCGCATCACCGCCCCCGGCGCAGGGCGGCGCGCAGCTCCGCCCGCGTGACGGCGCCGGTGAGGGCGCAGGCGGCGGCATAGGCCGCCATGCCCGCCAGCACCAGCCCGGCCAGCGCCGCGTAGCGCAGCGCGCCGTCGTGCAGCGCAGGGCCCAGCGCCTCGGCGAGGCCCAGCAGCACCGCGGCCATCACCACGGCCGAGAGCAGCAGCCGGGGCAGCCGGCGCATCAGCGCGGCATCGGGCGTGGCGGCGTCGCCATAGGCCTTCGCGCCGCGCCAGAGCAGCGCCATGTTCACCCAGCCCGCCGCCGTGGTGGCCACCGCGGCGGAGAGGTAGCCGATGAAGGGCGCGAGGCCGATGGCGATCACCGCGTTCACCACCATCGCCACCAGCGCGTAGCGGAAGGGCGAGCGCGTGTCCTCGCGGGCGAAGAACACCGGCGAGAGCACCTTCTGCATCACGAAGGCCGGCAGGCCCACGCCGTAGATCGCGACCGCCAGCGCCGTGGCGCGGGCGTCCTCGCCGGTGAAGGCGCCGCGCTCGAACAGGACCGACACGATGGAGAGCGGCACCACGATCAGCGCCAGCGCGGCCGGCAGGGTGAGGGCGAGAGAGAACTCGGTGGAGCGGTTCACCGCCTCGCGGGCCTGCACCATGTCGCCGGCCTGCAGGCGGCGGGAGAGCTCGGGCAGCAGCACGATGCCGATCGCCACCCCCACCACGCCGAGGGGAAGCTGGTAGAGCCGGTCGGCGTAGTAGAGCCAGGCGACGGCACCATCGAAGAACGAGGCCACCTGCCGGCCCACCAGCAGGTTCACCTGCACCACGCCGCCCGCCAGCGCCGCGGGCACCGCCACCCGGGCGAGGCGGCGCATCTCCGGCGTGATGCGCGGCAGCCGCGGGCTGAGCGGGAAGCCCGCCCGGCGCACGGACACGAAGAGCAGCCCCATCTGCACCACGCCGGCGATCAGCACCAGCCAGGTGATCCAGGCCTCCGGCGCGCCGCCGGTGGCCGAGGCGAGGCCGAGCCCCACCACCAGGATCACGTTCAGCGCCACCGGGGCCGCGGCGGCCGCCACGAAGCGACCCACCGCGTTGAGCATGCCGGAGAAGAGTGCCGCCAGCGATATCAGCAGGATATAGGGGAACATCACCCGCGCCATCGACACGGTGAGGGCGAATTTCTCCGGCTCGTCGCCGAAGCCGCCGGCCATGGCCAGCACCAGCCAGGGCATGCCGGCCAGCGCCGCGAGGGTGAGCAGGATGAGGAGCGAGGCGAGCAGCGACATCGCCTGCTCGGCAAAGCCGTTCGCGTCCTCCCCCGCCTCCACCCGCCGGGCGAACATTGGCACGAAGGCCATGTTGAACGCGCCCTCGGCGAAGAAGCGGCGGAACATGTTGGGCAGCGCGAAGGCGATCACGAAGGCCTGGGCCGCCGGCCCCGCGCCGAGTGCCGCCGCGATGGCGATGTCGCGCACGAAGCCGAGCAACCGGCTCGCCATCGTCCAGCCCCCTACCGTGAGGAAGGAGCGCAGGAGCCGGATCGGCCTTGCTGTCATTTAGGGGTCCCGTTCCCGTCGATTGCGGCGCGCAGGCGCGCCTCGATGCTGCGGCGCTTGGCCTCCGAGTGGAGCTTCAGCCCGAAGAGGTCCTTCACGTAGAACACGTCCACCGCCTGCTCGCCGTAGGTGGCCACCACCGCGGAGGCGATGGAGATGCCGAGCCCCGAGAGGATGCGGGTGAGGTCGTAGAGCAGCCCCGGCCGGTCACGCGCGCTCACCTCGATGATGGTGTAGATCTCCGAGCCGTCATTGTCGAAGATCACCCGGGTCGGCACGGTGAAGTCCTTCACGCGGCGCTTCACCTTGTCCTTCACCTTGAACTCCTCGCCGGCGATCACCTCGCCCTTGAGGGTGCGCTCCACCGAGCGGCGCAGCCGGTCGAGCCGGGATTTCTCGTAAGGCTTGCCCTGGTTGTCCTGCACCCAGAAGGCGGAAGTGACGTAGCCGTCGGTGGTGGTGAAGCAGCGCGCATCCACCACGTTTGCCCCGGCCAGCGCCAGCGCACCGGCGATGCGCGAGAAGATGCCCGGGTGGTCCTCCATGTAGAAGGCCACCTTGGTGGCGTCGCGCGCCTGGTCGGGGATCACCTGGGAGTAGATCTCGTCGGGCAGGATGTCCTCGTCCATCAGCGCGAAGAGGAGCTGCGTCTCGGTGTCGAAGCCCAGCCAGTAGGAGGGGTAGTGCCGCTCGAGCTCCTCGGCTACGGCCTCGGGCCCGGTATGCTTGGAGTATTCGGCCACGAGGGCGGCCTTCGCCTCCTCCACCCGGTCGCGGCGGCTCAGCGGGTCGGCGTCGCCGGTGATGTAGGCGCGGGTGGCGTCGTAGAGCTGGCGCAGGAGCTGCGCCTTCCAGTTGTTCCAGGTGCCCGGGCCCACCGCCATGATGTCGCACACGGTGAGCACGTAGAGCTTGCGCAGCCGCTCCGGCGTCTGGACGATGCGGGCGAAGTCCTGCACCGTGCGCGGATCGGAGATGTCGCGCCGCTGGGCCACGTCGGAGAGCAGCAGGTGGTGGCGCACCAGCCATTCCACGCTGTCGGTGGTGCTGTCGTCGCAGCCGAGCCGGGGGCAGACCACGCGGGCGATCTCCGCCCCCACTTCCGAATGGTCGCCCGGCCGGCCCTTGCCGATGTCGTGCAGCAGCAGGGCGAGGTAGATCACCTCGCGCTCGATGCCCTGGCGCATGATGTCGGAGGCCAGCGGCAGCTCCACCTTCATCTCGCCGCGCTCGATGCGCGACAGGATCGAGACCGCCTGTATCGTGTGCTCGTCCACCGTGTAGTGGTGGTACATGTTGAACTGCATCAACGCCACGATATGGCCGAACTCTGGCATGAAGGCGCCCAGCGCCCCGGTCTCGTTCAGCCGGCGCAGCGCGCGCTCGGGGTTGTTGGTGTTGAGCAGCAAATCGAGGAAGATGGCGTTCGCCTCGGGCGTCTCGCGCAGGCTCTCGATGCCGTCGAGGTTTGCCGCCACGGTGCGGAAGGCGGCGGGGTGGATGAGCATGCCCACGTTGAGCGACACCTGGAAGATGCGCAGCATCAGGATGGGCTCGGCGGCCACGTCGGCGGCCTCGGCGAAATCCACCCGCCCGTCGCGTTCCTGGAACTCCTCGGGCAGCACGTTGCGCCCGAAGCCGAACGCCCGGCGCAGGCGGGGCCCGAGCGGCGGGCGGCTCTTCACGTGCTGGGCCTCGAGCATGGCGCAGAAGATGCGGGTGAGCTCGCCCACCGCCCGCGCATGGGTGAAGTAGACCTGCATGAAGTTCTCGACCGCGCGGCGGCCCAGCGTGTCGGTGAAGCCCAGCCGGGCGGCGATCTCCACCTGCATGTCGAAGGTGAGCTGCTCCACCGCGCGGCCCGAGATCAGGTGCAGGTGGCAGCGCACGGTCCACAGGAAGCTCTCGGCCTCGTTGAAGGTGGCGACCTCCTCCTCGGAGAAGACGCCCTTCTCCACCAGTTCCTCCGGCGTGTCGGCGTGGTAGAGGTATTTCGCGATCCAGTAGAGGGTCTGCAGGTCGCGCAGGCCGCCCTTGCCCTCCTTCACGTTCGGCTCCACCAGGTAGCGCGAGCCGCCCTGGCGGCGGTGGCGCTCGGCCCGCTCGTCGAGCTTGGCCTCGACGAATTCCGGCCCGGTGCGGCTGAAGAGCTCCTTCCACAGCCGGGTGTCCAGCGTGTCGGCCAGCGCGCGCTCGCCCATCAGGAAGCGCTGTTCCAGCAGCGCGGTGCGGATGGTGAAATCCTCGCGCCCGAGGCGCAGGCAATCCTCCACCGTGCGCACCGAATGGCCGATCTTCAGCTTCAGGTCCCACAGGATGTAGAGCACGCTCTCGATCACGCTCTCGCCCCAGGGGGTCTGCTTGTAGGGGGTGAGGAACAGCAGGTCGACGTCGGAGGAAGGTGCCATCTCGGCGCGGCCGTAGCCGCCCACCGCCAGCACCGCCATGCGCTCGCAGGCGGTGGGGTTGGGCAGCGGGTGGAGGCGCTCCTGCACCGTGGTGATGGCGAGGCAGACGATACGGTCCGCCACCCAGGCGTAGGAGCTGGCGGCCAGCGGCCCGGCGAAGGGCCGGGCCTCGAGCGCCGCGGCGATGGACGCATGCGCCCCGTCCTTGGCCGCGCGCAGCAGGGCCACGCAGGCCCCCCGCGCCTCGGCCGGGTTCTCGCAGCCCACGGCGGCGTCGAGCGCCGCCGCGAGCGCGGGCATGTCGATGATCTCGCCCGGGGGCAGGATCAGCGACAGCCCGTCGGCCGCGTGCTCAGCTTCCGTAGGCGCCGAAACCGCGCGGCGCCGGGTCGATAACGCGGAACCCATTGTCATCCACCTCCATCACCGCAAGAGCGCGGTCGATCATGCCGTCGCTCCTGAGGCGGAACACCCCGGTCACTCCGATGAACCCGTTCGGATCGGTGATCCGCTCGGCCGAGAAGGCATCCGGGTCCTGCGCCGCGCGGGCATCGCGGATCAGCGCGCCCACGGCGGCGATCCCGTCATAGGCGAGGCTGGTCACCGGGCTCGGCGGCGCACCGTAGAGTGACTGATAACGTGTTGCGAAGGTGTTGAACAGGTCCGGATCCGGGGCCACGAACCAGCCACCCTTCAGCGAGGCCTCCCGCGCGGTGGAGGCGGAGTTCCACTGGCCGAGGCCGGTGAACTTGGTCTCCTGCGGGTTCACGCCGTAGAAGGCGAGGAAGGCGGCGAGCGAGGCGAGGCCCTGGCCGCCGTCGGGCAGCACCAGCGCCTCGGCCGTGACACCGTTGGCGAAGACCTGGGCCTGGTCCTGGATGCCGCGGAAGCTGCGCGGGTAGCTCGAGGACTGCACGAGCTGCAGGTTGTGCCGGCCGGCGGCGGCGCGCACGGCCGAGGCCGCGGCCTGGCCGGTGGGCGTGTCGGGGCTGAACACCGAGACCGTGCGCCGCCCGGTGCTGCTCACGTAGGAGAGCATGCGGTCGGCCTCGGTCTCGGCGGTCTGCCCGAGGAGAAACACGTTGCCGCCCGCCGCGGCGGGGTTGGTGGAGAAGGTGAGCACCTTCAGGCCCGCCCGCTGCGCGACCGGTCCCACCGCCTGGGCGGAGGCGCCGAAGAGCGGCCCGACGATGATCTTCGCGCCCTCGGAGACCGCGCGCTCGGCCGCGGCACGGGCCCGGGCGGCGTCACCGCCGGTCTCGTAGATGCGCAGGTCGATCGGCGTGCCGGAAAGGTCGGCCTTCGCCATCTGCGCGGCGTTCACGAGCCCCTCGCCGATGGCGTTGCGCTCGGCGTCGGAGGAGCCGGTGGGCACCATCAGCGCCACGGTCACCGGGCCGGACATCGGGATGGCGGCCGCGCCGGCGCTCGCCGCCGGACCGGTGCCGCCGCCCGCGCCCACGGTGCTGCGCGTGGCCGGACGCTGCGAGCCGCAGGCCGCCACGCCGGCGACGAGCAGCGCGCAGACCGCGGGTTTCACGAAACGGGCGACCTGGCCCCTGAGGTTCGTCATGTTTTCTCTCTTCTGCTCTGTCCGCGCGCAAGGGTTTGTGTGAAAAGCGGGAGACAAACTAGGGCGATGCCCGGGACAAGACAACGACAGGACCGAAAGATGACCGCTTCCGAAGGCGCCACGCCCCCCGCACCCCGCAGCCCGGGGCCGGCCGGCGGCCGGCTGCCGCCGGGCCTCTACCTGGTCGCCACCCCGATCGGCACCGCCGACGATATCACGCTCCGCGCCCTCGACATCCTGGCCCGCGCGGACCTGCTGGCCGCCGAGGACACCCGCCGCGCCCGGCACCTGATGGACATCCACGGCATCCACCTCGCCGGCCGCCGGGTGATACCATACCACGATCACAACGGCCCCGAGCAGCGCCCGCACATCATGGCCCGCCTCGCCGAGGGCGCGGCGGTGGCCTATGTCTCGGACGCGGGCACCCCGCTCATCGCCGACCCCGGCTACCGCCTCGCGCAGGAGGCGATCGCCGCCGGCCACGAGGTGATCGCAGCCCCCGGCGCCTCGGCGGTGCTGGTTGCCCTCACCGTCGCCGGCCTGCCCACCGACCGCTTCCTCTTCGCCGGCTTCCCGCCGGTGAAGGAGGCGGCGCGGGCGCGCTTCCTCGCCGAATTCGCCACCGTGCCGGCGACGCTGGTGTTCTACGAATCCCCCCGCCGCAGCGCCGCCACCCTCGCCGCGATGGCCGAGGCCTTCGGCCCCGACCGCCCCGCCGCCTTCTGCCGCGAACTCACGAAGAAATTCGAGGAGGTGCGCCGCGCCACGCTCGGAGAGCTGGCGCAAGCCCTCGCCGGGGAGCCGGACCCGCGCGGAGAGGTGGTGCTTGTGGTCGGCCCGCCCCTGCCCCGCGAGACCGGGCCGGAAGACCTCGACACCGCCCTGCGCACCGCACTGGAGGAAATGTCGGTGAAGGACGCGGCCCGCATGGTCGCCGAGGCGACCGGCCTGCCGCGCCGCGATGTCTATGCCCGGGCCCTCGCGCTGGCCGGGAAATAGCGGGGACGGTTACCGACTGTTAGACATTGGGCGCGAAACTGGTGATCGGACAGCCTGCCCGGACCGGCTGGAAATACCTGCTCGCGGAGAGTCCGATGCTCGACATGATGCCGTACGAGGCGCCCTCCCTTCCGATGCCGCATCCGGTTCCCGGCGCGCGACCGGCCTGGCCGCGCCCGGCGCGGCGCCGCGGGCTCGCGGCGCGCGAGACCGGCTTCGCCGCGGAGGAGATCGCCGAGCGGCTCTACGACCGCCGTCAGGCCCGGGTGCTCGCCCGGCGCTGGACCTGCCGGGAGGGCGAGCTCGACCTCGTGTGCCGGGACGGCGATGAACTGGTCTTCGTCGAGGTGCGCCAGCGCCGCAGCCACGCGGAGGCGGCCGGGTCCGTCACCCGGGCGAAATGGCGGAGGTTGGAGCGCGCGGCGTTTCGCTATATGATCTCGGAAAATATCGGCATCGACGCCCTGATGCGCTTCGACCTCGTCCTGCTGGACCAGGCGGGCGTGCCGGAGCTGATCGAGAACGCCGGGCAGGACCGAGAGCAGTAACGAGAGACAGATGCGCAAGACCCTGATCCTGGCCGCGGGCCTGGGGCTGTGCGGGTGCACGGCCAATCCGGTGGCGTCGGTGATGCTGCCCACGCTGGGCGTGACCAGCCTGCAGGAGCGCGACACGGTCGACGCGCTGCTCGACACCCAGACCCAGCTGCGCATCAACTTCACCCTGCTGGGCGAGAGCGAGCCGATGTTCACCGCCCTCTCCACCGAGGTCTACGAGGGCCACGTGCTGGTGACCGGGGAGCTGCCCACGGCGGAGGACCGGGCCGAGGCGATCCGGCTGATCTGGACCGTGCCCACCGTGCGCCGGGTGACCGACGCGATCGCCGTCGGCGAGGGCGAGGATGCCGGCGCCTATCTCGACGATGTCCGCATCACCACCGAGCTGCGCAGCCGCCTGCTCACCGACGGCGACGTGCGCTCGCTCAATTTCAATATTGAAACCGTGCGCGGGACCGTCCATCTCATGGGACTGGCAGAGAGCGACCGCGAGCTGGAGCGCGTGGTCTATCATGCCGCCCGCGTGCCGGGGGTGGTGCGCGTGGTCAGCCATGTCTATCTCTACGACGATCCGCAGCGGCGGATGGCGGGAGATCCGGCCTCGTCCTGAGACCGGCAGAGGGGAGTAACTTGCACATGGGCCTGAAGGTCGCCATGCAGATGGACCCGATCGGGCCCATCGACATCAACGCGGACAGCACGTTCCGCATCATGCTCGAAGCCCGGGCCCGCGGGCATGAGCTGTTCTACTACACCCCCGACCGCCTGCAGTGGCGCGAGGGCCGGGTGCTCGCCACCGGCTGGCCCGTCGAGGTGCGCCGCGAGAAGGGCAACCACTACACGCTGGGCGAGGAGATGACCGTCGACCTCGCGGAATGGGACGTGGTCTGGCTGCGCCAGGACCCGCCCTTCGACATGGCCTACATCACCAGCACCCACCTGCTCGACTTCCTCAAGCCCACGACGCTGGTGGTCAACGATCCGTTCTGGGTGCGCAACTTCCCCGAGAAGCTGCTGGTGCTCACCTTCCCCGAGCTCACGCCGCCCACCTGCATCGCCCGCGACCTCGCCGCCCTGCGCGCCTTCCGCGAGGAGCATGGCGACATCATCCTCAAGCCGCTCTACGGCAACGGCGGCGCCGGCATCTTCAAGCTCGGCCGCGACGACCGCAACCTCGCCTCGCTGCACGAGCTGTTCTCCGGCTTCAGCCGCGAGCCGCTGATCGCGCAGAAATACCTGCCCGACGTGGCCAAGGGCGACAAGCGTGTGATCCTCGTCGACGGCGAGGTGATCGGCGCGATCAACCGCGTGCCGCAGGCCGGCGAGACCCGCTCCAACATGCACGTGGGCGGCCGGGCCGAGAAGGTGGCCGTGACCGAGCGCGACCGCGAGATCGGCGCCGCCATCGGCCCGCTGCTGAAGGAGAAGGGCCAGATCTTCGTGGGCATCGACGTGATCGGCGGCATGCTCACCGAGATCAACGTCACCTCCCCCACCGGCATCCAGGAGCTCGAGCGCTTCGACGGCATCAATGCCGCCGCGGCGATGTGGGAGGCCATCGAGGCACGCCGCGCCTGATGCGCGCCCCGTCGCACCCCGGCCCGGACCGCGTTCCCCCCCGGTCGCCTGCCGCGCCGGGGGGGCTCGTGCCATGAGCCTGCGCCTCACCCTGCTGAACTTCGTGCTGCGCGCGGTCGAGAAACCCTACCTCGCCCGCGCCACCGATGTCGCCGCCCTGCGCCGGCAGTTCGACCGCGCGGCCGAGCGCTGGTTCATCCACCCCGAGGGCGCGCGCTATCGCCCCTACCGGCTGGGCGGCGTGAAGGTGCTGGAGGCCTCGCAGGGGCGGGTCGACC
This sequence comes from Oceanicella sp. SM1341, assembly GCF_003448965.1. Classification (GTDB taxonomy): domain Bacteria; phylum Pseudomonadota; class Alphaproteobacteria; order Rhodobacterales; family Rhodobacteraceae; genus Paroceanicella. The sequence continues at coordinate 59,920 of NZ_QRGC01000019.1, forward strand.
GCCGCCGGGTGCTGATCTGGTTCCACGGCGGCGGCTTCTTCCAGGGCAGCCCGGAGACCCATCGCCACCTCGGCGCCGCCCTCTCCGCGCGCTGCGGGGCGCGGGTGATCCTGCCGCGCTACCGGCTCACGCCCGAACACGCCTACCCGGCCGCGCTCGAGGATGCCCGGGCCTGCTACGAGGCCCTGCTGCGCGCCGGCTACGACCCCGCGCATATCGCCTTCGGCGGCGACAGCGCCGGCGGCGGGCTGGCCTTCTCGCTGGTGCTCGACGCCCATGCCCGCGGCCTGCCGGCCCCCGCCTGCGTGGTGGCCTTCTGCCCCTGGACCGATCTCACCCTCTCCTCCGCCAGCCTGCGGCGCAACGCCCGGCGCGACGTGATGCTGCCCTTCACCCGCCTTGCGGAGGTGCGCGACACCTACCTCAACGGAGCCGACCCGCAGGACCCCCTGGTCTCGCCCGCCAGGGCCCGTTTCCCCGAGGGGCCGCCGCCCGCCCTCATCCAGGCCAGCCGGGTGGAGATCCTCGAGGATGACGCCAGCGCCATCGGGGCACGGCTGCAGGCCGCGGGCGGCCTGGTGCGCATGCAGTTCTGGCGCCGCACCTTCCATGTCTGGCAGCTTCTGCAGGGCCGGCTGCAGGAAGCCGACCAGGCCCTCGACCAGGCCGGGGCCTTCCTCGCCCTCCACCTGGGCAAGACGGAGCCGGAGGAGGGCTGACCGCCCGTGGCGGGCCTTTGCCGCGCGTGGTTACACGCCACAAGCCCCCCTGCCGCAGGCCCCGTCACGAGGCCGCGAAAGCCCCGCCCGGCAGGGCGTCGCGCTTGACAGGACGGCCCGCAGCGTGATTACTTAACACGTAATTTGTTATGAAGGACAACGATCCTTCGAGGGAGGAAACGAAGATGATCTGCTTGACGCGAGTGACCCTCGCGGCCGCGCTGGGCCTGTCGGCCTTCGGCGCCCAGGCCGCCGAGGTGGAGTGGCGCCTGTCGCACTGGCTGCCCGCCACGCATCCCATCCAGCCGGACGGTATCGAGCCCTGGGCCGAATCGATCTCGGAGGCCTCCGGCGGCCGGATAAATATCACGATCTTCCCGGCCCAGCAGCTGGGGGCGGCGCCCGACCATTACGACATGGCCCGGGACGGCATCGCCGATGTCACCTACGTGAACCCCGGCTACCAGGCCGGCCGCTTCCCGATCGCCTCGCTGATCGAGATCCCCTTCCAGGTGACCAATGCCACCGACGGTGCCGCGGCCATGCACGAGTGGTACGCGCAGTACGCCGAGCAGGAGATGCCCGACGTCAAGGTGTGCATGATGAACCCGCACGACCCCGGCGCCTTCCACTCCAAGACCCCGATCCACGTGCCGGCCGACGTGAACGGCATGAACGTGCGCCCCGCCAACGCCACCATCGCCCGCTTCGTGAGCCTGCTCGGCGGCTCCTCGGTGCAGGTCTCCGCACCGGAGGCGCGCGAGGCGCTCTCCAAGGGCGTGGCCGACGCGATGACCTTCCCGTGGAACTCGGTCTATCTCTTCGGCATCGACCAGATCCTGCACGAGCACCTCGACATGCCGTTCTACGCCTCGCTGCAGACCCTGCTGATCAGCAAGGCGAGCTACGACGCGCTCGACGATGATCTCAAGACGGTGATCGACGAACATTGCACCCCGGAATGGTCGAAGAAATTCTCCACCGGCTGGGCCGAGTGGGAGGCCGCGGGCCGGCAGAAGATGGTCGACAGCCCCGACCACACGCTCTACGCGCCCACCGACGAGGAGATCGCCCTGTGGCGCGAGGCCGCCGCACCGCTGGTCGACAGCTGGAAGCAGGATGTCACCGCCAAGGGCCATGACGCCGACGCGATCTACCAGAGCTACCAGGACACGCTGGAGAAATACGGCGTGAAATACTGAGCCACGGCCGGGGCGGCCCGCCGCGGCCGCCCCGGCGCCCCCTCCTGCTGCTTGCCCGGGACCTGTCACCGTGACCAGAATCGCCCGCTTCCTCGACACGCTCTCGCGGATGATCGAGGTGCTCGCCGGCCTGATGCTCGCCGCGCTCACCGTGGTGATCGTGGCCTCCGCCATCGGCCGCTACGGCTTCGCCACCCCGATCCCCGACGCCTTCGACTACTCGCGCCTGCTCATCGGCGCCGCCATCACATGGGGCTTCGCCTCGGTGGGGTTTCGCGGCTCGCACATCAAGGTGGACCTCTTCGCGCTGATGCTGTCTCCGAAGGCGCGGCGCTGGGTGGATGTCTTCGCCTGGTGCGTGCTGCTGCTCTTCACCGTGCTCCTGTGCTGGAAGATGTTCGGCCGGGTGGAGACCACCATGGTCAACGGCGAGGGCACCTCCGACCTGCGCATGCCGGTCTGGCCGGTGATGCTGCTGATCTGGGCCGGGGTGGCGGCCGCCATCCTCACCACCACCGCCAAGATCGTGCTGATGGCGATGGGCTACGGCAGCCTCGAGGAGCACGAGAGCATCGACGACGCCGCCGAAGGGGCTTCCTATGAGTGAATCCGATCTCGTCGCCGTGGGCGGCTTCGTGGCGCTGTTCGCGCTCATGGCGCTGCGCGTGCCCATCGGCATCGCGATGGGGCTGGTGGGCGTGGGGGGCTTTGCCTCCGTCGTGGGGTGGAAGCCGGCGCTGGCGCAGCTTGCCTCCTCGCCGATCCGCACGATAACCGACTACAATCTCAGCCTGATCCCGTTCTTCATCCTCATGGGCGTGCTGGCGACCAACTCGGGCATGTCGCGCGAGCTGTTCCGCTCCGGCCATGCCTGGCTGAAGCCGTTTCGCGGCGGGCTGGCGCTGTCGACCATCACCGCCTGCGCGGGCTTCGCGGCGATCTGCGGCTCCTCGGTGGCCACGGCCGCGACGATGACCAAGATCGCCCTGCCCGAGATGCGCCGCTTCGGCTACCCCGACAATGTCGCCACCGGCGTGGTGGCGGCGGGGGGCACGCTGGGCATCCTCATCCCGCCCTCGGTGGTGCTCGCGGTCTACGGCTACATCACCGAGACGGACGTGGGCCAGCTCTTCATCGCCGGCGTGGTGCCGGGGCTGCTGGCGGTGCTGATGTACATGCTCACCGTGCGCATCGCCTACGGCCGGGTGCTGCCGGGCGGCGAGACGTTCGATCTGCGCGAGGCCATCGTCTCGCTCAGGAAGGTCTGGGCGGTGGGGCTGCTGTTCGTCTCCATCATCGGGGTGATCTATCTCGGCATCGCCACGCCCACCGAGGCCGCGGCGGTTGGTGCCCTGCTCACCGGGGTGATCGGGGTGGCGCGCGGCCGGCTGGGCCGGCGCGAGATCATCGCGAGCTGCACCGAGGCGCTGCGCACGTCGGTTGCGATCTACACCATCCTGATCGGGGCGATGCTGTTCGGCTATTTCCTCGCCATCACCCAGACGCCGCAGAAGATCACCGCCTTTCTCGTCGGGCTCGACATGGGCGCCTACGGCACGCTGGCGGTCATCCTGGTGTTCTTCCTGGTGATGGGCTGCATTCTCGACGCGATGGCGATGATCATCCTGCTGGTGCCGATCGTGTTTCCGGTGATCAGCCAACTCGGCTTCGACCCGATCTGGTTCGGCATCATCATCGTGATGACGGTGGAGCTGGGGCTGATCACCCCGCCGGTGGGGATGAATGTCTTCGTGATCAACACGATAGCGAGGGACGTGAGCCTGCCGCGCATCTTCGGCGGCGTGCTGCCCTTCGTGATGACCGACGTGGTGCGGCTGATCCTGCTCATCCTGTTCCCGGCCATCGTGATGTTCCTGCCGATGACGATGAAATAGCCCCCCAGGGGCCGGCGCAGACCGGCCGGGGGCGCACCGCAGGGGAGGGAGAGAGACATGGAAATCGGCTTCATCGGACTGGGCGTGATGGGCGGCGCGATGGCGGGGCACCTGGCCGCCGCCGGCCACCGGGTGCGGGGCTTCGACCTCGCGCCCGGTGCCGCGGAGGCGCGCGGGCTCACGGCGGCAGCGAGTGCGGCGGAGGCGGCGCGCGGGGCGGAGATCGTCTTCACCATGCTGCCGCACGGGGGTGCGGTGCGCGCGGTGGTGGAGGAGAGCCTCGCCGAGGCGACGTCTCCCGGCGCGCTGCTGGTGGACTGCTCCTCCGCCGAGCCGTGGTTGACGCTGGAGACCGCGGCGCTGCTCGGCGCGCGCGGGGTGGGCATGGTCGATGCCCCGGTCTCGGGCGCGGGCTGGGGGGCGGAGGCGGCGGAGCTGGTGTTCATGTGCGGCGGCGGCGCCGAAGACATGGCCCGCATCGCCCCCCTGCTCGACCTCATGGGCAAGCAGACCTTCCACGTGGGCCCCCTCGGCGCCGGGCACGCGATGAAGACCATCAACAACGTGATCACCGCCATGGCCGTGGTCTCGACCACCGAGGCGATGCTGATCGGCAAGGCCTACGGCCTCGTGCCCTCGGTGATGGCGGATGTGCTGAACGTGTCGACCGGGCAGAGCTTCTGGACCACGGAGCGCCTGCACCAGGACGTGCTGAACCGCAAGTTCGAGGACGGGTTCAAGCTGGAGCTGATGCTCAAGGACGTGCGCATCGCCAACCGGCTGGGCCGCGACCAGGGGCTCGACCTGCCGATGCTCTCGCTCGGCGAAAAGCTCTGGGAGCAGGCCGACCGCGACCTCGGGCCGGCGCGCGCGGTCACCGAGATGGTGCGCTGGTGCGAGACCCGCATCGGCGGCGAGCTGCGCGACTGAGGGCGGCGAAAACGGCCTCCTCGCCGGGGCGCAGGCGCCCCACCTCCTCGGCCGCGTGCTCACGCACGGGGGCACGTCACCGGCCGCGCGAGACGGCGGGCGGCGGCAGGACGGTGCGGGCGCGCGCCCTCAGAACGCCGCGACCGCCGCAGCCCCGGCGAGCGCGCCGAGCACCACGCCGCAGGCGGCCCAGGCCCAGCCGGGCACGAGGGGCTTGCTCTCCACGGGGCGCATGTTGCGGTTGGTGCGGATGAGCATCTCCTCGGCCATCTGCGGCAGCAGCGGGCCGAAGCGCGACAGGATGCGGGCGGTGCCGGCGAGGTCGCGCAGCACGGCCTTGGGGCCGAGATTGTCGCGGATGTAGTTCTCCACCACCGGTCGGGCGACCTCCCACATGTTCATGTTGGGATCGAGCGAGCGGCCCACGCCCTCGACCACCACCATCGTGCGCTGCAGGAGGATGAGCTGGGTCTGGGTCTCCATGCCGAAGCGCTCGGTCACGTCGAAGAGATGCGCGAGCAGGCGCGCCATGGAGATGCGCGAGGCGTCCTGGCCGAAGATCGGCTCGCCGATAGAGCGCAGGGCCTGGGCGAACTCGGAGACATCGCGGTCGGCCGGCACGTAGCCCGCCTCGAAATGAACCTCCGCCACGCGGCGGTAGTCCTTCTTGAGGAAGCCCATGAGGATCTCGGCGTAAACCCTTCTGGTGTAAGCGTCGATCCGGCCCATGATGCCGAAGTCGAGCGCGATGATCTCGCCGCCCGGGCCCACCTTCAGGTTGCCCTGGTGCATGTCGGCGTGAAAGAAGCCGTCGCGCAGCGCGTGGTGCAGGAAGGTCTGCACGATGGAGGCGGCGAGGGTCTTCATGTCCTGGCCCTCTGCGACCAGCGCCTCCACGTCGCCCATGTTGGTGCCGCTCACCCATTCGGTGGTGAGCACGCGGCGGGCGGAGAGCGGCCAGATCACCTCGGGCACCCGGAAGGAGGGGTCCTCTGCGGTGTTGGCGCGGAACTCGCCGGCGGCCGAGGCCTCCATGCGCAGGTCCAGCTCGCCCCGCACCACGGAGGCGAAATGCTCGATCACCGCCGTGGGCCGCAGCCGGCGCGAGGAGGGCGAGATCAGCTCCATCATCCGCGCGGCGAAGAAGAAGGCGTCCACGTCGCGGCGGAAGGCGCGCTCGATGCCCGGGCGCAGGATCTTCACCGCCACGGCCCGGCCATCCTCGCGCAGCACGGCGCGATGCACCTGGGCGATGGAGGCGGCGGCGATGGGGGGCGAGAACTCGGAGAACAGCTCCTCGGCCGGGGCGCCGAGCTCGCGGATGATCTCGGCTCGGGCCTCCTCCTCGCCGAAGGGGGGCAGCTTGTCCTGCAGCACGCGCAGGTCATGCGCCATCTTCGGGCCCACCACGTCGGGCCTCGTGGAGAGCACCTGGCCGAACTTGATGTAGGCCGGCCCCAGCGCGGAGAGCGCGCGCACCACCGGCGGCAGGCTCTCGTCGCCCTTAAGGCCCGCCCAGGAGAAGGGGCGGCCGAGCACCCGCGCGGCGACGCGCAGCGCCGGCGGCGCATCCACCGCCTCGAGCGCCTCGCGCATCGCGCCGGTGCGCTCGAAGGTGGCCCCGGTCCGGATCAGCCGCCAGAGACTGGAGACTGCCGTCACAGTTTCCACCCCGAATGCAGCGCGGCGATGCCCATGGAGAGGTTGCGGTAGCGCACCTGTTCGAAGCCCGCCTCGCGGATCATCGCGGCGAAGCTCTCCTGGTCGGGGAAGCGGCGGATCGATTCGACGAGATACTGGTAGCTGTCGCGGTCGCCGGTGATGGCCTTGCCCATCGCCGGGATGGCGTTGAACGAGTAGCGGTCATAGAGCCACTGCAGGCCGGAGACCGGGATCTGGCTGAACTCGAGGCACAGGAAGCGGCCGCCGGGGCGCAGCACCCGGTAGGCCTCCTTCAGCGCGTCGGGAATGCGCGTCACGTTCCGGATGCCGAAGGAGATGGTGTAGGCGTCGAAGCTCGAATCGGGGAAGGGCAGCGCCATCGCGTCGCCGCACACCCAGTCGAGCCGCTCGGCGAGGTCGGCGGCCTCGGCGCGGCGGCGGCCCTCCTCCAGCATGGCGGCGGTCATGTCGCAGATCACCGCCGAGCCGCCCTTGCGGTCGAGGAAGCGGAAGGCGACATCACCGGTGCCGCCGGCCACGTCGAGCAGGCGCATGTCGGGCCGGGGCGCCAGCCAGTCCATCATCGCGTCCTTCCAGATGCGGTGGATGCCCAGCGACATGGCGTCGTTCATCACGTCGTATTTCGAGGCGACGGAGGTGAACACGCCGTGCACGCGGCCGGCCTTCTCGGCCTCCGGCACGGTCTGGAAACCGAAATGGGTGGTGTTTTCGCTGCGCTCGTTCATGCTCGGCCTCTGCCCGTTTCGCGTCTGGACTCCTTATAGGGCTTCGGCGGCGAGACACAATTCCGCTTGGCCGTGCTCCCGGCGGCGTGATGGCGCGGGGCGGGCAGCGACAACGGCACGGGGAGGTGCGTGAGCGGGATGACACTGGCGCTTCTGGCAGCGGCGCTCGCGGCGATCGGCCTTCTGGCCGGGCTCGCGCTCTGGCAGGCCGCGAAGGACCGGGATGCGGCCCCCGCCCCCCTGCCCGGCGGCGGCTTCGAGGCCCGGCCCTCGGCGGCCCTGCTGCCCGTGGCGGCGGCGCTGGCGCTGTCGGGCGTGAGCTTCGCTGCAGGGGCGCTCGGCGGGCGCGGCGCGGGCGAGGCGGCGGTGCTGGGCGGGCTCGCGCTCATCTGCGCGCTCGGGGCGGGGCTCGCCTGGCACCGGCGCGGCCTGCGGCTGCGCTACGACGCGGAGGGGCTCACCCGGCTCTCGCCCGGCGGGCGGCGCGAGCACTGGCCCTGGAGCGCGCTTTGCGATATCCGCATCGAGACACGCCGCCCGGCAAGTGCCCTCGCCCCGACCCGCCAGGCCGCCCTCGTCGCCCGCACACGCGCGGGAGAGACGGTGAGGATCGGCTCCGCGCTGCGCGGCTTCGGGCATCTCGCCGCCCATGCCATCGCCATCGCCGAAGCCTCCGGCACCCGCGCGCCGGACCGCGAGATCTGACAGGACGCCCCCGACATGCCCGAACTTCCCGAGGTCGAAACCGTGCGCCGGGGCCTCGCACCCGTGATGGAGGGCCGCCGGATCCTCGCCGCCGAGGCCCGCCGGCCCGACCTGCGCTGGCCCCTGCCGCCGCGCATGGCCGAGCGCCTCACCGGACAGGTGGTGACCGCACTGCGCCGGCGCTCGAAATACATCCTCGCCGATCTCTCGGGCGGCGAGACGCTGATCATCCACCTCGGCATGTCCGGCCGCATGCTGATCTCCGCCCCGAAGGCCGAACGCGCGGCCCCCGGCGCCTTCCACCATGAGCACCCCGCGCCCGAGAAGCACGACCACGTGGTGCTCGACATGGAGGGGGGCGCGCGCATCACCTTCAACGACGCCCGGCGCTTCGGCGCGATGGACCTCGCCCCCACGGCCGAGGTGGAAGCGCACAAGCTCCTCGCCGGGCTGGGGCCCGAGCCGCTGGGCAACACGTTCGACGCGCCATATCTCGCCGCCCGCCTCGCCGGCCGGCGCATGCCGATGAAGGCCGCCCTGCTCGACCAGCGGCTGGTCTCGGGCCTGGGCAACATCTACGTGTGCGAATCGCTGTGGCGCGCCGGCATCGGGCCGGAGCGGCTCGCGGGCTCGGTGGCGCCCGACCGGCTGGAGCGACTCGTCGCCGCCATCCGCGCCGTGCTGCTCGAGGCGATCGACGCCGGCGGCTCCAGCCTGCGCGACTACCGCCAGGCCGATGGCGATCTGGGATATTTTCAGCACAGTTTCGCAGTTTATGGCCGCGAGGGGCAGCCCTGCCGCACTGCGGGTTGCAACGGAACGGTGAGCCGGATTGTACAATCGGGCCGGTCGAGCTTCTTCTGCCCGGCATGCCAGGTCTAGGCAGGAGCAACCGAGACATATCCCGGGACATTCCCCCCGAAGACACCACCCCCCCGATGTTCCCACAGCGGCGCCGCCCCTCGATCACACTCGACAACATGCGCTTGATCGTCCAGCCTCCCAGCCGGTAAGGACGCGCCCCGGAACATCCACAAAGGAGCCGATCTGATGGCCTATGAAACGCTGATCGTGGAGGTCGCCGACCATATCGGGCTGATCCGCCTGAACCGGCCCGAGGCGCTCAACGCGCTCAACATGCAGCTGCTGGAGGAGCTGGCCGACGTGCTGGCGAGCTTCTCGGGCAACGACAAGGTGCGCGTGGTCATCATCACCGGCTCCGAGAAGGCCTTCGCCGCCGGCGCGGACATCAAGGAGATGTCGGAGAAGAATTTCACCGACATGTTCGAGGCCGACTATTTCACCGGCCCCACCGAGGCGCTGCTGCGCTTCCGCAAGCCGATCATCGCCGCGGTCTCGGGCTACGCGCTCGGCGGCGGCTGCGAGCTGGCGATGATGTGCGACTTCATCATCGCCTCGGACACGGCCAAGTTCGGCCAGCCGGAGATCAACCTCGGCGTGATGGGCGGCATGGGCGGCACCCAGCGCCTCACCCGCTTCGTGGGCAAGTCGAAGGCGATGGAGATGAACCTCACCGGCCGGTTCATGGACGCGGCCGAGGCCGAGCGCTCCGGCCTCGTGAGCCGCGTGGTGCCCGCCAAGGACCTGATGGACGACGCGAAGGCCACCGCGGCCAAGATCGCCGAGAAATCCCTGCTCGCCACCATGGCGGTGAAGGAATCGGTCAACCGCTCCTACGAGACCTCGCTGCGCGAGGGCGTGCTCTTCGAGCGCCGGGTGTTCCACAGCCTGTTCTCCACCGAGGACCAGGCCGAGGGCATGGCCGCCTTCTCCGAGAAGCGCGCGCCGCAGTTCCGCGACCGCTGAGCCGGGCGCGGCGGAGCGGGCGCGAATTTCCGGCCGGAAACCGGTTGACCCGCCTGCCCCCCCTGTGTATAGACGCCGCTCGACAGAATTCACACCCTAGAGAACCGGAATCACTTATGGCCAACTCGCCGTCATCCAAAAAGCGCGCCCGCCAGATTGAGCGCCGGACCGCCGTCAACAAGGCCCGCAAGAGCCGCATCCGCACCTTCATCCGGAAGGTCGAGGAAGCGATTGCCGGCGGTGACCAGGCGGTGGCCCAGGAAGCCCTGCGCACCGCGCAGCCGGAAATCATGCGCGGCGTGACCAAGGGCGTGCTGCACGCCAACACCGCCAGCCGCAAGGTGTCCCGCCTGTCCAGCCGGGTGAAGGCTCTCGCCTGATCCCGACCGGAACAGCCTGAGACGATGTCCAACGCTCCCCTCGCCGGGAGCGTTTGTCATTTCCCTGCCATCGGACTGACATGTTCCGTGTTCGGTCCGGTTGAGATGACCCCCCATCTGGGCTAGGTTTGTCCTACGCAGGGAATCGGAAACAGCCCTTCAAAACTCTCGAAAGCCGAACAGATATACCACCGGTAAGTATTCAATGCTTGCTGGTAGAGTATTAATCTGTCTTTAACTTTTGCGTTTCGCGAAGAGCTTGATACCCAACTGCTTTTTTTCCCCCGAGGTCGACATCCAGTTGCCAAACGGCCGCTCGATTTCGTAACTTCCGGAGGACGATTCAGAACGTGCGGGAGACTATGATGGCGGCGGCGAAGGTAAGCGAAGTGGATCCCGCAGAGGCCTGGCAGGTGCTCGAGAACGAGCCCGATGCCGTGCTGGTCGATGTGCGGACCCGGCCCGAGTGGGGCTTCGTCGGCACGCCGGATCTCACGCGCATCGGCAAGCAGGTGATCCTCACCGAGTGGCGCCAGTTTCCCGGCATGAACGTGAACCAGGCCTTCGTTCCCGCCCTGATGGAGCAGATCGGCACGCCGCCGGCGAAGATCTTCTTCCTGTGCCGCTCCGGCGCCAGGTCGATGGAAGCCGCGATGCACACCGCGGCGCATCTCGGCGAGGCCACCGAATGCATCAACGTGCGCGAGGGCTTCGAGGGCGACCTCGACCAGGAGGGCCACCGCGCGCACCTCAACGGTTGGAAGGCGCGAGGACTCGCCTGGCGGCAGAGTTGACGCCCCCGAGAGCGTAGCGGGCAGACCGGGGCCTGGCCCCGGGCAGTGGTTTTTTCTTCGGTCGGGGGTGACGAAGTGCAGGGGACAGCAAGAATGGTCGAGCAGGAGGCAACCGTCTGGAGCAGGATCTGCGGTCCGCTCGAGGCTGCGATCGGCCGGGACGCCTTCACGGCCTGGATCGCGCCCCTCCGCTTCCGCTCGGCCGAGAACGGCGTGGCGCAGTTCGGCGTTCCCACCACCTTCTTCGGCAACTGGGTGGAGCGGAACTACCGCGACATCATCGTGGCGCTGATGCAGTCCGAGGGCGTGCTGGTCGACCGGCTGAGCTTCGACATCATCGGTCACGGCCGGCCGGCCGCGGTGCCGGCGGCCGTGCAGGGCCTCGAGGTCTCCGCCCCGGTCTCCTCCGGCCTGTCGATGGCCGCCGCGAACCACCCTGCCCCGGCGCCGGAGCCGGTCCGCGCCCCCGCGGCCGCCGCGGCGCCCGAGCCGGAGCTGCCCGGCTCGCCGCTCGACCCGCGCTACAACTTCGACAATTTCGTGGTCGGCAAGCCCAACGAGCTCGCCCATGCCGCCGCGCGCCGCGTGGCCGAGGGCGGCCCGGTGAGCTTCAACCCGCTGTTCCTCTACGGCGGCGTGGGCCTCGGCAAGACCCACCTCATGCACGCCATCGCGCTGGAATATCAGCGCCAGTTCCCCGGCAAGAAGGTGCTCTACCTCTCGGCCGAGCACTTCATGTACAAGTTCGTGCAGTCCCTGCGCTTCAAGGACACGCTGGGCTTCAAGCAGATCTTCCGCTCCGTCGACGTGCTGATGGTGGATGACGTGCAGTTCATCTCCGGCAAGGGCTCGACCCAGGAGGAGTTCTTCCACACGTTCAACGCCCTCGTGGAGCAGCGCAAGCAGGTGGTGATCTCCGCCGACCGCGCGCCCGGCGAGATCGACGGGCTGGAAGACCGCATCCGCTCGCGCCTGCAGTGGGGCCTGGTGGTCGACCTCCACCCCACCGATTACGAGCTGCGCCTGGGCATCCTGCAGTCCAAGGCCGAGACCCATCTCGCCGCCCAGCCGGACGTGCAGCTGGCCTCCGGGGTGATCGAGTTCCTCGCCCACCGCATCTCCTCGAACGTGCGCATCCTCGAGGGCGCGCTCACCCGGCTCTTCGCCTTCGCGGGGCTGGTGGGGCGGCGCATCGACCTCGACATGGTGCAGGAATGCCTCGCCGACACGCTGCGCGCCTCGGACCGCAAGGTCACCATCGACGAGATCATCCGCAAGGTGGCCGACCACTACAACCTCAAGATCAACGACCTGCTCTCGGCCCGGCGCGCGCGCTCCGTGGCCCGGCCGCGGCAGATCGCCATGTTCCTGGCGAAATCGCTCACCTCGAAATCGCTGCCCGAGATCGGACGGCGCTTCGGGGGGAGAGATCACACGACCGTGATCCACGCCCTGCGCAAGATCGAGGAACTGCGCCAGACCGACAGCGGCCTGGCCGAGGACATCGAGCTGCTGCGCCGCATGCTCGAGGCCTGAGCGCCCCGCCCTCCCATTCAAACACCGCCCGCGGGGGTCGTATTGCACGCAACGCGCGGCCCCGCGCGGCGCCCGCCCCCGCGCGGGGCCCCGAACGGTGCGCCGGGCGCGATTCACACGCTATAAGCGATTGACCCTGCTCGCGGTTCGGATAGTGTCTCAAGCCCTGCCGGGCGTCCGGCGGGCCACCTGATTACCGGAAGGCGAGAGGCAGATGAAGGTCAGCATTGAACGCAGCGCGCTGTTGAAGGCAATGGGCCGGGCTCAGGGTGTTGTCGAGCGGCGGACGACCATTCCGATCCTCTCCAACGTGCTGATCGAGGCCGAGGGGGCGGAGATCGCCTTCCGCGCCACCGATCTCGACATCGAGGTGCTGGACCGCACGCCGGCCATGGTCGAGCGCGCCGGCGCCACCACCGTGGGGGCGCACACGCTGCACGAGATCGTGCGCAAGCTGCCCGACGGCGCGATGGTCGAGCTGCAGGACGACGGCACCGCAGGCCGGCTGGAAGTGCGCGCCGGGCGCAGCCAGTTCTCGCTCGCCACCCTGCCGAAGGAGGACTTCCCGGTGATGGCCTCCTCCGAATATTCCTGCTCGTTCACCTGCCCGGCCCCGGTGCTGCGGCGGCTGTTCGACAAGGCGAAATTCGCCATCTCCACCGAGGAGACGCGCTACTACCTCAACGGCGTCTACATGCATGTGGCCGAGAGCCCGGAGGGCCGGCGCCTGCGCTGTGTCGCAACCGACGGCCACCGCCTCGCGCGCATCGACGCCGAGGTGCCGGCCGGCGCCGAGGCCGCTCCCGGCGTGATCGTGCCGCGCAAGACCGTGGGCGAGCTGCGCAAGCTGCTCGACGATGACGAGGCGGAGATCGCCGTCTCGGTGTCGGAGACCAAGATCCGCTTCGCCACGCCCGAGGTGAGCCTCACCTCGAAGGTGATCGACGGCTCCTTCCCGGACTACACGCGCGTGATCCCGCAGGGCAACACCAAGCGCCTCGAGGTCGATGCGGCCGAGTTCGCCTCCGCCGTGGACCGCGTGTCCACCGTCTCGTCGGAGAAGTCCCGCGCGGTGAAGCTCTCGCTCGACGAGGACCGGCTCACCCTCTCGGTGAACGCGCCCGACAGCGGTGCCGCCACCGAGGAGCTCGCCGTGGCCTACGGCGACGAGCCGCTCGACATCGGGTTCAACGCGAAATACCTGCAGGAAATCGCCAGCCAGATCGACCGCGAGAACGCCGTCTTCATGTTCAACTCCATGAACGACCCCACCCTCGTGCGCGAGGGCGATGACGAGAGCGCGGTCTACGTGGTGATGCCGATGCGCGTCTGAGGCGCGCCTTTCCGATCAGCGAACGGCCCGGGCCCCGGGCCGCTCCGCCCCCCTCCGGTCGCCCCGCCGCCCCGGCCCTTCCGCCCCGGCAGACAAGGCCCGCGCCATGACCGCCCTCACCCGCCTCACGCTGTCGCAGTTCCGCTCGCACCCGCGCAGCGTGATCGAGACCGACGGCCGGCCGGTGGCGCTGTTCGGGCCGAACGGCGCGGGCAAGACCAACATTCTCGAAGCCGTCTCCATGCTCTCGCCCGGCCGCGGGCTGCGCCGCGCCCCGGCCGAGGACATGGCCCGCCGCGCCGCGGGCCTGGGCTGGAAGGTGACCGCCGAGCTCGCCAACGGGGGCGACGCGCATGAGCTCGCCACCTGGTCGCAGGGCGGCACCCGCGAGGTGGAGATCGACGGCAAGGCCCAGCCGCAGGTGGCCCTCGCCCGGCTGCTGCGCGTGCTCTGGCTCACCCCCGCGATGGACCGGCTCTGGACCGAGGGCGCCTCCGAGCGCCGCCGCTTCCTCGACCGCATCACCATGAGCTTCCTGCCCGCCCATGCCGAGGCCACGCTCGCCTACGAGAAGGCGATGCGCGAGCGCAACCGCCTGCTGAAGGACCAGGTGCGCGATGCCCGCTGGTATGAGGCGCTGGAGCTGCAGATGGCCCGCGCCGGCGCGCAGATCATCGCCGGCCGCGCCGCGGCGCTGGAGCGGATCACCGCCGCGCAGGAAGGGGCCGAGACCGCCTTCCCCCGCGCCACCCTCGCCCTGGCCGACCCCGAGGACCCGGGCCCGGAGGACGAGCCCGCCCTGCGCGAGGCACTGGCCCGCGGCCGGCCGCGCGACATGGCCGCCGGCCGCTCGCTCACCGGCCCGCACCGCACCGACCTCACCGCCCTTTACGCCGAGAAGGGGGTGGAGGCGCGGCTCTGCTCCACCGGCGAGCAGAAGGCGCTGCTGGTCTCGCTGGTGCTGGCCAACGCCCGGGCGCTCGCGGCCGACGAGGGCCCGCCCCTCCTGCTGCTCGACGAGGTCGCCGCCCATCTCGACGCCGACCGCCGCGCGGCGCTGCATGACGAGATCGCAGCCCTCGGCGCGCAGGCCTGGATGACCGGCACCGGGCCGGAGCTGTTCTCCACCCTCGGCCCCCGCGCCATGGCCTTCGCGGTCACGGAGGAGGCCGGCGCCTCCCGTCTCGCCCCCGCAGCGCTCTGAGGCGGCATTTCAGGGGCCCGGGCGGGCCCTTGCACCTTGCCCCGGGGCCCGCGAATGCCGATATTGCATACATGGATCCCCGCATCACGCTCATCACCCTCGGCGTCGCCGATCTCGCCCGCTCGGAGGCCTTCTACGCCGCCCTCGGCTGGCGGCCCTCGGCGCAGAGCCAGGAGGGGGTGCGCTTCTACCAGATGAACGGCATGGCCCTCGCGCTCTTCGGGCGCGACGCGCTCGCGGCCGACCAGGGCCGCCCGGATGCGGCCCTCGGCACCGGCGCCGTCACCCTCGCGCAGAACCTGTCCGAGGAGGCGGCCGTGGACCGGCTGTGGGAAGAGGCGCTCGCCGCCGGGGCCACGCCGCTGAAAGCCCCGGAAAAGGTGTTCTGGGGCGGCTATTCCGGCTATTTCGCCGACCCCGACGGCCATGTCTGGGAGATCGCGGTGAACCCGTTCTGGCCGCTGGGCACGGACGGCAGCCTGACCCTGCCGGATTAAGGGAAAAAACCCCGATTCCGCCCCGCGCAGGCGCCCCCCTGCGCGTGACATTCCCCCCCCGCCACGATAGATTGCGGCCACTTCCAAGAAGGACAACAAAATGGCGGATACCGAGCAGAATTCGGCCTATGGTGCCGACTCCATCAAGGTCCTGAAGGGCCTCGAAGCCGTGCGCAAGCGGCCGGGCATGTATATCGGCGACACCGATGACGGCTCGGGCCTGCATCACATGGTCTACGAGGTGGTCGACAACGGCATCGACGAGGCCCTCGCGGGCTGGTGCGACACCGTCTCCGTACACCTGCATGCTGACGGTTCCGTGTCGGTCTCCGACAATGGCCGCGGCATTCCCACCGACATCCACAAGGAAGAGGGCGTCTCGGCGGCCGAGGTCATCATGACCCAGCTGCATGCGGGCGGCAAGTTCGACCAGAATTCCTACAAGGTCTCGGGCGGTCTGCACGGCGTCGGTGTCTCGGTGGTCAACGCCCTGTCCGACTGGCTGGAGCTGCGCATCTGGCGCGACGGCAAGGAGCATTACGCCCGTTTCGAGCGCGGCGACACGGTGGAGCACCTGCGCGTGGTGGGCGACGCGAACGGCCGCAAGGGCACCGAGGTGCGCTTCCTCGCCTCCACCGACACGTTCTCCAACCTCGACTACAGCTTCAAGACGCTGGAGCACCGGCTGCGCGAGCTCGCCTTCCTGAACTCCGGCGTGCGCATCACCCTGTGCGACGATCGCCCGGCCGACCCGCTCTCCATCGAGATGCTCTATGACGGCGGCGTGCGCGAGTTCGTGAAATACCTCGACCGCTCCAAGACCCCGCTGATCTCCGAGCCGATCTACGTGACCGGCGAGAAGGACGGCATCGGCGTGGAAGTGGCCATGTGGTGGAACGACGGCTACCACGAGAACGTGCTGCCCTTCACCAACAACATCCCCCAGCGCGACGGCGGCACCCATATCGCCGGCTTCCGCGGCGCGCTCACCCGCACCATCAACAATTACGTCGCCTCCTCCGGCCTCGCGAAGAAGGAGAAGGTGACCCTCTCGGGAGATGATGCGCGCGAGGGCCTCTCCTGCGTGCTCTCCGTGAAGGTGCCGGACCCGAAGTTTTCCTCCCAGACCAAGGACAAGCTGGTCTCCTCCGAGGTGCGCCCCGCGGTCGAGAGCCTGATGAACGAGAAGCTCGCCGAGTGGTTCGAGGAAAACCCATCCGACGCGCGCATCGTGGTGACCAAGATCGTCGAGGCGGCGCTGGCGCGCGAGGCGGCGCGCAAGGCGCGCGAGCTCACCCGCCGCAAGACCGCGATGGACGTGGCCTCGCTGCCCGGCAAGCTCGCCGACTGCCAGGAGAAGGACCCCTCCAAGTCCGAGCTCTTCCTGGTGGAGGGTGACTCGGCCGGAGGCTCCGCCAAGCAGGGCCGCTCGCGCCACAACCAGGCGGTGCTGCCCCTGCGCGGCAAGATCCTCAACGTCGAGCGCGCCCGCTTCGACCGCATGCTCTCGAGCCAGGAGATCGGCACGCTGATCACCGCGCTCGGCACCGGCATCGGGCGCGACGAGTTCAACATCGGCAAGCTGCGCTACCACAAGATCGTCATCATGACCGATGCCGACGTGGACGGCGCGCATATCCGCACGCTGCTGCTCACCTTCTTCTACCGCCAGATGCCCGAGCTGATCGAGGGCGGCTACCTCTACATCGCCCAGCCGCCGCTCTACAAGGTGGCGCGCGGCAAGTCCGAGGTCTACCTGAAGGACCAGCCGGCGCTGGAAGATTACCTGATCGAACAGGGGCTTACCGACGCCGTGCTGCACCTTGGCAACGGCGCCGCCCTCACCGGCGCCGACCTTGCCCGCGTGGTGGAAGAGGCCCGGGTAACCCGCAACACGCTGGCCAACTTCCCCACCCATTACCCGCGCTTCGTGCTCGAGCAGGCGGCCATTGCCGGCGCGCTCGGCACCGATGCGCTGGAGGGCGACGCCCAGGCGCTGGCCGACAGCGTGGCCGCCCGGCTCGACATCGTCGCCGCCGAGGCCGAGAAGGGCTGGACCGGCCGCCCCACCCAGGACGCCGGCCTGCGCTTCTTCCGCACCGTGCGCGGGGTGGAGGAGGTCCGCACCCTCGACGGGCCGGTGCTGCGCTCCCCCGAGGCGCGGCGGCTCGCGAACCTCACGCCGGCGCTGCAGGAGGTCTATTCCACCACCGCGCGGCTGGTGCGGCGCGACAAGGAGCTGCGCCTCAACGCCCCCTCCGAGCTGCTCAACGCGGTGATGAGCGAGGGCGAGCGCGGCCTCTCGCTGCAGCGCTACAAGGGCCTGGGCGAGATGAACCCCGACCAGCTCTGGGAAACCACGCTCGACCCCGAGGCCCGCACCCTGCTGCAGGTGCGCATCGAGCACATGGACGAGGCCGACGAGATCTTCACCAAGCTCATGGGCGACGTGGTGGAGCCCCGGCGCCAGTTCATCCAGGACAATGCGCTGAGCGTGGAAAACCTCGACTTCTGACGCCCCGCGATGCCCCGCCCCGGGGCATCGCGCCGCCCGCCCGGGCGCAGCCTTCCGCATGCCACGGCATGCCGTTCCCTCCGGATATCCCGGCCCGATCAGGCACTTGCGCAGGCCCTGCGCCGTCACGCCATGCATGGAAGGCATGGCGCGCACCTTGTCATCGGGCGGGATCGCACCGACATAAGCAGGACAGCGCGGCGCGCCTCCGGGGCCCCCGGCCCCGCGACTGCCGGGCCGGAGCCCGCTCCGCCCTCCGCGCTGTTGCCTTGCCAGTCCGAGGAGAGCCCCGATGACCACCCCCGCTCCGCACACCGTTTCCGCGCAGGACCGCCCCGCTTCCGACGCCCGGCACAGGGTGGTGATCGTCGGCGGCGGCTTCGGCGGGCTGGAGACGGCCAAGCGCCTGAAGGGCGCCGGTGTCGACATCACCCTCGTCGACCAGCGCAATCACCACATCTTCCAGCCGCTGCTCTACCAGGTGGCGACCGCCTCGCTGGCCACCTCCGAGGTGGCCTGGCCGATCCGCGGCGTGCTGCGCGGGCAGGAGGGGGTGCGGGTGCTGCTCGGCACCGTGACCGGGGTGGATGCCGCAGGCCGCCGGGTGCTGCTCGCCGATGGCGACAGCCTGCCCTACGATACGCTGGTGCTGGCCACCGGCGCGCGCCACGCCTATTTCGGCCATGACGAGTGGGAGGAGGCGGCCCCCGGCCTGAAGACCATTGAGGACGCCACGCTGCTGCGCCGGCGCATCCTGCTCGCCTTCGAGCGGGCCGAGCGCGAGCCCGACCCCGCCCGCCGGGCCGCCCTGCTCACCTTCGTGGTGGTGGGCGGCGGGCCCACGGGGGTGGAGATGGCCGGCACCATCGCCGAGCTCGCGCATGACACGCTGGCCCCCGAGTTCCGCGCCATCGACACGCGCAAGGCCCGGGTGCTGCTGATCGAGGCCGGGCCGCGGCTGCTCGGCGGCTACCATGAGAGCCTCTCGGCCTATGCGCAGGCCGAGCTGGAGCGGCTCGGCGTCGAGGTGGCGCTCGGCCAGCCGGTGACCGAATGCACCCGCGAGCACGTGGTCTACGGCGACACCACACTGCCCGCCCGCACGATGATCTGGGCCGCGGGCGTGCGCGCCTCGCCGGCGGCGGAATGGCTCGGCGCCCCGGCCGACCGCGCCGGCCGCCTGCGGGTGGAGCCCGACCTCACCGTGCCCGGCCACCCGGAGATCTTCGCCATCGGCGACACGGTTTCCGTGGCGCGGCCCGACGGCAGCCCGGTGCCCGGCATCGCCCCCGCGGCCAAGCAGGGCGGCGCCCATGTGGCGGCCACCATCCGGGCCCGGCTCGCCGGTCGCCCCGCCCCGCGCTTTGCCTACCGCCACCAGGGCAGCCTCGCGCAGATCGGCAAGCGCCGGGCGGTGATCGACTTCGGCCGCATCCGCCTGCGCGGCGCGCTCGCCTGGTGGATCTGGGGCATTGCGCACATCTTCTTCCTGATCGGCATGCGCGCCCGGCTGGCCGTGGCTGTGAACTGGCTGTGGATCCATACCCGAAACCAGCGCAGCGCCCGGCTGATCACCCAGGGTGCACCGGACGAGGCCTCCCCCGGCCCCGGAACCACCCTGCGCGCCGACGCCGCCTGACGCGACTGCTCTCCCGCCAGACGGCCGATTCCACGCCGCCCGGGCCTGCCAGCCCGGGCGGCGCGTGATTCTGCGCGCCCCAACCCCGCCCGACCGGCCGCGAGCGCCGGAAATTCGGGCGGAAGTTGCTCAATAAGCAGGCAAGACGAAAGATTCCGCCCGGTGGGGCGAAAATTATTTTACACATGAAGGTATACCGTGCACCGTGTCCCGAGCATGACATCGCAAGGGATCCCGCCGCATGCCAGACAGTGACCGCATCCAGCGCAACCCGCCGCTTGCCGACCAGGTGTACCGCGGCCTGCGCGAGCTGATGCGCGAACATGCCTTCAAGCCCGGCGAGCGGCTGGTGGAGGCCAATCTCGCCCGCAGGCTCGATGTCTCCCGCACCCCGGTGCGCGAGGCGCTGTCGCGGCTCGCCTCCGACGGGCTGGTGGAGTTCCAGGACGGCGGGGTGGCGGTGTTGCGCCTCACCCTCGAGGACGTGGAGGAGATCTTCGAGATCCGCCGCCTGCTCGAGCCGCATGCCGCCGCACAGGTGGCCGTGAGCCTCACCGCCGAGGACCACGCCGCGTTCCGCGACGCCCTCGCCCGGGCCGAGGCCGCGCGCAGCGTGATCGAGTTCGCCGAGGCGAACATCGCCTTCCGCGGCCTCTGGGTGTCGCGCATCGCCAACCGGCGGCTGCGCAAGACCCTGCTGCGCTTCGACGACCAGGTCTCGCTGGTGCGCCGCACCACGCTGGTCGACCCGCGCGCCCGCAGCGTGGCGCTGGACGGGCTGCACCGGCTCGCCGCCGCCTTCCTCGCCGGAGACGCGGAGCGCGCGGCCGCCGAGATGTCGGAATTCGTCGATTCCGCCTTCGAGTTCTTCGAGGCGGCCTTCCCCGAAGACCGCCCCTGACAAGCACGACCAACAAGGAGAGGTAAGCCAATGAAAGTCATGACGAAACTGCGCGCCGGCCTGGCCGCCGCCGCCCTCGCCGCATCGGCCTTCGCCGGCCATGCGGAAGAGGTCACCCTGCGCGCCATCACCTTCACCCCGTCGCAGGTGATCTACGCCCAGCACTTCCAGACCTTCGTCGACATGGTCAACGAACGCGGCGAGGGCGTGGTGCAGATCCAGATCATCGGCGGGCCCGAGGCCATCCCCTCGCTGCGGCAGGGCGAGGCGCAGCAGAACGGTGTCGCGGACATCTTCAACCTGCCCGCCGGCCTCTACCTCAACATGGTGCCCGAGGGCGAGGCCTTCTCCGGCTCCAACCACACGCCGATGGAAAACCGCGCCTCCGGCGCGCTCGACTACATCAACGAGATCTACCACGAGAAGGCCAACGCCCACATCATCGCCCATGTGGACGGCGGCAACGGCTTCCACCTGTTCCTCACCAAGAAGCCCGAGATGACCCCCGAGGGCACGGTGGACCTCTCCGAGTTCCGCGTGCGCACCGCGCCGCTGCAGCGCGCCTTCGTGGAAAACCTCGGCGCCATCAACGTCACCCAGTCGCCGGAGGAGGTGTACACCTCGCTCGAGCGCGGCATCGTGGACGGCACCGCCTACACCATCGTGGGCATGCGCGACTTCAACTGGCACAAGTTCGTGAAATACCGGATCGACCCCGGCTTCTTCCAGACCGACGTGCTGATCTCGCTCAACCTCGACAGCTGGAACGGCCTGTCGGACGAGGCGAAGGCGATCCTCAACGAGGTCGGCGCCGAGTACGAGCAGATCTCCTACGAAACGATGGCCGAGGCGACAGCCGCCGAGGACAAGGCCCTGCGCGACAGCGGCATCGAGGTGATCACCCTCGAGGGCGACGCGGCGCAGAACTACCTCAAGGCGGCCTATGCCACCTCCTGGGAGCGGCTGAAATCGCGCGACGCCACGCATTACGACAAGCTGCGCGAGCTGTTCTTCACTCCCTTCGAGTGATCCCGGCCCTTCGGCCCCACCTCTCCAGCCCGGCGGTGCGCCGCCGGGCCCTGCCCACCTCCCGCGCCGGGGCGCCCAAATGTCCATGCTGATCACCGCCGTAGACCTGATCTCCCGCCTGCTCTTCCTGCTCGCCATCCTCATCACCGCCGCCCTCGTGTTCATCGTCACCTACGACGTGGGCGCGCGGAACCTCGGGCTCACCCCGCCGAACTGGGCGGTGAACACGGTGGAATACGGCATGCTGCACATCACCTTCCTCGCCCTGCCCTGGCTGGTGCGCACGCGCGGCCATGTCTGCGTGGAGCTGGTGCTGAGCTACCTGCCCGCCGGCGTGCGGACGGCCTGGGAGCTGGCGCTGCACATCGTCTCGGCGCTGATCTGCTTCTACCTCGCCTGGCGCTCCGGCCTGTCGCTGGCCGACACGATCGTGAAGGGCTCCTACGAGGTGCGCTCCTTCGACATGCCGATGTGGATGCTCTTCGCCTCAATGCCCGCGGGCTTCCTGCTGGGCGGGCTGCAGTTCCTCGCCTTCCCGCTCAGGGGCGACAGTTTCTTCGCCGGTGCGGCCGGTGAAAAGGGAGGCCTGTGATGCTCGACTGGACCGTCTCCATCGCCATTCTCGTCGGCGGCCTGCTGTTTGCCATGGGCATCGGCCTGCCGGTGGCGCTCGCCTTCTTCGCGGTGAACGTGATCGGCGTCTACATCTTCATGGGCGGCTCGCGCGGCATCGACCAGATGCTGTCCAACGCCACCACCGCCGTCTCCACCTACTCGCTCGCGCCGGTGCCGCTCTTCCTGGTGATGGGCTCGCTGTTCTTCTACTCCGGCCTCGCGCGCCGGGTGCTCGACGCGATCGACCTGCTGATCGGCCGCCTGCCGGGCCGGCTCTCCTATCTCACCGTCACCTCGGGCACGGTGTTTGCCGCGCTCTCGGGCTCCAGCCTCGCCAACACCGGCATGCTCGGCTCGCTCATGGTGCCGGAGATGATCGACCGCGGTTACAAGAAGCACATGGCGCTGGGGCCGATCCTCGGCTCCGGCGGGCTCGCGGTGATCATCCCGCCCTCCACGCTCGCGGTGCTGCTCGGCTCGCTCGCGCGCATCGACATCGGGGCGCTGCTGGTGGCGGGGCTGATCCCCGGCCTGGTGCTCGCGGTGTTCTACGCCGGGCTCATCTATGCCCAGACCAAGCTCGACCCCGAGGCGGCGCCCTTCTACGAGGTCGAGGCCATGCCGCTGTCGCGCCGGCTCTGGGTGTTCGCGCGTGACGTGATGCCGATGGCGATCATCATCGCCGCGGTGGTGGGCTCCATCCTCACCGGCATCGCCACCCCCACGGAGAGCGGCGCGCTCGGCGTCTTCGCGGTGGGCTTCCTCGCCCTTGCCTTCCGCGCGCTGAACTGGAAGGCGATCGAAAAGGCGGTGATCGAGGCCGCGCGGGTGACCGGCATGACCTTCCTGCTCATCACCGCCTCCTCCACCTTCGCGCAGTTGCTCGCCTTCTCGGGTGCGAGCTCGGGGCTGGTGCGGTGGGCGACGGGGATGGAGATGGGCCCCACCCAGATGCTCCTCGTGATGCTGCTGATCCTCTTCGTGCTCGGCATGTTCATGGACCAGGTGTCGATGATGCTCATCACCCTGCCGGTGTTCGTGCCGCTCGCCGCCAGCCTGCATTTCGACATGGTGTGGTGGGGGCTGATCATGCTGCTGATGCTCGAGGTGTCCTTCACCACGCCGCCCTTCGGCCTGCTGCTGTTCGTGATGCAGGGCGTGGCGCCACCGGGCACCAGCCTTGCCGAGGTGGCCAAGGCCGCCCTGCCCTACATGCTCTGCGTCTTCCTGCTCATCGCCCTGCTCATCGTCTTTCCGCCGCTCGCCACCTGGCTGCCGGCGATCATGTGAGGACCCCCGTCATGACCCATCCCATGCATGGCGCGAACCGCTTCAAGCTCGGCATCTTCTCGGCCAATGCCGATGGCGGGCTCACCCTCACGAAGGTGCCCGAGCGCTGGCCCGCCCGCTGGCCGGAGATCGTGCAGGTGGTGCAGATGGCCGATGCGGCGGGCATCGAGTTCTTCCTGCCCATCGCGCGCTGGAAGGGCTTCGAGGGCGAGACCAACTCGCGCCAACATTCCTTCGAGACCTTCACCTTCGCCGCGGCGCTGGCGGGGGTGACGCGCAACATCGCGCTGTTCTCCACCGTGCATGTGCCGATGGTCCACCCGATCTTCGCCGCGAAGGCGCTGGCGACCGTCGACCATGCCTCGGGCGGGCGCGCGGGCCTCAACATCGTGGCGGGCTGGAACCCCGACGAGTTCGCCATGTTCGGGCTGGAGCGCACCGACGCGCCCTACGAGCAGGCGGCGGAGTGGATCTCGCTCATCGAGCGTCTCTACACCGCGCCGGAGCCCTTTGACTTCGAAGGAAAGTTCTACTCGGTGAAGGGCGCCGTCACGGCGCCGAAATCCCTGCAGTCGCCGCGCCCCGTGGTGCTGAACGCCGCCTTCTCGCCGCCGGGCCGGGCCTTTGCCGCGGCGCATGCGGATTATCTCTTCACCACCTTCGTGGACATCGAGGGCGGACGGGAGACCATCTCCGACATCTCCGCCCGCGCAGCGGAAGCGGGGCGTTCGGTGGGCACCTACACCACCACCCATGTCGTCTGCCGCCCCAGCCAGGACGAGGCCGAGGCCTATTACGAGCGCTACGCGGTCACCGAGGCCGACCAGGGCGCGCTCGACTACCACACCAGCCAGAAGATGAAGCACGCCGCCTCGCACGACCCCGAGACCTTCGCGCGCCACCAGAAGCGCTTCGCGGGCGGCGCGGGCACCTACCCGCTGGTGGGCACGCCGGAGCATATCGCCGCCGAGATGGTGCGCATGGCCGACGCCGGTTTCGCCGGCACCACGGTGAGCTTCGTGAACTTCCTCGACGAGCTGCCGTATTTCCTCGCGGAGGTGCTGCCGCTCCTGCGCGAGGCGGGGCTGCGGCAATGAGCTTTCGCGACCGGCTCAGCTTCGACGCCGCGCGGGGCGAATACCTCGACAGCGGGATCCGCTACATGATGATCCGCCCCGACGCGCTGATGGGCATCCTCCACGAGCTTCCCGAGGAAAGCCGCCCGGCGGTGCTCGAGGCCATGGCCCGCTCGATCACGAAGGCCGGCGGCAAGTCCGCCGCCGCCTACCGCGACATGGGCGCGGCGGAGGCCGACGCGCTGCTCGGCGTCATCGCCGCCACGGCGCCCGAGCTCGGCTGGGGCGTGTGGTCCTTCGCGCGCGGCGCCGATGGCCTCACCCTCACCGTGGCGAACGCCCCCTTCCCCGCCGGCCACGGCCCCGCCCCCGCCCCGGTCTGCGCCCCGATCCGCGGCATGCTGGGGGCCATCGGCCCCATGGTGCTCGGCGGCCCTGTCCGGGTAGAAGAGACCGGCTGTGCCGCCTGCGGTGCAGCGCATTGCACCTTCACCATCGCGCCCGCCTGACCCCCTCCGAGGTACCTTCAATGTCCGACGTTCTTTCCCAGCTTCTCGAAGCCCTCGGCCCCGACGTGGTGAGCACGGGCGATGCCATCCCCGCCCGCTACCGGCACGACTGGTCGGGCCTGCCGCCGGTGCAGCCGCTCGCCCTGCTGCGCCCGCGCAGCACGGAAGAGGTGTCGAAAGCCCTCGCGATCTGCAACGCCACCGGCACGCCGGTGACACCGCAGGGCGGGCTCACCGGCATCTCGGGTGGCGCGCACCCGGATGCCGCCGCCGTCTCGCTCTCGCTCGACCGGATGAACCGCATCGAGGGCGTGGACCCCGAAATGGCCACCCTCACGGTAGAGGCCGGCGTGGTGCTGGAGGCAGCACAGGCCGCCGCCTCCGAGGCCGGGCTGATGCTGGGCTATGACCTGGGCGCCCGCGGCTCCTGCACCGTGGGCGGCACCATCGCCACCAATGCCGGCGGCAACCAGGTGATCCGCTACGGCATGGCGCGCGAGCACATCCTCGGGCTCGAGGTGGTGCTGGCCGACGGCACGGTGGTGAACGCGATGAACCGGATGATCAAGAACAACGCCGGGCTCGACACCAAGCAGCTCTTCATCGGCTCCGAGGGCCTGCTGGGCGTGGTGACGCGCGCGGTGCTGCGCCTGCAGCCGCGCCCGCCCTTCACCGCCACCGCCTTCTGCGGCTGCCCCGACCTGCCCGCCGGCCTGCGCCTGCTGCAGGCCGCGCGCAAGGCGCTGGGGCCCGCGCTCACCTCCTTCGAGGTGATGTGGCCGAGCTTCTACCACTTCATGTCCGACGGCACCCACCAGCGCCGCATCCTCGCCGAGGAGCACGGCATCTACGTGATCGTCGAAGCCTCCGCCTTCACCGAAACCGCGGCGCGCGAGATGCTCGAGACCTGCCTCGGCGCGGCGATGGAGGAGGGCGACGTGACCGATGCCGTGCTCGCCGCCTCCGGCAAGGACGAGCGCGCGCTCTGGGCGGTGCGCGAGAGCGTGGCCGAGTATCCCAACCTGATGGGCCCGATCAACGCCTTCGACATCGGCATCCCGCTCGAGCGGATGGCCGAGGCGGTCGCGGCGCTCGAATCCGGCCTGAAGGCGAAATTCCCCGACGCGATCACCCTGTCCTACGGCCATATCGGCGACAGCAACCTCCATCTCGTGGTGAACGTGCCCTCCGCCGGCCAGCAGCAGCCGGACAAGGAGATCAAGGGCTTCGTCTACGGCATGACGCGTGATCTTGCCGGCACCATCTCGGCCGAGCACGGGCTGGGGCTGATCAAGCGCGCCTATCTCGGCTACAGCCGCACCCCCGAGGAGATCGCGCTGATGCGCCAGGTGAAGGCGGCGCTCGACCCCAACAACATCCTCAACCCCACGAAGGCCTTCGCATGAGCCGTGTCTCCCTGCGCCCGGCGCTTGCCGCCGGCACGCCGCTGATCGGCGCCTTCGCCGCCATTCCCAGCCCGATGACGGTGGAGATCCTCGCCGCATCGGGCCCGGATTTCCTGTGCATCGACGGCGAGCACAGCCCCATCGCCGGCGAGCGGCTGGAGAACATGCTGCGCGCGGCGCAGGTGCATGGCGTGCCCGCCCTTGTGCGCGTGCCCGGCCATGCGCCAGAGGCGATCGCCGCGGCGCTCGACGCGGGCGCGGCCGGCATCCTGGCACCCCGGGTCTCCACCGTGGCCGAGGCACGCGCGGTGATCGAGGCCGCCCGCTACCCCGCCCTCGGCAAGCGCGGCGCCGGGCCCGGCCGGGCGGCACTTTACGGCCCCGGCATCCCGGACTACATCGCTCGGGCCAATGACGAGACCGTGCTCGCGGTGCAGTTCGAGACGGCGGAGGCGGTGGAGAACGCGGCCGAGATCCTCGCCCTGCCCGGCATCGACCTCGCCTTCATCGGCCCGGGCGACCTCGCGGTGACGCTTGCCGCCTCCGGCCGCCCCGGCCAGGGCGCGCTCGACGCCGCGATCGCCAGCCTTGCGGCCGAGATCGCCGCCTCGCCGGTGGCCGCCGGCATCTTCGCCGGCACCCCCGAGGAGGCCCGCGCCCGCATCGCCTCCGGCATCCCCTTCGTGATCATGGGCTCGGATTCGATGGTGCTGGGCGAAGCGCTGCGCAGCCGGTTCCACGCCGCGCGCGCCTGAGCGACGAGCGCCGGAGCAGGCCGCCTGCTCCGGTGCGCCTCGCCCCCGCCCCGCCCCGCCCCGCAGCGCGGGCAAGCGAAGGTATGCTCCCCATCGGCCGCCGCCACGGAGCCGCGGCCCCGGCAGGAGGTCGCACCGCGGTCGGCCTCTCTTGCGCCGGGCCGGAGCCCTCCCGCCCTCCGTCGACCCGCCCTTCGGGCGCGTCTCCTGCGGTTTGGGCCCGGCCGCGCTGTCGCGCGGCAGGAGGTCCTGTGGCAGCGGTGAGGCCCGCGCCGGCCCTGAGACAGCGCGGAGGCCGCGCCAGGCGGCGGAGCCGTGCGGGTGGTGCCCCGGGGGCAGCATGAAGAGAGGCGGGATGGCCAGGAAGGGCCCGGCGATCGCCCTGCGCCCTGGCGGCGGAAAGAGCCGGGCGAGGGCAGACAGCCTCCCGGCCTTGTTTCCCCCCCGCCAGCACCGCCGCACCTCATCCCGCTGGCAGAGCATGCCGCCGCGGGCCCGTCCGCCGCAGCCGGGAGCCGGGAGCCGGGAGCCGGAAGCCGGAAGCCGGAAGCCGGAAGCCGGAAGCCGGAAGCCGGAAGCCGGAAGCCGGAAGCCGGAAGCCGGAAGCCGGAAGCCGGAAGCCGGAAGCCGGAAGCGCGCATGCCTATGCTCGAACGCCCGTGCAAGACCCATTCTGACGGCGCATTTGAAGAACCTACCGCCGCCGCCCAAGGGGCATGTTTGCAACGCCTCCGCCGCGCGCGGAGGGCCGCGCCCGACCCTGGGCGGGCGCGCGCCACGCGTGTGGTCAGCGGTTTATCCCGAAAGCCCCGGACGACGGCTGAACCCCGACCGACATCGCCATCGCGCCCTCCCGGGGGGGGAGGGTCGGGCGCGGCCCGGGCTGGTCGCCCGGGCGGAAGGGAAAAGCTGCAGGTGCAGCGCAACACCGCCGTACGGCAGAGGGTGAGCTGTGCCCCCCGGGTGCCGCAAGGGGCGGAGGCCCTCCGGGGCCTTCGCCACGCCCGGCGAGCTGCGGGGGCGCAAGACCCCTCGGCGAGGCGGGCGTTCCGCCGGGCCGGGGCCGGGCGTCACATGCCCAGCGCTTCCTTGTAGAGCTCGAGCACGGCCTCCTCCTCGGAGATCTCCTGCGGGTCCTTCTTGCGCAGCGAGATGATCTTGCGCAGCACCTTGGTGTCGTAACCGCGGGCCTTTGCCTCGGCCATCACCTCCTTCTGCTGGTCGGCGATGTCCTTCTTCTCGGCATCGAGCCGCTCGAAGCGCTCGATGAACTGGCGCAACTCGCCCGCCGTGACGCGGTACTGGGAGGGGGCACCCTCGTGCTCTTCGATGATCTCGTCCATCCGTGTCGTCCTGCATGGAAAGGGGAAGCGCGGACCCTACAAAGACCGCCGCCCGCCCGCAAGGGCTTGCCAGGCCCCGCCCGCGTCTCTATGCGGGCAGCCACCCACGCCGCAGCCCCCGGAGGAGGCCCGACCATGACCGCCCTGCTCATCATCGGCATCCTGATGGCCCTCGCCGGCATCGGCGGCCTCGGCTGGTGCGTGGTCCGCGCCCGCGCCCTGCAGCGCAGCGATCTTTCGCCCGAGGAGGCGAAGGTGGAGATGCGCCGGCTCGTGGCGGTGAACCTCGGCTCGATCTCCACCGGCTTCCTCGGGGCGGCTCTGGTGCTCGCCGCCCTCATCCTCGGGGTCTGAGCCTCAGCCGAGGCTCTCGGTCACCTCCGACACGGCGCCCCAAATCAGGTGCAGGTCCGTGGCGGCGGAGAAGCGGTGGTCGGCCCCCTTCATCACGGTGAGGCGCATGTCGGCCGCCTCGGCATGACTGATCAGGCGCATGGGCACGGAAAGCGCCACGTCGGTGTCTTCCGTGCCGTGCAGCAGGCGCACCGGGAAGGGCAGCTTCAGCGGGCTGCGCAGCACGAGGTTGCGCCGACCGTCCTCGATCAGCCGGGCGGTGATGATGTAGGGCTCCTCGGAATAGTCCGACGGCAGGGCCACGCGGCCGGTCGCCTCCATCTCGGCGCGCTGCTTGTCGGAGAAGCCTTCCCACATGCTGTCCTCGGTGAAATCCGGCGCCGCGGCGATACCCACCAGCCCGGCCACCAGCTCCGGCCGCTCCCGCGCCAGCAGGAGCGAGATCCACCCCCCCATCGAGGAGCCGACGAGGATCTGCGGCCCCTCGCTCTGCGCCGCAATCACCTCCGCCGCATCCGCCGCCCAGTCTCCGATGCAACCGTCGAGGAAATCCTCAGAGCTCTGCCCGTGGCCGGAATAGTCGAAGCGCAGGAAGGCCCGGCCCTCCGCCCTCGCCTGCGCCTCGAGCCAGATCGCCTTGGTGCCCTCCATGTCGGAGCGGAACCCGCCCAGAAACACGATCCCCGGGAGATTTGCCCCATCCCCCTCCGGCATGGTTCTGTTATAGGCAATGCGGCGGCCATGGGTCGTGGAATGAAACTGGGGAGCGGTCATGGAGCAATCCTCAACAGAGCGGGCCTCGACAGAACGGGCCTCGAAAGTACGGGCCTCTTCGGCGCAGCCCGCGCCGGGCGCGCGCGGCGGGGCCGACCATGCACCGGCTTTCACCGTGCTGCAACTGGTGCCGGCGCTGAACGAGGGCGGTGTCGAGCGCGGTGCGGTGGAGATATCGGCCGCCATCACCGCGGCGGGTGGCCGGGCGCTGCTGGCCTCGGCGGGCGGGCGGCTGGAGCCGGCGCTGCGCCGGGCGGGGGGCGAACTGATCCGCCGGCCGGGGTTCGACGCGAAGAACCCGTTCAAGCTGCCGGACTTCATCCGCGCCATCCGCGAGATCATCCTGGCCGAGAAGGTCGACATCGTGCACGCCCGCAGCCGGGCCCCGGCCTGGGCCGGCTGGTTCGCCGCCCGCGCCGAGCACCGGCCCTTCGTGACCACCTACCACGGCAGCTACTCCGAGGGCTTTCCCGGCAAGCGGCTCTACAACTCGGTGATGGCGAAGGGGCGGCCGGTGATCGCGGTCTCCGAATTCATCGCGGCACGGGTGATGGAGAAACACGGGCTGGCGCGCGAGGACATCGTGGTGATCCCGCGCGGGGCCGACCTCTCGGTGTTCGACGAGAGGCTGGTGACCCCCGAGCGCACGGCCGCGATCGCGCAGGACTGGGAGCTGACCGAGGATCCCCGCCCCATCGTGCTGCTGCCCGGCCGCCTCACCCGCTGGAAGGGCCAGGGCCTGCTGGTGGAGGCGGCGGCGCTGATGGCGCAGGACGGCCCCCTGCCCTTCCGCATCGTGCTCGCCGGCGGCGACCCCTACGGCGCCTTCGGCCGCGAGATCGAGGAGCGCGCGCGGGCGGCCGGCCTCTCGGGCGACGTGAGCCTGGTCGGCTCGGTGACCGACATGCCCGCGGCGCTCGCCCTCTCGGCGGTCGTCGTCTGCCCCTCCCTGGAGCCGGAGGCCTTCGGCCGCGCGGTGGTCGAGGCCCAGGCGATGAGCCGCCCGGTCATCGCCGCCGACCACGGCGGCGCGCGCGAGACGGTGGCGCCCGGGGTGTCCGGCTGGCTCGTGCGGCCGGGGGACGCGGGCGCGCTGGCACAGGCGCTGCGCGAGGCCCTGGCCCTCGGCCCGGACGCCCGCGCCGCGATGGGGGCCGCGGGCCTCGCCCGGGTCCGCGCGCAGTATTCCATCGCCGCGATGCAGGCGGCGACGCTCGACGTCTACGCGAAGCTGCTCGCCCGGCGCTGAGGGCCGCGGACCACCCCGCGCGCAGGCGGGCGCCTGCACGGGGGGCTGCCCCACCCGGGTTCCCTGCCTCCCGCCGGCGCAGCGATCCACCGGGTGCACAGCACCCGGCCGGGCCCAAA
The DNA here is from genome assembly GCF_003448965.1 of Oceanicella sp. SM1341. Classification (GTDB taxonomy): domain Bacteria; phylum Pseudomonadota; class Alphaproteobacteria; order Rhodobacterales; family Rhodobacteraceae; genus Paroceanicella. The sequence continues at coordinate 90,924 of NZ_QRGC01000019.1, forward strand.
GGCGGGGACACCGACAGGTGGCCCCGGCACGGGAGGGCGCCCTCTCCGTCTCCGGGCATCCCTCCGGGCCGGGGGCCTCCCGCCCTGCGTCGACCCGCCCTCGCGGGCGCGTCTCCTGCGGTTTGGGCCGGGCCGCGCCTGCGGCGCGGCGGCATCGCGACAGCGGCAACCGCCCGCAGGTGGCGCCGCGATCCCGCGAAGTCGGCCCGGCGCGGTTCCCTGCGGTCGCGCGAGCGGGGCGAAAGCCCCACGGGGCTGCTCACCGGCCGCTCCGAGCGCCCCGCTTGCGCGCGGCCCGACGTGCCGCGACCGCATCCCGGCCCGGCGGCCCGAGGGTCGACCTCCGGCGCGTACAGGTGGTGCGGGGACCGATGGTTTCCGGGCGACGGCTTCCGGTCGGCGCGGGGGCCTGCGAGCGCGGAGGCCGCGATTTCAAGGGAGCACCGGCCGGGCCCGCGCAGGCGCAGCACCCGGCGGCGGCGCGGGCTGCCTGCCTGCGGCTCAGGCGGCGTCGGCCACCACGGTGACCATGTTGCGCCCGCCGTGCTTCGAGGCGTAGAGCGCCGCATCCGCGCGGCGCATCAGCTCCTCGACGCCCGCGGGCGCGGGGCTGCTGCCCACGCAAACCCCGATGCTCACCGTCACCGGCAGGCCCTCGGGCAGACCCTCGACGAGGAAGGGGGTCGACTCGACCGCCACGCGCATGCGCTCGGCCACCTGGGCGGCGATGCGCGCGTCGACATCGGGCATGGCCACGAAGAACTCCTCGCCCCCCAGCCGCGCCACCAGGTCCTCGCCGCGCACCGTCTGGCGCAGGCGCTCGGCGAACTGGCGCAGCACCGCGTCGCCGGCGGCATGGCCGTAGCGGTCGTTCACCGCCTTGAAGCTGTCGAGGTCGAGCATCATCGTGGCGAACCCGCGCCCGGTCTCACGCGCACGGGTGAGGATGCTGTCGAGGTGATGGAGCGCGTAGCGGCGGTTGAACAGGCCGGTGAGCGGGTCGACCATCGACAGCCGCAGCCCGTCGCGCAGGCTCGAGCGCAGCCCGTCGGAGACCAGCTTGCGACGCAGCTGGGCCCGCAGCCGGGCAGCCAGCTCGGCCGGATCGGGCGGCACATGGAAATAGTCGTTCGCGCCGAGGTCGAGAACCTGGGCCGCGAACTCGGCATCATCGCCGTTCACCGCGAAGAGGATCGCGGCCTGCCGCGTCTCGGGGTGCGAGCGCAGCGCGGCGAGGAGCTGACGCCCGTCCGGGATCCCGTCCGGGCTTCCACCCGCGCCGCAGGCCGCCCCGCGCCCCAGGTTCTGCGAGATCACGATCGCGTCGGGCGGCTCGGAGCCGACGAGCGCCATCACCTGCGCCCCGTCAGCGCAGCAGCGGGTGCGCACGCCCAGCCGGCGGGCCATCTTGTCGGCCCAGTCGCGCGCCTCCTCCGGCGGGTCGGACACGAAGATCACGCTGCCCGCGCCGCCGGCCAGCAGGGCGTCGCCCTCCGCCAGGGTGGTGCCCAGCCCGAGACCGCGGCTGGTGCGGTCGCGCAGGCGAAGCTCGTCGAACATCAGCTTGGAGCGCAGCAGGTTGCGCACCCGGGCGAGCAGCGCCACGTCGCGCAGCGGGCGGGAGAGGAAGTCATCCGCGCCCACCTCGAGCCCGCGCAGCCGCTCCTCGGGCGAGTTGAGCGCCGTGATCATCACCACCGGGATATGGGCGAGCCGGGCATCCGCCTTCAGCCGGCGACACACCTCGAAGCCGTCGAGCTCGGGCATCAGCACGTCGAGGAGGATGACATCTGGCTCCTCCCGCGCGGCGATCTCGAGCCCCTGAAGTCCGTTTTCCGCAAGCAGTACAGAGTAGTAGGCCGAAGCAAGCCTGGTCCTGAGAATGACGCGGTTGGTCTCCACGTCATCGATCACAAGAATTCTTCCCGACATTTCCGCTCCCCGAAAGCGGCCGGCCTCTCTCCCCGCGGTCCGGCAGACCGCGCCCCGGAAAATCGGCATGGCACCGCGGCCCGGAAGGACCGCCCAGAATGACATTCTTGCCGCATGGCGGACAGGCCGGGCCCCCGTACTGGTTCCCACCCGGTCATCGCGCGAAATTTGCGCTTCCCGTCACGGGCTGACAGAATCGATCTCGTTCGAATATTTGATCCAACACAAACGAGTATAGCGGAGTTCACATCATGCGTCACCAGATGCAGTCGACGCCGGAGGAAATCGCACTAGCCGCGTTTTCCTGGCTGCTCGAGGACCCCGAGCGCGCCGGCGCCTTCCTCGGCTGGTCGGGCACCGACCCCTCCGAGCTCGCCGGGCGGCTGGAGGACCCGGTGTTCCTCGGCTTCGTGCTCGACTTCCTGCTCACCGAGGACTGGCAGGTGTGCGATTTCTGCGCCGCCGCCGGCCTGCCGCCCGAGGCGCCGATGCGCGCCCGCCAGGCGCTGCCGGGCGGCGACCTGCCGGCCTGGACCTGAGCGCGCATGACCCTGGACGCCGCCCTGCACGCCGAGATCCGCGCGCTCGCGCTCGACGAGAACCGCCCGCTCCTGGTGGTCGATGCCGACGAGGTGATGGTGCATTTCGCCGAGCATCTCACCCGCTGGCTGGAGGCGCAGGGCTGGGCGCTGCGGCTCACCGAGTACAAGCTCGACGGCGCCATCCGCCACATCGAGACCGGCGAGCCCCCCGGCGCCTTGCGCCTGCGCGAGCTGCTCGACGGGTTCATCGATGCCGAGACCCGGAACCAGCTCGCGGTGGAGGGGGCGGCGGACACGCTCGCCGCCCTCTCGCGCCACACCCAGGTGGTGGTGCTCACCAACGTGCCGGCCCGGGTGCGCGCCGACCGGGTGGCAAACCTCGCCGCCCTCGGCATGGGCTACCCGCTGCTGGCCAATTCCGGGCCGAAGGGACCGGCGCTCGCCGCGCTCGCGGGCCGGGTCTCGGCGCCGGTGGCCTTTGTCGACGACAGCCCGCTGCAGATCGACAGCGCCGCGCGCCACGCGGCCGGTGTGCGGCGCATCCATTTCAGCGGCTCGGAGATGCTGCGCGCCATCCTCCCCCCGGTGCCGCGCGCCGACCATGCCGTGCTGAGCTGGGAAGAGATTGCCGGACTGCTCGGGGCCTGAGCGCGCCCGGGCCGCGGCGGCGCGCGGGCGGGCGCCGGGAAGGGCGGTCCGCTCCCGGCCCGCCGGCGCTTCGGTCAGCTGCACCCCGCCCACCGGCGTTTCGGCAACCAGCGTTTCGGTCCTTGGCGTTTGGGCCACCGGCGCCCTGTCCGCCGGCCTCTCGGCAACCAGCGTCCTGAACGCCCGTTCCCGGCCCGCGAGCCTCCCGGCCGACGCTCTCAGCCCGTCCGCGTCTCGGCCGCCAGCGCCTGCGCCGCGGCGCGCAGGCTTTCGGGCAGCGGCACGGGGCGGCGGGTGCTCGCATCCACGTAGACGTGGGTGAAGCGGCCCTCGGCGGCGGCCAGCGCCTCGCCCGGGGCGAAGAGGCCGATGCGGAAGGTGAGCGAGCTCGTGCCCACCCGCTCCACTCCGAGACCCGCCTCCACGCCCCGCGGCCAGCCCAGCGAGGCGTGATAGATGCAGCCCGTCTCCACCACCAGCCCGATCACCTCGCCCCCCGGCACCGGCAGCTTCGCCGCCTCGATCAGCCAGAGGTTCGCCAGCGCGTCGAAGAACTCGTAGTAGACGACGTTGTTCATGTGGCCGTAGACATCATTGTCGCGCCAGCGGGTGGTCATCTCGCGGAAAAATGCATAGCTTGCGCGCGGCGCGCGGTCTCTGGGCATGGGCCTCGCCTCACCTGTGTTCTCCCGCGGCCCCGGCGCCGCGCTGCCTGCCGGAGGATTGCCGCGATGCAAGAGCGGATCAAGGGGCTGCTGTTCGACAAGGACGGCACGCTGTTCGACTTCCAGTCCTCCTGGGCGCCGGTCTTCGCCCGGGTGGTGGCGGAGCTGGCGGAGGGCGATGCGGCCCGCGCCGGCGCCCTGTGCGCCGCCGGCGGCTTCGACGCGGCGAACGGCCGCTTCACCCCGGAGTCCACCGTGATCGCCGGCACCTCCGCCGATGTCGCCGCCGCCCTGCTGCCGCACCTGCCGGGCTGGGACCTGCCCCGGCTCGAGCGGCTGCTCAACCGCAGCGCCACCGGTGTCGCGATGGCGCCGGTCACCGATCTCGCCGCCTTCACCGCCCGCCTGCGCCGCGCCGGGCTGCGCACCGGGGTCGCCACCAACGACGGCGAGACCGCGGCGCGCAGCCATCTCGGCGCCGCCGCCGCCGGGTTCGACTACATCGCCGGCTACGACAGCGGCTACGGCGCCAAGCCCGGGCCCGGCATGGTGCAGGGCTTCCTCGCCGCCACCGGCCTCGCGCCGCAGGAGGTGGCGATGGTGGGCGACAGCCTGCACGACCTCGTGGCAGCCCGCGCCGCCGGCACCGGCGCCATCGCCGTGCTCACCGGCGTGGCGAGCGCCGAAGACCTCGCCCCGCATGCCGACGTGGTGCTCGCCAGCATCGCCGAGCTGCCGGCCTGGCTGGGCATCGCACGATGAGCGCCCCCGGCAAGGGCCCGATGAGCAGCCCGATCGAGGCGCGGGTGAACGCGCCCCACCCCATCGCCCGGCTCGGCTGCGCGGCGCCCCGGCGCTTCATCGCCACCGCGGTGCTGGCGGGGCTCGGGGTGTTCATGGCGGTGATCGCGGCGGAGCAGGAAGGCGCCTGGAAAACCCTCGTGCTGGGCCTCGCCGGCCTCGGCGCGCTCGCCCTCGCGCTGCTGGTCTGGCGCGCGACCGGCACCGCGGTGCTGCTCACGGAGGATGCGCTCGTCACCTCCGACGGGCGCCTGCTCACCGCGCTCGACGAGATCGAGGCAGTGGAGAACGGCTTCCTCGCCTTCCGCCCGGCAAACGGCTTCGTGCTGCGGCTGCGCCACCCGATGCCGCGCGGCTTCGCCCCCGGGCTCTGGTGGCGCTTCGGCCGCCGGCTCGGCGTGGGCGGCTCGGTCTCCGCGCCGGAGGCGAAGGCGATGGCCCAGGCGATCTCGATGCGCCTCGCCGCCCGCCGCGCCGGGGCAGAGGGCGACACCCCCGGGGAGCCCTCGTGAGCCTGCGCGCGGGGCTGCTCGGCGCGGCTCTCGCGCTCACCGCCTGCTCGGGCCTGCCGCGCATGCCGCCGGCCATCCCCGCCCCTGCGCCCGAGGGCATCGCCAGCCTGCCGGGCTACGGGCAGATCCGCTATTTCGGCGACCAGGTGCCGCCCCGCACGCCGGAGATGATCGACACGTTCATCGCCCGCAGGCTGGCCGCGCGGCCCAATCCCGGGCGCTTCGACATCCTCGCCCTTTCCGGCGGCGGCTCGGACGGCGCCTATGGCGCGGGGCTGCTCGCCGGCTGGAGCGCGCGCGGCGACCGGCCGGAGTTCGACGTGGTCACCGGCATCTCCACCGGCGCGCTCATTGCCCCCTTCGCCTTCCTCGGCGGGCAGGAGGACGACGAGATCGGCGCGCTCTACACCAGCATCTCGCTCGACCAGATCGTCGACCTCGCGCCGCTGGGCGCGCTGTTCGGCGCGCCCTCGCTGGGCGATTCCGCGCCGCTGCGCGCGCTGCTCGAGCGCGAGATCACGCCGGAGTTCGTCGCCCGCATCGCCGCGCAATACCGGCGCGGGCGCATCCTGCTGATCGGCACCACCAACCTCGACGCCCAGCGCCCGGTGATCTGGGACATCGGCGCCATCGCCGCCTCCGGGCGCGACGACGCGCCGGAGCTGATCCGCGAGGTGATGCTGGCCTCCGCCGCCATTCCCGCCGCCTTCCCGCCGGTGCTCTTCGACGTGACGCAGGACGGCGTGGAAGGCAGCGAGCTGCACGTGGACGGCGGCGTGACCCGCTCGATCTTCGTCACCCCGCCGGGCTTCGACGCCCGCCCGATCATGGAGCGGCTGGGCATCCCGCCCGAGGGCCGCGCGCTCTGGCTGATCCGCAACGCCAGCCTGCGGCCGGACTACGCGCCGCTGCGCACCCGCGTGCTCGACATCGCCCAGCGCTCGGTGAGCACGCTGATCAAGTCGCAGACCACGGGCGACCTCTTCGCCATCGAGAGCCGTGCGCGGCAGGACGGCTTCGCCTTCCACCTCGCCTACGTGCCCGAGGATTTCGACGGCCACGAGACCGAGCCCTTCGACCGCGACTACATGCGGGCCCTCTTCCGCCGCGGCCGCGCCGACGCGCTGCAGGGTTACGACTGGCACGGTTCGGTCTACCCCGGGGTGGCAGAGCCCGGGGCGGGGAACTGAGGCGGCGCGGCGCGCTTTCCGTGCGCCGCACCGCCCTCTTTCAGAGCCCCAGCGCGCGGTAGCTCTGCGCCACCCGGTCGATCGACACCACGTAGGCCGCGAGGCGCAGGTCGGTCACGTCGGCGCGGTTGCGCCAGACCGCGCGCATCGACTGGTAGGCCTCGCGCATCGTGTCGTCGAGCCCCGAGCGCACCAGCTCCAGCTCCCCCGCCCCGTGCAGGTAGGACTGCTTGAAGGCGTCAGACAGCCCGCCGGGAAACTTCATCTGTCCGCCGATGCGCTCCAGCTCGTCGACGAGAAGCTGGTGGCGCGCCTCCTCCTGCCGCCGCTGCATGCGCCCGAAGCGGATGTGCGAGAGGTTCTTCACCCATTCGAAGTAGGAGACGGTCACGCCGCCGGCGTTCGCGTACATGTCCGGCAGGATGATCGTGCCCTTGGAGCGCAGAACCTCGTCGGCACCCGCCGTGGTGGGGCCGTTCGCCGCCTCCACGATGAGCGGCGCCTTGATGGAATGGGCGTTGGAGAGGTTGATCACCCCCTCCATCGCCGCGGGGATCAGGATGTCGCAATCCTCGCAGAGCGCGGAGGAGCCGTCGGCCACGTAGGTGGCGCCGGGGAAGCCGCGCACGCCGCCCGTCTCGTTGATATGCGCGCGCACCCGCTCCACCGGCAGGCCGGAGGGGTCGAGGATGGCGCCGTCGCGCTCGATGATGCCGGTGATCAGGCAGCCGTCCTCCTCGGAGAGGAACTTGGCCGCGTGGTAGCCCACGTTGCCCAGGCCCTGCACGATCACCCGCTTGCCGCCGAGCTTGCCGCTCAGATGCGCCTCGGCCACGTCCTCGGGGTGGCGGAACATCTCGCGCAGCGCGTATTGCACCCCGCGCCCGGTGGCCTCGGTGCGCCCGGCGATGCCGCCGGCGTTGAGCGGCTTGCCGGTCACGCAGGCGCGGGCGTTGATGTCGGTGGTGGCCATGCGGCGGTACTGGTCGGCGATCCAGGCCATCTCGCGCTCGCCGGTGCCCATGTCGGGCGCGGGCACGTTCTGCGAGGGGTTGATGAGGTCGCGCTTCACCAGCTCGTAGGCGAAGCGGCGGGTGATGCGCTCGAGCTCGTCCTCCTCCCAGGCGCGCGGGTCGATGCACAGGCCGCCCTTCGAGCCGCCGTAGGGCGCCTCGACCAGCGCGCACTTGTAGGTCATCAGCGCGGCGAGCGCCTCAACCTCGTCCTGGTTGACCGAGAGCGCGTAGCGGATGCCGCCCTTCACCGGCTCCATGTGCTCGGAATGCACGGCGCGGTAGCCGGTGAAGGTGTGGATCTGCCCGCGCAGCCGCACGCCGAAGCGCACCGTGTAGGTGGAGTTGCACACCCGGATCTTCTCCTCCAGCCCGTCGGGCAGGTGGAGGAGCGCGGCCGCGCGGTTGAACATGATGTCGACGGACTGGCGAAAGCTCGGTTCGTGCTGGATCTGCATTCCTATCCCCTGTGCCCGGTCGTGGCGGGCCTTTATCGTTTCGGATCCGGCACGCGGCAGCCTCGGCCTCCCGCGGGTCCGGGCGGGCCCGGTTTCCGGGGCACCCGGGCCCGGCCCGGGGCGCGGCACCCGGAGTGTCTGCGGTGCCCCGCGCGGGAAGAGCGCAGCGGCTCTCCGCGTGTCTTCACGGGGAACATCATAGTGAGCCGCGCGCATTCCGCCACTCTCGAGGCACCGGCGAGGCACAGGGGAGTGCCGCTCAGCCGGCGATCTCGATGCGCACCGGGAAACGCCCCTCGGCGAGCAGCGCCGCCGCCGGCCCCTCGAGCGCGCCGAGCAGCACGAGGCCGGCGGAGTCGGAGAAGGGCTTGCGAAAGATCGCGAGATTGCCCCAGGGCGCGTAGTAGGTGATCTCGCCGGTCACCGGCCTGTGGCTGCGCGGCGCGCCGGAGGTATCGAGCCGCCGCGGCAGGTCGGCCACCTTCTCGATGCCGTGGTAGTCGCTCAGCGTGAGCTCGAGCGGCAGCAGCGCGGCGAAGTCCCGGGCCGCGGCACTGTCGGCGAGCGTGGCGCGGGCGGTCTCGCCGCCGACGGTGAGGGTTATGCTTGTCATGGTCCTGTCCTGGCTGTCGAACTGCGTGTCGGGGCGGACCACCCGCCCCTGCCCCGGCGGCGTGCCGGGGGGCCTGCTCCCTCCTCGCGCTTTCCGGCGCCGGGATCAACGGCCGCGAGGCGCAAGCACTCATGTGCTCCGCTCATCCGTCCGCCGTCCGGCCGCGGGCGGCCCGGGCCCGGCAGGGGCGCCGGCCGGTTTGATGAGCACGGCTCATGAGCCCTTCCGGTGTGCGCGCATTGTCCCGCCGCTCCCCGCGCCCAGCTTATGGAGGGGCGGGGGACATCCCCCGTTCTGGCCGGACGGCCGCCTCTTCACCAACGGAGACGACCCATGCTACGCACATTCACCGCCATCGCCCTCATCGCCGCAGCGCCTGCCGCCTTCGCCCAGTCCATGGAGATCACCCGGGCCGAGACCCGCAGCGCCGAGTCCGGCAACCCGGAGTATTTCACCGGCACCGTCGTGGTCGCGCCGGTCTTCGCCCCGGACATGGGCTCGGTCAGCGCCGGTGAGGTGACCTTCCTGCCCGGCGCGCGCTCGGCCTGGCACACGCACCCCGCCGGGCAGAAGCTCATCGTCACCTCCGGCATCGGCTGGGTGCAGGAGCGCGGCGGCGAGAAGATCGTGATGCGCCCGGGCGACGTGGTCTGGTGCCCGCCGGGTGTCGAGCACTGGCATGGCGCGACCGACACCACCCCCGTGACCCACTACGCCGTGCAGCAGGTGGTCGACGGCTCGGCCGTCACCTGGGGCGCGCACGTGACCGACGAGGAGTTCGCCTCCGAGTGAGCCCGGGCTGAGCCCGGCCCCGCGCCCGCGGCCTGCGCCCGTCGCAGCGCCGGGGCCGGGGTTCCGCCCGCCTCCGGCGCGCCGGAGCGCGCCCGCATCAGGCCGGACGCGCCGCCGTTCCGGCGGCCCGCCGCCCGCATGGCCGCCGCAATGCCATTGGCCGACGCGCCATCGGCAGCTATATCTCCGTGGAGACCTGACATGACCTCCGACCGTCAGCACGAGGCTTCCCGGATGCTCAGAGAGAACATCAACGACCTCATCGCGCTCGCGGCCGTCGCCGAGGAACGCAGCTTCACGCGGGCCGCAGCCCGGCTGAACGTGTCGCAATCGGCCCTCAGCCACACCATCAAGGCCCTGGAGAAGCGGCTCGGCATCCGGCTGCTCACCCGCACCACCCGCTCCGTCGCCCCGACGCTGGAGGGCGAGGACCTGCTGGCGACGCTGACCCCCTGCTTCGAGACCATCGAGGCCCGGCTGCGCGCGCTCAACGACACCCGCGCCCAGCCGCGCGGCAAGGTGCGCATCGTCTCGACCGAATACGCCATCGACACCCTGCTCTGGCCCAGGCTCTCGCCGCTGCTCAAGCAATATCCGGACGTGAACATCGAGCTGGTGATGGATTACGGCTACACCGACCTCGCCACCGCCCAGTGCGACGCCGGCGTGCGCTACGGCGAGCAGGTGAGCGAGGGCATGATCTCCATGCGCATCGGCCCGGACGAGCGGATGATCTGCGTCGGCACGCCGGAGCATTTCGCCCGGCACGGCGTGCCGCAGACCCCGCAGGAGCTCACCGGCCACTCCTGCGTCAACCTGCGCCTCTCCACCCACGGTGCGCTCTATGCCTGGGAGTTCGAGGACGCCGAGGGCCACGAGATCCGGGTGCGGGTGCAGGGCCAGACCTGCTTCAACACCATCCACCCGGTGCTGCGCGCCGCGCGCGACGGCCACGGCCTCGCCCTCGTGCCCGAGCGCCTCGCGGCCGAGGACATCGCCTCCGGCGCGCTCACCACCTGCCTCGACGCCTACTGCCCGCGCTTTCCGGGGTTTCATCTCTACTACCCCAGCCGCCAGCGCCCCTCCTCGGCCTTCGAGGTGGTGCTGGATGCGCTGCGCGAAAAAGCCTGAGGATTGCTGAGCCGGGCTCATGAGTGGCTTCGGCATCGGGGCATTAACTCGCGGCCCCCGGACGCCACATCAGTGGCACTGCCACCGGCATCCACACAGGGGAGTTTACTGATGAAACGACATCTCGCCGCTTCGGCTCTCGTCTTCGCCGCCGGCGCCGCCTCGGCACAGGAGGTCGGCACCACCCTGCCCGACGCCGTCGGCCGCGTGGCCCCGGCGCTGCAGGCCTATTCGGAGAACGGGCTCTTCGGCAAGGTCTGGGCCGGTGAGGAGCTCTCCACGCGCGACCGTGCCCTGGTCACCTTCGCCGCGCTCACCACCCGCCACGAGACGCAGAACCTCGCCACCTTCACCGAGCTGGCGCTCGACGCGGGCGTGACCCCGGCGGAGCTGTCGGAGACCATCACCCACCTCGCCTTCTACACCGGCTGGGGCAACGCCACCGCCGCGGCCGAGGCCATGGCGCCGGTGTTCGAGGAGCGCGGCATCGCCGCCGCAGACCTGCCGGGCGCCCAGCCCGAGCTGCTGCCCCTCGACGAGGAGGCCGAGGCCGCCCGCCAGGAGAACGTGTCCGGCAACTACTCCGCCGTGAGCCAGGGCGTGGTCGACAACACCGAGCAGATGCTGTTCCTCGACCTCTGGCTGCGCCCCGACCTCGCGCCGCGCGATCGCAGCATGGTGACCGTGGCGGCGCTGATCGCGGCCGGCCAGCCCGAGCAGATGACCTTCCACCTCAACCGCGCGATGGACAACGGCCTCACCCGCGAGGAGGCCGGCGCCATGCTCTCGCACCTGGCCTTCTACGCCGGCTGGCCCCGGGTGTTCTCCGCGCTGCCGGTGGCCCGCGACGTGTTCGAGAGCCGCGAGAACTGATGTGGCGCCCGGCGGCGTCACGCAGGCGTCGCCGGGCCTTCTGCCCGAGGAGCAGGTGATGGAGATCGGCATTCTGGGCTCGGGCCGGATGGGCGCCGCGATCGGCACGATCTGGGCCGCCTGTGGCCACCGCGTCACCTTCTCCTACGCGCGCAGCCCCGCGAAGCTGGAGCGCCTCGCGGCCGGGTGCGGCGGCAACAGCGACAGCGTGGCCGGAACGGTCGCCGCCTGCGAGGTGCTGCTGCTCGCCGTGCACTGGTCGCGCATCGGGGACGTGCTGGACCAGGCCGGGCCGCTCGACGGCCGGATCGTGCTCAACTGCTGCGTGCCGCTCGACACCGCCGACCGCGAGCTGGTGCTGGGCACCACCACCTCCGGCGCCGAGGAACTGGCCCGCCGCCGCCCCGCCGCGCGCTGGGTGTCCTGCCTCAACACGGTGCCCTCGGAATGCTTCGCGCCCGCCTTCCGGGCCAGGGGCAGCGGCCCCGCTCCCCAGGTGCTCACCTGCGCGGACGACAGCGCCGCCGCCGGGGTGGCCGGCGCGCTCATCCGCGACCTCGGGTTCGAGCCGCTGGCCGCGGGCGGCTTGCGCGGGGCGCGCTTCGTCGAGCCCTTCGCCATGGTGACGGCCGAGCTTGCCTACGGCCAGCCGGGCGGGGCGGCGCTCACCTACCGATTTTCGAAGCTGCGCGGCTGAGGCCGCGCGGATCACGACGCCGCGCGGCCTCAGCCGCGCGACCCACTGCAAGGAGAAGACCCATGAAGATCATCCGTTCGGGCAGCAACCCCTCGGCAGCAGGACCCGCGGACTATTTCACCGGCACGGTGCGGGTCGACCCGCTGTTCTCGGCCGAGGAGCCGGGGCGCACCAGCGGCGCCCACGTGACCTTCGAGCCCGGCGCGCGCACCGCCTGGCATACCCACCCCGCCGGTCAGACCCTCATCGTGACCTTCGGCCGCGGCCGGGTGCAGCGCGAGGGCGGCCCGATCGAGGAGATCAGCCAGGGCGACATCGTGTGGTTCCCGGCCGGCGAGAAGCACTGGCACGGCGCGAGCCCCGAGACGGCGATGAGCCATATCGCGATCCAGGAGAGCATCGACGGCACCCCCGTCACCTGGATGGAGAAGGTCTCCGACGCCGACTACCAGGGCTGAGCCAGTCCCCGCGGCGCCCTCCCCCACCGCGGAGGGGACGCCGCCACCTGCCCGCGGCGGCCGGCCGACCTGCCGCCGCGGGGAACGGCCGCATCCGCCGGCCGGCGCCAGCGAAGGGAGGCCGCATGCCCCGCCCGGAAATCCTCTGCCACATGATCGCCTCGCTCGACGGCCGGCTGGCCGCCGAGCGCTGGAACGTGCCCGAGGAGGTGGTGGTGCAATGCTACGACAGCGTTGCCGCCAGGCTCGGCGCCGGCGGCTGGATCGTCGGCCGCCGCACGATGGAACACTACCTTCCCGCCGCCGCGCCCCGCACCGGCCCCGCCACGCCGGGCCGCGCGGACAGGCCGGCAGCGGCCGAGGGCCGGTCGCTCGCCATCTGTTTCGACCGCAACGGCCGGCTCGCGCCCGCCGGCGGCACCCTGGAGGGAGACCACCTGGTGGTCGTCGTCTCGGGCCGGGTGGCGGACACGCATGTCGAGCGGCTGGCGGCGGCGGGGGTTTCGGTGTTCTTCTCCGGCCCGGAAGGCGAGGATCTCGGCGGCGCGCTCACGCGCATCGCGGAAACCTTCGGCGTGAGCCGGCTGCTGCTCGAGGGCGGTGGCACGCTCAACGGCGCCTTCCTCGCCGCGGGGCTGATCGACCAGACCAGCACCATCGTCTTCCCCGTGCTCGACGGCGCGCGCGGCATCGGCGCCATCTACGACCACGCCGGGGCCACCGTCCCCACCGGGCTGGAGCTGGTCTCCGCCGAGGTGCTGGAGGGCGGCGCGGTATGGCTGCGCCACCGCCTGGTTCCCGCCGCGACGCGATGACCCCCTCGGCGCCCGGCCCCCGGCGCTGAACCCCTCGCCGCCGCGGCGGGAGTTCCGCATCACGGCTGAACCACCCGGCCGCCCGCGCGCGCGGCCCCGCGCTGTCACCCGATCCTGCGGAAAGCACGCCCCCGGCGCGCCGGCGCCGATGCCAGGGGTGTCTCGCCCGGGTGGCTCCGCTCGGTGGCCTTCGCCGCTCGGACCGCAAGGCCAACGGCGGCATTCGCACGGCCTCCACGGCCGGTTTTCACCCCCCCCCCCGGAGCTTCACCAGGCCGGCCCGGCGCCCCGGACCCACCGCATGTCGGGCGCCGATGCATGCCCTTCGCGTCCCGGTGCCCGCACCTGTCTCGTCGGGCGCCCGGCTCATCTCATGCCCCGGGGCTAGGCGAGGCGGCGGGTGCCGGCCATCCGGCTCGCATCTCCGGCTGCCCCGGGGCCCGCGCGCGGCGGCTCAGGTGCCGCGGGGCTTGGCGCGGAGGGTGGGCTCGGCCTCGGTGGGGTCCTCGGGCCAGGGATGGCGGGGGTAGCGGCCGCGCATGTCCTTGCGCACGTCGGCATAGGAGCGGGCCCAGAAGCCGGGGAGATCGGCGGTCACCTGCACCGGGCGGCCGGCGGGCGAGAGCAGTTCGAGCTGCAGCGGCAGCCGCTTCGGCCCGATCACCGGGTGTTCGGTGAGGCCGAACATCTCCTGCAGCCGCACCGACACCGAGGGCTGCTCGCCCGACCAGTCCACCGCCAGCTTCGTGCCGGTGGGCGCGGTGATATGCGCGGGCGCCAGCCGGTCGAGCGCCTGGCGGGCCTCCCAGTCGAGCAGGCTTTCCAGCGGGCCGAGCAGGTCGATGCGCCCGAGGTCCGCCGCCCGGCGCGCCCGACCCAGGTGCGGCTCCAGCCAGTCGGAGAGGCTGGCGAGCAGGCCCTCGGGGCTCATGTCCGGCATTTCCGCCCCCTGCCCGCGCAGGAACTCCACCCGGGCGGCGAGCAGCCGGGCCGGTTTCGACCAGTTCAGCGCCTCGAGGCCGAGATCGCGGGCGATGCCCTCGCGCATCGCGGCGGCGACGGCGGCCTGCGGCACGTCGCGCCACACCCGGTCCTCCAGCACCAGCGCGCCGAGCATGGAGCGGCTGCGCGCCACCACCGCGCGCTCGCGCCGCGACCAGTCGCAGACATCGACCTCGGCCAGCATGTCGGGGTGCAGGGCCTTGGCCTCGGCCTCGGAGAAGGCGGCGGCGAGGCGGATGCGCGCCTCGCGCTGGTCGCCGTCGAGGTCGAGCGCCACGAGCATGCGCTGCGCGGCGAGCGGGTCGGCGGCGTCGAGCACCGCGCCCTTGCCGCCGGAAAGGAGATAGCGCGGGTCGTCGCCGCGCCGGCGCAGGCCGATGCGGTCGGGCCAGGCGAGGGAGGCGAGCCCGGCGGGCGTGGGCGCCTCCCCCGGCTCGCGCGCGGCGCGGAAGGCGGGGTGGCGGGCAAGGCGCGTGGCCTCGGCGCGGATGCGCTC
>NZ_QRGC01000002.1 GCF_003448965.1 Oceanicella sp. SM1341
CGCGGGGTGGAGCAGCCCGGTAGCTCGTCAGGCTCATAACCTGAAGGCCGCAGGTTCAAATCCTGCCCCCGCAACCAGAAATACAGAAAACCCTCCGCAGGCTCAGCCGCGGAGGGTTTTTGCGTCTGCGCTGCCCGGTGGCCGGCGCGACCAGGGCGTCGCGCCGAGGGCACGGATGACTGCGGGTCCGGCGGGCATGGAGGCTGCATTGCCGCCCTATGGCCCTCCCGGAGATCGGCATGATCACGGAGGCCCGCGTGAGCCGGGCGCGCAGGGCGGGCGCTGCCTGCCCCTTCAGCCCTGGCCGGCGAGGTCTTCCAGGATCGGGCAGTCCGGCCGGTCGTCGCCGTGGCAGCGGCGGACAAGTTGCGAGAGCGTGGCCTTCAGCCCCTCGAGCTCGGTGATCTTGCGGTCGATCTCCTCCAGCCGGTCCTCGGCCAGGGCCTTCACGTCGGCGCTGGCGCGGCTGCGGTCCTCGTAGAGCGAGAGCAGGGCGCGGCAATCGTCGATGCTGAAACCGAGCGAGCGGGCGCGGGCGAGGAAGGCCAGCTTGGCGCCGTCGCGCTCGGAAAAGGCGCGGTAGCCGTTGTCCGCCCGGGCCGGGCGCACAAGGCCGATGTCCTCGTAGTAGCGGATGGTCTTGGCCGGCAGGCCGCTCAGCCCTGCCACCTCCTTGATGTTCATCGGCGTGCTCTCCGCTGTGCGTTCCCTGCACATAAAGGTTCCGAAAACTGGAAGGTCAAGGCCTGCACCCCCTTGACCTTCCAGTGGCTGGAAGCCCCATATGCCGCTGCAGAAGAGATCCTGCTCGCTGGAGACATCCCATGTCCGATCATTCGCACCACCACCACCCCGCGCGGCAGGGGAGCTGCTGCGGCGGCGGCGATCCCGCGCCCGCCGTGATCCGCGACCCGGTCTGCGGCATGACCGTGGACCCCGCGCGCGGCAAGCCCGTGGCAAGCCACGAGGGCCGCGACTTCCACTTCTGCTCCCAGGGCTGCCATGACAAGTTCGTGGCGGAGCCGGAAAAATACCTCACCGCGAAGGACCCGGTCTGCGGCATGACGGTGGACCGCGCCTCGGCCCGCTGGATGTCGAAGCACGAGGGCCAGCGCTTCTACTTCTGCTCGGCGCGCTGCCAGGAGAAGTTCGAGGCCGAGCCGGAGGCATGGCTGGGCGACCGCCCGGCCCCGCAGGCCCCCGCCGGCGCGCAATGGACCTGCCCCATGCACCCCGAGATCGTGCAGGACGGCCCGGGCGACTGCCCGCTCTGCGGCATGGCGCTGGAGCCGATGATGCCCACGGCCGACAGCGGCCCGAACCCCGAGCTCGTCGATTTCCGCCGCCGGCTGTGGATCACCGCGCCCATGGCTGCGGTGGTGTTCGTGCTCGAGATGGGCGACCACCTGGGCCTGCCCTTCCGCGAGTGGCTGGGGCCCGTGGCCTTCGTGTGGCTGCAGGCGGTGCTCGCCACCGCGGTGCTTTTCCTGTGCCGGGTGTTCTTCCGACGCGGCTGGGCCTCGATCGTCAACCGCTCGCCCAACATGTGGACGCTGATCGCCGTGGGCACCGGGGCGGCCTGGGTGTTCTCGGTGGTGGCCCTGCTGCTGCCCGGCATCTTCCCGCACGCGATGATGCATGACGGCGCACCCCCGGTCTATTTCGAGGCGGTGGCGGTGATCCTTGTTCTGGTGCTCGTGGGCCAGGTGATGGAGCTCGTCGCGCGTGACCGCACGGGAGACGCCATCCGCGCCCTGATGGACCTCGCGCCCAAGACCGCCCGGCGCGTGCGCGACGGCGCGGAGCAGGACGTGCCGCTCGACGAGGTGAAGGCCGGCGACATCCTGCGCGTGCGCCCCGGCGAGGCGGTGCCGGTCGACGGCACCGTCACCGAGGGCCGCTCCGCCGTGGACGAGAGCATGGTGACCGGCGAGCCGGTGCCGGTGGAGAAATCCGGCGGCGACACGGTGACCGGCGGCACGCTCAACCGCACCGGCAGCTTCCTGATGAAGGCCGAGCGCGTGGGCGCCGAGACCACGCTGTCGCGCATCGTCGGCCTCGTGGCCCAGGCGCAGCGCAGCCGCGCGCCCATCCAGGCGCTGGCCGACCGGGTTGCGAACTGGTTCGTGCCCGCGGTGGTGGCGGTGGCGGTGCTGGCCTTCCTGGCCTGGTCGCTCTTCGGGCCGGCGCCGGCGCTCTCCTATGCCTTCGTGGCGGCGGTGAGCGTGCTGATCATCGCCTGCCCCTGTGCGCTCGGCCTCGCCACGCCGATGTCGATCATGGTGGCCACCGGGCGCGGCGCCCATGCCGGCGTGCTGATCCGCGACGCCGAGGCGCTGGAGCGGCTGGCGAAGGTCGACGTGCTGGTGGTCGACAAGACCGGCACGCTCACCGAGGGGCGGCCCTCGCTCACCGAGGTGGTGGCCGGCGCCCTGCCCGAGGAGGAGGTGCTCTCCCTCGCCGCGGCGCTGGAGCGCGGCTCGGAACACCCGCTGGCCGAGGCCATCGTCACCGGCGCCACGGAGCGCGGCGCGCGCCGCGCCGAGGTGACCGATTTCGCCGCCGTCACCGGCAAGGGGGTCACCGGCAGTGCCGACGGCCGCCGGCTGGCGCTGGGGAACGCGGCGCTGATGGCGGACGAGGGCGTGTCGCTCGGCGCGCTGGCGGAGCGGGCGGAGGCGCTGCAGGCCGAGGGGCGCACCGCGATGTTCCTCGCGGTCGATGGCAGTGCCGCCGGCATCGTCGCCGTGGCCGACCGCATCAAGGACACCACGGCCGAGGCCATCCGCGGCCTGCATGATGCCGGCATCCGCATCGTGATGGCCACCGGCGACGCCGAGGCCACCGCCCGCGCCGTGGCGAAAACCCTCGGGCTCGACGAGGTGAAGGCCGGCATCAGCCCCGAGGGCAAGGGCGCGCTCATCGAGGAGCTGCGCGCCGGGGGAAGCTCGGTGGCCATGGCGGGCGACGGGGTGAACGACGCCCCGGCGCTGGCCGCCGCCGACGTGGGCATCGCCATGGGCACCGGCGCCGACGTGGCGGTGGAGAGCGCCGGCGTCACGCTGGTGAAGGGCGATCTCACCGGCATCCTGCGCGCCCGGCGGCTGGCGGAGGCGACGATGTCGAACATCCGGCAGAACCTGTTCTTCGCCTTCGTCTACAACACCGCGGGCGTGCCGCTGGCGGCGGGCATCCTGTTCCCGTTCTTCGGCATCCTGCTGTCGCCGGTCATCGCCGCGGCGGCGATGAGCCTCAGCTCGGTCTCGGTGATCGGCAACGCCCTGCGCCTGCGCGCGGCGAAGCTCTGACGCCGGTCGGCCCGCCGCCATCCCGCGGCGGGCGCCTGACGATCTCAGTCG
The DNA here is from genome assembly GCF_003448965.1 of Oceanicella sp. SM1341. GTDB lineage: Bacteria > Pseudomonadota > Alphaproteobacteria > Rhodobacterales > Rhodobacteraceae > Paroceanicella. The sequence goes on from NZ_QRGC01000002.1 coordinate 3,360, forward strand.
TGGCGGGCGAGGAAGGCCTCGACCACCGCCATGCACTCCGCCTTCTCCTCCACATGCGGCATGTGGCTGGAGGCGGGGAAGACATGGCCCTCGCAGCCCGGGATCAGGTCGAGGAAGGGCTGCACGCACTCCGCCGTCGCCTCGTCGTAATGGCCGCGGAAGGCGAGGGTCGGGGCGGTCACCTGCGGCAGCCGGTCGATCACCGACCAGTCCTTCATCGTGCCGATCACGTGGAATTCCGTGGGCCCGTTCATCGCGTGGTACACCGTGGGGTCGGCGTCGATGGCGGCGAAGGTGCGGGCCACCTCCTCCGGCCAGGGGCTGATGCGGCACACGTGCCGGTCGTAGAACACCCGGGTGGCGGCGAGGTAGTCGGGGTGGTCGAGGGTGCCGGCGGCCTCGTGCCGGTTCAGCGCCTCCTGCACCTCCTCCGGCAGCTCGGCGCGCAGCGCCGCCGCCCCGGCCGACCACAGCGCCATCGAGGCCGGCGAGTTCGCGATCACCAGCGCCTTCAGCCCCTCGGGCCGGCGCACCGCGTGCTCCGCCCCCAGCATGCCGCCCCAGGACTGGCCGAGCAGCGCGTAGCGCCCGCGGATGCCGAGGTGGTCGAGCAGGGCGTCGAGCTCGCCGAGGAAGAACTCCACGGTCCAGAACTCCGGGCCCATCTGCGGCAGGTGCGTGGACTTGCCGTTGCCGATCTGGTCGTAGTGGATCACCGGGCGGCCGGTGGCGGCGAGCGCGCGGAAACTGTCCACGTAGTCATGCGTGCAGCCCGGCCCGCCATGCGCCACCACCAGCGGCAGCTTGCCCGAGGAGAGGTCGCCGCTCACGCGGTACCAGGTCTGGTGGCCCTGCCAGGCGGAAAAGCCTTCGGTGGTCGGGATCTCGCTCATTGTGCCTGTCTCCTCGGGGTCGGGGCATGTCCGGCGGGGCCGGTGGGCACCGCGACAGGCAGGTTAGCAAAGCCCCGGCGGCGGCCGACAGCTAGGGAATCTTATAGGTTCGCCGGCCGCGCGCGGCGCAGGAGGGGCAGGGGAGGGGTGGCTCAGGCGTCGGGTTCCAGCAGCCGGTAATGCGCCGCGCGGGCGATGGCCTGGAAGCGGTTGCGCGCCCCGAGCTTGCGGGTGGCGGAGTTGAGATGCAGCGTCACCGTGGGCACCGAGCGCGCCAGTTCATGCGCCACCTGCTTGGTGGTGAGCCCGGCCGCGCACAGCCGCAGGCACTGGCGCTCGCGCGGGGTGAGGCGGATATGCGCGCTGGTGCGGGTGGCGGCGTCGAACCCGGGGTAGACCGCGTCATGGAACACGCGGCCCAGATGGCCCATCGCGGCCAGCAGGTGTTCGGCGTCGCGCTCGGTGTCGCGCCCGGGGTCGGTGCGGATGGCGGAGAAGGTGGCGAGCGCCCCGCCCTCGGCCCGGATCGGCACGGTGATGCCGCAGGTCATCCGCGTGTCGTGCAGGTAGGCGACCACCGGCGAGTGCTTCTCGGCCAGCACCTTGCGCATCACCGGGCTCTGCCGCCCGCCATGCGCCCAGACAAAGGGCCGCGACACCGCGAGCGAGGCCTCCATCACCGGGTCGATCTGGTAGTAGCCGCCGCGGCACCACAGCGCCTCCATGTCCTCCGGCGCATTGCACAGGCTGAGCACGGCGGGGGTGATGAACTCGCCGTCATGGCTCAGCGGCACCGGCGAATAGTCGTAGGTGGCGATGTCGAACCCTTCCGGCCGCAGCAGGGCAAGCGCCACGTCCATGGCATCGGCCACGGACATGCCGGGATGAAACTCGTGCTCGTGTTCGGCGATGGTGTGCAGCATCGGCAAATTCTATCCCCGGCCCCGTGCTTGTCAAATCGACAGAGCGGCCCGATTGCGCGTTTTGCGGGCGAAACGGCGGCAAACCTGCCGCCGGCTGCCCGCGAGAGCGGCATCGGTGCTCGAACCTATAAGATTCGATAGCTATACGCGAGGGCCGCCCGGCCCCTAGGCTGGTCGCAGTCGGGCCCGGGCCCGGCCTCTCGTCATCCGTCCGGCCGGGCCCCGCTCCGCCGCGGCGTCATCCATGCGAACTCCAGGAAGGGACACGGCCATGCGACCCAGAACGACCCTTGCCGCATTGATGTCGGGGATCGCCCTCGCGGGCCTCGCCGCGTCGATGCCGGCCGGTGGCGCGCACGCCCAGGAAGGCACCCCCGGCGGCACCATGCGGCTGCTCGCCAAGGCGGCCTCGGGCACCATCGACCCGCACATCAACTACACGCTGCAGTATTTCCAGATCAACTACATGCTCTACGACGGGCTGGTGACCTTCCGGAAGGCCGGTGACGAGACCGGCTTCGACGTGGTCGCCGACCTCGCCGAGGAACTGCCCGAGCCGCAGAACGACGGCAAGACCTATGTCTTCAAGCTGCGCGAGGGCATCAGGTTTTCCGACGGCACCGACCTCACGCCCGAAGACGTGCTCGCCTCCTTCCAGCGCATCTTCAAGGTCTCCGGCCCCACCTCCGGCACGTTCTACAACGGCATCGTGGGCGCGGACGCCTGCCTCGAGAGCCCGGCGGACTGCACGCTCGACGGCGGCGTGGTGATCGACGATGCCGCGAACACCGTGACCATCAACCTCACCGCCCCGGACGGCGAGTTCCTGCAGAAGATCGCCATCCCGCATGCCGCGATCCTGCCGGCCGAAACCCCCGCCGAGGACGCCGGCACCACCCCCGTGCCCGGCACCGGCCCCTACATGATCGAGAGCTACAACCCGAACGAGCAGCTGCGCATGGTGCGCAACCCCCACTTCGCGGAATGGAGCGCCGACGCCCAGCCCGCCGGCTACCCCGACCAGATCGACTATGATTTCGGCCTCACCGAGGAAGCCGCCGTCACCGCCATCCAGAACGGCCAGGCCGACTGGATGTTCGATCCGCCGCCGCCCGACCGCCTCGCCGAGATCGGCTCGCGCTACGCCTCCCAGGTGTCCGTCCACCCGCTCACCGCGATGTGGTATGCGCCGATGAACACCAATCTCGCGCCCTTCGACGATGTGCGGGTGCGCCAGGCGGTGAACTACGCCATCGACCGCTCGGCCATCGTGAAGCTCTTCGGCGGCGCGGCGCTGGCGCAGCCCGCCTGCCAGATCCTGCCGCCCGGCTTCCCCTCCTACGTGCCCTATTGCCCCTACACCGCGGGCGGCACCGACACCTGGAGCGCGCCGGACATGGAGAAGGCCAGGGCGCTGGTGGCCGAATCCGGCACCGCCGGCCAGGAGGTCACCATCGTGGCGGAGGACAACACCGTCTCCCGCGCCATCGGTGTCTACCTGCAGGGCGTGCTGAACGAGCTGGGCTACAAGACCTCGGTGCAGCCGATCTCGCAGAACATCCAGTTCACCTACATCCAGAACACCAACAACAAGGTGCAGATCTCCATCTCGCAGTGGTTCCAGGACTACCCGTCGCCCTCGAACTTCCTGCAGGTGCTCTTCGGCTGCGACAGCTTCACCCCCGGCTCCGACGCCTCGGTGAACATCGCCGGCTTCTGCGACGAGGCGATCGACGCGAAGATGGACGAGGCCGCCGCCCTCACCCTCACCGACCCCGAAAAGTCGGCGCAGATGTGGACCGAGGTCGACCACGCGGTGACCGACGCCGCCCCCGCCGCGGTGCTCTTCACCCCCAAGCGCGTCGATTTCGTGTCCAAGCGGGTGCAGAACTTCACCTTCTCCCCGCAGTTCTACTGGATCATGAGCCAGTCCTGGCTCCAGTGACCCGGACCTGACACAAAGGCGCGCGGCGGCCCCCCGGGCAAAGGGGGGCCGCCGCCATGCCAGCCCTCCAGCCAGCGCCGAGAGATGACCGACACCACACCCCCCCTTCCCGAAAAAGCCCGTGCGGCCGAGGGCCCCTGGGCCACCGCCTGGCGCCGGCTGAAGCGCGACCGCGCGGCGCTCGCCGCCCTCGCCGTGCTGCTCGTCATCCTCGCCGCCTGCCTCGCCGCCCCGCTCTACGCGACCTACGTCTCGGGCACGAACCCGTTCGCGACCAATCTCAACGGCACCATCACGGTCGACGGCAAGAGCCGCGACGTGCTGGAAGCCTCCACCGAGGGGCTGGGCCTCGGCCTCACCCCCATCGGCCCCACCTGGCAGCTCGGCCCCTACATGCTGGGCGCCGACAACCAGGGGCGTGACGTGGCCGCGCGGCTGCTCTACGGCGGGCGCAACTCGCTGTTCATCGCCGGCGCCGCCGCGGTGCTCTGCCTCGTGGTCGCCACCTTCGTGGGCGTGGTGGCGGGCTTCTTCGGCGGGCTGGTCGACACGGTGCTCTCCCGCATCCTCGACGTGCTCTGGGCCTTCCCGATCTTCCTGCTCGCCATCTCGCTCTCCATCGTGCTGATCTCCCAGCCGCTGCTGATCGGGCCGTTCGAGATCCGCTCCGGCTCGCTGGCGCTGCCCATCGTCATCATCGGAGTGGTCTACATCCCCTACGTGGCCCGCCCGATCCGCAACCACGTGATCACGCTGATGAAATCCGAGTTCGTCACCGCAGCCGTGGGGCTGGGCGCCTCGCCCTGGCGCATCCTCTGGGTGGACATCCTGCCCAATGTCGTCACCCGCATCATCGTCTTCGTGCCGCTGATGCTGGCGCTCAACATGATCATCGAGAGCGCGCTCTCCTTCCTCTCCATCGGCGTGCAGCCGCCGGACGCGAGCTGGGGCACCATCATCCAGGACGGCCAGGGCCTGCTCTATTCCCGCCCCGCCGTGGCGCTGGCGCCGGGCATCGCCATCGCGGTCACCGTGCTGGCGCTCAACATCTTCGGCGACGGCGTGCGCGACGCGCTCGACCCGAAATCCACCGTGAGGATCGGCTGATGCTCTTCGCCCTCCTTGCCCGGCTGGGCCAGATGGTGCTGGTGATGTTCGGCATCTCCGTGGTCGCCTTCCTGATCTTCTTCGCCACCCCGGGGGCTGACCCCTCGGCCCGCATCGCCGGCCGCAACGCCAGCCAGGAAACCCTCCAGCAGGTGCGCCATGACTTCGGCCTCGACCGCCCGCTGCCGGTGCAATACGCGCTGATGATGAAGCGGCTCTTCGTCACCCGCGACCTCACCTCCTTCGTGAACCGCGGGCAGAAGGTCATCCCCACGGTGATGAACGCCATTCCCATCACCCTGTCGCTGGTCTGCGGCGCGGCGGTGCTCTGGGTGCTGGGCGGGCTCGTCGTCGGCGTGGTGGCCGGCGCCACGCGGGGCAGCTATGTCGACCGCGGGCTGATGATGCTCGGCCTCGCCGGCATCTCCATGCCGGTGTTCTGGCTGGGCGAGGTCGCAAACCTCGTCACCCAGTCGCGCTGGCATGACACATGGGCCTTCTCCTGGGTGCCGGCCCTCGGCTACGTGCCGCTCTCGGTCGACCCCTGGGGCTGGTTCAAGGCCCTCGTCATCCCCTGGACCGTGCTCGCCACCCTCTATGTCGGCCTCTACGGCCGGGTGCTGCGCGCCTCGCTCATCGAGATGATGCAGGAGGATTTCATCCGCACCGCCCGCGCCAAGGGCATCGGCGAGACCCGGGTGCTGCTGCACCACGGGCTGCGCACCTCGCTCGTGGCCTTCGTGACCATGTTCGGCCTCGATTTCGGTGCCCTCGTGGGCGGCGGCGCGCTGCTCACCGAGGTGGTGTTCGGCCTGCAGGGCGTGGGCAAGCTCACCTATGACGCGCTCCAGACCCTCGACCTGCCGATGATCCTTGCCACGGTCATCTACGCCTCCTTCTTCGTGGTGATGGCGAATTTCGTCGTCGACATCCTGCATGCCATTCTCGACCCGAGGGCCCGCGATGCCCGCTGAACCGCTGCTCGAGGTCTCCGGCCTCACCGTTTCCTTCCGCACCGAGGACGGGCTGGTGGAAGCCGTGCGCGGCATCTCCTTCGCCATCGCCCCCGGCGAGATCATGGGCCTCGTGGGCGAGAGCGGCTCCGGCAAGAGCCAGACCCTGCTCGCCCTCATGGGCCTCATCACCAGCCCCAACGCCGTGCTCTCGGGCTCCGTGCGCTTCCGCGGGCAGGAGCTGGTGGGCCTCGGCCGCCGCGCGCTCGACCGCATCCGCGGCCGCGACATGGCGATGATCTTCCAAGACCCGATGACCGCCCTCACCCCGGTGCACACCGTGGGCGCCCAGATCGTGGAGCAGATCCGCGCGCATGAGCGCATCTCGCCCCGCGCCGCGCGGGCGCGGGCGGTGGAGCTGATCTCCGCCGTCGGCATCCCCGCCCCGGCCGACGTGGCCGGGCGCTACCCGCACCAGCTCTCGGGCGGCATGCGCCAGCGCGCGGTGATCGCCATGGCGCTGTCGTGCAACCCCGCGCTGCTCATCGCCGACGAGCCCACCACCGCGCTCGATGTCACCGTGCAGGCCCAGATCCTCGAGCTCATCGGCCGGCTGCGCGACGAGTTCGGCTCCGCCGTGATCCTCGTCACCCATGACCTCGGCGTGGTGGCCGAGATCGCCGACACCGTGCGGGTGATGTATGCCGGCAAGGTGGTGGAGGAGGGCAGCAAGCGCGATCTCTTCACCGCGCCGCAGCACCCCTACGCCTGGGGGCTCTTCGCCTCCATCCCGCCGCTGGAAGGCGCGCGGCCGGCGCGGCTTTCGGCCATCCCGGGCACGCCGCCGCGCCTCTCGGCCCTGCCGGCGGGCTGCGCTTTCCGCCCGCGCTGCGCCCATGCCCATGCCGCCTGCGCCGCCATGCCCGCACTCACCGGCGAGGGCGGCCACCGCGCCGCCTGCGTGCTCAGCCCGGCCCGCCGGGCCGAACTTCTCGCCGCCGGGGAGGCCCGCTCATGACCGCAACTCCGCTGCTGCGCGCCACCGAACTCTCGAAGACCTACCGCGTCGGCCGCGCGCTGCTGCCCGCCCGCCGCCGGGCGGTGCAGGCGGTGAGCGAAGTCTCGCTCGAGGTGATGCCGGGCGAGACCCTCGGCATCGTGGGCGAGAGCGGCTGCGGGAAATCCTCGCTCGGCCGCTGCCTGATGAAGCTGCAGGACATCACCTCCGGGACGCTCGAGTTCGAGGGCCGCGACATCACCCGCGCCTCGGCCGCGCGCATGCGCCCGCTGCGCCGCGAGATGCAGATGGTCTTCCAGGACCCCGCCGCCTCGCTCAACCCGCGCCGCCGCGTGGGCGACCTGCTCTCCGACCCGTTCCGCATCCACGCCGCCTGCGACCGCGCCGAGATCCCGGATCGCGTCGCCGCCCTGCTGCGAAGGGTCGACCTGCTGCCCGAGCACGCGATGCGCTTCCCGCACGAGTTCTCCGGCGGCCAGAAACAGCGCATCGGCATCGCCCGCGCCCTGGCGCTGCGCCCGAAGCTGGTGGTGGCGGACGAGCCGGTCTCGGCCCTCGATGTCTCCATCCAGGCGCAGATCGTCAACCTGCTCGCCGACCTGCGCGAGGAACTGGGCCTCACTTACGTCTTCATCGCGCATGACCTCTCGGTGGTGCGGCAGATCTCCAACCGCGTGGCGGTGATGTACCTCGGCTCGGTGGTCGAGACCGGGCCGGTGGACCGGGTGTTCTCCGCCCCGCGCCACCCCTACACCGCCGCGCTGCGCTCCGCCGTGCCGGTGCCGAAGCTGGACGTGCCGCGCCCGGCGCGCACCATCCTCTCCGGCGATCTGCCGAGCCCGTTGAACCCGCCCCCCGGCTGCCGCTTCCACACCCGCTGCCCGCGTGCCACTGCGCTGTGCCGCGCCGAGCGGCCGGCGCTGCTGCCCGACGGGCAGGGCGGCGCGCTCGCCTGCCACCACCCGCTCGAGGCCTGAGACACCCCGCCCGGTGGACAGGCCCGCCGCCGGCCCCTTACGCTCCTCCTTTCGTGAAGGGGGGAGGGCCGCAGGCATGAGACTACCGGGTTCGGCAATGGTAACGGCCTATTTCCGCTCGCTTTCCGCGCTGGGGCTGGCGCTGGGAACGCTGTTCCTCGCCGCCTCCCTCACCCCCAGCCTGATCCCGCGCAGCGCGGCCATGCAGGGCGTTCTCTCCGGTATCAGCTTCGCGGTGGGCTACGGCATCGGCCACGGGGTGCGGCTGGTCTGGCTCTACCTCGGCCTGCCCTATCCGCGCCGCGCGGCCTGGCCGCGCATGCTGCTCTCGCTCGCCTGCGCCGCGGTGGCCGCGGTGGCCTTCTGGAAGGCGTCGGACTGGCAGAACGGCATCCGCATCCTCATCGAGATGCCCCCGGTGGAGAGCTCGCGCCCCTTCACCCTGGGCGCCATCACCATTGCCGTTGCCGCGGTGTTGCTGCTGCTGGGCCGGCTCTTCGGCGCCGCGGTGCGGCTGTTCTCCGCCTGGGCCGACCGGCTGCTGCCGCCCCGCGTGGCGGCGCTGCTGGGCTTCGTGCTGGCCGCGGCGCTGTTCTGGTCCATCGGCAGCGGCGTGCTGATGCGCGGCGTGCTCACCGCGCTCGACAGTTCCTACGCGCGCTACGACGCCCTGCTGGAGCCCGAATCCCCCCGCCCCACCGAGCCGGGCAAGACCGGCAGCTCCGCCTCCCTCGTCGGCTGGCAGGGGCTGGGCCGGGCGGGGCGCGAGATCGTGGCCGCCGGGCCCGACGCGGCGCAGATCACCCGCATGTCCGGCCGCCCGGCGCGCGAGCCGCTGCGCATCTACGTCGGGCTCAACTCGGCCGAGACGCCGGAAGACCGCGCCCGGCTCGCCCTCGCCGAGATGCAGCGCCAGGGCGCCTTCGAGCGCGCCACGCTGGTGATCGCCACCCCCACCGGCACCGGCTGGCTCGACCCCGGCAGCCAGAAGGCGGTGGAATACCTCACCGACGGCGACATCGCGACCGTCACCGTGCAGTACTCCTACCTGCCGAGCTGGCTCGCGCTCTTCGTCGACGCCGAATACGGCACCGAGACCGCCCGGGCCGTGTTCGCCACCGTCTACCATCACTGGGAAAGCCTGCCGGAGGGTGCGCGGCCGCGGCTGTTCCTGCACGGGCTCAGCCTCGGCGCGCTCAACTCCGACCTCTCGGCCGACCTGTTCGACGTGATCGCCGACCCGTTCCAGGGCGCGCTCTGGGCCGGCCCGCCCTTTCCCAGCCCCACCTGGCAGCAGGCGGTGGCCGAGCGGGTGCCCGGCTCGCCCGCCTGGCTGCCGCAGTTCCGCGACGGCTCGGTGATCCGCTTCACCACCCAGCGGGACGTGCTGGCCGACGACCCCCGCCCCTGGGGGCCGCTGCGCATCGTCTACCTCCAGCACGCGGGCGACCCGATCGTGTTCTTCGAGGAAACCTCCGCCTGGCGCGAACCGGACTGGATGCGCGGCCCGCGCGGTCCGGACGTCTCGCCCGACCTGCGCTGGTACCCGGTGGTCACCTTCCTGCAGCTCGCGCTCGACATGGCCATCGCCACCGGCACGCCGCCCGGCTACGGCCATGTCTATTCCGGGGCGCATTACCTCGATGCCTGGCGCGCCGTGCTCGGCCGCGATGCCTGGGGCGCGCCGGAGCTCGAGGCGCTGCGCGCGCTGCTGGCGCGCGAGCAGCTCTGAGCAAGGCCGCCGCAGTCAGGCGCGGGATCCGCCCGGCACTCCGGCCCCGGCGCATCCCCGCAGGATGCGGGACACAAACACGCAGAGAACTGTCGCCTTTGAGACACAAAATGTCCGCTGTATGCTCGGCATAAGTGCAATGTTAACTTGTTACCCCCAAAGATTGCCGAACTGTGACATGATCTCCTCCGGAATCGCGCCGGCGTCAGAAGGGGGAGGTCGGCGTCGATCAGGAATGGTCGAAAGGGATGGCCGAACACGAATGGCCGAGCATGAATGGCCGAGCATGAATGGTCGAACATGAATGACCGGCCGAGGTTGAAGACATACCAGGGGGGGTGTGTTCGATGCGAGATATCAACTACGGGCGGGTTCAGGCCCGTCGTTCCTGCCCGGTCCTGGGCGAGCACGGCACGGCGTTCGGGGATTCGAATGCAAGGCTGCTGGCCATAAGGAACTTTCCCTTTCCGGGCCGCCCCGGCGGCACCGGCATACGTGACTGGACAGACCCGGTCGCCGAGGCCTGGGCCCGTGCCGCCGCCGTGGCCGTGCCCGTGGTGATCGGGCAGGACCGCTCGGACCAGGCCGAGCAGATCCGCGCCGCGCAATAAGGGGGCGGCGGTCTCAGCCCCAGGCGGCGGCAGCGAGAAGCGCCCAGAGCCACATCGCCACGCCGAACACCGCGTGGTTCGACAGCTGGACGGCGCGCACCTGCATCGGCCGGGGCGCCTTCGACGCCGCGATGCCTGCGCCCATGCAGGGCGCCATGATCAGCCAGCCCGCCAGCACCGTCACCAGCCCGAAGGCCAGCGCCGGCCAGAGCGTGGGCGCGCGGCCCCAGTCCGGCCCGCAGAGCGCCAGCAGGATGAGCCCGTAGGCGATGCCGATCAGGTAATGCATGGTCCAGCCCACCGCGGTCTCGCCCGGAAGGCTCGGCGCCGCGGCGATGCTCTCGTGCCGGAACCGGCCGCGCGGCATGTGGGCAAACCAGCGCCCGCCCAGTGTCCAGTTCGCGCCCGGCAGCCCGAGGCCGACGATCACGAACCGCACCCAGAGATCGAAGATCAGCGTGGCGCCGGCCCCGATCACGAAGCCCTTGAACAGGAATTCCACCGTCTGTGCCTTTCAGTGTGGGTCAGGAATAGGGGTCGAGCGCGTCGCGGATGCCGTCGCCCACGAAATTGTAGGCCAGCACCACCAGCATCACCGGCACCAGCGGCCAGAGCACCCAGGGCGCCACCGTGAGCGCGCCCTGGCCCATCTGCAGCGCGTCGTTGAGCATCAGCCCCCAGCTCACCGCCGGCGGCCGCAGCCCGAGGCCGAGGAAGCTCAGCGCCGTCTCGCCCAGGATCATCGTGGGGATGGAGAGCGTGGCCGTGGCCACGAGGTGGCTCATGAAGTTCGGCATCATGTGCGCCCCGATCACCCGGGTGGTGGAGGCGCCCATCAGCTCGGCCGCGCGCACGTATTCCTCCTCGCGCAGCGAGAGGAACTTCGAGCGCACGGCGCGCGCCAGCCCCGGCCAGTCGAGCAGGCCGAGGATGATCGAGATCACGAAGAACACCGACACCGGCCCCCAGCTCGCCGGCACCGCGGCCGAGAGCGCCAGCCAGATCGGCAGCTCGGGCAGCGAGCGGATGATCTCGATCACCCGCTGCACGACCGAGTCGACCCAGCCGCCGAAATAGCCGGCCACCCCGCCCACGATCATGCCGATGGCAAAGGAGATCGCCACGCCGATCAGCCCCACGGTGAGGCTGAGCCGCGCGCCATGCATCAGCCGGCTGAGCAGGTCACGCCCCAGCCTGTCGGTGCCCAGGATGTAGAGCGTGCCGCCCTCCGGCGGGCAGGCGAGCCGGTTGTCGCTCATCCAGAGCCCGAGGAAGGAATACTGCGGCCCGCAGCTGGCAAACCAGCGCACCGGCTGGGGATTGTCGTAATCCGGCTCGTAGACCCGCTGCAGCGTGGTGAGGTCGAGGCTCTCGGTGCTGGGATAGCTCACCAGCAGCCCGCCGTCGAACAGGCCCATCGGCTGGGGCGGGGCGAGCAGGTGGTCGTCGTCGCGCACCGCGGGGTCGTAGGGGGCGAGGAAATCCACGAAGGGCAGGGCGAGGTAGGTGACCAGCAGGAACAGGCCGGAGAGCACCGCCAGCTTGTGGCGCAGGAAACGCCGCCACACCAGCATCCAGGTGGCGGCGTCGAGGTCCTGCCGCTCGATCACCTGGCGCTCGGCATCGGGGTCATGCCCGCCGGGGGCGACGTAATGCGCGTCGGGATCCATCATCGGCCGCGGCCCTCGAAGCGGATGCGCGGGTCGAGCAGCGCCAGCAGGATGTCGGAGATCAGCATGCCCACCAGCGTGAGCGCCGAGACGAAGAGCAGGATGAAGCCGGACAGGAAATAGTCCTGGCTCTTGAGCGATTGCAGCAGGATGGGCCCGATGGTCTGCAGCCCCATCACCACCGACACCAGCACCGAGCCGGAGACCAGCTGCGGCAGCATGTTCCCGAGGTCGGAGACGAAGGGGTTGAGCGCCATGCGCAGCGGGTATTTCACCACCGCCCGCGTGGGCGAGAGCCCCTTGGCGGCGGCGGTGGTCACGTAGGGTTTGCCCAGCTCGTCGAGCAGGTTGGCGCGCAGGCGCCGCACCATCGCGGCCATGCCGGAGGTACCGATCACGATCACCGGCACCACGAGATGCGCCGCGATGTCGAGCAGCTTGTCGAGGCTCATCGGCGCATTGGCGTATTCCCGGCTCACCATGCCGCCCACCGGCAGGCCGAACCACTCCGCCCCCTTGCTGTAGAGGATGATGGCGAGCAGGAAGTTCGGCGTGGCGAGGCCGATGTAGCCGATGAAGGTGGCGAGATAGTCGACCAGCGAATTCGCCCGCACCGCGGCGAGCGCGCCCAGCGGCAGCGCCACCACGTAGACGAAGAGGATGGTGGTGAAGTTCAGCACCACCGTCATCCACATCGCCTCGGTCACGATGTCGGACACCGGGCGGTCGAGCTCGAAGGACCAGCCGAGGTTGCCCTGCAGCAGCCCCTCGAAGCCCAGCGGCCCCGGCCAGGCGCCGAGCCAGATCAGGTACTGTTTCCAGATCGGCTCATCGAGCGCGTATTGCGCCGCGAGAAACTTCGCCCGCGCCACCGAGGAGCTCTCGCCCGAGGCCATCAGCTCGTTGATCCGGTTGGACAGGATGTCCCCCGGGGGCAGGTTCACGATCAGGAACACCAGCGCCGACACCACGGCGAGGGTCCAGATCATCGTCAGGCATCGGCGCAGGATGTATCGGGCCATGGATCAGGGAGCGAACCAGAATTCATCCATGCGCAGCACACCGAGCTGGGCGCCCGGCTCCCAGGCGTAGATCGCCTTTTCCGGCACGTTCTGCAGCCGCTCCGACACGATGGCCGGCTGCGGCGCCGCACTCACCAGCCCGATGGCGAACACCTCGTCGGCCTGGATCTCGAGCATCTCGTGCCAGATCTCGCGGCGCTCCTCCTCGCTGGTCGCCTCCTCCCAGTCGTGGAACAGCGCGAGCAGCTTCTTCGCCACGTCAGTCTGCGGCGGCTCGCCGGCCACGCCGTTCGACTGGGTGTACTGCCCCCATTCCGGCCAGGAGAAGTTGGTCTGCTCCACCGGCGCGAGGTCTACGGGCGGCGCCTCGGGCGTGGGGATGCCGTTGTTCCAGCCATACCACACCGGCATCATCGACTGCCCGGCATAGACCTTGTTGCGCAGGATGTCGCGGTCGAGCGGGCGGTAGATCACCCGCACGCCGATCTCGGCCCACATCTCCGCCAGCAGCTCGATGGCGTCGGATTCCTCCGGCCGCTCGCCGGCACTCTCGATCACGATCTCCAGCCGCTGGCCGTCGGGCAGCAGGCGGGTGCCGTCGCCGTCGCGCTCCTGCAGGCCGAGGGCGTCGAGCATCTTGTTGGCCCGGTCGGGGTCGTGCTCGGCCCAGGCGTTGCTCAGCGCGGGGTCGTAGAAGGGCGAGCCGTGCAGCGGCGCCACGTTCACCTCCTTCGCCAGGCCGAAGTAGAGGGTCTTGTTGATCGTGGTGCGGCGCACGCCGAGGCTCAGCGCCCGGCGGAAATCGGCGCTGCGGAACAGCTCGCGCATCGCGGGGTCGTTGTAGTTCTGGTTGGGGTAGAGCGCGATCTCCGAGCCGTAGCCGGTGGACCAGAGCCAGGTGCGGTACTTGCCCTTGGCCTCGCCCTGCTTGAGCACCGGCGCATCGGAGAAGGAGATCGAGCGCACCTGCAGGTCGGCCTCGCCCAGCGTCACCTTCTGCGGGATGAGCCCCGCCGCGGCGATGGTGAGCTCGACATGGTCGATGTAGGGCAGCTGGTGCCCCTCGGCGTCGACGCGGTGGTAATAGGGATTGCGGGTGAGCTCGTAGCCCTGGCTGTTCATCGCCGAGACGGTGACCCAGGGCTGCAGGGTGGGCTGGTCGGGGTTGTCGTTGTTGTAGAGATTGTCGAGCCCGTTGTGCAGCTGCGCCCAGTTGCGCGCCTTGCGCTCGGCCATCAGCGGCTCGAGCGTCTTGGGGTCGACGTATTTCGCGTGGAACTGCTTGAGGTAATGCGCGGGGCGGTAGATGAACGGCGGCCGCGCCGCGGCGAGGGCGGGCAGGAAGCGCGGGTTCGCCTTCTCCCATTCGTAGCGGATGGTGACCTCGTCGATCACCGTCACCTTCGGCGCCTTGCCGTCGACCAGCATCACCTCCGGCGGGCCGCCCGGCGAGAGGTCGGGGTCGAGCGCCACGTCCTCCCAGAAATAGCGGAAATCCTCGGTGGTGAAGGGCGCGCCGTCCGACCAGCGGTGGCCGCGGCGCAGGTGGAAGGTGTAGACGCGGTTGCCCTCGTTGTCGACGGCGCGCAGCAGGTCGGGGCGCAGGTCGTAGTTCTGGTCATAGCCCATCAGCCGGGCATAGCCCCACACCACCATGTAGCGCACGTCGCGCGGGCGGGTGATGAAGGTGCGCAGCGTGCCGCCGGGCGTGCCCACGCTGCGCTCGCGCGCCGCGAGGTCGACCACCAGCGGCTCCTGCGGCACGCGCTCGGCCACCGGGGGCAGCTCTCCGGCCGCCACCTGCTTCTCGAACAGGGGCGTCTCCTGCAGGGCGGGATTGGCGCGGCCGGGTTGGGCCGTGGCCGCGAGGCCGGCAACTAACAGCAATCCGAGGAAGAGTTTCATGCGGCAGCACTCACGAAATGTCCGGGTTCAATCTCGATCAGGCCCGGGGCCGCGTCGCCGTGATAGGCGAAGGGCTCGGGCCAGCAATGCGGGTCGCCCGCACCGCGCGCCACGGCCGCGAGGTCGAGCCTGCGGTCCATGTCCGGTTCGGGCGAGGCGGCGATCAGCGCCTGGGTGTAGGGGTGGCGCGGATTTTCGAACAGCAGCTTCGCGGGCGCCTGCTCGACGATGCGGCCGCGCCGCATCACCGCCACCCGGTCGGCCAGCCCCGCCACCACGGCGAGGTTGTGCGAGATGAAGAGATAGCTCAGCCCCATCTCCTCCTGCAGTTCCTTCAGCAGCTCCAGCACCTGCGCCTGCACCGAGACGTCGAGCGCCGAGGTGGGCTCGTCGCAGATGATCATCTCCGGGCTCAGCGCCAGCGCCCGCGCGATGCAGATGCGCTGCCGCTGCCCGCCGGAGAAGGCATGCGGAAACCGCCCCAGATGCGCGGGCGACAGGCCGACCCGCGCCATCAGCTCCGCCGCGCGGGCCTTCTGCTCGGCCGCGGTGCCGATGCCGTGGATGCGCAGCGGCTCGGTGAGGATGTCGAGCACCGACATGCGCGGCGAGAGCGAGGAAAACGGGTCCTGGAAGACGATCTGCACCTTGCGGCGGAAGGATTTCAGCGTCGCGCGGTCCATGGTGGCCACGTCCTGCTCCACCCCGTCGGCGCCGCGGAAGCGGATATGGGCGCCGGGGTCCGGCTCCTCCGCGCGCAGCAGCAGCTTGGCGACGGTCGACTTGCCCGAGCCGCTCTCGCCCACGATGGCCAGCGTCTCGCGCCGGCCCACCGCGATCTCCACGCCCGAGACGGCGCGCACCGGCTTGCCCGGCCGGCCGAGCTTGCCCGAGCGGCCCGGGTAGGTCTTCGAGAGGCCGGTGGCGCGCAGGATCGGGTCGGCCACCGGGCCGGTCTCGGACGGCATGTCGAGCGGGATCTCGGGCGCGGCGTCGATCAGCGCCTTCGTGTAGTCATGCCCGGGCGCGGTGAGCACGGCGCGGGCCGGCCCGCTCTCCACCACGCGGCCGCGCTTCATCACCACCACCGAATCCGCCATGTTCGCCACCACGCCGAGGTCATGGGTGACCATGATCATCGACATGCCGGTCTCGTCCTGCAGCTTGCGCATCAGGTCGAGCACCTGGGCCTGGGTGGTGACATCGAGCGCGGTGGTGGGCTCGTCGGCGATGATGAGCTCGGGCTCGCAGACCATGGCCATCGCGATCATCGCGCGCTGGCGCAGCCCGCCGGAGAGCTCGAACGGGTAGGCCGACCAGGCGCGCTCCGGCTCCGGGAAGCCGACATTCGCGAAGGTCTCGAGGCAGATGTCGCGCGCGGCAGTGCCGGTGACGCCGCGGTGCAGCCGCAGGTTTTCCACCACCTGGTTGCCGATGGTGTGCAGCGGCGAGAGCGAGCTCATCGGCTCCTGGAAGATCATCGCGATGCGCCCGCCGCGGATCTTGCGCATCTTCGCCTCGGAGAGGGCGAGCAGGTCGGCCGAGCGGCCCTCGGAGGTGGTGAACTGCACCCGCCCGGAGGTGATATGCGCCCCGCGGGGCAGGATGCGCAGGATGGCGCGGCCGGTCAGCGTCTTGCCGGAGCCGCTCTCGCCGACGAGGGCGAGGGTCTCGCCCCGGCGCAGGGTCAGGCCGGCGCCCTCGACCACGACATGCGAGGCCGCACCCCTCCCGAAGGCGATGGTGAGATCCTCCATCCGCAATACCGGCTCCGCTGCCATGCTCCCCTGCCGTTGTTACTGGTCCCTCGGGCACAAGGAGTAACGCAAGTGTGCGTGATCACCAAACCCTAAGGCGTTGCGGGGGCGGGCTTACCACCCGCCGAGCGCGGCATAGTCCTCCATCCCCGCGGGCAGGATGCCGACAAGCCCGATCGCGGCGGCGATTTCCGGGCCGGGGCGGGCGAGCGCGCGGGCCAGCGCCGCCGCCGGGCCGCCCGGCGCGGTGATGAAGGGCAGGGCCGGGGCCTCCTCGGTCCAGCCGAGGCGCTCGAGGCCGCGCACCCCCTCGTGGCGGCGGGCGAGCTCCCAGCTCACCGCGTCGATGGCGGCGAGATCGGCCTTACCGTCACGCACCGCCGCCACCGAGGCCCGGTGCCCGCCGGTCACGAGATGCGGCGCCATCTCCACCGAGCGCCGCGCCAGCCAGCGCCGCAGCGCGTGGTAGCCGGAGAGCGAGTCCGGCCCGTTCACCGCCACGCGCAGGGTGTCGAGCGGCCGGTCCTCGCCCGTGCGCACGATGACGGCGGAGCGGTACACCCCCACGCCGCAGCCCGGCACATCGTGGATCGGCCGGGCCACCGGCACCGAGGCGCCGGCCAGCCCGTGGGTGAGCGGCCAGCCGCAGGTCTGGCCCAGCAGCAGCTCCGGGTGGGCCCAGGTCTCGGCGGCGGTAAGCTCGCGCGTGAGGGCTTGCGGGCCGGTGATCCCCTCCCGCGCCAGGCGCTCGCGCAGGCGCTGCCAGAAGGCGTCGGTGGCCGGGCGGATCTCCGGCCAGTCGTACATCGGCAGGGCGGCGATCATCCGCGCGGGGTCCGCCGCAGGAACGGGTGCACCACCGGCTCGCGCCGGCGCAGCCCCCAGCGCCACGCCACCTCGCGGTAGCCGGCGAGCAGATAGCCGCCGTTGCGCTGCAACACCCCCTCGCGGTCGGCCGCGTAGAGCGCGGGAAGCTCATACCAGGCCGCGGCCGGGCGCTCGTGGTGCACCGCGTGCAGGGCGTTGTTGAGGAACAGCAGCCGGAAGGGCCACTCCGCCTCGATCACCGCGGAGCGGTGCGCGGGGTCGTGCCCGGCGCGATGTTCGATGAAGGTGCGGATCATCAGCAGGGAATAGCCCGGAAGCGCCGCGCCCGCCACATAGGCCCAGAGCGGCACGCCGCACAGCCAGAGCCAGCCCAGCACCGGCAGGATGCCCAGCCCGTGCAGCACCCAGGCCCGCGCCACGCCCGGCGTGCCGGCGCTCATCAGCCGGATGTCGTTGCGCCAGAAGCCCCAGAGCGAGAGGAACGGCCCGAGGGTGAGCCGCCCCGCCAGCGTACCCGCCGCCGCCAGCGCCAGCCGCAGCGGCGCGGACAGCGCGGCATGGTCGGCCTGCGCGACATACCAGCTCTCCGGGTCGTCGTAGGGGTCGGTCAGCAGCGAGTTGTTGTGGTGTCGCAGGTGGGTCTCGCGAAAGCGCCGGTAGGCCACGAACAGCCCCAGCGCGGGAAACACCAGCGCCTCGTTCAGCCGCGCGCTGCGGGTGGGATGGCCGTGCAGGCACTCGTGCTGCAGCGAGGAATGGAAGGTGACCAGCACCGCCAGCCCCGGCAGCACCCAGCCCCCCGCCACCGGCCAGAGCGCGAGCAGCCCGCACCACCCCGCATAACACGCCACGAGCGCGATCCATGTGGGCCATTCGATCTGTCTTCGGGGCCGGTTTCCCGGCTGCTTTCGGGGGTTCGCGCGGCCCGGAACGGGCCGGCGCGGGGGCTCGGCGGAACTCTCCATTGGCCCATGCTGTCACGCATGTGTGAACAGATCTTTCCCGCCGGCGTCCGGATTTGCCTCTTTCGCGACCATTTCCGGGGCGCAGAGCCGGAAAAGTCCCAGCCCCGTCACCACCTCGTTGCGCGTGTCGCGGGTGACGGCCTGGGCCTTGTGGGTGCCGGCGCGCAGCACGTCGAGCACGTAGCCCCGCTCGCGCGCCAGCTCGGCCCGGCGGGCGCGGATGGGGGCGAGCAGGGCCTGCAGGATGTCCTCCAGCCGCCGCTTGATCACGCTGTCGCCGAGCCCGCCCGCCCGGTAGCGGGCCTTCAGCGCCTCCACCTCGGCGCGGTCCTCTTCGAAGGCGTCGAGATAGTCGAACACCACGTTGCCCTCCACCCGGCCGGGGTCTTCCGCGCGCAGGTGGCCGGGGTCGGTGAACATGCGGCGCACGGCGGCGGAGATCTCGTCCGCCGAGGCGGAGAGGCGGATCGCGTTGCCGCCGGACTTGCTCATCTTCGCGCGCCCGTCCACGCCCGGCAGGCGGCCCGCCTCGGGGATGAGCGCCTCCGCCTCCACCAGCACCGGCCGTCCGCAGGCGGCGTTGATGCGGCGCACGATCTCGTTGGTCTGCTCGATGAGCGGGGCCTGGTCGGCCCCCACCGGCACGAGGCCCGCGCGGAAGGCGGTGATGTCGGCCGCCTGGGCCGCGGGGTAGCACAGGAAGCCGGCCGGGATGTCGCGGCCGAAGCCCCGGGCACGGATCTCGTCCTTGATGGTGGGGTTGCGCTCCAGCCGCGCCACGGTGACGAAGTTGAGGTAGAGCATCGACAGCTCCGCCAGCGCCGGCAGGTGCGATTGCAGGCAGATGGTGGATTTCGCCGGGTCGATGCCCACGGCGAGGTAGTCGAGCGCCACCTCCAGCACCGCGTCGCGCACCTTGGCCACGTCGGAGGCATTGTCGGTGAGGGCCTGGGTATCGGCCAGCAGCAGGTATTGCTCGTGGGTCTCCTGCAGGCGGATGCGGTTGCGCAGCGAGCCGGCGTAATGGCCGATATGCAGCGGGCCGGTGGTGCGGTCTCCGGTCAGGATAACGGGGTTGGGCATTTCTCTCTCCTTGGGGGAATGGGCCGCCGCAAGGGGAGTGTTCCTGTCCGTCGCCTTTTCCGGGGGCAGTCAGACCGGGCCGCACCTGCGGCGGCTCGGGACAGGGCATGACATGTCGCGGCCGCTCCTTACGAGGAGCGCCACCAGAAGGTCCGGATCATCGGGCGGGCATGTGTCATGCGCCATGGATACGCCGGCCGGGCCGCCCGCGCAAGCACGCCGTGTCACCTCGCCTCTGGCGCCGGCGCGCGGGAGCGGGTAGCAGGGGGGATGCTTTCCTATCAGCACGCCTATCACGCCGGCGGCCCGGCCGACCTGCACAAGCACATGGCCCTCGCCGGCCTGCTGGAACGGTTGTGCCGCAAGCCCCGGCCGATCTCGGTGTTCGAGACCCATTCCGGCCGCGGCCTCTATGATCTCGACGCCCCCGAGAGCACGCGCACCGGCGAGGCGGCGGAGGGGATCGACCTGATCCCGCCCCCGGGCCCCGAGACGCCCTTCGGCCGCGCCCTCGCCGAGACGCGCGCCGCCCACGGCCCGCGCGCCTACCCCGGCTCGCCGCTCATCGCCCGCAGCCTGCTGCGCGCGCATGACCCGCTGACCCTGTTCGAGCTGCACCCGGCCGAGCACGCCGCCCTGTCCCGCGCGCTGGAGGGGCCGAACACCAGCATCCGCAAGCGCGACGGGTTCGCCGGCATGCTCTCGCTCGCGCCACCGAAGCCGCGCCAGGGCCTGGTGCTGGTCGACCCCTCCTACGAGGTGAAGGACGAATACGCCGCCACCGCGCGCTTCGTGCGCACCCTGCTGGGCAAGTGGTCGGAGGCGGTGGTGATGGTCTGGTACCCGCTGCTGCCCGCCCGCCGCCACGAGGCGCTGATCGACGGGCTCTCCCGCCTGCCGGTGCTGCGCGACGAGGTGAGCTTCACCCTCAAGGGCGGCAAGGGCATGACCGGCTCCGGCCTGCTGCTCCTCAACCCGCCCCATGGCGCCGGCAAGATCTTCGACGAGGTGCGCGCCCAGGCCCCGATCCTGCGCCGCCTCTGAAGGCGGCGCGCTGCCGGGCCCGTGCCGAAGGCGCGGGGCCGGCTCGGGAGGCGTGGCCCGCAAGGGCCTCCGCCGGATCCGTGAGGGTCCCGCCCCGGTCTCAGCCGGCCGAGAGCTCCCGCCCCCGTGCCGCGGCCGCGGCCACGGCGCGTTTCACCAGCGGCGGGAAGCCGGTTTCCGGGTCCATCAGGTGTTCGAGTGCCGCCGCAGTGGTGCCGCCGGGCGAGGTCACGTTCACCCGCAGCTGCCCGGGGTCCTCGGCCGAGGCCTCGGCCAGCGCGCCGGCGCCGGCCACGGTGGCCTTGGCGAGCTGCAGCGCGAGGTCGGCCGGCAGGCCCTCGGCCTCGCCCGCCGCGGCGAGGCACTCGATGAGGTGGAAGACATAGGCCGGCCCCGAGCCGGAGACACCGGTGACCGCGTCGATCTGCGCCTCCGCCTCCAGCCGCACGGTCTGGCCCACGGCGGCGAGCAGCGCTTCGGACATTTCCAGCGCCTCCTCGCCCGCCGCGGCATTGCCCACGAAGGCGGTGATGCCGCGCCCGATGGCCGCCGGGGTGTTGGGCATCGCCCGCACCACCGGCGCGCCGGCGCCGAAGGCCGCCTCGAAGGCCGAGATCGGCGTGCCCGCCGCGATGGAGAGATACACCGTGCCGCCGCCGCCGAAGGCCGCGACCGAGGGCAGCGCCGCGCCCATCATCTGCGGCTTCACCGCCAGCAGGCAGACGGCCGGCGCTTCCGGCAGGTCGGTGTTGAGGTGCAGGCCGCGGCCCGCCAGCGCCGTCAGCCCGTCATGGGGCTTCGGCTCGATCACCCAGACCGCCTCGGGCGGCAGCCCTCCGGCCAGCCAGCCCTCCAGCAGCGCGGTTCCCATCTTGCCGCAACCCAGCAGCACAAGGCCGCGCGCGGCGATCGTGTCCATGGCGCCCATGGTGGTGTCCTCCCCGTCCGGCCCGAAACCCCGGCCGGGGAGGGCAGTGCGAAATCAGGCCCGACCGTAAGCCTCGGCGATGGCGATGCCAAGGGCCTCCTCGGCGCTGCGATTGCCCCAGCACACCAGCTGGAAGGCCGGGTAGAAGCGCTCGCAGCTCATCACCGCGGCCTGGACCATGTAGTCGATCTGGCTGGCCGAGGCGGTCTGCCCGCCGCAGAGCGTGAGCCCGTAGCGGTAGATCATCATCTTCTGCTCCGGCCAGAGCGTGAAGGCCCCGGTCCAGAGCCGGTCGTTCGCCTTGTCCATCAGGGCGAGAAGCTCGGGAACGCGCTCCTGGGGCGGCTCCATCTCGAAGGTGCACAGGAGGCGCAGCACCTCCTCGTGGCCCGACCAGGCGAGGGACAGCGAGTAGCTGCGCCAGCTCCCCTCGATCGCCATGGCGATCTGGTCCTCGGCCACGCGGTCGAAATCCCAGTCGTGGTGCGCGGCCAGGGTCTCGACAATATCGATGGGGTGGATGTCGTCAGTGAACAGGTCGTGCTCGATGGCGTTCATGCCAGTCGCTCCCTCTAGCTGTGGCGCCTTCGCGGGGAGGGCCCCGCTAGGGGCTGAGAGCTTGTCCATAAATCGGCAGGAATTTGCCTCCCGATACGAGATATGGTGCGAGCACCACCCCCGCCTGTCCAGTATTATTTTCGCTGCACTGCGAATAATCTCGGTTGCCCGCTGTCACGAAACCGTGGAAAATTCGCCGCGAGGAGGGGCCTGGCCGCCGCCGCGCGCCCCCTTTACCCCGCCTTTTCCCACCTCAGCCGCGTCGCACCCGCCTCAGGGCCGGAGACGAATACGGCCGCCCCGGGCGGAGCGGCCGCGCAGGCTCTCTTTCCGGCTTCAGGCCACCGCGCGCGACAGGGCGCACTGCGACCAGAGGTCCTTCAGCGCCCGCACCAGGTGGTCGATGTCGGCGTCGGAATGCGCCGGCGAGGGGGTGAAGCGCAGCCGCTCGGTGCCCTTGGGCACGGTGGGGTAGTTGATCGGCTGCACGTAGATCCCGTACTGCTCGAGCAGGATGTCGGAGATCATCTTGCACTTCACCGGGTCCTTCACCATCACCGGCACGATGTGGCTGGGGTTGGGCAGGTGCGGGATGCCGGCGGCGTCGAGCTTCGCGCGCAGCTTGGCCACCTGCTCCTGCTGGCGCTCTCGCTCGGCCGAGGAGGCGCGCAGGTGCCGGATCGAGGTGAGGGCGCCCGCCGCCACTGCCGGCGGCAGCGAGGTGGTGAAGATGAAGCCCGAGGCGAAGCTGCGCAGGAAGTCGCACAGCGCCGCCGAGCCGGTGATGTAGCCGCCCACCACGCCGAAGGCCTTGCCCAGCGTGCCCTCGATCAGGGTGAGGCGGTGCGACAGCCCCTCGCGGTCGGAGATGCCGCCGCCCTGCGGGCCGTAGAGGCCCACGGCATGCACCTCGTCGAGATAGGTCATGGCGCCGTGCTTGTCGGCCACGTCGCAGATCTCGGCGATGGGAGCGATGTCGCCGTCCATCGAGTAGACGCTCTCGAAGGCGACGATCTTCGGCACCTCGGGCCCGAACTCGGAGAGCTGGCGGTCGAGGTCCTCCACCGAGTTGTGCTTCCAGATCCGCCGTTCGGCGCGCGAATGGCGGATGCCCTCGATCATCGAGGCGTGGTTGAGCGCGTCGGAGAAGATCACGCAGCCCGGCAGCCGGGCGCCCAGCGTGCCGAGCGCCGCCCAGTTCGACACGTAGCCGGAGGTGAAGAGCAGCGCGCCCTCCTTGCCGTGCAGGCCGGCGAGCTCGCGCTCGAGCGCCACGTGGTAATGGTTGGTGCCGGAGATGTTGCGGGTGCCGCCGGCGCCCGCGCCGCATTCGTCGAGCGCGCGGTGCATGGCGGAGATGACCTCCGGGTGCTGGCCCATCCCGAGATAGTCGTTCGAGCACCAGACCGTGACATCGGAGGCGTCCTCGCCCCCGGCATGGTTGCGCGCCTTCGGGAAGTTGCCGCGGTACCGTTCCAGGTTCGCGAAGACGCGGTAGTTTCCGGCGGCCTTCAGGGCGTCGAGCTGTGTCTGGAACAGGTCATCGTAGTTCATTTACCAATCTCCTGGCGACGGGTCCGCGAAGCTGGTGCGGGCCGGATGCTTGGGCGTGTTCCCGGCGGACAGGGCCGTCGGTGAGTCGGCCGGGCGATTGTCTACACCACGCCACCGCCTTCAAGGGACGAAAGTGACGCATTCGGACCGCCCGATCATTCCGACCATGGTGTTACGGAATCGTGACCCCTTTGCGCCTCCGGGGCGCCGGGGGCAATGCCGTATCGCTCACGAGTACGGGAGCACCCCGCCCTTGGGGAGGCCGGCCAGACGTGGTATCGGCGTGCCGGCATGAATGTATGCGAACGGAAGCACGATGACTGAGCAGATGATCCCCGCCTGGGGACAGGACGGCATCGCCCGGCCGATGGAGAAGCTGGAGGTCCACCGCGAGGGGCTGCGCCACCCGGCCGTCTCGGTGTTTCTCACCGACGGCAGCCGCACCCTGCTGCAGCGCCGCGCCGACACGAAGTACCATTCCCCGGGCCTCTGGGCGAACGCCTGCTGCACGCATCCGCGCTGGAACGAGCACAACGCCATCTGCGCCGCCCGCCGCCTGCGCGAGGAGCTGGGCCTCACCGGCCTCACCCTGCGCAAGCGCGGCCGGGTGGAATACCGCGCCGACGTGGGCGGCGGCATGACCGAGCACGAGGTGGTGGCGCTGTTCTCGGCCGAGGTCGACCCGGCCACGCTCGCCCTGCGCCCGAACCCGGCCGAGGTGTCCGACACCCGCTGGGTGGAGCGCGCCGAGCTGCGCCGCGAGGTGGCCGCGGCGCCCGAGCGCTTCACCGCCTGGCTGCGCATCTACATCGCCGAGCACGAGGCGCAGATCTTCCCCGGCGCCTGAGCCTGTCGACCCCTGCGGGCGCGGCGGCCTGTCGCCCGTGCGCCCCTGTGCCTCGGGCACGGCTTGTGACATAACGGCCCGCGACGGCCCCGGGCGGATGTCTCCGGGGCATGGGTTCCTGAAGGTGAGACGATGACCGAGACCAAGACGCTGCTGGCCGCGCTGAAGGGCGAGGCGCAGGCCGTGCCGCCGGTGTGGATGATGCGGCAGGCCGGCCGCTACCTGCCCGAGTACCGCGAGACCCGCGCCCGCGCCGGCAGTTTCCTCGAGCTGTGCTACGCCCCCGAGCTCGCCGCCGAGGTGACGTTGCAGCCGATCCGGCGCTACGGGTTCGACGCCGCCATCCTCTTCGCCGACATCCTGCTGGTGCCCCAGGCGCTGGGCGCCGACCTGTGGTTCGTCACCGGCGAGGGGCCGCGCCTTTCCACCATCGAGAGCGCTGCGGACATGGCCCGCCTGCGCCCCGCCGCCGAGGTGCACGAGACGCTCGCCCCGGTCTACGAGACGCTGCGCATCCTCAAGGGCGCGCTGCCGGCCGAGACCACGCTCATCGGTTTCGCCGGCGCGCCCTGGACCGTGGCCACCTACATGATCGCCGGGCGCGGCACGCCCGACCAGGCCCCGGCGCGGCGGCTGATGTACGGCCAGCCCGAGGTGTTCGACGCGCTGATCGACCGGATCACCGAGGCGACGGCGGAATATCTCATCGCCCAGGTCGATGCCGGCGCCGAGGTGGTGAAGCTGTTCGACAGCTGGGCCGGCGCGCTGCCCGGGCCGATGTTCCGCCGCTACTGCATCGAGCCGGCGCTGCGCATCCTCGCCCGGCTGCACGAGGCGCACCCCGGCGTGCCGGTGATCGGCTTTCCCCGCGGCGCGGGCGGCAATTACGCCACCTATGCGCGCGAGACCGGGGTGGAGGGGCTGGCGCTCGACACTTCGGTCGACCCCGCCTGGGCAGCGCGCGAGCTCTCGCCGCTCGCCTGCCTGCAGGGCAACCTCGACCCGCTGCTGATGGTGCTGGGCGGCGATCCGCTGGAGCGCGGCACCCGCACGCTGCTCGAGGCCTTCGCCGGAAAGCCCTACATCTTCAACCTCGGCCACGGCATCACGCCCGACGCGGACCCCGCGCATGTGGAGCAGATGCTGAAGGTCATCCGCGGTTGACACGGGCCGGGCCACCGCGCGCGGCAGGACCGGCGGTCGGAGCCCGATTGTCGTCGCCGGCCCCGCTGCGCGACGCCCCCAGGCGCCGGGCCGGCGGCGGCCCGAAGCAGGCCCGGCGCCGCCCGATGCGGCTCAGGGCCGGTGGCGGGTGAAGGCCACGGAGGGGTTGCGGTCCCAGATCACCAGGTTCAGCGCCCCGGCGTAGGTGACCCAGACGAGGTAGGGCACCATGAGGATGGCGGCCCAGATGTCGCGCGCCCAGAAGGCGCCGATCATCGCCGCCACCGCGAGCCAGAGCAGGGCGAGCTGGAGAAAGGCGATGCCCGGCCGGTGCAGCCCGAAGAAGGTGGGCGACCAGCAGGCGTTCAGCGTGATCTGCGCCGCCCAGAGTGCCAGTGCGGGCCCCGCGTCGGGGCGCTGCGAAATGCGGTAGGCCGCGATCACCATCAGGATGTAGAGCACGGTCCAGGCGATGGGAAAGGCGCGGTTCGGCGGGGTCCAGGCCGGTTTCACCAGCCCGCGATACCACTCGCCCGGCTGGAAGAGCACGCCGGTGCCCGCGGCGGCGCCGGCGGCCACGACGAGGGCCACGAGGGTGGTGATGTCCATGCGATGTCTCTCCTGCCTGCGCGCCGGGCCCGCGCTTGCGGCCCCGTGCCGTCCCGTTCCTGCCTGCCACGTGGTGGCGTGTGAGCATATAGGCCATGGCGAGGGCGTGGCGAGCCGCCGCATCCGCCGGCCCGGAACACCCCCTGCGGCAAGTCCGCGAACCGCAGCCCCCCGGCGCGGCCGACATCGGCACCGCGATCCGGCACGTCCCGGGCAAGGCGCCGGGGCCGCATCCGCGCCTGCCCTCGCGCCGTCGGGTGGCGCGGGAGACCGCCGGGGCGGCCCCGCCATGGCGCAGGGCGGGGCGCAAGATGGGCCCCCCTGTCACCGCGCTCCGGCGCGCGAGGATGCTTCGGACCGGGCGCTCGGGGCCGGGTTCCGGCGCTGCCGTGCGGGCGGCGTGGGGGCGCCCGGCGTGCGCCGCTTCGCCTGCTCAGGCCGGGCGGCGGCGCGCGGCGGGGCGGTAGCGGGTGCGGAACAGCATGTCCCACAGCGGCGAGGTGACACCGAAGTTCACCGTTTCGTCGCGGTGGTGGTGGATGGCGTGGTGGTGGCGGATCATGCGCCAGTACCAGCCCGAGGCCCGGCCGCGATGGCAGCCGAAATGCACCGTCTCGTAGGCCGCGTAGCCCAGGGCGCCGCCGGCCAGCGCGGCCACGGCGAAATGCACCGAGAAGCCGATCACCAGCATGCCCAGGAACAGCGGCACCGCCAGCGGCAGGGCGAAGGCATGGCGGGTGCTCACGATCTGGTCGGCGTCGGCGGGGGTGTTGTGATGGCCGCGATGGCCGGGCAGGCGGCGGCGCAGCGCCCTGGCGCGCGGCCCCTCCGGCTCCCAGTGCAGCACGAACCTGTGCAGCAGGTATTCGAGGAAGCTCCACCAGGCGAGACCATAGGCCAGGCCCAGCAGGCTCTCGGCAAGACGCTCGCCCACCCCGTCCCCCAGCGCGAGGGAGAGGCCGAACAGCAGCAGCGCGGCCGTGCCGAAGCGACGGTGGACGGTGACGAGGTCTGGATGTGCGGAGTCCGCACGCAGGCGCGCCCGGGGCGCGTCGGCGGCATTGGTCATTCGGCATCTCCTACAGCAGGGCGCAAATCACCCTGCGAGGGTACCGGCGCAATCACTACTGAAAGGTTGTCTAGCAGAATCCCTGCACGGCACCAAGCGCGGTGGTGCACCGTGGCATGCCGGGGCGGGCGCGGTTCAGTCGGCGGGATTCGCCGCGTCGAAGGCCTCGCGCGCCGCGCGTACCCGGGGGTGATTTCGGTCGGCCCAGAGCACCATGCGCGAGAGCGGCTCCATGTAGCTCCAGCCGAGCTCGGTGAGGGCGTATTCCACCGAGGGCGGCTTGGTGGGGAACACGGTGCGGCTCACCAGCCCGTCGCGCTCCAGCGCGCGCAGGCTCTGGGTGAGCATGCGCTGCGAGATGTCCGGCAGGTCGCGCCGCAACATGCCGAAGCGCTTCGGCCCGCCGGCCAGCATCAGCAGCAGCAGCGAGCTCCATTTCGAGCCGAGCGGGCCCAGTACCTGACGCACGTGGCAATCGCCGAAGGGCGCGCCCTTCTCGTGGCCCTCGCGGTGGCCGGCGGCCATGGCGGCCCCCAGTGCCGCGGCGGAGGCGACGGGTTCAGGACGGGTCTGGTCGTTCATGGCGGTACCCTCGGTGTGCCTATGGGGCTGCAAACTGCCTCCTTTCGCTTTTCTGACGATCTCGTATCTGAAGCAAGTCTCGTTTCGAGACCAACTGCGAGAAGGAGTGCAGCCATGACGAAACTTCTGGTGACCGGAGCCTCCGGCCAGCTCGGCCGCGCGGTGGTCGAGGCCCTGCTGGCGACGAAGGGCGACGAGACCATCATCGCCGCCTCGCGCAACCCCGACGCGCTGTCCGACCTGGCGGCGCGCGGCGTGGAGCTGCGGCAGGCCGATTTCTCCGCGCCCGACACGCTCGCCACCGCCTTCGTCGGGGTGGACCGGGTGCTCATGATCAGCACCGACAGGCTCGACGTGCCGGACATCCGCATCCCGCAGCATCAGGCGGCGGTGGCGGCGGCGGAGGCCGCGGGGGTGAAGCACGTCGTCTACACCTCGCATGTCGCGGCACTGCCCGGGCCCTCGGGCGTGGCGAACGACCATTTCCAGACCGAGCTCGCGATGTACCGCAGCGCGATGAGCTGGACCGTGATGCGCCACTGCCTCTACGCCGACCTGCTGCCGATGAGCCTCGGCCATGCCCGCGAGAGCGGCAAGCTGTTCTCGGCCACCGCCGGGCGGGGCCGGGCATATGTCACCCGGGCCGACTGTGCCCGTGCCGATGCCGCCGCCCTGCTGCAGGCGCCGGCGAACCGCATCTTCAACGTGACCGGCCCCGCGGCCGTGACGATGGACGAGATCGCAGCCCTCGCCGGCCCGGGCGTTGCGCATGTGAACCTCGCGCCCGAGGCCCTGCGCGAGGGGCTGCTGGGCGCCGGCCTGCCGGCCTTCCTCGCCGACGCGCTGGTGGCCTTCGACGTGGAGGCGGCGCAGGGCATGCACGGCATCGTCACCGACGCGGTGCGCCGCCTCACCGGGCAGGAGCCGGAAAGCGTGGCCGATTTCATCGCCCGCGACGGCGGCTGAGCCCGGCCGGCGCCGGCGCGGCCCGAGGTGGCCCGTGCCCGGCGCCGGAGGCGCGGCCCCGGCCCCTCCTGCCAGAGGGGCGCGGGGGGGCCGGGAAGCGGCGGGCCGCCGGGGGTCTCAGTGGCCGAGATGGGCGCGGATGCGTTTGACCATGCGCCAGACCACGTAGATCACCGGCAGGGTGGCGATGGCGATGACCGTGCTCTTGTCGATGCCCGCGAGATGGCCGAGCGGGGCGAGCAGGTAGCCCGCGAGGCTCACCGCGTAGTAGCTGATCGCCACCACCGACAGGCCCTCCACCGTCTCCTGCAGGCGCAGCTGCAGGGCGGCGCGGCGGTCCATGCTCTCGAGCAGCGAGCGGTTCTGCGCGGCCACGGCCACGTCGACCCGGGTGCGCAGCATGTCGGCGGCGCGGGCGGCGCGCAGGGACAGCTCGTCCATGCGCTTCTTGGCCGAGCGGCAGGTGCGCATCGCGGGGTCGAAGCGCCGGGTCATGAACTCGCCGAAGGTCTGGCGGCCGGCGAGGCGCTCCTCGCGCAGCACCTCGATGCGCTGGTTCACGATGGCCTCGTAGGCCTCCGCCGCGCCGAAGCGGAAGGCCGAGCCGGTGGAGAGCGCCTCGATCTCGGCGGTCATCGCCAGCAGCCGGTCGAGGGTGGCGGCCTCGTCGCCCTCGCCGCGGGCCATGGCGCCCACGAGGCCGGAGAGCTCGGCGTCGATCTGGGCCGCGCGGACGGCCACCTGGCGGGCGACGGGCAGGGTGAGCATGGCCGAGCTCTTGTAGGTCTCGATCTCCAGCAGGCGCTGCACGATGCGGCCCAGCCGGCGCGGGCCCATCTCGGGCCGGGCCAGCACGGCAAAGCGCGTGTGGCCGTTCGCGTCGATGCGGAAATCCCCCGCGATCACCGCCTGGTCGTCGATCACCCGCGACACGGCGAGGCTCTCGCGCACGAACCAGCCGTCGAAATGCCGGGCGAGGGCGGCGTCGTCGGCCTCTTCCTCCGGCACCGTCTCCACCCGGACGAGGGCGGAGGTGAGCAGCCGGCCCGGTGCCTCGGCCAGCCAGTCTCGCGGGAAGATCTCCTCCATCTGGCCGGAGAAGGGCGGGTCGGCCACGCCGTCGGTGAACATGGTGTAGGTGACGAACTCGGTGTGCCGCTCCCATTTCAGCGCCACCCGGCCCACGGTGCCGTAATAGTGGTCGGCGCCGGGGGCGGGGTGGGGGGCGCCGTGGCGGTCGAGCAGGGAGATGAGATGCGCGAGGTCGCGGTTGCGGTCGCGGCTGGCGGCGTCGCGCTCGGGCTTGATGGCGAGGTAGACGGCCCGGCAGGGCGCGCGCAGCTCGGGGAAGGGCCGGGCGTGCAGCTCGTTGGCGAGCGCGTAGCGCTGGGGGTGGTCCTGCAGCCCGATCATTCCATATCCTTTCCCGGTCGACCGTGCCGGTCGGCGCCTGAAGGGTCAATGCGATGAATGTCCACCGCGGACACCTGCCCGCGTTTCACGGCCGCCACGAGGAACTCGCGGTTGCCGTCACTGCCGGTCACGGGGCTCTCGTCCTCGCCGGTCACCTCCCATCCCGAGCGCTCGAGGAAGGCGGCGATGCGCGCGCGGCAGGCGGCGTGGACGGCCGCGTCCTTCACGATGCCGCCGCGGCCCACGTGCTCCGGCCCCGCCTCGAACTGCGGCTTGATCAGCGCCACCAGCCGCGCGCCGGGCTTCGCGAGCGCCAGCGCGCCGGGCAGGGCCTTTTCCAGCCCGATGAAGGAGACGTCGCTCACCACCCAGTCGACCGGCGGCACCAGGCCGGGCGGAATGTCGCGGGCGTTCACCCCCTCGAGGTTGCGCACCCTCGGGTCGGCGGCGATGCGGGGGTGGAGCTGGCCATGGCCCACGTCGAGCGCATGCACGCGCGCGGCGCCCCGGGCCAGCAGCACCTCGGTGAACCCGCCCGTGGAGGCGCCCACGTCGAGCGCTTCGCCGGAGGGGGCGAGGCCGAAGACATCGAGGGCATGGGCGAGCTTGAGGGCCGCGCGCGACACCCAGGGCAGGGTCTCGCCGGTGAGCTCGACCCGTGCGCCCTCGGGCACGGCGAAGGCCGGCCGGGTGACCACGGCACCGTCTACCGAGACCGCGCCGGCGCGGATGGCGGCCTGCGCGCGGGAGCGGCTGTCGGCCAGGCCCCGGGCCGTCAGGTGCTGGTCGAGGCGCATGGCGCCGGCTCCTGGCGATGGCGGCCGCGGGCGGGCTGCGTGCCGCCCTCTGCATCCGTTTGCCTCATACCCGTGTACCTGCCCCATGTTGACCGCTACCGTTTTGGCAGATACGGAGACAGACGTAAATCTGGGCCGACGACAGGACGCACGGAGGGTTTTCGCGGGTTTCCCTCCGCCCGCGGGGACCGGTATTCATGGACGCGGTGACGACCGGTAGTGAAATGCTTTCTCAATGTTGCATCGCAATAGTCCTTGCCGGCTGGCATCCCGGTAACGGCGGTGCCGGGATGCGGCGCGAATTTCAGGGTGAGAGACAGTGAGCGATGCAGCCTCGCGGCCGGCGCGGCCGCGCAGAAACCCGATCGGCACCCTGTCGCGCCTGCTGCAGGCCCGGTCTGGGCGCAGCCGGCCGGGCGAGCAGGGCGAGACCCGTGCCACGGCGGTGCTGAACCTTCACCGGGAGGGGCTTCTGCTCGCGCCCACGCTGCGCTCCATCGCCATCGCCAAGCAACTCGCGCGCGAGGAGGGCGGCGAGGTGGAGGTGCTGGCGGTGATCGACCGGCCCGACGAGCTCACCCTCTCCGTGCTCGCCCGGTTTCCCGGCGTGGTCGACCGGGTGGAACGGGTGGACATCGGCGATCTCGGCGCCGCCCGCGCCCATGGCATCGCCAAGGCCAGCAACGACTGGGTGTTCCTGCATGACGGTGACGACCTGTTCTCCTCGAACTGGTATCGCGCCTTCTTCCAGCAGCTGCGCGCCGGGCTGATCGACCCGCGCGCGGTCTACCACACCCATGTCTTCGCCCGGTTCGGCGACCTGATGGACATCCGCACCACCATCGACAGCGAGGACCCGCGCTTCCACCCGCTGTTCCTGGTGTCGGAGTGGTACTACTCCAACAAGCTGGTGGTGAACCGGAAGCTGTTCGAGGAATTCCCCCTGCCGCACAACTCGCCGCGCACCGGCATCGGCAACGAGGACTGGAACTGGGCCAGCCACACCATCCACGGCGGCATCCGGCACAGCTACATCCCCGAGACGATCTGCTTCTACCGGGTGAAGCCGGCGCGCATCAGCCTCGGGCTGATGCCGGGCATGATGCAGGACGCATCGCCCCTGTTCGACCCGCAGAACATCCTCGAGATGACCCGCGAGCGCGGCAACCGCAACCCGCCGCTGCGCGGCTTCTCGCCGCTCAGCGCGATGAAGGCCGAACCCATCGCCTCCGAGCCGCCGCTGCCCGGCTGGTTCTGGAGCGAGGTGAAGCGGCAGGGCGAGCTCGAATCGCTCATCACCGAGTTCAACACCATGCCGGTGCCCGAGCGCCGGCTCTGGCTGCCCAACCTCAACTACAACGTGGTCTCGGCCACCGAGTACATGATGCTGGGGCTCGACCACCGGCCGAAGGTGTTCATCTTCGCCACGATGGAGCGCATGCGCGCCGCCGACATGGTGGTGGAGGAGCTGCTCGAGGCCGCGCGCGACCTCGACGGCGGCGCCTACCAGCCGGTGCTGATCGTCGACGAGGGCGACCACGTGTTCTCCGAGGCGCGGCTGGCGGCCACCTACGGGGCCAAGCTCATCTCGGTGCGGCTGCTGCAGGAGCATTACCGGCTGGGGGAATGGTATTTCCGCCGCATGATGATGCGCCCGCTGATGCAGTTCATGCAATCCGTCGTCATCGACACCGGCTCGTCGATCTTCGGCGAGGTGTTCGGCGAGTTCCACCGCACCATCCTGGAAAACCAGAAGCAGGTGATGTTCCTCTACCCCGAGACCGGGACCGACCCGCTCGCCCCCACCCTGGCGGCGCTGGCGGAGAATGCCCGGCTGTGGCGGGCGCATTCGGGCGGGCCGGTGCCGGTGCGGGTGCATGCCTCCGCCCTGCCGCTCTTCACCGACGAGACGCTGTGGGAGCCGCACCTGATGGACGAGCGCACCACCGCGGCGCTCGCCTCGGTCACCACGCAGCGCTTCGCCGGGCTGGTGCGCGACGGGGCGATGGACCTCGCCGCGCTGCTGGCCGGAAACCCGGTGCAGGCCGGGGAGGGCGGCCCGGACACGGCCGCCCACCCCGCCTCGCGCTGGTTCCGGGTCGAGGCGCAGCGGGCGGGCGGGCTCGAGATCGCCACCCTGCGCGCGAAGGAGCACGAGCTCTATCTCTACCGCACCGCCGATGCCTGGATCTCCCCGGCCTGGTTCGCCGTGGCCGGCAAGGCGCTGATCGAGAACGCCGAGCTCGAGATCTTCTCGCCGCACATCACGATTGGCCGCAGCCGTGAAGGCAGGTATCATTGTACCATGTATGACTACAGCAAGGCAGACGTGGCCTTCGCGACCATGTACGACCAGAGCCTCGGCGGTGGCCGGGTTCCGCTGGTGGCGATGACGCGGCATCCGCTCGATGCGGCGGGGCTCGACAGCGCCGGCGCGCTGGCCCGCCGGCTGTATCGCATGGTCCGCAAGGGCGCGGGCATTTCCATCGTGCAGGACTCGGTCGCCATCGCGCGCTACGGCGACCTGCTCACGGCACAGGATGCGGCCGATGCCCGGCTTTGATCCCAACATCTACTGGCAGTCCTACCCGGACATGCTGGAGCTCCACGCCCTCGGCCACTGGACCGAGGCGGAGTTCACCGCCCACTGGGAGAATTTCGGCCGTCACGAGGGCCGGCGCATCGCCGATGCCGACGATGTTCCGGTCGACTGGTCGGACTGGCTCTACTTCTCCGAGTGGCGCGACGAGTTCGGCTGGTGGTGGCGCCAGGGCGCGCTGGGCTCGATGGTCTGGTCGGCGCTGGTGTCGGACGACAACGGGCTCGAGTTCGGCCGCATCTCGCGCAACGAGCGGGTGCGCGAGCTCACCGGCCTCTCGCCCGAGGCGCTGCGCCAGATCGCCGAGCACGGCCGCACCTACCCCGGGCGCGGGCCGCTCTCGCAGCTCAGGAACGAGCCGCTGCCCTGGGCCACGGACGCAGGCGTGGTGCTGCCCGTGGTCGAGCAGGTGGAGGAGCGCTTCCCCTCCGGCGCCGACGTGGTGATCATCCTGCCCTCGCTGCGCGTGGGCGGGGCCGAGCTGGTGGGGGCCTGGCACGCGCATCTCGCCCGGCGGGCGGGGCTGAGCGTGGCCATCCTGCTGGCCGACAAGTCCGGCGTCTCGCCGGTGCACGAGGCGCTGACCCCCTTCATCGTCGACCTGCCCACGGTGTGCGAGACCGCAACCGAGCGCGGCTGGAACGACCTCACCGTGGAGATGCGCACCGAGGTGCTCACCCACGCGGTGGAGGCGCTGGGCCCGCAGGTGATGCACCTGTGCCATTCCTGGATCGGCTACACCGCGCTCGCCACGCCGCACCTGGCGCAGCGCCTGCGCGCGGCGAGCGGGGCCATCCATGTCTCGGCCTTCTGCCACCACGTGCATGCCACCGGCAATTACGACGGCTATTTCCGCTACATTCCCGAGATCGTGGAATGGGTCGACCGCTTCATCTTCGACAACGAGTGGTACCGCGCCGAGATCCGCGAGCGCTACGGCCTGCCGGAGGAGAAGACCGTGGCGCTGAAGTACCCGGTGGCGTCACTGCCCGCCCCGGCGGCTGCCGCCACGGCTGCCGCGAACCCGCGCAGCGGCAACACCGTGCTCTGGGCCTCGCGCCTCGACCACCAGAAGAACCCTCAGGTGGTGGGCCGCATCGCCGCCCAGATGCCGGAGCTCGAATTCGTGATCTACGGCTCGGAGATCCTGCACGACACCCGGGTGGATTGGAGCGCCATGCCGCCCAACCTGCGCTACGGCGGGCCGTTCTCCTCGGTCGACGAGCTGCCCACGGCGGAGGCCTTCGCCTTCCTCTACACCGCCCGCTTCGACGGCACGCCGAACATCCTGCTGGAGATGGGCGCGCGGGGCGTGCCCATGGTGGCGCCGCGCATCTGCGGCATCCCGGATTTCCTCGGGCCGGACTGGCCGTTCTACGTGGCCGACAGCGAGGACGTGGAGGGCTATGTCGAGGCGCTGCGCCGACTGCACGACAGCCCGTCCGAACGGGCCGAGGCCTCGGCCCGGCTGCTGTCCATCCTCCGGGAGGAGCGCAGCTTTGACAAGTTCGTCGAAATGGGCTTGTTACTGCTCGAACCGAGCCTGGGGCGGAAGTCCGCCTGACCCCGCGCAGATCGTCGCAATTCGGCCCGGAGCGGCCAGGAATCGGAGGAGCCTGACGATATGAAGGGCCTCGTCATCGTCGCCAAGCAGCGCACCGGAACCAACTTCCTGCGCAGCCTCGTCGCGGATTCAAGCAACGGCCACAACGTGGGCGAGGCGTTCCACACCGACACCCAGGGTGCGGACGGCAATTTCTTCGCCTGGATGGAGCGGGAGGGGCGGGACTATCCGCTCATCCGCAAGGAGCCGGAGCTGCGCAAGCTGCTGGAGGACTGGCTCGACCACGTGGAGCACAACTTCCCGGTGCCGATCCTCGACGTGAAGTACAATTCCTTCTGGGCGGTGTCCAACACCTGGATGAGCATGATCGAGCTGCCGCCGATGCTGAAGGTGCTGAACCAGCGCGGCTACAAGTTCGTCCACCTCACCCGCGCCAACCGGCTGGAGCACGCGCTGTCGCTGGTCTTCGCGCGCGAGACCGGGGTGTACGTGACCTTCAAGGATGTCGAGATCAACGGCAAGTACACGGTCGAGCCGGACAAGCTGCAGACCATGTGCCGCCAGTACGAGCGCGAGATCGCCTTCGTGAACGGCTACCTGCGCCGCCTGCGCCGGGTGGAGGAGATGACCTACGAGGACCTCTACGGCGCCGACGAGCGCGCCCTGCGCCCGGTGCTGCGCAAGCTGATGGCCGGCACGGACATCGTCTTCGAC
The DNA here is from genome assembly GCF_003448965.1 of Oceanicella sp. SM1341. GTDB lineage: Bacteria > Pseudomonadota > Alphaproteobacteria > Rhodobacterales > Rhodobacteraceae > Paroceanicella. The sequence continues at coordinate 39,157 of NZ_QRGC01000002.1, forward strand.
AAGGTGGGCGAGGCGCGCACCAAGAAGATCGTGAAGAACTGGCGCGACAACGTGAACAACGTCGCCGAGATCGAGGCCGCCTTCGGCCTCTGACCGGCCCGCCACGCGTGGCGCCCGGGGCCGCGCCCGTCCGAAGGGGTGCGCTCCGGGGGTTCGCGAGCAGTCTCGAGGCACTACCTGCCGCTCTTCCTCCCCCTGCCGGGCGACGAGGGCTGCGCCCGACCTGGAGGGCGTGCTCCCTCCGGCCTGCGTGGCACCCCGAAGCATTCCTGTCGCGCGTGTTGCGGACGACATCGCCATCGCGCCCTCCGGGGGGAGGTCGGGCGCGGCCCGGGTGTGCCACCCGGGCGGACCGGGTGGCGGGGGCAGCGCACCGTTGCGTGGCCCCTTGAGGAAGTGGTGCTCGCCTGTCCGGCGCCGGGCGCGGCCCGGGCGGAACGGGTGGCGAGGTGGCCGGGCAGGCGGACATGAAAAAGGGGCGGCACCGGCGGGCGCCGCCCCTTTCGTGCGAGCTCGCCCGCTCAGACCTTCTGCAGCGGGCGCAGGGCGGTGATGGCGGCGCGGGCGAGCTGCTCGATGCGGTCCCAGTCGCCGTTCGCCAGCGCGTCGTTCGGGATCACCCAGGAGCCGCCGACCACGCAGACATTCGGCAGCTTCAGGTAGTCCGGCGCGTTCTCCAGCGAGACGCCGCCGGTGGGGCAGAACTTCACGTCCGGCAGCGGCGAGGCGAGGGATTTCAGCAGGTTCGGCCCGCCCGCGGCGCCGGCGGGGAAGAACTTCACCACCTCGAAGCCGCGATCGGCGAGGGCCATCGCCTCGGTGGCGGTGGCGCAGCCGGGCAGGAAGGGCATGCCGGCCTCGGCCACCGCGTCCATCAGCGCGGCAGGCGCGCCGGGGCTCACGCCGAATGCGCAGCCGGCGTCCATGCAGGCCTTCACGTCGGCCGCGTTGCGCAGCGTGCCGGCGCCCACCACGGCCTCGGGGCAGGCGGCCCTCATCTCCGCGATCGCCTCCAGCGCCACCGGGGTGCGCAGCGTCACCTCCAGCACCGGCAGGCCGCCGGCCACCAGGGCCCTGGCCAGCGGTGCCGCCTGGGCGACCTCGTTCACGATGATCACCGGGATCACCGGGGCCATGGCGCAGAGTTGGGCGGGAGTCTTCATCGGGTCAGCCTTTCAGTTCACGGGTACGGGCGATCAGCCCGGCGGTGGAGCCGTCGAGCCCCTCTGGCAGCGCCTCGCCCTTCACGGCGGGGATGAGCGCCTTGGCCAGCACCTTGCCCAGCTCGACGCCCCACTGGTCGTAGGAGTTCACGTTCCAGATCGCTCCCTGCACGAAGACCTTGTGTTCGTAAAGGGCCACGAGCCGGCCGAGCGCGAAAGGCGTGAGGGCGCGGTGCAGGATGGTGGTGGTCGGCCGGTCGCCGGGGAACACCCGGTGCGGGGCGATCATGTCGATCTCGGCGGCGGACTTGCCCTCCGCCTCCATGTCGGCGCGCACCTCGGCCTCGGACTTGCCGAAGGCCAGCGCCTGGCCCTGGGCGAAGCAGTTTGCCAGCAGCAGCTCGTGGTGGTGCTGGTCGGCGCCGCGGGGGGTGGCGGCGGCGATGAAGTCGACCGGCACCGTGTCGGCGCCCTGGTGGATGAGCTGGAAGAAGGAATGCTGGGCATTGGTGCCCGGCTCGCCCCAGATCACCGGGCCGGTGGCGCCGGCGGGGCGCCCCTCGCGGGTGACACTCTTGCCGTTCGATTCCATGTCGAGCTGCTGGACATAGGCGGGGAAGCGCTCCAGCCGCTGGTCGTAGGGGATGAGCCCCACGGTGCGCCAGCCCATCACGTTGCGCCGCCAGATGCCGATGAGCGCCAGCAGCACCGGCAGGTTGTGCGCCAGCGGCGCCTCGCGGAAATGCGCGTCCATCGCGGCGGCGCCGGCGAGGAACTCGCGGAAGGCCTGCGCCCCCACCGCGATCGCCACCGGCAGGCCGATGGCCGACCAGACCGAGTAGCGGCCGCCCACCCAGTCCCAGAAGCCGAAGACGCGCGAGGCGTCGATGCCGTAGGCCGCCGTCGCTTCGAGATTGGTCGAGACGGCGGCCATGTGGGCGCCCGCGCCCTCGCCGAGAGCGGCGGAGAGCCAGGCCCGCGCCGTGTCGGCGTTCGCCATGGTCTCCAGCGTGGTGAAGGTCTTGGAGGCGACGATGACCAGCGTGGTCTTCGGGTTCAGCGGCGCCAGCACGTCGGCCATGTGGGCGCCGTCGACGTTGGAGACGAAGTGCAGGCGCGGGCCGTCATGGTCCGGGCGCAGGGCGCGGGTGGCCATCACCGGCCCGAGGTCGGAGCCGCCGATGCCGATGTTCACCACGTCGGTGAAGGGCCCCTCGGCCGCGGCATAGGCGCCGGAGCGCACGTCCTCGGCGAAGGCGAGGAACCGATCGAGCGTGGCGCGCACCTCGGGCATCACGTCGGCGCCGTCGATCTCGATCACCGCGCCCTCGGGCGCGCGCAGGGCCATGTGCTGCACGGCCCGGCCCTCGGTGAGGTTGATCGGCGCGCCGGAGAACAGCGCGTCGCGGCACGAGGGCACCGCGGCCGCCTCGGCGAGGCCGAGCAGGGCGGCGAGGGCGGCCTGGTCGATCTTCTCCTTGGAGAAGTCGATCGACAGGTCGTCGAGCGTGGCCGTGAAGGCCCCGGCACGGCCGGGATCCGCCGCGAAGAGCTCGCGCAGGTGGATGCCACGCAGGCGGGCACCCTCGGTCTCCAGCCGTTTCCAGGCCGTGTCGATGTCGCTCATGTTCCGTCCTTCTTCCTCAGACCGCCACTGCGGCTCCGGTCTCGGCGCTGCCGACCACGTTGCGGAAGGCGGCGAACATCTCGCGGCCCAGCCCGAAGGCATTGCCGGAGAGATCGGCCGCCACGGGGGTGCGGGCCTCCCATTCCGCGGGGTCGACGAGGGCATCCAGCGTTCCGGCCACCGCGTCGAGGCGCAGCATATCGCCCTCGCGCAGCCGCGCAATCGGCCCGCCATCCGTAGCCTCAGGGCTCACATGGATCGCGGCCGGCACTTTTCCAGAGGCACCGGACATGCGCCCGTCGGTCACCAGCGCCACCTTCAGCCCGCGCTCCTGCAGCACCGAGAGCATCGGGGTGAGGGAATGCAGCTCCGGCATGCCGTTGGCCTTGGGCCCCTGGAAGCGCACCACGCAGATGAAATCGGAGGTGAACTCGCCGGCGCGGAAGGCGGTCTTCACCGCCTCCTGATCGTGGAAGATGCGCACCGGCGCCTCGATGATGTGGCGCTCCTCCTTCACGGCGGAGATCTTGATGCAGGCCGAGCCGAGGCTGCCGCGCAGCAGGCGCAGGCCGCCGGTGGGGGCGAAGGGGTCGGCGGCGGGGCGCACGATCCGGTCGTTCAGGCTCTCCTTCGCGCCCTCTTCCCAGCGCACCTCGCCGTTCGCATCGAGCTTGGGCTCCTGCGTGTAGCGCGCGAGGCCGATGCCGGCCACGGTGCGGGTGTCGTCGTGCAGGAGCCCCTCGGAGAGCAGGTCGCCGATGATGTAGCCGAGGCCGCCCGCGGCGTGGAAATGGTTCACGTCGGCCAGCCCGTTGGGGTAGACGCGGGCCATCAGCGGCGTGACCTGCGAGAGGTCGGAGAAATCCTCCCAGGCAAGCACGATGCCCGCCGCCCGCGCCATGGCGATGAGGTGAATGAGCAGGTTGGTCGAGCCGCCGGTGGCGTTCAGCCCCACGATGCCGTTCACGAAGGCGCGCTCGTCGAGCACCTCGGAGACGGGGGTGAACTCGTTGCCCCGCGCGGTGATCTCCAGCGCGCGTTTCACGCCCGCGCGGGTGAGCGCGTCGCGCAGCGGCGTGTTGGGGTTCACGAAGCTCGAGCCCGGCAGGTGCAGGCCCATGAACTCCATCAGCATCTGGTTGGTGTTCGCCGTGCCGTAGAAGGTGCAGGTGCCGGGGCCGTGATAGGCGGCCATCTCGGAGCGCAGCAGCTCCTCGCGCCCGATCTCGCCGGTGGCGAACTTGTTGCGGATGACCGATTTCTCGTCGTTCGAGATGCCCGAGGGCATCGGGCCCGCGGGCAGGAAGATCGCCGGCAGGTGGCCGAAGGTGGCCGCCGCCATCACCAGCCCCGGCACGATCTTGTCACAGATGCCGAGGAAGAGCGCGGCGTCGAACACGTTGTGGGTGAGGCCCACGCCGGCGGCAAGCGCGATCACGTCGCGCGAGAACAGCGACAGCTCCATGCCCGGCTGGCCCTGGGTGACGCCGTCGCACATGGCCGGCACGCCGCCGGCCACCTGCGCGGTGCCGCCGTTGGCGCGGGCCGCCTCGCGGATCAGCTCGGGGAAGCGCTCGTAGGGCTGGTGGGCCGAGAGCATGTCGTTGTAGGCGGTGATGATGCCGATGTTGGGCGCGCGCTCCAGCGCCACGCTGTCCTGGTCGGGGCCGGCGGCGGCGGCGGCGTGGGCGAGGTTTCCGCAGCTCAGGTGGGCGCGGCCGGGGCCGGCCTCGGCCGCGCGGGAGCAGCGCTCCAGGTAGGCGCTGCGCGTCTCGGCGCTGCGGGCTTTGATGCGGGCGGTGACGTCCGCGACCATTGGCTTGAGGCTCATGTCGCTTCCTCCCTTTCAGGGGCAGTTCAGGGCGCGTAGACCACTGTGGCGCCATGCGAGAGCACGGCGCGTACGGGCGCTTCCTCCGTCGGGCCCGGCGTGAGCGCACGCGCGAGCGCCTCGGCCTTTTCCGCCCCGGTGAGAAGCACGAAGATGTGACGCGCCGATGAAAGCACCGGCGCGGTGAGGGTGATGCGCGGCTCGGGCGCCCCGGGCGCGCGCATCGGCAGCAGCTCCGGCGCATCGGGCGCCAGCGCCTCGGCCAGCTTGTCGGCGCCGGGGAAGATCGAGGCGGTGTGCATGTCCGCCCCCATGCCGAGCACGCAGACATCGAGCGGCAGCGCCGCGCGCACCGCCTCCGCGAGGCCGGGCAGCACCGCCTCCGGGCTCTCGCCCTCCGCGGTGAGCGGCACCAGCGTGGCGGCGGCGGCGCGGCCTTTCAGCAGGGTGCGACGCAGGAGGGCGGTGTTGGAGCGCTCCGAGCTCTCGGGCACGAAGCGCTCGTCGGTGAGCATCACCGAGACCCTGCTCCAGTCGAGATCCGTCTCCGACAGCAGCTCGAGGAAGGGCCCCGGCGTGGTGCCGCCGGGCACGGCCAGCGTGGCCCGGCCGCGGGCGGCGATCGCCTCGGCCAGCAGCCCCGCCACCCGGCCGGCGAGGGCGGCCATCAGGGTCACCCTGTCGGGGAAATCCTCGCGCGGGCCGGCGGGGCTCACGACGCGATCTCGCGCCAGCGCCGGCCGTCGCGGTGGAGCAGCATCAGCGCGTCCTCCGGGCCGGAGGAGCCGCTGTCATAGGGCTGGGGCTTCTCGCCCGAGGCGCCCCAGGCGGCGATGATCGGGTCGGTCCAGGCCCAGGCGGCCTCCACCTCGTCGCCGCGCATGAACAGGGTCTGGTTGCCGCGGATCACGTCCATGATCAGGCGCTCGTAGGCGTCGGGCATGCGCACCTTGGTGCCGTTCTTCGCGCCCATCGCGTCGGCGAAGGTCATGTCGAGCGGCACCTCGGTGAGGCGCATGCCGCCGGGCCCGGGGTCCTTGATGGTCATGCGCAGGGTGATGCCCTCGTCGGGCTGCAGGCGGATGATCAGCGCGTTGCCGTGCAGGGCCGAGACCTGGTCGGTGAAGATGGAATGCGGCGGGTCCTTGAAGAACACCGCGATCTCCGACATCCGGGTGCGCAGCCGCTTGCCGGTGCGCAGGTAGAAGGGCGTGCCCTTCCAGCGCCAGTTGGCGATCTCGGCGCGCAGGGCCACGTAGCTCTCGGTGGTGCTGTCGGGGTTCTCGGCATCCTCGAGGTAGCTCGCCCCGCCGCTGCCGGCGCGGTACTGGCCGCGCACGGTGGCGCGGGGCACCTCGTTGGGGCCCATGGGGGCGAGGGCGCGGATCACCTTGAGCTTCTCGTCGCGCACCGCGTCGGGGTCGAAATGCGCCGGCGGCTCCATGGCGGTGAGGCAGAGGAGCTGCATCATGTGGTTCTGCACCATGTCGCGCATGGCGCCGGACTGGTCGTAGTAGCTGCCGCGCCCCTCCACGCCGATGCTCTCGGCCACGGTGATCTGCACATGGTCGATGTGCCGGGCGTTCCACAGCGGCTCGAAAAGCGCGTTGGCGAAGCGGATCGCCATCAGGTTCTGCACCGTCTCCTTCCCGAGGTAATGGTCGATGCGGTAGATCTGCGCCTCGGTGAAATGGCTGGAGAGGCGCTCGTTGAGCGCATGCGCGCTCTCCTGGTCGCGGCCCAGCGGCTTTTCCACCACGATGCGGCTCTCGGGGGTGACGAGGCCGTTCTCGGCCAGCCGGTCGGCGATGGCGCCGAAGAAGCGCGGGGCGACGGAGAGGTAGAAGGCGCGCACGCGCTCCGCGTCTCCCTCGCCCATGCGCTCGGCCAGCACCGGCCAGCCCTCGTCCGAGCTCGCGTCCACCGAAACGTAGTGCAGCATGCCCAGGAAGCACTCCACCAGCTCCGGCGTGCGGTCTTCCTTGCTCACGAATTCCTCGAGCGACTCGCGGGCCATGGCGCGGTAGCCCTCGTCGTCGAGCTCGGAGCGGGCGGCGCCGAAGATGCGGGCGTCCTCGGGCATCTGTCCGGCCTGGAGCCGGTGGAACAGCCCGGGCAGGAGCTTGCGCCGGGCAAGGTCTCCCGTGGCGCCGAACACCACCAGGTCAAAGGGCTGGACAGGGATCGTGCGGGCAACCATCGGGACCTCCGGATTCCGGCCGGCTAACCTAGCGCCGGCAGCAGGTGGCGGTGCGGAAGGTCCGCACCGCGTCTTTGACAGGTAATGGCCGAGGCCTCCACGGCAAATGCCAGTGCGCGGGAAATCGTCTCGGCCGAGAGTTCCGCGATCGCGGAAGGAGATGCATGGCCCATTTCGTCGAGCGCCGTCAACAGGGCGGCCTGGAAAGTGTCGCCCGCGCCCACCGTGTCCTCCACCCGGATGGCCTTGCCCGGCACCCGCACCATGTGCTCGGCGGTGACGGCGAAGGCGCCCTCGCCGCCCAGGGTGACGACCACCATCTTCGGGCCGATGGCCAGCCAGTCCCGCGCCGCGGTCTCCACCCCCTTGCCGGGGCAGAGCACGGCGAGATCCTCGTCCGAGACCTTCACCAGGTCGGCGCAGCGCAGGAAATCGCCGATGCGCTCCTGCCAGCGCGCCCGGTCGGGCACCACGCCGAGGCGGATGTTGGGGTCGAGCGACACCAGCCGCGAGCCGCGCGCCCGCCGCGCCAGCGTGAGGAAGGAGGAGCCCGCCGGCTCGAGCACCAGCGAGTAGGAGCCCACGTGCACGGCGCTGATGCCCTCGAGCGAGGGCAGGTCCGCCTCGGTCACCGCCCAGTCCACCGAGCCCTCGGAGTAGAAGCTGTACTGCGCCGCGCCGTCGGGTGCGACGCCGATCAGCGCAAGCGTGGTGAGCGCGGGCTTGGGCAGCAGGAAGCGGGTGTCCATGCCCTCGTCGCGGGCGGCCTTCATCAGCCGCGCGCCCAGGCTGTCCTGCGCGTTTCCGGTGAGCAGGCCGGCGGCGCGCCCCATGCGCGACAGGCCCATGGCCACGTTGTAGGGCGAGCCGCCGATGCGTGCATCGAGCATCACGCCGGTCGATGTCGTCTCGCCGACATAGACATCGAAAAGGGCTTCGCCGCAGATCAGGAACATGTCGTTTCCATGGCTGTTTGCGCCATCCGGTTTCCTCCCTCCCGGGCTTCGCGGCCCGACGGTCGTGCCCGTCGTGTCCGGCTCCCGGTGATCTTGTAGATTAGTAATCAAGAGTGATTTTTTCTAACGCCCCGGGCGGAGAACGGCAAGATGCAAAGAAGGCGTGCCGTCGGGCCCGGGCGCGCTAGGTAGAGCCCCGGCGGCCCCCGCGGGGGTACATCGCCCCCGGGCCGCGGCAAAGCGGCAGGCCGCCGCAGCGCGGCATGGACAGGCCGCGCGGCATCGGCCATGTATTTGCACCAGCAGGGGTGTACCGGGCGGCCGCCGGGGGGCGCGCCGCCGAGACATGTCATTTCCATGGCCCCGCCCAGGGCATCGAGGACCTTATGAGCAAAACGACCATCGCGACGAAACCGATCGACGGCCAGAAGCCCGGCACCTCGGGCCTGCGCCAGCAGACCGCCGTGTTCATGCAGCCCGGCTACCTCGAGAATTTCGTCCAGTCGCTCTTCGACGTGATCGACCCCGCGGGCAAGACCCTCACGCTCGGCGGCGACGGCCGCTACTTCAACACCGAGGCCATCGGCACCATCCTGCGCATGGCGGCGGCAAACGGCGTGGCGCGCGTGGTGGTGGGCCAGGGCGGCATCCTCTCCACCCCCGCCGCCTCCGCCGTGATCCGCACCCGCAAGACCGACGGCGGCATCATCCTCTCGGCCAGCCACAACCCCGGCGGCAAGGACGGCGATTTCGGCATCAAGTACAACATCCCCGCCGGCGGCCCGGCGCCGGAGGCGATCACCTCCGCCATCCACGAGCGCACCACCACCATCTCCGAGTACCACATCCTCGAGGAGGCCGCGCCCGACATCGCGGCGCTGGGCGAGGCGACGCTGGGCGACATGGTGGTCGAGGTCATCGACCCGGTGGAGATCTACGCCGAGCTGATGCAGAGCCTGTTCGACTTCGGCGCCATCCGCGAGCTCTTCGCCTCCGGCTTCACCATGCGCTTCGACGCCATGCATGCCGTGACCGGCCCCTACGCGACGAAGATCATCGAGGGCCTGCTCGGCGCACCCGAGGGCACGGTGATGAACGCCGTGCCCCTGCCCGATTTCGGCGGCGGCCACCCGGACCCCAACCCGACCTACGCCAGGCCGCTGATGGACCTCATGATGTCCGACGATGCGCCCGATTTCGGCGCTGCCTCCGACGGTGACGGCGATCGCAACATGATCGTGGGCCGCGGCGCCTACGTGACGCCCTCCGACAGCCTCGCCGTGCTGGCGGCCAACGCGCATCTCGCGCCGGGCTATGCCGACGGGCTCGCCGGCGTCGCCCGCTCCATGCCCACCTCTCGCGCGGCAGACCGCGTGGCGCTCAAGCTCGGCATCGGCGCGCACGAGACGCCCACCGGCTGGAAGTTCTTCGGCACCCTGCTCGACGCCGGCCTCGCCACGCTCTGCGGCGAGGAAAGTGCCGGCACCGGCTCCAACCACGTGCGCGAGAAGGACGGGCTCTGGGCGGTGCTGCTCTGGCTCAACATCCTCGCGGTGCGCAAGCAGCCGGTGGCGGAGATCCTGAAGGAGCACTGGGCCGAGTTCGGCCGCGACTACTACTCCCGCCACGATTACGAGGGCGTCGACAAGCCCGCCGCCGAGGCGCTGATGGCCGACCTGCGCGCCGGGCTCGCGGGGCTCACGGGCCGCAAGGTGGCCGGGCTCACCGTGCGCGAGGCGGATGATTTCGCCTATACCGACCCCGTCGACGGCTCGCAGGCGAAGAGCCAGGGCATCCGCGTGTTCTTCGAGGAGGACGCCCGCGCGGTGTTCCGCCTCTCGGGCACCGGCACCGTGGGCGCCACGCTGCGCCTCTACGTCGAGCAGTTCGAGGCCGACCCGGCGCAGCACCACCGCGACCCGCAGGAGGCCCTCGCCGCGGTGATCTCCGCCGCCGACGAACTGGCCGGCATCGCCGCGCGCACCGGCCGCCCCGCCCCCGACGTGATCACCTGATACCCGGCCTCCCGGCCTCCCCCGGGCGGCGCGCGCGGAAGCATTGCGCTTTCGCGCGCCCTGGGGGATGCTGGAGGAAAATCACAGGGAGTGAATTATCCGATGCCGCCCTCGACGATTCCCGGCGGAGACCAGGCCGGCCTGCGTGCCTACAACCGCCGCCTGATCATCGACCTCATCCGCCAGAACGGCCCGATGCCCAAGGCCGAGATCGCCCGGGCCACCGGCCTCACCGCGCAATCCGCCTCGGTGATCGTGAACGCGCTGCTCAAGGAAGGGCTGGTGCGCAAGGAGGAGAAGGTGCGCGGCAAGGTGGGCCAGCCCTCCACCCCCATCGCGCTGGCGCCGGAGGGGGCGCTGTCGATCGGGGTGAAGATCGGGCGGCGCAGCCTCGAGCTCGCGCTGGTCGACTTCCTCGGCGAGGTGATCCTCGCGCGCGAGGCGCGCTACGACGTGCCGCGCTGCGCCGAGGTGATGGCCCGGCTCGAGCTGGAGGCCTGCGCGCTGATGGCCGAGGTCTCGCCGGAGCGGCGCGAGCGCATCATCGGCGTGGGCGTGGCGGCCCCCGGAACGCTCTCGGGCTGGGGCGACGTGCTCGAGCTCGGGCCGCGCGAGCTGCAGGACTGGGACGAGGTCGACATCCTCGGCACGGTGAAGCGGCTGTTCGAGCTGCCCACGGAGCTGTGGAACGACGCCACCGCCGCCTGCGCCGCCGAGATGATGCTGGGCCGGGCCTTCGAGTTTTCCTCGGCGCTCTACATCTACGTGGGCACGTTCATCGGCGGCGGCATCGTGCTGGAGGGGCGGTTGCTGGAAGGCACGCGGGCCAATGCCGGGGCCATCGGCTCGATGCCGGTGCCGGGGCCGGGCGGGCCGGAGCAGCTCATCCGCCAGGCCTCGCTGCTGGGGCTCGACCGCTCGCTCGCCTCCGCCGGCATCGGCTCGGCCGGCGAGATGCGCGAGAAGGTGCGCATGGCGCGCGAGCACCCGGCCTGGCTCGACTGGCGCGCCCGCGCGGCGCGCGGCATCGCCCATGCCATCGCCGCCTCGGTGGCGGTGATCGACTTCGAGGGCGTGGTGATCGACGCGATGCTCGACGCGGTGGACGTGGAGGCGCTCACCGAGGAGACCCGCCGCGCCTTCGCCCTGCTCGATGTCACCGGCACCAGCCCGGTGGAGATCCGCGCCGGCAGCATCGGCTTTGCCGCCCGCTCGCTTGGCGCGGCCATCCTGCCCATCGCGCGGTCCTTTTCGCCCGACCGCGAGCTGCTGGTGAAGCGCCGGGTCGAGGCCTGAGGCCTCAGGCCGCGGCCGCCCCGGCCCCCGGCCGCTCGCCGGGCAGCCAGAACCAGCGCAGTGCCTCCGCCTCGGCCGGAAGCGCCGGGGCCTCCGCCGCCGTGACAGGCGCATCCGCCAGCCGCTCCGCCTCCGCGAGGCAGGCCGCGAAATCGGGCGCCGCAAGCGCGGGCGGTGCCGCGCCCCACAGCGCGCTGAGCGAGGCGGGCGCGGCGGGGCCTTCGCCCCTGGCCCGCCAGGTGCCGCTCGCGGCATCGACCGTGTATCGCGGCAGGAAGGCCGCCCCGCGCCGGGCGATGAAGCGCAGCGCCTCGGCCAGCGCGTCCACCGTCTCCTCCGCCTGGAAATAGTTCACCCCCAGCCGCACCCAGCCGGGGCGGAACAGCGCGCGGCCCGCCGCCACCTGTGCGGCATGGGCGCGGGCGCGCTCCGGCCCGATGCCGAGCAGCGCGTGGCCGTAGGGCCCGGCGCAGGAGCAGCCGCCGCGGGCTTGGATGCCGAAGAGATCGTTGAGCAGCGCCACGGTGAAATTGTGGTGCAGCAGCCGCGCGCCGGCGCGGATGTTGAGCGCGAACACCCCGAAGCGCTCCGCCTCGCGGGGGCCGAGCATCTCCACCTCCGGCAGGCGGTCGAGCGCTGCGGTGAGGCGCGCCACATGCGCGCGCTCCAGCGCCGCGATGCGGCCCGCGCCCACGGCGGATTTCAGCTCCAGCACCATGCCGGCGCGGATGTTGCCGAGAATGTCGGGCGTGCCCGCCTCCTCCCGCCGCTCGATGTCGCGCACGAAGACATGGCTGGTCTCGGTCACGTAGCTCACCGTGCCGCCGCCGGCGATGCCCGGGCAGGCGGAGCGGAACAGTGCCCGGTCCGCCACCAGCACGCCCGAGGCGCCGGGCCCGCCGACGAACTTGTGCGGCGAGAGCAGGATGGCGTCGATCCCGTCGGCAGCGCCGGGGGCGCTCTCGGCCATGTCGATCGGCATGTAGGGCCCGCCGGCGGCGAAATCGCACACGAACACCGCCCCCGCGCCGTGCAGCACCCGCGCGAGGCCGCGCAGGTCCGACGTGACACCGGTGACGTTGGAGGCGGCGGAGAAGGCGCCGATCTTCAGCCCCGCGCCCGCGTGGCGGGCGAGGGCGGCGCGCAGGCTGTCGAGGCAGATCCGCCCCGCGGCGTCGAGGGCGATGCGCTCGGTCTGCGCGCCGCATTCGCGCCAGGGCAGGTCGTTGGAATGGTGCTCGTAGGGGCCGATGAACACCACGGTGTCGGGGCCGGGCGCGAGGCCGCGCACCAGCCTGTCGGCCGCGCCCGTGGCGCCGGCGCCGGCGAAGATCACCGCGTGGCGCGGCTCGGCGCCCACCGCGCGGCGCACCGCGGCGCGGGCGGCCTCGCGCAGGCGGGTGGTCTCGCGCCCGGTGGCGGAGGTTTCGGTATGGGTGTTGGCGTAGAGCGGGAGGACGCGGGCGCGCATCGCCTCCTCGATGAAGTCGAGCCCGCGGCCGGAGGCCACGTAATCGGCGTAGATCAGCCGGCGCGGGCCGAAGGGCCCCTCCACCGCGTCGCCTTCGCCGATCACGCCTTCGCGGATGCGGGTGACGAGGGCCTCCGGGCAGGCGGGAACGGGGGCAATGGGCATGGGGCGGCTCCGGGGCATCTGCGGGACAGGTTTTGCGGGAAATCGTGTGAAATATTTCTGGCCTGCCTTCGGGGTGAAAGTCAACACACAGTTCTCTCAAACTTGATCATCGTAGTATGGAGATGCGTGATACCCTTGAGGCGTGGCATGGCGTTCCGATCCGGGTTGGCGGGGCGTCGGCTGCCTGCCGGGCATGGCGCTGCGCCGCAGCAGAGGGCAGACTGGGGCCGAGGGGAATCCTGGGGGAACGGCTATGTTCGATGCGACGGACCAGAGAATTCTGGAGATCCTGCAGCGCGATGCGGATTATCCGGTGGCGCGGATCGCCGAGGAGGTGGGCCTGTCCAAGACCCCCTGCTGGCGCCGCATCCGCCGGCTGGAGGAGCTGGGCGTGCTGCGCCGCCGCGTGGCGCTGGTGGACCATGCCAAGGCCAACCTGCCGATGACCGTGTTCATCGGCGTGAAGGCGCCGCGCCATGAGGTGCAGTGGCTCGATGCCTTCAAGGCGCTGGTGGAGGAGACCGAGGAGATCGTCGAGGCCTACCGTCTCACCGGGCGGACCGACTACATCCTCAAGATCGTGGTGCCGGACATCGCCCGCTACGACCTCGTCTACAAGCGGATGATCGCCCGGCTGGAGTTTTCCGAGGTGAATTCCTCCATCGCGATGGAGGAGATGAAGTTCACCACCGCCGTGCCGGTGAAATACCTCGCCACCGGGGGCGGCGAGGAGGGCTGAGGCGCCTCACTCCGCCGCCATCCTGTCACGCCCCGCGGCGGCGATGAGGGCGCGCAGCTCGGGCTTGCAGGAGCCGCAGTTGGTGCCGGCCTGCAGCGCCTCGCCCACCGCCTCCACCGTGAGCAGGCCGCGGGCGCGGATCGCCTCGGTGATGGTGTTCACGCCCACGTTGAAACAGGCGCAGACCGTGGGCCCGGGGTCGGTGCGGCCGGCGCCGGGGCGGCCGGCGAGGATGTCTCCCGGGCTGCCGTCCTCCGCCTCGAGCGCGCCGCTCACGAAATCCCGCGCCACCGCGACCGGGGAGGGTGCGGCGTAGAACGCCCCGGCGATGCCGCCGCCGGGCGCGAGGAAGGCGATGCGCGCCTGGCCCAGCCCTGCGTCGAGGTAGGAGACCGCGACCGCCTCTGCCGGGATGCCGAGCAGGCGGCGGGCGTAGCCCTCCCAGTCCGGCGGGGTGCTCTCGCCGGCGAGCTCCAGCCGCCAGCCGTTCTCGGTGCGCGCCCGGGCCCAGTAGCCGCCGCGCGGCGCCGGGGCGTGGCGGGTGACGGCGAAGCCGAACCACACCGGGGCGAGGGCGCGCAGGCGCACCGCGGTGCGCTTGAGCTCCGGCTGGCCGGAGACCGGGTCGGTCTCGGCGGCCACCACGGCATCCACCCGGCCCTTGGAGCTCCACTCCCCGGTCCAGTGCATCGGCGCGAAGAGCACGCCGGCGGGGGTGCGGTCGGTGATGCGCACCCGGGCCACCATCTCGCCATGCGGGCTCTCGATGCGGGCGAGGGCGGCGGGGGCGAGGCCGGCGGCCGCGGCATCGGCCGGGTGCACCTCCACGAAGGGCTCGGCGAGATGGCGGCTCAGCCGGGCCGATTTCGCCGTGCGGGTCATGGTGTGCCAGTGGTCGCGCACCCGGCCGGTGTTGAGCAGCAGCGGGTAGTCCGCGCTCACCGCGTTGGGGCTGGTGCGGGGGCTGAGCGGCAGCATGCGGCCGCGGCCGTCCGGGGTGAAGAAGCCGCCCTCGGCGAAGAAGCGCCCGCCGGCGGGGCCCGCGGCGGGCACCGGCCAGTGCTGCGGCGCGAGGGCGTCGTAGCGCGCGTCAGAGAGCCCGGTGAGGCCGCCGAGGTCGAAATCCTTCCCCTCCCGCGCCGCGAGGCCGGAGAGGGCGGCGTATTCGCGGAAGATCTCGGCCGGGCCGGAATAGTCGAAGCCGGCGCCGAAGCCCATGCGGGCGGCGACATCGCAGATGATGCGCCAGTCGGCCCGCGCCTCGCCCGGGGCGGGCAGGAAGGCGCGCTGGCGCGAGATGCGGCGCTCGGAATTGGTCACCGTGCCGTCCTTCTCGCCCCAGCCGGTGGCGGGCAGCAGCACGTCGGCGAGGCGGGTGGTGTCGGTGTCGGCCATCATGTCGGAGACCACGACGAACTCGCAGGTGCGGATGGCCTCGGCCACGTGGTCGGCCCGCGGCATCGACACGGCGGGGTTTGTGCACATCACCCAGAGCGCCTTGATGCGCCCCGTGGCGCAGGCGTCGAACAGGTCGACCGCCTTCAACCCGGCGCGCTCGGGCAGGCGCGGGCTGTCCCAGAAGCCGCGGACGAGGGCGCGGTGGCGCTCGTTCTCGATGTCGAGATGGCAGGCGAGCATGTTGGCGAGCCCGCCCACCTCGCGCCCGCCCATCGCGTTGGGCTGGCCGGTGACCGAGAAGGGCGAGGCGCCGGGCTTGCCGATGCGGCCCGTGGCGAGGTGGCAGTTGAGGATGGCGTTCACCTTGTCGGTGCCGTCCGTCGCCTGGTTCACCCCCTGGGAGTAGACGGTGACGACGCGCGGCGTGCCGATCCACATCTCGTGGAAGGCGGCGATCTCGGCCGCCGTGAGGCCGGTGGCGCGGGCGGTCTCCTCGGGCGTCGCGTAGCGGGCGGCGGCGAAGGCCTCCTCCGCGCCCGAGACATGGGCGGCGAGCCAGGCCGCGTCCTGCGCGCCACGGGCGCCGATCTCGCGCAGCAGGCTGTTGAACAGCGTCACGTCCGAGCCGGGCGCGAGGGCGAGGTGCAGGTCGGCCGCCTCGGCGCTGTTGGTGCGGCGCGGGTCGATGGTGATGATCTTCGTGCCGCGCGCGGCGCGGGCGGCGAGCAGGCGCTGCATCAGCACCGGGTGGCACCAGGCGAGGTTGGAGCCCACCAGCACCACGAGGTCGGCCTCCTCGAGGTCCTCGTAGGTGCCGGGCACGGTGTCGGTGCCGAAGGCGCGCTTGTGGCCCGCCACGGAGGAGGCCATGCACAGGCGCGAGTTGGTGTCGATGTTGGCCGAGCCGATCCAGCCCTTCATCAGCTTGTTGGCGACGTAGTAATCCTCCGTCAGCAGCTGGCCGGAGACGTAGAAACCCACCGAATCCGGCCCGTGCTCGGCGATGGTGGCGGCGAAGCGTTGGGCCACCAGCCCCAGCGCCTCGTCCCAGCCGGCGGCGCGCCCGGCGATGCGGGGGGTGAGGAGCCGGCCCTCGAGCGAGAGGGTTTCGCCCAGGGCCGCCCCCTTGGAGCACAGCCGGCCGAAGTTGGCCGGATGCGCCGGGTCGCCCTTCACCAGGGCGCTGTCGGGGCCGGTGGGGGTGGCGATCACCCCGCAGCCGACGCCGCAGTAGGGGCATGTGGTGCAGACCTGGGTCATGGCCGTCTCTCCCGCGCGGGACATGTTACTGCGCCGCGAGCCGCGCGGCGAGGCTGCTCGCATCGAGCAGGATGCGCCCGCCGCGCACCTGCACCGGGTAGGTCGCCACCCCACCCTCGTCCGCGCCGGTGGCGCGGCCGGTGGAAAGGTCGATCACCCAGTTGTGCAGCGGGCAGGTGACCGAGCGCCCGTGCTGGATGCCGTTGGAGAGCGGGCCCTTCTTGTGCGGGCAGGCGTCGTCGAGGGCGAAGACCTCGTCCTCCGCCGTGCGGAACACCGCGACGCAGCCCACGTGGGTGCGCAGCACCCTCGCGCCCTGGGAGGGGATGTCCTCGAGCGCGCCGATGTCGATGAAATCGTTCATTCTGCTGCCACCTGTGTCAGGTCCGCCAGGGGGGCGAACTCGTGGGAATCGGTGCCGCGCACGCGCTCGGCCCAGGGGTCCTTCTGATGGAATTTCTGGGAGTGGAAGAAGCGCGCGGTCAGCGCCTTGCGGCTCTCCTCGTTCTCCACCACCTGCTGCTTCACCCAATCGAGGCCGACCTTCGCGATCCACTTGTAGGGCCGGTGCAGGTACTGGGCGTTTTCGCGGTAGAGCTGGTAGAAGGCGGCGCAGTATTCGATCGCCTCCTCTTCGGTCTTCACGGTGCACAGGAGCTCGGTCTGGCGCACGTCGAGGCCGGCGGCCCCGCCGACATGGAGCTGGTAGCCCTCGGCCACGCAGACCACGCCGAAATCCTTGCAGGTGGCCTCGGCGCAGTTGCGCGGGCAGCCGGAGACCGCGAGCTTGAACTTGTGCGGCGACCAGGCGCCCCAGAGCGCCTTTTCCAGCTTGATCCCCAGCCCCGTGCTGTCCTGCGTGCCGAAGCGGCAGTGCTCTGTTCCCACGCAGGTTTTCACCGTGCGCAGCCCCTTCGCGTAGGCATGGCCCGAGACCATGCCGGCGGCGTTGAGATCGGCCCAGACCGCGGGGAGGTCTTCCTTGCGCACGCCCAGGAGGTCGATGCGCTGGCCGCCGGTGACCTTCACCGTGGGGATGGCGAATTTCTCCGCCACGTCGGCGATGGCGCGCAGCTCGGCCGCGTTGGTGATGCCGCCCCACATGCGCGGCACCACCGAGTAGGTGCCATCCTTCTGGATGTTGGCGTGCACGCGCTCGTTGATGAAGCGGCTCTTGCCGTGGTCCTCGTATTCGCCGGGCCATTCGCACAGCAGGTAGTAGTTGAGCGCCGGGCGGCAGGAGGCGCAGCCGCCGGAGCTCTTCCACTGCAGCGCCTGCTGCACCTCGGGGATCGACTTCAGCGCCTGCGCGCGGATGAGCTTGCGCACCTCGTCGTGGCTGTGGTCGGTGCATTTGCACATGCCGCTGGCGGCGGGCAGCACGAAATCGTCGCCCAGGGTGAGGGCCACCACCTTTTCCGTGAGCCCCGCGCAGGAGCCGCAGGAGGTGGAGGCCTTGGTGACGGCCTTCACCGCGTCGAGGCTTTTGGCGCCCCCGTCGATGGCGGCGATGATCTGCCCCTTGCACACGCCGTTGCAGCCGCAGATCTCCGCATCATCCGGCAAGGCTGCAACGGCCGCCATAGGGTCCAGCGTGGCCCCCCCGGCGAAATTCGGGCCGAAGATCAGCGTGTCGCGGATCTCGGAGATATCCTCGCGCGCCTTGATCTTGCTCAGGAACCAGCCGCCGTCGGCGGTGTCGCCGTACATCACGGCGCCGAGGATGCGCCCCTCCTCCAGTACCAGGCGCTTGTAGACGCCGCGCATCGCGTCGCGGAACACGATCTCCTCGCGGCCGGGGCCCTCGGCGAAATCGCCGGCGGAGAACAGGTCGCAGCCGGTCACCTTGAGCTTGGTGGAGATCTCCACCGGGGTGAAGGCGGCCTCCTGCCCGGTGAGGGTTTTCGCCACCACCTTCGCCTGGTCGTAGAGCGGGGCGACGAGCCCGTAGCACACGCCCTCGTGCTCGACGCATTCGCCCACCGCGAGGATGTTCTCGTCGGAGGTCACCATCGCGTCGTCCACCAGCACGCCGCGGTTGCAGGCGAGGCCGGCCTCGCGGGCGAGGGCGGAGGAGGGGCGGATGCCGGCGGCCATCACCACGATGTCGGCCGGGATCACCCGCCCGTCCTTGAGCAGCACGCCCTCCACCCGGCCCTGGCCGCGGATCTCGGCGGTATGGGCCTCGCACAGCACCTCGATGCCGCGGGCCTCCAGCGCGCGGGCGAGCAGGAAGGCGGCGGAGGCGTCGAGCTGGCGCTCCATCAGGTGCGGCATGATGTGGAGGACGGTCACCTCCATGCCGCGCATCTTCAGCCCCGCCGCGGCTTCCAGCCCCAGCAGCCCGCCGCCGATCACCACGGCGCGGGCGCCGGGCAGGCGGGAGGCGGCGAGCATCGCCTCCACGTCGTCGAGGTCGCGGTAGGCGAGCACGCCCGGCAGCTCGTGCCCCGGCACCGGGATGATGAACGGGGTCGAGCCGGTGGCGATCACCAGCTTGTCGTAAGGCGTCTCGCCGGTGGCGGTGATCACCACCTTGCGGGTGCGGTCGATGCCGGTCACCGCCTCGCCGAAGCGGGTGGTGACACCGTGCTCTGCATACCAGGCGGCGTCATGGGTGACGATCTCCTCGTATGTCTTCTCGCCCGAGAGCACGGGGGAGAGCATGATGCGGTTGTAGTTGCCGCGCGGCTCGGCGCCGAAGAGGGTGACGTCATAGGCGCCGGGGGCGGTTTCGAAGAGATGTTCCAGCGCGCGGCCCGAGGCCATGCCCGCGCCGATGACAACCAGTTTCTGTCCCATGTCTGGGTCCTTTCCGGATGGATGGCTCAGGGTTCGCCCTCCCCGCCGGGGGGAGGGCCGCGGTCTCAGGCGGCGTCGCGTTTCTTCGCGTGGCCGTGCTCGTAATCCTCGAGGAACTGCAGCACCTCGGCGCGGTAGGCGTAGTAGTCCGGGTGCTCGAGCAGGGCGCGGCGGGTGCGCGGGCGGGGCAGGGCCACGTCCATGATCTTGCCGATGCGCGCCCGCGGCCCGTTGGTCATCATCACCACCCGGTCGGAGAGCAGCACCGCCTCGTCGACGTCATGGGTGACGCAGATCGCGGTGACGCGGGTGCGCGACCACACCTCCATCAGCACCTCCTGCAGCTCCCAGCGGGTGAGGCTGTCGAGCATGCCGAAGGGCTCGTCGAGCAGCAGCAGCTTCGGCGAGAGCGCGAAGGCCCGCGCGATGCCGACCCGCTGGCGCATGCCGTTGGAGAGCTCCGAGGCCGGCTTGTGCATCGCATCCGCGAGGCCGACGCGCTCGAGGTAATACTCCACCACGTCCTGGCGCTCCTGCCGGCTCGCCTTGGGGTAGACCTTGTCGACACCGATCGCCACGTTCTCGCGCGCGGTGAGCCAGGGGAACAGCGAGGGCGACTGGAAGACCACCGCGCGCTCCGGGTTCGCCCCCTCGACATGGCGGCCGTCGAGGATGATGCCGCCCTTCGAGATGCCGTTCAGCCCCGCCGCCATGGTGAGCGCGGTGGACTTGCCGCAGCCGGAATGGCCGATGATCGACACGAACTCGCCCTTGGCCAGCGTGAGGTCGAACCCCTCCACCACCGTGAGCGGGCCCTTCGGCGTGGGGTAGATCTTGTGGACGTCGGAAAACTGCAGGTAGCGGCTGTCGTCGCTGGCCGAGGCCGCGGCCTCGCGCAGCGCCTTCGGGGCGAGGTGGTGCACCGCGGTGATGCCGGGCAGCACCCGGGTGTGGCCGGCGGCGGCGGTCATGCCCACTTCCATCAGGTACTGGGTCACCTTCGCGCGCAGGCTCTTGAACGCGGGGTCCGAGTTCATCGCCGTGCGGTCGCGCGGGCGGGGCAGGTTCACCTCGAAGGGGGCGGCCAGGGTGGCGTCCGGCCCGGGGTCGAGCGGGATGATCCGGTCGGCGAGCAGGATGGCCTCGTCCACGTCGTTGGTGATCAGGATGACGGTCTTCTTCTCCGCCTGGCTGATCGCCTCCAGCTCGTCCTGCAGGTTGGCGCGGGTGAGCGCGTCGAGCGCGGAGAGCGGCTCATCGAGCAGGATCACCTCCGGCTGCATCGCCAGCGCCCGGGCCACCGACACGCGCTGCCGCATGCCGCCCGAGAGCTCGGCCGGCCGCCGCTCCGCCGCGTGGGCGAGGCCGACCATGCCGATGTAGCGCGCCACCAGCGCCGCCCGCTCGGCGCGGGACTTGCGCCTGTGCACCGCGTCCACCGCCAGGGCCACGTTGCCCTGCACCGTGAGCCAGGGCATCAGCGAGTAGGACTGGAACACCAGCCCGCGCTCCGGCCCCGGCCCCTCGATGGGGGCGGAGCGGAACAGCGCCTCGCCGGTGTCGGGCGTCTCGAGCCCGGCGAGAATGTTCATCAGCGTGGTCTTGCCGGAGCCGGAGAAGCCCACGATGGCCACGAATTCGCCTTCGGTGACGGAGAGGTTCACGTCGCGCAGCACCGGGGTGTTGCCATAGGCCTTGGAGACGTTGCGCAGTTCGAGAATGGGTTTCATGACACTCACCGCGTGGCCGAGAAGGTGAACATGGACTGGAGCGCGAACATCAGCCGGTCGAGCGCGTAGCCGATGATGCCGATGGTGAGCACCGCCACCATGATGCGGGCGAGGGACTGCGAGGAGCCGTTCTGGAACTCGTCCCAGACGAACTTGCCCAAGCCGGGGTTCTGCGCCAGCATCTCGGCGGCGATCAGCACCATCCAGCCCACGCCGAGCGACAGGCGCAGCCCGGTGAAGATCAGCGGCAGGGCCGAGGGCAGCACCAGCTTGGTGATCTGGGTGCGGGTGTCGAGGTTGAGCACCCGGCCCACGTTCACCAGGTCCTTGTCGATGGAGGCCACGCCGAGCGCGGTGTTGATCAGCGTCGGCCAGAGCGAGCAGAGCGTGACGGTGATCGCCGAGATCAGGAACGACTTGGAGAACAGCCCGTCATTCGTGGCGTAGACCGCCGAGATGATCATGGTGACGATGGGCAGCCAGGCCAGCGGCGAGACCGGCTTGAAGATCTGGATCAGCGGGTTGAGCCCCGCGCTCACCACCGGCGACAGCCCGCAGAGGATGCCCACCGGCACCGCCACCACCGTGGCCACGAGGAAGCCGAAGAACACGGTCTGCAGCGAGGTCCAGATCTGGGCGTAATAGGTGGGGGCGCCGGTGTAGTCGCGCCACTTCACCGCGTCTTCCTTGCCGGCGGCCACCAGCTTGGCGTTGCGCGCCTCCTGCCGGGCGTAGAAATCATCCGCCTTGGCGCTGTCGCGCAGGTAGTCCTCGTGCAGCGAAACCGCCTGCTCCCAGACCGCGGCCGGGCCGGGCACCGCGCCGAGCGAGGTCTGCACCCGGGGGGCGAGCACCGCCCAGGCGGCGAGGAACAGCACGATGGCCACGAGCGGGATGCCCAGCGTGCGCCAGATGTCGCGCAGGTTCGGGCCGGCCTGGTCGCCGGCGGCGATGCGCAGCATGGGCGCGATCCAGGCGAGGCCGATGAGCCGGAACAGCTTGTCGGCCTTCGTGATGCGGGCAAAGCGCCGCTCCTGGCGGGCCGCCTTGACGTGGGTGGGATCAGTGATGGCGGTCATTGTCCTGCCTTTCGGGGGTCCGGGGAACGGTGGGGATGTGCGGGAGGAGGAGAGGGGAACCCCCTCCCGCCGGGGCCGGCGGCTCAGCCGCCGACCTTCTCCTCGCCCTTCAGGCCGATCTCGAAGCGCTCGAGATAGGCGTTGGGGCTGTGGCCGTCATATTCCACACCGTCGATGAACTCGGCGGTGGCGGGCTTGTAACCATCGGTGCCGAAAGGGAAATCATCGCGTTCGGCCAGCCCGTCGTCGATGAGGGATTCGGCCGCCTGCAGGTAGATGTCCGGCAGGTAGACCGAGGCCGCGGTCTCGGCATACCAGGTGTCGGGTTTCGCCTCCGCGATCTGCCCCCAGCGGCGCATCTGGGTGAGATACCAGATGGCGTCGGAGTAATAGGGGTAGGTGGCGTTGTGGCGGAAGAACACGTTGAAGTCCGGCACCTCGCGCACGTCGCCCTTCTCGTATTCGAAGGTGCCGGTCATCGAGGCGGCGATCACCTCGGCGTCGGCGCCCACGTATTCGGAGCGCGACAGGATCTCGACCGCCTCGGCCCGGTTGGCGTTGTCATCGGCGTCGAGCCACATGGCGGCGCGGATCAGCGCCTTGGTGAGGGCGACGGCGGTGTTGGGGTTCTCCTGCACGAAGGCATCGGTGAGGCCGAAGACCTTCTCGGGGTTGTTCTTCCAGATCTCGTAATCGGTGATCACCGGCACGCCGATGCCCTTGAAGACGGCCTGCTGGTTCCAGGGCTCGCCCACGCAATAGCCGTCGATGGTGCCGGCCTCCATGGTCGACGGCATCTGCGGCGGCGGGGTGACCGAGAGCAGCACGTCGGCGTCGATCTGGCCGGAGGTGTTGTCGGGCGTGTAGAACCCCGGGTTCAGCCCGCCGGCGGCGAGCCAGTAGCGCAGCTCGTAATTATGGGTCGAGACCGGGAAGACCATGCCCATGTTGAAGGACTTGCCCTGGGCCTTGTAGCCCTGCACCACCGGCTTCAGTGCGGCGGCGGAGATCGGGTGCACCGGCTTGCCGTCCTCCTGCGCGATGTTCTTCTTCATCTCCTCCCAGACCGCGTTCGACACGGTGATGCCGTTGCCGTTGAGGTCCATCGAGAAGGGGGTGACGATATGCGCCTCGGTGCCGTAGCCGATGGTGGCGGCGAGCGGCTGGCCGGCGAGCATGTGCGCGCCGTCGAGCTGGCCGTCGATCACGCGGTCGAGCAGCACCTTCCAGTTGGCCTGGGGCTCGAGGGTGACGAACAGGCCCTCGTCCTCGAAAAATCCCTTTTCATAGGCAATGGCGAGGGGCGCCATGTCGGTGAGCTTGATGAAGCCGAACTTCAGTTCGTCCTTCTCGACATCCAGCATCTCGGCCATGCTCGGCACGGCCGAGACGAGCGCGAGGGCGGAGCCACAGAGCAGTCGGGTCAGTCGCATGGGGCATCTCCAGAAACAAAAAAAATGCCGCTCGAACTGTCGCGGACCCGTGTGAGGGGTCGCTGAGTTCGAGCGGCATTGCTCAAGTCTGCTCCGACTTCGGAGCGGGGATTCGAAAGGAAGGCGCCTTTGCCTCCGTCGCCTTCTCTATGCGCTGCGGCGCGGCGCAAGTCAAACGCCTTGTCGGAATCCGTGCCAAAATATCAGGCGGGAAAGCGCGTTTCGCCATTTGTGCATATTATACAGGCATATTTTGCCCATATGGCGTGCATTTTCGGTGCATGCGGGGCGCAGGTCTGATTCGCCCGCTGGCACCTGCGGGCGGAAAACTTGTTGAAAAAGGGTGAGTCGGGCCTCAGCCGGGCAGGATGCCGAGGGGCTCCAGCGCGGCCGTGGCGGCCTCGGGGGCGAAGCAGGCGGCGGCGGCGCGGCGCAGTTCGCTGCCGGCGATGCCCCAGGGCACCGACACCCGGTCCGCGAGCCACAGCGCCTCGGCGGGGTCGGGGATGAAGGCGGGGCCGGCGTCGAGCACCAGGGCGTCGGGGTCCTGGCCGACATGGCCGTGGCCGTCGATCACGAAGGCGCCGCGCAGGGCCTGCTCGATGAGCGGCGAGGGGCAGTCGAGGTAGGTGGGCAGGCCCAGCACCTCGGCCAGCACCTGCAGGGATTCGGGCCGGCCGGCCCAGGCCCCGGCCCGGGCGAGGGCGCGCATCAGCCGCTCGAGGGTGCGGGGGTTCGCCTCCGCCCAGTCGCGGCGCACGCCGAGCACCTTCTCGCGGCTGCGGCGGCGGATGGCGGCGCCGGTGAGCAGCATGTCGGCCGCGCCCCGGTCCACCGCCACGCTGCCCCAGGGCTCGCCCACCATCACGAGGTCGACCTCGCCGGCCATCAGCACCTCGCTCAGCAGCGAGGGCGGGGCGACCACCATGTCGAAGTCGCGGTCCGCGTCGCCGCCGCCCTGCTCCATCAGCAGGCGCACCAGCTCGCGGTGCATCGAGTGCGGGTAGGGCACGCCGACGCGCAGCCGGTCGCGGCGCGAGCGGCGCACGATGGCGTGGGCGGTGGCCTCCGCGTCGCCGAAGGCCGCGCCGAGGTCGCGCAGCTCGGCGGCCAGCGGCCGGGCGGCGGTGAGGGTGTTGCCGTCGAGCCCGAGCACGAAGGGGGCGAGGATCTCCGCCGGCACCGGGCCGAGGCCGAGCGACATCGCCAGCGGCAGCGGCGAGAGCATGTGCGCCATCGGGTAGACCCCGAGCGAGACCTTGTCGCGGATCGAGGACCAGCTCGCCTCGCGGCGCAGCACCAGGTCCACGCCTTCCTCGGCGGCGAAGCCCATCTCGAGGGCGGCGACGAGCAGCGCGCTGTCCGTGAGGGCGACGAAGCCGCATTCCACCTGCGCGAGGCTCATGACAGCAGCCCGGCGGCGGTGACGAGCCCCTCGGCCAGCTCGGCCACGCGCTTGCCCTGGTCCATCGCGGTCTTGCGCAGCAGGGCGTAGGCGGCTTCCTCGTCGATGCCGCGGGCCTTCATCAGGATGCCCTTGGCGCGGTCGATGGTCTTGCGCTCGGCAAGCGCCGCCTTGGTGGCGGTGAGCTCGGCCTGCAGGCGGGCGAAGGAGTGGAAGCGGGCGATGGCGGTTTCCAGCACCGGGCGCACCCGGTCGCGGCGCAACCCGTCGACCACGTAGGCGCTCACGCCCGCGGCGATGGCGGCCTGCATCATGCCGCGATCGGAGCGGTCGACGAACATCGCCACCGGGCGCTCGGAGGGGCCGGCGGCGGCGGTGAGTTGCTCCAGCGTGTCGCGATTGGGGTTCTCCAGCCCGATGAGCACGATGTCGGCGTCGAGCCGCGCCAGCCGGGCGGCGAGGCCCTGCATCTCGGAGACGATGCTGACCCGGTACTCGCCCTCGTCCTCCAGCCCGCCGCGGATCATCGCCGCGCGGTCCGCGTCGGTGTCGATCACCACGATGTGCAGCGCATCCATGCAGGGGTCTCCGGGGCCGGGGGAAGGGACGTCCCCCCAGAGAAGCGCCAATCGCGCTGCGGATCAAGAGCCCATGCTGCGCTGCGTCATCACGAGGCGTCGCGGCCGGGGCCGGCGCCCGTCCCGCGCAGGCGGGATCGTTTCGCGCGGGGGGCTCGATGCCCCCCGTGCGGAAGGCTCCCCGCGGAACGCCTCCGGCCCCGCGCAGGCTGCGCCGGTGTCGGCGGTGCCGCGGATCCCGCCGTCGCGCGGGTACCTTCCCCTCGGGGGGCATCGAGCCCCCCTTCGGGAAACGAGCCCGCTGGCGCGGGCCGGGCGCGGGGTGGCGGGCCGCGTTCCTGCGGCTCCGGGCCGGGTTTCAGGCGGCGAAGGTTTCGGCGAATTCGTCGCGCAGGGCCTTCTTCTGCACCTTGCCCATGGTGTTGCGCGGCAGCTCGTCCACGAAGAACACCCGCTTGGGCTGCTTGTAGCGCGCAAGCTGCGGGGCGAGGGCGGCGAGCACCGCGGCCTCGTCGAGCGCGGCCCCCTTCTCGGCCACCACCACGGCCGCCACGCCCTCGCCGAAATCCGGGTGGGGCAGGCCGATGACGGCGCTTTCCACCACGCCGGGCAGGTCGTCGATCAGCGCCTCGATCTCCTTGGGGTAGACGTTGAAGCCGCCGGAGATGATCAGGTCCTTCGAGCGGCCGACGATGCTCACGTAGCCGTCGGCGTCGATCACCCCGAGGTCGCCGGTGATGAAGAAGCCGGTGTCGCGCAGCTCCTCCTTCGTCTTCTCGGGCATGCGCCAGTAGCCGGAGAACACGTTGGGGCCGCGCACCTCGATGAGGCCGATCTCGCCCTGCGGCAGGGTCTCGCCGCTCTCGGGGTCGGTGATTTTCAGCTCCACCCCGGGCAGGGGGAAGCCCACGGTGCCGGCGCGGCGCTCGCCCTCGTAGGGGTTGGAGGTGTTCATGTTGGTCTCGGTCATGCCGTAGCGCTCGAGGATGGCGTGGCCGGTGCGGGCGCGCCACCGCTCGTGGGTGTCGGCCAGCAGGGGGGCGGAGCCGGAGATGAACAGGCGCATGTTCGCCACCGCCTCGCGGGTGAGGCCGGGGTGCTCGAGCAGGCGGGTGTAGAAGGTCGGCACGCCCATCAGCGCGGTGGCCTTGGGCAGGGCGGCGACGATCGCCTCGGCGTCGAACTTCGGCAGGAAGATCATCGAGGCGCCGGCGAAGAGCGTCACGTTGGTGGCCACGAACAGCCCGTGGGTGTGGAAGATCGGCAGGGCGTGGATGAGCACGTCATCGGCCGTGAAGCGCCAGGTATCGCGCAGGGTCTCGGAGTTCGAGGCCAGCGCCCGGTGGGTGAGCATCGCGCCCTTGGAGCGCCCGGTGGTGCCGGAGGTGTAGAGGATGGCGGCGAGGTCTTCCGCGCCGCGCGGCACCGCGGCGAAGCCGGGCTCGGCGGCATCTGCCGCATCGCGCAGGGTGCCGTGGCCGCGGGCGTCGAGGGTGAGCACCTTTGCGCCCTTCGCCAGCGGGGTGATCTCCGCCTCCCGCGCGGGGTCGCAGACCACCACGGCGGGCTCGGCGTCGGAGATGAAATAGTCGAGCTCGGCGGCGGTGTAGGCGGTGTTGAGCGGCAGGAAGACGCCCCCCGCCAGCACCGTGCCGATGTAGAGCTCGATGGTCTCGAGCGACTTCTCCACCTGCACGGCCACCCGGTCTCCCGGCTTCACCCCGGCGTCGGCGAGGGCGGCGGCCATGCGCTCGGCGGCGGCGAACAGCGCCTCGTAGCTCAGCGGGTGCCCGAAACCGGCGATGGCGAAGAGGCGGTCGGTCTCGCCCAGGGAGGCCGCGCGCAGCCGCGTGGCGAGGTGGTTGTCGTCATACATCGTCGGGCAGTCCTACTTGCTCTTGATCAGTTTCTGGATGGCGGGGGAGAAGGCCACGGTGCCCTCGTTGGCGAAGGCCTCGTGATTACGCTCTATGCGGTCGAGATCGTAGAGGTAGTTCACCATGGCGCCCCAGCTCGCCTCCATCCCGCCGGGCGAGGCGTCGCCCTCCGGGTTCACCTGCTCCAGCCGCGCGCCGTTGCCGAGGTGGAAGCGGGCCACGGGATCGGCCGGGCCGCCGCGCGGGCTGCGGCCCTGCACGAGGTATTTCGCGGTGATGCGCGAGAGCAGCTCGGGCGCGGGCGGGGTCTCCGCCTCCAGCGCGGCGCGTTCCTCGGCGGTGAGCAGCTTCTGCGCCGCCTCGCTGCCGGCCCAGCGGCGCAGGCCGGGCACGGGCGACAGGGTGACGAAGGTCTCCAGCCGGCGAAACTCGGCGCGCAGCTCCTCCACCACGGTCTTGATGAGGAAATTGCCGAAGGAGATGCCGCGCAGCCCCGGCTGACAGTTGGAGATGGAGTAGAAGACCGCGGTGCGCGCCTCCTTGCCGGCCATCGGGTTTGCTCCCTCGAGGATCGGGCCGATGGCGCGGGGGATCTCGGCGGTGAGCGCCACCTCGACGAAGATCAGCGGCTCGTCGGGCAGGGCGGGGTGGAAGAAGGCGTAGAGCCGGCGGTCGGGCGCGCCCACCCGGCGGCGCAGGTCGTCCCAGCCCTGGATCTCGTGCACGGCCTCGTAGGCGATGATCTTCTCCAGCACCACGGCGGGGGTGTGCCAGTCGATGTGGCGCAGGGTGAGGAAGCCGCGGTTGAACCAGGAGGAGAACAGGTGGCGGAAATCGCTGTCGAGGGCCGCGGTCTCGGGGTGGTCGCGCAGGATCTTCAGCAGGTCGGCGCGCATGGCGACGAGCGCCTGCGTGCCGCCGGGCGCGCGGTTGAGCCGGCGGATCAGCTCCTGCGCACGGGGCTCGGAGGCGGCGTGCAGGGCGCGGGCGGTGGTGTCGGAGGGGTCGTCCGTCCAGGCCTGGGCGGCCTCGAGCATGCGGTCCTCGTCTACCCCGAAGCGCTGGGCGAGGGCGAGGAAGAAGCCGCCGCGCGCCTGCGGCTCGAGGGCCGCGTAGCGGTCGAGGATGTCGCGGGCGAGCGCGAGGCTCGTCGCCTCGCCCTTGCCGCTCACCAGCACGTCGCAGCGGTCGATCAGCGTGGCGCGGCCGCCGGACTGGGGCATCAGCGCCAGCCCGAGGTCGGACACGCGGGAGACGAGATCGGAGACGATCGTGGTTGCGCGCATCATGCAGCTCCCATCACGAGGGTCGGCAGCCAGGTGGCAAGCCCGGGGAACAGCGCGAGGATCACGATGCCCAGCACCATGCAGGCCACGAAGGGCAGCGAGCCCTTCAGGATGGTGCCCAGCGGAATGTCCGGCGCGATTCCGTTGATCACGTAGAGGTTGAGGCCCACGGGGGGCGAGATCAAGCCGATCTCCATGTTGATGGTAAGCACCACGGCGAACCAGTAGGGGTCGAAGCCCGCGCCCTCGATGATCGGCATCAGGATGGGGGCGGCCATCAGGATCACCGCCACGGGGGGCAGGAAGAAGCCGGCCACCAGCAGGAACAGGTTCACGCAGAGCATGATCACCCAGCGGTTCGCCTCCAGCTCGGCGATCCAGCCGGCGATGGACTGGGTGATGAACAGCGAGGAGAGCATGTAGGAAAACACCCCCGCAGCCCCGATGATGAACAGGATCATCACGCTCTCGCGGGTGCTGTCGCGCAGCACCACCCAGATGGCGCCGATGCTCCACATCCGGTAGATCACCACCGCGATCACCACGCACAGCAGCGCGCCTACCGCCGCCGTCTCCGACGGCGTGGCGACGCCGCCGTACATGGCGTAGAGCACGCCGGCGATGATGGCGAGGAAGGGCAGCACGCGGGGCAGGATCTCGAGCCGCGCGCGCCAGGGGTAGCTGCGCTGGCCCAGCACCGCCATGTTGCCCGAACGCCAGGTGGAGAAGATCGACCAGGCCATGAACAGCCCCACCAGCATCACCCCGGGCAGCACGCCGGCGAGGAACAGCCGGCCGATCGAGGTTTCCGTGGCGATGCCGTAGACGATCATCGTCACCGAGGGCGGGATGAGGATGCCCAGCGTGCCGCCCGCGGCGATGGAGCCGGCGGCAACGCCGTCGGGGTAGCCGCGCCTGCGCATCTCCGGGATGCCCATCTTGCCGATGGCCGCACAGGTGGCGGGCGAGGAGCCGGACATGGCGGCGAAGAGCGCGCAGGCGCCCAGGTTGGACACCACCAGCCCGCCCGGCACCCGGGTGAGCCAGCGCTCCAGCGCCTCGTAGAGGTCGGCGCCCGCCCGGGTGGAGGAGATGGCCGCCCCCATGATGATGAACATCGGTATCGAGAGCAGGGCGAAGTCGTTGAGCTTGCCGAACAGGATCTCGGGCATGAGCGAGAGCGAGCGCAGCCCGTCGAACGCCAGCAGGAACAGCGCCGAGACGGTGAGCAGCCCCACCGCCACCGGGATGCCGGAGAACAGCACGAAGACGGTGGCGAGCGCCACGATGAGGCCGAGCAGGAGCGGGTCCATCACGGTTTCTCCGGCAGGCCGAAGGGCGTCTCGCGGCCCGAGGCCACGGCGAAGAGATCGGCCGCGATCTGCACGAGGTAGAGGCCGAAGCCCAGCGGCATCGCGAGATAGGGGATCCACAGCGGCACGCGCCACACGGTCTCCGAGGTCCAGTTGCGCGCCCAGGCCACATGCCACAGCTCGGCGCCGTAGAACATCAGCAGCCCGATCACCGCGAAGGCAGCCCCGAGCGTGACGAAGGCCAGCCCCAGCCGCAGCCGGCGCGGCAGGGCGATGGGCAGCAGGTCGACGTTCACGTGCCCGCGCAGCAGCTGCACGTAGGGCAGGCCGATGAGCGTGGCGCCGATCATCATGTAGATGACGAACTCGGTCTGCCAGGTGGTGGAGCCGTTGAGCACGAAGCGCACCAGGATCATCTGGCAGGTCACCAGGATGGAGGCGACGATCATCAGCGCCGCCAGCACGCCGCAGGCGCGCGAGAGCGTGGCGGCGAAGCGCAGGAACGGGTGGCTCGCGTCACGGCGCGGCAGGGCTGTGGCCGCGGCGGCCGCGGCAGTGAGGGGCGTGGCTGGGGCAGTGCCGGACATCGGTCATCCTTGTCGGAACACGGGCGCGTGCGGGCAGGGGCGCGTGGAAATGCGGGCTCGGAAAGGCGGGCTCGGGAAGGCGGGGAGCCGGGCCCGCGCGGGCCCGGCTCCGGGGCTCATTCCACCTGCAGTGCGAGGTCGAGCAGCTTCTGCCCGTCGGGCACCTCGGTCACGAAGACCTTGTAGGAGGTCTCGGCCGCGAGCTTGCGCCAGGCCTCGAAATCCTCCTCGCTCATCTTCGCGATCTCCACGCCCTTCTCCTCGAACACCTGCGCGGAGGCGGCGTCCTCCAGCTTGGCCTGCTCGAGATACCAGGCCTCGGCCTTCTCCGAGGCCTGCAGCAGCGCCTCCTTCTGGGCGTCGTCCAGGTCTTCGAAGGTGGTCTTGTTGATCAGCAGCGGCTGGTACATGAACCACAGCGCCACGTCGCCCGCCGGGGTGTAGCAGGCGGCCTGCTCGTAGATGCGGTAGCTCACGAAGGAGGAGGACGAGGTGTTGGTGGCCTGCAGCACCCCGGTCTGCATCGCGTTGTAGATCTCCGAGGAGGCCATGGAGGCGATGGAGGCGCCCGCCCCCGAGAGCATCTCCTCGAAGGCCTTGCCCGCGGCGCGGATCTGCAGGCCCGAGACATCCTCCGGCTTGGTGATGCACTTGTCCTTGCCCACGAAGCCGCCGGCGAGGTAGCCGGGCACCAGGGTCATCACGTCGTCGTCGTTCAGGATCTTCTCCAGCTCGGCCATGAAGGGCGAGTGGATGAGCCTCGCCGCGTGGTCGTGGTTCTTCACCAGCCCGGGCATCAGGGTGAGGTTGTACTCCTGGTGCTGGCCGCCGGCGTAGGACAGCGGCAGCACCGTCATGTCGAGCTGCCCGCGGGTGAGCGGCGTGTACTGCTCGCGCGCCTTGAACAGCGAGCCCGAGGGGAAGATGCGGATGGAGAGGTCCACGTCCGCGGCGGCCACCTCGTCGGCCACCATCTGCGCCACCTTGTGGCGGATGTCGCTGGTCGACCACTGGTGGCTCAGGCGCAGGTCCGTCGCCCCGGCAGAGGCGGCGAATACGGCAAGGGCGGCGGCAAGCGCGCCGGTCTTCACGAGATTGGGCATGATCATCCTCCCGATGATCCGGGGGCTGTGGCCCCGGTTTTCTTATTTTCTTCGGTCTGCGTGCGCAGGCGTGGCGCGGGGCGCGCGGCCCGGCGCATGCGGCCGGTTCACCCGGCTCTGCATCGGCGCATTCCGGGGCAAATTGCACGCCCTGTCAAGTCTCGTGTATACACGAGCGTGCTTGTTGCATGCGCGCAATCCGTGCTATGCGGCGGCATGAGCACCAGCGAGCCCCGAAACGAAGCCCTGCGCGACCGGCTGGAGGAGGAGATCCTCACCGGCGTCTTCCGCCCCGGGGAGCGGCTGGAGGAGAAGGCCCTGGCCGAGCGCTTCGGCGTGTCGCGCACGCCCATCCGCGAGGCGCTGTTCCAGATGGCGGCTTCGGGGCTGGTGGAGCACCGGCCGCGGCGCGGCACCATCGTGGCCGAGCTGGGCCCGCACCGGCTGATGGAGATGTTCGAGGTGATGGCCGAGCTGGAGGCGATGTGCGCCCGGCTCGCCGCCCGCCGCGCCACCGCGGAAGACCTCGCCGCCATCCGTGCCGCCCATGCCGATTGCGGCACTGCCCGCACCGCGGCGGCCGAGGATGGCGGCGCGCGCTACTACTACTCCAACGAGACCTTCCACGAGGCCATCCGCCTCGCCGCCCGGCACGGGTTCCTGCTCGAACAGGCCCGCGCGCTGCACCGCCGCCTGCGCCCCTACCGCCGGCTGCAGCTGCGCGCGCTGGGCCGGATGGAGGCGAGCCATGCCGAGCATGACGCGATCGTGAGCGCCATCGCCGCGGGCGACGGCCCCCGCGCCGGCGAGGAGATGCGCAGCCATATCGCCATACAGGGCGAGCGTTTCGCCGACCTGCTGGCCACGCTGGAAGCCGCCCACGGCCGGCCGCAGCCCCGCGCCGCCCGAACTTGACAGTTTCAGTCGGTTATGCTTCGCAAGGGGGGTCCCGGCCCGGCCGGGCCCTCTCCCGAAAGGAGCTGCCATGGACAGCATGCCCGTTTCCGTTCCCCGTCGTCCGAAGCGTCCGCCCCGCGTGCTCACGGTGCTGCGCAGCCGGTACCTCACGCCGCACATGATCCGCGTCACCCTCACCGGCGATGATCTCGCCGATTTCCCCGAGGGCCAGAACGGCGCGCATTGCAAGATCCTGATGCCCGAGCCCGGCGAGACCGAGGAAACCTTCCGCGCCCGGCTGAACGGGCCGGAGAAGCCGGTGATCCGCACCTACACCATCCGCGATTTCCGCCCCGACAGCCGCGAGCTCGACATCGATTTCGCCGTGCACGGCGACGCCGGCCCTGCCAACCGCTGGGCGCAGGAGGCCGGCCCCGGTACGCTGCTCGGCCTGCTCGGCCCGGGCACCAAGAAGCTCACCACCTGGGACGCCGACTGGTATCTCCTCGCCGCCGACATGACCGCCCTGCCGGTGATCGGCGTGGCGCTGGAGGAGATGCCGCGCGACGCCCGCGGCCACGCCATCATCGAGGTGACCTCGGAAGCCGACATCCAGCCGCTCGACGCGCCGGAGGGCGTGGCCATCACCTGGAAGCTGCTGCCCCACCCGGAGGAGCGCTCCGCCGCCCAGCTCGACTTCCTCGCGGCGCTCGACTGGCCGGAGGGCCGGGTGCGCGTGGGCATCGCCGGCGAGAGCGGCACCATCGTGGGCCTGCGCGACTGGCTGCGCGCCCGCGGCGTGCCGATGGGCGATTGCTACATCTCCGGCTACTGGAAGATCGGCCTCGTGGAGGACGAGCACCAGATCGAGAAGCGCCGCGACAATGCCGCCGCCGCGGCGGCCGACGCGGCAGCCGCCGCCGGCTGATCCCGGCCTCTCCGCGGCAGGCGCTGCCGCGGAGGCTTCCCGTATCGCCTGGCGAAGCGAGCGGTGCAAAATTCCGATCACCGGGGCGTGACATCGCGTCAAGGTTTTGCCATCGTCGCTGCACGCGACCGGCACCTGCGGGCCGCGCTTCCACTTCCGCGGCCGAGGCGCCGCCCCCCGCGATGCAGGACCCGAGACCGATGACCCAGCTTTCCCGCGCCCAGATCACCACCAAGCCCGCCACCCGTTCCGGGCGCGGCATCGTTGCCGCCCAGCACCGGCTGGCTGCCGAAGTGGGGGCCGAAGTGCTCGCCGCCGGCGGCAATGCGGTGGACGCGGCGGTGGCCGTGTCCTTCGCCATCGGCGTGGTCGAGCCCTGGATGAGCGGCCCGGCCGGCGGCGGCGCGATGATGCTCCACATGGGCGCCGGCCCCGAGGCGCTCTACTACGGCATGCGCGCGCCCGCGGGGCTGAACCCGGCCGACTACCCGCTCTCCGGCGAGGAGGTCTCGGGCGATCTCTTCCCCTGGAAGGCCGTGGTGGACGACCGCAACGTGATCGGCGCCACCGCCGTCGCCGTGCCCGGCGTGGTCGACGGCATCGGCAAGGCGCATGCCCGCTACGGCCGCATGCCCTGGGCCGAGCTCATCGCCCCGGCGGTGAAACTGGCGAAGGAGGGCATCGAGGCCGACTGGTACCTCGCCCTGCTCATCGCCTCCTCCACCCGCGCCCTCTCGCGTGACCCCGACGCCGCCGCCCGTTTCCTCGAGGACGGCCAGTGGCCCACGGTAGCGAACTGGACCGCGCTCTCGGACAAGCGCATCGACATGTCCTCCATGGCGCCCAGCCTGCAGGCCATCGCCGACGAGGGCGCCCGCGCGCTCTACGACGGCGACCTCGGCGCAGCACTTGCCGCCGACGTGGAGGCCAAGGGCGGCTCGCTGCGCCGCGCCGACCTGCAGGCCTACCAGGCCGTGTGGCAGGAGGCCCGCGCCGTGCCCTACCGCGACGCGATGCTCTGGGTCACCCCGCATCTCACCGCCGGCCCCACCATCGCCGACGTGTTCTCCAACCTCTCCACCGGCTTCACCCCCGGCCGCGCGCCCGATGCCGCCGCCTATGCCGCCTATGCCGAGGCCTGCGACGCGGCCTATGCCAAGCGCCTCGCCAATGACGGCGACATGGGCAACGACGACCCGCGCGGACCGGCCTGCACCACGCATTTCTCCATCGTCGACGCCGAGGGCAACATGGTGGCGATGACCCAGACCCTGCTGTCGATCTTCGGCAGCCGCGTCGTCTCGCCCTCCACCGGCCTGCTGCTCAACAACGGCATCATGTGGTTCGACCCCGAGCCGGGCCGGCCGAACTCGCTCGCCGGCGGCAAGCGCTGCCTGATGAACGTCTGCCCGGTGCTGGGCGAGGCCGGCGGCAAGCGCTTTGCCATCGGCGCCTCGGGCGGGCGCAAGATCATGCCGGCGGTGGCACAGCTCGCCTCCTTCCTCACCGATTTCGGCATGGGGCTGGACGCGGCCTTTCACCAGCCGCGCATCGACGCCTCCGGCGACACGGTGATCGCGGATGACAGCCTGCCGGCCTCGGTGATCGAGAGCCTGGAGGCGCGGGGCCGCGTGGTCACCACCCGGCGCGCGCCCTTCCCCTTCGCCTTCGCCTGCCCCGCGGGCGTGCTGCGCGACGGCGAGGAGAACTTCGGCGCCACCGAGATCATGTCGCCCTGGGGCGAGGCCATCGCCGGCTGAGCCCCGCGCGCCCGGCGTGCAGGCCGGGCAGCTTTCGCTTGCCGGTTGCACTCCGAGGCGACACCATCCCCCGAAGCACAACGGGGGAGACGCGGGATGGAAAACGAGACCGGAGACGTGACACGGCGCGGCGCCCTGCTCGGCGCTGCGGCGGCAACGCTGGCGGCAGGGGCGGCGCCCCTGCGCGCGCAGGCAGCCCCCGGGCCCGATATCGCCGGCGCGGTGCAGGCCGGGCTGAAGACGGCCCGCGCCGCCACGGGCGGCGCCAACGCCGATTACATCCCCTATCTCGCCAAGGTGCCGCCGGAGCTCTGCGGCCTCGCCGTCGCCACGGCGGATGGCGCGGTGGAGCAGGCGGGCGACACCGGCTACGCCTTCGCCATCGAGTCGATCTCCAAGGTCGTCACCCTCGCGCTGGTGATGGAGGAGATCGGGCCGGAGGCGGTGCGCACCCGCATCGGCGCCGACCCCACGGGCCTGCCCTTCAACTCGGTGATGGCGCTGGAGCTGCACGGCGGCAAGCCGCTCTCGCCGCTGGTGAACGCCGGCGCCATCGCCACCGCCAGCCTCGTGCCCGGCGCGGATGTGGAGGCGCGCTGGCAGCGCATCCTCGACTTCCAGTCCCGCATGGCCGGCGCGCCGATCCGGCTGTCGGAGGAGGTGAACGCCTCCGAGCAGACCACCAACACGCACAACCGCGGCATCGCCTGGCTGCTCGCCTCGGCGGGCGTGATCGGGACCGACCCGATGGAGGCGCTCGACATCTACACCCGCCAGTGCTCCACCCTCGTCACCTGCGCCAACCTCGCCGCCATGGGGGCGACGCTGGCCAACGGCGGGGTGAACCCCGCCACCGGCGAGCGGGTGATCGCGGCGGCGAACGTGCCGCATATCCTCGCGGAGATGATGATGGAGGGGCTCTACACCGCCTCGGGCGATTTCGCCTACACTGTGGGCCTGCCGGGCAAGAGCGGCGTGGGCGGCGGCATCCTCGCCGTGGCGCCGGGCCGGCTCGCCATCGCCGGCTTCTCCCCGCCGCTCGACGCGGCGGGAAACAGCGTGCGCGCCCTCGCGGGCGTGACGGAAGCGGCAAGGGCGCTGCGGCTCAACCTCTTCGCCGGCTGAGCCGCGGGCGGCCTCAGTGCCCCGCGATCACCGCCGCGGCGGCGGCCACGGCGCCCTGGCCGTGCGGCATGTTCAGCGCGGTGAGCGCGGTCTCGATCGAGGCGAGGGTGCCGAGGATCATCGGCGGGCTCAGGTGGCCCATGTGGCCGATGCGGAACACGCCCTCCTCGCGCCCGCCCATCACCGGGCTGCCCAGCGGCAGGCCGACCCCGAGGGTGAGGCCCAGCTCATCCTCGCAGTAGCGGCGCAGGGCGTTGGCGTCGATCGAGCCGGTGCGGATCGAGGTGACGGCGCGCGAGCGGTGCGCGGGCTCGGCGATGTTGCACTCCAGCGGCCCGCCCTGGCCCCAGGCCTCCACCGCGGCATGCACGGCCTTCGACAGGGTGACATGCCGGGCCCAGACATTCTCGATGCCCTCCTCGAGGATCATCGAGGTGGCGGCATGCAGGCCGAAGAGGTGGTGCGTGGGCGCGGTGCCGCAGAACTGCTGGTAGTAGACCTGCGGGTTGCAGCGCGGCTTCCAGTCCCAGTAGGGGGTGGCGAGGTCCGCGCGCTCACGCGACTCGAGCGCCCTGGGGCCCACGTAGTTCATGCCCAGGCCCGGCGGGGTCATCAGCCCCTTCTGCGAGCCGGTCACCATCACGTCGACCCCCCAGGCGTCCATCTCGAAGGCGTCGCAGGCGAAGGAGGCGATGCAATCGACCATCAGCAGCGCGGAATGCCCGGCGGCGTCGATGGCGGCGCGCACCGCCGGCACGTCGTTGAGCACCGAGGTGGCGGTGTCGGTCTGCACCATCATCACGGCGCGGATCTTGCCCGCGGTGTCGGCGCGCAGGGCGTCCTCCACCTGCTGGGGGTCCACCGGGCTGCGGGGGCCGAAGTCGATCGACTGCACGTTGATGCCCAGGCGCTCGGCCTGCTCGGCCCAGCCGCGGGCGAAGCGGCCGGTGAACAGCACCAGCGCCGTGTCGCCGCGCGAGAAGGTGTTGGTGAGCGAGGCCTCCCAGGCGCCGTGGCCGTTTGCCATGTAGATCAGCGGCTTGGCCTCGGTCGTCCGGCCGATCTTCGCGAGGTTGTCGAACACCTCGGCGGTGAGGGTGATGATGTCGCCCTCGTAGATGTTCGGCGCGGCCTGGTGCATGGCGTTGAGCACCCGGTCGGGCATGACGGAGGGACCGGGAATGGACAGGAAATGGCGGCCGTGCGCGAGGGACATGGAGGGCTCCGGGGGAATGAAGAACTCCGCCAGCCTATTCGGGCGGGCGGGGATTTCCAGCGGCAAATTGTATGGCGACAAACGGCCGGCCGGGCGGGGTCAGCCGGCGTCGGCCCAGGGCCCGTGGGCCACCTTGCCCGGCGCGCCGATGCGCTCGAACCCGTGGCTGCCGAAATAGTCGCGCAGGCCCTGCAGCATGTTGGCGGTGCCGCGCCCGGTGCGCATCGCGTCCACGTGGATGAGGGCGGCGGCCATGGCCGGCACCGGGTGGCCGGCGGCAAGGGCCGCGGCCAGCACCCGGCGCAGGCCGGGCAGGGCCCCGGTGAGCTTCGCGGCGAGTGCCGGGGCGGCCAGCAGCGGCGCCTCCGGCGCGCCGTCCTGCGCCTCGGCGATCTCGCCCAGCAGCGCGGAGCGGATGATGCAGCCGGCGCGCCAGTTGCGCGCGATGGCGGCGGGCTCGAGCCCCCAGCCATAGGTGCGCGAGGCGGCGGAGAGGATGGCGAAGCCCTGCGCCAGCCCCACGAGGCGCGTGGCGAGCAGCGCCGCCTCGAGGTCCTCCGGGGTGACACCGGTCACCGGCTGGGGCGCGGCGCCGTACTGTGCCTCGAAGGCCAGGCGCTCGTCCTTGCGGGCCGAGCCGTTGCGCGCTTCCACCGCGGCGGCGAGGGTGGAGGCCGGGGCGCCGAGGTGCAGCGCCTCGATCACCGACCAGCGCCCGGTGCCCTTCTGGCCGGCGCGGTCGTCGATCTCGTCGAGCAGGGGCGTGCCGCTGGCGGCATCGGTGGTGCCGGCCACCTTGCCGGTGATCTCCACCAGGTAGGAGGCGAGCGGGCCGTCGTTCCAGGCGGTGAACTGCGCGCCGATGGCGGCGGCCTCCATGCCCAGCCCGTCGCGCATCAGCCCGTAGGTCTCGGCGATGGCTTCCATGTCGGCATACTCGATGCCGTTGTGCACGGTCTTGATGAAATGCCCGGCGCCGTCGGCACCGTGGAAGGTGCAGCAGGGCTCGCCCTCGAAGCGCGCCGCGATGCTCTGCAGCGCCGGGGCCAGCAGCTCCCAGGCCTCGGCCGAGCCGCCGGCCATCATCGCCGGCCCGTGCCGCGCGCCCTCCGCGCCGCCCGACACGCCGATGCCGAGATAGCCGATGCCGAGGTCGCCGATCTTGCCGGCGCGGCGGCGGGTGTCATGGAAATCGGCGTTGCCGAGGTCGGCGATGGCGTCGCCGCGCTCGAGATACTGCACCGCGTCGGCGATCACGCTCTCCGTGGGGTCGCCCGCCGGGGCGAGGATCATCACCGCCCGGGGCCGGGCCAGCGCGCGCACCATGGCGCGCGGGTTCGCCACCGGCTCTATGCGGCCGGGAAGCCCCTCGGCCACGGCCTTCGCCGCGATCGCCTCGCTCTTCGCAAGGTCGAGGTCCGACAGCACCACCCGGTGCCCCTTTTCGGCGAGGTTGAGCGCCAGCGCGCCGCCCATCACACCCGCCCCGATCAAGCCAAGCTCTGCCATCAGATCCCCTTAACCTTTCGTTCGCGTGCCCACAGATAGAGCCCCGAGAGCACGATGACCAGAGTGCCCAGGATGGTGTTCCTGTCCGGGGGTGTGTCGAAGATGACGTAGGAGTAGAACGTCACGTAGATGATTTGCACGTAGACGATGGGCGCGAGGGTGGAGGCCGGGGCCAGCCGGTGTGCCGTGGTCGCGATATAGTGACCGGTGCCGCCGATCAGCCCCAGCATGCCGAACAGGATCCAGTAGCTGGTATCCTCCGGCCACACCCAGTCCGTGGCCGCCGGCGCCACCAGCATCGCCGAGGCGAGGCCCGAGGCGTAGAACTGCATGGTCATGTTGTGATCGATCCCCGCCAGCGCCCGGGTCATGATGAAGTAGAGCGCGGCGCAGAGCATGGAGCCGAGCGAGAGCAGGATCGCCCAGTTGAACTCCGCGCTCCAGGGCTGGGTGATGATGAGCACCCCCACGAAGCCCAGCCCGATGGCAAACCAGCGCCGCGGCCCCACCTTCTCGCCCAGGAGCGGGATCGACAGCGCGCAGACCGCCAGCGGCGAGGCGAACTGCACCGCCGTGGTGACCGTGATCGGCAGGTAGGCCAGCGCGAAGAAGTTGAACACCGTGGAGCCCAGCAGGAAGGCCGCGCGCAGGATCTCCTTGGAGAGCGCGCGCGAATGCACCAGCGAGGTGAGGCCCTGCGTGGGCGCGAAGATCGCCAGCACCACGAGGAAATGCACGAGGTAGCGCACGAAGGCGACCTGGAACGCCGGAAACCCGTGCGTGACCAGCCATTTCGCGGTGGTGTCGAGGCTGGCGAAACACAGGAACGTGGCAAGCATGAGCAGGATCGCCGCCACGGGGCGGTTTTCCTGCGGTCTGAGGTCACTCATCGGGAGGTCCTTCGGAGGGGCGGATGCCACAAGGATGTAGCATCCGCCCGGGGATTGCCAGTGCGGGTTCCCGCGAAAGGCGAGTTCAGGCGCGGGAGATATCGTCCTCGATGAACCAGCGCACCGAATCCTCGAAGCTCTCGTCGGTGGCGAAGCCGAGCGCGCGGCCGCGGGCGCTGTCGACCTTCGCGCGCCAGCCCTCGAGGATGCCCTCGATTTCGGGCTCGCGGTTCCAGGTGATGCGGGCGGCGGCCTCGGGCCCGGCGACGCGGGTCATCGCGGCGATCATCTCGCCCACCGTGTCGGAGCGGCCGTTGAGGTTGAGCGCGCGGTTGGTGCCCCAGGCCTCGGCCGGCAGGGCGGCGGCATGCAGGATGTTGCCCACCACGGTGCGCGGCGCGCTGTGCCAGATGACGAAATCCTCGCCCACCGGGCAGTTCGCCGCCTCGCCCTGCAGCGGCTCGCGGAAGATCGAGGACATGAAGGAGGAAGCGGCGGCGTTGGGCCGGCCCGGGCGGATGGTGACCGTGGGCAGGCGCAGCGCCCGGCCGTCGAGGAAGCCGCGGCGCGAGTAGTCTGTGAGCAGGTATTCGCAGGCCACCTTCTGCGCGCCGTAGGAGGTCTGCGGGTTGGCCGGCGTGTCGTCGCGCACGGTCTCGGGCGCCTCGCCGCCATGCGCGGCACAGGAGGAGGCGTAGACGAACACCGGGCAGTTGCCCTGCGCCCGCGCCGCCTCCATGAGCGTGAGCGTGCCGAAGAGGTTCACCCGCATGCCGAGGTCGAAATCCTTCTCCGCAGCACCCGAGACCACGGCGGCGAGGTGGAAGACCACGTCGAACCGCTCCTCGAACACCTTGTTCACCGCGCCGGGGTCGGCGATGTCGCAGGCCCGGGTGATGACCGGGAAGCCCGCCTCCGGTGCCGCGGGGGCGGCGATGTCGACGAGGGTGAGCCCGCTCACCGCCTGCCCGGCCACGATGCCTTCCGCGGCGATGGCGCGGGCGAGTTTCTGCCCGATGAAGCCGCCGCCGCCGGTTACCAGTACCTTCACGCCCGGCCTCCCAGCTTGGAGGCGAACCAGTCGACCATCTCGGGCACCATGCGCTCGCCCGCGCCGTCGGCCTTGGCGAGGCCGAGGGCGGTCTTTGCCGCTTGCGACATGATCGAGGGCACGCCGAAATCATCGGCCATGGTGGCGTAGTAGCCCACGTCCTTGCGGGCGTTGGACACGGAGAACTGCAGCTTGGTCGCGTCGCCGTCCACGCCGTAGGCCTTGATGAAATCCATCATGCCCGAGCCGTTGGGCCCGGCCGCCATCACGCCGTAGAGCTTGTCGCGCGGCAGGCCGGCGACATCGGCCATGGCGAAGGCCTCGGACATCGCGCAGGCGGTGGTCATGGCGTAGAAGTTGTTGATGAGCTTGAGCGTGTGCCCGGCGCCGAGCGGGCCGACGTGGAACACGTTCTCGCCGAGGTCGGCGAACACCGGCTGGGCGCGGGCATAGTCTTCCTGGGCGCCGGCGGCCATGATGTTGAGCGCGCCCTCGAGCGCATGGGTGGGGGTGCGGCCCAGCGGCGCGTCCATGTAGGCGGCGCCCGCGGCGGCCACTTCCGCGCCGAGCGCCTTGGTGGAGCCGGGCAGGGAGGTGCCGAAGTCGATCACCAGCGCGCCCGGCTTCAGCCCGGCGATCACCCCGTCCTCGCCGCGCATCCGCGCCTCGACCGAGGCGGAGGTGTCCATGCACAGCATCACGATCTCGGAGGCGGCGGCGACCTCGCGCGCCGTGCCCACCTCGGTGGCGCCGCGCGCCACGGCGGCGTCGATGTTGGGGCGCGAGCGGTTGGCGGTGACGGTCATCGGGTAGCCGAGGCCCTGCAGCCGCTCGACCATGGCCGATCCCATGAGGCCGAGGCCGATGAATCCGATGGCGGGCTTGCTCATGTCGGGGTCCTTTCGGGGAAGTGGGGTGTCAGCGGCGCAGCAGCAGCAGCGCGCCGGCGGTGATGAGGGCGATGCCGAGCCAGCCGGAGGCCGACAGCCGCTCGCCCAGGAACAGCGCCGCGAACACGGCGACGAAGACGACGCTGAGCTTGTCCACCGGCGCCACGCGCGAGGCTTCGCCCAGTTTCAGCGCCCGGAAATAGCACAGCCAGGAGGCGCCGGTGGCAAGCCCCGAGGCCGCGAGCCACAGCAGGGTGCGCCCCGGCAGCGGGTCGGGCA
Source organism: Oceanicella sp. SM1341 (assembly GCF_003448965.1). Lineage (GTDB taxonomy): Bacteria > Pseudomonadota > Alphaproteobacteria > Rhodobacterales > Rhodobacteraceae > Paroceanicella. The sequence goes on from NZ_QRGC01000002.1 coordinate 81,016, forward strand.
GCGAGAGCTTGCCGGTGGCGGCCAGCAGCGCGCCGAGGGCCACCACCACCACGATGGTGCGGATGAAGGTGGCGAGATCGCTGTCGATCCCCTCCACCCCGATCTTGGCGAGGATGGCGGTGAGGGCGGCGAAGCCCGCGGCGCCGAAGGCCCAGAGCTGCCAGGATTGCATCATGTCGGAACCCGTCTCGGCGCGCTGCCGGGGCCGCGGTCGCCGTCGTTCGTGTCGTCGTCGCCGGGCGCGGCGGGGTCGCGCAGCGCCGCCGCGGCGGCGGCGCGGGCCTCCAGCGCCGCGGCGAGGCTGGCGCGGGCCTGCGCGAAGGGGACGGCGGGGGCGGCGCCCGCCTCCACCATGTCGGCGAAATGCGCGAGCTGGCGGGCCGCCGGCGGCTCGCCCCGCGCGCCGAGGTCGATGGCCGAGAGCGCGCGCGAGCAGTCGGCCTGCCCGTCGCCCTCGAAGCGCCAGAGCCTGAGCGAGGGGAAGCCGATGGCGCCCTCGGTGCCGGAGATCTGCCAGCAGTCGAGCCCGGTGGGGGCGACGCCGGGGGCTTCGCCCGCCGCCGCTTCCCAGCCCCAGGGGGTGAGGGCGGCATCGGTGGCGAGCAGGGTGAACAGCCCGCCGGAGGCGAAGCGGCCGCAGAGCGCGAATGCGTCCTCAACCGGCCCGCGGCGGGCATGGGCGGAGGAGAGGGCGGCCATGCCGGCGATCTCGCCGCCGAGGTGGCGCAGGAGGTCGATCTCCTCCACCAGGGCCGCGAAGGCCGGGCCGCCGCGGGCGGCGAGGCGGCGCTCGTCGGTGTAGAGGCTGCGCGGCTGGCGCAGGGCCCATTGCGCCTGGATGGCGGTGAGCGTGCCCACCGCGCCGGAGGCGATCAGGCTGCGCGCGGCGCCCACCGCGGCATGGTGGCGGCGCTCCAGCCCCACCAGCACCGGGGTGTCGGCCGCGGCGGCCACCTCGGTGTCGAATTCCTCGAGCGAGGCGGGCAGCGGCCCGGTGAGCAGCACCGGCCAGCCCCGCGCCGCGGCGGCCGCGATCACCGCCGGCCGGTCGGCGCAATCGCCGATCACGGCGGCATCGGCCTGGCGGGCGAAGCCGCGCACCGCGGCCGCACCCCCCGTGGCCACCAGCCCCGCCAGCCTCAGCCGGTCGTGCCGGGCGAGCAGGCCCGCGCACTGGCGCAGGCCGGCCCCCTGGCCGATCAGCAATATGGCCGGCCGGGCTGCCACGCTCACATCACCGCGCCGATCAGCCAGGGCACGAACTCGTTGTCGCCCAGGCCCTGGGCCTCGGATTTCGACATCTCGCCCGAGGCGACGCGCAGCAGCAGCTCGTAGATCTCGCGACCCACCTCCTCCACCGTGCGGCCCTCGGTGAGGATGGCCCCGGCGTTCACGTCCATGTCCTCGACCATGCGGGTGTACATCTCGGTGTTCGTCGCGATCTTGATGGAGGGCGAGGGCTTGGCCCCGAAGGCCGAGCCGCGCCCGGTGGTGAAGGCCACCAGGTTGCAGCCCGAGGCGATCTGCCCGGTGACGGATGCGGGATCGTAGCCCGGACTGTCCATGAAGGTGAAGCCCTTCGCGGTCACCGGCTCGCCGTACTTGTAGACACCGTTGAGCGGCGAGGTGCCGCCCTTGGCCGCCGCGCCGAGGGATTTCTCGAGGATGGTGGTCAGCCCGCCCTTCTTGTTGCCCGGCGAGGGGTTGTTGTCCATCGAGCCCTTGTTGCGGGCGGTGTAGTCCTCCCACCACTTGATGAGGCCGATGAGCTTCTGCCCGATCTCGGGCGAGGCGGCGCGGCGGGTGAGCAGGTGCTCGGCGCCGTAGATCTCCGGCGTCTCGGCCAGCACGCCGGTGGCGCCCTGGGCGGCGAGCAGGTCGCAGGCATAGCCCAGGGCGGGGTTCGCCGTGATGCCCGACCACGCGTCGGAGCCGCCGCATTGCAGGGCGACCATCAGCTCGGAGGCCGGGCAGGGCTCGCGCGTGAACTGGTTGGCGACGGGCAGCATCTTCTCGATCTTCTCGATGCCCGCCTCGATGGTGCGGCGCAGGCCCGCCACGTCCTGGATGTTCATGGTCTGGAAGGTCGGGCCCTGCTCGAGCCCGTAGAGCGACAGGAGCCAGTCGATCTGGTTCACCTCGCAGCCCAGCCCCACCATCAGCACCGCGGCATGGTTGGGGTGGCGGGCATAGCCCCACATCACCCGGTTGAGCGCCTCGAACCCGTCGCCGTCGCCGGCCATGCCGCAGCCGGTGCCGTGCACGAAGGCCACGACGCCATCCACGTTGGGATAGTCCTTGAGCTTCTCGGGGGTGAAATGCGCGGCGATGCGCTTCGCCGCGGTGGCCGAGCAGTTCACCGAGGTGACCACGGCGATGTAGTTGCGCGTGCCCACCCGGCCGCTCGCGCGGCGGTAGCCCATGAACGTGTCGGGCGTGGCCGCCGGAGTGACCGGGCGCAGGTCGGTGCCGAACTCGTATTCCACGTCGACATTGCGGAACTCGAGGTTGTGGCTGTGGACATGCGCGCCCGGCGCGATGTCCTCGGAGGCATAGCCGATCACCTGCGCGTACTTGCGCACCGCCTCGCCCTTCGCGATGGCGCGGGTGGCGATCTTGTGGCCCCGGGGCACGAGGCCGATGGTCTCGGCCCCGTTCTCCAGTGCCACCCCCGCGGCGAGCGGCTTCACCGCCGTCACCACGTTGTCCTGCGGATCGAGTCTGACCCAGTCAGCCATTTCTCAAGCCCTCTCAGAGGAAGATTTCGATGATTCCCGGCCAGACCAGCAGAACCGCGAGCGCGAGGATCTGCAGGCCGATGAACGGCAGGAACCCCTTGAAAATGTCGGTGAGCGAGATTTCCGGCGGCGCCACCGACTTGAGGTAGAAGGCCGCGGGCCCGAAGGGCGGCGAGAGGAAGCTCACCTGCATGTTCATGCAGAACACCACGCCGAACCAGACGGCCACGTTGGAGGCCGAGAGCGTGCCGAACACCCCGATCTCCTCCACCGGCAGCTTCAGCACGATGGGCAGGAACACCGGCATGACCAGCAGCACGATGCCCACCCAGTCCATGAAGGCGCCCATGAACAGGAAGATCACCATCATCACCAGGATGATCGACATGGTCGGCATCTCGGCGCCGGTGATGAGGTTGGCCACGTAGGTGGGGCCGCCGGCGAGCGTGTAGGCCCCGGCCAGCGCCGTGGCGCCGATGGTCACCCACACGATGGTGCCGGTGGCCTTCACCGTGCGCAGCAGGCTGTCCCACACGAGGCCCACCGAGGCCTCGCCGCGCACCACCGCGATGACGAACACCGCCACGGCGCCCATGGCCGCCGCCTCGGTGATGCCGGTGATGCCGCCGTAGATCGAGCCCAGCACCACGCCGATGACGATGATCGGCGCCACGAGGCCCTTGCCCATGCTCCAGCCCTTGGAGAGCCGGCCGAGCCCGAGGAAGGCGATGATGCCGAGCGCCACCGCTGTGACGATGCCCAGCGGCAGCAGGTCGCCCGCCATGCCGAGCACGATCGGGTCCACCCCCTCCTGGGGCACGTTCTGGCCGCTGACGGTGAGGAACAGCGCGCGCAGGAACAGCGCGATGGCAAAGCCCGCCACCAGCAGCATCAGGAAGCTCAGGAACAGCAGGCCCTTCTCGCGGCCCACCGGCTCGCCCGGCACCGGCTCGGGCAGGGGCGCGTCCTGCGGGCGCAGCTGGGTGCGGATGATGATGTAGATGATGAAGAACGAGGCCAGCATGAAGCCGGGCAGGAAGGAGGCGGTGAACAGCGAGCGGATCGAGGTCTCGGTGATCAGCCCGTACATGATGAGCACGATCGAGGGCGGGATCATCGTGCCGAGCGAGCCCGAGGCGCAGATCGTGCCGACCGCGAGGTTCTGGTTGTAGCCCAGCCGCAGCATCTGCGGCAGCGCGATCAGGCCCAGCAGCACCACCTCGCCGCCGATGATGCCCGACATCGCCGCCATGATCACCGCCATGATGGATGTGACGATGGCGATGCCGCCGCGCGTGCCCGAGAGCCAGACGTTGAGCGAGGAGTACATCGACGTGGCGATGCCGGAGCGTTCCAGCAGGTTCGCCATGAAGATGAACAGCGGGATCGAGATCAGCACGTAGTCGGTCAGCAGGCCGTAGACCCGCTGGGCGAGGATGTTGAGCGGCCCGGTGCCGAAATTGCCGAACAGCAGGTCGGGCCCGAATTTCATCACCATCACGCCGACGGCGAGGAAGGCGGAGGCGAAACCGAGCGGCATCCCGATGGCCAGCGTCGCGAGCAGCGCCAGCAGCAGGATGAGGGAGATTGTACCTGTATCCATTGTCGGGTGCCTCAGTCTTCCAGGTCGTCTGCGGGGTTGTGGAATTCCTTGTCCTTCGACCAGTCGCAGATGAGGTTGGTCACCGCCTGCACGGCGACAAGGCAGATGATGAGCAGCACCAGCGGCTTCAGCGTGGCCGGGATCGGCGGGTCGAAGGCGGTGCCGAAGGTCTCCCAGCGCAGGAGCTTGTCGCGCGCCTCGTTGTAGCCGCCCCAGACGATGGCCACCGCGAAGGCGACGATGAGCGCGGTGGAGATCAGGTCGCAGACACGCTGCAGCGAGCGCGGCATCAGGTCGTAGAGCACGAAGATGCGGATGTGCGCGCGCTGCTGCATGGCATAGAGCCCGGAGAACAGGAACACGAAGCCCGCCATCCACAGCGACAGCTCGGTGGCCCAGATCGTGGCGGATTCGAAGACGTAGCGCATCATGATCTCGTAGGCCATGACCAGCACCATCGCGGCGATGAGCAGCATGGTCACCCGCCCGACGGCGACGCTGATCCAGTCCATGACACTGGTCTTTTCATGTTCGACCACTGCGAATTCCTCCTGTCTCCGGGGCATCAGAACAGCGGGCGGGCACCCGTATGGGCACCCGCCGGCAGGTTTCTCGGGCTCGCGGAAGCGTGCGTTACTGGATCAGGCCCAGCTTCTCGAGGAAGGCCGTGTGGCTTTCGACAAGCGCCTTGGCTTCCGGGGACTTCTCGGCCCAGCCCTTCCAGGCTTCCTGCGCGGCCGTGCGGAAGGCCATGCGGTCTTCCTGGCTCCAGTTGTGCAGGGTCACGCCCTGTTCCTTGAGCTTCGCGGCGGCCTCGTTGTTGGCCACCTCGAACTTCAGCGAGGTCTGGAAGCCGAGCTTCTGCATCGCCACCTCGATGATGCGCTGGATGTCCGGCGGCAGGCTGTCCCACTTGTCCTTGCGGATCGCGAGATGGTCCGAGGGCATGGAGTGGAAGCCGGGGTAGGTGGCATGCGTGGCGATGTCGTAGAGGCCGAGGCCCACGTTGTTCGCCAAGCCCGAGGCATCGGCGCCGTCGATGATCTTGGTCTCGAGCGCGGTGAAGATCTCGGTGAAGTCCATCACCACCGGCTTGGAGCCGAGCGAGGCGAAGATCTCGGTCTCGAGGCCCGGGGGCGAGCGGAACTTCCAGTCCTTCAGGTCGGCCACGCCGGTGAGCGGGTTGTTGGAGGCGAGCGATTCCTGCCCGTAGATCCACCAGCCCACCAGGTGCATGTTGAATTCTTCGTAGAGCGCCTGCGCCTGCTCCATGCCGCCGCCGTCGTACAGCCAGGCGTACTGCTGCCAGGGCGTGTCGTAGCCGCCCATGATGTCGCCGACGAACTGGAAGCCGGCGTTCTTGCCGGTCTGGTAGGCGCCGCCGGTCATGTCGCCGTCGAGGATGCCCGAGGCGGCGGCGTCGAAGGTCTCCACCGTCTTCACGACGGAGGAGGAGTAGAACATCTCGATGGCAAGACGCCCGCCCGACATCACCTGCACGTCATCGACGAACTGGGCGGCGAGCTTCCCCGACACCGTCTCCGGCGCGTAATGGGTCTGGATGCGCAGGGTGTATTCCTGGGCCGAGGCGGCGGTGGCGGAAATGGCGGCCGCAGCCACACCTGCGAGCAGAAGAGAAAGTTTCATACATGGTCCTCCCGATGCGCGGCTCTTCTGAACGGGCCGTTTTCGCGGTCTGGCGCACAAACGATCTGTGCACCTCGCGGAAAAACTACTGGAGGGTCTTCGACCAAACAAGAAGAAATTCAATACCTTCTCTGTTTTGCATCTGCGTATTCCCTATTGCATTGCAACAATTCTGGCAGGTTGACGCAACGTCTCCATGCGGGTTTCCGCAGCCGCCGTGCGGGGACCGGCAAATCGGACTGCGCACCTCCGCAGCCCGGCCCGGGCCCTGCCGGAACGCTGGCCGGCGCGCGCCGGGCGACGCCCGGAGGGCGCGGCAGCTTTGCCCTTCACCTTCGGGCGGAAAAACCCTAGAACCGCCCGGGAAACGGGCCCGGGCGCCCGGCAACAGATCCGGAGATCCTCATGGGCTTCAAATGCGGTATCGTCGGGCTGCCGAACGTGGGCAAGTCGACGCTCTTCAACGCCCTCACGCGCACGGCCGCGGCGCAGGCGGCGAACTTTCCCTTCTGCACCATCGAGCCCAACGTGGGCGAGGTGGCCGTGCCCGATGCGCGGCTCGACACGCTGGCCGAAATCGCCGGCTCGAAGCAGATCATCCCCACCCGCCTCACCTTCGTGGACATCGCGGGCCTGGTGAAGGGGGCCTCGAAGGGCGAGGGGCTCGGCAACCAGTTCCTCGCCAACATCCGCGAGACCGACGCCATCGCCCATGTGCTGCGCTGTTTCGAGGATGACGATGTCACCCATGTCGAGGGCCGGGTGGACCCGATCTCCGACGCCGAGGTGATCGAGACCGAGCTGATGCTCGCCGACCTCGAGAGCATCGAGAAACGCCTGCAGAACCTGCAGCGCAAGGTGCGCGGCGGCGACCGCGAGGCCGCCGACCAGGAGCGCCTGCTCAAGGATGCCCAGGCGGCGTTGGAGGACGGCAGGCCGGCCCGCACCGTGTCCGTGGCCGAGGACGACGCCCGTGCCTGGAGCCTGCTGCAGCTCATCACCGCGAAGCCGGTGCTCTATGTCTGCAACGTCGACGAGGCCTCGGCGGCCACCGGCAACGCCCATTCCGAGCGCGTGGCGCAGATGGCGGCCGAGCAGGGCGCTGCCTCGGTGGTGATCTCGGCGGCGATCGAGGAGGAGATCTCCCAGCTCGCCGACGAGGACCGCGACATGTTCCTCGAGGAAATGGGCCTCGCCGAGCCCGGGCTCGACCGGATGATCCGCGCCGGCTACGGGCTGCTGGGCCTGCAGACCTACTTCACCGTGGGGCCGAAGGAGGCCCGCGCCTGGACCATCCCGGCCGGCACCCACGCGCCGCAGGCGGCGGGCGTGATCCACGGCGATTTCGAGCGCGGCTTCATCCGCGCCGAGACCATCGGCTACGACGACTACGTGGCCTGCAAGGGCGAGGCCGGAGCGCGCGACGCGGGCAAGCTGCGCGCCGAGGGCAAGTCCTACATGGTCAAGGACGGGGACGTGCTGCACTTCCTCTTCAACACCTGAGGCATCGGCCGGCCGGGGCTGCTCCCGGCCCCTCCGTCGGCGCTGCAATCGCGCGTGCCGCCTTCGTTGCGATGCGGAGGCCCGTTCCGGGCCGTTCCTGCTGCCTCGCCGCCCCGCGGGGCGGGGCGCCTCAGGCGGGGCCCATCTCGCCCATCAGGGTGCGGAAGCGCTCGAGGTAGCCGCCGCGCACCACCGCGGGGGGCTGGGGGTCGAGCGTGACGGAGGCGATCAGGCCCGCGTCCGGCCGGCCGAAGAAGCGGCTGGCCTCGCCCTCCGAAAAGCCCGCGATCTGCACCGCCTCGAGCCAGGCGGACAGCCGGTCGGCCTTCTTGATCTGCGCCTTCACCCGGGCGGGCAGCACCGCCGGCAGGCCGAAGCGCAGGTGGACGGCCTGCATCAGCCGGTCCTCCAGCTCGCGGTAATCTGCGCCGATCGTGTGCTTGACCGGCGAGATCATGTCGCCCACCACGTATTCCGGCGCGTCATGCAGCAGGGCGGCGAGGCGCCATTGCACCGGGGCCTCCGGGGCGATGAGGCAGAAGAACTCCTCCACCAGCAGCGAATGCTCGGCCACCGAGTAGGGCCAGGCGCCCATGGTCTGGCCGTTCCAGCGCGCCACGAAGGCGAGCCCGTGGGCGATGTCCTCGATCTCGATGTCGAAGGGGGACGGGTCGAGCAGGTCGAGCCGGCGTCCGGAAAGCATGCGCTGCCAGGCGCGGGTCTTGCGGGGCAAAACGGGTTCTCCCGTGTTGTAAGCATTCACTTCGCGTCACGACCCACGCCCGACATTGTCGGCCCCGGGGGAAGGTGGTAACAGGCCTTAGGATTCCAATTGTCTCGGAGGAGCCTTTCATGTCCACGGATTACATTGTCAAGGATATCGGATTGGCCGATTACGGCCGCAAGGAACTCGACATCGCCGAGACGGAGATGCCGGGGCTGATGGCGCTGCGCGAGGAGTTCGGCACCACGAAGCCGCTCAAGGGCGCGCGGATCGCCGGCTCGCTGCACATGACCATCCAGACCGCCGTGCTGATCGAGACGCTGGTGGCACTGGGCGCCGAAGTGCGCTGGGCCTCGTGCAACATCTTCTCCACCCAGGACCATGCCGCCGCGGCCATCGCCGCCGCCGGCATCCCGGTCTTCGCCATCAAGGGCGAGACCCTGGCCGAGTACTGGGACTATGCCGACAAGATCTTCGACTTCGCCGAGGGCGCCAACCTGATCCTCGACGATGGCGGCGACGCCACGCTCTACATCCTCATGGGGGCGCGGGTGGAAGCCGGCGAGACCGACCTCATCGCCACGCCGACCTCGGAGGAGGAGGAGTGCCTCTTCGCCCAGATCAGAAAGCGCATGGCGGCGAACCCGGGCTGGTTCACGAAGCAGCGCGACATGCTGCAGGGCGTCTCGGAAGAGACCACCACCGGCGTGCACCGGCTCTACGAGCTGATGAAGCAGGGCCAGCTGCCCTTCCCGGCGATCAACGTGAACGACAGCGTCACCAAGTCGAAGTTCGACAACAAGTACGGCTGCAAGGAATCGCTGGTCGACGGCATCCGCCGCGCCACCGACACGATGATGGCCGGCAAGGTGGCCGTGGTCTGCGGCTACGGCGACGTGGGCAAGGGCTCCGCCGCAAGCTTGCGCGGCGCCGGCGCCCGGGTGAAGGTGACCGAGATCGACCCGATCTGCGCGCTGCAGGCGGCGATGGACGGGTTCGAGGTGGTGACGCTGGAGGATGTCGTGTCCTCCGCCGACATCTTCATCACCACCACCGGCAACAAGGACGTGATCCGCATCGAGCACATGCGCGAGATGAAGGACATGGCCATCGTCGGCAACATCGGGCACTTCGACAACGAGATCCAGGTCGCGGCGCTGAAGAACCACAAGTGGACCAATATCAAGCCGCAGGTCGACATGATCGAGATGCCCACGGGCGCGCGGCTGATCCTGCTCTCCGAGGGGCGGCTGCTGAACCTCGGCAACGCCACCGGCCACCCGAGCTTCGTGATGTCCGCCTCCTTCACCAACCAGGTGCTGGCGCAGATCGAGCTCTGGACCCGCGGCGAGCAGTACAAGAACGAGGTCTACGTGCTGCCCAAGCATCTCGACGAGAAGGTGGCGGCGCTGCATCTCGCCAAGCTGGGCGTGAAGCTCACCACCCTCTCCAAGGAGCAGGCGGCCTATATCGGCGTGTCCGCCGAGGGGCCGTTCAAGGCCGAGCACTACCGCTACTGATCGCCCCCGCACGGGCGAGGAAGGGGCGGCCCGCGGGCCGCCCCTTTTGCGTTCATACCTCTGTAATTATTGGATTTTACCTATCAATTTCTTGCGGCGCGCGGGCAGATGGGCGATACAGATCCTGCGAGCCTAGAACGGGCGCCGCCAGCCGGGACGATGCCGGACAGCTCTCTGCAGTTCAGGAACTGCAGCACAGGATGTCCGACGCACCACCTCCACAGGCTGACGGCACGCATATTCCCCAAACGCCTCCGTCTCCCCGAGAGCGGATTTTCCAGAGCCGGGTGGCCTGCCTCTGCATCGTGATGCAGCGGCGCGCCGATCCTGCGCGGCCTTGGAGCACTGTGCGATGAGGATACGGGATACCCGTGGGAGCCGGCCGGATGTGTTTGCGCGTCTGGCCTGGTGGGGCGGCGGAGAGCTTCCTGGGCAGAAGCTCTCCGCCACTTTATTTCCGGCACTCCGCTCGCGACAGCCGGCGGCTCGAAGGGAGCGCAACCCGCAGCCCGCAGCCCGAAGGGGCGCGACGGCCAGAAGCCCGAAGAGAGTGCAAGAGCCAGCGGCCCGACATCCGGCCGCCTGAAGGGGAGCGACAGCCTGCAGCCCGAAGGGGGAACGCCCGCCTCGCCGAGGGGGCTAACGCCCCCGCAGCTCGGCGGGCGTGGCACCGGCCCGGGGGCCGTTGCCGGCGCTGCGCCCGGCGGGGGTCAGGGGGGGCGCCCGCGAGGGGCGGGGGCGTCGGGGTGGGCCGCCCGGCGCGGCCGGGCGCTCAGCCTTCGAAACCGCCCATGCGGCACAGGATGTCCCATTCCTCCGGGCTAACCGGCTGCACGGAGAGGCGGGAGTTGTTCACCAGGATCATCTTCTCCAGCCCGGGCGTGCGCTTGCAGTCCTCCAGGGTGATCGGCGTGGCGAACGGGCCGACGGCGCGGATGTCGACGCATTCCCAGCGCGGGTCCTCGGTGGTGCTGTCCGGGTGGCACAGGGCCGAGACCTCGACCACGCCCATGATGCGCTTCTCGTTCACCGAGTGGTAGAAGAAGCCGCGGTCGCCGAGCGCCATGGCCCGCATGTTGTTGCGCGCCTGGTAGTTGCGCACGCCGTTCCATTCCTCGCCCTCGGCCCCCTTGGCGACCTGGTCGTCCCAGGACCAGGTGCCGGGTTCCGATTTGAAGAGCCAGTAGTTCATGTCGTCCCCTTGGATTCGCGCGTCAGCGGCCGGGCGAGAAGCTGCGCCATCGCCTCGCGCACTGTTATCTCCCCGGCGAGGAGCTGTGCAACCGCGGTGATGATCGGCACCTCCACCGCCTCGCGCCGCGCCAGCGCCAGGGCGGCGCCGGCGGTGGGCCGCCCCTCCTGTGTCACCGCCGCCGGGGCCTCGCCGCGCCCCAGCGCATGGCCGAGGGCGAAATTGCGCGACAGGGGCGAGTTGCAGGTGAGCGAGAGGTCGCCCAGGCCGGAGAGCCCGGCGAAGGTCTCGCGCCGGCCGCCGAGCGCGCAGCCCAGCCGGGTCATCTCGGCGAAACCCCGGGTCATCAGCGCGGCGCGGGCACTGTCGCCGAGGCCCGCGCCGATGGCCGCCCCGCAGGCGATGGCGAAGACGTTCTTCAGCGCCCCGCCCAGCTGCGCGCCGGTGAGATCGTCGGTGAGGTAGAGGCGCAGCGCCGGCGTGGAGAGGCGGCGTTGCAGCTCCGCCCCGGCCTCCGGCTCCTCGCAGGCGAGGGTGAGCGCGGTGGGCAGGCCGCGGGCGAGATCGGCGGCGAAGCCCGGGCCGGTGAGGGCTGCGAGCGGGCCGGCATGCCCCTCCGCCACCTGCGACTGCAGCAGGAGATCGCCGGGCGTGAGCCCCTTGGCGCAGAGCACCAGCGGCACGGCCGGGCCCGGGGGCAGGGCGGCGAGCACCGAGGCCGTGGCCCCCGCCGGCACCGCGGCGAGCAGGATGTCGCCTTCCGCCAGCGCCGGCGCGGCCCCCCGGCCGTGCAGCGCCACGGGCGCGCCACCGTCGCGGAACGTGGCGGCGAGGGCGGAGCCGAAGGCCCCGGCGCCGAGAATGTGGATCACGCCCGCAGGCGCGCTCACGCCTTCGCCCCCTTGCGGCCCGAGCCGAGCATGGCGGCGGCCGCGGCGTCGAGCGGCCAGCGCGGGCGGGCGCCGAGGGCCATGTCGTCGGGCCCGCGCAGGCCGAGCTGCTCCAGCCCGGCCCAGGCGATCATCGCGCCATTGTCGGTGCACAGGCGCAGCGGCGGGGCGAGGAAGCCGAAGCCCTCGCCCTCGGCCGCACCGGTGAGGGCGGCGCGCAGCACAGCGTTTGCCGCCACGCCGCCAGCCACCGCGAGGGTGCGCGGTCCGTGCGCCTGCGCGAACAGCCGGCAGGCGCGGCGGGTCTTTTCCGCCACCACTTCGGCCACGGCCTGCTGGAAACCGGCGCAGAGGTCGGCGCGGTCCTGCACGGTGAGGCCGCCCTTTTCCGCCACGATCCGGTCACGCGCGCGGCGCACGGCGGTCTTGAGCCCGGAGAAGGAGAAATCGCAGTCCGGCCGGTCGAGCAGCGGGCGGGGGAAGGCGAAGCGGGCGGCGTCGCCCGCCGCGGCCTCGCGCTCCACCGCCGGGCCGCCGGGGTAGCCGAGCGCGAGCATCTTCGCCACCTTGTCGAAGGCCTCGCCCGGCGCGTCGTCGATGGTGCCGCCGAGGCGGCGGAAGCTGTCCGGGCCCTCCACGGCGAGGAACTGGCAGTGCCCGCCCGAGACCAGCAGCATCAGGTAGGGGTAGGCGAGCCCGTCGGTCAGCCGCGGGGTGAGGGCATGGCCCGAGAGGTGGTTGACCCCGATGAGCGGCAGCCCGGCGCCGGCCGCGAGCCCCTTGGCGCACATCACGCCCGAGACCACGCCGCCGATCAGCCCCGGCCCGGCGGTCACCGCTATGGCGTCGACATCGGCGAGGCTGAGCCCCGCCTCCTCCAGCGCGCGCTCCACGCACAGGTCGAGCCGCTCGGCATGGGCGCGGGCGGCGATCTCGGGCACCACGCCGCCGAAATCGGCGTGCAGCTCCGCCTGGCCGGAGACGACCGAGGACAGGATCTCCCCCGCTCCGCCCGGCCGGCCGCGCACAACGGCGGCGGCCGTGTCGTCACAGCTCGATTCCAGTCCGAGGAGGGTCAGGGTCCGGTCCATTGGTCGCTTTTGTCCGATTGCCAGCGCGTGCTTGCGCAGGTAACACCGCGGACATGACACCGCAATGCTCCCCCGCCGAGCCGCTGTGCATCGGCACGCGCGGCTCACCGCTGGCGCTCGCCCAGGCCGAGCAGACCCGGGACCGGCTGATGGCCGCTCACGGGCTGCCGCAGGACGCCTTCCTCATCAAGGTCATCCGCACCACCGGCGACGCGGTGCAGGACCGCTCGCTGGCCGAGATCGGCGGCAAGGGCCTGTTCACCAAGGAGATCGAGGAGGCGCTGCTCTCCCGCGAGATCGACATCGCCGTGCACTCGATGAAGGACGTGGCCACCCTGCTGCCCGAGGGGCTGGTGATCGACACCGTGCTGCCGCGCGCCGATGTGCGCGATGCCTTCATCTCCGCCCGGCATGCCTCGCTGGAGGCGCTGCCGCAGGGGGCCACGGTGGGCACCTCCTCGCTGCGCAGGCGCGCCCAGCTGCTCGCCGTGCGGCCGGACCTGCAGGTGGTCGAGTTCCGCGGCAACGTGCAGACCCGGCTGAAGAAGCTCGAGACCGGCGTGGCCGAGGCCACCTTCCTCGCCTGCGCCGGGCTGGAGCGGCTGGGGCGCGAAGGCCTCGGCACTCCCCTGCCGGTGGAGACGGTGCTGCCCGCCCCCGCCCAGGGTGCCATCGGCATCGAGCGCCGCGCGGACGACGACCGCGCCGCCGCGCTGCTCGCCCCGATCGGCGATGCCGAGACCGCCGCCTGCGTGGCGGTGGAACGCGCCTTCCTCGCCGCGCTCGACGGTTCCTGCCGCACGCCCATCGCGGCGCTCGCGCGGCTGGAGGGCGGCACGATCCGCTTCCGCGGCGAGATCCTGCGCCCCGACGGCACCGAGCGCCACGCCGCCGACTGGTCGGGGCCCGAGGCGGAAGCCGCCGCCGCGGCCCGGGCGCTGGGCGAGGCGCTGAGGGACAAGGCCGGTGACGGGTTCTTCGGCTGATCTGCTCATCACCCGCCCCGAGCCGCAGGCCACGGCCTTCGCGGCCCGGGTGGCGGAGGCCTGGCCGGGCGCCTTCCGGCCGCTCATGATGCCGCTTACCGAGCTGGTGACGGAGCCCGCGCCGGTGGCGCTCGAGGGCGTGCAGGCGCTGCTCTTCACCTCCGCCAACGGCGTGCGCGCCTTCTGTGCGGCAAGCGAGGCGCGCCACCTGCCGGCACTCTGCGTGGGCGATGCCACGGCGGCCGCCGCAGCCGGGGCCGGGCTTGCCGCCGAATCGGCCGGGGGCGATGCCGCGGCGCTCGCCGCGCTGGCCGCACGGGCGGCCATTCCCGGCGGCGGAGACTATCTCTGGGTGCACGGCCGCCAGGCGGCGGGAGACCTCGTCGGCACGCTGGCCGCCGAGGGCATCGGCGTGCGCGAACTGGTGCTCTACGAGGCGCGCCCGGTGGCCGCCCCGCCGCAGGCCGTGGCCGCGCGGCTGGCGCATGGCGGCCCGCTGGTGGCCAGTTTCCTCTCGCCCCGGGCGGCGCGGCTGTTCACCGATCTCGCGCTCGCGGCGCGGGCGGCCGGCGCCGGCTGGGCGCTGGGCGGCGCCGCGGCGATCTGCATCTCGCGGGCCGCCGCGACCCCCCTCTCGGAGGCCGGTTTCGGCCGCGTCACCCTCGCCTCCCGCCCCGATGCGGAGGCGGTGATCGAGGGGCTGGGACAGTTTGTCGGCCGGTGAAACCCCGCATCCGACTGGAAGAATTGTTGCCCCCGGCGGTGGGCTGACCTACCTTCGCCCCACAGGCGGATGGGTGCTGGCGGTGTCTGACCGCCTGCCAGAATTGCAGGAGGATATGCCGGTCCCATGACACGCGACAGGAAGACCGAAACCGAAATCGATGCCGCGAAGACCGGCCCGGACACCGCGTCCGGCCCGAAACTCACCGCGCCGGACCCGTTTGCCGACATGCCCGCCGGGCCCCGCATGGCCGCCCCCGACGGGCCGGCCGCCGCCCCGCACGACCCCGCTGCAGGAGCCCCGTCGCCGGACCCGGCCCGGGCCGCGCCGCAACCCGGCGCCGCGCCGGCCCTCGCGCCCGTGCCCGAGCGTGCGCCGGAGGAGGACGGCCCCGGCGCGGCCACGCCGCCGCCCGCCGCCGAGCCCCCGCTCCTGCCCGAGACGGAGCCCGAGGAGCCGGAGCACGAGGAGGAGGAGCATTACTCCGTCGCCGGCCGGGTGCTCACCGGGCTGGTGCTTATCCTGCTGGGCGGGGCGCTGTTCCTCTGGGCCGGGCCGAAGGTGGCGCCGCACCTGCCCGCCGGCATGGCCCCGGTCGCCCAGTGGCTCACCCCCGGCGGCGAGCGCGCCGAGGAGGAGATCGCCGCCCTGCGCGCCGAGCTCGACGACCGCATCGCCGCCCTCGACACCGGCCCCGACGAGGCCGCGCTCGAGGAGATGGTGAATGCCCGTGTCGCCGCCGCGCTGGAGGAGAACGCCACCGAGCGCCAGCAGCGCCTCGATGCGGCGCTCGAGCAGGTGAACCAGCTTTCCGACCAGATCGCCGCCTCCGACAGCGGCGCCATCGAATCGCGCCTCGCCCAGGCGGAATCGCAGATGCAGGGCCTCGCCGCCCAGGTCGAGTCGCTCGGCACCGGCGTGGCGCAGGAGAATTCGGCCCGGCTCGACACGCTCTCCGCCGCGGTGGACGGGCTGAAGGCCGAGCTCGCCGACCTCACCGGCCGCACCGGCAGCCTCTCCCAGCGCATCGACGAGGTGGCCGCCACCAGCGAGCGCCGCGCCGAGGAGGCCGACGCCATCGCCGCCGATGCCGAGACCGTGCGCCGCTCCGCCGCCTACCAGGCCGCGCTCAACGACCTCGGCGCCGCCATCGAGAGCGGGGAGCCGCTCACCGGTCCCGTCGCCGCCATCGAGCAGGCCGGCGCCGCGGAGGTGCCCGAGGGCCTCGCCGCCGCCGAGGAAAGCGGCGTGCCCACCCTGTCCTCCCTGCGGGCGGATTTCCCGGACGCTGCCCATGCCTCCATCCGCGCCTCGCTGCGCGCCGACGCCGGCTCCGGCATCTTCGACCGGGCCACCGCCTTCCTCTCGGCCCAGGTGGCGAGCCGCTCGCTCACCGAGCAGCAGGGCGACAGCACCGACGCCATCCTCAGCCGGGTCGACGCCCGCCTGAAGGAGGACCGGCTCGACGCCGCCCTCACCGAGGCCGAGGCCCTGCCGCCGGAGGCGAAGGACGCCATGTCCGGCTGGCTCGGCCGGGCCGAGCGGCGCCGCGACGCGCTGGCCGCCTACGAGACGCTGCGCGAAGCGTCTGTCGCGAACTGAATGCCGGGGGGAGAAAAGCAATGATCTGGTCGCTTCTCAAAGTCGCCATCTTCGTGGTCCTCACCGCCCTGGTCGCCTGGGGCGCGGGATATGTCGTGGAAACCCCCGGCGAGGTGCGCATCGCCTTCGGCGCCCGCGAGGTGAGCCTGGAGCCCATCACCTTCATCATCGTGCTGCTGCTCGCGCTGCTGGCGGTGTGGATCCTGCTCAAGCTCGCCGGCCTGCTGGTGGCGGTGCTGCGCTTCCTCAACGGCGACGACACCGCCATCTCGCGCCACTTCGACCGCTCGCGCGAACGGCGCGGCTTCGACGCGCTGGCCAAGGGCATGATCGCGCTCGCCGGCGGCGAGGGGAAGGAGGCGATGGCCAAGGCCTCCAAGGCCGAGAAGCTGCTCGACCGCCCCGAGCTCACCCGCCTCATCAACGCCCAGGCCGCCGAGATGGCCGGCAACCACGCCCGCGCCGAGGAGTATTACAAGCAGCTCCTCGAGGATGACCGCACCCGCTTCGTGGGCGTGCGCGGCCTGATGCGCCAGCGGCTGGAGGAGGGCAACACCGAGGTGGCGCTCAAGCTCGCCGAGAAGGCCTTCGCCCTGAAGCCCAAGCACGAGGGCGTGCTCGACACCCTGTTCATGCTCCAGTCCGAGAGCGGTGACTGGGCCGGCGCCCGCCGCACGGTGGAGGCCAAGGTGAAGGCCAAGGCCCTGCCGCGCGACGTGGGCGCGCGGCGCGACGCCGTGCTCTCGCTCGCCGAGGCGCGCGAGGCCGAGGTGACCGGCGATCTCGCCCGCGCCCGGCTCGCCGCGCGCGACGCGAATCGCCTCGCCCCCGCCTTCGTGCCTGCCGCCGTCACCGCCTCCCGCCTCAAGGCCGGGGAGGGCGACCGCAAGGGGGCCGAGAAGATCCTCAAGAAGGCCTGGGAGGCGAACCCGCACCCCGACCTCGCCGCCGCCTTCGCCGCCCTCGTGCCCGACGAGACCGCCGCCGAGCGGCAGGAGCGCTTCCGCCCGCTGCTGAAGCTGAAGGCCGACCACCCCGAAACCCGGATGCTGGCCGCCGAGCTCGCCCTCGCTGCCGAGGATTTCCCCGGTGCGCGCCGCGCGCTGGGCGATCTCGCCCAGACCCGCCCGACCACGCGCAGCCTCGCCATCATGGCGGCGGTGGAGCGCGGCGAGGGCGCCGAGGACAGCGTGGTGCGCGGCTGGCTGGCGAGCGCGCTCGGCGCCTCGCGCGGCGAGCAGTGGGTCTGCGGCAAGTGCCGCCATGTCCACGCGAGCTGGACCCCGGTCTGCGAGAACTGCGACGCCTTCGACACCCTGGTCTGGGAGGAGCCCCCCGCCGGCAGCGTGCCGGACGCGAGCTCGGCCGCCATGCTGCCGATCATCGTCGGCGCCGGCCGCAGCGTGCCGGGCCCGGAAACCTCCGACCCGGCGCCGAAGCCGGCCGCGCCGCCGCCCGAGGCGAGCGATGCCGAGCAGGTGGAGGAGGAGGCCCCCGCCACCTCCGCCCCGCGCGGGGCCTGAGCCGCCCCACAGGCTCTTGCGGCATCCCCCAAGATGCCGTATGGAGCGTGCCTGACGGGCCGGCGCGGCACTCCCGCGCCCGCCCGACGCACCGGACGCCGCTTTAGCTCAGCCGGTAGAGCATCGCATTCGTAATGCGGAGGTCGTCAGTTCGAGTCTGACAAGCGGCACCACCCTTCCCCCCCCCCCCCCCGCAGGGCTCTGCCTGAACCACGTGCCGGACCCCGCCTTGCCATGCGCCCCGACGGCGCAAGAGGCTGTTAAGGTGGCCCCGCTATGACCGTCTCTCCGACCATGGAGAGCACGGATGCCCCATCCCCCGCCGAGCCCCCGCCCCGCCCGCCCCCGGCGCTGCGCGCGTCTTTCTCGCGGGCCCTGCCGCCGCCTGCCTCCGCAAGGCAGGAGCGCGGCATCGGCCCGCCTGCGGCCGGCGGCCGGGCCCGCTGAGCGCCCCGTTTGCGGGATGGCCGCGGCGCGGCGGGGGCGGCCCGCCCGCCGGGCAAGCTGAGCCGGGGGGGCGGATGACACGGCACCGCAACAGGCCGTGCCGGGCGGGAAGCCCGCCGCGCGCCACGCGCCGGCACCGTCTGCCGCCGGGCTCCGGCTGCGGGGCCGGGGCTGCCGGGCGCTCTCCCTGCGGCGCCGTTCCGGCGCGAGTGAGGCGCCGATGAATGCCGTCGACCGGCCGATCCGCGTGCTCGTCGTCGATGACAGCGCCTCCGCCCGTTCGGCTTACCGCGCCCTGCTTTCCGCCGAGCGCGGCATCACGGTTTCCGACACGGCGACCGATCCGTATGACGCTGCAGCCAAGATGCGCGCCCGCATGCCCGATGTGCTGCTGATGGATCTCGACCTCAGCCGCATGGACGGGCTCACCTTCCTGCGCAAGGTGATGGCGCGGCATCCGCTGCCGGTGGTCATCTGCACCGATCCCACGCAGAAGGGCTCGCTCCAGGCGCAGCGGGCGCTGGAACTGGGCGCCACGGAGGTGATCGGCAAGCCGCGCCTGGTCACCGAGGCGGACCGGCGCGAGGGCCAGGCGCTGCTGGTCACCGCCGTGCTCGCCGCGGCGCGGGTGCGCCGCCCCGCGCGGGTGGAGGAGCTCACCCGCCCGCTGCCCAAGCTCGGCGCCGACGTGATCCTGCCGCCCGCGCGCCCCGGCGCCGCCCGGGTGCCGCGCGCCGGCTCGCTGGTGGCGATGGGCGCGTCCACCGGCGGCACCGAGGCGCTGCTGGAGGTGCTGCGCGCCCTGCCGGAGCGCGGGCCTCCGGTGGTGATCGTCCAGCACATGCCCGAGAAGTTCACCGCCGCCTTCGCCCGGCGGCTCGACATGCAATGCCCCATGCGGGTGGCCGAGGCGGCGAACGGCGACATGACCGGCCCCGGCCTCGCGCTTATCGCGCCGGGCAACCGCCACATGCTGCTGCGCCGGCAGGGGGCGCAGTATCGGGTGGAGATCGTGGAAGGGCCGAGCGTGATGCGCCATCGTCCCTCGGTGGACGTGCTGTTCCGCTCCGTCGCGCAGGAGGCGGGGGGCAACGCGCTCGGCGTGCTGATGACCGGGATGGGGGATGACGGCGCGCGCGGCCTGCTGGAGATGCGCCAGGCCGGGGCCGAGACCCTGGTGCAGGACGAGGCGAGCTGCGTCGTCTTCGGCATGCCGCGCGAGGCGCTGGCCCTCGGCGCCGCCGAGCGGGCGCTGCCGCCGGCGCGGCTCGCGGCCGAGATCACCGCCTGGGCGGCGCGCCGCCCGGCGGTATGACCGCCCGCCCGCGGGCGGGAGGGCGGTCGGGGAAGTTCAGCGCGCGAGGCAGGCGCGCAGCCCGTCGGCCATCTCCTGCAGCAGGGCGGGGTAGAGGCCGGGTCCCGGCTCCAGCTTCGCGCCCAGCGGGTCGAGCACGCCGGCCTTCGCCTCGGTGTCCTGCAGCACGGTCTCGACCAGGCCGGGGTTGAACTGGGGCTCGGCGAAGACGCAGCGCACGTCGAGGCGCTGCACCTTGTCGCGGATCTCGGCGAGGCGCGCGGCACCGGGGGCCGCGCCGTCACCGATGCTGATCGCCCCCGCGGCGGCGAGGCCGAAGCGCGTCTCGAAATACTGGTAGGCGTCGTGGAACACGATGAACGGCGTATCGTGCAGCCCGTCGAGGCTCGCGTTGATGCGCTCCTCCAGTGCGGTGAGCTCGGCGCGACCGGCGTCGGCGTTGGCCGCGTAGGCCGCGGCATGCTCGGGGTCGAGCGCAGCGAGCCTGTCGGCGATCACGCCGAGCCAGACGCGGGCGTTCTCGGGGTCGAGCCAGGCATGCGGATCGTGGCCGTGATGATCGTGGCCATGCGCATCCTCCCCGTGGGCGTGGTCATCGTGCCCGTGGTCGTCATGGGCGTGCGCGTCATGCCCGTGCTCTTCGTGCCCGTGCTCTTCGTGCCCGTGGTCATCATGCCCGTGGCCTTCATGCCCGTGGCCTTCATGATCGTCATGGGCATGCTCTTCATGGCCCTCGTGCGCGTCGCCATGCGAGTGGGCCTCGAAGGTCGCGCCCTCGCGGAACGCGAGCTCGGTGGTGCCGGGGGTTTCCAGCAGCTGGATGGACTCCGCTCCCGACGCGAGCTCGGACACGGGCCCCTCCAGCCAGGGCGTGAGCTCCTCGCCGACCCAGAACACCAGGTCGGCGCGCTGCAGCGCCGCCGCCTCGGAGGGGCGCAGCGCGTAGTCATGCGGCGAGGCGCCCGGGCGGATGATCAGGTCCGGCGTGCCGACGCCCTGCATCACCCGCGCCACGAGGGAATGGACCGGCGGGATGTCGGTGGCCACCGACGGCACCTCCGCCGCGGCCGTGCCCGCCGCGAGCGCCGCCGTCACCGCCATTCCGGGAAAAAGCTTCCGCATGTCTCGCTCCGTGTTATTACATAACAGATGTCGGGGTCTTATATGTTACGTTATCACATATCAATCCCCGAAGTGTACTGAGCGGGAGGCTGTCATGACGGCACTGGGTTTCGGGCGGCACGACCATGCGGCGTGTATCGGCGACGCGCTGGCGGCGGCGGAAGGCGAGTGCGCGGCACGCAAGCTGCGGCTGACCCCCGTGCGGCGTCGCGTGCTGGAAATGCTGCTGGAAGAGCACCGGGCCCTGGGCGCCTACGACATCCTGGAGCGGCTCGGGGCGGAGGGGCTGGGCTCGCAGCCGCCGGTGGCCTACCGGGCGCTGGATTTCCTGGTGACGAACGGGTTCGCGCACAAGATCGAGCGGCTGAACGCCTATGTGGCCTGTGCGCATCCGGGCGAGGGGCATGCGCCGGCCTTCATGATCTGCCGGGTCTGTGCGTCGGTGGCCGAGGCGCCGTCGTCGCCGATGAGCGGCGAGCTGGACCGTGCGGCGCGGGAAGCGGGTTTCGAGATCGAGCGCGCGGTGGTGGAGGTTGAGGGGGTTTGTCCGGGGTGTCGCGCCGAAGGCGCGCATTAAGGAATCTGCCGAAGGCGCGCATTAAGGAACTTGCCGAAGGCGTGCTGCAAGGGCTCCGCCAAAGGCGCGCATTAAGGAGTCCGCCGAAGGCGCGCGCCAGGTACCTGCCGAAGGTGCGCCGCCGGTCTCCCGCCCGAAGGCCCCTGCGGAGGCGCACCCTGAAGCATCTGCCCGGCGCGCGCCCCCGCGCCCCCCACATGGATTTTCCGGTGCCCGAGCGGCCACCTGCGCGCTTCCGGCGGCGTTCGGCAGGTGCAGGTGGCCGCTCGGGTGCGCCTGCTGCGGGCGGGGTCAGCCGGAGGGGTGCCCGGGGCCCCAGACGCCCGGCGCATCGCGGGCCAGCAGCCGGGCTTCGAGCGCGGTGAGGGCGGTGCGGGCGGCCGCGGTGTCGCCGCGCGCGGCGGCGAGGGCGCGGGCCCAGGCCTTGCGGGCCGAGCGGGGCGACCAGGGCAGGGCCGCGGCGGCGAGCCAGGCGCGCAGCTCGGGCGATAGCCGGTCGTAGGCCGCCATCGGGTCGGCGCTGCGGCGGCGGCGGGGCAGGCGGCTGTTCCCGCCGTTGCGGGCGCGGGCCATCAGGCCGGCGCCGCCGCGAGCCACTGCGGAAACGGGTCCGGCAGCGCCGTCCAGGCCTCGGGGGTGAAGCGGTCCTCCGGGCCGATGAGCGCGGCGTCGAGCGCCGCGGTGATGGCGGCGGGGTCCATGCCGGTGCCGATGAAGACGAGCTCCTGCCGCCGGTCGCCGAAGGGTTCGGCCCAGTGGCGGCGGAAGTAGCTCTCGGCCTCGGGAGAGGCGGGGCGGCGCGCTTCCGGCACGCTGGCCCACCAGCGGCCCAGCGGCTTCACGCTGCTCAGCGCCCCGGCGAGGGAGAATTCGGCCAGCCAGTCCGGCCGGGTCGCCACCCAGAAATGGCCCTTGGCCCGGATCACTCCCGGCAGGGCGCCGTTGAGCACGTCGTGCACGCGCTGGGGGTGAAAGGGCCGCCGGGCGCGGTAGACGAAGGAGCGCACGCCGTATTCCTCGGTCTCCGGCACGTGGTCGGCGAAGCCGTAGAGCTCGCGCGCCCAGGTGGGGTGGGTGTGGGCGGTCTCGAAGTCGAACAGGCCGGTGTCCAGGAT
Organism: Oceanicella sp. SM1341; assembly: GCF_003448965.1. GTDB lineage: Bacteria > Pseudomonadota > Alphaproteobacteria > Rhodobacterales > Rhodobacteraceae > Paroceanicella. The sequence continues at coordinate 103,335 of NZ_QRGC01000002.1, forward strand.
ATCGCCGGGGGGCACCCGGGCGAAATCGGTCTCGATCAGCCGGGCCACGGGGTTGAGCGCGGTGATGATGGCCCGCGCCGCGTCCACCCGGGCGGGCCCCGCGGCGGTGACCTTGTTCAGCACCACCACGTCGGCGAACTCGATCTGGTCGACCAGCAGGTCGACGATGCGGCGGGTGTCGCCCTCGCCGCGGCTCTCGCCCCGGTCGGCGAGGAAGTCGTGCCCGGAGAAATCGGCCAGCAGGTTTGCCGCGTCGACCACGGTCACCATGGTGTCGAGCCGGGCGATGTCCGACAGGCTCTGCCCCTCCGCGTCGCGGAACTCGAAGGTGGCGGCCACGGGCAGCGGCTCGGAGATGCCGGTGGATTCGATCAGCAGGTGGTCGAAGCGCCGCTCGGCGGCGAGGCGGCGCACCTCCTGCAGCAGGTCGTCGCGCAGGGTGCAGCAGATGCAGCCGTTGGTCATCTCGACCAGCGTTTCCTCCGAGCGGCTGAGTTCGGCGCCGCCCTCGCGCACCAGGTCGGCGTCGATGTTCACCTCGGACATGTCGTTCACGATGACCGCCACGCGGCGGCCCTCGCGGTTGTTGAGCACCGCGTTGAGCAGCGTCGTCTTGCCCGCCCCGAGGAATCCGGACAGGACGGTGACGGGCAGGCGGGGGTCGGTTTCCGGCATCGGGAGCCTCATATGTAATGTTATAACGTAACTATACAGGAGGCGCCGCGGCTGGCAAGAGGCACCGGGGCCCGGCGCGGGCGGTCCGCAATGGCAACGGTGCAACAGTGCTGCTGCAGCGCGGCAAAAATTGTCGCCGGTCTGAAATAAATGTTGGACAAAGCCCTGCCGGCGGAGCATGAGGGCCGCGTCTCCAGCAAGGCAGCGGAGGCATGGCCTGCCCGCCCGGCAGGGGTGGCGCCCCGCGCGCTCCCCGCCCCGCCCGCCGGCGCCGTGCCCCCGGCTGGCCCAGCCAAGAGCGCCGCCACCTGCGCGGGGTGTCCTGCCCCGCGGCGTGCCTCAACCGTCTTGCCGGGAGCTATCCATGCCCGTTCTCCTCTCCGGCCGCAGCGGCCTGCTCTGCGGCGCCTGCCTCGCCGCCATCCTTTCCGCCCCCTCGGCTTTCGGCCAGGACAGCGGCGCGCCGATCGCGCTCGAACCCGTGGTCGTCGAGGGCGAGCAGGACCCGACCCAGCCGGTCGACGGCTACGTGGCCGAAACCTCCGCCACCGCCACCAAGACCGGAACGCCGATCCTCGAGACCCAGCAGTCCGTCTCGGTGGTGACCGCCGACGAGATCCGCGCGCAGGGCGCCGAGACGCTCGGCCAGGCGCTGGAATATTCCGCCGGCGTGGTGGGTGTGCCCTATGGCGCCGACCCGCGCTTCGACAGCCCCTCGATCCGCGGCTTCGACGGGAGGCAGAGCCAGTACCTCAACGGCCTGAAGCTGATGCGCACCTCCGGCGCGCCCTCGATCGAGACCTACGGGATGGAGCGCATCGAGGTGCTGCTCGGCCCCGCCTCGGTGCTCTACGGCCAGGGAAACCCCGGCGGGCTGATCAACCAGATCCAGAAGCACCCGGTGTTCGAGAGCTTCGGCGAGCTCGGCGTCGGCATGGGCAGCTTCGACCAGCGCGAGGTCTTCGGCGATGTCGGCGACACGCTGGGCGACGGCGAGGTGGCCTGGCGGCTCACCGGCGTGCTGCGCCAGGCCGGCGCTCAGACCGACGAGCTGGACGACGACCGCTTCTACATCGCCCCCACCGCCACCTGGCGGCCGAGCGCGGACACCTCCTTCACCCTGCTCACCAGCTTCCAGAAGGACAACCCCACCGCGCCCTCCGGCCTGCCGGCAGAGCTGACGCTGAACGGCGGCAACCAGCTCAAGCGCGAGTTCTACATCGGCGAGACCGCGGCCGACACCTCCGACCGCACGATGACCAACATCGGCTACGAGTTCGAGCACCGCTTCGCCGAGGGCTGGACCCTGTCGCAGAACGCCCGCTACTCGAAATTCGACTGGGATTACGATTCCGTCTACTTCAGCAGCCTCGCCGCCGACGGCCGCACGATGAACCGCGGTGTCACCTACCAGCGCGAGGACACCACCACCTGGAACTTCGACACCCATGTCACCGGCGAGGTGAACCTCGGCCCCACGCGGCACACGCTGCTCTTCGGCCTCGACCTGCGCCGTTTCGAGAATGACGTGTCGACCGAGTTCGGCTACGCCCCCACGCTCGACGCCTTCGACCCGGTCTACGGCGCCGACGTGCCGAAGGACGTGTGGTACACCTCCACCAACGACACCACGCTCGAGCAGGCCGGCATCTACGTGCAGGACGAGGTGGCCTGGGGCGGCTGGCGCGCCACCGGCGGGCTGCGCTGGGACTGGGCGAAGACCGAGGGCAGCACCTACACCAATTTCGCCGGCACCTCCGAGCTCGACGAGCAGGACAGCGATGTCACCGGCCGCATCGGGCTGAGCTATGTCTTCGACAACGGCATCGCGCCCTACGCGAGCTATGCCACTTCCTTCGAGCCGGTGGTCGGCACCGACGGGCTCACCGGTGCGGCCTTCGAGCCCACCACCGGCGAGCAGTTCGAGATCGGCGTGAAGTACCAGCCGAAGGGCATGAACGCGCTCTTCACCGTCGCGCTCTACGACCTGACGCAGGACAATGTCACCGTGACCGACACCTTCGGCGGCGCGAGCTACCAGAGGCAGATCGGCCAGGTGCACACCCAGGGGCTGGAGCTGCAGGGGCAGGCCAGCCTCGCCGAGGGGCTCGACCTGCATGCCGCCTACACCTACACCAACGCCGAGCGCGAGGGCGGCACGGAAGACGGGCTGGAGCCCACCAACGTGCCGCAGAACGCCGCCTCGCTGTGGCTGAACTACGAGCTGCAGAGCGGCCCGTTCAAGGGGCTCGGCCTCGGCGGCGGCGTGCGCTACGTCGGCAGCCGCTACGGCGATCTCGCCAACAGCTACAAGATGGAGGCGGTGACGCTGCTCGACCTCGGCGTGAGCTGGGACCTCGGCAGTGCCGTGGCCTCGGTCACGGTGCGCAACCTCACCGACGAGACCTATGTCTCGAACTGCGGCAGCTTCGGCTGTTACTACGGCGACGGCCGCACGGTGATGGCGAAGCTCACCTACAAGTGGTGAGCCGGGTCCGGTGAGCGGCTCGGCGCGTACACGGCGGCAGGTGCTGGGGCTTCTGGCCACCGGGCTTGCCGTGTCCCGCGCCCCGGCGGCCGCCGGGGCCGGGCCGGCGCCCCGGGTGGCAGCACTCGACTGGTCGATGCTCGAGACGCTGGTGGCCCTGGGCGTGGAGCCGGTGGCCGCCGCCGAGCTGCTGCGCTTTCGCGAGGACGCGGTGGAGCCGGCCCTGCCGCCCTCGGTGGTCGACATCGGCCTGCGCGGCGCGCCCAACTTCGAGCTGCTGCACCTCGTGGGCCCCGATCTCATCCTCTCCTCGCCCTACTACACCCGCCATCTCGCGGCGCTGGAGCGCATCGCGCCGGTGATGTCGCTGCCCTTCTTCGTGCCGGGCGAGCCGCCGCTGCCCAAGGCGCTCGACGCGCTGGGCGCGCTCGGCGCCCGTCTGGGCCGCGAGGCGGCCGCCCGCGCCGCACGGGCCGGGGCCGAGGCGGAGTTCGACCGTCTCGCCGCCCGGCTCGCGCCCTTCGCCACCCGGCCCACCTACGTGATCAACCTCGGCGACGCCCGGCATTTCCGCGCCTTCGGGGCCGACAGCATGTTCGGCAACGTGCTCGACCGGCTGGGCCTGCCCAATGCCTGGACCTCCGCCTCGCGCTTCAGCTTCGCCGCCCCGGTGCCGCTGGAGGAGCTCGCCGCCCGGCCCGAGGCGCGCATCGTCATCGTGTCCGACATTCCCCCCGCGGCGCGCGCCGGGCTGGAGACCAGCGTGCTCTGGGCCTCCCTGCCGCCGGTGCGCGAGGGCCGGGTATGCCGACTCGCCAACGTGAACCCGCATGGCGGCATCTTCGCCGCCCGGCGCTTCGCCCGCCTGCTCGCCGCCGCGCTGGAGGCGGCATGAGCGCCCGCGCCCTCCTGCTGCCGGCCGGTGCCGCGGCTCTGGCGGCTGCCCTCTGGCTGCACGCGGCACTGGCCGAGCTGCCCTTCGCGGCCTGGCCCGCCTGGCCCTTCCGCGCCGCCGACATGGACCTCGGGCAGATCCTGCTCGCCTACGGCACCCTGCCGCGCGGCGCCGTGGGGCTGCTGGCCGGCGCCGTGCTGGGCCTCTCCGGCGCGCTGATGCAGGCCGCGCTGCGCAATCCGCTGGCGAGCCCGGCCACGCTGGGCGTCTCCGCCGGCGCGCAACTCGCCATCGTGGCGGCCACGGTGCTGGCGCCCGACATCCTGATGGGCGGCCGCTGGCCGGTGGCGCTGGCGGGGGCCGCTGCGGCGGCCGCCCTGTCGCTCGGCCTCGGCTGGCGCAGCGGGTTTGCTCCGGTCACCATGGTGGTCGCGGGGCTGCTGGTGGGGATGACCGCCGCCGCCCTCTCGGCCGCCCTCACCATCGGTGAGGGCGAATACCTCATGTCGCTGGTGATCTGGAACGGCGGTTCGCTGGTGCAGCAGGACTGGCAGACGGCGCTCTGGCTCGCGGGCGTGCTGGGGGCGGGCGGCCTGCTCGCGGCGCTGATGCTGCGCCCGCTCGCGGCGATGGGGCTCGGCGCCGCCGGTGCCGGGGCGCTGGGGGTCAATGTCGCCGCGCTGCGCGCCTGCGTGCTGGGGCTCGCCGTGGTGCTCTCGGCCAGTGTCACGGCGGCGGTGGGGCTGGTGGCCTTCCTCGGCCTCGCCGCGCCGGCGCTGGCGCGCGGCCTCGGCGCCCGGCGGCCCGGCGCGGTGCTGGCGCTCTCCGCCCTCACCGGCGCGCTGCTGCTGAGCCTCGTCGACGGGTTGGTTCTGACCCTCGCCGCCGAGGCGGGTGAGCGTTTCCCCGCCGGCGCGGTGATCGGGCTGATCGGCGGGCCCCTGCTGCTCTGGCTGCTGCCGCGGCTGCGCGCCTCCGCCCCGCCGGGGGCGGCGGGCGAAGGCGCGCCGGTGCCGCGCCTCTCCCGCGAGGCGCGCGCGCTCGCGGTGCCGGCGGCGCTGGTGCTGCTGGCCGCGGCGCTGGCGCTGGGGCTGGGGCGGCTGCCCGACGGCTGGGTGCTGCTCGACCGGGCGATGGCCGCCGAGCTCTGGCCGCTGCGCTGGCCGCGCCTGCTGGCGGCGGGCGGTGCGGGCGCGCTGCTGGCCCTCGCCGGTGCCCTGCTGCAGCGCATGACTGCGAACCCGATGGCCAGCCCCGAGGTGATGGGCGTCACCGGCGGTGCCGGCATGGGCCTCGCGACGGTCGTCTTCCTCGCCCCCGGTTCCGACGCGCTGCTGCGCGGGGGAGGGGCGATGGGCGGGGCGGCGCTGGTGCTGGCGCTGGTGCTCTTCGCCGCCCTGCGCGGGCTCTCGGCCGAGAAGCTGCTGCTCACCGGTGTCGCGGTCTCGGCCCTCTCCGGCGCGGTGCTGAGCGCGCTGATGTCGCTGGGGGACATGCGCGCCTGGGAGATCCTGGCCTGGACCAGCGGCTCCGCCGCCACGGCGGGCCCGGCCGGTGCGCTGGGGCTCGTGGCGGCGGCCTGCGCGGGCACCGGGCTCGCGCTCCTGTTCCGCCGCTGGCTCGTGCTGTTGCCGCTCGGGCCGGAGGCGGCGGGCGCGCTGGGCGTGCCGGTGGTGGCCGCGCGGCTCGGGCTGGTGCTGCTCGCGGGCCTCGCCACCGGGGCGGCCACGCTGCTCGTCGGGCCGATGAGCTTCGTGGGCCTGATGGCGCCGCACATGGCGGCGCGGGCCGGCTTCGCCCGGCCGGGCCCGCAGCTCGCCGCCGCGGTGCTGATCGGTGCCGCGCTGATGATGCTGGCCGATTTCGGCGCCCGGGTGGCGAGCTTCCCCTACGAGCAGCCGCTGGGCCTGTTTGCGTCGCTGATCGGCGCGCCCTACCTGATCCTCCTGCTCACGAGGCGAGGCCGATGACCGCTGACGCTCCCCTGTTCTCGATCTCCGGCCTGGGCCTCGCGCTCGGCGGCCGCGAGCTGCTCTCGGACCTCACGCTGGATGTGCCCGCCGGCAGCATCACCGGGCTGATCGGCCACAACGGCTCCGGCAAGTCGACGCTGCTGAAGATCCTCGCGCGCCAGATGCGCCCCGACCGCGGCAGCATCCGCTTCGACGGCCGGCCGCTTGAGGCCTGGCGCGGGCGCGATTTCGCCCGCCGCGTGGCCTACCTGCCGCAATACCTGCCCGCCACCGCCGGCATGCTGACGGAGGAGCTGGTGGCCCTCGGCCGCTACCCCTGGCACGGCGCGCTGGGCCGGATCACCGGCGAGGGCCGGCAGGCGGTGCGCGACGCGATCTCCGAGACCGGGGTGGGCGGGCTCACCGGCCGGCAGGTCGACACGCTCTCGGGCGGCGAGCGCCAGCGGGTGTGGCTGGCGATGCTGGTGGCCCAGCAGGCGGGGTGCCTGCTGCTCGACGAGCCGATCTCCGCCCTCGACATCGCCCACCAGGTTGAGGTGCTCGCCCTGGTGCGCCGGCTGGCCCGGGCCCGCGGCATGGGCGTGGTGATCGTGCTGCACGACGTGAACATGGCGGCGCGCTTCTGCGACGGGATCGTGGCGCTGAAGGCGGGCCGGGTGATCGCCCAGCTTCCCCCCGAGGCGCTGATGGCCCCGGACGAGCTGCGCCGCATCTACGGCATCGACATGGACGTGATGCGCCAGCCCGGCACCGGCCGCCCGGTGGCCCTGCCGCTCTGAGGCCCGGCGCCACGGCCCCCCCCCCCCCGCGCTGGCGCGACCGCGACCGGCTGCGAGCGTGGCGCGGCACGAGCCGGGTCGCGCTTCCCCGTCGGCTCCCGCCGCCGCGCCCCGGCTCCGCGACAATTCCTGTGGATCCGCGGTGCGGCCGGTGCAACTCTGTGCCATCCGGCAGGGAGGGAGCCGATATGGAACATTGCGTGAAGATCGTCGTGCCGCTGAAGGGCGGTCCCATGGGATCACCGGAGGAGATCGAAGGGCTGATGGCCGTCGGGGACCGCCTGGGAGAGTTCCTGAACACCGAGGGCTCCGGCGAGTTCGACGGCGACGAATACGGCGAGGGCACCTTCGTGTTCTTTTTCTACGGGCCGGACGCGGACCGCCTCTTCACCGCCATCGAACCGCTGCTGCGCGCCGAGCCGCTGGTGGGCGGGTGCTACGCGCTGAAGCGCTACGGCGATGCGGCGGACCCGAAGCAGCGCGAGATCCGGGTGCCCTTCCTGAGCGGCTGAAACATCTGCGGTACGACGCCGTGCATCGCGCGGCCGGCAGGGGGCGGCAATGGTGCCGCCGGCGCGGAGATCGCGCCCCGGCGCGCAGCGGGGCGGCGAATCAGGCAGGCCGGGGCGCACCCGGGGCGGCTGCGGGAGAGACAGGAGGACCCCGAAGGCGCGCGGGCCAATGTGGATGCCGCCTCCGGTGCTGGCCGCGGGCCACAAGCGGATGGCGGAGCGGGCGGCGCGCAGGCGCGACCCGGCGGATGCTGCGCGCCGCAGGCGGCCGGTCGCGGTCGCGCCAGCCTGTTGTTCCGGGACGGGGTGTCAGGCGGAGAGGTCGTCTTCCGCCGTCTCGCCGGCCTCGGCCATCAGCGTCTCGGCGGCTTCCTCGAGCAGTCTCGCTTCGGCGGCGCCGCGGATCGGCACCTTGCCGATCTCCAGCAAGAGCGGGGCGGCGAGCGGGGTGACATGGGGCGCGCGCACGTGGTCGATGCGGCCGCTCGTGCGGGCCAGCATCTCCTCGATGCGCTCGAAATCGACGAGGCCGCGCATCGCCTCCTCGCGGGTGATCTCCAGCATCAGGTGGCCGGGGTCGTAGCGGCGCAGCGTGTCGTAGAGGATGTCGGAGGAGAAGGTGGTCTGCCGCCCGGAGCGGCGCTTGCCGGGCAGGGTGCGGTCAATCAGTCCCGCCACCAGTGCCGCCGAGCGGAAGGTGCGCTTCATCACCGCGTTGCCGGCGAGCCAGCCCTCCAGCCCGTCGCGCAGCGCCCCGGGGGCGAGCAGGGCGGCGGGGTCGGCGACCTCCCGCAGGCCCCAGATCATCAGCGAGGCGTCGGAGGCGACGAAGCCCAGCGGCTCCAGCCCCGCCTCCTCCATGCGCCGGGTGAGCAGGAGGCCCAGCGTCTGGTGGGCGTTGCGCCCGGCGAAACCGTGCAGGCAGAGGTGGTGCCGGCCGTCGCGCCCGAAGGTCTCGGCCAGCAGGCGCTCGGCGCAGGGCACCCGGCTGATGCGGGCCTGGCGCTCCAGCCAGTCGCCGATGTGGCCGGGGAGGTCGGGCCAGCGCGCCCGGTCCTCCAGCAGGGCGAGCACCCGGTGTGCGAGCCGGGTGGAGAGGGCGAGCTTGGTGCCGCCGTAGACCGCGATCATCGGCTCGGCGCCGCGAGCCGGGCTCACCTCCACCACCATCTCGCGCAGGCCCTCGTAGCGCACCACCTCGCCGCCGATGAGGAAGCGGTCGCCGGGGGTGAGGGAGGCGGCGAACATCTCGTCGACCTCGCCCAGCGGCGCGCCGCCGCGCCGGCGCACCTTCAGTGTCTCCGAGGCGGTGATGGTGCCGATGTTCATCCGCAGGTCGCGGGCGCGGCGCGGGTCGCGCAGCTGCCAGAGCCCGTCGCGCTGCATCAGCCGCTGCCAGCGGTCATAGGCGCGCAGGGCGTAGCCGCCGGTGGCGCAGAACTCGAGGCAGCGCTCGAAGCGCTCGCGCGTGAGGCCGGCGTAGGGGCCCGCGGTGCGGATCTCCTCGAAGAGCGCGCCCGCCTCGAAGGGGGCGGCGCAGGCGCAGAGCAGGATGTGCTGGCACAGCACGTCGAGCCCGCCGGGCGGGCGCGGGTCGCCGTCGAGATCGCGCTCGCGCACCGCCTCCAGCGCGGCCTGGCATTCCACCAGCTCCAGCCGGTTGGCCGGCACCAGCAATGCCCGGGAGGGGGCGTTGTAGCGGTGGTTGGCCCGGCCGATGCGCTGCACCAGCCGCTTCACGTTCTTCGGCGCGCCCACCTGGATCACGAGGTCGACCGCGCCCCAGTCGATCCCGAGGTCGAGCGAGCCGGTGGAGACCACGGCGCGCAGCTCCCCCGCCACCATCGCCGCCTCCACCCGCTCGCGCACCTCGCGCGCCAGCGAGCCGTGGTGCAGGCCGATGGGCAGGTTGTCGGCGTTCACCGCCCAGAGCGCGCGGAAGAACAGCTCGGCCTGGGCGCGGGTGTTGATGAACACCAGCGTCACCCGCGCCTTCGCGATCTCTGCCATCACCTCGGCCGCGGCATGTCGCCCGCCCTGCCCGGACCAGGGCGGCGGCGCCTTCGTGGCGAGAATCCCGATGTCCGGGTCCGGCCCGGGGTCCGCCTCCAGCAGGGTGCAGCCGGCGGGGGAGAGGAAGCGGCCGAGGGCCTCCGGATCCTCCACCGTGGCCGAGAGCCCGAGCCGGCGCAGCCCCGGCGCCAGCCGCTCCAGCCGGGCGAGGCCGAGCATGAGCTGGTCGCCGCGGCGGCTCTCGGCGAGGGCGTGGATCTCGTCGACGATCACCCGGCGCAGCCCGGCGAAGATGCGCGGGGCGTCCTCGTAGGAGAGCATGAGGGCGAGGCTCTCGGGGGTGGTGAGCAGGATGTGCGGCGGGTCGCGGCGCTGGCGCTGGCGGGCGGAGGGGCGGGTGTCGCCGGTGCGGTCCTCGATGCGGATGCCGAGGCCCATCTCCGCCACCGGGGCGGAAAGGTTGCGCCGGATGTCCGCCGCCAGAGCCTTCAGCGGCGAGACGTAGAGCGTGTGCAGCCCGGGCCCCGGCTCCGGCCCGAGTTCCACCAGCGAGGGCAGGAACCCGGCCAGCGTCTTGCCGCCGCCGGTGGGCGCGATGAGCAGCGTCGCGGCGGCGCCCCCCTCCAGCACGGCGAGCTGGTGCGGGTGCGGGCGCCAGCCACGGGCGGCGAACCAGTCCTGGACATATCCGGGCAACATGCGGGTCATCCTAGCGGTGCGCGGCCCGCGGTCCAGCCGGATGCTGACGGAAACGGGCCCGGACACCGCCTGCCGGCCGAGCAGCACCTCGAGGCAGAGGCAGAGGCAGAGGCAGAGGCAGGGAGCAGTGCGTGTGCGGGTGCGGGTGTGATTGTCGGGCCCGCGGGAGCCCCCATGTTGGCCGGCCCTTGCTGCCCTCGGCGGTCCGCGTGGCTCGGGCCGGGGAGCTCTCCCGCCCTGCGTCGACCCGCCCTTCGGGCGGGTCTCCTGCGGTTTGGGCCCGGCCGCGCGTCCCGCGCGGCGACCGCGAGACGCCGAGCCGTCGAGACCCGATGATGGCCGTCGCCGTGCGCTCCGGGGGGCAGGCTTGCCATGGCGCCAAGGCCGGTTCTTTCCGTGCGAGCACTCTGTGAGTGCTGCCGCAGCTGCGCGATCGCAGGGCCCGGGCGCAGCCCCGACCGCTCGCGCCGCGGGGGCGGGGCATCATTCCGGGCTGCAGGGGCCGTTCCGGGACTGTCGGGAGGGGAAGCCAGCCGCGGCGCCCGACGTGCTGCCCGGGCGCTTGGGGGACCTCGGCTTCGAATGCCGCCGTCGCGAGAGCCGGAGATGCGCCTGGCAGGGTGCGCTTCGGCTTGCCTCCGGGGCGGCAGCCGGGCGGGAAAGCCTTTCGCCCCCTGCGCCGCCGCGAGGCAGGCGGGAGGAGCGCCCGGCCTGCCTCGCGCCGGCGCCGGGTGCGGGGCGTGAGCCGCACCCGTGCCGGTCCGTCTTCGCGCGGGCCAGGGCGGCTCCGGCGAGCGACCCGGCACGGGCGGAGCCGCGCCGCCGCACCGGCCGCGCGCCTTTGCCGCGCCCGGCACACGGCTTCCGTCACATGGCCGAGACCGAGCCGTGGCAGAATGATCCGCATGACACGCGAGCTCTTGCCATCCGGGCCCGAGGCCCCCCATCCCGCGCCGGAGCCGCAAGGCGGCGACACGGCGGGCGGGGGCTCGATGCCCCCGTCCGACGTGCCTCCCGGGCGCCCCGGCCTGTGGGAAGGGCTGGCCGTGCACCTGCGCATCGGGCTGCTGTCCTTCGGCGGACCGGCCGGCCAGATCGCGCTGATGCAGGACGAGATCGTGACCCGCCGCGGCTGGGTGTCGGCGGAGCGGTTCCGGCGCGGGCTGGCGGTGGCCATGCTGCTGCCCGGGCCGGAGGCGCAGCAGCTCGCCACCTTTCTCGGCTGGTGCGTGCACGGACGGATCGGCGGGCTGGTCGCCGGGCTCTCCTTCGTGCTGCCCGGTGCGGCGCTGATGATCGCCATCGCCTGGGCGGCGGCGGAGCACGGCGAACTGCCGGCGGTGCAGGCGCTCTTCGCCGGGCTGCAGCCCGCGGTGCTGGTGATCGTGCTGCTGGCACTCCTGCGCCTCGCGCGCGGGGCGCTGCCGGGCTGGCGGCACGCGGCCGTCGCGGTGGCGGCCTTCGCGGCGCTCGCCGTCGCGGGGCTGTCGTTTCCGCTGGTCGTCGGGCTCGCCGCCCTTGCCGGGCTGGCACTGCCCGCCCCCGCGGCGCCGGAGGTGGCGGCCGCGCCCGGGCGCGGGGCGCGCCGGGGCCTGTTCGCCGCCGCGGCCACGCTGGGGGCGGGGGCGGCTGTGGTGCTTGCCGCCTGGCTGGCCTCGCGCAGCCTGTTCGGGCCCGAGCCGCAGGACGCGCTGGCGGGGCTCTTCACCTCCGCGGCGCTGGTGACCTTCGGCGGCGCCTACGCGGTGCTGCCCTACGTCGCCGAGCGGGCGGTGACCGAGCTCGGCTGGCTCACCGGCGCGCAGATGCTCACCGGCCTCGCCCTGGCCGAGGCGACGCCGGGGCCGCTCATCCTCGTGAACGTCTACGCGGGGTTCTTCGCCGGCTGGCCGGCCGGGGGCTGGGCCGGCGCGGGCACCGCGGCACTCGCCTGCCTCTACACCTTCGTGCCCAGCCTCTCGATGATGCTCGCCGCCGCCCCGCACGTGGAGGCGATGCAGCGCGCGGCCACGGCGCGGCGGGCGCTCGCGGGGGTCTCGGCCGCGGTGGTCGGGGTGATCGCGAACCTCGCGCTCTTCCTCGGCACCGCGGCGCTGTTTCCCGCCGGGCCGGCCGATGGGCCGGAGCCGGTGCGGCTCGCGCTCTTCCTGCTGCTCGGCGCCTGGGGGCTGTGGCGCAGGCCGCCGATGCTGCTGATGGTGGCGGTGGGTGGCCTGGCCGGGCTCGGGCTCCATGCGCTGGGGCTCGTGTGAGGGCCGTGCCGGCGTAGCGGGCGTCACGCCGCCGGGAGCGGGCCGGGGCGCGGTGGCGAGGGGCGCTGCACCTCACCCCGGCTGGGCCCCGGGCGCCTTCGGACGGGCGTGCCCGATGGGGCCGCAGCGAGGCCCGGGCGGCCCCTTCGTGATCCGAGGCGGCCGACCCGTCGGGCCTGGGCCGGGGAACGGAACTTCAGCGTGCCGTGCGGATGGTCCTGTCGTCAGGCAGGGTCGGGGGCGGTTGGCCCGGAGGTCTCCCGGGAGCGGCCTGCGGGGGGAGATGCCGGTCCGGCGCCGGAAGGTCCGGTGTGCGGTGCCAGGCTGCACCGGCGTCGGCGCGGGGGACGGACGCCGGACGGGGGCATCGAGCCCCCGACCGCCGTGTCGCCGCGTGCCGCGTCTCCGGCGCGGGGCCGGAGGCGGCGGTGCTCAGCCCTTCAGGCGCCGGTCGCGCATCGCGATGAGGCGCAGGCGCAGGGCGTTGATCTTGATGAAGCCGGCGGCGTCCTTCTGGTCGTAGGCGCCGGCGTCTTCCTCGAAGGTCACGTGCTGCTCGGAGTAGAGGCTCGCCTCCGACCAGCGGCCCACGACATTGGCCGAGCCCTTGTAGAGCTTCACCCGGACGGTGCCGGAGACATGCTCCTGGCTCTTGTCGATCAGCGCCTGCAGCATCTCGCGCTCGGGGCTGAACCAGTAGCCGTTGTAGATGAGCTCGGCGTAGCGCGGCATCAGCTCGTCCTTCAGGTGCGCCGCACCCCGGTCGAGGGTGATCGACTCGATGCCCCGGTGGGCGGCGAGCAGCACCGTGCCGCCCGGCGTCTCGTAGATGCCGCGGGACTTCATGCCCACGTAGCGGCCCTCCACGAGGTCGAGCCGGCCGACACCGTGCTTGCCGCCGAGCTCGTTGAGCCGGGTGAGCATGGCGGCGGGCGAGAGCGCCTCGCCGTTGAGGCTCACCGCGTCGCCCTTCTCGAAGCCGATCTCGATGTACTCGGGCGTGTCGGGGGCCTTCTCGGGGTCCACGGTGCGCTGGTAGACGTAGTCCGGCGCCTCCTGCGCGGGATCCTCGAGCACCTTGCCCTCCGAGGAGGTGTGCAGCAGGTTCGCGTCGACCGAGAAGGGCGCCTCGCCGCGCTTGTCCTTCGGCACCGGCACCTGGTTCTGCTCGGCGTACTCGATCAGCCGGGTGCGGGAGGTGAGGTCCCACTCGCGCCAGGGCGCGATGACCTTGATCTCGGGGTTGAGCGCATAGGCGGAGAGCTCGAAGCGCACCTGGTCGTTGCCCTTGCCGGTGGCGCCATGGGCCACGGCATCGGCGCCGGTCTCGGCGGCGATCTCGACGAGACGCTTGGAGATCAGCGGCCGGGCGATGGAGGTGCCGAGCAGGTAGAGCCCCTCGTAGAGCGCGTTGGCGCGGAACATCGGGAACACGAAGTCCCGCACGAATTCCTCGCGCACGTCCTCGATGTAGATGTTCTCCGGCTTGATGCCGAGCAGCTCGGCCTTCTTGCGCGCCGGCTCCAGCTCCTCGCCCTGGCCGAGATCGGCGGTGAAGGTGACGACCTCGCAGCCATACTCGGACTGCAGCCATTTCAGGATGATCGAGGTGTCGAGACCGCCGGAATAGGCGAGGACGACTTTCTTGGGGGCGGACATGCGCGGGCGCTCCATGGGTTCGGGACGGACGGTTTGCGGGCAGCCTTACGCCCTCCGGGCCTTCCGGGCAAGGGGCGCGGGGCCGGCGGGGTTGGCCAGGTGGCCCGGCCCGTGCCAGTCTGGCGGCCTCGGCGGGGAGGACGCGATGGACGTGCAGGTGGCGCTGTTCCGGGGGATGAACGTGGGCGGCACGCGGCGGCTGGCCATGGCGGAGCTGCGCGCGGCGCTGGAGGGCGCCGGCCTCGGCCCGGTGCGCACCCATGTGCAGAGCGGCAACGCGGTGTTCCGCGCGCGCGGCACGCCGGAGGCGCTCGCCGCGCGCATCCGCAGCGCCCTTGAGGCCGCCACCGGCGTGACGGCCGAGCTGGTGGTGCTGCCCGCCGCCGAGCTGGAGTGGATGCTGGCGGAAAACCCCTTCCCGGAAGCGGCGGCGCAGCCGGCTGGCCTGCATCTCTTCGTGCTCGACGGGCCGGTGCCAGACCTCTCCGCCTTCGCGCCGCTGCGCGCGGGTGACGAGCGCCTCGCCGCGGCGCCGCGCGGGGTGTGGCTGCACGCCCCCTCGGGACTGGGGCGCTCGAAGCTGGCGGCGGCGCTGGGCCGGCGGCTGCCGGGCGTGGCCACGGCGCGCAACCTGCGCAGCCTCGAGGCCATCGCGGCGCTGGCCCGGGAGATCTGAGGCCGGGCCTTGCCGCCGCAGTCCGCGACCGGACCTTGCCCGCGCTGCAGGACCACGAACCCATGCCGTGCTTTGCCCCCGAAGCCCGGCACCGGGGACGCCGGGACCGGGCCCGTTCACGACCGCGCGCCCCGGCCTGCCCGATAGGGGCCCGGGAGAGTTGGCTTCAGCAGATCAAGGTTCAGCAATCGCTAACCATGGCGGGCGCAGGCTCGGCCGGGCTGGAATTGGCCGCGCGGCTGGCCTATGCCTGTGCGCGCTGCCCCGCGCCGGGCAGCGGCCCGGGGTCCGCCCCCGGGAGGCCAGCCTGACGCCGGCGCCTGACATCGCCCCGAAGACCGCCCCGAATACCGCCGTGAGAGGACAAGCGCATGACCGAATTCGCCGCCGCCGCCGAGCAGGCCGCCGCAGCCCTTGCCGCGGTGATGGAGCCCACGCCGCTGCAGCGCAACGCCTTCCTCTCCGAGCGCTACGGCGCCGATATCTGGCTCAAGCGCGAAGACCTCTCGCCGGTGCGCAGCTACAAGCTGCGCGGCGCCTTCACCTTCCTGTCCATGGCGCTGCAGCGCAACCCGGAGCAGGCGCGCTTCGTCTGCGCCTCGGCGGGCAACCACGCGCAGGGCTTCGCCTGGGCCTGCCGGCATTTCGGCCGCCACGGCACGGTTTTCATGCCGGTCACCACGCCGGAGCAGAAGATCATGAAGACCCGCGTCTTCGGCGGGGAGTTCGTCGAGGTGGTGCTCACCGGGGATTTCTTCGACGCGAGCCTGAAGGCCGCACAGGAGCATGCCGCGGCGAACGAGGCGGTCTTCGTGCCGCCCTTCGACGCGGATGACACCATCCTCGGCCAGGCCACGGTGGCGGTGGAGATCCTCGCCGCCCTGCCCGAGCCCGATCTGGTGATGCTGCCGGTGGGGGGCGGCGGGCTCGCGGCGGGGGTGACGAAATACTTCGCCGCGAAGGGCGCCTCCGCCGGTTTCCGCTTCGTCGAGCCGGAGACGGCGGCGAGCCTCTACGAGGCGCTGAACGCCGGACACCCGGTCACCCTGCCGAAGGTCTCGAGCTTCGTGGACGGGGCCGCCGTGGCGCGCATCGGCGAGCGGCCCTTCGCCGCGCTGCACGGCGCCTCGCCGGCGCAGGTGATCCGCGTGGCCGAGGGGCACCTGTGCCGCACCATGGTCGAGATGCTCAACGTCGAGGGCGTGGTGCTGGAGCCCGCCGGCGCCCTCTCCATCGACGCGTTGGCCGACCTGCCGCCGGACGTGCTGCGCGGCCGCACCGTGGTCTGCGTGGTCTCGGGCGGCAACTTCGACTTCGAGCGCCTGCCGGAGGTGAAGGAACGCGCCATGCGCCACGAGGGCCGCAAGAAATACTTCATCCTGCGCCTGCCCCAGCGCCCCGGCGCGCTGAAGGATTTCCTCGGCCTGCTCGGCCCGGACGACGACATCGCCCGCTTCGAGTACCTGAAGAAATCGGCGCGCAACTTCGGCTCCATCCTGCTCGGCATCGAGACGAAGGACCCCGCCGGCTTCCCCGGGCTCTACGCCCGGATGGAGGAGAACGGCATCGTCTACGAGGACATCACCGGCAACGACACGCTGATGAGCCTGATCGTCTGAGGGGGCCTGCCCGGAATGCGCAGCTGCCCCGCCTGCGCCGTGAGGCCGGAGGGCGATGCCTGCCGTGAGGCCGGGCGCCCTGCGCCGGGGCCGGGGGCGCTGCCCCTTGCGCGCCCGGCTGCCGGGCTCAGCGCGGGCGCGCGCCGTTGAGGAGCAGGTCGATGCAGATGCGGATGTGGCGGTCGCGCTCCTCCGCCTCCGGCCAGCCCTCCGTGCCCGGCGGGCCGACACAGCCGCCCTTCGTGACCCCGAAGACCATGTTCATCAGCATGCCGGCGAGCATGTGGGGGTCGAGCGCGCGCAGCTCCCCCTCCGCCTGGCGGTCGGCGAGCCAGCCCGCCAGCGCCCGGCGCGACGGCTCGGCGCCATGGTCGCGCACGATCTCGCCCAGCTCCGGCGCGTTCTGCACCTCCAGCACCACGAGGCGCAGCACCGCGATACGCTCGCGGTCCTCCTCCGGGTCGATGCCCACGCGCAGGATGCGCTCGAGCGCGCGCTCCAGCGGCAGGCCCGCGTAATCTCCCGGCAGGGCCAGCATGCTCGGGCGGTGCGCCTCGATGATGGCGCGGAACAGCTCCGTCTTGGTCGGGAACAGCCGGTAGAGCGTGCGCTTGGACACCCGGCAGCGCGCGGCGATCTCGTCCATGGTGGTGCCGCCATAGCCGCTCTCGAGGAAGAGCGCCCGCGCCTCCCCGACGATTCGCGCCGCAAGCTCGGGGTCGGGGGTGACCTTCGGGCGGCCCCTGCGGCGGGGGGCGCCGGCCTCCGCCCCGGCGCACGGTTTCGTGACCGGGGATGCATCGTGCTGATCGGCCATGCCGTTTTCCTCCCCCTTCGCGGCGACGGACCGCCCGCGCGGCAGCGTTTGCACTTCACGGGTGTTGACATCGTTCGACTGTCGACAATATGGGTAATTCGCAGTTTTGTAAATATGAGGCACGAGATGCCGGCTTTCTTCCAACCGTCGACACCGGCCGTGCCGACCTGCCGCTTCCGGGCGGCGCCTGGCGCGCTGCCGCCGGTGGGCCGCCGGGAGGGGGTGTCCCCGGACGCCGCCGAGGCGGAGGAGAAGACCGCCCCCGCGGGCAGCGTCAGCTCCGCACCCGAGGCCGGCTTGCGGCCGACCGCGCGCCGGACGCGAGCCGGGCAACCCGTGCGGCGGCGGGAGCGCCGGCACGTCGCGGGTGGCCCGGCCTTCCTGCGCGGCGGGGCTCCCGGGCGACCGGGCGGAAGCGCCCTGCGCCGTCCCGGCTCCGGCGATGGCCCGGCGGGCCCTGGCGCTTCGCGAGAGCCGGGGCAGTCCGCCCGCGGTGGTGCGCCTGGTGCCCATCGGGGCGCAGGGCGCGCTTGCAGCCGCAAAATTCTTCTGACAGAACAACGATGTGCAGCCCGGGGTGGGGCTCCCGACGGTGCCCGGCCGCGCGGCCGGGAGCGCCATCCTCACCGTGGAATTCGCCATTGCGCGGCCTGATGCCGGGGGTGGGCTCATCGCGGCGACACCGGATGCCGCGCGCCGGCGGCTGCGGTTCCCCGTGATGACCCCGATGGCCGTCATTTCCGGCATCGCGCCGCTCGCCATTGCCGGCGGAGCAGGCTCCGGTGTGCGGCACGCCATCGGGACCGGGGCCATGGGCGGCACGATCGCGGCCACGGCCCCCGGCGTGCGCTTCGGGCTCCTGCCCCCTGCCGCGGCGCTGCGCCTGTTCGGGCGGCGCCCGCCCCCGGCAAAGGCCCCGAGCGAGGTGCCGGCCGGACCGATCCGAGACCCGCGGCGCGCCGGCCCCCCGGCGCGCCAGCCCCATCCTGTTGAGTGGACGTGATGAATTCTGTGACCCCGGTTGTTTCCCCCGCCGCCCGCCCGCGG
The DNA here is from genome assembly GCF_003448965.1 of Oceanicella sp. SM1341. Taxonomy (GTDB): domain Bacteria; phylum Pseudomonadota; class Alphaproteobacteria; order Rhodobacterales; family Rhodobacteraceae; genus Paroceanicella. Next base: position 121,439 of record NZ_QRGC01000002.1, read on the forward strand.
CGCGCCCTGATGATGCTCCTCGCCTGCACGGCGCTCGCCGGCTGCGTGGTGGGCCCCGATTACGACACCCCGAAGGTCGACGTGCCGGACCGGTTCAACGCCGATCCCGCCACCACCCCGCGCCCGGCCGAGCTCTCCCGCTGGTGGACCCGGATGGACGACCCGATGCTCGACGCGATGATCTCGCAGGCCGTGGCCGGCAACCTCGACGTGGCCGGCGCCCGGGCCGCCATCCGCGAGGCCCGCGCCACCCTGCGCCAGGCCGGCGGCGCGCTGGCCCCGCAGGTGGACGGCAGCGCCTCCGCCACCCGCCAGGACGGCGGCTCCAACACCACCGCCGGGCAGGGCTCCAACTCCTCCTTCCAGGCCGGGTTCGACGCGGCATGGGAGCTCGACCTCTTCGGCGCCAACCGCCGCACCATCGAGGCGGCGCGCTACGGGCTCGACGCCGCCAACGAGGAGCTGCGCGCCACCCTGCTCACCCTGGTGGGCGACGTAGCGACCTATTACGTGCAGGCCCGCGGCTTCCAGGCCCGCATCAACCTCGCCGAGCGCACCGCCCGCTCGCAGCGCGAGACCGCCGCCCTCACCCGGGCGCAGTTCGAGGCCGGTGCCTCCTCGGCGCTCGACGTGGCCAATGCCACCGGCCAGGCCGCCAGCACCGAGGCCGCCATCCCCACGCTGCAGATCTCCTTCGCCGAGGCGGTGCACCGGCTGAGCATCCTCACCGGCCAGCCGCCGGCGGCGCTGATGGGCAGCATGGCCGAGACGAAGCCGATCCCCGAGCCCCGCCTGCCGATGCCCGCCGGCGTGCCCGCCCAGGTGCTGATGGCCCGGCCCGACATCCGGGTGGCCGAGCGCCAGCTCGCCCAGTCCACCGCGCTCATCGGCGTGGCGGAGGCGGCGCGCTGGCCGAATATCAGCCTCTCGGGCAGCATCGCCACCTCGGCCTCCACGCTGGGCAACCTGTTCGAGGCCTCGTCGGTGGCCTGGTCGGTCGGGCCCTCGCTCACCGTGCCGATCTTCAACGCCGGCCAGCTCGCGGCCGGGGTCGAGATCGCCCAGGCGCAGCGCGACCAGTCCTACATCCTGTTCCGCTCCGCCATCCTCACCGCGCTCGAGGACGTGGAGAACGCGCTCTACGGCCTCACCCGCGAGCAGCAGCGCTACGAGCGGCTCGACGATTCGGCCCGGGCCTATCGCCGCGCCGCCTCGCTGTCGCGCTCGCTCTACCAGACCGGCTCCTCGAGCTTCCTCGACGTGCTGGACGCCGAGCGCTCGCTCTACTCGGCCGAGGACACGCTGCTGCAGAGCCAGATCAACATCGCCACCTACTACATCTCGCTCAACAAGGCGCTGGGCGGCGGCTGGGACGGGCAGGTGGACGCCTCGAAACCCGAGATCGTGGACACCTACACCGGCCCGCGCCTCGCCTATCAGCCCTGAGAGCCGGCACCGCGCGCACCGGCCGGCCGACCGCCGCGCCGGGCGCGCACCGCCTGCGCCGTCCCCCGGCGCTTCGTCACCGGCAGGGCCGGGGCGATGGCCGCGCGGCTGCAGTCTCAATCGAATGGTATAACGTCTTGACGCAGCGGGCCATTTTACCCGATGGTTTCGTGATGGCGCGACTCTGGCGCGCATCTGCGAGATTCTGCACTTCAACACGAAACGATTTTCTGTTTCTATGAGACTCAAAGTTAAGTCTCGTCTGGCCGTAGCGTTGGCATAAATTTGTAAAATATTGCTTCAAACAGTTTTCCCCGAATAATTTCCCATAATCATTCGCCCGGAATCTGCGCCGTGATTTCAGAAGAGTATTGCTTTGGCGAAAACGCCGATATTGATGTTTGCGTTGTCGGTGCCGGGCCTGTCGGGCTCGGCGTGGCGCTCACGCTTGCCCGGGGCGGGCACAGGGTGGTGGTGCTGGAGGCCGGCGGCCGGGTTGCAGAAGGTCGGGAGGGCGGGCCGTTCGAGCTCGACCTTGCCGACGAGGCCACCCACGGCCGCGGTGCGCTGGTCACCCGGCAGGGGCTGGGCGGCACCTCCACCGCATGGGGCGGCGGCTGCACGCCGCTCGACGAGATCGACCTCTCGCCGCGGGCGCATGTGCCGCTCTCCGGCGCGCCGATCGACATCGAGGAACTGGCGAGCTGGCACGCGGCCGCGGGGGAGATCCTCGGCGTGCACGGCAATTTCGACGCTCATGACCCCGACCACGACCCCACCGCCGAAGTACATCTCGACCAGCTCATCCGCTATTGCCGGGTGGCCAACACCTCGCGGCTGCACCGCGAGGAGATCGAGACCAGCCCGGCGCTCACCCTGTGCCTCGACACCCGGGTCCTGGGGCTGGACTTCGCGCCGGGCAGCGGCCGGATCACCGGGCTGCGGGCCATCTCGGCCGGGCGGCGGCTGAGCCTGCGGCCGCGCCGGGTGGTGCTGGCCTGCGGCGGCGTGCAGGCCACGCGCCTGCTCCTGCTCATGCAGCGCGACCACCCGGGCCTGCTGGGCGGGGCGCCGGGCCCGCTGGGGCGCTACTACATGGGCCATCTCTCCGGCTCGGCGGCGCGGGTGCGCTTCGAGCGGCCGGACATGGCCCGGCGCTTTCTCGTGAACGCCACGCCGGACGGGGCCTCGGCCCGGCACTGCCTCGTGATCTCGCCGCGGGTGCAGCGGCGCGAGGGGCTGCTCAATGCCTATTTCGCCCTGATGAACATGCCGCTGGACGACCCCTACTACCTCTCGGGCGCGCTCTCGGCGGTGCATCTCGCGCTGGCCCTGCGCCACCGCACCGCCGATTACATGCCCCATTACCACCCGGGCCACCGCAGCACGCCCTATGCATTCGGCCTGCAGCCGGCGCTGCACATGGGCAATGTTCTGCGCCAGCCGCTGTCCACCTTTGCCGGGCTGGTGAGCATCGCGCGCATGCGCATGGCCGCGCAGAAGAGCCATCCGTTCTTCCAGTTCTACAATCCGCGCGGCATCTACGCCCTGCGCTACCACGCCGAACACGCCCCCGACCCGGAGAGCCGCGTCACCCTCTCCGCGCGCCGCGACGGCGACGGCCTGCCGCTGGCGCGGGTGGACCTGCGCTTCGGCGCGCAGGATGTCTCCTCCGTCCTGCGCTCGCACGAGGTGCTGGCCGGCTGGATGCGCGCCGCCGGGGCAGGCGAGGTGAGCTGGCACCAGCCCGCGCCGCAGCGCGCGGCGCAGGTGCGCGCCCAGGCCTCGGACGGCTATCACCAGATCGGTTGCACGCGGATGTCCGCGAGCCCCCGCACCGGCGTGGTGGACCGCAACCTGCAGGTGCACGGGGTGGGCAACCTCTTTGTCGCCGCGCCCTCGGTGCTGCCCGCGAGCGGGCGGGCGCATCCCACCTTCCCGGCCGTGGCGCTGGGCGTGCGGCTCGCGCATCATCTCATGGCCCGGCCGACCGTCGCGGCGGGGCGGGCCGCCTCGGCCGATGCGCTGGTGCACCGGCCGGAGGGCCGGTCCTGAGCCGGGGCGGTCAGTAGCGGCTGATGTCCGGCGCGCCGATGGCCAGCCCGGCGCGGGCGGCACGGGCCTCGATCTCGCGCGCGGCCTCCTGCAGGAGGGGCACGTACTGGCGCTCGATCTGCTCCAGCGTCACGGCGTTGCGCGCCACGATGATGTTGAGGCAGCAGCGCAGCACCCCGCCCACGATCACCGGCACGCCGGCGCCGGCCTCGGTGTCGAAGAACTCCCCGGACTGCAGGCCGTAGCCGCGCCGGCGGGTCTCGGCGATCAGCGCCTCGAGCTTCTCGCGGTTCTCCATCAGCTCGCGGCTCTCCTCCGGGTGGGGGCGCTCGAAGCGCAGCACCCGCTGGCGGAAGGCGTCGGTGGCGAAGGCCAGCCAGGCCCGCCCGGTGGCCGAGATGGTGAAGGGAAGCTGCGAGCCGGGCCCGCGCCGCCGCACCACGGAGAACACCGCGTCGCGCGCGTTGGTGTTGGCGATCACCAGCTGGTCGTTCTGGCTCACCACGATGTCGGAGGGCCAGCCGAGCGACTTGCGCAGCTCCGCCATCACCGGCCCGGCGATCATCACGATCTCGTCCTCGGCGTTGTAGCCGGTGGAGAGGGCGAGCGCGCGGATGCCGACGGCGAACTCGCGGCTGCCGGGGTCGTAGGTGGCGAAGCCGGCGCTCTGCAGGGTCTCGAGCATGCGCAGGGTGGTGGCCTTGGGAATGCCGGTGCGCTTCTGGATGGCGGTGAGCCCGGCGGGGCCGATGGCGTTCAGCGCCTCCAGCACCTCGAGCACCCGCAGCGAGGCGGTGACCGGCTGGTAAACGGTGGCCGTGTCGGTCTTGCCGCGTGCGATCTGTGGCTTGCCGCGTGTCATGGCTGGCGCCGGTCCTCCCCGCATCGCTCCGCGGCCTCCGGCGGCCGGCCGCCCCGCCCGGGGCGCGGGCGCGAGCATAGCGGAGCGGGCGCGCCGGGGGCAAGGCGGCCCCGGCTCACATCAGCCCCGGCAGCCAGAGCGACAGGCCCGGCACAGCCACCAGCAGCGCCACCACCACCACCTCGCAGACGAGAAACCAGCTCAGGCCGCGGAAGATGGTGTTCAGCTCGACCGCGTCGCCGACGATGTTCTTCACCACGAAGGCGTTCATGCCCACCGGCGGCGTGAGCAGCCCGACCTCGATCATCTTCACCACCAGCACGCCCACCCAGATGAGGTTTATGTCGAGCTTCTCGAACATCGGCAGGAACACCGGCAGGGTGAGCAGGATGATCCCGATCGGGTCGAGGAACATGCCCAGCACCAGGTAGACCAGCACCATCACCGCGATGACGCCGAACACGCCGAGATTCCAGCTCTCCACCAGGTCGCCCATCATCCGCGGCACGCCGGCCATGGCCAGGAAGCGGGTGAGCAGCATCGCGCCGATGGCGATGAAGAAGATGGAGGCGGTGGTGCGGATCGCCTCCATGAAGGCGGTGAGCAGGGCGGCGCGGCTGAGCCGGCCCATCAGCAGCGCGATGACCAGGGCGAAGAACGCCCCGGTGGCGCCGGCCTCGGTGGCGGTGGTGAGGCCGGAGAAGATGCCGCCCACCACGCAGAGCACCAGCACCGGCATCGGCCAGATGTCGCGCAGGGCGCGGAACTTCTCCGCCCGGCCGCCGGGCACCTCCGCCCGCGGTGCGAGCGCGGGGTTGGCCCGGCAGCGCAGGATGATCATGGTGCAATAGGCCCCGGCGGTGAGCAGGCCGGGCACGATGCCGGCCACCAGCAGCGTGCCCACCGGCTGCTGCGTGTACCAGCCGTAGAGCACGAAGGCGATGGAAGGCGGGATGAAGGCGCCCAGCGTGCCGGCGGCGGCGATGGTGCCGGTGGCCAGCCCCTTGTCGTAGCCGAAGCGCAGCATCTCCGGGATGGCGAGCCGCCCCATGGCCGCCGCGGTGGCGAGGCTGGAGCCGGAGGCGGCCGCGAAGCCGGCGGAGGCGAAGTTCGAGGCCACCGCCAGCCCGCCGGGCAGCGGGTTGAACCACAGCCGCGCCGCCTGGTAGAGCGAGCGGGTGAGCCCGGTGTGATAGGCGATGGCGCCCATCAGCAGGAACATCGGCACCGCCGAGAGCGACCAGGAGGCCGCGAAGTCGAAGGGCAGCGAGCCGAGCACCGAGAAGGCCGGCCGGGTGCCGCGCAGCGCGATGATCCCGCCGATGGACACGGTGGAGAGCGCGATGCCGATGGGCACCCGGATGGCGAGCAGCACGAGCAGGATGAGAATGGCGATTGCGGCGATCATGTCCGGCCTCGATCAGGGATGGGGGAGGGCGCGCCGGCCGGTGGCGGCGAAGCGCAGGTCGTCGAGGGTGAGCAGCGCGAACCAGGCGCACATGGTCAGGCAGCCGGCCGGCACCAGCCAGCGCGCCGGCCAGATCTCCACGTAGCCGAGCGCCGTCTCCCAGGTTTCGCCGATGCGGGTCTGGTGCAGGGCCTCGCCGCCGGTGAACCACACCAGCAGGCCGGCCAGCACCACGCCCAGCAGCCCGGCGAAGGCGTCCAGCCCGGCCTGCGCCCGGGCCGACAGCCGGCGGGTGAACAGGTCCACCCCGATATGGCCGCGCTCGCGCGTCACCAGCCCCAGCGGCAGGAAGATCAGCGCCACCATGTAGAAGCTCGCCACCGCTTCCAGCGTCAGCGGAACCGGGCGGTTGAAGAGGTACTTGCAGATCACGTCGAGCGAGACCTGCAGCATCATCAGCGCCGCGGCGAGCAGGGCGAGCGCGATCACGAGCATGTTCAGCCGGCCGAGCCAGCGATGGGCGAAGAGCATGGCGGTGTTCCGGAAACGGGGGGGAGGGGGCGCCCGCCGGCAGGGGGCGGGCGCGCGGGCGGGTGCGGGCCTCAGAACCGCGCCTTGTCGAACACCTCGCGGTTCAGCGCGTCGACGAAGGCCTGCTTGTCGTCGCCGATCCCGGCGAGGAGGCCGCGCCATTTCTCCACCAGCGCCATGTAGGTCTCGATGCGCTGCCGCGCGCCGGGCACGCCGGCCGCGTCGGCGGCGGCGATGGTGTTCTCGATCTCGCCGGCGCGGAAGGCCCCGATGCGCTCCAGCATCTCCTCGTCCGGCTCCACGAGGGTGACGCCCGCGGCCACCGCGCTGTCCAGCGCCGCCCTGCCCTCGTCGCGGTAGGCGAAGAGCACGTCCACCACCAGCTCGGCGAGATTGGCCCGGATGGCCTGCTGCCCGGCTTCGGAGAGCCCGTCGAACACCGGCTTGTTCATCAGCATCAGCCCGGCGTTGAAATAGCTGCCGGTGGGCAGGTCGATCACCGTCTTCACCACGTCCTTGAGCGCGTAGGACTCGAGCCAGGCCGTGGAGGCCACCGTGCAGTCCGCCTGGCCGCGCTGGAGCGATTCATACACCTCCGAGGAGGGGATGGTGACCGTGGTGGCGCCGAAATCCTGCATCAGCACGCCCAGCCGGCCGGAGGCGCGGGTCTTCTTGTTCTGCAGGTCGGCGAGGCTGCGCGTGTCGTCGCGGCACATGATCAGGTAGGGGTCGGGCCCGTAGTAGGCGAGCGAGACCACGTCGCGCGCCGACCGCTCGGCGATGCATTCCTCGCAGGCGACGAGCTGCATCTCGTTGGCCGCCGCGGCGAAGACGATGAAATCGTCCGGCAGGGTGATCATGTCCGAGAACATCGAGGTTACCGGCAGTTCCTGGCGGGCGTAGATGTCGAGCAGCAGGCCGGCGTCGGTGACGTTGTCGGCGACCATGGAGAAGGCCTCCTTCACCCCGCCCATGGCCCCGCCGGGGGACAGCTCCCAGCCCGTGTCGCCGCCCGTCGCCGCCTCCACCCGGGCGAAGAACGGCTCCAGCCCGGCGGTGTGCACGATGTGCGGCGCCGGCAGCGAGCTGCCGTAGGTGAGGGTGGTATCGGCGAGGGCGCCGGGGGCGGAAAGCCCCGCTGCCAGCAGGCCGGGGGCGAGGGCGGGGAGGAATCTGCGCAGGGACATCCGGGGATCCTTCTCTCTTCCTGTTGTTTGGTTCATTAGATGAACCTTTGGTTCTGTTACTTTGAACCTGACCCGAGATATCCCGTCTGTCAACGTGGATTCGATGAAGTATACGCCGGCTCGTGGCAAGGCTTGACAGGATGGGAGCGGGGTTTTCTTATTGATCGCACCTTGGGTTCATTAGATGAACCATACATATGCGAGAGAGCGAGAGACGATGAACACGCAAGCGGAAGGCCGTGCCCTGGCCGTGACCTGCGAGAAGGCTCCGGCCCGGGGCAGCCGGGGCGTGGCGGTGACCAACCACCCGCTGGCCTCGGCCGCGGCGGTGGAGATCATGGCCGCGGGCGGCAATGCGGCGGACGCCACGGTGGCCGCCCTCTTCACCCTCACCGTGGTCGAGCCGATGATGGTGGGCATCTTCGGCGGCGGCGCGTCGGTGGTGCGCATGGCCGACGGGCGCGAGACGGTGATCGACGGGCTGTGCACCGCGCCCGCCGCCTGCCGGCCGGACAGCTACACCCCGGTGTCCGACAGCTGGCCGGACTACATGGAGACCGAGGGCCGGGCAAACCGGGTCGGGATCCGCGCCATCGCCGTGCCGGGCAACCTGCGCGCCTGGTGCGAGCTGCTGGAGGGCTATGGCCGCCTGCCGCTGGCCCGGGTGCTGGAGCCGGCCATCCGCCACGCCGCGCTGGGCTTCGAGGTGACCCCCTACCTCGCCACCACCATCGCGGAACTGGCGGCCGATCTCGCGCTGGACGCCGGGATCTCGAAGCTGTTCCTGCCGCTGGGCCGGCCGCTCGCGGCGGGCGAAATCCTGGTGCAGACGGACTATGCCGCCACCCTGCGCCGCATCGCCGCCGAGGGGCCGGAGGCGCTCTACGGCGGCAGCCTCGGCGCGGCCATCGCCGATCACATCACCGAGGCCGGCGGCTACGTGAGCCGGGCCGATCTCGCCGCCTACCGCACCGAGCACCGCGCGCCGGTGCGCGGCACCTATCGCGGCCACGAGCTCATCGGCCCGCCGCCCCCCTGCTCGGGCGGGGTGCACGTGGTGCAGATGCTCAACCTCATGGAGGGGTTCGACATTTCCGCCTCCGGCTTCGGCACGCCGGAGACCGTGCACCTGGCGCTGGAGGCGCTCAAGATCGCCGCCTCGGACCGCCGTGCCGCCACCGCCGACCCGGCCTTCGTCGACGTGCCGGTGGCGCGGCTCCTCTCGAAGGCCTACGGCGACGCCCGCCGGCCGCAGATCGACCCCGCGCGGGCCTCCGCCTTCGAGGCCGAGGTGCTCTCGCGCGAGTCCGACAACACCACCCATGTCACCATCGCCGACGGCGAGGGCAACATCGTGAGCTCGACCCAGACCATCAACAGCCTGTTCGGCGCGAGGCTGATGCTGCCCGGCACCGGCATCATTCCCAACAACTACATGTACCTGTTCGACCCCCACCCGGGGCTGGCGCTGTCGCTGGAGCCGGGCAAGCGCATCACCTCGGGCATCTCGGCGATGATCGCGCTGAAGGAGGGGCGGCCGGCCTTCGCCCTCGGCCTGCCCGGCGCCCACCGCATCCCGGCCTGCGTGTTCCAGGCGGTCATGAACCTCGTGGACCACGGCATGAGCGTGCAGGAGGCGGTGGAGGCGCCGCGGGTGTTCACCCAGGGCCAGGTGGTTGAGGTGGAGGCCGGCTTCCCCGCCAGCCTGCGCGCGGCGCTCGGAGCACTGGGCCATGAGCTGCGCGAGGTGGCGCATGTGGGCGGCGGCATGGGCCTGATCCGCTTCCATGCCGACGGGTCGATGGAAGGCGCGGCCTGCTGGCGGGCCGACGGCACGGTGATGGCGATCGGCGGCGGCCTCGCCCGCCCGGGCGTGAGCTTCTGGCCCGACCCGTTCCGCGACCGCCCCGCCCCGGGGCAGGGCTGACATGCTCGACCTGCTCGCCGGCCTGCGGGTGATCGACCTCACCACCATCGTGCTCGGGCCGCTGGCCACCCGCATCCTCGCCGACCAGGGCGCGGAGGTCATCAAGGTGGAGGCCCCGGGGGGCGATCTCGCCCGCTCCGCCGGGGCGCCGGGCCCGGGTGGCATGGGCGCGCTCTTCGCCGCCAACAACCGCAACAAGCGCTCGGTGGTGCTGGACCTCAAGAGCACCGGCGGGCGGGAGGCGCTGGAGTGGCTGCTCGGCAGCGCCGACGCGCTGGTGCACAACATGCGCCCCGCCGCCGCCGCCCGGCTGGGGCTGGCGCCGGAGGCGCTCTCGGCCCGTCACCCGCGTCTGGTGCACTGCGCGGCGCCGGGCTTCGGCTCGGCCGGGCCGGATGCGGACCGGCCGGCCTACGACGACATCATCCAGGCCGCCTCCGGCCTTGCCGGCCTGCCGCTGGAGAGCGGCGGCACCCCGGCCTATGCCCCCACCATCCTGGCCGACAAGCTCGGCGCGCTGCACGTGGCCCAGGCCGTGACCGCGGCGCTGCTGCGCCGCGAGCGCAGCGGGGCCGGGGCGGCGCTGGAACTTCCGATGTTCGAGGCGCTGGTGGCCTTCCTGTTCAACGAGCATCTCGGCGCCGCCACCTGGGCGGAGGACGGCGCCCCCGGCTATGCCCGGGTGCTCGACCCCGCCCGCAGGCCCTATGCCACTGCCGACGGCTGGGTGGCCATCCTGCCCTACAATGCCACGCACTGGCGGCGGATGCTGGAGGAGATCGGCCGCGCCGATGTCTGCGCGGCGCCCTGGTTCGCCGATGCGGGCGCGCGGAACCGCCGGGCGGGGGAGCTCTACGCCCTGCTGGCCGCCGCCACGCCCGCGCGCAGCACCGCCGCCTGGTGCGCGGCCTGCGCGCGGCTCGACGTGCCGCATGCGAAGGTGGCGCGGCTCGCGGAGCTGCTGGAGGATCCGCAGCTGGCCGCGCAGGGCTTCTTCGCGGCCGATGACGGGCTGGAGGGCCGGGTGCGCTCGGTCGCCTCGCCGCTGCGGCTCGGCGGTGCGGCCGGGGGGCGGCACATGCCGCCGCCCGCGCTGGGCGCGGACACCGCCGCGGTGCTGCGCGGGCTGGGATATGCGGAGGAGGAGATTGCCCGCCTCATGTCGGGGCGTGGGGCGGGCGGGGCGTGATCTGCCCGGGGCCGGCGCGCTGGCCGGCCCCGGGGGAGGCGTCAGCGGGCCGGGCGGCTCACTCGGCGCTCACCAGCGGCCCGGCCGTGGCCCGGCGGGTCGCGGCGCTGCGGGTGAGCCAGACGAGCGCGCCGAGGAACAGCACCTCGATCACGATGAAGGCGACGAAGGCCGAGGTGAAGCTGCCGCCGCTGCGGTGGATGATCAGCCCCATCAGCGCGGGTGCGAGCGCGCTCGAGAGGATGCCGAAGATCTCGGCATAGCCCACCGCGGCCGGCGCCAGCGCGGCGGAGAATCGCTCGCTCATCAGCGCGAAGATCGCGCCGCCGCCGATCACCGCGAGCCCGCTCAGCCCCGCGAGGCCCAGCATGAAGCCGAAGCTCACCGGCATGTTCATGCTCACGGTGAAGCCGATGGCCACCAGCACCGCCAGCACCGCCGAGCCGATGATGATCGCGGTCTTGGACATCACGTCGGCCATCAGCCCGCCGACGATCAGGAACACCACCTGCGAGAGGCCCATCAGCGTGCCGATCAGCGGCGCGTCGGCCGGGGCCATGCCCTGGGTGGTGATCCAGCCGGGGATGACCCAGGTGGCGGTGCCGGCGATGGCGAAGGTGCAGGCCGCGATGCCGAAGCCGCCGATGTAGAGCCAGGGGCTGCCGAAGACCGAGCGCAGCGGCACATGGGCGGGGTCGGCGGGGGCCTCGTCCTGCCAGCGGAAGCCGGGGAAGCCGATCTCTTCGGGGGAGTTGCGCGCCAGCAGCATGTCGAGCAGCGCGATGATCAGCGTGCCGGCCGCGAGCGCGCCGAAGAAGCAGCGCCAGCCCGAGGAGATGGTGAGCGGCACGCCGAGCGCGAAGACCAGCGTGATGGCGAGGCTGTAGGCCGCGAGGATGAGCCCCACCATGAAGCCGTGCCGGCGCAGCGGGAACCAGCCGAAGATCAGCTTCATGTTGCCCAGGAAGATCGCCGCGTCGAAGAAGCCGATGACGAGGCGCAGGGTGAGGAGCTGCATGTAATTCTGCACGAAGACCTGCAGCACCATGCCCAGGCCGGTGCCCAGCAGCCCGATCAGCAGCATGCGCCGCGCCGAGAGGCCCAGCGTGGCGAAGGACCACACCAGCATGCCCACGCCGTAGGACAGCGCGAAGATGCCCACGGCCGCGCCGGCCTGCTCCTCGTTCAGCCCGAGGTCGGGCGAGATGAAGGGCACCACGGCGGCGAGCCCGTACCAGTCGGCGGCGAGGAAGAGCTCGCAGGCGAGGGCGAGCAGCAGCATGCCCCATTGCCAGGAGCGGATGCGCTTGCGGTCGGGCTCGGCGAGAGTGTCCCATGTCATGTCGGTGTTCCCTGTCGGAAAGGCGGGGGCCGCGTCTTGCGCGCGGGGTTTCCCGGGGTTGGGCCGTGCCGCCGCGGGCCCGGGCGGGCCACGGCACGGCCGGGCCCTCCGGGTGGGCGGCCCGGCAGGAAGCGCTGTCGCCCGGGGGCCGGGCCGCGGTGCGGGAGCATGCGCCGCCCGGAAGCGGGCGGCCGGGTATTCGGGGGTGCCATCCCTATCGGGCGGCGGGAGCGACGGTGCCGCTCGGGGCGGCCGGAAAGGCGGTGCCGCGCCGGGGGGCGGCCGGGAAGGCATTGCCGCCCGGAGGTGGCCGGAATTTGCCACCCGGAGGTGACGGTCGGGCTCTCCGCCCGGGGGGCGGAGGGTCGGGCATTGCCGCCCGGGGGCGGGTCCGCATTGCCGCCCGGGGGTGGAGGAGGGTCGTCCCCGCGGGGGCGATCCGGTGTCAGGTACCGCCGCCCGGGGCGCGGGCGTGCCGTCCGGGCGCGCGGGAAGGCCGGCCGGGCCGCGGCGCACCGGCGGGGGGCGCCGCGTGCGGGATCAGGCGGCCGGGGGCGGCAGGAACTCGAGCTCGTGCTCGGAGGCGATGCGCACCACCTCGCCCGGCTCGGGCACGTTGTTCATCTTGCGGAAGGCATCGAGCAGCTCGCGCGTGGGCGTGACCCAGAAGAAGCAGGTCACGTCGGCGCCCGAGCGGTTGAAGATGCCGTGCGGCACGTTGCGCGGCAGGCGGGCGAGGCTTCCCGGCCCGGCCTTGAACTCCTCGCCGTCGAGCCAGAAGGTCAGCTCGCCGGTGAGCACGTAGACGAACTCCTCCTGGGTGAAGTGGATGTGCGGCGGCACGAAGGTGCCATCCGGGAAATGCGCGTGCCAGGACATGGAATCCTCGGAGACCTGCTTGAGCGTGTAGGTCTGGCCGAGGATGTTCCACACCTCGCCGTCATAGGCTTCCTCTGGGGCGGTGATGCCGGCTGGCATGGGGTTCATCATTCTATCCTCTCGGAAAAGTCGGTCAGTCGGGTGCCGGCACGGGGGCCGGCGGCAAAGGCGTGCCGCGTCGCGGGCCGGAGGGCAAGCCCTCCGCGTGGACGGGGCCGTGGGCGGGCCCTCAGCCGGCGGCGAGGAAATCGGCCACGCGGGTGGCGGTGTCGGGCCTTTCCTCGAACACCAGATGCCCGGCGCCGGGCACGAGCAGGGTCTGAGCGGCCGGCAGGCCCTCGGCCCAGGCCGGCGCCTGGGCGGCGGGGATCATCCGGTCCTCCGCGCCCCAGACGAGCAGGAGCGGCATGGTGAGCCGGTGGCGCCAGCGCGCCAGCCGGGCCGAGCCGCCCGGCGCCGCGGCGAGCAGCCGGCCGAGGGCACCCATCTCCCGCCCGAGCTGCGCGCCGAAGGCGGGGTCCGGCCCGTCGGGGAAGTAGCGCAGCGCCACGGCGGGGTCATGCGCGAGGTAGCCCGGCACCTCGTCGGGCCCCACGCCGGAGAGATCGGCCGGGGCCGCGCCCGGCACGGCCAGCCCGCCCGGCGCGGCCAGCACCAGCGCGCGGATGCGCGCCGGCTGGCGCAGCGCGATCTCCGCCGCCATCCAGCCGCCCACCGAGAAGCCCGCCAGCGCCAGCGCGCCCAGCTCCAGCGTGTCGAAGAAGGCGAGGTAGTGCAGCACGTAATCCTCGATGGCCACGGCGGCCGGATCATCCGCGCTTTCGCCGAAGCCGGGGTGATGGGGCAGGATCACCCGGTGGCTGCCGGTCCAGGCCCGGGCCATCTCGAAGCCGGTGAAGGTGCCGGTGCCGTGCAGGAACACCAGCGGCGGCCCGTCGCCCGCCTCGTACCACACGGTCTCCACGCCGCCGATGCGGCGGGTGCGGCGCGCGAAGCCTTCGAGCCCGGGCAGGGCGGGGGTGGCAAGGTCTGTCATCGTCGGGCTCCTCGGAGGCGTGAGGGAGGGGTCAGCCGGCGATGCCGAACACGGTCCAGGGCGCCTCGGGCGGGGCGATGCCCAGCAGGCCGCGGCCGCATTCCTCCACCATCTGGTCGGCCATCAGGATGTGCTGGGTGCCGGCGTGGATGTCGCGCCAGGTGCGCTGCATCACCGTGTTGCGCAGGGCGGCACCCCGGCCCTGGCGATAGGCGAAGGTGCCGGTCTCGGAGGCCACGTCATGGATGTGGCGCAGGGCGAGCTTGACCAGGGTGAGCTGCTCCTGGGAATGCGGCTCGCCCTTCGCATAGGTGGCCGAGATGTCCTCCCATGCCTCGTGGGCGAGGGCGGCGGCGGCGCGGAACTTCGCCTCCGCCTGGGCGAACTGGAAGCGGAAGGAGGCGCTGTCGGAGGATTTGCCGAAGGCGTCCACCCGGTTCACGATCACCTTCTTCAGCTCGTCGAGCATGCGCCGGCCCACGCCGATGGCCCAGCCGGTATGCGCCCAGGCCGAGTAGCCCGCGAGCCCCAGCGCCCCCTGCGCCGCCCCGCGCACCGGCGCGCCGATGTCGAAGTCATAGGCCATGTGGGCGGGCAGGAAGAGCTCCTCCATGCCGTCGAGCACGTAGTCGTAGGAGCCGGTGGCCTTGAGCCCCAGCACGTCCCAGTTGCCCAGCAGCTTGATGGTGCTTCGCGGGTGGTGGCACACGATGATCTTCGGCGCGCCGTTCTCGCCGAACTGCATGTTGCCTTCCTGGTCGGTCACGAAGCAGCCCGAGTGCACCCATTCGGCGTGATGGATGCCCGAGCCGTAGGACCAGTTGCCCTTGATCATCCAGCCGCCCTCCACGGGCCGGGCATAGCCGCGCGGCACGCCGTTTCCGGAGATGGTGATGTCGGGGCCGTTGGCGAACACCGTGTCGATGCCCTCCTGCGCGATGTAGATCGCCATGGTGGCGCCTTCCATGTTGCCGCCCATCACGCACCAGGCGGCGGAGCCGTGCGCATAGGCGAGGCGCTCGGTGATGCGCATCGCGTCGATGGGCAGCAGCTCGGCGCCGCCCACCTCCTTCGGGAACAGCATGGTGTAGAGGCCGGCGGCGCGCATCGCGGCCACCACGTCGTCGGTGAGATGGCCCTGGGCCTCGGCCGCCTCGGCGCGGGCCTCCACCAGCGGCAGGATCTCGTCGAGCCGCGCGTGGTAGGCGGCGGGGGAGAGCGGGTCGGCCTCGGGGGCGGAGAACATGGTGGTCATGGCGGGGTCCTCGGTCTGTCTGGGCCGCGGGCGAAAGGGCGGCATCGCCCTCGCGCCTGCCGCATGGATGGGCAGAAGGGCGCGCCGCGGTGCCGTGTTGCGGTGCGCCATTGCCCTGCATGCTTCCCAAGGCGGCAATTTCCGGCAATCCCCGCGGATGGGGGGATTGCCAAGCGGCGATTTGTGACGAATAATTTTCGAAAATGCGGTCTGTCCCGAGGCCGCTGGTCCCGCTGCCCGACATCGCCGCGCCGCCTGCCTGCGCGGGCGCGGTGGTGGCCTGCCGCCGGCCCTGCCCCGGGAACCGGCCCGGAAGCTGGCCTTTGCAGGGGGTATGGCGATGATCACCAGCGAAGTCATCGACGCCGGTGCGCAAACCGTGCTGGCGCACGGGGCGCTGAGCGTGGCGGCGGCGCGCACGCCGCGCGGCCTGGGCGATGCGGTGCTGGAGGCGCTGGGCGGCGCGGCCTGCCCGCTGGCGCTGGGCCTCTACCTCGACGCGCCGGCGCGCAAGCCGCTGATCTACTCCGCCCGCGCGCCGGAGCGCTTCCTGCTGGAATACGATGCCGAGCTGAGCGCCGACGACCCACTGATCTCCTCGATGCGCGAGACGCCCCGGGTGGTGGACGGCCGCACCCTGCTGGGCGACGGGCACTGGCGGCGCAGCCCGATCCGCGACCACCTGCGCCGCTGGGGCTTCAGCCAGTCGCTCTGCGGCCCGCTC
Organism: Oceanicella sp. SM1341; assembly: GCF_003448965.1. Taxonomy (GTDB): domain Bacteria; phylum Pseudomonadota; class Alphaproteobacteria; order Rhodobacterales; family Rhodobacteraceae; genus Paroceanicella. The sequence goes on from NZ_QRGC01000002.1 coordinate 137,280, forward strand.
TGCGTGGGCGACCGGCTGATCGGCGTGCTCTATGCCGCCTCGCACGAGCGCCGGGTGTGCCAGGCGGAGCTGGCGGAGCGGGTGGGGCTGGTGTGCCGGGCGGGGTCCATCGCCCTCACCGTGATGGCCGAGACCGGCCGGCTGGAGGAGGCGCCGCCGGCGCTCTCGGCCGAGGCGCTGGGCCTGCCGCCGCGCTCGGCCGAGGTGGCGGTGCGGCTCTGCGAAGGCGGCTCGAACAAGCAGATCGCCCGCGACATGCGCATTTCCGAACACACGGTGAAGGAGCACGTGGCCAATCTCTGCCGCCGGTTCGGCGCGCGCAACCGCACCGAGCTGGTGGGCTGCCTGATGCGCCGCGGCCGCGAGCCGATGGCGCAGGCCTGAGGCGGGGGCGCCCCGCTGCCGCCCCCCCCCCCCGCCTCCCCGCTGGCGTCGGGCCTGCCTGCAACCGCGGCTCAGCTCTCCTCGCGCGGCGGGGGCACGAGGAAGTCGAAGTCGCAGCCCTCCTCCGCCTGTGTCACCGACCGGGCGTAGAGCGCGCGGTAGCCGCGCTCGGGCGGGGCAGGCGGCGTGAAGCCCTGCAGGCGGCGGGCCACCTCCGCCTCGGGCACCAGCAGGTCGATGCGCTTCTGCGCCACCGAGAGGCGGATGCGGTCGCCGTTGCGCACCGCGGCGAGCGGGCCGCCCACCCCGGCCTCGGGCGAGATGTGCAGCACGATGGTGCCGAAGGCGGTGCCGGACATCCGGGCGTCGGAGATCCGCACCATGTCCTTCACCCCCTGCCGCGCCAGCTTGCGCGGGATGGGCAGGTAGCCCGCCTCCGGCATGCCGGTGGCCACGGGGCCGGCGTTCTTCAGCACCAGGATGTCCTCGGCCGTCACGTCCAGCTCCGGGTCGTCGATGCGGGTGGCGAGGTCTTCCAGCCCCTCGAACACAACGGCGCGGCCCTCGGTCTCGAACAGCTCCGGCGTGGCGGCGGCGCGCTTGAAGATGGCGCCGTCGGGCGCCAGCGAGCCGCCGAGCGCGATCAGCCCGCCCACCGGCGACACCGGGTCATCCGCCGGGCGGATGCAGGTACGGTCGACCCAGCGCGGCGGCGTGGCCAGCAGCTCGCCCAGCGAGCGGCCCTCCACGGTGAGCGTGTCGAGATGCAGCAGGTGGCGCAGCTCGTGCAGCACCGCCACGATGCCGCCGGCGGCGTGCAGGTCTTCCATGTAGCCCTCGCCCACGGGCTTGAGGTTCACGATGGTGGGGGTCTCGTCGGAGATCTCGTTGAGGCGCTGCTGGCTGACGCGGATGCCGGCGCGCGCGGCCACCGCGGTGAGGTGGATGATCGCGTTGGTGGAGCCACCGAGCGCCATCAGCCCGCGGAAGGCGTTCTCCACCGATTTCCGGGTGACGACCTGCGCCGGCGCGATCGGGCGGCCGATGAGCCCCACCGCGATCTCGCCGCAGCGCTCCGCCATCGCGAGCCGCGCCGAATCCACCGCCGGGATGGCGGCCGAGCCCGCCGGCGCCACGCCGAGGATCTCGGCGATGGCGGCCATGGTGGAGGCGGTGCCCATCACCGCGCAGGTGCCGGTGGTGGCGGAGAGCCGGGTCTCGACCTCGGCGATCTCCTCCGCGTCCACCCGCCCGGCGCGGAATTCTCCCCAGAAGCGCCGGCAGTCGGTGCAGGCGCCCAGGCGCTCGCCCCGGTGCCGCGCCGTGGTCATCGGCCCGGTGACCAGCTGCACGAAGGGCCGCCCGGCCGAGACCGCGCCCATGAGCTGCGCCGGCACGGTCTTGTCGCAGCCGCCGATCAGCACCACGGCGTCCATCGGCTGGGCGCGGATCATCTCCTCCGTGTCCATGGCCATGAGGTTGCGGAACATCATCGAGGTGGGGCTGAGGTTCACCTCGCCCAGCGAGATGGTGGGGAAGGGCAGGGGCAGGGCCCCCGCCGCCAGCACCCCGCGCGACACCGCGTCGACCAGCTCGGGCATGTGGCGGTGGCAGTTGTTGAAGCCCGAGGGGGTCATCGCGATGCCGACGATGGGCTTCTCCAGCATGCTCTCCGAGATGCCGGTGGAGCGGGCGAAGCCGCGGCGCAGGAAGCGCGAGAACTCCGTGTCGCCGTAATTGGTGAGGCCGATGTCGTAGCCGTGCCGGCGGGGGCTGTCTGTCATGGGGGTCTCCTTCGCGAGCCGCAACTATCGGCAGGCGGGCGCGCATCCTCCAAGCGCTTTCGCGCGGGGCGCGGGAAACTTCGCGTGAGGGCCGGCGCGCTTGACGGGGCCTGCCGCTTGCTCTTCTGTGAGCTCAGGTGAAAGGAGGAGCCGTCCCGTGCAGAACCTCAACCCCATCAACTACATATCCCCCGAGATCCACGCCCAGGACGTGGCGCGCATCTTCTCGGCGAGCTGGCAGCTCATCGGCGCGGCCGAGCGGCTGGCCCAGCGGGGCGACTACATCGCCACCGAGATCGCCGGCAACAAGGTGTTCGTGGTGAGGACCCGCAGCGGCCTGCGCGCCTTCCGCAACGTGTGCCGCCACCGCGGCGCGCGGCTGCTGCCCGAGGGCTCGGGGCGCTGCTCCACCATCCGCTGCCCCTATCACCAGTGGGTCTGGGGCGAGGACGGCTCGCTGCTCAACGTGCCCTGGTGGGGCGATGACGCCGATTTCCGCATGGAGGACTGGGCGCTGGAGGAGATCTCGCTGCACGTGTGGCGCGGGCTGCTCTTCGTGGCGCTCGCCCCCTCCGGCCCCTTCGAGGCCCAGCTCGGCGCCCTGGCGGATGAGATCGCCGACGAGCCCGTCGAGAGCTATCGCTGGATGCGCGAGGAGCGGCTGGTGTTCGACGCGAACTGGAAGCTCTACACCGACAATTTCGTCGAGGGCTACCACATCCCCGGCATCCACCCCGAGTTCCACCGCGCCATCGAGTTCGAGAGGTTCGAGACCGTGGCGCTGGAGGGGATGGTGCGCATGTCCGCCCCGCCGCGCCCCGGGCTGTTCTACCGCGGCAAGTGGATGTGGATGTGGCCGAACTGGACGCTGTCGCTGTTTGCCGGCGGCATCAACACCTCGCGCATCAACCCCATCGACCACCGGCGCACCGAGCTGATCTACAATTTCTACTTCGAGGACACCTCGGAGGAGGGGGCGGCCGCGCGCGACAAGATCGTCGAGGACAATCTCGCCGTGGTGCGCGAGGATTTCGAGGTCTGCCTCGAGACCCAGAAGAACTACGAGAGCGGCGGCTACCGCGCCGGCCCGCTCTCGCCGCGCCACGAACAGGGCGTGGCCTATTTCCAGGAACTGCTGCGGGGCGTGGGGGCGCAATAGCCCACCCGCGACCTCGCCCGGCCCCTTCCCCGCTCTTCACCGCCCCCCGTCGCCCCGCGCCGGGGGGCTTTTTCATTGCGGGCGGAAGCGGCATTCGCCGCCGCGCACTGTCCAAGATTTCAGCATGTGACACTTTGCGCGCAGTTTTCGGGCTGGCAGGCGCCCCGACGCGTCACTAGCGATTGACAGGCCGATTCAAAGTCTGTGTTCTGTATGCAGCATTCAGAAACCAGCCGGAGATGCCCCATGCCTGCAAGACTGACCCGCCGCACCCTGCTCGCCGCCACCGCCGCCCTCGGGCTCACCGGCATGCCGGCCCTCGCCCAGGACCAGAGCATCACCGTGATGATCTGGGGCACCACCTGGCAGCTCGCCTTCGAGCAGATCGCCGCGGATTTCACCGAGAAGACCGGTGTCGGGGTGAACCTGCTCTCGCAGGCCAACAGCGGTGAATCGCTGGCCAAGCTGCAGGCGCAGCGCGGCAACCCGGGCGTGGACGTGTGGTTCACCACTTCCTCGGTGGCGAACCGCGCGGTGAAGGACGACGGGCTGTTCGCGCAGATGCCGCTCGAGAGCATGCCCAACACCGGGCACATGGTGGAGGGCTCGTTCACCGACGGCTGGGTGGCGGCCTATGCCTACCCGCTCGGCATCGTCTGGCGCCCGGACATGGTGGAGGGCGAGATCACCTCCTGGGAAGACCTGTGGGACCCGAAATTCGCCAACATGCTCGCCGTGCCGGCCCCCTCGACCTACCAGGGCCGCATCGTGCTGGTGGCGGCCGAGCTCGCCGGCGGCTCGATCGACGACGTGGAGCCGGGCATCGAGAAGCTCGGCGAGCTGAGCCCGAACGTGGCCTTCTGGTATACCTCCGACGCCCAGGCCCGCCAGGCGCTGGCCACCGGCGAGGTGAGCGTGCTGGTCTCGCCGCCCTCCGGCGCCAAGACCGTGCGCAACGAGGGCGTGGAGGTGAAGATGATCTCGCCGAAGCCCGCGCCGATGATGTACGACGTGATGACCCTGGTGAAGAACGGCAAGGAAGACCTCGCCGCGCAGTTCATCAACTACGCGGTCAGCCCGGAAGCCCAGCAGATCGTGGCGGAAAACCTGCAGAACATGCCGGTGAACGTCGACGCCGCGGTGCCCGAGGCGCTGGCCTCCCAGTACCCGAAGCCCGGCGACACGGTGAGCTACGACGAGGACAAGGTGAACGCCAACTACGACAGCTGGAACGAGACGTTCCAGATGTCCGTCGCGCAGTGAGCCTTCCCGCGCCGTGACCGACCAGCTGGCCCCCGAAACCCCTGTGCAGGAGCGGGCAACCGCCCTGCGCATCTCCGACCTGGTGAAATCCTACGGTGACGCGATCGCGGTGCGCGGCGTGTCGCTGGATCTTGCCGAGGGCGGCATCCTCGCCCTGCTCGGCCCCTCGGGCTGCGGCAAGACCACCATCCTGCGCATGATCGCCGGCTTCGCCGAGCCCGACAGCGGCTCCGTCACGCTCAACGGCCGCGACATCACCCGGCTCGCGCCGGAAAAGCGCAATGCCGCCATGGTGTTCCAGTCCTACGCGCTGTTCCCGCACATGACCGTGGCCGAGAATGTCGGCTACGGGCTGAAGCTGCGCAAGGTGCCGCGGGCCGAGCGCGAAACCCGGGTGTGGGACGCGCTGCGCCTCGTGCGGCTCGAGCAGTTCGGCAAGCGCTACCCCTCCGAGCTCTCGGGCGGGCAGCAGCAGCGCACGGCGCTCGCGCGTGCCATCGCCACCCGCCCCGACCTGCTTCTGCTCGACGAGCCCTTCGGCGCGCTCGACCAGAACCTGCGCGAGGCGATGCAGATCGAGCTGCGCAAGCTGCAGGAGAGCCTCGGCCTCGCCACCGTCATCGTCACCCATGACCAGCAGGAGGCGATGATCCTCGCCGACCGCATCGCCGTGGTGCATGACGGGCGCATCGAGCAGCTCTCGCCGCCGGCCGAGCTCTACGACCACCCGCGCACCCGCTTCGTGGCGGAGTTCATGGGGGTGGAGAACATTCTCGACGCGGCGCTTTCCGAGGGCGCGCTCACCATCGGGGGCACACGGCTCGCGGCGGAGGAGCCGCCCGTGGGCGCCGTGCCCGGCCGCACCGGGGCCTGCAGCGTGGCCGTGCGGGCCGAGGCCATCGGCCTTACCGCCGCCGGCACGCCGGGCGTGCTGGGGCGCATCGGCTACGGCACCAATCTCGGCGGAAGGGTGCTCTACGAGGTCACCCTCGCCGATGGCCAGGTGGTGCGGGTCTCCGAGCAGCGCGCAGCGGGCCGGCCCACCCGCCCGGTGGGCGAGGAGGTGTCGCTGCAGTTCGACCCGCGCAGCCTCACCGTGCTGGAGGCCGCGGCATGAGGCAGGTTCCGGTCATCTGGCTGATCTGGCCGATCCTGCTCACGCTGGGGCTGTTCTTCTTCGCCCTGCTGCGCTTTGCCGACACCAGCCTGCTGCACCAGATCCCCGGAACCGCGATGTTCGAGGGGCCGCGCTCGCTGGTGAACTACACGGAGACCTTCGCCTCGCCGCTGGCCCGCCGCGCGCTGTGGACCACGCTGGTGATGTCGCTGCAGATCACCGCGCTCACCATCGTGATGGGCTATCCGCTGGCCTACCTGATGGCGCGCTCGCCCTCGCGGCTGCTGCGCAACGCGGTGTTCTTCACCCTCATCGTCACCTTCCTCTCCGGCGGCATCACCCGGGCCTATGCCTGGATGCTGGTGCTGGGCACCACAGGGCCGGTGAACGCCCTGCTGCAGGCGCTGGGCGCCGACCCGCTGCGGCTGGTGAACAACCGGCTGGGCGTGGTGATCTCCATCGTGCATTTCGTGCTGCCGTTCTTCGTGCTCACGCTGATGGGGGCGATCCGCAACATCCCTGCCGCCCTCGAGGAGGCGGCACGCAGCCATGGCGCCACGCGCTGGGCGGCGTTTCGCACCGTCACCCTGCCGCTCAGCGTGCCGGGGCTGGTGAGTGCGGCGCTGCTGGCCTTCACCCTCGCGATCAGCTCGTTCCTCTTCCCGCTGCTGCTGGGCGGCGGCCGGGTGCAGATGTTCGCCAACCTCATCTACGACAAGATCCAGAGCAGCTTCGACATGCCCGCCGCCGCGGCCATGGCGGTGATCTTCCTGGTCTTCGCCCTGCTGCCGATCCTCGCGCTGAGCGTGATCCGCGGCTCGCTGTCACGCCGTTTCGGGGGGACCCGCCGATGAAAGCCCGTCCGTATTCCATGCTGGTGCCGGCCTGGGCGGCGCTGGTGCTGCTGTTCCTCGTGGTGCCGACGGTGGTGATCATCTACTCCGCCCTGAGCCCGAGCAGCCGCATCGCCTTCCCGCCCCAGGCGATCACGCTGAAATGGTTCGGCAATTTCTTCGGCCATCCGCAGTTTCGCGACGCGCTGGTGAACACGCTGCTGGTCACCGCGCTGGTGACCCCGGTGAGCCTCGCCATCGCCGTGCCCACGGCGCTCGCCATGGTGCGGCGGCGCTTTCCGGGCCGGGGCCTGCTGAGCGCGCTGGCGCTCTCGCCGCTGGCGGTGCCGGGGGTGGTGATCGGTGTCGCCTTCCTCAACTTCTTCTCATGGACCGGGCTCTACACCGGCTTCTGGAAGATCTCGCTCGCGCTGGTGGTGATCACGCTGCCCTTTGCCATCCGCGCCATCGTCGCCACGCTCGAGGGGGCGGACCTCGCGCTCGAGGAAGCGGCGCGCAATCTCGGCGCCGGGCGTTTCCGCACCTTCCTCACCATCACGCTGCCGCAGCTCAGGCCCGGCATGCTGGCGGGGGGCATCTTCGTCTTCGTCGAGGCGATCGACAATTTCTCCACCGTGGTCTTCCTCACCGACATGCAGACCAACGTGCTCTCGGTGCAGGCGTATTCCTACATCCGGGATTTCAACGACCCCACGGTCTCGGCCATGGCCACCATCCTCATCCTGCAGAGCGTGGTGCTGGTGGTGCTGCTGCAGCGCTTCGCCGGGTTCGACAAGATCTTCGCCGGCCGCTGAGCCCGGCCCGAACGGACACTTTCATGACCTATTCCATCATCGGAACCTGCCCGGAGACGGGCATGATCGGCGGCGCCATCACCACCTCCAGCCCGGCGGTGGGGGCGCGCTGCCTCTTCGTGGAGGCGGGCGCCGGCGCCGCCCTCACGCAATACTGGACCGACCCGCGCCTCGGCCGCGAGGCGCTCGGGCTGCTCGCCAGGGGCCACGGGCCGGAGGCGGTGCTCGAGCGGCTGATGCAGCGCCCCTATGCCGAGGTGCGCCAGCTTGCCGTGCTCACCCCCGACGGGCGGACGGCCCATGCCACCGGCGCGCGGGTGGCGGGGGCGGTCTCCTGTGCCGTGGGGCGCGGCTGTGTCGCGGTCGGCAACATCCTGGCGGGGGAGGGGGTGGCCCCGGCGATGGTCGCGGCCTTCGAGGCCGAGCCGCCGGCCGGCAGCCCCGCGCCGCTCGCCGAGCGCCTGCTCGCCGCGCTGCGCGCGGGCGATGCCGCGGGGGGCGAGGTGAAACCCGTGCTCTCGGCCGCGCTGAAGATCGTGGCGGGGGAGAGCTTCCCCTTCGCCGACCTGCGCATCGACCATGACGCCGATCCCATCGCCGCCCTCGGCCGGCTCTGGGCGCTCTATGCGCCGGAGGCCCGGGCCTACGAGAAGCGCGCCCTCGCGCCGCTCTGATCGAGGCGCGTGAGACCACGAAGCCCCGGGGCCGGATGAGACCGGCCCCGGGGCTTTTTGCTGCCTGCCGCGCGGGCAGGTGTCAGGCGAGCGCCAGCTCCGGCTCGGCGGCGAGCTGGGCGATGAGCGCGGCGAACAGTGCCGCGCGCCCGGCGAGCGAGCCGAGGATGATGCGCTCGCGCCGCGAGCAGGTGTCGAAGCAGACCGGGCCCAGCCCGTCCAGCGTCGGCACGCCGAGGGCGGCGCCGAAACTGCCGTCGGACCCGCCGCGGGTGACGACCGCGCCGATCGTCTCGCCCGCGCGCTCCGCCCCGGCGGTGTAGAGCGCGTAGAGCGTGCGGCCCATGCGCGGCGGGAAGGCGGGCCGGGTGACCCCGCCGCTCACCTCGAAGCGCACGCCGGGGTGGGTGCGCTCCGCCTCGGTCACGAGGCCGCGGATGCCGGCTTCCAGCGCTGCCGCTTCCTGCTGGCCGGGGGCGCGCAGGTCGACATGCATTTCCGCCGTCTCCGGCACCACCTGGCGCGCGGCGCCCGAGCGCAGCACGCCCACCGAGGCCGCGGTGCCATCGCTCTTGCCGAGCGCGGTGATGGCGGCGACGAGCCCTGCCATCGGCACCAGCGCGGAGATCCCCTCCTCCGGGTTCACGCCCACATGGGCGGTGCGGCCGGTGGCGCGGATCTCCATCGCGCCCACTGCGCCGCGGCCCATCACCACCTCGCCGCCGGGGCGCGAGGGCTCGAGGACAAGCACCGCGCGGCTGGCCGAGGCCTCGGCCTCGATCACGCTGCGCGAGCCGGGGGAGCCCAGCTCCTCGTCGGGCACCAGCAGCACGGCGATTTCCCCGGGCAGGGGCAGGTCGGTGTCGAGCAGGGCCGAGACCGCGAGCCAGGCCATGCTGAGCCCGCCCTTCATGTCGCCCACGCCGGGGCCGTGGGCGAGGCCGTCGGCGCTCTCCGAGTAGCTCCAGCCGGCGCTGTCGGCCGAGGCCCAGACCGTGTCGAGATGCCCGAGGATCAGGATGCGCCCGCCGCGGCCGCCGGGAATGCGGCGCGAGAGCCGGCGGATGCGGCCGCGCCCCTCCACCGGCAGCGGCGCGTCGGCGAAGCCGAGCGCCTGCCATTCGGCCACGAGATGGTCGCCCACCGTGTCGACCATCTGCGCCTCGTAGCTGCCCGAGGGCAGGTTCACGAGGCGTTGCAGCAGGGCGCGGGCCGCGGGCTCATGCGCGGCGACGGGGCCTTTGAGCGCTGCGTGGATGGCGCTGGCCCGGCCGGCCGCGGCCCGGGCCGCGTCGCGCAGGGCGGCGCTGTCCTGCGCGGTGTCATGGGCAAGGTCGGCCATGCTCAGCGCCCCGCGGCCAGCGCGGGCTCGGCCGCGGCCGTCGGCTCCTCGGCGAGGCCGGCCCAGAGCCGGGCCTTCTCCAGCGCGCCCTCGCGGTCGTAGCTGGCGAAGAGCGCGTTTTCCTGCGCGAAGACCGGGGTTTCGGCGAAGAGCTGGTAGGCCTGGGTGCGCCCGGCATAGGAGGAGCCGGTGAGCTCACGCGCAAGATGCATGGCGCGGATGCGGGTGCGGGCGTCGAAACCGGCGCCGGCGAAGAATTTCTCGATGTCGCCGCGGGTTTCCGCGCCGGTGAGCATCGCCTCGTCCGGCAGCATCACCGGCTGGCCGCCCACCACCTCGCGCAGGATCTGCACCATGTGGTGGTAGCTCTGCGAGCAGAACACCCGGCCGGCGTTCTGGATCGCCTGCTCGGGCATGGTGTAGCCGCCCGGCGAGGGCTGGCAGGAGGCCTCGGAGGCGATGACGAAGGCCTCGATGGCCTGCTTGTGCATCATCAGCTGGGCGATCTTCGAGCGCACCGGCGGGATTTTCACCGTGCCGCTCTGCTCGGCCACCAGCAGGGCCGCGCCCACCAGCAGCTCGGCCTTCGAGAGGCAGCGCACCAGGTAGCCCTGCGCCGCCCAGCGGGAGAACTCGGCCCGCATCATCGCCGCCATCTTCGGCTGGCGCGAGAACAGCACGTCGTCCCAGGGCACGAAGACATGGTCGAACACCATCAGCGTGTCGAGCTCGTCGAACCGGCCGGAGAGCGGGTGGTCGTAGGTGTTGGCATTGCCCGCCCCGTTGGCGGTGAGCGGCATGCGGCAGTGCATGCGCACGCCCGGCGCGTTCAGCGGCACGATGGCGGCCACCGCGTAATCGGCGTTTTCCTCGATCCAGTTGCCCACCGTGGGCTTGACCAGTGCCACATGCGCATAGGGCGCGCCGGTCTCGAACTTGGCGCCGGAGATGACGATGCCGTCCTCCCGCTCCTCGACCACGCGCAGGTAGAGGTCGGGGTCATGCTGCTGGTAGGGCTGCAGCGAGCGGTCGCCCTTCGGGTCGGTGTTGCCCGAGGTCATGAACAGGTTCTCGCGCTGCAGCCGGTCGAGCCAGCGGGCGGCGTTGCGGGCGTAGCGCTCATCGAAGCTGTCGCAGATGTCGGCGCGGTCGCACATCACGAAGAGCGGGGTCACGGTCTCGTCGCCGAACCGGTCCATGGTGGGGGAGACCTCGCCGAGGATGGCCGAGGTCATCTTGCGCCGCAGCATCAGGTCTTCCGGGGTTTCCGGGATCTTGTAGAAGCGCGAGCCGCGGATGCCGTCGGGCCGCTCGAAGGTGAGCAGGTCGGCGAACTCCGGCCTGGTCTGCATGTCGTAGATCTGCGCCACGGCCTCGACCATCGGCGCGAGCGCCGCGTCGGTCGCGACCCGGTCGACCTTGCGGCCGCTCACCCAGACCTGCCGCCCGTCGTCCAGGCTCTCAATGTATTGCTCGCGTGTCATCAGCCCCATGGCAGCACCTCGGATGGAATTCTGGTCCGGCCGGATATTGACCGTGCAGCCATCATTCTGCATTCTGTATGCAGAATTCAAGCGCTTTTGCGCTGCCCCCGAGATTTGATCCCCGCAGGAGCGAAAATGTCCGAAGTTCCCGAAACTTGTCCCGAAGCGCCCGGGCGCGCGCCTGCCGTGCTGCACTTCCGCGAGGCGATGTCGCGCATCGCCGCGGCGGTGCACGTGATCACCTCGGACGGGCCGGCGGGGCGGGTGGGCTTCACCGCCTCGGCGGTGTGCTCGGTGTCCGACACGCCGCCGACGCTGCTGGTGTGCATGAACCGCGCCAGCCGGCAGCACGCGGCGCTGCGGCAGAACGGCGTGCTGTGCGTGAACACGCTGTGCCCGGCGTCGCGGGGGCTGGGCGAGCTGTTCGCCGGCCAGCGCGGCATCGGCCATGCCGAGCGGTTCGACCACGCGGACTGGGCCGCGGGCGTCACCGGCGCGCCGCTGCTCGAGGCGGCGGCGATGAACCTAGAGGGCCGGATCACGGCCACGCAGGAAGTGGGCAGCCACGAGGTGTTCTTCGTCGAGCTGGAGGCGATCCGCCTCGGCGGCCCGCGGGATGCGCTGCTCTATTTCTCACGTCGCTACCACACGCTGGAGGGCGCGCCGGCGGCCTGAACCGGCAAGCGGACGGCACCGGAGGGGTGCCGCCCGCGCGGGGCCGGCCGTGGCCGGTTGGGAAGGGGTCCGGGGGCGCGCATCGTAGCCCCGGAGGGGCTCACTTGTCGTAGTCCCCGGAGGGGCTCACCTGTCACAGCCCCCGGAGGGGCTCGCCTGGCGCGGCCCCCCGGAGGGGCTCACTGGTCGTAGCCGGGGTTGCGCCGGTCGAGCAGGCGCAGCATGGCGGGCCAGCCGCGCAGGCCGGTCTGGTCGGGGTCGAAGGCGGAGCAATACTGGCTGGCGGTGTGCTTCTGCACCTCCACCGGCGGCACGATGATCTCGCCGCCGGAGGCCATCACGTCCATCTGCACCTTGGCGGCCTGCTCGAGGTAGTAGAACAGGTAGAAGGCGCCGGGGATGGTCTTCGCCGCGGTGAGCATGCCGTGGTTGCGCAGCACCAGCGAATGCGAGGTGCCGAGGTCGGCCACCAGGCGCTCCTGCTCGGCGAGGTCGAGCGCGATGCCCTCGTAATCGTGGTAGCGGATCTGCTCGCTGAACTCGAGGGCGAACTGGTTGATCGGCAGCAGCCCTTCCTTGAGGCAGGACACCGCCACGCCGGCGCGGGTGTGGGTGTGGATCACGCAATCCACCTCCGGCCGGGCCTGGTGGATGGCGGAGTGGATCACGAAGCCCGCGGCATTCACCGGCGCCACGTTGCCCACCGGCAGGCCGGTATGGTCGATCTTCACGAGGGAGGAGGCGGTGACCTCCTCGAACATCATGCCGTAGGGGTTGATGAGGAACTCGTGCTGGCTGCCGGGCACGCGCACGGTGGCGTGGCCATACACCGTGTCGGCCATGCCGAAATGCGCCAGCAGGCGGTAGCAGGCGGCGAGGTCGACCCGCGCCTTCCACTCGGTGTCGCAGCTGTAGGCGGCGGGCGGGGGGTCCTTGAGCATGGTGTCTTCGATCTGGTCGGTCATGGCCATGGGGTGTCTCCTTTCAGGGGTGGCGGGGCCCGGGGCTCAGCCCGGGTTGGCCAGGTTTTCGCGCAGGGTGCGGCCAGCGTACTCGCGCCGGAACAGCCCGCGTTTCTGCAGTTCGGGAACGAGCAGGCGTGCCACGTCCTCGAAGGTCTGGGGGTAGACCGTGGGCGGCAGCACGAAGCCGTCGCAGGCGCCGGAGGTGAACCAGTCCTCCATCACGTCCGCGATGCCGGCGGCGGTGCCGGTGAACAGGTCGCGCGGGCGGCGCACGGTCTCGGCGAAGCTTTGCTTGCGGGCCGCCACGGTCTGGGTCATGCGGTCGAGCGTGCCCTGCACGCCCTGGTTGCCCACCTCGGCCAGTGCCTCCTCGCCCGCCGCCTCGGCGCGCAGCTTCGCGTCGAGGTCGATGCCCATGAGCGAGGAGTTGGAGGCGAGCACCAGCTCGGGGGCGACCAGGCTGTCGAGATAGGCGGCGCGGTCACGCGCGATGGCCTCGGTCTCGCCCAGCACGAGGGAGAGCGAGACGAGCACCTTGCAGTCTTCCGGCCGGCGGCCGGCGCGGCCGAGGCGCTCGTGCAGGTCGGCGCGGAAGGCGATGCCGGCCTCGCGCGTGGCGGGGGAGGCGAAGACCAGCTCGGCCCAGCGGGCCGCGAACTCCCGCCCGCGGGGCGAGGAGCCGGCCTGCATCAGCACCGGCCGGCCCTGCGGGCTGCGCGGGATGCCCAGCGGCCCGCGGGTGGAGACATGCGGGCCCGCGTGGTTTGCCGGGTGGATGCGCGCGGGGTCGGCGAAGACGCCGCTCTCGCGGTCCATCACCAGCGCGCCCTCCTCCCAGCTGTCCCAGAGCCGGGTGCAGGCCTCGAGCACGTCGTCGCCGCGGGCATAGCGGGTGGCCTTGTCGGGCATGGCCGCGAGGCCGAAGTTCTGCGCCTCGCAATCCATGGTGGAGGTGACCACGTTCCAGGCCGCGCGCCCGCCGCTCACCAGGTCGAGCGAGCCGAGGCTGCGGGCCAGGTGGTAGGGCTCGTTGAAGGTGGTGGAGAGCGTGGCGCCGAGGCCGAGCCGCGAGGTGGCGGCGGCCATGATCGGCAGGGCGATCATCGGGTCGAGCAGGCTCGCCTGGCCGCCGCGGCCGATGTAGTCGTCGATGCGGCCCTTGTAGAGGTCGGGCAGGCCGAGGTTGTCGGCGAAGAAACCGGCGTCGAAACAGGCGCCCTCCAGCAGCCGGGCGAGGTACTGGTAGCGCTCGGGCGACCAGACGTCGTCCAGCGGCGCCGAGGGGTGCCGCCAGCCGCCGGCGTAGCTGGCGGTGGAGTTGGTGCGCATGTAGGCGACCAGGTGCATCTTGCTCCGCTGGGGCATCGGGGGGAGGTCCTTCCTGTCGGCCAGCGCCCGGAGGGGCGCTTTTTTGTGGCGTCGCCCCGGAGGGGCGCTTCTGCTTGGCGTCGCCCCGGAGGGGCGCTTCTGCTTGGCGTCGCCCCGGAGGGGCGTTTTCGTCGGCATCGCCCCCGCAGGGGCGCACTCGTCTGGCATCGTCCCCGGAGGGGCGCTCTTGCTTGGCATCGCCCCCGGAGGGGCGCCCTTGTTTGGTGTCACCCCCGGAGGGGCGCTTTTGCTTGATGTCACCCCGGAGGGGCGCTCTTGTCTGATCTCGCCCCGGCGGGGCGGGGGTGTCTCATCTCCTGCCCGGGCGGGCACGGGTGTCCGGCCCGCGTCCGGACACGGGGCATCGTTCCGGGCGCTGCGGGGGCGCCCGGTCCGGGATGCAGGGGGCTTCGGGGGGCTTGCCGGGAACCGGCCCCGCGGGCCGGCCCGGGCGATCAGCCGCGGCGCTTCTGCTTCAGGCTGTCATAGGCATGCTCGAGATGGTCGCGCAGCGCGGTCTCGGCGGCATCGGGGTTTCGCGCGCGCAGGGCCTCGGCGATCTCGCGGTGCTGGCGCACGGCGCGGGTGCTGGCCTCGGCGTCGAGCAGCGCCAGCCGGCCGGCGTCGAGGAAGAATTCCTGGTAATGGCCGATCATGGTGAGCAGGCGCGGGTTGCGCGCCGCCTCGCGGATCAGCTCGTGCAGGCGGGCGTTGTTGCGCGAGCGGCCCTCCGTGTCGGCGGCGGGCATCTCCTCGCGCTCGACGATCAGGGCGAAGAGCTCCTCCAGCTCCGCCTCGGTGATGCGCTCGGCCGCGAGGCGCACGGCCACGCATTCCAGCCCCACGCGGATGGCGTGGATGTCGTCGCGCTCGCTCTCGACATCGACCACCTCCACGCCGCCCTTGGAGAGCGGGGTGAGCAGCCCGTCGCCCGCGAGCCGCGACAGCGCCTCGCGCAGCGGCGTGCGGCTCGCGCCCAGCATCTCCGCCAGCTCCACCTCGCGCAGGCGCACCCCGGCGGGGATCTGCCCGGAAATGATGCCCGAGCGCAGGTTCCGGTAGATCTGCTCGGCGAGCGAAACGCCACGCTGTGCCGGCTTCATCGCTGCAGCGGCAATGTCCATGCGGGTTCCCTATCTCCCGAATAAGTCTGTATACAGAATGCACCCTGACAGCGGACTGTCAAGCGTCACGTCCGGACAGGCGGCAGAGGCGGCCTGTGCCGACCGCCCCGGGCGCCCGTGTCAGCGGGCGAGCCAGCCGCCGTCGACGTTGATCACCGCGCCGTTCACGTAGCGCGCGGCGGGGGAGCAGAGGAAGGCGACCGTGCCGCCGATGTCCTCCGGCGCGCCCCAGCGCCCGGCGGGAATGCGCTCGAGGATGGCGCGGGAGCGCTCGGGGTCCTCGCGCAGAGCCTCGGTGTTGGCGGTGGCGATATAGCCCGGCGCGACCGCGTTTACCGTGATGCCGTGCGGCGCCCATTCATTGGCGAGGATCTTGGTGAGCCCGGCCACCCCGTGTTTCGACGCGGTGTAGGAGGGCACGCGGATGCCGCCCTGGAAGGAGAGCAGCGAGGCGATGTTGACCACCGAGCCGCCGCGCCCGCTGGCCAGCAGCTCGCGCCCGAAGGCCTGGGCGGTGAAGAACACCGCCTTGAGGTTCACGTCCATCACCGCGTCCCAGTCTGCCTCGGTGAACTCGGCGCTGTCGGCCCGGCGGATGATGCCGGCGTTGTTCACCAGGCAGTCGAAGCCCGCCCCGGCAAAGACGCCCTGCGCCGCCATCGGGTCGGCGAAATCGAGGGTGATCTCTTCGGCCGTGCCGCCGGCGGCGCGGATGGCCTCCACCGTTTCGGCGCAGGAGCGGCGGCCGGCGCAGACCACTTCCGCCCCTTCGGCGGCGAGAACCCGGGCGATCGCCTGCCCGATGCCCGCATTCGCGCCGGTGACGAGGGCCTTGCGGCCCTTGAGGGAAAACAGGCTGTGCATCAGGCCATCTCCGAGGGTTGTATGAATTCCATGTCCGTGTGGCCCACGTTATCGCCGGCCGGCGCCCGGATGAAGGTGCAAGCGCCGATGCCGGCTCCGGAAATGCATCTCGGCGCCGGCTGCCCTGCCGGCCAGGCAGAACAGCGCGCCGGGCAGGCGGGGTGCCTCTCGATGAAGGCGATGAGGTTTCACGCGCCCGATCGGCGGATCGGCCGGGCGGCGGGGGAGGGCGAGTGCGGGCGGTCTCCGGCAGGCAGCGTTCGACCGGGAGTTCCCGTCATGGACATATCGCGCAGATCCGGTACGGGGCCGGAAAATCATCTCCCGGGAGAAAGCTCGCCCAGGGCAGCGGAAATGCCCGGCGGGATCTCGATGCCCGGATCTGCGTGCGGCCCGCGACGGAAGACGACGTGCTCGTTCCGGCCGTCGCGGAACCGCTCGTCGTCTTCGTCCTGTCGGGTGAGGCACTCGGCATGACCTTCCCGGAGGGCGAAGCGCCATGCGGGAGATCGATCCGCGGCGGAGCGTGCGGCGCATCGAGGTCCTGAAGGCGTCGACCAGGCCTGCCGGTGGCCCGAACGTGATGACGATGGGGGGCCCGCATGATGGTGCGCCAGGACGCGCCGTGGCGCGACACGGGTCGGCAGGTGTTCCGGGCGCGGATAGGGACAAGCCCGGACCCTCCGGACCGTCGAGCCGAGCGGGGACGGACGCGCCTTCCCGGTGGCCGGGAGGCTGCCCTCTGCGCTCGTTTCGCCCCGGCCGGTCGGAGGCCGCGGCCTTCGGCGACCGGCCTTTCCAGGACAGGACGCCGGGTGGCATGTTCCCGCGGGGCACCCGGCGCCGGCAGCCGGGCGGATCGCTTCCCGGGCCTGTCCCGGCAAGGGAAGGGAGTCGCCCCGGTGCGAGGGTTGGCAAGTTCTTGAGAAGACTGGTGCACCCGACAGGATTCGAACCTGTGGCCTCTGCCTTCGGAGGGCAGCGCTCTATCCAGCTGAGCTACGGGTGCATCGGGGGTCGTATAGTCGATGCGGGGGGGCGGTGCAAATGGTTCTTTGTGGCGCTCAGCCGCGCAGCGGGAAACGGCGCAGCAGGTGGAAGGGGCCGTCGCCGGGATCGCCGAACAGGCAGAGCTCGTGCACCGGCTCCGGCGTGCTGCGCTGCGGCGCGGTGAGCGGGCCGAGCAGCGGGGCGAGCGCGTCGCGCAGGGCCGCGGCATCGGCGGTGCCGAGATGGCCCGAGAGCGTGAGGTGGAAGCGGAATTCCTCCATCACGTAAGGGTAGCCCCAGCGCGCGAGCAGTGCCTCGTGCGTGGCGGAGAGGCCGGCCTTGCGGCGGCGGGCGAGCTCGGCCTCGGAGGGCGGTGCGCGGAAGGCGTCGAGCTCGCGCACGCAGGCGGTGGCCAGCGCCTCCAGCTCCGCCGAGGGCGCCGAGGGGCGCAGCGACAGGAAGCCGTGTTCCAGCGATGGGGCGAAGGGCGCGATCTCGAAGGGCGCGGTGCGGGCGGCCAGCGCTTCGAGTGCGGCGATGAGCCCGGCCGCGTCGGTGCCGGGCGCGAGGGCGAAGGGCGGCTTCAGCGTGCCGTGGAAGCCGTAGCGCCGGGGCGTGGCGGTCACCGCCTCTTGGTCGAGCGGCAGGGGGGGCAGGGAGGCCAGCCGCGCGGGCTGCCGGGCCTCGGCGTCCCAGCCCAGCCAGCCGGCGCCGAACCGGGCAAGGGCGCTGCCCGCCGGGGGCGCGTAGTAGATGCCGTAGCGCTTCATCGCGTGTCTCCTGCTGCTCGCCGGGGGATATCGCAGCCCCGGATGACGGTTTCGCGACGGGCTCAGCGCTTTTCGCGGATCTGGGTGAGGGTGCGCGCGGGCGTGATCGCCTCGGGCGAGGTGAGCAGGTGCAGGAGTGCCGGGCCGCCGCTGGCCCGCGCCTCGGCGAGGGCGGGGGCGAAGTCTTCCGTGCGCTCCACCCTTGCGCCGAAGGCGCCGTAGGCCCGGGCAATGGCGGCGAAATCCGGGTTCTGCAGCGTGGTGGCGCTCACCCGGGCGGGGTATTCGCGCTCCTGGTGCATGCGGATGGTGCCGTAGATGCCGTTGTCCACCACGATGAGCAGCAGGGCGGCGCCCTCCTGGCAGGCGGTGCCGAACTCCTGCATGGTCATCTGCAGGCAGCCGTCGCCGGCGAAGGCCACCACCTCGCGCCCGGGCATGCGCAGCTTGCCGGCGATGGCGGCCGGCAGGCCGTAGCCCATCGAGCCGGAGGTGGGCGCGAGCTGGCTGCCCCAGCCGCGGTAGCGGAAGAAGCGATGCGCCCAGGTGGCGTAGTTGCCCGCGCCGTTGGTGATGCAGGCGTCGGGCATCCCGGCGTTGAGATGCGCGATCACGGCGCCCATCTGCACCGCGCCGGGTGTCTCGGGCGGGGTGTCGGACCAGGCGTGCCACTCGGCGTTGGCCTCGGCGGCGGCACCGCTTGCCGGGCGCGACAGGCCGGCCGCGGCGGCGAGGAACTGCCCCGGTGTCGCGTTGATCGCGAGGCGGGGCGCGTAGATGCGGCCCAGCTCCTCCGGCCCGGGGTGGATGTGCACCAGCGCCTGCTCCGGCGCCGGGATGCCGAGCAGCGAGAAGCCCTGCGAGGGGTTTTCCGAGAAACGCGCCCCGAGCAGGATCAGCAGGTCCGCCTCGCGGATGCGCTTCGCGAGGGCCGGGGAGGGGCCGAGGCCGATGTCGCCGGCATAGTTCGGGTGGGTGTTGTCGAGCAGCATCTGCCGGCGGAAGGAACAGGCCACCGGCAGGTCGCAGGCCTCGGCGAAGGCGGCCAGCGCCGCGGCATCCTCCGGCGCCCAGCGCGAACCGCCGGCCACCAGCACCGGGCGCTCGGCCCGGGCGAGCAGCTCCGCGAGCGTCGCGATGTCGGCGGGCGCGGGGGCGGGGGCGGCCACCTCCACCCGCGGCGCGGGGGCGAGGGCGGGGGCCTCGCCGGAGAGCATGTCCTCGGGCAGGGCGATCACCACCGGGCCGGGCCGGCCGCTCATCGCCACGTGGAAGGCGTGGGAGAGCACCTCGGGGATGCGGTCGGCGTGGTCGATCTCCTCCACCCACTTGGCCATGCCACCGAAGAACTGCCGGTAATCGACCTCCTGGAAGGCGTCGCGGCCGCGCATGCGCCGGCCGATCTGGCCGACGAAGAGGATCATCGGTGTCGCGTCCTGCTGGGCCACGTGCACGCCGGAGGCGGCGTTGGTGGCGCCGGGCCCGCGGGTGACGAAGCAGATGCCCGGCCGGCCGGTGAGCTTGCCGTCGGCCTCCGCCATCATCGCGGCACCGCCCTCCTGGCGGGCGAGCACCGGGCGGATGCCGCTGTCCACCAGCGCGTCCAGCACGGCGAGATAGCTCTCGCCCGGAACGCAGAACACCCTGTCGACGCCCTGCGCCTCCAGTCCCTCGACGATGAGCCGGCCGCCGGTTTTCATGATCACCCCCGCTTTCCTTTCGGTGCCGCAGGCATAGCATGTCATCCGGCGGCGGCAACAGGGCGTGCCGGGGGCTCGACCCCGGGCGCGCGCGGGCGTATCGCTGGCGTGATCGTGAGGAGAAGGATTCCCGATGACCGACTACGTTTTCCCCCCCGCGGCCACGCCGGCCCTGCCGGTGGCCCATTCCGACGCGCTCTTCCCGGTGCGGCGCATCTACTGCGTGGGCCGCAACTATGCCGCCCATGCCCGCGAGATGGGCAAGGACCCCGACCGCGAGCCGCCGTTCTTCTTCTCCAAGCCCGGTGACGCGCTGGCCCAGGACGGCGCGACGCTGCCCTACCCGCCGCAGACCGAAAAGCTGCATTTCGAGGCCGAGCTGGTGGTGGCCATCGGCACCGGCGGCGCCGACATCCCCGAGGCGCAGGCGCTGGAGCATGTCTTCGGCTACGCCATCGGCAACGACCTCACCCGCCGCGACATGCAGGCCGTGGCCAAGGACATGGGCCGGCCCTGGGACCTCGCGAAGGGCTTCGACCGCTCGGCGGTCTGCGGCACGGTGCACCCGGTGTCGGCCGTGGGCCACCCGGAGCAGGGGCCGATCCGCCTCATGGTCAACGGCGAGACGAAGCAGGAGGGCGACCTCTCGGAGATGATCTGGAGCATCCCGGAGGTGATCTCGATCCTGTCGCAGAGCGTGGCGCTGGCGCCGGGCGACCTGATCTACACCGGCACCCCGGCGGGTGTCGGCTCCCTCGTGCCGGGAGACACCTGCGTCGTCGAGATCCCGGCGCTGGGCGAGCTCACCACGCTGATCGGCCCGCGCGGCTGACCGGCTGCCGCAGGCGCGCCGGCGGAGAGCGGCCGGTGCGCCGCCCGCTCCGCCGGCACCGGCCGGGCCTTGCCCGGGGCATGTTCGCGCTGCGGTTGCATCGCCCGGAGGGCATGCTTAGGGTCTGCCCTCCATTGTTCCCGCTGCCGGCAATTCCGCGAAAAGGCCTTTCTCCCCCGTGAAACCCGCCCTGCATCCCGCTGTGCTGCTGCTGGCCCTGCTGCCGGCGCTGCCCCTCGCCGGGCAGGAGGCGGCCGCGCCCGTGCCGCTGCAGGCGCCGGTGGGGGCGGGGGGCGAGGCCTACCGCCGCGCCGTCTCGGGTGCGGGGGCGCAGACCGGGGGCAGCTGGTTCGACCCCGACGCCCCGGCCCCCGCCGAGGACGAGCAGGCGGAGGAGCCGGCCCCCGGCCAGGCCGAGGAGCGCTATGCCGAGATGCCCCCCGCCGTGCGCTGGTCGCTGGTGGCGGCGGCGGCGGCAGTCATCCTCGCGGTGCTCGGGCTCACGGTGTTCTACGGCGGCGGCCGCGTGGCCGCCCGGCGTCCGGGGCAGGCGGCGCCCGCGCCCGGTGCTTCTGCCGCGCCTGAGGCGGTCGGGCCCGGCCCTTCCGCCTCGCTGGCGCAGATCCTCGCGCTTGCCGACCGGCGCGAGGCGCTGGCCCGGCTCTTTGCCCTCGCGCTCGGCCATGCCGCGGCGGCGGAGGGCTTGCGCATCGGCCGCGGCCAGACCGCGCGTGACGTGCTGCGCAGCCTGCCCCCCGGGCACGACACCACGCGCGAGCTCGCCACTCTCATGCGCGTGCAGGAGAGCGTGCGCTTCGGCGGGCGCGAGGTGTCGGCCGAGTTGCTGG
Organism: Oceanicella sp. SM1341; assembly: GCF_003448965.1. GTDB lineage: Bacteria > Pseudomonadota > Alphaproteobacteria > Rhodobacterales > Rhodobacteraceae > Paroceanicella. Next base: position 158,271 of record NZ_QRGC01000002.1, read on the forward strand.
AGGCTTGTGCCGCGCGCACCCGCCTGATCCTCGGGCCGGCGGCAGAGGGGCGGGCATGAGCGGCCGGCGCATTCCCGGCGGCGACATCGCCCTGCTGCTCGGCGTGATCGTGGCGCTGGTGGCGGCCTGGGCCTGGCTCGCGCGCCCCGAACGGGCGCTGCCGCGCTCGGCCATGGGCTTCGACGGGCTGGCGAGCTGGCTGGAGCAGGGCGGCATCGACGCCCGCACCTTCTCGGGCGGCACCTATCTCGACCCCGACGGCATCGGGCTGCGCATCCTGCCGCTCTACGACACCGATCCGTTCACCACCGCGCCCCCCCCGGCCGACCGGCAGGCCGCCCGCCGCGCGCAGGACCTCGTGGACATGAACAGCTACGTGCTGCAGCGCAAGCTCGCCCTGCCCACGCTGCTCATCCTGCCGAAATGGCGCGGCGAGGTGGCCGAGCGCGGCCGCATGCACCCCGCCTTCGCGAACGACACGGCGGCGGTCTCGGCCCGCTTCGCCGCGGCGCTCGGCATGCCGCTCAGCCTGCGCCGGGCAGAGGCGGGCTTCGTGGGCTTCACGGTGCCCGAGCAGGATTTCGACCTGCAGGTCTACGCGCCGCAGCTCGTGGAGGCGCCGCAATGCGAGCCGCTCATCGGCTCCGCGCGCGGCATGCTGCTGGGCCGCTGCGAGGGCGGGGAGAGCACCTTCCTGCTGCTCTCCGACCCCGACCTGCTCAGCAACACCGGCCTCGCGCTCGGCGACAATGCCGCCTTCGCGCGCTGGTTCTTCGCCGAGGCCGCGGGCGACGGCACGGTGCTGGTCGACTACAGCACCTCGCTCTGGATCAGCGAATGGTCGGGCGAGGAGCTGCGCCACCGCGGCTGGGCCGATCTCGCGCGCTACTTCGCCTGGCCCTTCTCGCTGCTCTGGGCGGCGGCGGGGGTGCTGCTCGCACTCACCCTGTGGCGCGGCGCGGTGCGCGGCGGCCCGCCGCTGCGCCGGGCCCGGCGCTTCGGCCGCGGCACCGGGCTCGCCGCGCAGGCCCGGCTCATGCGCCTCTCGGGCCATGACGGCGACCTGCTGCGCGCCCATGCCGCCGCCCGCATGCAGGCGCTGGCGGCTCAGATCATCGGCCCGCACCGCGGCGCGGGCGACGCGGGCGAACAGGTCCGCGCCCGGGTGGCGCGGCACGATCCCGGGCTCGCCCGGCAGCTGGGCGAGGCCCTGCAGGCCATCACCGCCCTTCCCGGGCGGCCCGCCCCGGCCGAGGCGCTGGCCCGGCTCGGGGCATTCGAGACCATCATCGAGGAGATCAGGCATGAACTTGGAGCAGCTATCCGGCCTCGCTGACGCGATCCGCGGCGAGATCGGCCGGGCCGTGCGCGGCCAGGAGGAGACGGTGGAGCTGATGCTCGTCGCCCTGTTCTCGCGCGGGCACGTGCTGCTCGAGGGCCCGCCGGGCACCGCGAAAACCCTGCTGGCGCGCAGCTTCGCCGCGGCGCTCTCGCTGCGCTTCGGCCGCATCCAGTTCACCCCCGACCTGATGCCGGGCGACGTGCTGGGCGCCAACCTCTTCGACTTCGGCACCAGCAGCTTCCGGCTGGTGAAGGGCCCGGTCTTCACCGACATCCTGCTGGCCGACGAGATCAACCGCGCCCCGCCCAAGACCCAGGCGGCCCTGCTGCAGGCCATGTCCGAGCAGCGCGCCACCATCGACGGCAAGGACCGCGACCTCGGCCGCTGGTTCACCGTGATCGCCACGCAGAATCCCATCGAGCAGCAGGGCACCTACCCGCTGCCCGAGGCCCAGCTCGACCGGTTCCTGTTCAAGCTGCTGGTCGATTTCCCCGACGAGGCGACCGAGTTCGACATCCTGCGCCGCCACGCCGACCAGCCGCTGGGCAACGAGGCACGGGTGGAGGCCATCGCGCCCGTGGCCGGGCCGGAGGAGATCGCCGCCGGCCGCGCCTGTGTCGACGCCATCCGGCTCGACGACAGCATCCTGCGCTACATCCTCGCCATCGCGCGCGCCACGCGCGGCGCGCCGGAGCTGAGCCACGGCGCCTCCACCCGCGCGGCCGACGCCATCGCCGCCGCCACCCGCGCGCTCGCGGCACTCGAGGGGCGGGACTATGCCATCCCCGACGACGTGAAGCGGCTCTGCGGCCCGGCGCTGCGCCACCGCATCGTGCTCGGCCCCTCCGCCGAGATCGAGGGCCGCGGCCCGGACGACGTGCTCGCCAACCTGCTCGACCAGGTCGAGGCGCCGCGGTGAGCGATACCCGCCCCGAAACCGCCGTGCCCCGCAGGCCCCGCGCCGGAGGCTGGCTGATCGCCGCTGCCGCCGTGCTGGCGCTGGGCGTGCTGGCGGCGGTGCTCGGGGCGGATGTGTCGGGCAACGGGGCCTGGGCCTCGGGCCTCGGCGCGCTGCTGGCGGCGGGGCTGCTGCTGGCCGGGCTGCGGCTGCGCGCCGGCCGGCGGCTCTGGCCGCGCTGGCGCCTCGGCCTGCGGCCCGCGCGCCGGCTGCTGCTGCTCGGGGCAGGGGCCTTCGCGGTCTCGGCCGTGGCCCTCGCCGCGAGCCCCGCGGGCGAGGACATCGCCACGCTGGTCTGGGCGGCCACCGGCGCGCTGGCGCTGCTCGACCTCGGCCTGTCGCTGCGCGGCCGCGCCCGGGTGGAGGCGGCCCTGCCGGCGGAGGTCTTCGTGGGCGAAACCGCCCCCCTCACCCTGCGCTACGCGCCCGGCCCCGCCTCCGCCCCCCGCGCGCGGGTGGACTGGCCCGAGGGCCTCGAGGGGCCGGAGGTGATCGAGAGCCGCGCGGAGACCGGCGGCGGCTACCTGGCCGAGGTGCGCCTGCGCGCCCGCGCCCGCGGCATCTGGCGGATCGACGCGCTCTGGCTCACCTGGGCAAGCCGCTTCGGCCTGTTCGAGTTCACCCCGCGCCTTGCCACCGACCTTGCCATCGCCGCGGTGCCGAACATCCGCCCGGTTTCCTCCGGGCGGATCGACGTCACGGTGCGCTCGGCCCTGCACGGGCTGAAGGAGACCTTCGCGCGCGGCGACGGCTCGGAGTTCCACCAGCTGCGCGACTTCACCGCCGGCATGGACATCCGCGACATCGACTGGAAGCGCTCGGCCCGCCACCGCAGCCTGCTGGCCAAGGAAACCCGCGCCGAGCGCAACCACAACGTCATCCTCGCCCTCGACAACGGCTACCAGATGCGCGCCGAGGTGGAGGGCCTGCCCAAGATCGACCACGCGGTGAACGCGGCGCTGGCCGTGGCCTGGGCGGCGGCGCTGGGCGGCGACCGCACCGGCCTCTTCGCCTATGACGCGCAGCCGCGGCTCTTCGTGCCGCCGGCGGCGGGGCGCAGCGGCTTTGCCATGCTGCGCCGGCGCACGGCCGAGCTGAGCTATGCCTCGGTGGAGGCGAACCACACGCTCGCCCTCTCCCGGCTCTCCGCCCGCATCCCGCGGCGCAGCCTGATCGTGGTCTTCTCCGATTTCACCGACCCCACCACCGCCGAGCTGCTGGTGGAGACGCTGGGCACGCTGAGCCGGCGCCACGCGATGATCTTCGTCGCGATCGGCGACCCCGCGGTGGCCCGCGCCGCCGAGGCCCGGCCGGAAAGCCTCGACGATCTCGCCCGCGGCGTGGCGGCGGCGCAGATGCGCGCCGAGCGCCGGGTGGTGCTGGAGCGCCTCGCCCGGCTGGGCATCACCGTGCTCGACGTGGCGCCCGGCCAGCTCACCGCGCGGCTGGTCTCGACCTATCTCGATCTCAAGGCCCGGGAGGTGATATGAGCGCCCCGCAGACCGCCCCCGATACCGCTGCCCTGCGTTCCACCCGCTTCCGGGCCGAGCGCGAGCCGGGCTGGCGGCGGCTGGAGAGCATCCTCGAGCGCGCCGAGCGCCAGGGCATGCGCGCGCTGTCCTTCGAGGAGGCGCGCGACCTCGCCCGGCTCTACCGCGAGGCGGTGAGCGCGCTCTCGGTGGCGCGGGAGATCTCGCTCGACGCGGCGCTGCGCGACTATCTCGAGGCGCTCTGCGCCCGCGCCTGCCTCGCGGTCTACGCGCCGCAGGAGACGCTCTCCGGCCTCGCCGGGCGCTTCCTGCGCGGGGTGCCGCCGGCCATGCGCCGCTCGGCGCCGCATCTCGGCCTCGTCCTCCTCGTCACCTTCCTCGGCGCGCTGGTGGGCTGGCTGCTCTATTTCCAGGACGCGAACTGGTACTACACCCTCGTGCCCTCCGGCGGCGGCGACCCGCGCGGTCCCGACAGCCCGGTGGGCCAGCTGCGCGAGGTGCTGGAGGGCGAACATGACGGCCCGCTCGACGGGCTGGCCGCCTTCGCCTCGTTCCTGTTCTCGCACAATGCGCGCATCGCCATCTTCTGCTTCTCGCTGGGCGCGCTGGCCGGCGTGCCCACGCTGCTGCTCTGCCTCTACAACGGGCTGTCGCTGGGCGCCTTCGTGGCGCTGCACGCCGACCGTGGCCTGGGCGCCGAGGTGGCGGGCTGGCTCTCCATCCACGGGGTGACCGAGATCGGCGCCATCCTGGTGGCGGCCGCCGCCGGGCTGCGGCTGGGCGAGGCGGTGCTCTTCCCCGGGCCCTTCACCCGGGGCGACGCGCTGCGCCGGCAGGGGCGCGACGCGGTGAAGCTCGCGCTGCTCGCGGCGATGATGCTGGTGGTGGCCGCGCTGCTGGAGGGCTTCGGCCGCCAGCTCATCACCGACATGCACACCCGGCTCGCGATCGGCTGGGGCATCGGCGCGCTCTGGGCGGGCTGGTTCCTGCTCGGCGGCCGCGGGGGCCGGGCATGAGCGCCGCCCGGCGTCCGGCGCGCAGGCCGGCCCGGGGCCGCGGCCCGCGGCTGCTGCGCGACTTCGTGCCGCCCGAGGGCGTGCCCATCCGGCTCGAGGTGGCGGGGCTTGGCGCGCGGCTCGCGGCCCAGGTCATCGACATCGTGGTCACGCTGCTGGTGCTGGTGGCGGTGATGCTGATCCTGTTCCTTGGGCTCGAGGCACCGGAATCGCTGCTGCTGGGGGTCGGGGCGGCGCTGTTCTTCTTCATCCGCGCGCCCTACTACATCGTCACCGAGCTGTTCTGGAACGGCCAGACCCTGGGCAAGCGGATGACCGGCATCAGGGTGATCGCCACCGACGGCCGCGGGCTCGACGCCCATGCCGTGGCCGCGCGCAACCTGATGAAGGAAATGGAGATCTTCGCCCCCGGCACCGCGATGCTCGCCGTGCGCGACATGGACGCCATCGGTTATCTCGCGCTGGGCACCTGGATCGCGGTGCTGCTCGCGGTGCCGCTGTTCAACCGCGAGCACCAGCGCATCGGCGACCTGATCGCGGGCACCTGCGTGGTGGTGCAGCCGCCGCTGCGCCTGCTGCCCGACATCGCGGCCGCCGCCACCGTCTCGGCCGCCACGCAGCCCGAGGAGGCGGCGGAGTTCGCCTTCCTGCCGCATCACCTCGGCCATTACGGCGACTATGAGCTGCAGACGCTCGAGCGCCTGCTGCGCGCGCAGACCGCCCGGGGCGAGAAGGCCGCGGCGGCGCGGGCGGCACAGGTGCAGGCCGTGGCCGAGCGCATCCGCAGCCGCATCGAATACGCCGGCCGGGTGGAGCCGGAGCGCGCCGAGGACTTCCTGCGCGCCTTCTACGCCGCCCAGCGCGCCGAACTGGAGCGCGGGCGCCTTTTCGGCCGGGTGCGCGCCGACCGCCATTCCCCGCGCCCCGGGGCGGGAGCGTGAGCCGCGCGGTTGGACCGCGCCGCCACGATGCTATGTTGCCCGGGGAGAGCGGTGGCCACGCCCGCGCCGCCGCCGCACACGGACCTGAGGGAGACCCCGCATGACCGACATGCCAGACACACCGCCCCCGCCGCCCCCCGCACCGGAGGCCCGCCCGCCACTCGGCGTGGGCGGCATCATCGGCGAGGCCTTCGGCATCCTCTCCCGCCGCTTCGTGGCCCTGGTGCTGCTGGCGCTGGTGCCGGTGCTGGTGGGCGCGGTGATCCAGTACGCCGTGCTGAGCCCGATGATGGTGATGGGCGAGCCCGGAAACCCCGAGGCGATGATGGAGAGCGGGGCGATCGGCTTCGGCATCGCGCTCAACTTCATCGTCGGCGTGCTGGTGCCCACCGTGGTCACCGCGCTGGTGGTGCAGGCGGCCTTCGACACCCGGCTGGGCCGGCCGCTGGAGATCGGCCGCTACGTGAACGGCACGCTCGCCAACATCCTGCCGCTGCTGGTGATGGGCTTTGCCGCCTCGATCGCGATCATGGTGCTGATGACCTTCCTGCTCGTCCCCGGCATCTGGCTGGCCGCGGTGCTCTGCGTCACGGTGCCGGCCATCGTGCTGGAGCGCGCCGGCTTCGGCGCCTTCGGCCGCAGCCAGCGGCTCACCAAGGAGTATCGCTGGCCGCTGGTGGGGCTGGGCGTGCTCACCTTCATCGTGGTGATGGTGTTCTCGCTCGTGCTCGAGGCCGGCCTGTCGCTGCTGCTCGGCGGCTCGCTGATGATGATGGGCTCGGCCGGGCTGATGACCGGCGCCCCGGCGGCGATCTACCTGCTCGCCAGCGCCGTGGTCGAGGCCGTGGCCACCGCCTTCTACTGCGTGGTGATCTCGCTCGCCTACGCGCGCTTGCGCGAGGTGAAGGAAGGCATGGCGACCGAAAGCCTGCTCGAGGTGTTCTGAGACATGCCCCCGGGGGCCCTCGGGCCCCCGGGGGCCCTCGGGCCCCCGGCCCGACATCACGGCGGGCCCTCGGGCCCCCGGCCCGACATAACGGCGGGCCCTCCGCCCCCCGGCCCGACATCACGCCGCCCCGCGCGGCACGCGACGCCCCGGCCGGACAGGCCGGGGCGTTTCGATTCGCCCTCAGTTTTCCCGAAATCCTACAGAATTCCTCCAGATTCTTATCAATTGGTTGACAGCTCGGCTCGAACAGGCGCCAGATCAGTCGAAATTAAGTAAAATCAATGAGGACCACCGAAATCTGAAGCAGGGAAGGAGTTTGTCCTGATGACGCAGGAGACTTTTGTCGTCGCTTTCGCGGGCGATGACATGAATGTCGTCGACTATGCCGCAGAGCGTGCAGCCAAGGCCGGAGCGAAGCTTCACCTCGTTCATGTTCTCGAATGGTCTCCCTACAGTTTCCTGACACCGGAGGAACTCGAACAGCGTCACGTCCGACGACGGAACGAACTGGCCCGTGCCCAGGGCGCGGTGATCGACCCGGTGCTCAAGACCCTCGCGGAGCGGGAGATCCCGGCCTCGGGCGAGATCCGCTACGGTTCCGTGGTCGACCTCGTGATCGATACGGCGAAATCGACCGGCGCGACGATGATCTTCGTCGGGCGCACCACCTCCTCCTCGATGAGCGCGCGGGTTTTCGGAACCGTTTCGCTCGGGCTGGCGCAGGCCGCGCCGGTGCCCACGGTCATCGTTCCATGACGCGCCCAGACGCCGGAGATACAGGCATGATCAAGACATTTCTCGCGTCCCTCGCGGCGCTGCTCTCGTTTCTCGTGGCCCCCGCCGCCTTCGCGCAGGAGGATGCGGGCGGTATCGACGCCACCATCAGCGCCGTGGTCGGAACGGTCACCGGGCCTTTCGTGAGCTTCATCTTCGCCCCGCTGCCGGGCACGAGCTTCCCGTGGATCGTGCTGTGGCTGGTGGTGGGCGCCACGATCTTCACCCTCTATTTCGGCTTCGTGCAGTTCCGCGCCTTCGGCCATGCCATCGCCCTGGTGAAGGGCGACTACTCCGACCCCAACGACGCGGGCGAGGTGAGCCATTTCCAGGCGCTCGCCACCGCGCTCTCGGGCACGGTGGGGCTGGGCAACATCGCCGGCGTGGCGGTGGCCGTGGGCATCGGCGGGCCGGGGGCCACCTTCTGGATGATCCTCGCCGGGCTTCTGGGCATGGCCTCCAAGTTCACCGAGTGCACCCTGGGCGTGAAGTTCCGCAACGAATACGCCGACGGCACCGTCTCCGGCGGGCCGATGTACTATCTCACCAAGGGCATGCAGGAGCGCGGCTACGCCATGCTGGGCCGGGTGCTGGCGGTGCTCTTCGCCATCTTCTGCATCCTCGGTTCCTGGGGCGGCGGCAACATGTTCCAGGCCAACCAGGCGCATGCGCAGCTGGTCAACATCACCGGCGGCGAGGGCAGCTTCCTCTCCGGCAACGGCTGGATCACCGGGGTGGTGATGGCGCTGATCGTCTTCGGGGTGATCGTGGGCGGCATCAAGTCCATCGCGCAGGTCACCGAGAAGATCGTGCCCTTCATGGCGGTGATCTACGTGGGCGCGGCGGTGATCATCCTGATCGGCAACGCGAGCCAGATCCCCTGGGCCTTCGGGCAGATCTTCGAGGGCGCCTTCACCGGGCTCGGTATCGCCGGCGGGCTCGCGGGGGCGCTGATCCAGGGCTTCCGGCGCGCGGCCTTCTCCAACGAGGCCGGCGTGGGCTCGGCGGCCATCGCCCACTCGGCGGTGCGCACCAAGGAGCCGATCACCGAGGGCTATGTCTCGCTGCTCGAGCCCTTCATCGACACGGTGGTGATCTGCACCATGACCGCGCTCGTGATCGTCATCACCGGCGTGCTGAACCAGGACCCGGAAACCGGGCTCTACATCTGGGACGAGGCGGCCGGCTCCATCGCCACGGCGGACGGCTCCTCCGGCGTCGAGCTCACCTCGCTCGCCTTCGGCACCACCATCAGCTGGTTTCCCTACGTGCTCGCCATTGCCGTGGTGCTCTTCGCCTTCTCCACGATGATCTCGTGGTCCTACTACGGGCTGAAGGCCTGGACCTATCTCTTCGGCGAGGGCAAGGCGGCGGAACTGGTCTACAAGCTGCTCTTCTGCCTGTTCGTGATCCTCGGCGCGGCGATGAGCCTCGGCCCGGTGATCGACTTCTCCGACGCGGCGATCTTCGCCATGGCGGTGGTGAACATCATCGGCCTCTACTTCCTGATGCCGATCGTGAAGCGGGAGATGCACTCCTACATGGCGCGGCTGAAGTCCGGCGAAATCCGGAAATTCAAGCATTGAGCCTGCTGCCCGCCCCGGCGACACGGGGCGGGCATACCGGGCGCAGGCCCCGGGCCGGAGCCGTGCCCGCCGGGAAAGGATTGCGGACGGAGCCGTGATTCGCGATGCATGGGCAAATGGTTAATGCATCGTTTTCGATATTAGAAATTTCGGATAGTTGCATGCGCGCTTTATGGGCGCACTCCGTGCCATCAGCCCATATTTTCATCATGACGTCGGATTTCGCCGCTTTCCGGTCGCCCGCCGTCAAAATTCTTTGACGCTTCAAGCGTTGCACATTCCAGTTTGGCCCGAACGGATCTCCCATTTCGAAAGGGCCCACCGACATGACCAAGCTGAGCCGCCGCCGTTTTCTCCAGTCCTCCGCCGCCGTTGCGGCCGGCAGCGTGGCGCTGCCCTTCGCGGGGCTTGCCCAGGATGACGCGATCCTGGTGGGCGGGCTGCACGACCTCTCCGGCGGGCTCGACACCAGCGGCATCCCTATGAGCCAGATCTTCGAGCTGGCGCTCAAGGAGATCAACGACACCGGCGGCCTGCTGGGCCGGCAGGTGAAACCGGTGATCTACGACCCGCAGTCCAACATGTCGCTCTATTCGCAGTATGCCACGCAGCTGGCGCTGAAGGACAAGGTGGCCGTGGTGCACGGCGGCATCACCTCCGCCAGCCGCGAGACCATCCGCCCGATCTTCCACCGCTTCAAGACGCTCTACTTCTACAACACGCTCTACGAGGGCGGGGTGTGCGACCGCAACGAGATCACCCTCGGCACCACGCCCGCGCAGACGGTGGAGAAGCTCATCCCCTACGTGATGAACCTCTGGGGCAAGAAGGTCTACACCGTGGCGGCCGACTACAACTACGGCCACATCACCGCCGCCTGGTTCAAGCGCTACGTGGAGGAGAACGGCGGCGAGGTGGTGGAGACCGAGTTCTTCCCCCTCGACGTCACGCAGTTCGGCTCGACCATCGCCAAGATCCAGGCCGCCGCACCGGACATCGTGCTCTCGGCCATGGTGGGCACCGGGCATTTCGGCTTCTACCGCCAGTGGGCCGCCGCCGGCATGAAGAGCCGCATCCCGATGGCCTCGACCACCTTCGGCGCCGGCGGCTCGGAGCCGATCATCATGACGCCCGAGGAGGGCGACGGCATCATCACCTCCTTCGGCTACTACCCCACCATCGACACGCCCGCCAACATCGCCTGGAAGGAGAAGATCGCCGCGGCCTATCCCTCCAACACCCCGGTGCTCTCCGAGCTTGCCGAGGTGACCTGGGAGGGCGTGATGATCTGGGCCGACGCGGTGCGCGAGGCCGGCACGCTCGACCGCGAGCCGATCCTCGAGGTGCTGGAGAGCGGCAAGACCTACGACATGCCCGCCGGCAAGGTGTCGATCGACCCGCTCACCCACCACGCCATCCGCGACGTCTACATCGCCGACCTGAAGGACCACGAGTTCATCATCAAGGAGAAGTACGAGCAGGTGCCGCCCGCCGACACCCAGATGGTCTGCAACCTCGAGGAAGATCCGGACGCCAACGTGCACCACGAGATCAGCCTGAACTGAGGAGCACTCCCATGGACTACACGATCATCGTCGTGATCGAGATCCTCCGCGCCATCTCCTGGCTGGTGCTGCTGGCCGCGGGGCTGGGCATCATCTTCGGCATGATGCGGGTGATCAACTTCGCCCATGGCGAGTTCCTCATGCTGGGCGGCTACACGGTGATCATGTCGACCAAGGCCGGGGTGAACATCTGGTTTGCCATGCTGGTGCTGGCGCCGCTGTGCGTGGGGCTGTTCGGGGTGCTGGTGGAGCGGCTGGTGATCCGCTTCCTCTACGGCCGCATCCTCGACAGCCTGCTGGCCACATGGGGGCTGAGCCTGCTGATGATCGGCGGGGTCACCCTCATCTTCGGCAACACGGTGGAGGGCGTCTCCACCCCGCTCGGCGCGGTGGACATCGGGGCCTATTCCATCCCGGCCTACAATTTCGTGCTCATCTTCTTCGCGGCGCTGTTCATGGTGGCGATCTGGGGGGTGATGAAGTTCACCCGCGCCGGCCTCATCGCCCGGGCCACCATGCAGAACCCCGCGATGGCCGAGGCGCTCGGCATCCGCACCACCTGGGTCTACATGGCCACATTCGGCATCGGCTCGGCGGTCACCGGGCTTGCCGGCGGGCTGCTGGCGCCGCTCACCGGCGTGGTGCCCACCATGGGGGTGAACTTCGTCGGCCAGAGCTTCATCACCGTCATCACCGGCGGGGCCTCGATGATCGCCGGCACGCTCTCGGCCTCCACCCTGCTGGGCTCGATCTCCCAGGGCATGACCATCCTCACCGGGCCCGTCTACGGCGACGCCGCCCTGCTGCTCGCCGCCCTCGTGCTGCTGCGCCTGCTGCCGCAGGGCATCACGGGCCGCATCTTCACCCGCTCTCTCTGAGGACCGCCACACATGGAAAAACCCGTCGCCAAGGACCCGGGCTTCTACATCATGGTGCTCATCGGGCTCCTGATCATGTTCGGCGCGCCGATCTGGTTCGATCTCTTCGCCATCATGCAGGTCACGCAATACGTGGTGCTCTCGGTCTACGCGCTGTCGCTGGCCTACATCTGGGGGTTCGGGGGCATCCTGAGCTTCGGCCAGTCCTGCTTCTTCGGGCTCGGCGCCTACACCTTCGCCGTCTCCTCGATCAACATCGGCGAGACCACCTTTCCCTTCATCCTGAGCTTCGTGCTGCCGGCGGCCTTCGGCGCGGCGCTGGGCTACTTCATGTTCTACGGCCGGCTGTCGGACGTCTATCTCGGCGTGGTGACCATGGTGGTGACGCTGATCTTCTGGAAGATCATCAACCACACCGCCGGCCCGGAATATTCCATCGGCGATGCGCGACTGGGCGGGTTCAACGGCATCCCCTCCATCCCGATCCTCAACATGCCGGGCGACCCCGACGCCTGGCTCGACCCCGCGCAGATGTTCAAGTTCTTCATGTTCCTGCTCATCGTGGTCTATATCGGCCTGCGCGTGCTCATCGCCTCGGATTTCGGCCGCGTCTCGGTGGGCATCCGCGAGAACGAGACCCGCTCCTCGCTGCTGGGCTACGACGTGCGCCGCCACAAGGTGATCATCTTCGCCATCGGCTCCGGCATCGCCGGCATGGCGGGGGCGATGTGGGCCACCTACCAGACCTTCATCGACCCCAACGCCTTCAGCCTCGAGATGTCCGCCAAGGCGCTGATCTGGGTGATGGCGGGCGGCGTGGGCACGCTGGCGGGGCCGATCCTGGGGGTGATCCTGCTGCAATGGCTGTCGCTCAAGCTCGGCACCCTGCAGTTCCTCAACAACTTCGTCATCCTGGGCGCGATCCTGATGGTGCTCGTGCTCGCCCTGCCGCGCGGGCTGGTGCCCTCGGTGAAGCACTGGGCGCTCACCGGCTGGGAGATGTTCCGCCGCCGCGAGCGCGCCGCCCCGCCCGCAAAGGAGGTCACTTCCGATGTCTGATGCAGACGATCACAAGGTGATCCGCACCACCGGCCTCACCATGCGCTTCGGCGGCGTGACCGCGGTGGACCACGTGGATTTCGCGCTCAACGAGGGCGAGCTGCGCTGCCTGCTCGGCCCCAACGGCGCGGGCAAGAGCACCTTCTTCAAGTGCCTCACCGGGCAGCTCACCCCCACCGAGGGCGTGGTCGAGTTTCGCGGCCAGCCCATCACCGGCTGGCTCACGCATGACATCGTGAAGCTCGGCATCGGCATCAAGACCCAGGTGCCGAACCTGTTCAACGGCCTCTCGGCCTACGAGAATGTGCGGCTCTCGGCCCGGCGCAAGCATCTCGCGCCCATGGCCCGGCAGAAGGCCGAGGAGATGCTGGAGAAATGCGGCGTCACCGACCTTGCGAAGCGCGAGGTGGGCCTGCTCGCCCATGGCCAGCGCCAGCTCGTGGAGCTCGCGATGGTGCTGGCGGGCGAGCCCTCCCTCGTGCTGCTCGACGAGCCCGCGGCCGGCATGACCGGCGACGAGCGTGACCGCCTCGCGCGGCTGGTGCTGGAGCTGTCGCGCAACGCCTCGGTGATCGTGGTCGAGCATGACATGGCCTTCATCCGCCAGATCGCGAAACAGGTGACCGTGTTCAACCGCGGCGCCATCTTCCGCGAGGCGCCGATCGACGAGATCATGCGCGACCGCGCGGTTCAGGAAATCTACCTGGGGAAACAGGCCGATGTCGCTGCTTGAAGTCCGCTCGCTGAAAGCCTCCTACGGGGTGGTGCCCGCGCTGCACCGGGTCGATTTCCGCGCCGAGGCGGGCGAGGTCGTCGGCATCCTCGGGCACAACGGCATGGGCAAGACCACGCTGCTGCGCGCCATCATGGGCTACGTGAGGGTGACCGGCGGGGAGATCTCCTTCGACGGGGCGGACATCCGCCCCCTCTCGGTCAACGCGCGCGCCCGCGCCGGGCTCGGCCTCGTGCCGCAGGGGCGGGAGATCTTCCCCAACCTCTCGGTGGAGGACAACCTGATGGTCGGCATCGCCGCCCAGCGGGCCGAGGCGGGCCCGGTGCTGGCCGAGATCCTCGAGCTCTTCCCCCGCCTCAAGCGCCTGATGGACCGCCGCGGCGGCGCCCTTTCGGGCGGCGAGCAGCAGCTCCTCGCGCTCGCCCGCTGCCTGTGCCGCCGCCCCAAGCTGATGCTGCTCGACGAGCCGACCGAGGGCATCCAGCCTTCGATCATCGACGAGATCTCCGACACGCTGAAGGTGCTCACCGCCCGGCAGGACATCACCATCGTCCTCGTGGAGCAGAACCTCGATTTCATCACCGGTCTCTCCGACCGGGTCTATGCCATCGCCAACGGGGTGCTCGACAGCGAGATCCCCCGCGACCGGCTGACCGACCCGCAGGCGGTGAGCGAATTCATGGGCTTCGCCGCCTGAGGCCCCCGGCCTCGCGGCTCATCGTCACCCCGCCCCGTCCCGGGCGGGCCGGATACGGCTTGCCCGCGCGCAGGCCACCAGAAGGGAGTAACACCATGGCCGTCAAGGCACCCACCGACACCCAGCTCGCCGATATCGCCGAGAGCCTCGGGCTCAACCTCAGCCCCGAGGACGTCTCCTCCTTCAAGGGGCTGATGGCGGGCTATGTCGAGGCCTACAACCTCGTCGACCGCACGCCCGACGCCCTGCCGGTGGTGAAGTATCCCCGCACCCCCGGCACCCGCCCCGCGGCGGCCGACAACCCGCTCAACGCCTGGTACGTGCAGAGCACGGTCGAGGGGGCGGCCACCGGCAAGCTCAAGGGCAAGACCGTGGCGCTGAAGGACAACGTGATGCTCGCCGGCGTGCCGATGATGAACGGTTCCTCGACCCTCGAGGGCTACGTGCCCGACGTGGACGCGACCATCGTCACGCGGATGCTCGACGCGGGCGCGACCATCCTCGGCAAGGCGCAGTGCGAGTGTTTCTGCCTCTCGGGCGGCAGCCACACCGGCGCGCAGGGGCCGGTGCACAACCCCCACAAGATGGGGTTCTCGGCGGGTGGCTCCTCCTCGGGTTCCGCGGCGCTGGTGGGCGCCGGCGCGGTCGACATGGCGATCGGCGGCGACCAGGGCGGCTCGATCCGCATGCCGTCCTCCTATTGCGGCACGGTGGGCATGAAGGGCACCCACGGCCTCGTGCCCTACACCGGCGTGATGCCCATCGAGATCTACATCGACCATACCGGCCCGATCACCTCCACCGTGGCCGACAACGCCCTGCTGCTCGAGGTCCTCGCCGGGCCCGACGGCTATGACAGCCGCCAGATCGGCGCGAAGACCGCCCCCTACACCGAGGCGCTCGGCAAGGGTGCGTCGGGCCTGAAGATCGGCGTGCTGAAGGAAGGCTTCGGCCATGCGGTGAGCGAGGCGGCGGTGGACGCAAAGGTCCGCGAGGCGGCGGAGCGCTTCAAGGGGCTCGGCGCCACGGTCGAGGAGGTGTCGATACCGATGCATCTCTTCGGCGCCGCGCTCTGGGCGCCCATCGGCCTCGAGGGCCTGACCCAGACCATGATGCTGGGTGACGGCTACGGTGTCTCCCGCCAGGATCTCTACGTCACCGGCCTGATGGACTTCCACCGCGGCTGGCGCGAGCGGGCGGACGAGCTCTCCGAAACCCTCAAGCTCTGCATGCTCTTCGGCGCCTACGTGGACCAGGCCTATGGCAAGCGCTTCTACGGCAAGGCGGTGAACCTCTGCGCCACGCTGCGCGCCGCCTATGACGCGGTGCTCGCCGATTACGACATGCTGCTGATGCCCACCACCCCGATGAAGGCCACGCCCCTTCCCGGCCCCGACGCCAGCCGCGAGGAATACGTGACCCGCGCCTTCGAGATGCTGGCCAATACCTCGCCCTTCGACATCTCCCACCACCCGGCGCTCTCGATCCCCTGCGGCATGGTCGACGGCCTGCCGGTGGGCCTGCAGCTCGTCGGCAAGTTCTGGGACGAGGCCACGCTCTACCAGGCCGCCGATGCCTTCGAGGGGCTCGGCGACTGGAAGAGCTTCTGAGGAGACACGCGATGGTCATGCCCATTCACCCCACCGAGGCGGAGATCGCCGATATCGGCGCCTCCTTCGGCGCTGCCTACTCGGCCGGCGACACGGCCTTCCTGAAGGAGGCGCTGGGCGGTTTCGTCGACGCGGCCAATGCCACCATGCGCCTGCCCGATAACCTGCCGGAGGTGCGCTACCCGCGCACCCCCGGCTATCAGCCGGGCCCGGCGGAAAACCCGCTCAATGCCTGGTACGTGAAGTCGGAGATCCCCGGCGCTCCCGAGGGCCCGCTCAAGGGCAAGACCGTGGTGCTGAAGGACAATGTTCTCGTGGCCGGCATGCGCTGCATGAACGGCGCGGGGCTGATGGAGGGCTATGTGCCCGAGGTCGACGCCACGGTCGTCACCCGGCTGCTCGACGCGGGCGCGACGGTGCTCGGCAAGGCGCATTGCGAGTATTTCTGCCTCTCCGGCTCCAGCCACACCGGCGATTTCGGCCATGTGCTGAACCCGGTGAACCCCGCCCATTCCGCCGGCGGCTCCTCCTCGGGCTCCGGCGCGCTGGTGGCCACGGGCGAGGCCGATCTTGCCATCGGCGGCGACCAGGGCGGCTCCATCCGCATGCCGGCCTCCTTCTGCGGCATCGTCGGGCTGAAGCCCACGCATTCGCTGGTGCCCTATTCCGGCATCATGTCGATGGAGGTCACCATCGACCACACCGGCCCGATGACCCGCACCGTGGCCGACAACGCCGCGATGCTCGAGGCCATCGCCGGCCCCGACGGCTGGGACATGCGCCAGGGCGTGGTCACCACCCACCCCTATTCCGACTTCGTGGAAAAGGGCGCCGAGGGGCTGAAGATCGGCATCGTGAAGGAAGGCTTCGGCCGCCCGGAGAGCGACTCGGAGGTCGACGCCTGCGTGCGCGGCGCGGCGGAGAAGCTCGCCGCCCTCGGCGCCGTGGTCGAGGAGATCTCGCTGCCCGCGCATGACGAGATCGCCACCTTCTTCATGCCGATGATCGCGGAAGGCATGGTGCGGCAGTTCACCTTCGGCCAGGGGCTGGGCTCCGGCGCGTCGGGCTTCTACCCGCCCTCGCTGATCGAGAAGTACAATGCCATCGCCCGGCGGGCGGACGAGTTTCCCGACACGGTGAACGCGATGACCGTCTTCGGCACCTGGGTGATGCAGAAGTTCGGCGGGCGCATCTATGCCAAGGGCCAGAACCTGCGCCCGCTCTACGCCCGGAAATACGCCGAGGTCTTCGCGAAATACGACCTCCTGCTGATGCCCACCACCGCGCATGCGGCGCCCGAGCTGCCCGCTCCGGGCACGTCGCGGATGGATTTCCTCACCCATGCCTGGACCATGCTCGGCAACACCTCGCCCTACGATTACACCGGCCACCCGGCGATGAGCCTGCCCTGCGGCATGACCTCGAAGGGCCTGCCGGTGGGGCTGCAGCTCGTGGCGGAGAAGTTCAACGAGCCGGCGATCTACCGCGCCGCCGGCGCATTCGAGGCGAGCCATGACTGGAAGAGCCTCTGAGCCCCTGCTGCTCACCGGCATCCTCGGCCATGCCCGGGATGCGGGCCTGCATGAGCGCCTGCACGCGATGGAGCATCGCGGCGAGGTGGAGGTCATCGCCATCCCCGCGGCGGAGGCGGCGCGCCGCCGCCTGCGCGCGCTGACCGATCGGGGGCGCGACTGCGCCATCGCCCTCGACCGCCCGGCCCGCCTCTCCGATGGCGCGGTGCTGCATCTCTCCGAGGGGCTCGCCATCGTGGCGCGCATCGACAGCGGCCCGCGGCTGCGCCTGCGCCCCGCCTCGGTGGAGGCGGCGCTGCGCCTCGGCCATTGCTGCGGCAACCTGCACTGGAAGGTGAATTTCGCCGGCGACGTGCTTGAGGTGGTGCTCGACGGCCCGCGCGAGGCCTGTCTCGAACGCCTGCGCGATGTCGCGGCCTATGCCCCCTTCGAGGTGCTCGGAGACGGCGCGTGAGCGGCGGGGCGGGGGAGCTCCCGGCGCTGCTCCTCGCGCTGCGGCTGGGCGACAGCGGCTTTCCCGGCGGCGGCTTCGCCTTTTCCTGGGGGCTGGAGACCGCCCTGCGCGACGGGCGGACCGACCGTCGGGCCCTCGGCGACTGGATCGGCTCCGAGATCGACCTGCGCTGGGTGCCCTTCGACGCCCCGGCGCTGGCCGGCGGCTGGCGCGCCTCCGGTGCAGCCGCGCTGGCGGACTGGGCGGCGCGGGTCGACGAATGCCACTGGGCCGAGGCGCCGCGCCGCGCCTCGCACGAGGCGGGGATGGCGCTGCTCACCGCCACCGCCGCCATGGCGCTGCCCTCCGCCGCCGCCCTGCGCGAGGCGGCCGCCACGGGGCGGCTCCGGGCGCACCTGCCGGTCATGCAGGGCGCGCTCTGGCGGGCGGCGGGGCTCGACCTGCCCACGGCGCTGGCCCTCTCGGGGCTCGGCGCGGCGCGCGGGCTCGCCTCGGCCGCGGTGCGGCTCGGGGCGCTGGGCGCCATCGGGGCGCAGGCGCTCATCGCCGGGCTGGAGCCGCGCATCGCCCGCGCCGCCGCCGGCCCGCCGCCCGAAGGCGCGCTGCCCGAGGGCTTTCCGGCGGTCTCGGACGTGGCGCTGCTGCGCCCGGCCCCGGACCGGCTGTTCGTGAACTGAAGGAGCAGGCCATGCACCTCACCCCCACCGAGATGGAGCGGCTCACCATCTTCACCGCCGCCGAGCTCGCCCGGCGCTACCGCGGCCTCGGCATCCGCCTCAGCCACCCGGAAGCGGTGGCGCTGCTCGCGGACGAGATCCTGACCGCCGCGCGCCGCGGCCTCGACCACCCGGGCCTCGTGAGCCTCGCCGGAACGCTCCTTGGCCCGGAGGAGGTCGAGCCCGGCGTGCCGCAGATGCTCAGGACCTTCTCGGTCGAGGTGTCGATGGCCGAGGGCACCAAGCTCGTCACCGTGTTCGACCCCATCCCCCCGGCAGCGGAGCCGGGCCCCGCCCCCGGCGAGATCATCCCCGCGGAAGGCGAGATCGAGCTCAACGCCGGCCGCCCGCGCCGCGAGATCGAGGTGCTGAACGAGGGCGACCGCACCATCCAGGTGCGCGCCCACGCGCATTTCGCCGAGACGAACCCGGCGCTGAAGTTCGACCGCGCCGCCGCCTGGGGCATGCGCCTCGACCGGCCCTCGGGCGGCGGCGAGCGCTTCGACCCCGGGGTGGCGCGCACCGTCACCCTCGTGCCCTTCGGCGGCCTGCGGCGCATCCACGGTTTCGCCGGCCTCGCCGAGGGCGGGGCGGAGGAGACCCGCGCGGCCGGGCTCAGGGCGCTGGCCGAGAAGGGGTATGGCGCATGAAGATCTCCCGCGCGCAATACGCCGCCCTCTACGGTCCGACGACGGGCGACATGTTCCGCCTCGCCGACACCTCGCTGCTGGCCGAGATCGAGCATGACCACACGGTCTACGGCGACGAGCTCACCACCGGCGCCGGCAAGGCCATGCGCGACGGCGAGGGTTTCCGCACCACCGGCACCGACGCCTCCGGCGCCCTCGACATGGTGATCCAGAACGCCATCATCATCGACCCGCTGCTCGGCATCGTGAAGGGCGATATCGGCATCCGCCGCGACCGGATCGTGGCCGTGGGCAAGGCCGGCAACCCCGACATCATGGACGGCGTCCACCCCGATCTCGTCACCGGGCCGAACACCACCGTGGTGCATGGCGACCACCATGTCGTCACCCCCGGCGCGATCGAGGCGCACGCGCATTTCCTCTCGCCCCAGCAGGCCTGGCACGCGCTCGCGGGGGGCACGACGACGATGATCGGCATGTCGCCGGGCCCCAACTTCGACGTGAGCTGCTCGGGGCCCCACACGCTCGGCCGGCTCATCCAGGCGGCGGACGAATTCCCGCTCAACTTCGGCTTCCTCGGCCGCGGCGCCTCGGACCCCGCCGCGGTCACCGAGAGCGTGGCCGGCGGCGCGCTGGGCGTGAAGATCCACGAGGATTTCGGCGCCTCGCCGGCGGTGATCGACGGCAGCCTGCGCGCCGCCGACGCCGCCGATTTCTCCGTCCACCTGCACACCGACACCATCAACGAGTTCGGCTTCTGCGAGGACACGCTCGCCGCCATCGGCGGGCGGACCATCCACATGTACCACACCGAGGGCGCCGGCGGCGGCCACGCGCCGGACATCCTCGTGGTGAACGGCCACCCGAACGTGCTGCCCTCCTCGACCAACCCGACCAACCCCTTCACCGCGGCGGCGCTGGAGGAAGGCCTGCCGATGACCATGCTCGCCCACATGATGAGCTTCGATCTCATCGAGGACGTGGCCTTCGCCGAGGCGCGCATCCGCCCCCAGAGCATGGCGGCGGAGGATTTCCTCCATGACATGGGCGCGATCTCGATCTTCGCGACCGACACGCAAGGCATGGGCCGCCTCGCCGAGAACGTGGCGAAATGCTGGCAGCTCGCGAGCGTGATGAAGGACCGCACCGGCCGCCTGCCCGAGGAGCGCACCGCGCGCGCCGACAACGAGCGCATCCTGCGCTACATCGCCAAGCTCACCATCAACCCCGCGATCGCCGCGGGGATCGACGCGCATGTCGGCTCCATCGCGCCGGGCAGGATGGCCGATCTCGTGCTCTGGCCGCTGGCGAGTTTCGGCGCCAAGCCCGCGACGGTGATCACGTCGGGCACCATCGTCTGGGCGACGATGGGCGACGGCAACGGCAGCTTCGTGGGCTCCGAGCCGATGATCCACCGGCCGATGTGGGGCGCGCTCGGCACCGCGAAACACCGGCTCGGCGTCACCTTCGTGAGCCGGCTCGCGATGGACGGTGTGGCCGGGCGGCTGGGCGTCGCGAAACCCTTCGTGCCCATCGCCTCCGTGCGGTCCCTGCGCAAGTCCGACATGGTGCGCAACGCCGCCCTGCCGGCGATCGAGGTCGACCCGCGCACCTTCGAGGTGCGGGCCGACGGGCGACTGCTCACCTGCGAGCCGGCGGCGGAAGTCCCGCTCGCCCGGCGGTATTTCCTGCGATGAGCGGGGCGGCACGGATCGGCATCGGCGGGCCGGTGGGCTCGGGCAAGACGGCGCTGATCGAGCGCATGCTCGAGGCCTTCGCCGCCGACGGCACCGAGGTCGCGGTCATCACCAACGACCTCGCGACCGACGAGGACGCCGAGCGCCTGCGCCGCGGCGGGCGCCTCGCCCCTGAGCGCATCCTCGCGGTGCAGGCCGGGGCCTGCCCGCACACCGTCATCCGCGAGGACCCGACGCTGAACATGGCCGCCGCCGACCGGCTGGAGCGGCAGTTCCCCGGGCTGGAGCTGATCCTGATCGAGAGCGGCGGCGACAATCTCGCCTCCACCTTCTCGCTCGACCTCGTCGACTACTGGCTCTTCGTGATCGACGTCGCGGGGGGCGACGACATCCCCCGCAAGCGCGGGCCGGGCGTGCTGCAATGCGACCTGCTCGTCATCAACAAGACCGATCTCGCGCCGCATGTCGGCGTCGATTTCCCCGCCATGCTGGCCACGGCGCAGGCCGCGCGCGAGGGCCGGCCGGTGATCGCGTCGGACTGCCGGCGCGGCGCGGGGGTGGCCGAGGTCATCGCGCGGCTGCGCCGCGACGTGCTGTTCACCGCGGTCGCTCCATGACGGCAGGGCCGCCGGAAAGCGAAGGGCAGGTCGGCGAGGGTGATCCGCGCGCCCGTGCCCCCGTGCCCTCTGCCCGGCCCGCGGCCGGCGCGGAGCCGCGTGCGGCGGCGGAGCGTTGCCGTGGAGAAGCGGCCTCTCCCGGCAGGGCGCAGGTGGTGAGGGCATCGCAGGACGGCACGGGGCGTGATCGCGCGCGCCCTGCCTGCGCCGGCGCGGCGGCCGTGGCGGGTGGTGCCGGGCTCCCTGCCGGGCAGGCCGCGCGACGGGAAGCCCCATTGGCCGGCCGGGGGGTGGCTGCGGCGGGGGCCGATGTGCAGGGGGCCAGTGCCCCCCGGTCGGTCGGCGTCTATTGCGGCGGGCCGGTCCCGCTTCACGGAGGCTCCGGGATGTCCCGGGCGGGGGGCACATCGGCGCCTCCCGCTGCTCCGGAGGCGGCGGGGCCCTGCCAGCTCGACCTCGGCTTCGCCCCGGGGGCGGACGGGCGCACGCGCATCGAGCGGCGGCGGGTGAGCTGGCCCTGGTCGCTGCCGCGCGGCTTCCGGCTGGGCGAGGCGCCGGGGCTGCTCACCGTTCTGCCGCAGGCCGCCGCGGCCGCCCTGCTGCCGGGGGACTGCTGGGAGAGCCGGCTCGAGGCCCGGCCCGGCGCCGCGGTGCGCATCATCAGCGCCGGGGCCACGCTGGTGCATGCCGGCGGCGCCACGCCGCGGGCGGGCTGGGACATCGCGGTGGGTCCGGGCGCGCGGCTCGAGCTCGTCCCCGAGCCCTGGGTGCTCACCTCCGGCGCGCGGGTGGCGCAGCGGCTCGACGCCACGGTGGCCGCGGAGGGGCTGCTGCTGCTCTTCGACGGCTTCTGCCGCCAGTTTCCCGCGGCCGAGGCAGCGGGCGGCGCCTGGCGCTCCACCACCGTGCTGCGCCGGCCGTGCGGCGCGGTGATCCTGCGCGAGACGCAGGCGGTGGCAGAGGCGGGGCTCCGCGCGCTGGCGCGGATGCGCGGCGGGGCGGGAGCCTTCGGCGCCTTCACCGTCATCGGGCCCGAAGCCCGGCTGGCGCGGGTGCGAGCGGCGTTTCCCCCCGGGCCGGTGGAGGTCGGGGGCGCCTACGCCGCCTCGGCCGAGCTGCGCGGCGGCGCCGGGCTCGGGCTGCGGCTGGTGGCGCGCGATGGCGGCGCGCTGGTGGCGGCAAAGGCCCGGCTGCAGGAGCGGATCGGCGCGGCGCTGGAGGGCTGAAGGCAGAGCCGTGCCGCTCCGGCGGGAAACCCCGGGCGCGCAAGATCGCAAGGGAGGGGTGCGCAGCGAGAGCGGGGCGCGCCGCCGCCGCGGAAAAGCCCTCCGCCCCGGGAGAGGGCGGAGGGGGAGTTCCACCCCGCTCGAGGTGCGGTCGGGGTGGCAGGGTGCCCCGCCGCCGGGAGACGGCGGGGCCAGGGATCGGGGTGAGGGAACCCCCCGGCCTCAGGCGGCGCTGGCGCGCCGGGCCCCGGCCTCGATGGCGGCAAGCACCTGTCCGGTGTCCTGCACGTCGGCGAACAGGGTGATCATGTTGGAAAGGACGGCATTATGCTCCGCGTCGGTATGGGTGGCGTTGGCGTCGGCCACGAAGACCACCCCGTAGTCGAACTGGATGCCGTCGCGCGCGGTGCTCTCGCAGCAGCAGTTCGACAGGGTGCCGGTGATGATCAGCGTGTCGATGCCCCGGGCGCGGAGCTGCTCGTGCATGTCGCAGGTGCCCGGCGTGAAGGCCGAGAAGCGGGTCTTGTCGACGATGATGTCGCCCTCCGCCACGTCCAGCGCGTCCCACAGCTTGTGGTAGGGCGCGCCGGGGGCGAAGGCCTCGCGGTGCTCCTCGGCGCGCTCGGGGGTCATGTAGCCGCGGGTGTACCAGGCGCTCCAGCTCTCGGGGTCGGAGGTGAAGCGGGTGTAGACGATGGTGCCGCCGGCCGCGCGCAGCGCCCTGGTGATGCGGTTCACGTTGCCCACGATGTCGCGCGCCACGGGCACTTCCACCGGCGCGCCCTCGGCCATGAACCCGTCCTGCAGGTCAATCACCACATGCGCGGTGCGGGCGGGGTCGATCTCGGGCATCATCACCGGGGCCTCGCCGCGCAGGGCACGCGAGCGCTCGAGGATCTCCCGCGGAATGTCGATCTTGTGCATCGGTGTCTCCTGGAGGGTTCAGGCGGTGAAGCCCGAGAGGTCGGGGCGGCGGGTGTGCCAGTCCGTCAGGGTCTGGAAGGCGTGGCCGGCGCGCAGCAGCGCGGCCTCGGAGAGCGCCGGGCCCATGAGCTGGAAGCCGATCGGCACGCCCGCCTCGTCGAACCCGCCGGGCAGGGTGAGCGAGGGACAGCCGGTGAGATCAGCCGGCGCGGTGAACTTCAGCAGGTCGCCCAGATCGGGGTTCTCCGGGTCGGCGGCGGGGGCGCCGTAGGGGTTGTCGAGCGGCGGCAGGCGGCCGGCGGTCACCGGCAGCACCAGCATGTCGACCCCCTGCATCGCCGCGGCCACGGCACCGTTGTAGACCAGGCGCCACTGCATGGCCCGGCCCACCGCGTCGCCGCTCACCGACAGGCCGAGGTCGATCAGCCCGGCGAGATGCGGGCCATACTCGGCCTTGCGGGCGGGATAGGTCTCGGCATGGGCGATGGCCACCTCGATGCCGCAGAGCACGGTCCATTGCTCGGTGAGCTCGGGCGCCACGGGCAGTCTCACCGGCACGATGTGCGCGCCGAGCTCGCGCAGCACGGCGACGGCCTCCTGCAGGGCGGCGGAGGTCTGGGCGTCGGTGGTGCCGAACACCTGCTCCTCGTCGAGCCCGATGCGCAACCCGCGGATGTTGCCCGCGCAGGCGGCGAGATAGTCCGGCACCGGGGCCTGCAGGGCGGTGGGGTCCATCGGGTCGGCCCCGGCGAGCACGCCCATCATCGCGGCGGCGTCGCGCGCGGAGCGGGCCATGGGGCCCACGTGGTCGAGACTGTCGGCCAGCGCGAAGACGCCGTGGCGGCTCACCCGCCCCCAGGTGCCCTTCAGCCCGGTGAGGCCGTTTGCCGAGGAGGGAAAGCGGATGGAGCCGCCGGTGTCGGAGCCGAGCGAGCCGTAGCACAGGCCCGCCGCCGTGGCCGCCCCCGAGCCGGAGGAGGAGGAGCCGGCCCAGGCCTCGCGGTTCCAGGGGTTGAGCGGCGTGGGCATCTTCGGATGGTGGCCGGAATAGGCGCCCTCGGTCATCGCGAGCTTGCCCAGCAGCACCGCCCCGGCGCGCTCGAGCCGCGAGACCACGGTGGAATCGCGCCCGGTCACCACGCCCTTGTGGATCTGCATGCCGGCGGAAGTGGGGGCGGAGGCGGTCTCGCAGAGGTCCTTCACCGCCACGGGCACGCCGTGCAGCGGGCCGCGGCGCAGGCCGGCGGCGATCTCGGCCTCGGCGATGGCGGCGCGCTCACGCGCGTGGTCGGCCATCACGGTGATGTAGGAGCCGAGCGTGCCGTCCACCGCCTCGATCCGGTCGAGCACCGCCTCGGTCACCTCCACCGGCCCGACGACGCGGGCGGCGATCATCGCCGAGACCTCCATCAGGTCGAGGTCGGGCAGGGCGGCGCCCCGGGCGGCAGGCGGCTTGGCGGAGATGTTCACGGGCGGGCACTCTTCTGCTGGTCTCTGAAAATTGGTAGATTTGGAAAAGGTTGAATAAAAAAATATTGCAAGGCAAGGGAAATCTTGTGAGCGTCACAATGATGCAATGCACCAGGCAGGGGCGCTCCGCGGGCCGGCACGGCCCGCAGGCGAGAGGGAAAACCCGAGCCCCGCCAGCTTCGTGTCACCGGGAAACGGGCCGTGAGGCGCGTGTTTGCGCTGCAGCGGCCCCACCACGTCACACCCGCCAACAGGGAGGCGGCGATGAAACTTGGTCTGATCCTGTCCCATACGGGGCCCATGGGGCTGTGGACCCCGGGCTGCGAGGCCAGCGCCATCCTGGCCACGGCGGAGCTGAACGCCGCCGGCGGCGTGTTCGGCCGCGAGGTGGAGCTGGTGCCCGCGAACGCCGGCACCACGCCCGAATCCGCCGCCCGCGCCGCGCGCCGCCTCTCGGCCGAGCAGGGGGTCGACGCGGTCATCGGCATGCAGCCGAGCAACCTGCGCCCCGCGGTGCGCCAGGGCCTGGGCGGCAACGTGCCCTACATCTACACCTGCCAGTACGAGGGCGGCTATTGCGGCCCCGGCACCGTGGCCACCGGCATCACCGACTGGGAGGTGCTGGGCCCGGGAATCGGCTGGCTGGCCGAGCAGCGCGGCGCCCGGCGCTTCTTCTTCGTGGGCAACGACTACATCTGGCCGCGCGTTGCGCATGGCACCGCCGAGGCGGCGGTGACCGAGGCCGGCGGCCGCATGGTGGGCGACGCGCTGCTGCCCTTCGGCGAACGCGACTATTCCTACGTGCTCGACCAGATCCGCGCCATCCGCCCCGACGTGGTCATCACCGTGCTGCTGGGCGAGGAGGCGGTGGCCTTCAACCGGGCCTTCGGCGAAAGCGGCATGGCGCGCAACATGCTGCGCCTCAGCCTCGCCTTCGACGAATCGCTGCTCTGGGGCGTGGCGCCGGAAAACGCGGAAAACCTCTACGCCGTGCACACCTATTTCGACAGCCTGCGCAGCCAGGGCCGCGAGAAGATGGTGGCGGCCTACGAGCGCGGCTTCGGCAACACCCGCCCGCCGGTGAATGTCTACTCGCTGGGCTGCTACGACGGGGTGCACCTCGCCGCGGCGCTGGCCCGCTCGGTGGGGCGGGTGCATGGCGGCGAGATGGCCCGGCTCACCTCCAACCGCTTCGGCCGGGCCGATGCCATGGCCATGCTCGGCCTGCCCGGCGCGCGCCGCCGCCCGCCCATCCATATCGCCGAGGCGGATGGTACGGAATTCGTGGTGCGCGCCACGGTCTGAGCCCGCCTCCTCCGCGACGCCGCGTCCGCCCGTCCGGCGGGCGCGCGATTTTGCTTGATCGGTATCCGGCACTACCCTATTTGAACCCGAGAAACACAAAACGGCAACAATATCGTCCGCGGGATCATTTTGAGGAGGACACATGGCGGGCCCCAGGCTGACCGAGCAGCTCGGCTACATCATTGCAAGCGTGAACCGACGCCTGGAGGAAGACCTCGCGGAGCGGCTGCGCCCCGGCGGCATCGCCATCGAGCAGTTCCGCATCCTCGAGGCGCTGGACCAGAACGGCGCCCTCTCCATGGGAGAGCTCGCGGCGCTGGTGCTGGTCGAGCCCGCCACGCTCACCAAGATCATCGACCGCATGGTGTCCGACACGCTGGTGTTCCGCATGCCCGACGAGCGGGACCGCCGCCGGGTGAAGGTGGCCATGGCCCCGGCCGGCGAGGCGCAGTACCGCCGGCTCTCCGGCGTGTCGAAGGCGCATGAGAAGCATATTTCCGAGATTTTCGACGAGGCGGACGTGGCAGCGCTGCGCACCCTCCTTCTGGAGCTGAAGGAGCGCTGAGACCCACCCCGCCGGTATCCTGAGGGGGAGATACGGCATGGACTGGTTCGAGGGGTCGATCATGGCCCGCCGCGGCGTGGCCGCGGGCGAGGCGCGTGCGCGCCACACCATCACCGAGGCGGAGCAGGGCCCGTACCGCTATGTCTACGGGCCCTTCGTGGAGCCGGTGCTGCGCGTCGCGCCCGGCGCGGTGCTCGAGGTCGAGACGCTCGACGCGTTCGGCGGCGCGGTGAAGACCGAGGCCGACCTGCCCTCGAAGGTGCTGAAGATGCCCTTCGTGAACCCCCAGAACGGCCCCGTGGCCGTTGAGGGCGCCGAGCCGGGCGACACGCTGGCCGTGCGCATCCTCTCCATCGACCCGCGCGGCCCCCAGCCCGCCGGCACCACCGCGCTGCTGCCGGAGTTCGGCGGCCTCGTCGCCACGGCGCAGACCGCGATGCTCAACGCGCCGCTGCCCGAGGCGGTGAAGAAGATGGAGGTGACGCGCGAGGGCGGGGTGAAGTTCTCCGACCGCGTGACGCTGCCCTACGAGCCCTTCATCGGCACCCTGGGCGTGAGCCCGGCCATGGAGGCGGTGAGCTCGCTGCAGCCCGACTACTGGGGCGGCAACATGGACCTGCCCGACGTGGCCCCCGGCGCCGTGGTCTACTTCCCCGTGCTGCACGCCGACGCCTATCTCTACCTCGGCGATTGCCACGGCACGCAGGGTGATGGCGAGCTCTGCGGCGTGGCGGTGGAGATGAACTCCACCACCGTGATCCAGGTCGACCTGATCAAGGGCTGGCAGATCCCCGGCGTGCGGCTGGAGAACGAGCGCTTCATCATGAGCGTGGGCTCCGCCCGCCCGATGGAGGACGCGGCCCGCATGGCCTACCGCGACCTCATCCGCTGGATGGTCGACGATTACGGCTACGACGAGACGGAGGCGTATTTCCTCTGCACGCAGGCCGGGCGCGTGCGGGTGGGCAACATGGTCGACCCGAAATACACGCTCGGCGCCTCGATGCTCAAAACCTACCTGGCCTGAGGGGGGCTCACACATGGATCTCGGACTGAGCGGCATGAACGTGCTGGTGACCGGCGGCAGCAAGGGCATCGGCCGGCACTGCGTCGACATCTTCGCCGCGGAAGGCGCCAACGTGGCCTTCTGCGCCCGCAACCCGGAGGAGGTGGCCGCGGCGGAAACCGCGCTCTCCGGCAGCCTCGGGCTGATCAAGGGCACTTCGGTGGACGTGTCGGACAAGGGCGCGCTGGAGGCCTGGGTGGCCGAGAGCGCCGCCTCCATGGGCGGCATCGACATTCTCGTGGCGAATGTCTCGGCCCTCGCACTCGGCGACGACGAGGCCGCCTGGGAGGCGGGCTTTTCCACCGACATGATGCACACCGTGCGGCTGGTGAACGCCGCCCTGCCGCAGCTGGAGAAATCCGCCGCGGGCTCGATCTGCGCGGTCTCCAGCGTGTCGGGGCGCGAGGCGGATTTCACCGGCCCCGCCTATGGCGCCTTCAAGGCGGCGCTGGTGCATTACATGCAGCGCATGGCGCTGGAACTGGCGCCGAAGATGATCCGCTGCAACACCGTCTCGCCCGGCAACACCTATTTCAAGGGCGGCGTCTGGGAGAACGTGGAGCTCAACAACCCCGAGCTCTTCGCGAAGGCGCTGGCGCTCAACCCCACCGGCCGGATGGGCCGGCCCGACGAGGTGGCCCGCGCGGTGGTGTTCCTCTCCTCGCCCGCCTCCTCCTTCACCACCGGCACCAACCTGGTGGTGGACGGCGCGCTCACCCGCGGCATCCAGCTCTGAGGCGGCCATGATCACCATCACCGCGATCATCCGCGCGAAGCCCGGGCAGGAGGAGGCCATGCGCGCCGCCCTGCTCGATGTCGCCGCCCATGTGGCGGCGGAGGAGCCGGAGACGCTGGGCTTCTACCTCTCCCAGTCGCTGGCCGACCCCGCGGTCTTCACCACCTACGAGCGCTTCGCGAACGAGGCGGCGATGGAGCGGCACAACGGCTCGCCCGCCACGGCGCGCTTCTTCGCCCTCGGCCCGGAGCTGATCGAGGGCGACGTGATCCTGGAGACCTGCCGGGAATATTCCGCGAAGGCGTGAGGGCTCACACCCCGGGGGGCAGGCGCGGGCGCATCGCCTCGCGGCGCTCGAAGGCCTCGCCGTCGGCGGTGAAACTGCCGTCGCCCTTCGCGTGCAGCAGCCGGTGGTCGGCGCGGGCGGGCGTGACCCAGGCCGCGACGCCCTCCAGCAGCACGAGGTCGAGCCGCTCGACGATCTCCACCACCCGGCACTCGATGTTGGCGAGGCATTCGGCAATCAGCGGCGCGCCCACCTGCGAGGCCGGCAGGGGCGTGAGCGGGAAACGGGCGAACTTGTCCGTCTCCCGCCCCGAGCAGGTGCCCACGCCCAGCACGGTGTCGATGAGATCGGCGCCCGGGATGGCCAGCACGCACTCGCGCTGCGCCTTCAGCGCGGCGAAGGAATGGTTCCACGCGCCGGTGGTGAGGGCGAACTCGGCGGCGAAGCTGCGCACCATGGTCCAGGTCACGGTCATCACGTTGGCCCGGGTGCCGTCATGGGTGCTGACCAGCACCACCGGCCCCGGCTCGAGCCACATGAAGGCCTTGTGAAGGGGAAGCTCTTCCATCACCGTCTCCTCTCTCGCCCCACAGCCTAGCGCGCCGGGGCCGCCGCGCCACGCTGTGGCTGGACAGGGCGGCCGCCCTCGCCTATGCGGACATATGGCTGATCGGATCGCTCAGGAAAGCGTTGCTCATGGCCCGCGGTTCTTCCGGGCCGGGTGGGACCGCTGGACGCTGGGCGCCCTCGCCATCGCCGCACTGGTGGTGGCCCCGCTCATCGCCGTGGCGCTGATCGCGCTGTTTCCCACCGAGAACATCTGGCCGCATCTCGTCTCCACCGTGCTGCCGCGCTACCTCGCGAATTCGCTGGGGCTGGTGATCTGCGTGGGCGGGGCCACGGCCGTGATCGGCACCGGCTGTGCCTGGCTCACCACCATGTGCGCCTTTCCCGGCCGGCGCTGGCTGGAGCCGCTGCTCTTTGCCCCGCTCGCCGTGCCGGCCTATATCGGCGCCTATGCGCTCGTGGACCTGCTGGAATACGCCGGGCCCGTGCAGGGCGCGCTGCGCGAGCTGTTCGGCTGGCGCTCGGCGCGGGACTACTGGTTTCCCGAGATCCGCTCCTTCTGGGCCGCCGCCACGGTGCTGAGCCTGGGTTATTACCCTTACGTCTACCTGCTGGCGCGCGCGGCCTTCCGCGAGCAGTCGGTCTCGGCGCTGGAAGTGTCGCGAGCGCTGGGGCAGGGGCCCTGGGGCAGCTTCTGGCGGGTGGCGGTGCCGCTGGCGCGCCCGGCGATCTTCATCGGCGCTGCCGTGGCCGCGATGGAGACGCTCAACGATTTCGGCGCGGTGGATTTCTTCGCCGTGCAGACGCTCACCACCGGCATCTTCTCGATCTGGCTCGAGGCCTACAATGCCGGCGGCGCGGCGCAGATCGCCTGCGTGATGCTCGCCCTCATTCTCGGGCTGATGCTGGTGGAGCGGCGCTCGCGCGCGAAGCGGCGCTACCACAACATGTCCAAGCGCTACCGCCCGGTGGAGCGCGCGCGGCTGGGGCCGGTGGCGCGCTGGCTCGCGTTCCTCGCCTGCCTCGCGCCCTTCGCGCTCGGCTTCCTGCTGCCCGTGGGCGTGATGCTGAGCCATGCGATGGACGACCCCGCCGTCTGGCAGCGCGCCGCCCTCTGGCGGGCGGGGCTCAACACGGTCTGGCTCTCGCTCCTCACCGCGGTGATCGCGGTGGCGGCGGGGCTGTTCATGGTCTACGGCGCGCGCAATTCCGCCAGCCGGCTGCCGCGGCTGCTCGCCCCGGTCACGCAGGTGGGCTATGCTGCCCCGGGCGCGGTGATCGCGGTGGGGGTGCTCATCCCCTTCGCGGCCCTCGACCACCGGGTGGCCGACGGTATCGAGGCGCTCACCGGCCATGACCCCGGGCTGATCCTCACCGGCTCCACCGCGGCGGTGGTGTTTGCCTATCTCGTGCGCTTCTTCGCCGTGGCGCAGGGCGCGATGGAGAGCGCGATGGGCCGGGTGACGCCGTCGATGGACATGGCCGCACGCTCGCTCGGCCGCACGCGGGGCGGGGCGCTGCGCGACGTGCACCTGCCGATGATCCGCTCCTCAATCCTCGCCGCCGGCATGGTGGTGTTCGTCGACACGGCGAAGGAACTGCCGGCCACGCTCATCCTGCGCCCGTTCAACTTCGACACGCTGGCCACCCACACCCACATGCAGGCCAAGAGCGAGCAACTCTCCGCCGCGGCCCCCTCGGCGCTCGCCATCGTGGCGCTGGGCCTGCTGCCGGTGGTGCTACTGGGGCTGCAGAAGCGGCAGGGCTAATCGCGCACGGTCTCCATCGCGACGAAGGTGGTGGTGTGGGAGACATGCGGCAGCGCCGAGATCACCTCGCCCATCAGCCGCCGGTAGCCGGTGATGTCCTTCGTGCGCACCTTCAGCAGGTAGTCGAACCCGCCGGCGATCATGTGGCAGCCCACGATCTGCGGCACCTCGCGCACCCTGGCGTTGAAGGCCTCCAGCGCCGCCGAACGGGTGTCCGACAGCGTCACCTGCACGAAGGCGATATGCCCCAGCCCCATGCGCGCGGGGTCGACCAGCGCCGCGTAGCCGCGGATGATCCCCGCCGCCTCCAGCCGCCGCACCCGCGCCTGCACAGGGGTCTTCGACAGGCCCACCGCCGCGCCGAGCTGCGCCATGCTCAGCCGCGCATTTTTCTGAAGCGCGCCAAGGATTTGCCGGTCAATCCGGTCCAGATGGAATTCGGGTTCGTCCATGGCAGGCAGTATGGCTTGCCGGAGGGCGGAAATAAAGACCGTTCGGCCTGCCTTCGGGCTTTCTATGGCCGGGCAACCTCGTGTTAACCTGATAATCTCGTGCCCGAGCCTGCCACCCCCGAGGAGCCTCCCCGCATGACCGAGATCCGCCAGACCCTCCGTGCCTCCCTCTGCCCCGACGAGGCCACCACCGTGCGCGACCTGATCGCCCTCGCCGCCCTTTCCGGGCAGGAGCGGGCCGATATCGCCGCGCGCGGTGCCGACCTGGTGCGCCGCACCCGTGGCGCCGACGACACCGGCATGATGGAGATGTTCCTGGCGGAATACGGCCTCTCCACCCGCGAGGGCGTGGCGCTGATGTGCCTCGCCGAGGCGCTGCTGCGCGTGCCCGACGCCGAGACCATCGACGACCTGATCGCCGACAAGATCGCCCCGCATGACTGGGGCGCGCATATCGGCGATTCCGGCTCGGTGATGGTGAATGCCTCCACCTGGGCGCTGATGCTCACCGGCCGGGTGCTGGAGGAGGAGAGCGTGGGCGTGGTGGGCGCGCTGCGCGGCGTGGTGCGCCGGCTTGGCGAGCCGGTGATCCGCACCGCCGTGGCCCGCGCCATGCGCGAGATGGGCGACCAGTTCGTGCTGGGCCAGACCATCCAGGCAGCGCTGAAGCGCGGCCGCGCCGACGTGGAGAAGGGCTACACCCATTCCTTCGACATGCTGGGCGAGGCGGCCCGCACCGAGGCCGACGCCCTGCGCTACCACCGCTCCTATTCCGACGCCATCGCCGCCATCGCGAAGGCGGCGAAGGAGGACATCCGCACCAACCCCGGCATCTCGGTGAAGCTCTCCGCCCTGCACCCGCGCTACGAGGTGGCCCAGGCGGAGGCGATGCTGCCGGTGCTCTCGGCCCGGCTGCTCGACCTGTGCCGTGCCGCGGCCCAGGCGCGCATCGGCCTGAACATCGACGCCGAGGAGGCCGACCGGCTCGACCTCTCGCTCGACGTGATCGAGACGGTGCTGGCCGACCCCTCGCTCGCCGGGTGGGAAGGCTTCGGCGTGGTGGTGCAGGCCTACGGGCCGCGGGCGCGCCACGCGATCGACTGGCTTTATGCCCTCGCGCAGCGGCTCGACCGGCGCATCATGGTGCGGCTGGTGAAGGGCGCCTACTGGGATACGGAGGTGAAGCGCGCCCAGGTGCTGGGCCTGCCCGGATACCCGGTGTTCACCCGCAAGGAGCACACCGACGTGAGCTACATCGCCTGCGCGCGCAAGCTGCTCTCGATGACCGACCGCATCTACCCGCAATTCGCCACGCATAACGCGCATACCATTGCCGCCATCCTGCACATGGCCGGCCCCGGGCGCGACCATTTCGAGTTTCAGCGCCTGCACGGCATGGGCGAGGTGCTGCACGGCATCGTGCACCGGGCCGAGCACACGCGCTGTCGCATCTACGCCCCGGTGGGCGCCCACCGCGACCTGCTGGCCTATCTCGTGCGCCGGCTGCTGGAAAACGGCGCGAACTCCTCCTTCGTGCACCAGATCGTCGACGAGGACGTGGCCGCCGAGGTGATCGCGGCCGACCCGCTCGCCACCGCCGAGGCGCAGGGCTGCGCGCCCAACCCGCGCATTCCCGCCCCCGCCGGCATCTACGGCCCGGATCGGGTGAATTCCGCCGGGCTCGACCTGACCGACCCGCTCACCCTCGCTTCGCTGGAGGCCGGCCGCGCGCCCTTCGCCGCGCCCCACCGCTGGGACGCGGGCAACGGCCGCGAGGTGGTGAACCCCGCCGTGCCCGGCGATGTGGTGGGCACCGTGGCCGAAACCGCGCCCGACGCGGTGGCCGACGTGATCGCCCGCGCCGCCGCCGCCGCGCCGGGCTGGGCGGAGACGCCCGTCGCCACCCGCGCCGCGGTGCTGCGCGCCGTGGCCGACGCCTACGAGGCGCATACGCCGGAGCTGCTCGCCCTCCTCGCCCGCGAGGCCGGCAAGACCCTGGCCGACGGCATCGCCGAGATCCGCGAGGCGGTGGATTTCCTGCGCTACTACGCCAATGGCGCCGCCGCGGCGGAGCAGGGCACCCGGGCGCGCGGCGTGATCGCCTGCATCTCGCCCTGGAACTTCCCGCTCGCCATCTTCACCGGCCAGATCGCGGCGGCGCTCGCCACCGGCAACGCGGTGGTGGCCAAGCCGGCCGAGCAGACCCCGCTCACCGCATACCGTGCCGTGGCGCTGATGCGCGGCGCCGGCCTGCCGGAGGACGTGGCTCTGCTGGTGCAGGGCGCGGGCGACGTGGGCGCCGCCCTCACCGCCGATGCGCGCCTCGGCGGCGTGTGCTTCACCGGCTCCACCGAGGTGGCCCGCATCATCGACCGCCAGCTCGCGCAGACCGCCCCCGAGGCGCTGCTCATCGCCGAGACCGGCGGGCTGAACGCGATGATCGTCGACAGCACCGCCCTGCCGGAGCAGGCGGTGCGCGACATCATCGCCAGCGCCTTCCAGAGCGCCGGGCAGCGCTGCTCGGCCCTGCGCGTGCTCTACGTGCAGCGCGAGGTGCTGGGCGGGCTCACCGAGATGCTCACCGGCGCGATGGACGCGCTGGTGGTCGGCGACCCCTGGGCGCTCTCCACCGACGTGGGCCCGGTGATCGACGCCGAGGCGAAGGCGGGCATCGAGGACTGGGTGGCGAGGATGGAGGCCGAGGGCCGGCTGCTGCATGCCCTGCCGGTGCCGGCCGGGGGCTGCTTCACCCGCCCCGCGCTGGTGCGGGTCGAGGGCATCGGCACGCTGGAGCGCGAGATCTTCGGCCCGGTGCTGCACATCGCCCCCTTCGAGGCCGAGCGCATGGAGGCCGTGGTGGCCGAGGTGAACGCCGCCGGCTACGGGCTCACCATGGGCCTGCACACCCGCATCGACGGCCGGGTGCAGGACGTGGTGGACGCCGCCCATGTCGGCAATCTCTACGTGAACCGCAACCAGATCGGCGCGGTGGTGGGGGTGCAGCCCTTCGGCGGCGAGGGGCTCTCGGGCACCGGGCCGAAGGCGGGCGGGCCGAACTACCTCGACGCCTTCCGCCTCAGCCTGCGCCCGGTGCCCGCGGCGCCGGTGGCGGAGGGCGCGGCCGCGGTCGACGTGGCCGAGGC
The DNA here is from genome assembly GCF_003448965.1 of Oceanicella sp. SM1341. Taxonomy (GTDB): domain Bacteria; phylum Pseudomonadota; class Alphaproteobacteria; order Rhodobacterales; family Rhodobacteraceae; genus Paroceanicella. The sequence goes on from NZ_QRGC01000002.1 coordinate 193,044, forward strand.
GGCGCGGGGCCTGCCGCCGCAGGGCTGGACCGACCCGGTGGCGAAGCTGCGCGCGGCGCTGCGCGGCCGCGGGGCCCCGGCGCTCACCTCAGTGGGCGGGCTCGACTGCGGGCCGATCGACCTCGCCGGGCCGACGGGCGAAGCGAACCAGCTCCGCCTCGCGCCGCGCGGCCGGGCGCTGGTGCTGGGCCCCGACCCGGAGAGCCTGCTCGCCCAGGCGATCCTCGCGCTGGGAACCGGCAACCGCGTGCTCGCGGTGGCGCCCGGCGCGCGGGCCGCGCTCGCGCCCCTGCTCGCCGCCGGCGCGCCGCTGGTGGCGGTCGACGGGGTGCCCGACATGGCCAGCGTCACCGCCGCCCCCTTCGACGTCGCCGCGCTGCGCCACGGCAGCCCGGGGCTCGCCGCCCTGCGCGCGGCGCTCTCGGCGAAGGAGGGCCCCCTGGTGCCGCTGGTGGGCGGGGTGGACCGCCCGGCGGCCTATTGCGCCGAGCGCACGCTGAGCATCGACACCACGGCCTCGGGCGGGAATGCCGAGCTGATGGCCCACGCCGGCTGAGCCCGCGCGCCGGGCAGAGACGGAGCGCTCCCGCCGGACGGTCGGGGGCCTCGCGGCCCCCTCCCTTGCCGTTTGGGCCGGGCCGGGGCTGTGCCCCGGCTGTGGCGCGCGGTATCGATGGCGGGTCGTGGTTCCGGGCGTTCGCCGGCACTTCATGAACGGGCTTTGTGGAAACGGGCGGAAGCGCGTCTGGCGAGGCCCGCCGGGATGGCGTCCTCTCGCCCTGCGGAAAGGGAGCGCTTCCGCCGGCCTCGCGCAGGCTGGCCCGGCGCCGGTCTCTGCGGGCCCGTGCCTCCCGGCGCCCTGCGCCAGCCAGGCAGTCCTGCCCGGCGCGCCGCCTCCGGCCCCGCGCCGGAGACGCGGCACGCGGCGACACGCCGGTCGGGGGCTCGATGCCCCCGTCCGGCGTTTTTCCCCCGCGCTGTCGCCGGCTCCCCGCGCTGCCTGAACAGCCCTGCCGCAGGCCGTCAGGCGGGGGTGGTGAGGGTGCGGCGCACGGCGTCGTCCCAGCCGGCCTTCAGGGTGGCGCGCTCATCGGCACCGATGGCGGGCTCGAAGCGGCGCTCGAGGGCCCAGGCCTCGGCGAAACCCTCCTGCCCGGGGTAGAGGCCGGAGGCCTGGCCGGCGAGCCAGGCGGCGCCGAGGGCGGTCGTCTCCAGCACCTCGGGCCGGTCGACCGGGGCGCCGAGCATGTCGGCGAGGAACTGCATCGTCCAGTCCGAGGCGGACATGCCGCCGTCCACCCGCAGGGCGGAGAGCTCGGCCGCGCCCTCGCCCGGCCAGTCGGCCTGCATCGCCTCCCAGAGGTCGCGGGTCTGGTAGGCGACGCTCTCGAGCGCGGCGCGGGCGATCTCGGCCGGCCCCGCGTTTCGGGTGAGGCCGAAGAGCGCGCCGCGGGCCTCCGCGTCCCAGTGCGGGGCGCCGAGGCCGGTGAAGGCGGGCACGAGGTAAAGGCGCTGGCCGGGGTCGGCACGCTCGGCGAGGCCCTGGGTTTCGCTCACGTGGCGGATGATGCCGAGCCCGTCGCGCAGCCATTGCACCACGGCGCCGGCGATGAAGATCGAGCCCTCCAGCGCGTAGGTGGGGGTGCCGCCGAGCTGGTAGGCCACGGTGGTGAGCAGCCGGTGGGCCGATTTCGCCGGGGTGCCGCCGGTGTTGAGCAGGGCGAAACAGCCGGTGCCGTAGGTGCTCTTCATCATGCCGGGGCGGAAACAGGCCTGGCCCAGCGTGGCGGCCTGCTGGTCGCCCGCAACGCCGCGGATGGGGATGGGCCGGCCGAAGAGATCGGGCCGGGTCATGCCGAACTCGGCGTCGCAGTCGCGCACCTCGGGGAGCATCTGCATGGGGATGTCGAGGGCGCGGCAGACCTCCTCGTCCCAGCGGCCCTCGTGGATGTTGTAGAGCATGGTGCGCGAGGCGTTGGTGGCGTCGGTCACATGCTCGGCCCGGCCGGTCATCCGCCAGATCAGATAGGTGTCGACCGTGCCGAACAGGATCTCGCCGCGCCGCGCCCGCTCCCGCGAGCCCTCCACCTCGTCGAGGATCCAGGCGAGCTTGGTGCCGGAGAAATAGGGGTCGACCAGCAGGCCGGTGCGCTCGGTCACCACCGGCTCCAGCCCCTCGGCGCGCAGGCGGGCGCAGGTCTCGGCGGTGCGGCGGTCCTGCCAGACGATGGCGTTGTGCAGCGGGCGGCCGGTGTCCTTCTCCCACACCACCACGGTCTCGCGCTGGTTGGTGATGCCGATGGCGGCGATGTCCTTCGGGCCGATGCCGGCGCGCTCGATGGCCGAGCGGCAGGTGGCGGCGGTGGTGCCCCAGATGTCCGCCGGGTCATGCTCCACCCAGCCCGAGGCCGGGAAATGCTGGGGAAACTCCTCCTGCCCGGTGGCGACGCGCTGCATGGACCCGTCGAACAGGATCGCCCGGCTCGAGGTGGTGCCCTGGTCGATGGCGAGGATGTGGTGGGTCATGAACTCTCCCTGGTCTTGCTGCCGGTGTCCGCGCCGCGGGGCGGGGGTCCTCCGGGGGTGATGGTAGCGGCATTCGCCGGCAATGCCACCCGGGGGGCCGCGACAGCGCGGCGCTTGCCGGGGCGCGCGGGCGGCGGCACCTTGCGCGCATGGACAGCATCGTGCGCTACCTCAGCCACCCGCAGGTGCGGCTGGACCCCGAGATCCCGGTGCCGGACTGGGGCCTGAGCGACATCGGCCGCGCCCGGGCGGAGGCGGCGGCGCACGCGCCCTGGTTTGCCGGCGCGCGCAGCATCTTCTCGAGCGCAGAGCGCAAGGCGGTGGAGACGGCGCAGTGCATCGGTGCCCCGCGCGGCCTTGCCCCGCGCATCCGCCCGGCCATGCACGAGAACGACCGCTCGGCCACCGGCTTCCTGCCGCCGCCGGAGTTCGAGCGCATGGCGGATGCCTTCTTCGCCCGGCCCGACGAGGCGGTGCGCGGCTGGGAGCCCGCGGCCCGGGCCCAGGCCCGCATCCTGCGCGAGACGGCGGCGGCCCTGGCCGAGGCGCCCGAGGGCGACGTGCTGCTGGTGGGCCACGGCGCGGTGGGAACCCTGCTCGCCTGCGCCCTGTCCGGACAGGCGATCGCACGGAATCACGACCAGCCGGCGGGCGGCGGATGCTATTTCAGCTTCACCCGGCGGGGCAGGGCGCTGCTGCACGGCTGGCAGAGGCTGGAAACCCCGCCTCCGGCTCCGACCACCCGCGCGCGCTAAGGCCACGCGATTTCATGTCGTTAGCGGGACACCCCCGCGGGGCTGCCGCGGGGTCAATACAAAAGTGAATTAGTAGGAATTGACTTTCCCGAGCCCTTTGCTCAAGTTTCCTCCCGAAGACCTACTGTTTTAGTCGGGAGACGCGCATGAAGCTGCCCTTCACCGCAATCGCCATTCTGGTTGCTGCCCCTGCCCTCGCCGTGGACAAGACGGAGGTCCTGGGGACCTACGCCGATATCGCCGAGGCCGGGTACGGCGACTCCGTGACGACGGCGAAGGCGCTGCAGCAGGCGGTGGACACGCTGATCGCCTCTCCCTCCGAGGACACGCTCACCGCCGCGCGCGAGGCCTGGCTGGCCGCCCGCGTGCCCTATCAGCAGACCGAGGCCTACCGTTTCGGCAATGCCATCGTCGACGAGTGGGAAGGCAAGGTCAACGCCTGGCCGCTCGACGAGGGGCTGATCGACTATGTCGAGGGCCAGGGGGCGAGCGACGAGAACGAATACGCCGTGCTGAACGTGATCGCGAACGAGAGCTTCACGCTCTCGGGCGAAGAGGTGGATGCATCCGAGATCACCCCGGCACTGCTGCAGGACACCCTGCAGGAGGCGGACGAGATCGAGGCCAATGTCGCCACCGGCTACCACGCGGTGGAATTCCTGCTCTGGGGCCAGGACCTGAACGGCACCGAGGCCGGCGCCGGCAACCGCCCCTGGACCGATTACGCACAGGGCGACGCCTGCACCGGCGGCAACTGCGACCGCCGAGCCGAATACCTGAAGGTGGCGACCGACCTGCTGGTCTCCGACCTCGAGTGGATGGCCGCGCAGTGGAGCGAGGGCGGCGAGGCCCGCGAAACCCTGATGGCCGACCCCGACGCCGGCATCCAGGCCATGCTCACCGGCATGGGCAGCCTCTCCTACGGCGAGCTGGCGGGTGAGCGCATCCGCCTTGGCCTGATGCTCAACGACCCGGAGGAGGAGCATGACTGCTTCTCCGACAACACCCACAACAGCCATTATTACGACGGCCTGGGCATCCGCAACGTCTACACCGGCAGCTACACCCGGGTGGACGGCTCGAAGGTCTCCGGCCCGTCGCTCTCCGCCCTCGTCGCCGAGGCGGACCCCGAGGCCGACGCCGCCGTGACCGCGGCGCTCGACGCCACGGTGGATTCGCTCGGCAAGCTCAAGGCCCGCGCCGAGGACGGGCTCGCCTATGACCAGATGCTCGCCCGCGGCAACGAGGAGGGCGAGGCGCTGATCATGGACGTGGTCGACCATCTCGTCGCCCAGACCCGCAGCATCGAGAAGGCCGTCGCCGTTCTCGGCACCGACATCCAGATCGAGGGCTCCGACAGTCTCGACAACCCGTCGGCGGTTTTCCAGTAACCCATCCGAACATCCCCGAGGAGGCCCGGCGTGATCATCTGCTCCTGCGCCGTCATCAGTGACACGGACATCTCGAACGCCATCGACTGGATGCGCGCCGCGGACCCCGACACCGTGATTACCCCGGGCAAGATCTATCGCGCGCTCGGCAAGGCGCCGCAGTGCGGGGGGTGCATTTCGCTTTTTGTGGCAAACATGCGCGACAATGATAATATCGGCGTCCCGATCCACCTGCGCAACCTGCGCACGAACAGACAGGGGACGTTCCGGAATGAAGGGCGACCAAAAGGTCATCGAGTACCTGAATCGCGCGCTGAAAAGCGAACTCACGGCCATCAACCAGTACTGGCTGCACTACCGACTTCAGGCTGACTGGGGCTACGGCCGGCTGGCGAAGAAGTCGCGCACGGAGAGCATCGAGGAGATGCACCATGCGGACAAGCTGATGGATCGCATCATCTTTCTGGAGGGGCACCCGAACCTGCAGACCCTCGATCCGCTGCGAATCGGCCAGAACATCAAGGAGACGCTGGAGTGCGATCTCGCTGCCGAGCATGACGCCTGGGCGCTCTACAAGGAAGCCCGCGAATACTGCGTGAAGGTGGGCGACTACGTCTCCAAGGAGCTGTTCGAGGAGCTGCTGGCCGACGAGGAGGGTCACATCGACTACCTCGAGACCCAGCTCGACCTCTACGCCCAGATTGGCGAGCAGAACTACGGCCAGCTCAACGCCACGCCCGCCGACGAAGCGGACTGAGGAGGCCGCCGGGGGCGGCCGATCGACATGAAGACATTCCTGACCGGCCTGCTCCTGACCGCCGCTGCCCTGCCCGCCTTCGCCGACCCGCTGCCGGGGGACATCCATCTCGATGTCATCCCCCGCACGGCGGCGGAGGCGGAGCGCATCGCCGCCGTCACCGCCCCGACCGATGATTTCTCGAAGGCCGAGCCCTTCGAGCTCAACCAGGGCGGGGCGGCCACCACCGATTTCGCCGTGAGCCCGGACGTGTTCTCGCAAAGCTCGGCCAACATGAGCTTCGAGCGCGAGATGGACTTCAAGGTCGGCAACGGCCTGTTCCGCAAGCTCTGGGTCTCCTCGCCCTCCTCCACCACCAGTTCCGACGGGCTGGGCCCGCTCTACAACGCCCGCGGCTGCCAGAACTGCCACCTGAAGGACGGCCGCGGCCGCCGCCCGATCCGCGAGGATGAGCCCACCGTTTCGCTGTTCCTGCGCATCTCGGTGCCGGCCACCTCGCCGCTCACCGACCAGATCGAGGGCTATCTCGCCACCGCGCCGGACCCGGTCTATGGCGGCCAGCTGCAGAATTTCTCCGTCGCCGGCGTGCCCGCCGAGGGGCAGATGCAGATGGAGTACGAGGACATCCCCGTCACCCTGCCGGGCGGCGAGGTGGTGACCCTGCAGAAACCCACCTACTCGATCTCCGACCTCGCCTACGGCCCGCTGGCGGAGGACGCGATGATCTCGCCGCGGCTCACGCTGCAGATGATCGGGCTGGGCCTGCTCGAGGCGATCCCCGAGGCCGACATCCTCGCCCATGCCGACCCCGACGACGCGGATGGCGACGGCATTTCCGGCCGCCCGAACATCGTCTGGTCGAAGGAGTTCGACCGCCCGATGCTCGGCCGCTTCGGCCACAAGGCCGGCGTGCCCACCATCCGCCAGCAATCGGCCGACGCGTTCTCCGGCGATCTCGGCCTCTCCACCCCGATCAACCCCTCCGCCTCCGGCGACTGCACTGCCGCGCAGGAGGCCTGCCGCGCCGCCCCCGACGGCGCCTCGCCGGAGTTCGAGGTCGACGAGCAGTCCCTCGACCTGGTGACCTTCTACAGCCGCAACCTCGCGGTGCCCCAGCGCCGCGACCTCGACGACCCCACGGTGCTGCACGGCAAGGAGCTGTTCTATGCCTCGGGCTGCACCTCCTGCCACGTGCCGAAATTCGTCACCGCCCGGCTGAAGGACCAGCCGGAGCAGAGCTTCCAGCTCATCTGGCCCTACACCGACCTGCTGCTGCACGACATGGGCGAGGGCCTGGCCGACAACCGCCCCGAGGGCCGCGCCACAGGGCGCGAGTGGCGCACGCCGCCGCTCTGGGGCATCGGCCTCACGAAATGGGTGTCGGTGCGCGACTTCTACCTGCATGATGGCCGGGCCCGCAGCCTGGCCGAGGCCATCCTCTGGCATGGCGGCGAGGCGCAGGCGGCGCGCGACGCCTTCGCCGGCCTGCAGAAGCCCGACCGCGACGCGATCATCGCCTTCCTGGAGTCCCTGTGATGCGATCCTGCCTCGGCGCCCTCTCCCTCGCCGCCACCCTGCTCGCGCCGCTCGCCGCCGGCGCGCAGGAGGCGGCGCCCCGCGCCATCGCCGAGCGCGCGCTCGACCAGGTGATCCTGCCCGGGTTCGGGGCCTTCGAGGCCGAGACCGCCGGGCTGGAGGCCGCCGCGCGCGGCTGCGACGAGGCGGCGATGCGCTCCGCCTACCAGGCCAGTTTCGACGCGTGGGAGGGCGTGAGCCACCTGCGCTTCGGCCCCACGGAGGAGGAGGAGCGTGCCTTCGCCATCGCCTTCTGGCCCGACCGCAAGGGCTTCACCGCGCGCAACCTCGCCGGGCTCGCCGAGGCGGAGGACCCGGTGGTGGACGACCCGGAGGCGTTCGGACACGTCTCCATCGCGGCGCGCGGCCTCTTCGCGCTCGACTACCTGCTCTACGACGAGACCGGGCTCACCCTCGGCGCCGGCCCCTACCGCTGCCGGCTGCTGCAGGCGGTGAGCATCGATCTGCACCGGCTCGCCGCGGCGCTGGTCGACCGCTGGGAAGACCCCTGGTCCGGCTGGCTGCTGGAGGCCGGGGCGGCAGACAACCTCGCCTATCCCGAGCCGCTCTCCGCGGTGCAGGAATTCTACAAGGCGCTGCTCGGCGGCGTGCAGTTCACGCGGGACCTGCGGCTGGGCAACCCGCTGGGCAGCTTCGACCGTCCGCGCCCCACCCGCGCCGAGGCCTGGCGCTCTGACCGGCCGCTGCGCAACATCCGCCTGTCGCTCGACGCGGCGGAGCGGATGACCGAGGCGGTCTTCGTGCCCGCCTTGCCGCCCGAAAACGCCGAGGCCGCCCGCGCCGCCTTCGCCCGGGTGCGCGACGACCTGAGCCGCATCGCCCCGCCGCTCACCGAGGCGGTGGCCGACCCGATGTCGCGCTTCCGGGTGGAGGCGCTGCAGACCGACTACAACCAGCTCTACATCGCCCTCTCCATGGCCATCGCGCCGGAGCTCGGAGTGCGTGAGGGCTTCAACGCGCTGGACGGAGACTGAGATGGAACTGGGACGGCGTCACTTCCTCGCGGGGGCGGCCGCCCTCTCCCTCACCGGCACAACCGGCTGGGCCGCCGCCGCGGGCCCCGCCTATCTCGCCGCCGCGCGGGAGCCGGATGGAAGCTACGGCCTCTACGGTCTCTCGGCCGAGGGCGCGGCGCTGTTCCACGTCCCGCTGCCCGGGCGCGGCCATGCCGGCGCGGCGCACCCCTCCCGCCCCGAGGCCATCGCCTTCGCCCGCCGGCCCGGCACCTTCGCCCTGGTGATCGACTGCGCCGAGGGCCGCACCCTGGCGCGGCTCGAGGCGCCGGAGGGCCGGCATTTCTACGGCCACGGCACGTTTTCCGCCGATGGCGGCCTGCTCTACACCCCGGAAAACGATTACGACGCCGGCGAGGGCCGCATCGGCATCTGGGACGCTTCCGCCGGCTACACCCGGCTCGGCGAGTTCTCCTCCGGCGGCGTGGGCCCGCATGACGCGATGCTCATGCCCGGCGGCCGGCTGCTGATCGTCGCCAACGGTGGCATCCAGACCCACCCGGACACCGGCCGCGCCAAGCTCAACCTGCCCACCATGCGCTCCTCGCTCGCGCTGATCTCGCTCGAGGATGGCAGCCTGCTGCAGGACTGGGCGCTGCCCGAGGCGCTGCACCTCAACTCCATGCGCCACCTCGCCCTCACCGCCGAGGGGCTGGTGGCGGCGGCGATGCAATGGCAGGGCGCGGTAACCGAAGTGCCGCCGCTGCTCGCCCTGCTCGACCCCGGGGCCGACAGCCTGCGCCTGCTCGCCGCCCCCGACCCGGTTCAGCGGCGGATGCAGGGCTATGCGGGCAGTGTCGCCTTCGACGCCACCGGGCGCATCGTGGCCATCACCTCGCCGCGTGGCGGCCAGCTCATCGCCTTCGACAGTGCCTCCGGCGATCTGGTCGGGCTGCACCGCCAGCCGGATGTCTGCGGCCTTGCCACCGCACCCGGCGGCTTCATGCTCAGCGACGGGCAGGGCGGCACCTGCCTGATCGACGCCGAGGCCCGCCCGCACGGAGGCCGCACCCACGCCGCGCAATGGGACAATCACGTGGTGCGGCTCACCTGACCACGCCGGCCACGCCCCCCGCGAAGACCGGTGATCCGCGCGGCAGGGTCACCGTGACGCGGGCGCCCTGGCCGTCGGGCGCCGCATCCATCACCGCCTCGCCTCCCCAGTAGCGGGCGATGCGGCGCACGATGGCGAGGCCCATTCCGCTGCCCTCCACCTCGTCGCGCGGCCTCAGGGTGGTGCCCGGCCGGAACACCCGTTCGCGATACTGCTCCGCCACGCCCTGGCCGTTGTCCGTCACGCTCAGTTCCAGCCCGCCTCCGGGCAGCGCGCGTGCCGCGAGTTCCACCCTGGGCGCCGGCCGGCCGCTGTGCCGTTCCGCGTTCAGCAACAGCTGGCGCAGCAGGATCTCCATGTCCTGCCGGCGCAGGGCGAGCGCCGGCAATCCGGGGGCGATGTCCAGGTGCAGGTCGGCCGGCGCCCCGGGCTGTCGCGCCAGTGCGGCGGCGAGGGTGGCGAGGTCGACCGTATCGTCCGGCCGTTCGCCATGCCCCACGCGCGCATAGGTGGAGAGCGCCTCGAGCAACGCCGACATGCGCGTGGCCTGCGTGAGCAGCATCTCAACGTCATCGGCGATCGGCGCGAAGTCCTGATTCGCGGCCTCCAGGTCGTCCCGGATCCAGGAGGGGATGGTGAGGCAGGCACGCAGCGGCGCGCGCAGGTCGTGCACCGCGATCTGGATGAATTCCTCCAGCTCCCGGCGGCAGGCAGCCCGCTCGGCCGCGACGGCCGCGGCGGCGGCATCGCCCCCGTCCCCGGCTGCGAGGGGCAGCATCTCGAAGACCGGCGTGCCGGGGAAGCTGCGGCGCAGGGTCTCCGCGAGCCCGATGGCAGAGGCGCCGGGCGGCAGCAGGATGCAGTCCGGATGCGTTTCTGCCGCGATGCGAAGCGCTTCCGTCACGCCGCCGGCAAGCTCGAGCCCGGCGGGAACCAGCGCGAGGCCGCCCTGCTGCGGGCCGCTCTCGCCGCTCTGCGGATCGACGAGCAGAATCGACGGGGCGCCGGCAGGCAGGGTGCCTGCACAGGCTTCGGCCGCGGTGGCCGGGGTCATGCGCGGCACCCGCGGTCGGACTGCCCGAGATTCGGCCCCGCCGGCCCCGTGACGATGATCCTGTCCATGTTCGTCTCTCCCCTGCGATGCGAACCGCCCCAGAGGGTGCGCAGCTTTCGTTTCCAAAGCGTTGACGGCACGGCGCCATGTCCGGCGTCGCGGAACTGCTGAAAATTGTCAGCATTTACCGCCTCTTAATCGAAAGCATGACAGGTTATCCGATGACGCCCGCTCCCGTGGTGCGTCGGTCCGCCCCCGATGGCCGGGCGGGTCGGGCGCCCCAGAGAAGGAGGAGAAAACGATGCTGCATTCCGACCTCGACAGCGCGCTCGCCGCCGCCAGGGAGCGTTCCGAAGCGCGGCTGCCCCGCAAGCGCTGCCTCCTGGTGGAGGACAGCCGTTTCGACCGGCGCCGCCTGCACGCGCTGGCGCAATCCGCCCAGCTCGACCTCGAGATCACCGAGGCGACCTCGCTGCGCGAGGCGCGCAGCCACATGGCGCAGGACGCGTTCGACCTCGTGCTGCTCGACAATTTCCTGCCCGACGGTGAGGGGCTCGTCGCGATCGAGACCTTCCGCCCCGCGCACGAGGAACCGGTGCCGATCATCCTGCTCTCGGGGCAGAGCAGCTCCGGCATGCAGAAGCGCGCCATCGCCGCCGGCTGTTCGGATTATCTGCAGAAGGACGGGCTCGACGGCACCACCTTCCGGGAGGCCGTGGAGCGCGCGCTCAGCCGCGCCCTCGAACCCCCGCGCCCCGATCAGCCGGACCAGGCGGTGAAACTGCGCGAAGTGCTGGAACCCTTCGCAAACGAATGCGTGGGCGAATTGCGCGCACCGCTGTCGCGCATGCTCCGCCACATCTCGCTCGCAAGCGAGCGCCATCCGCATGCCTCGGCCGATTTCGACCTGCTGTCGGAAAATTGCCGGGAACTGTTCGCCTACCTGGAGGAGATCCGCAGCGTGGCGCAGGACAGCGGCGCCGGGCCGGCCGAACGGCGCTGACTTCGCGCATGGTCCGCTCCTCACGCCGGGTCTGCGGAGCCGCTGGGAGAGAATGCCCCCGGGCCAGGGCCCGGCCTGCGGCGGCCGGGGTCAGGATCTGCTGAAGACGATCAGCCTCGCCGTCATCACCTGCACGATTTCCCTGTCCTGATTCCGTGTCCGGTTCCGCATGACGACGACGCCCTGGCGCGGGCGGGCGCGTGGCGCGATGATCCTCACCACCTCGCTTTCCACCTGCAGCGTGTCTCCGGCCCGTGTCGGCCTCGGCCAGCGGATCTCGGCGCCGGCCCCGATGATGCCGCCCGCCAGCTGCGAGGCCCCCTCCACCAGCAGTTTCATCGTGATCGCCGCCGTTTGCCAGCCGCTGGCCGCCAGCCCGCCGAACAGTGTTGCCCGGGCGGCGATGTCGTCGAGATGAAAGGGCTGGGGGTCGTAGGCCCGCGCAAAGCCCTTCAGGCAGTCCTCGCTCAGGGTGAAGGTTCCGGAGAGAAACCGCTGACCGACCGACAGATCGTCGAGATAGAGCGGCGCGAGGGCATTGTCCGGCATAGACGGCCTCCTTGCTCGGGGGAATCGACGCCCCATCTTCGCCCGCAGCGCGGCGCGGTCAATGCGCCGGCTGCCGGCCGCCGGGCGACAGGCCGCGTCGCGTGGCCGAGGCCTACTGCGGCAGCGGCGCGAAGCTGATCGCCCCCGCCGGCTGCTCGGCCGCGGCGACCGCGCCGGCCGCCGCCGTGTCGATCCGCGCCACCACGGACATGCCGGGAACCAGGCGCCGCGCCAGCGGCTGGTCGGCGTCGATGGCAATGCGCACCGGCAGCCGCTGGGCGATCTTGGTGAAGTTGCCGGTGGCGTTGTCGGCCCTGAGCACGCTGAATTCCGATCCCGTGGCCGGAGAGAAGCGCTCGATGCGCCCGTGCAGCTCGGCATCGTTCAGCGCGTCGACGGTGAAGGTGACCGACTGGCCCACGGTCATCCCGGCAAGCTGGGTCTCCTTGAAGGCGGCCACCACCCAGATGTCCTCGGGCACCAGCGAGCCGATCTGCGAGCCGGCGGAGACATACTGCCCCACCCGGGCGCTGATCTCGCCCAGGGTGCCGTCCTGCGGGGCGGTGATGCGGGTGTTCTCCAGGTCGATCTCGGCCAGCTTCACCGAGGCGCGCGCCCCGTCCACCGCCGCCTGCAGCGACTGCCTGTTCACCGCGATGGCGGCGAGGTCCTGCCGGGCGACCTCGAGCGCCGCTTCGGCCTGATGCTCGGCCGAACGGGCCTGCACCCAGGCGGTGCGGCTGTCATCGGCGGTGGTCTGGGTCACCACGCCCTTGTCCCGCAGGGCCTGGAAGCGCTTCCAGGCGGCCTCCGCGGTCTCGCGATCCTGCTTCGAGCTCTCGAGCTGCGCCCGGGCCGCTTCCACCTGAGCCTGGGCCGAGAGGCGGGACTGCTCGGAATTGGCCAGCGCGGCCTCCTGGCTCTCCAGCGTTGCCCGGGCCTGGGCCACGCGCTGGCGGAAGATCCGGTCGTCGATCCGGGCGATGAGATCGCCCTTCTTCACGTGCTGGTAATCCTGGACCGGCACCTCGTCGATGTAACCGGCGAGCTGCGGGCTGATGAAGGTCACCTTGCCGCGCACGTAGGCGTCTTCCGTGCGCTCCACGGAGCCCGCGAAGGGGGGAAGCCCGAAGGCGAAGAGGATGACGAACACGCCCGCCACGCCCAGGATGAGCGCGACATAGGTCGATGCGGTGCGGAATAACTTGGACATCTGTCTCACATCTGCGGATCAGGCCATGGCCGCGGCGCTGCGGCGCTGCACGAAGCGCCAGGCCTCGTGCAGCAGCAGGCAGGCCAGCGCGAAACTCGCGAGCCAGGCGGTGGCAAGGAAGGCATCCCCGTAGGCCAGTGCATAGGCCTGTTCGGTGGTGCGCCGGGCGAGGGTCGAAACCCCCTCCGCCGAGCGCAGCGCCGGGTCCGGCACGGCCGCGCGCAGGGCGGCGGCATATTGCCCGATGCGCTGCGTGACCAGCGGGTCGCCCGAGGTGAGGTGCTGAACGAGGGAATGCGAGTGGTATTGTTCGCGCAGCGTCACGAAGCTGCCGAACAACGCAGAGCCCACCGTGGCGCCCACCTTCTGCGTGGTGAGGAACACGATGATGAAGCTCAGCAGGTAGTTGGGCCCGCGCCTGAGCGCCGACATCAGCCCCACCGCCATGGAGGGCGGCAGGTAGAGCCCTGAGGAGAAGCCGATCAGCAGCTGGCTGAGGTACATCTGCTCCGGCCGCGTCTGCACCGTGGCATGGCTGTCGAGCCAGGAGCCGAGCGCCAGCAGCAGCAGCGCGAGCGCATGGATGCGCGAGTAGCGCTCCGGCTTCAGGATCAGCGCGCAGCCGATGCCGGCGGCCACCATCGAGCCGAGCACCACCCAGTAGAAGCCGGCCATCTGCCCGGTCTGCAGCCCCATGGCGCGGAAGAAGGCCACCGCGCCGCTGGACTGCTCGGAGAGGATGAGCCGGAACAGCAGCAGCACCCCGGCGAAGTGGAGCATCTCGGGCGAAGCCAGCCAGCGGATGTCGAGCAGCGGGTTCTGGCGGTTCAGTTCGATCAGGGCGCAGACGGTGGCGCAGGCGATGCCCGCCGCCAGCAGCCAGCCCAGCCAGGGCGCCTCGGCCCACCAGTAGCTCCGGCCCATGGTGCAGACCACGGCGATGGAGCCGAGCGCCACCGCGACGAAGCCGTAGCTGATGAAGTCGAGCCAGCTCAGCACCCTGGCCCGCGGCGGCGAGGCGAGCGGCAGCAGGTAGATCAGCCCGGCGCTCACCATGGCGAGCCCGAGTTCGACGAGGTAGATGCCCTGCACGCCGAACCGGTCGAGCAGCGGCGGCGAGATCAGCCCCGCCACCGGCGTGGAGCAGAACAGCGCCGTGAGCGCGAGGCACAGCCCGATGTTGAGCTTGCGGGCCGGCGCCAGCGGCTCGAGCATGTAGAGGAAGGCGAGCGAGGAGAGCGGCGAGGCCGCGACCCCGGCAAAGAAGCTCAGCACCAGCGCGGACTGGAAACTGTCGGCCCACATGTGCGCCACGCTGACGCCGAGATACACCGCGATCGCCACCTCGGCGAAATTGCGGATGCCGTATTGCGCGCGCAGCTTGAACAGCAGCAGCGTGAGGCTGACGTTGGGCGCGAGATAGGCGGCCGAAAGCCAGGTCGCCTCCTGCGTGGTGGCGCCCAGCGGGCCGGCGATCTGCTGCACGTTGGTGGAAAGCAGGCTCAGCCCCAGCCCCTGCGTGACCGCGATCACCACCGCGGCGAGCATGTAGGCCACCGCCGTCAGCGGCGGCTTGGTGAGGCCGGAGGCCGGAGGCGGGGCGGGGTCCTGCCCGGGCTCCGCCCGGGCGGCCTGCGCCCCGGCCGCGGGAGCTTCCGGCTCCGTGGCGGGCAGGCGTGTGGCGGCCTCACTCATCGGAGGCCTCCTGGGCGTGGGTGTCGATGCGCGCCGAGACCGCCTCCATCAGGCGCACGGCGTCGCGCAGGGCCGGGATGTCGGCTTCGGCGAAGTAGTCGTGGCGCAGCTCGGCGCCCAGCCCCTTCACCAGCTCGGCCTGGGCCTGCCCGTGGTCGGTGAGGATGATGAGCTTGGCGCGGCGGTCCTTCGGGTCTGCCTCGCGGCGGATGAGGTCGAGCTCCTCCATCCGGTCGAGCAGGCGCACCAGGGTGGGCTTTTCCAGCTCCAGCTCGCAGGCGAGCTCGCTCTGGGTCATGCCCGGCCGCCGCGCGAGGCGCAGCAGCGCCCGAGCCCGCGGATAGGTGAGCCCGTGCGCCAGCACCCGCGCGTTGAACTGCGTGCGCAGCTTCCGGCTCAGCCGGGTGAGGGCCTCGAGGAAGTCCGACGAGATCTCGTTGCGCTGCGTGCTCATGGGGCGGGTCCGGTGCGTGATGGAATAAGGTAGTGTGCTAACTATGTCGGCACGAATAGATAGGGCAATATCGCGAACCTGACAAGTGTCAGCATGGCTGACCGATCGCATGCCGGCCATGCATGGCGCGCAGCGGGCCCCCGGGGCGCAGCCGGCGCTTGCAAGGGGGGCCGGTTTGGGGTCCTCTGGCCCTCGCACACGAAGGGGAGACCGTGATGGCTGACATCCTTGTTCTGGGCGCCGGGATGGCCGGGCTCGGCGCGGCACTGCAGTTGCAGAGGCGCGGGCATGACGTGGCCATCGTGGACCGGCGGCCCCCCGGGCGCGAGACGAGTTACGGCAATGCCGGCATCATCCAGGCCGAGGCGATGGAGCCCTACGCCATGCCGCGCGGCATGGCGGCGCTGCTGCGCATCGCGCGCGGGCGCGACAATTCCGTGCATTACGACGCCGGCGCGCTGCCCGGGCATCTCGGGCCGCTGCTGCGCTACTGGTGGCACTCGGGCCCGGCGCGCCACGCCCGCGCCACCGATGCCTATTCCGGCCTGATCTCCCGGGCCACGGCCGAGCATGGCGCGCTGATCGCGGAGGCCGGCGCCGAGGCGCTGGTGACCCGCGAGGGCTTCCGCGAGCTCTACCGCGACGAGTCCGCCTTCACCGCCGCCGCCGGGCTGGCCGAGGGGCTGGCGGCGCGCTTCGGCCTGCATGTCTCGGTGCTCGACGCGGAAGGGCTGCGCGCGGCCGAGCCGGCGCTGCGCTCCGGCGGGGTAGGGGCGGTGCACTGGCGCGACCCCTGGACAGTGTCCGACCCCGGCGGGCTGGTGGCGGCCTATGCCGGGCTCTTCGCCGCCCGCCGCGGCCATTTCGCGGAAGGCGACGCCTCCAGCCTCGCGCCCGCGCCGGGCGGCGGCTGGAAGGTGGAGACCATCGACGGCCCGCTGCAGGCGAAGCTCGCCGTGGTGGCGCTGGGGCCCTGGTCGCCCGCGCTGCTGGGGCCGATGGGCTACCGGGTGCCGATGCTGCGCAAGCGCGGCTACCACATGCATTACCGCGCGCCGATTCGGCTCAACCTGCCGCTGCTCGACGCCGCCCACGGCTACGTGATGGCCCCGATGGCCAAGGGGCTGCGCATCACCACCGGAGCCGAGCTGGCAGGCTCGGAGCCCTCGGCGAACCCGGTGCAGCTGCGCCGGGCCGAGCGGCTGGCGGGCGAGCTGCTCACCCTCGGCGCCCCGGTGGAGAACGCCGCTTGGATGGGCACCCGCCCCTGCATGCCCGACATGCTGCCCGTGGTGGGGGCAGCCCCCCGCCACGACGGCCTGTGGTTCCACTTCGGCCACGGCCACCAGGGCTTCACCCTGGGCCCCACCACCGGCCGGCTGCTGGCCGAGCTGATCGGCGGCGAGACGCCCTTCACCGACCCCTTGCCCTTCTCCCCCGCCCGGCTGGGCTGAGGGCTCAGCCCTTTCCGCGGTCGTGGAAGAACAGGTCCCAGAAGGCCAGCGCCAGGGTGAGGGCCAGCACGATTCCGAGGTCCCATTGCGGGACGAACCAGAACAGGATGCCGAGGAAGCCGAGGAACACGGCGAAGGCGAAACTGGCCAGAAGGCGGTCGGTCATCTCTCGGTCTCCCCGGTCAGGACGAAGCTTTCCAGCCAGCGGGCGGTGCGCAGCAGGCGCGCGTCCTCGCCGCGCCGGCCCACGAGCTGCACCCCCAGCGGCAGACCCTCCGCCGTCTCGAGCAGCGGCAGGCTGATGGCCGGCAGGCCGCACAGCGTCCAGAGCGCGTTGAACTCGGCCGAGCCGGTGTGGTTCAGCCCCTCCGGCGCCGGGCCCGGGGCGGCGGGCAGCAGCAGCGCGTCGCAGCGCTCGAACAGCTTCTCCAGCCCGGCGTTCAGCACCTGTCGCCAGTCGAGCGCGGCGAGATAGTCCCGCGCCGGCATGCGCGCGCCGGCGGCCAGCGCCTCGCGCATCTGCAGCGAGAGGATGGCGCCGCCGCGCTGCTCGTAGCGGTGGTAGCATTTCGCCATCTCGGCGAGGTTGATGCGCTCGCGCGCCACGATCCCTTCGGCGAACTCGTCCGGCAGGTCCACGGCGAAGGCCTGGTCGCCCAGGGCTGTCGCGAGCTCGGAGATGGCGGCGCGCATCTCCGGGTCGGCCCCGGCGATGAGCGGCGCGCCGATGCAGGCGAAGACCGGGGCCAGCGGCGGCCGGCTCAGCGCGCCTTCCAGCAGGCGGGGGAAGGGGGCGGGCGCGGTGGCGGGGTCGTCCGGGTCATGGCCGAAGAGCGCCTCGGCCAGCAGCGCCGCCTCCGCCGTGCTGCGCGCGAAGACGCCGATGGTGTCGAGGCTGGGCGCCTGGGCCAGCACGCCCGTGCGGGGGATGGCGCCGAAGCTGGGCTTGAACCCGGTCACCCCGCAGTAGGAGGCCGGGCGCAGCACCGAGCCCGCGGTCTGGGTGCCGAGGGCGAGCGGCACCATGCCTGCCGCCACCGCCGCCGCCGAGCCGGAGGAGGAGCCGCCGGGCGTGCGGCCGGGGGCTGCGGGGTTGCGCGTCTCGCCGGGGTGGCGGAAGGCGAGCTCGGCCGTCACCGTCTTGCCGAGGATCACCGCGCCGGCGGCCTTCAGCCGCGCCACCACGAAGGCGTCGCGCCCGGGCATGCGCCCGGCGTCGAGCCCGGTGCCGTTCGTGGTCTCCATCCCGGCGGTGTCGATCACGTCCTTCACCGCCACCGGCAGGCCGTGCAGCGGCCCGAGGGGCAGGCCGGCGCGGCGCCTGCGGTCGAGCGTCTCGGCCTGGGCGAGGGCATGGGCGGGGTCGACCCGGGCGAAGGCGCGCAGCGCCCCGTCGCGCGCCGCGATCTCGTCGAGGCAGGCGCGGGTGAGGGCCGCGGCCTCGAGCGCGCCGGAGGCGAGGCGCTCGCGCAGGGTGAACAGGTCGGGCGCCGGCATCGCGTCACCGTCCATAGAACACCTCCGGCAGGTGGAACACCACGGCGGGGAAGATGTAGACCACGGCCATCGAGATGAACACCATCAGCAGGAAGGGCATCACGCCCTTGAAGATCTGGGTGAGCTGCACCTCCGGCGGGGCGATGCCCTTGAGGTAATAGGCCGACATCGCCATCGGCGGGGTGAGGAAGGAGGTCTGCAGGTTCAGGGCCACGAGGATGCCGAAGAACAGCGGGTCGATGTCGAACATCGCCAGCAGCGGCAGGAAGATCGGCACGAAGATGATGATGATCTCCGACCATTCCAGCGGCCAGCCGAGCAGGAAGATGATCAGCTGCGCCATGAGCAGGAACTGCAGCGGCGTGAGGTCGAGCCCCTCCACGAACTCCGAGATCACCTGCTCGCCGCCGAGGTAGGAGAACACCGAGGAGAAGGTGTAGGAGCCCACGAACAGCCAGCACACCATCGCCGTGGTACGCACCGTGAGGTAGACGCTCTCGCGCAGGCGCTGGAAGGTCATCGCCCGGTAGAGCACCGCGAGCACCATGCCGCCGAGCGCGCCGATGGCCGCAGCCTCGGTGGGCGTGGCGAGGCCGAAGAGGATGGAGCCGAGCACCGCGAGGATCAGCACCGCGAGCGGGAAGAAGGAGGTGACCAGCATGAACACGAGCTTGCCGAAGGGCACGTCCGGCACTTCCTCCTTCGTGGGCCGCGGCGCCACGGAGGGCTGCAGGATCGACCGGCCGATCACATAGAGAAGGTAGAGCCCCACCAGCACCAGCCCCGGCAGCAGCGCGCCCGCGTAGAGCCGCACGATCGACACGCCGGAGGCCGCGGCATAGACGATGAGCATGATCGAGGGCGGGATGAGGATGCCCAGCGTGCCGCCGGCGCAGATGATGCCGGAGGCGAAGGAGGGCTCGTAGCGCGCCTTCAGCATCGCCGGCAGCGCGAGCAGCCCCATCAGCGTCACCACCGCGCCCACGATGCCGGTGGCGGTGGCGAAGAGCGCGCAGGTGATCAGCGCCGCCACCCCCATCGAGCCCGGCGCGTTCTTCGCCGCGATGTTGAGCGTGGTGAACAGCCGGTCCACGATGTTCGCGCGCTCCACGATGTAGCCCATGAACAGGAACAGCGGCACGGCGGTGAGCACCTCGTTCGACATCACCGTGTAGGTCTGGTTGATGAACAGATCGAAGATGCGGTTGTTGTAGAACCCCTCGAGCCATAGCGACCACTGGTCCCAGGTGCCGGCATCCTCGGTGAGGCGGTTGAAGCTGCGCCACATGCGCCCGGCGTCGTAATAGGCGTAGTAGCCGAAGCCTATGCCCATGGCCATCAGCGTGAAGGCGATGGGAAAGCCCAGGAATACCAGCAGGATGAACAGGCCCAGCATCAGGAGGGCGATTTCGGGGTTGGTCACGTCGGGGCTCCGTCCGGGGCTAGTGATCTGGAAGGGGGGTCAGGCGGCATCGCCCTGGTGCAGGAGCAGTTCCTCTGTCTCCTGCACGTCCGCCTCGGCGGGCATCCAGGCGCCGGTGCGCATCGCGAGAATGCAGCGGCACACCTGCGCGATGCCCTGGATGAACAGCAGCAGGCCCGCGGCCACGATCACGGTCTTGAACTGGAAGATCGGGATGCCGGCGGGGCTGTTCACGCTCACCTCGGTGTAGCCCCAGGAGCGGGAGGAGTACTTCCACCCCGAGAGGATCAGCGCCGTGACACCCGGGAAGAAGAACAGGATGTAGAGCACGAGGTCCACGCCGGCCTGCACCCGCACCGGCCAGAGCCGGTAGATGAAATCGCCCCGCACATGGCCGCCGCGCGACAGGGTATAGGCCCCGCCCATCATGAACAGCGTGCCGTACATGATGAAGGAGACGTCGAGCGCCCAGGTGGTGGGGGCGTTGAAGACATAGCGCACCACCACTTCGTAGCTCACCCCGAAGGTCATCAGGATGATCAGCCAGGCGAAGGTCCGGCCGAACCAGGCCGAAAGCTTGTCGGCAAAACGGATGAAACCCACCATGCGAGAACCGCTCCCTCCCTTGCGTGGAACGCGCCGGAAACCGGGCGCGGCGGCCCGGCGGCCGGGGGGCAAGCAATGCCCCGGCCGCCGGAAATCCCTTCCCTCTCCGGCCCCGCGGGCCGGAGGGCTCACATCGCGAGCTTGCCGGGGAAGTGATGGTTGTAGGCGAGGGCGTAGTCGGGCGCGTTCATCAGCTCGTAATAGGTCACCCGCTCCACCCATTCGCGCTGGCTGTCGAGCACCTTCTTCATGAACTCGTCCTCCTCGAGCTGGGTGATCAGCCCGTCCCAGGCGGTGATCTGCGCGTCGAGGATGTCCTTGGAGGTGCGGTGCACGGTCACGCCGCTGTCTTCCTGCAGCTTGCGCAGGTCGGCGGAGTAATTGTCCATCGCGATGGCGGTGTTGGCGGTGGAGGCCGCCTCGACGCCGTATTTCAGGATGGCCTGCAGGTCGGGGTCGAGGTCCTCGAAGAAGTCGCGGTTGAAGATGAACTCGAAGCTCTCCGAGGCCTGGTGGTAGGAGGAGAGGTAGTAGTTCTTCGCCACGTCCTGCGCGCCGAAGCGCATGTCCGAGGAGGGGTTGTTGAACTCGAAGGCGTCGATCACGCCGCGCTCCATCGCCGGCACGATCTCGCCGCCGGGAAGCTGGGCCACCGACATGCCCATGCTCTGCATGAGGTCCGCCGCGAGGCCCACGGTGCGGTACTTCAGCCCCTTGATGTCGTCGACGGTGTTGACCTCGTTCTTGAACCAGCCCAGCGGCTGGGCGAACATCGGGAAGCCGAGGAAGCCGATCACGTTGAGCCCGAGGATGTCCTGGGTGAGCTCGCGGTAATACTCCGCCCCGCCGCCGGCGTTGAACCATGCCAGCATGGTGGTGGCCGAGCCGCCGAACACCGGCCCGGTGCCGAAGAGCGAGGCGGCCTTGTGCTTGCCGTACCAGTAGACGGGCACGGAATGCGCCGCGTCGATCACGCCGTCGTTGCAGGCATCGAGCACCTGGAAGGCGGCGACAACGGCGCCCGCCGGCAGCAGGTCGACCTTCAGCCGCCCGCCGGACATGGCCTCCACGCGCTCGGTGTACTGTCGGGCGAAATCCATCCAGATGTCCGAGGCGGGCCAGGACGTCTGCATCTTCACCACCATGGGTGCCTGGGCGAGCACGGCAGGTGCCGCGAGCGCTCCGGTGGCCGCGATGCCGCCGGCCGCTGCGCCCTTGCGCAGGAAAGACCTGCGCGAGACGGAAGTCTCGTGTTTGTTCATGCTATCCTCCCATATTGGCTCGGGCATCTACGCACCCGGAGCGACATAACCCAGTATCATTCAATGACTTCATTCGGGCAAGCCGGTTTGTGTCAGAAAATCGTCCCGATTTATGGTCATAAGGTCTTACTTTTTATTTTTGCGGCGCGGCGGGTGAGTCGTTTTACGCGTGTGACGCGCAGTCGCTCCGGCGGGCGCACGCGCCATGCGGCGGCGCGACGGAATTTCCGGTTGCATCGCGGGCGTTCACCAAGTAGAGCCGTCCGCGGACAGGTGGCCGAGTGGTCGAAGGCGCTCCCCTGCTAAGGGAGTAGGCGGGGAACCGTCTCGAGGGTTCGAATCCCTTCCTGTCCGCCACCGTCACCGTTGCGAACCCGTTCATGCTGCCCGATCGAGGCGGAATTTCTCCTGTTTTCAAAAGGGTTTGCCGTGTGGGTGCGAGCCGCTGAGACGCGGGCGCAGAACGATTTTCATCTCTGAATGGCCTCTCGTCTCTTGTTGGGCGAACCGCGCCGATTTCGGTTCGGTCGAAATTTTCTTCGCCTTTCCAAAGGCATGACTCGCGACGCCGCCAAAACTGCGCGCCCTGTTTCCATCCCTATCGAGCGGAACGGAGACCGAACGTGGGGGAGGCGTAGCCGATGGGGTTGGTGGCCGAATGGCACATAGCGGTGGCGGCATCCGCACATGGCGACAACCGGAAAACCCCGACGACAAAAGGACTTGAGTTCGTTAGCGTTACACAGCGCGGGGCGGTGACTAACGGCATTTGCGAACCCGCCATCAGCATATGAAACGATTTTCAGGAGAGTGCATGGGAACAGTCGATATCTTTCCCGACATCCACGGGCAGATCGCCAAACTACGGGGGGCGCTCGATGCCCTCGGATGGCGGCGGAGACCGGCGGGCTGGATCCATCCCGACCCGGAGCGGATCATCGTCTTTCTGGGCGACTTCATCGACCGCGGACCGGAGAACCGGGCCGTCATTCACCTGGTGCGAGACCTGATCGACAGCGGCAAGGCCCGCGCGATCATGGGCAACCACGAGCTGAATGCCCTTCACTTCCACACGGCCCACCCCGAGACCGGGCAGCCCCTCCGCGCTCATTCGGAGAAGAACCTGCGCCAGCACGCAAGCTTCCTGGCGGAGCTTCCCGTCGGCGCCGGCGAGACCGACGAGGCGCGGCGTGGATGCGCAGCCTCCCACTGTTTCTAGAAGCTAAGGGATTCCGCGCCGTGCATGCCTGCTGGGTAGACCCCACGATCGACCGCGTGCGGGCGCTCACCGACAATGGCTTCCTGTCCGAAGAGCAGTTGATACGCGCGGCTGATCCTTCCGAAGAACTTTTCCACCTTGCCGAGGAAATCACGAAAGGGTCCGAGCACAAGCTTCCCGAAGGGTTTGCATTCCGCGACAAGGACGGCACTCACCGCGATCACGTTCGGCTGCAATGGTGGAATGCAGGGGCCCGGACCTGGCGTGACATCGCAATCTCGGTGCCTGTTCCGGATGATCTGCCCGATGTCCCGCTACCGGGAACCTTGATGGCGCAGACCTATCCCGCCCACGAACGCCCCGTCTTCTTCGGTCACTACTGGCTCAACGGCGATCCGATCCTGCAGGCTCCGAACGCGCTGTGCCTCGACTATTCCGCCGGTGGCCGCTGGTCACATACGAACTGCACCCGGATGAGACGTTGCTTTCTCCAGACCGGGTTCGGCTTCACCAGATCCCTGACTGATCCTTCGCCTCAGTCGAACACCCGCACCAGCTGCTCGTCCCACGGCAAGCACGCGACGAAGCAAAGCTCAAAGAGCCTGATCACGCAGGGTTCGCGGCGCACGACCAGTCGCTCGAGAACATTCGGTGCCAGCCATGCCAAGCGCAGGAGGCGGCTGACGTAGCGGTCGGAGAGGCCTTCCTCGGCGGCGAGATCGGCGATGGTGGTGACCTCGCCGCGCTCCATCCGCTGTCGCCACGCCCATGCCCGGCTGATGGCGCGCAGCACGGGGGGATGCTGTCCCGGCGGCGGGTCGGACGCCTCAATGTCCCGCGGCGGCAGTATACGCGGCCGGCCGCCGCGTTTTCTGACCGTGAGCGGGACGTGGACGCGGAGTGTGTCGTTCGCGGGCATCAGGCAACGTCCTCCCGCGCGGGCGTCATCAGGCTCGCCAGCGCGCCGAGGCTGTTCTGGCGCAGATCGATGTCGAGGCCGCCCTCGCCCACCGTCACGCGGGTCACGAGCAACTGGACGACGCGGGCCTGCTCCGCCGGGATCAGCACCTTCCACAGATCGTCGAACTGCGTGAGCGCCGCGGTGACGGCGCCCTCGTCGAGGTCGGGCCGCTCCCTCTTCAGGGCCCGCGCGGTGCGCGCAATGATTTCCGGCGTGCGCAGCAGCCGCCGGATCTCGCCGATGACCGCTTCCTCCACCATGGCCGCGGGGAGCCGCTGGGGCCCGCGCAACTCGGCTGTCGGCCGCTTCTGGATCACGTCCATCGAGACATAGTAGCAGTAGCGCCTATCGCCCTTCTTGGTGTGATGCGGGGTCATCGCGGCGCCGGTCTCGGTGAAGATCAGCCCGCGCAGCAGCGCCGGTTCGGTGCTCCGCGTGCGCCCGGCGCGCTGGTTGCGGTTGCCGGACGGCACGGCATGTACGGCGTCCCACAAATCCGCATCGATGATCGCGTCGTGCATGCCGGGATAGGTCTCGCCCTTGTGGGTAATCTCGCCGCGGTAGATCCGGTTGTGCAGCAGCTTATAGAGCGCCCCGCGATCGATGGGCCGACCGCGCTTGGATCGGATGCCGCGGGCCTTCAGCTCCCTGATCACGGCGGCGGTGGAATCGGACTGCGCGAAGAGCTCGAACATGGTGTGGACCTGCGTCGCCTCGGCCTCGTTCACGATCAGCTTGCGGTCGACCACGTCATAGCCGAGCGGCACGTAGCCGCCCATCCACATGCCCTTCTTCTTCGAGGCGGCAACCTTGTCGCGGATCCGCTCGCCGATGACCTCGCGCTCGAACTGGGCGAAACTGAGCAGGATGTTCAGCGTCAGCCGGCCCATCGACGTGGTCGTGTTGAACTACTGCGTGACAGAGACGAAGGTCACCCCGTGGCGGTCGAAGATCTCCACCAGCTTGGAGAAATCCATCAGCGCGCGGCTGAGGCGGTCGATCTGATCTGAGCCCCGCTTCTTCCTTCATTTTTGGGTAGAGTCCGCTCCATCAAGGAGACAGACGATGAAGCGATCAAGGTTCACGGAAGAGCAGATCATCGCGATGCTGAAGGAGCAGGAGGCCGGGATGGCGACGGGCGATGTCTGCCGCAAGCACGGGGTCAGCTCGGCGACGTTCTACAAGTTCAAGGCGCGCTATGGCGGGCTCGAGGTCTCGGATGCCCGGCGGCTGAAGGCGCTGGAGGACGAGAACGGCAAGCTGAAGAGGCTGCTCGCTGAGGCGATGCTCGACAACGCCATTCTAAAGGATGTCGCAGCAAAAAAATGGTAGCGCCCGGCGTGAGACGGGAAGCG
The DNA here is from genome assembly GCF_003448965.1 of Oceanicella sp. SM1341. GTDB lineage: Bacteria > Pseudomonadota > Alphaproteobacteria > Rhodobacterales > Rhodobacteraceae > Paroceanicella. Next base: position 217,881 of record NZ_QRGC01000002.1, read on the forward strand.
GTGGCCCGCGTCGTCGCGACGCACGGGGTGAGCCAGCGCCGGGCGTGCCAGGTTCTCCTCGTCGATGATCAGACCGGACAGCTGGCCCTGCCGTTTCAGGATCGCGCGCAGGGCGTCGAGCAGTTCCTCATCCGAAAAGGCGGCTGCGCGCATCCACGATCTCCCGGGCGCGTAGGAACATCGCCTCGTCGACGATGGCCTGATAGGCGCCATCGGCACGGATCCACATATCCCGCAGGTTCACGACACGACGCTGCTTCAGCTTGAACGACACCTTGTTGAAGACGTTGTTGCCGACGTACTTTTCGTTGGTCAGCACCTGATGGACAGTCGCCCGGGTCCACGGCCGGTCGAGATCCGTGAGATGTCCTTTGGCGTTTAGGATCTCCGCGATCTCGCGCTCCGGCCGCCCCTCATTCACGAACATCTCGTATATGCGCTGGACGACCCGCTGTTCCTCTTCGGGGCCGGGGACCAGGATCACGCGGTCGGTCTGAAGGCTTATGTGTTGACCGCGCTTGAGTTCGGCCTTCACCTCGCCACGCTCGTTCAGCAGCGCTCCGCGCAACCCGAAACCGGCGGGGCCGCCCTGACGGTAGCCGAGCTCGATCAGGCGGCATTGCCCGCAAAGACCTTGACCGAGAGCTCCCGACTGTATTCGCCAGCCATGGCCCGCTTGACGCTGCTCACGATTGTGGAGGTCGGCGATCCGTCGTTCTCGAACTGCTCGGCGCAATAGGCGACCTGCATCCCGGCCTTGCGACATCGATACTCGTAGTAGGCCGCCTCGTCCGCGTCCTGAAATCGTCCCCAGCGGGTGACGTCGTAAACCAGGATCACGCGGTACTCGGCCGCGCCCGACTCGACGTCGGAGATCATCTGCTGCAATGCCCTTCGGCCGCCGATGATCAGACCGCTTTTCGCATCGTCCGAGTAGGTCTTGATGATCTCGATGCCGCGCCGTTCGGCGTATTCGCGGATGGTCTTTGACTGGTTCTGTGTCGGGTACTGCTGATGCTCGGTGGACATCCTGACGTATTGCGCCGCCAGGATGCGCTCGGGCGCCTCGGCCGGCCCTCCGGATATCGGTGTTCTTGTCCGAGCCACGCCCGCCTCCCGAAAACTCCACGCGCGCTGCCCAAGGCGTCTGGCTTCCTAACTCCCGCCCATGCCAAAGCTCCGACTGCCGCTTTTCATGTCTCCCCAGACATTTAGCGGAGAAACATATGAAGTTGCGGGCGAAGATGGGCACATTTGTGCCCCCAGAGGACGTTCCGGCCGATTACCGCGCCGCCGTCGCCATGGCATTGCATGCGGAGCTCGGATCGACCCACCGGGCGATCAAGTCCGCCATGAGGTGGACGGGGGCCAGCGAGCGGACGGTGAAGTACTGGTTCGCGGGCGAGCGCGGGCCGAGCGGGGAGCAGCTGGTGTCACTTGCGCGACATTCGGATGCTGTGCTGGTTTTGCTGCTGACAATGACGGATCGTCTGGTTCTGGAAGACGGCGACGGATAGGCGGCACAGCGAGCGGGCCCTTGCTTTGTGTTCGTTATTGGTTATCTTGAACACAAACGATTGAGGGAGAGCGCCATGTCTCGGACCACCACCATGACCGTGCGCGTCAGCGGCGCGCTCAGCGAGTTCGTCGCGACCAATGTCGGCGAGGACGGCGCCTACGAGAACGTCAGCGAGTACATCCGAGATCTGATCCGTCGCGACAAAGAGCGCGTCGAGCGTGAGGCGTTCGATCGGCTGAAGGCTGAGCTTAACCGCGCCTTTGCTGCGCCCGAGGAGAGCTACAAGCCGCTGACCGCCGCCGAGGTGATCGCCCGGAACCGGACCTGATCGCATGGCGATCCGGATCCAGGAGGCGGCGTCCATTCGGCTCGACGAGATCTATCGATACACCCGTGACACGTGGGGCGAGGCGCAGGCCGAGACCTATATCACCGGCTTGTTTTCCGCATTCGAGCAGATCGAAACGCGCGGTGTCCATTCGCGGGCTGTGCCGGCCGAATTCGGAGTGGAGGGATATTTCTTCCGGTACGAGCGGCATTTCGTGTACTGGCGGCACCTGTCGAATGGCGATATCGGCATCGTCACAATCCTTCACGAGCGGATGCATCAGATTGATCGTTTCAAGGAGGACTTCTTCGGATAACGTTCGGCAGACAGTGTCGTGCAGACCAGTCTCCAAGGCCTTGAACCGGCAACGGCGGACACAATGCTCTTGGTTTGTATCCGTTTTGATCATGCTCTGCTTTTCAAGCAGCGTAAGCAAGCGTAGGCACGGGTGTTGAACAGAACCTTCTTGGATTCGCCGAGTTCAGAATAGATCCTGGCCGCTACTTCCAGCAGAGTTTTCAGGCGCTCCGTTCCCTCCGCCACTTCCCCCCCGCGAAAACGCACTGCCGATCCGGCCGGATTTTTCCGTTGGTCTCGTGGGTTGTACGGCAGCGGCTCCACACCGGCCTGCGCGGGCATGTCACGCCCGCGTTCTCTCGCCGGATCCCGCTCCGGGCCGGTGTCCTTCCGGTTCATCCTGTCGGCCTCCCGTTCTTTCAGGGCGCGTCCCCACCGGCTCCCGCGAGACGGCCGGGGCGCGCACTGCCGCTGCGTCGGGGCGGCCGGAGGGGACGCCCCGAGCAGGGTCAGGCCGATGCCGTGACGAGGAACTCGGTCATCATGCCGGTCGAAAGATGTGGCATGTGATGGCAGTGCAGCATCCAGCGCGCCGCCTCGCCGGCGTCGAGGGCCACGTCGACCATCGACATCGGCGGAACATGCACCGTGTCGCGCAGCGCACCGGCGATGCGTCGCCCGTTCAGGCCGACGACCCGGAACACATGGCCGTGCAGGTGCATCGGATGGGCCATCATCGACATGTTGTGAAACGACAGCACGACGCGCTCGCCGCTGCGCGCCGTGACCGGCTGGTGCCGGCCCCAGACGGCCCCGTCGATCGTCCAGAGATAGGGCTGCATCGAGCCGCCCAGCATCAGCATCCGGCTGCGATCCACCGGCCGTTCGGGCAGGGCGTCCGGCGCGACGAGGCGCGCCTCCTGTGCCAGATCGGTGTCGAAAGCGGGCGCCTCGGCCTCCGCCACGGCATCGAGGCGCCGGATCTCGGCCCCCCGCGTCGCGAGGATCAGGCCGGTGCGCTCCCGGGCGCCTTCGCGCAGGGCCAGGATCGGCCAGGCGCCGCCTTCGTTCGGCAGGTCGATCTCGAGGTCCAGCCGCTGTCCCATCGCGAGACCGAACCGCCGGCCCGGAAGCGGCCGCACCGCATTGCCGTCCACGGCGACGAGCCGCGCCCCGACCGCCCCGCTGTCGATCCAGAACACCGTGGCCGCCGCGGCGTTGATGACCCGGAGCCGGATGCGGCCGCCACGATCGACCGTGATCACCTCCGGGTCCGAAAGCGTGCGGTCGTTGGCCAGATAGGCGTCCCAGTCGTGGTCGTTCAGGTCCATGGCCATGCCGCCCGTGGCCCCGTGACCCATCGCCCCGTGATCCATCGCCCCGTGGTTCATGCCCTGCATGGGCATCGCCTGCGCGGGCGCTGTGCCGCCATGATGCGGGCTCGCGCCATGCCCTGCGCTGCCGTGCCCTCCGGTGATCCCGGCCATGACCTCCTCCGGGGGGCTGAACGAGAAGTCGTGCAGGAACATCACGACCTCCTGCCGGTCGGCGACCAGGTCTTCCGGCGAGCGCACGATCAGGGGCGCGGCGAGAAGCTGCATCTCCTGAAACGGCACGTGGCTGTGCATCCAGTGGGTGCCCTGCCGCGGCTCGAAGTCGTAGGACCGGGTCTCGCCCGGTGCGAGCAGTGGCATCGGCATGTCCGGCACGCCGTCCTGCGCGTTGGGGGGAACCTGTCCATGCCAGTGGATGATCGTCTCGATGTCGAGATCGTTGGCAAGGTCGATCCGGAACCGCTGGCCGGGGTCGAGCACCAGTCCCTGTCCGCCGGGACCCGCAAGACCGAAGACGGTCGCGGCGCGCCCGTCGATGTCGAGGGTGCGGGTCGAAGCCGAAAGGGATATCGGGGCCCCGCCCTGCGCGAAGGCAGGGCCGGGCATCCGGGCCGCAGCGATGGCTGCGGCACCTGCGGCAAGAAAGCCGCGTCGCGAAAGGGTATCCATGGTCGTCTCCTGGGGACATGCAGTCCCGCTCATCAATGCCGACGGGACGCCGCGGGCGTCTGCCCGGGCGCGCTCAGAGGAGACGGAGCTGGGGAGGGCGCTCGTTCAGTCCGGGCGAGCGGCCGGAACGGGCAGCCCCGGGCGGAAGGCCGTGGCCGGCGGGTCGGAACGCGCGGCCGGCCTCGACAGCCGGCATCGTCAGCAGGAACGAGAGGCCCGCGCAGGCGAACTCGCAGAGTCCGGCATCGGTCGATCCATGGTCCTCGCCGCCGTCACAGGGCGGATGACCTCCGGGCGACGCGTGCATCGTCTCGCCGTGATGGAACGCGTGATCCGCCTGCAGGCCACCCATGCGCGCAGCATGCGCCGCGCCGATCGTCGTGACCACGGCGATCGCGAGTGCGGCAAGGATGTTGAGGATGCGCGCGAGCATGCCCCAAGGTTAGGTGCTGCTCACGAGAATGTCCATTGTCCGCGGCGGGCGCCTCGGGCAAGACGTCACCCCGGCGCGAAGCGGTCGGGCCTCGTTCAGCAAAGGAGATCTGCGCATTGCCGGACATCCTCGCCAGCACGCGCCGGAGCGGAGTGTTCGCCGGAGCCCTGATCCTCGCGATCATCGCGGGATGGCTTGCCGCCACCGCCGCGGCCTCCGAAGACGTCATTGCGCAGGGCCGGCAGATCTATGCGGATCAGTGCGCCGCCTGCCACGGAGCCGAGCTCGAGGGGCAGCCCGACTGGCGCTCGCCCCTGCCCTCGGGCCGGCTGCCCGCGCCACCGCATGACGCGAGCGGCCACACCTGGCACCATCCCGACGAGGTCCTGTTCCGGATCGTCAGGGAGGGCACGGCCGCCATCGTGGGCGGCGGGTACGAAAGCGACATGCCGGGCTTCGGAGACGTGCTGAGCGATGCGGAGATCCGCGCCGTCCTCGCCTATATCAGGAGCACCTGGCCGGAGCGCGAGCGCCGCTACCAGGAGAGCGTGTCGCGGGCGGACTGACCACCCCGCCGGGAGATCGGCAGGCCAAAGCCGGGGCGCCGCACCGGCGACCGGGGAAGACCCGCTCCCCCGGTCGTCATCCCGCTCCGCAGGAGTAGAAGCCGCTGTAGCCCACGCGGAGCCCCTCATCGAGCTCGAACACCAGCTCCGCGTTCCGGCGCCAGGTGGCGTCGTCGCCGAGCGGTCGGACGGTGACGGTGGTGCCGGGAGCCGAGAACGCGGCCCCGCCCCCCTGCGGCTCACCGGCCGCATCGAGGGCCACGAGGACGCCGTTGAGCTTCACCGCGCCCGCGCCGCTTTCGCCGGCCCGGAGGATCGGGTCGGTCTCCGGGCTGCGGTTGAAGGTGCAGGGGGCGGCGGTTTCCAGCACCCGGTCGGCTTCGGCCGCGGGGATCGGCGCCAGGTCGAGCCGGCTGATGAGGGTGTTCGAAAGCGCATCCTGCACGCTGCCGGGTTCGGCCGGCGGGTCCTGGTACACGCTCTGCGCCACCTGGCCCTCGGAGGTGTCGTCGATCAGGTAGCGCATCTCGGCGATCTCGCGCCGCTGCGCCGCGATGATCTCGTCGGCCAGCTTGCGCACGCGCGGGTCGCGGATCTGCGCCCGTTCGGAGGTCATGATCGCGATCGAGTGGTGCGGGATCATCGCGCTCATGTAGCTGGGGCCGGAGACCGTGACCTGGCTGCGGACCAGCCAGAGCGACCCGGCGAAAACGATGATCGAACCGAGGAAGATCGCGATGTTGAGGCGCTTGTTCGAGTACATGCCGAGCATGAAGGCGAGCATGACGACGGCCATCGTCGCCCCCATCATGATCGCCATGTAGGTTCGCGTCTCGGAGAAGAAGACGTGCTCCCAAGCGTAGGTGTTGAGATACATGAGGATGAACATCACCACGGTCGAGGTGAGGATCATCAGGCCGAAGCGCACATAGGACATGTCTCGGAATTCCTGTTCTTTGTCTATGGGTCGGCGGCGTCGGAAAGTCTCGCGTAATCCTCCGCCGTCAGTCCGGGAAGCGACGTCACGAACGCCGTCAGCGCGACGATTTCCCCCGGGGCATGGGTCGGACCGAACGCCGGCATGCCGCTCATCCCGATCCCGTTGGTGATGATCCACCGGATCTCCGCGGGGCTCCACCCGCCGGCCGCCTCGGTCAGTTGCGGCGGCTCGGGGCGCATGCCGCGTGACCAGTCCGCCGGATCGCCCCCCGGGGTGCCGTGGCAATGCGCGCAGCTGTGCGCGTAGTGCTGCGCCCCTTCCGCGACGAGATCCTCCGGGAAGCTCTCCGGAAGCCCGGCGCCATCGGCGCGGCTCGCGACCGAGCGGTGCATCGTCGTGTCGAGCGTCCAGCGGACCGCATCGGCGTGCCGGTCCGAGGCAGCGACATTGTAGGCGCCGCTGTAGGCCACGGTAAGCCAGCCGGCGACAGCGAGAAGGATCGTTCCGATGATCCCCAGCGCGAGGCCGGCTCCGAATGTCTTCGTCATGCATCCCTCTCTCTTCCGCCCGTCGGCACTGGCTGACGTCCGGACGCGCCTTCGGGAGGGCGCCCTCGTCTTCGGGGGTGTCTCTGGCGAACAATCAATTGCGCTGAGGGTTCCCCGAAACCTCGGGAAGCGGCCGGGGGGCGGTGACGGATGGGGCCCGGGGCCGCTCGGCGTGCGGCGGGCGCGAGTTCCTGCACGGCGATCCGCGCCGCCCCGGGCGGGCGCATCGCCGCTCTCGGTGCGCAACGCGGCATCGCCCCCTCCGCCGGCCGCACCCCCGGGGAGCCTGCCCGGCACCGGCTCGCCTGCCTCGTGCCGATCGGGCCTTCGCGAGACCGGGCCCGGGGCGCTGGCCGGGGCCGATACTCGACATCGGGCTCCCGGTCCCCCCGGGGGGCAGGCCGGCGACCGGGACCGGCGGCCTGCCCTCGCCGGTCTCAGGGCCGGAGATCGACCACCACCTCCTCGAGCCGGCCCTCGAAGGTCAGCGGCGTCCGGTAGTCGTAGGTGACCGGCGTTCCGGTGTCGGAGCCGATGTCCTGGTTCTCGGAAAGCGAGTACTTGAACGGGGTCGTGCGCCCGATCTCGCCCCTGCCGACCTCCTGGCCATCCACGGAGAGGGTCAGCGTGCCGCCCCCGCCCATCTCCTCGCCGCCCGCATAGGCGAAGGTCATCGCCACCTCATGGGTGCCGGCTGCCAGCGGGGCCCCGGCCTCGACCGTGTAGAGCTCGACGTCGATGAAGTTGTGCGCGGCCTTCAGCAGCCCGTCCCTGAGGTAGAAGGCCCAGCCGCCGGTGTTGCCGCCCTGGGTGAAGATCATCCCGTTCGCCCCCTCGCCGATGTCGAGCCTCGCGCTGACGGAGAAGGACTTGTTCTTGAGATCGGGGGCCGAGGATTCCGGCAGGCCGGCCAGCGGCCCGGCATAGGTGAAGCTGGTGCGGTCTCCGGCGAGGTTCGGCTTGCCGGTGAATTCGGCGCTGAAGCGCTCGGCCCCGCGCCAGTCCAGCGGCAGGGCCTTGTTGGCGGCCGCCTGTGCCCACCACAGCGCCTTGAGCTGCTCGAGCTTCCCGGGGTTCTCCCCGGCCAGGTCCCTGGCCTGGGAAAAGTCCTCCTCGAGGTTGTAGAGCTCCCATTTCGCGGTGAACGGGTCCCACTCGCCGCGCTCGGGCTGCCAGGGCTCGAAGGAGAGCGAGGCGGCCCACCATCCGCCCTGGTACATGCCGCGATTGGCGAACATCTCGAAATACTGGCTGGTGCGGACCTCGGGCGCTTCCGGGTCGGCGAGGGTCGGGAGGAAGCTTCTGCCCTGGATCGGCACCTGCGTCGTGCCGTTGACCGAGCGCGGCTGCGCGATGCCCGCCGCGTCGAGGATCGTCGGCGCGATGTCGATCACGTGCAGGAACTGGGTGCGCGTCTCGCCGCCCGGGCCCTGTTTCGCCGGCCAGCGCACCACCATCGGGTTGCGCACGCCGCCCAGGTGGCTCGCCACCTGCTTGGTCCACTGGAAGGGCGTGTCCATCGCCCAGGCCCAGCCGGCGGGGAAGTGATTGAAATGCATCTCCGTCCCGATCTCGTCGATCCGGTCGATCATCTCCCCGGTCTTCATCAGATAGGCGTTGAAGAACGCGTTCTCGTTGAGCGTGCCGTCGAAGCCGCCCTCGGCAGAGGCGCCGTTGTCGCCGACGATGTAGATGATCAGCGTGTTGTCCGCGTCGGGCAGGCTCCCGACATAGTCGAGCACGCGGCCGACCTCGTGGTCCACCTGTTCGCCGAAGGCGGCGAACACCTCCATCATCCGCTCGTAGAGGCGCTTCTGGTCAGCGTCGAGGCTGTCCCAGGCGGGCAGGCTCGCGGGGCGGGGCGTCAGCTCGGTATCCGCGGGGATGATCCCCTGCGCCTTCTGCCGCTCGAAGGTCTGCTCGCGGTAGGCGTCCCAGCCCATGGCGAACTTGCCGGCGTATTTCTCGATCAGCTCCCTCGGCGCCTGGTGAGGCGCGTGGGTGGCCGCCGGGGCGAGATAGGCAAACCAGGGTTTCGCCGGCTGGATCGCCTCGAGCGTCTTCAGCCAGTCGATCGTGCGGTCCGCCAGGTCGACGCTGAGGTAGTAGTCCGCTGCCGTCGGCGTGCCGATCGGGGTCTGGTTCTCGAAGAGGTAGGGCCGAAGCTGGTTCGTGTCGCCGGCCATGAAGCCGTAGAAGTAGTCGAAGCCCAGCCCGTTCGGCCAGTGATCGAAGGGGCCCGCGGCGGAGGTCTCGTAGATCGGCGTGTTGTGGTTCTTGCCGATCCAGGCGGTGGCATAGCCGTTCTGGCGCAGGATCTCCGAGACGGTGGCAGTATCCTTCGGGATGACGCCCGTGTAGCCGTCGTAGCCGGTGGCGAGCTCGGTGATCACGCCGGTGCCCGCGACATTGTGGTTGCGCCCGGTCAGGAGCGCGGCCCGGGTCGGCGAGCAGAGCGCGGTGGTGTGAAAGCGCGTGAAGGTCAGCCCCTCGGCGGCCAGCGCATCCATCGCGGGCGAGGGCACGCCGCCGCCCGTCACGCCGAACTGGCCGAAGCCGACGTCGTCCAGCAGCACCAGCAGCACGTTCGGCGCGCCCTCCGGCGCCCTGACCGGCTGGGGGAACTGCGCGGGATCGGCATCCTGGAAGGTCGTGCCCACATCGCCGCCGAACTTCTTCTCCGCATAGGGGAGGACGGCCTGTCCGCCCCGCGCCGGGCTCTGCGGCGCCTCCTGCGCCAGAACGCCGACCCGGCCGCCCGTTGCGCTCGCCAATACCACGGATGCCATGAAAGCCGCCGCGCACAGCCGCCTCTGTTGCCGTCCAGTCATGGGGTCAACTCCTCGTCTCGGACCCAGCCAAACCGGCCGCGGAGCCGGTTCTCGTCAGCGGAGCAGGGGTCCCGACACGGGAGCCCTGGTCTCCCTCGGGCTGCAGTGGCGAAAGCGCCGGGCTCGGGAGAGGCGGCCCGGACGAGGCTCCGATGGCGCATTGCGAGCTGCCGGGCCAGATACTCCGCCCCTGCATGCGCGCCGGATTCGGCTGGTCAGCCTCGGCACGGACATCCGCGGAAAGGATCATGCAACCGGGATTTTCAGTCAATTTATATATTGGGCGGAAATTCTGAATCCGATACTTGCCATTGAGCGGTTTCAGCGCGTTTGGTTCTAGCCTTTATTTCCTTTCTTCGTGAATTATTCAAACATAAAGGTTCAAGCGTATCGAGATGAAATTCGATGATCAACTTTCGAATTTCTGACTAATATCGAATAAATTCAGAATGTTATGCCTCGGCAGGGCGCGGATGTCAGCGATGGCCGTCCCGTCCGCCACCCGTCTCCTGTCCGGGAAGCTGCCGATGCCGCCGGCCGGACGCCGGGCCTTCGCATGATCGGCAGCCGTAGCCGGATTGCGGGAAACGGCAGGCGGCGATCCCTTGCGGGGCCGGAGATCGAGAGCGATGCGGCGTCGGAGGAGCGGCGCTCCCCTGGCCGGGGGGCGTCGCGCGCAGACCAGGCTCACCCGGTCCGCGGGGGGAGGCCCGCGGCGCGGGCTTCCAGGGGTGCGGGCGGCGGGGCCCCGGGGGCCGCCGCCCGCGGAGGACGCGCCTCAGGCGATGGCGACGAGTTCCACGTCGAAGATCAGCGCCTTGCCGGCTAGCGGGTGGTTGGCATCGAGAACCACCTCGGTGTCGGTCACGTCGGCGATGGTCACGTTCAGGGTCTGGCCGTCCTGGGTCTGCACCTGCAGCTGGGTGCCCGGGTCGGTGGGGATATGCCCCGGCAGGCGGGCGCGCTCGACAGCCTGCATCCGCTCCGGCTGGTGCTCGCCGTAGGCGTCGGCGGCCTCGACGCGCACGGTGCGCTTCTCGCCCACTTCCATGCCGGTGAGGCCGGCTTCCAGCCCGGGAATGATCTGCCCCGAGCCGAGCTCGAAGGACAGCGGGTCACGGCCCTCGGAACTGTCGAAAACCGATCCGTCGTCCAGCGAGCCTTTGTAGTGAAGATGCAGGGTATCGCCCGGCTTTGCTTGGGTCATCGTGCGTGTCCTTTCGGGTGATTGTGAATTTTCGAGGCCGCGTGCTGCGCGGGTTGCTCGGTCGTTCAGCAGCCAAGCTGGCCACTCGGAGCCGGAATGTAAACCTTTCGCGGGCAATTCATTCGTGCCGGCGCGGCCCGGCACTGTGCCATATGCCCGGAATTCGGGGAGAAATCGGCACGGCAGCAGGCCGTCGGAGGGGCGGAATTCTTTCGCGCGCCGCGGTCAGTTCTGTGTCGCGGTGCAAATATTCATCGAATCCGGGCGCCATAATCGCCTGTCATTCTCAAGAATCGGGGAAGTTTTCGGCCTTCCTGTGTCCGGGTGTTCAAGAGTTCGCCGCTCGTGCCGGCCGGGCCCTCCGGGGGGTGCCGATCCCGGGGCCGGAGGGAGACGCCCAGGGGCCCGACGAGGCCGGGCGGCCGGGCGCGGTCCCCGGCGCCCGTCGCGGCCGGATTGCCCGCGGTGAGCGCCGCCGGGAGAGGGCCTTCGCGGCCCGGGGCGGGTGAGTCGCGCAAGGGGCGGCCGGCCCCGCCATCGGTCGGCGTTCCACCTCCCGACACACAGCTTCCCGGCGCGCGAGGCTAGCCCGGCGGGTCCGCACGGCGCAGTCTCGGCGGCGGGCAGGGCCGGTTCCGGTGCCTGCCTGCCCTGCGGGCCAGTGCCGCGAATCGCGCCAGCAGGAGGATGCCTCGATGGGTTCTCCGGAGCGTCCGGACACGCCTCCGCCCCGGCCAGCGCACGCCGGCACCATCCGCCCCCGCAGCGGCGCCCGGACAGGACCTCACCGGCCCGGGCGGCCTGTTTCCCCTCCCGAAGCAAAGGAATGCCAAGTGGCAAGCGAAAAGATCCGCAATCCCCAGACCGACCAGCTGCTCACGCCGCAGAACGCGGCCTTCATCGTCATCGACTACCAGCCGATCCAGGTGTCCTCCATCCGCTCCATGCCGCGCGACGAGCTGGTGTTCAACATCGTCAGCACCGCCCGGGCGGCGGTGAACTTCGGCCTGCCCATCGTGCACTCGACGGTGAACGTCGAGACCGGCCGCAACAAGCCGCCGATCGCCGAGCTGCAGCAGGTGCTGGGCCATCTGCCCACCTGGGACCGCACCTCGATCAACAGCTGGGAAGACACCGGCTTCCGCCAGGCGGTGCGCGAGGCCGAGCGGCCCAAGCTCATCATGACCGCGCTCTGGACCGAGGCCTGCCTCACCTTCCCGGCGCTCGATGCCATCCGCGAGGGCTACGAGGTCTACGTGCCGGTCGATGCCGTGGGCGGCACGTCGCTCGCGGCGCACGAGGCCGCGCTGCGGCGCATCGAGCAGGCGGGGGCCAGGCTCATCAGCCGCGTGCAGATGTATTGCGAGCTGCAGCGCGACTGGGCACGCGAGGAGACCGTGCCGGGCTTCATGGAAGTCTTCCAGAACCACGACGGCTTCAACGTCGAGGCCGCCGCGGCGGAGGCAGAGACCGCGTGAGACCGCGCGGCCCCGGTTCGCCCGGGGCCGCCACCTCCCGCGCCGCGCGGCCTAGCCGGGCGGCGCGTGGAGCGAGCGGATGCGCAGCAGCGGCGGCTGCTTGTCCACCGAGGCGGAGGAGGCCGCGAAGATCTCGAGGTCGAGGCTGAAGCGCGGCTCGCCCAGGCTGTCGGGGTTGAGCTTCATCTCCGCCGCCCGCGCCGACATCGCCGCCGCCACGGTGCGCACGATCTCCGGCTCGCTCGCCTGCCGGATGGTGACGGCAGTGGGCAGCAGCAGGTTCAGCGGCAGGCTCACCCGGGGCAGGCCGATGGTGGCGTTCGTGACCCGGTAGCTGTAGGCCCCGGCGAGCCGCAGGAACACCGGGTCCTCGCCCGCGCGCCGGGTGAGGCCGATGAAGAAGCGCGACAGCCCGGCCTCGAAGCGCGAGCCGCCTTCTTCCGTCTCCGGGTCGAGCGCCGCATCGAGATCGTAGCTGTCGTAGACCAGGTTCGGCGTGTAGGGCGCGGGAAAGCCGGTCTCCGGCGTGGTGAAGACGAAGGCCGGCGCCGCCGAGAGCCCCTCCGCCAGCACCCGGTTGCGGGTGATGCGCACCGTCGGCCGGGCGTCCTGCACCCGGAACAGGCCGAGGTCGCGGAAGGCGAGCTGCTTCTCGCGCACGCGGCGCACCTGCTCGGGGGTGGCGAAGCTGCCGTCGGCGCGCCTGTAGCGCCAGGCGGCCGCGGCGCCGGCGATGCTCTCGCCGCTCCAGGGCTCCGCGGTCCAGCGCCCGGGGTTGAGCAGCACCTCGGGGGTGAACGCCTCCGGCTTCGGGCCGGTGGCGCCGGTGACCGAGAGGTTGGTGACCGCGACGACCCCGGCATTGCCCTCGGCGCGCAGCTCGATGTCGAACTCGGCGGTGATCTGGCGCTCCGGCGCGTCGCGCAGCCCGAGCCCGGCCGCCGGCTTCGCCCAGTCGGCATAGGCGGTCGCCACGTCTTCGAGCAGCGTGTTGAACCGGTCCAGCGCCGCGTGCAGGCGGGTGACATCGCTGTCGGTGCTGCGGGCGAGCGGGCCCACGGCGCGCGCCGCGGCGGTGATCTCGGCCACCAGCGCCCGGGAGCCGAGCGCGAAGGCGCCGAGGGCGGCGAAGAGCGCGTCCTCCCCCGGCACGGCGAGCGCCCGCGACACCAGGTCCGGGTCGTTGAACAGCACCCGGCAATGCGGCGAGTCCTGCATCGGCGGCTCCGCGTCGAAGCTGAACAGGTAGTCCCAGTCGGCCAGCGCCTCCGGCGGGTCGCCGGGCGCCCACTTGCCGCGGCCGCCCTGGTCGACCATGCGCGGCGGGCTGGGCAGGGTGCGCAGCACGTTGGGGAAGGTGACCGGCCCGGCGGTGAGCCGGGTCGCCGCGGGCGGCAGCAGGAAGGTGAGGAAGGTGCTCTGGGTGTAGCCGGGCAGGTCCGGCACCTCGCGGAAGTCGGTGTCGACGCCGGTGACGTTGAAGGCGAGCTGCAGCGGCACGGCGCCGCGCGCCGCGGGGTTGCCGCTCGATACGGTGAGCGCGAGCCGGGAGCGCGGGCCGGGGCCGGAGGGCGTGTCCATCCGCGTGAGGCCGAAGCCGCCGCCCGCCACCGAGAGCGCGGCCGCGTCCGGCGCGCCGCCGGTGATGCCGGCGCTGCCGCGCACCTCGGGCGGGGCGCTGCCGCCGCCCCCGCCCCGGTCTGCCGCGTCGGCCACGTCGTAGACCGCGACGGAGCTGAGCGCGCTCGCCGCCGAGAGCCGGCCGAGCATGCGCGAGAACAGTTCACGGCGTGCCGCCTCGGCATAGGACGCGGGGTCGGAGATGCCGGAATGCGGCTCGACCACCGGGATCAGCGTTTCCGCCGTCGTGCGGGCCAGGTCGACCTTGAGCGAGAGCAGCCGCTCCGCCTGCGGCGCCGCGCCCTCGCCGCGCGCGGCCGCGAGCTGGTCGGCGATCTCGGCCGGCACGATGATCTCCGGCGAGAGCAGGGCGTCGACCGTGTCGTAGACAGTGTTGAGCCATTCGTTCATGTCCGCGGCGGTGACATTGGCCCGGGCCCCGTCGGGACCGGGCACCGTGCCGCTGCGCAGGTTCCTCGCCACCGGCCTCGGCGCGAAGAACACCGGCCCCCCGGCATAGGTCTCGGTATCGACGAGATCCCAGGTGAGGCCGCTCTCGGGTTCGCGGCCCGGATCGCCGATCTTGACCACCCAGAGCGGCCGGCGCGCCGTGCCGCCGCCGGAGGTGGGGGCGAGGGCGAGCTTGAAGGCCCCGTCGTTCACCGCGGCGAAGGCGGCCTCGAAGCTGGCCGCGAAGGCCTTGAGATCCTCGCCGGCGGCGGGGCCGGCCGCGGCGGCCTCCGGCGTCGGGGGGGAGCGGTCCGGCAGCACCTCGCTCGCGGCCGAGTGGCGCGCCGGGTCGGCGGCCAGCAGCGGGTCGCAGAGCTCGGCGCGCCGGCTCAGGCGCATCTCCACCGACAGTTCGAACACCGAGGCGGCGCGGATCTCCTTTTCCGCGTAGCGGGTCGAGAGGGTGATGGCCGGTCGCAGGGCGCTGTCCCTGCCGGCGCGGCGCGCGTCGAGGAACTGGCCGCAGTCGGAGACGAAGCGGCGCAACTCGTCGATCGGGATCTCCTGGCGCCCGGCGTCCTGCACGGTGGCGTTCAGCTCCAGCCGGATGGCGGATTGCTCGGAGCCGCCGTCGAGCTTGTAGACCTGGAAGAGCTGGAAGATGACCGCGAGGAAGGCGTCGTAGTCGTCCTGGGCCTGGGTCTGCCAGGCCGGCAGCCCGGCGCGGATCGACTGGTTCTGCGGCGCGTCCGGGGCGCTGGCGGGGAAATAGGCCTCCGTGTTGAGGCGCAGTGCCACCATCAGCTCGAACGGGCCCTCCGGGCTGCGGCGCTCGAACCAGTAGGAGGCCTCGACATTCGGCCACTGGTCCGTGCCGATCACCGGGTCGACATAGCCCACCGGGATCAGCAACGTGTCGACCGGGCTCTCGGCTGAGGGCTGGACCGGCGCGCTCCAGTCCGAGACCACGAGATTGCCGTAGAGGTCGAGCCAGCGCGCCGTCACCTGGGCCCGGGTGCCCACGCCGGCATAGGGGTTCGGGGTGTCGCGGTCCAGCCAGCCGGGCCAGCGCGCCGGGTTCGCGCCCTGCAGGAGCGCCAGCGTGGCGTTGAGCGACTGGGTGAAGGCATGGCGCGTGCTGTCCTGGCCGCCTTCGGCGGAAGAGCCGGTGGGCATGGTCTCGGGCGAGGCCTCGTAGTCGGCCGTGGCGCGCAGACGGGCCGACATCTGGGTGAAGCGGCGGTTGAGATAGGTGGTGGGGTCTTCCTCGTCGGCCTCGATGCCGGTGCCGAAATCGATGGTCCGCGCCAGCGACAGGCCGATATTGCCCACCCCGATCCCGGGCTGGAAGGCATAATCGGTGGCGCTGTAGGTGCCGGTGCTCCAGTCGATCCTGCGCCCGGCCATCAGCGTGCCGAGGGCCTCGGCGCGCTCGCCGCGCGTCGCCGCGATGCCGGCGAGGGTATAGTCGGGCCCGCCGCCCTCCGGCGGCGGCTCGGGCACCACGAAGACCGCCGAGGCGTCGAAGCGGAAGTCCCAGATCGACCACAGGCCGAAGCTCACGTTCGGGTTCCAGCTCCTCAGGATCTCGGGTGTCAGCCGGCCGGGGTCGTTCGGGATGAGCCGCTGGCCGAGGATGGCGACGTACTTGTCGAACTCCGTGCCCTCGCCGGGCGCCTGCGCCACCAAGTACATGTCGTGCGGGGTGACCTGCAGCGTGAACCGGCCGAGCGGCACTTCGGTGCCCGCGGGCAGGGGACGGTCGCGGTTCATGAAGCCCAGGTCGCCCGGCGCCACGCCGAGGTCGGCCGCCAGTTCGGACCAGGGCTTGCCGCCCGTCGCGACCTCGGCGCTCTGCTCCTCGGCCACGAGCACCGGCGGGCCGAGGGAGGGGTCGACGTTGTCGTAGGTGAGCACGCTGTCGGCGAAGGCGGGGAACTTGTGGGCAAATTCCTCCGTGCCCTCGCCCTGCGGCAGGGAGATGCTGCGCGGCAGGCCGATGAGGATGCGCACCGTGGCCAGCCCGTCGTTGGAGAACAGGTGGTCGGGCAGGCCCTGGCCGTCGGCCAGCGTGCCGTAGAGCAGGTAGTAGCCCCCCGAGCGGTTGATCGACAGTTCCCAGAGCTGCTTGAGGAAGGCCCCGGCACCCGGCTGGATGCCCGAGAGCCGCTCACCCTCCTCCTCCAGCGCGGCGGCGGGGTCGGCCCCGCGGGCGAGCGCCTCGAGGCGGCTGGTCTCCGCGATCAGGCTCACGTACTCGCGTGAGCCGCGGCCGATGATGGTGGTGGCGTCGGTGCCGCCGTCCGGATAGGCCACGAAGATCGCGCGGATGGGCGTCTCCGCCCCCGCGCCGGTGAGGGCGGCGTCGAAGCGGATGAGCTCGGCGATGCGCGCGGCATCGCTCTCGCTCACGCCCACCACCTCGTACATGAACGGCTGGCTGGCCGAGGCCGGCACGGCGCCCGGCGGGGCATCGGCCGGGCGCAGCACGCGCGCGCGCGCCGATACCTCGCGCCCGGCCAGCCGCTGCACGCGCAGCGAGACGGTGAGCATCGGCGCCCAGTTGGGCAGCGGCGCGGCGCTGAGCCCGCCGGTGGCGGCGTCGCCCTCGCCCTTGCGCACGTCGAAGGCGGGCAGCAGCGTGAGCGTGCGGCGGATGTCGGCGCCGGTGTCGCGCGCGGTGGCGGCACGGCGGGCGGCCACGCCGCTCACCGGCCGGGGCAGGGCCCAGAGATAGGGCTGGGGCTGCACCCCCTGGCCCCCCGCGCTGCCCGCGCCGGTGAGCCCCGCCACCTCCGTATGGTCGGAAAGCGACCAGAGCACCGGCTCGACCAGCCCGTAGCTCGCGGCACTGCGCGCCACGAAGCTGCGCGTGTCGGGCAGGGTGAGGCCGGGGGGCGCGAAGCGGCAGGGCTCGCCGCCGCCGGTGCCGCGGATGGCGTTCGCCACCCGTGCGAGCACCGCCACCTCGGGCGCGAAGTCGAACTGCAGGTCGACCGGGTTCTCGCTGCCGGGCGCGGAGGCGCTGTCGTCGAAGCGGATCCACTCCCGCGCGCGGTCGCGCTGCAGCCGCAGGATGAACTGCGCCGGCAGCCCGTCGTCCGGGTAGGGGGCGACGGGAAACTGCTGGCCGGTGAGCTGCTGCAGGCCGAAGTCCTTCGCCTCCGGCGCGCTGCCGCCGTAGAGGAAGGTCTGGTCGAAGCTGATGCCCGCCGCGCTGTTGGGCAGGCGCAGCCCGGGCACGAGCTGGCGGGTGCACACCCGCGCCGCCTTGCCGTAGGCGCCGTTGCGCAGCAGGCCGGCGTTGAGCGTGTCGGCCTGCAGCCAGTGCAGGCCGGGGATGCGCACCGTGGCCCCGGGCACGGCGGCGGCGTCGAACAGCCCGGGCGTGGCGTGGTTGCGCGGCTCCCGCGCGAAGGTCTCGACGGTGACGTTGTAGGTGTTGAGGATCTCGCGCAGGGTCTGGCCGCCGGCGAGCCGGTAGCTCACCACCGGCAGGGCCAGCGTGGCGGCGGGGCGGAACAGGTCGGTGAGCGTGGACTCGTTGAGCCCCGCCACCAGGTCGTCGAGGGTGAGCCCGGCCTGCCCGCCTGCCGCGAGGATGCGGTCGAAACTGTCGTTCAGCCCGATCACGTGCTCGAACACCGCGCCGGAGGCGCTCACCCGCAGCCGCAGCCGGGTGCCGGCGCGCAGGATGTCGGTGGCGTGCAGGTTGGTCTCCACCAGGGCCTTCGCGGTGAGGCCGAAATGCGTGTCGTCGGTGTATTTCGCAGTGATGGCGCGCAGGCTGTCGCCGGTCTGCACGTCGTACAGCACGCCGGGCACGTAGAGCAGCTCGGCATTGCTCAGCGGCGTGTCGAGAAGCGCGAGGAACACCTCGGCCGGGGTGATCGGATGGTCCGCCTCCGGGACGTCGGGCCGGGAGGGGTTCAGCGCCCGGATGATGTCGTTGACGGAGGTCTTCTCCCCCAGCACGAGGGGATAGCTGTCGAGCGTGTCGAGCGCGCCCTGCACGAGCTGGCGCGCGAGGATCGAGAAGTAGTCGGTGAGCACCAGCCCGGCCATGGCCGAGTTGCCTTGCGCGTCGGTGAGGCCGCGCACCCCGGCGCGGGGGGTGTCGCTGCCGGTCTCGTCAGCGAGGTTGTCCAGCCGCGCCGCCACCTTGCCGAAGAGGTTGCGCACGCTGTCGCGGTAGCTGTCGTGCACCGAGACGTAGCGGAAGAACTCGATGGTGGAGGTGGTGCCGTCGCCCTTCGCCGAGGGCACCTGCATCGAGACGCCGTCGAACACCGGGAAGGCGGCGGCGCCGTTTTCCAGCCGGGCCTTCCAGGTGCTGCCGTCGGCGGCGCAGTCGGCCTCCGCGTTGAGCCTGTGCACCACGAGGGTGAATTCCTTCGACAGGAAATCATCCATGATCCACTGGTAGTCGAGGAAGCTGCGCGCGGGGTCGGCCAGCAGGCGCAGGGCGGCGTCGAGCTTCCGGCGGGTGAGCACGGTGTCGTTCTCGGCCATGGCGCGGAAGCTGTCGGCCCCGGTGATGTTGGCGACAACATGCTCCAGCAGCTTGCCGCCCAGCCGGTAGAGCGAGCTGTCCTCGGGGGCGAACTCCGGCGAGGATCCCGGCGCGTCGATCATGTAGCTCATGATGAAGGCGGCCTGCTGGCTGCGCGCTGCGTCCCCGGCCGTGGGGTCGGGGCTGAACACCGTGTCGGAGAGCGCCACGAACAGGTTGAGCTCCTGCCGGCCCTCCGCGCGGGGGCGCAGGCGGGCGAGGCGCGCCGCGGTCTGCGACAGGGTCTCGTGCCCGGCGTAGAGCGCGAGGAACCGGTCCTGCGGCAGGCGGGCGCGCAGCGCGCGGCGCAGGCGGAAGACGCTCATGTCCCAGGGGGCGGGCTCGTTCTGCCCGATCACGATCTCCTGGCGGATGGTGGCATCGAAGCCCACGGTGATCTTGAAGGAGAAGATGCCGAAGCCGATGCGGATCTTGAGCGAGATGTGCACGCTCGCCTCCGCCGCCACGCTGATGGCGCGGTAGGTCTCGAACACCACCTCGGCATAGAGCTTCACGCCCACGTTCACCTCGGCCGAGATGATCGAGAGGTCGACCACGCCGTAGAGCTGGCCCTGGATGCCGAACACCCCGCGGATGCGGTAGTAGAAGTCCTCGTTGGCGCTCACCATGCTGCGCCGGGCGGCCAGCAGCGCCACGGCGCCGCTCTCGGTGGGGGTGAAGCCGGCCAGCACCCCCTCGAGCACGCCGAACACCGTGAGGCTGAAGCCCGCGTTCAGCGGCCCGGCGGAGATCTTGTAGCCCAGCCCGATGCGGATGCCGACGCCGAAGGCGATGACCGGGTTGAACTGGCCCTTCTCGCTGGAGGGCAGGTTCGCCTCCGACGCGGTTTCGGCGCTGTACTTGCCGAAGTAGAGCCCGGCCGCACCCAGCACCGGCACCGGCCCCACCATCGCCGTCATGGTGAAGGAGCGCTCGAAGTCGAGGTCGTGCGGGAAGCCGAGGTCGAAGTAGAAATCGCCGTTGGTGTAGATGCGGAACTCGATGTCCGCCAGCGTGACGGAGAAGGCCCCGAGCGTGAGGCTGCGGAAGGCCTCGGGGAAGGTGAAGCGGGTCTCGAACACGCCCACGTCGGCGCTGATCTTGCGGTAGAGCACGTCGAGGGCGAGGCCGTCGAAGATCTTCGCCTTCTCGCCGTTGAAGCCGATGCGCAGCCCGTAGAGCTCGGGGTCGAGGAACAGGAACTTCAGGTCGACGGTGTAGTCCTCGCCGGCCTTGAGCAGGCCGAAATCGCCGGCCACCAGCCAGGTCTTGCCGCGGTCGTAGAAGGGCTGGCCGTCCTCGGGGTTGGTGGGGTCGATGGGGTTGGTCGCCCCGTCGGAGGCGGGCAGCGCGGCGGAGAGTTTGGCGATCGCGTCGGAGATCGAGGTGAAGCCCTCGCTGTTGCGCAGCCCGATGCGCTGGCCGAGCGCCAGCAGGCGCAGGCGGAACGCGGCGTCGCCCCAGCCGGGAACGCCGCCGGAGGGCAGCTCGTCCACCGGCTGGCCCTTCTCCGGGTCGAACAGGTCGGCGAACTTCTCCTCCAGCCCGGGGATGGGCGAGGTGCCGTCGAGCAGCCCCATGGCCACGTCGGAGAGCGGGTTTCCCAGCGCGTCGGTGCGCCCGTTGGGGCGGCGGCTGAAGGTGAAGCCGCTGAATTTCATGAAGCCCAGGTCGAGCGGCGAGGCGAGCGCGTAGCGCGCCGTGATCGTGGGGTCGGCGCCCTCGGCCATGAAGAAGGTGAGGCCCAGCCCGTCGAGCGGGATGCGGTTGAGCAGGTCCCAGGGCGGCGGCAGCGAGAAGTCGCGCTGGCCCAGGGTCTCGACCATGGCCTCGACGAGCCGGCCCAGCGTCCAGCCCTTCAGGGTGAAGTCGAGGATCTTCTCCTCGATGCGGTACGTGGCGTTGAGGCCGTTCCAGTCGACGTAGAGCCGGTCGTTCGCGCCGGCGCCGGTGTCGGCGAGGATCGCCACCCGGGTGCCCGGGGTCTCCTGTGCCGCGTCCTGGCCGAACTCGTAGCCTACCACCACCGGCACGTCGATGATGCCGCGGATCAGCGTCTCGCCCACCACCGAGCCGGAATACTGCTGCCCCTCCGCCTTCGCCCCGTCGTAGCCGAGATCAAGCGTGGCGGCGGTGCGGATGCCGAAATTCGTGCCCGCGATGTCGTAGTCCCAGCTCAGCACCCCGCCCAGCCGGTAGGTGAGCGCGCCCCCTTCTTCCGTGCCGGAGGGGGCGGTGCGCGGCACCTCGCCGTCGATGGAGAAGCTCTCCACCTGCAGGGTGCCGGGCATGAACTCCGGCAGGCCCACCTTCGCGAGGAAGGTGTCGACGAGTTCGCTGAGGTTCACCGGGTGGGTGAGGGCGGCGCCGAAGCTCCACAGCGCGCCGCCCTCCACGGTGGCGTAGTTGAGATAGCCGGTGGCGCCCACGGCGTCGGAGAGGTCGATCGCGCCCTCGATGCGGGCGGTGTAGGCGGTGGCGGTGGCGCCGGTGTCGGGCAGCACGGCGGCGAGGTCCACCCGGATGTCGTGCAGCTTCAGGATCGGCGTGGGGCTGCCGCCGGAGACGAGGTCGAGCGTCGCCTCGGCGCCGAAGCGGAAGGCATAGCTGCGCTCGGTGGGTTTCACCTCCACGGCGATGTCGGAGATCTTCAGGTCGGAGCCGTTGCCGTCGGGCAGGCTCACGCCCTCGCCCGAGAGCTTCAGGATGGCGGCGCGCAGGCTCGCGGTGCCGTCGAACCGGGCCTCGAGGTCGAGGTCCTGGTTGATCCTGAGCAGGAAGTTCGGGCTGTCGGGCTCCTTCGGCACGAAGACATCGGGCCAGATGGTGAGGGCCGTCTCGAAGTTCAGGGTGGTGTCGCGGGTGGCGGCGTCGGCCATGCCGGTGACGGTCCAGAGCAGGGCGAAATGCTCCACGTCGATGCGGAAGCCGGTGTTGGGGTCGTCGATCACGCTCCAGGCCGGGCCGTCGATGGAGCGCAGGTCCATGGCGAAACTGTCGAGGCTGAGGGCGGGTTCGGCGGCCTGGCTGTAGGCGCCGGAGAAGCTGAGCCCGCCGTAGCCCACCTTGGCCACGAAGCCCTGAAGCGGTGCGGGCATGGCGCCGAAATAGCCCTCGCCCTGCGCAAGGCTCTTTGCCTCGCCGGGCTGGATGACCTCGCTCGTCTGCCCCTCGGCGGAGGCCACGAGGTCGACCTGCCAGTCGAAATCGGGCAGGGGCGCGCCGGCCCGCGCGGGAGCGGGGAATGCGCCTGTCGGCGCGGGCGCAGGGAATGCGCCTGTCGGCGCGGGAGCCGGGAGTGCGCCTGTCGGCGCGGGGAGCAGGGCCTGCCCCGGCGGCAGGAAATCGCCGGGCCGCGGCTTCAGCGAGGCGTAGAGGCGGATGTCGCGGGCCGTGCCGTCGCCCAGGGTGAGCCGGTAGTCGAAGCGCACCCCCACCGCGGGGAAGAAGGCGGCGGCGAGCGAGGTGGGGTCGAACCCGCCCTCTGCGAGCGGCGCCTGCATGCGCGCCCCTCCGGCCTCCGGCAGCAGCGCCTGCAGCGGCAGGATCTCGAAGAACACCGCCGGGGCGTCGAGATCGAGGTCGAGCAGCTTCGCCGCCAGCGCGCCCAGGTCGCCCGAGAGGCTGAGCTGCGGGAAGGGCAGCGCGCCGGGGCCGAGCACCTTGGCAAGGTTGAGCTGGCCGCTCAGCGCCAGCCCCTCGCCCCCGGGCGCGGTGTATTTCTCGATGAGCGGGCCCAGCCCGGGAAACAGCGCGCCGTATTGCGTGAAGGCATTGCCGGGCGCGAGCGACACCCGCGCGTCATAGGTGAGGCCCGGCACGATGTCGGTCTCGCCGGAAAAGGCGAGGGCGACGGCCTTGTCCGCGAAGGTGGAGAAGACGAAGCTCGCGTCGTGGAACAGCACCTGGTCGAGCGGGAAGACATCGAACTGCTCGCCGAGGAACTTGCGCAGGCTCCAGTCCTCCTGCTGGGCCACCACCACCTGGAAGCCGACGCCCGCACCGTCGATCAGCCGGAAGTTCACCGTGACGGAGAGCTTCGGGAGGAAGACGAACCTCTCGCCCAGCGTGATGCCGGTGATGGCGAAACGGTCGTCGTCGAAGGGGCCGAGGGTTCCGCCGGTCTCGAACCTCACCTTCGCGTCGCCGAAGCTGTTGCGGATGACCTCGGCGATCTGCGGCGGCACGGTGAGGCCGGTGCTGGTGAGGAAGGCCTGGTCGAGCGAGAGGCCCTCGCCGCCGATCGCCTTCTGCACGAGATCGTAGAGACTGCGGAACGGTGTGGGCTCGTCCATGTCGGGGCCTCCCTCGGGCGCGCGCGCTCTGTCAGACATCGACGGCCACCGGCAGGTGGGCGGAGACGGCGCGAACCTTCGCGTACTGGGTTTCGGAACGGAACCAGGCGGTCCAGTCGACCCCGCCGGAGGTGAGCGGACGCTCGACCACCAGGGGCTGCAGTGTCGCCACCTGTCCGGGCACCGGGATGGTGCCGGTGAAGACGCCCTGCGGTGGCCAGGCCGGGCTGGCGTCCGGCACCCGGTAGGGGGTGCCCACCACGGGGTTGAGCACGGTGAAGCTCTTCGCCGCCTCCGCCGGGCGGGTGAAGGCCATGTCCACGCTCCAGTCCGGCCCCTCGGTGCGGGCATAGCCGTAGGCGGGAAACACCAGCGGCGCCTCGCGCGGCTCGGAGTAGTAGCCCGCCTCGTCCACCGGCCTGAGCGTGGTGGCGTAGAAGCCTTCGGTGTCGGGCGCGCTGCCCGGCGGGGCATGGGCAAATCCATCGGAAAAGCCGCGGTCGCGCAGCGGCTTCAGCGAGGGGGCGATGCTGCCGCCGGCGTAGATGTTCTCGCCGAAACTGCCGAGCAGGGCGATGGCGTCGTCGCCGGAGAGCGCGGGTTCCAGCGCGTCGAGCTCGGCCAGGCGCCGGTTGAACAGCCCGGCATGCGCGGCGCCCTCCGGCGCGCGCAGCACGGCGATGTAGACCATGCGGTGATACTTGCCGCCCGCGTTCTCGGCGAAGGCGCCCAGCACCGGGGCCCGCACCGCGAGCGAACCGGCGAAGAAGGCGTCGGGAAAGGCCGCGCGGCCGCCGCCGAGCGTGTAGCCGGTGGCCCGCAGCGCCAGGTGCGCCTCCGGCAGGCCGCCGTTCAGCGGGGCCGCGGGCGGCACCTTGCGCCCGGCGGGCAGGAAGGCGGCGAAATCGGGCGGATAGGCGGCGGGCACGGCGGTGGCCACGTCCGTTGACAGCCCGTTGCGACCGCCGCTCCAGCCATGCGGCCCGGCGAAGAAGCGCCCGGCGCGGCGGAACAGCATGGCCACCCCGTCGGAGGCGGAGGAGCGGATCGGCGGGGTCATCGCCCAGGCATCGCCCGACATGGAGCGCAGCAACGACAGCAGGAGCCGCAGCCCGTCGAGCCCGCGGCCGGTCATCAGCTCGCCCGGCGCGGCGCTCAGGCCGCGGTCGGTCGAGAAGCCGGAGAGCACGATGATGTCCGGCTCGGCCGAGGCGATGAGGTTGCGTATCAGCCCGACCCGGGCGCGTGCCGCCTCGGACGCGGCGCCCACCCCGAAGCCGGGCGCGGCACCGGCCGCACCATGCACGTCGGACACCGAGAAATCGTCGAGCTGCCAGAACAGGATACGGGTCATGGCCGTCCCCCTGCCAGCCGGGCCGGGGGCGGGTCCGGCGGGTCCTCGTTATAGGCGGCGAACCAGCCCAGGCTGCCGCTGCCCGAGGGCTCGCCGAACAGGAAGAAGTTCATCGTGGCGCCGGAGGGCAGGTTGGCGAGGCCCATGAAGCTCAGGCCGATGTTGTTGAGCCGCAGCACGAAGGCGCGCGCGGGCTCCGCCCCGGCTGCCGCGCCCGGAGTGGCCGTCGTCTCGCGGTTCAGCGCCACGCCGGCCACGGAGAGCTTGAGCACGTTCTGCACGCTCATCAGCTTGGCTCCGGGGGCGGTGCCCGGCAGCTGCAACCCCGCCCAGACCGCCCAGGAGTCCGCCAGCCCCTCCGGCGTGCGCGGCGCCACCGCCAGCAGCAGCGAGGAGGAGAAGCCCGCCGCCCCGGCCAGCGCGCCGGGGGTGCCCATGTCGACCTGGCAGGCGATGCCGAACCAGGTGCCCTCCACCTGCCGGGTTGCCACCTGCCCGGTGCGCACCGGCAGGAAATCGAGATCCTCGGGCCGCATGTCCGGCGCGCCGGCCACGTAGGCGCGCGGCACCAGCGCCAGGTCGGAGACCAGCGAGCCCTTGCGCGGCGCGCTGTCACCGGGGTTGAGCGAGAGGTCCGCCGCCTCGAAGGCGTAGCGCACCGCGTTGGGGTTTGCCGCGGGCGAGAGGAGGCGCAGGTCGATGTTGGAATAGGCCAGCCCCTCGCCGAGCGCGTAGCCCTGCGCCCCGGCCGGCGGGCCGTAGGAGAGCAGGTCGGTCTCCTCGCCCTCGGGGCCGGAGACGATGCCGAAGCACAGCCGCCCCCAGAAGCGGAAGCGGCTCACGATGTCGGCGCCGTCCAGCCCGGGGTCGAGCGTGTCGAACTGCGCCTGCGAGATCGTGACCGCGCGCAAGGTGGTGCTCTCGAGCGCGAAGACCACCGGCGCGTCGCGGCCGAAGGAATAGGAGCCGCCCTCGTCCTGCGACTGGTAGGAGCCGGTGAGCAGCAGCGCCGCGTCGGTGAGCCGGCGGCCGGCTGCGCCCGCGCCCGCCTCGAAGGCGCCGGACACCGGTGCGCCGTAGAAGGCGTTGATGCCGAGCTGGATGCGGCTGGAGAAGGTCTCCATCACGCCGTTGGAGAACACGGCGGTGAGCTGGAGCACGTCGAAGCCGTAGTCGCCCTCGTCGGTGATCGGGATCTCCCGATCGGGATCGCCCCCGGCCACCACGTTGGCCCGCCAGCCGGGGTGTTCGTAGTTCACCAGCGCGAAGAGCGAGGACTGGCCCTCCTGGCGCAGGAAGGGCGCCGCCTCGCCCTCGCCGCTGCGCATCGCCACGCGCGAGGCGGTGGCGCCGATGTGATGGGCGCGGAAATTGTCGAGCCTGAGCCCGGCGGAGAGGCCGCGCAGCTGGGTGGGGATCGCCTCGGGGCTCAGCTCGGCGTTGAGCATCAGGAAGCCGCGCCACCCCGGGTCGGTCACCACGTCCACGAAGGCGTCGTACTGGGTGTCGCCCGCGGCCTGGCGCTGCTTCGCGTCGGCGATGTAGCCCTGCAGCCAGTCCGCGACGCCCGAGAGCACCAGCGTGCGGTCGATCGTGGCCAGGGCGGGGTCGGCTGCGAGGGTTTCGGCATCGCTCCAGGCGGCGGGGTTGGCGGCCAGCTCGTCGAGCCGCCCGTCGCAGTATTTCATCACCAGCACGTTGCGCAGGTCGCTCAGGCTGGTGTTGCCGCCCACGGCGAGGCGGAACACCCAGGCATTGGCCGGCTGCTTGTCCGCGTCGCTGGCAAAGGCCACGGCATTGCGGAACAGCGCCTTCTGCGGGTCGGCGGCATGGGCCTCG
This sequence comes from Oceanicella sp. SM1341, assembly GCF_003448965.1. Classification (GTDB taxonomy): domain Bacteria; phylum Pseudomonadota; class Alphaproteobacteria; order Rhodobacterales; family Rhodobacteraceae; genus Paroceanicella. Next base: position 244,141 of record NZ_QRGC01000002.1, read on the forward strand.
GCGTAGTCGGCAAGGCTTGCCACCGGTGCGCCCAGCGGCGCGCCGTTCACCACCACGGCGCAGACCTGGTTGGCCGTGAACAGCGCTTCGAGCTCCGGCCCGGGATTGGTGAAGCCCATCGGCGCCACCGAGGCCTCCGGCGTGGCGGCATTGGCGAAGCTCCGCCCCAGCGTGACGTCCACGATGCGGCCGTTCGCGGCGGGGTCCACCCCCAGCACGAGGCCCTGGGGGTTGGTGGCGTTGCCATCGCCGAGCTCGGTGCCGGTCGCGGCGGCGGAGAGCGGGGCGCCGAGCAGGCCGCGCACCGCCCCCACCCGCCGGATCGCCGCGGCGCGGAAGGGTGCGACGGCACGGGCCTCGGCCATCACGAGTTCGCCGGGGGTGAAGCCGCTGTCGGGCGCGAGCGCGGTATAGGCCAGCAGCGGGAACAGGGCCGCCGTGCCGTCGAAGCCGTGCGCGATGTCGAAGGCCTGCAGGATGGCGGCCTCCCCCTCGGCCGGGCGCGCCTGCGACGGGGGTGGCGGGGGCGGCGGGGCGGCGGGCGCGGCGAAATAGGGCGCGCCGTTGGGCGAGGTGCGGTGGATGACCGTGGGATCGGCTTCCGCCGCGCGGCGCGCGAAGCGCAGCCAGGTGCCGTGCAGCCCGGGCGCGAAGGGCGCCCCGCCGCCCGGCGCCTGCCACGGCGAATCGAGGCTCACGCCGTGATAGGGAAAGCCGGCGAGCAGGCCGGGCCGGCCGGGCACGAACTCGGCGAAGAGCCGGGCCTCGCCGCCCCCCACGGAGGCGAGCAGCGTCTCGGTGCCCGAGAACCCCCCGAGGATCTCGACCTCCGCATCCCCCGGCGCATCGCGTGAGGCGAGGCTGGCGAGGCCGCAGAGCGAGAGGTGCAGCGTCCCGGCCGCGGCCGGGTCGTCGCTGCCGGCCCAGGTGGCGAAACCGGCGCGGTTGAGCGCCGGCGGGAAGGCGGCGTCGCCCTGCAGCACCGCCTCCAGCACCGAGTCGCCCCGGGTCTTGAACGCCGTGGGCAGCGGGGCGGGCGCGACCCCGAGCGCCCAGAAGCCGCTCCGGGCCGTCACGGTGCCGGGAGGGGGCGCGCTGTCGCCGGGGCCGGCCCAGACGAGATCGTTCGCGCGCTGGGCGGGGTCGACCGTGAGTGCCATCGGCAGCGCTATCGGGTCGGCGATCTCGCTCCATTGCACGGAGGGGTAGCGCTGGCGCACCAAGGCCCCGTCGCCGCCGCGAAAGCCGAGCGCGAACCCTTCGCGGAAGTCCTCCAGCAGGGCGGGGAAGCTGGCCGCCACCCGGGTTGCGAGCACGCCGGCCATGCCGCCCTGCACCGGAACGCGCGCCTCCCCCGATGGTGCCGCGCCCGCGGCGAAGCTCGCGGGCGCGAGGGCGATGCCGACGCCGCCCGCCCCCTCCGGCCCGCTGACCACCAGGTCGGGTGCCGCGTAGGAGAGACGGGCCTCGGCGAGCACCTTGATGCGCCGCTCCCCGCCGAAGGGCAGCTCGAGCGGGGTCTCCACCCGCAGCGTGTCGAGGCGCGCGCTCAGGCCGAAGGCGGTGAGCGGCGTGCTGCCGTCGGCTGCCGGGCGGGCCCAGACCAGGTGTTTCGCGCCGTCGTCCCAGGGGCGGGAGACCGCCGCGAGCACGGCCGCGGCGATGTAGCCGGGCAGGGCCGCCGGGCTGACCGGGGATTCGTTCGGGCCGATGACGATGGCGCCGGCCAGCCCGGTGCCGCCCTCGGGCCGGGCGAGCACCGCATCGGCCGGCAGGCTGTCTTCGGTGGCGGGAGTGCGGGGGCGGAACCAGATCTGCGCCGCCGTGGCCGGCGCGATGGCGTAGACGGCCGGGTCGGTTCCGGCAATCCGCTGAAAGACCGGGCCCTCGGCCGGGTCGTCACCGTCCTGTCCCACGCGGAGACCTCCCTGCTTTTCATTATGCCCCGCCGTGAGGATGCAGGCGGGTCTGTCCGCACACCCCTCGCGCAAGGGCGGGGGGCCGGGAACCTGCAAGGATGGTATCAGATAAACCTAAGGTTGCATAGAATTGCAGTACATTCGTACTGGTTGAGTGGAGCCGCTTGAAATCCTCCGGTGAATTCCGGCGCAGCGGGGTCCTGGCCGCGCCGGAGGCGGCCGGGACCGGAGCGGGCGGCGCGGCGGGGATTCGGCGCCCGTTTCAGGCGCCGTCGGTCTCCGGCATGGCGAGAGCAGCGAAGCGCGCCCGCAGCCGCGGCGCGGCGAAATCGGCGAAGGCGCGGACCTTGGGCATGGCCAGCCTCCCGGCGGGAGTGACGATCTGCACCGGCAGCGGCTCGGGGTCTGCCTCGGCCAGCACGCAGCGCAGTTGCCCGGTGCGCAGCTGCTCGGCCACCTGGTAGGACATCACCCGGGCGAGGCCGTGGCCCTCCACCGCCGAGGCCACGGAGGCGCGCACGCTGTTGACGACCAGGCGGGGAGCGAAGCTCACCACCCGCGCCGCGTGCCGGCCGGAGGGCGGGAAGCTCCAGCTCTCCTGGCCGAAATGGCTCATCGAGATGATGCGATGCGCCGCGAGATCGGCCGGCGCGGTGATGGCCGGGGCAGTGTCGAGATAGGCCGGGGCGCCCACCACCAGCCGCCGCACCTCGCCCACCCGCAGCGCGACCAGGCTCGAATCCGGCAGCTGGGCGATGCGCAGCGCCACGTCGATCCCCTCCTCGATCAGGTTCACCGGGCGGTCGAGCAGCAACAGGCGCAGGCTCACGGAGGGGTAGGTGTCGAGGAAGGCGTCGACCACCGGCCGCAGCACCTCCTCGCCGCTCACCACCGGCGCGGTGACCGAAAGCGTGCCGCGCGGTGCCGAGCCCTCGCCGGCGGCGATCCTGTCGGCCTCGTCGAGCTCGGCGAGCACGCGGCGGCAGGTCTCGGCGTAGAGCGCCCCGGTATCGCTGAGCCGCAGCGCCCGGGTGGTGCGGTGCAGCAGTTGGATGCCGGCATGCGCCTCGAGCCCGGCGATGGCGCGGCTCACCGCGGCGGGCGACTTGCCCAGCCGCCGTCCGGCCGCCGCCAGGCTGCCTTCGTCAATGGTGGTGACGAACACCCGCATCGCATCGAGTCGATCCATCATTCTTCCCCGGTCCGGAATTCTGTCTGTCGCGGAAATGGTATTGCGTCGCGCGGCGCACGCAAACAGCCGCGAAGGCGCCGCCACGTCGGAGGAGGCTCCGGGCCCGGCCCGATCGGCCCCCCGCGCTCGCCGCAGGCGCTTTCGTGGCGGCGGCCCTGGCCCCGTTCCGCGCCCGTGCCCCGCTGCAGCGGGGGGCGGCGCGGCAGCGGGCGCCCGAGGAGCCGCAGGCGGGCTCCGGCGGTGCGCGCCCGGGACCCCCTCGGCGAGGTCCCCGGGCGAAAACCGTCGCGGGGGGTGGCCAGGCGGCGCCGCGCGGGGCAGTGTCGCGGAGCGTCAGGTTCGATGAAGGGAGCAGCCCGGCATGACGAAGCTACCGGAATTCCTCGCCCGGCTCGGCCGCGCGCACCCGGTGTTGCAGGCGCCGATGGCCGGCGTGGCGACACCCGCCCTTGCCGCGGCGGTGAGCGAGGCGGGCGGACTGGGCGCGCTCGGCTTCGGCGCGAGCGACCCCGGCGCCGCCCGGGCCGCCATCCGCGAGACCCGCGCGCTCACCGACGCGCCCTTCAACGTGAACCTGTTCTGCCATGCCGCCGCGGTGGCCGACCCGGCGCGCGAGAGCGCATGGCTGGCCCGGCTCGCCCCGGCCTTCGCCGCCCATGGCGCCCGGCCGCCGGAGCGGCTGGGCGAGAGCTACACCAGCTTCCTCGCCGACCCGGCGATGCTCGACATGCTGCTCGAGGAGCGTCCGGCGGTGGTGAGCTTCCACTTCGGCCTGCCGCCGGCGCGGACGCTCGCCGCGCTGCGCGGCACCGGCGCGGTGCTGCTCGCCTCCGCCACCAGCCTGGAGGAGGCCCGGGCGGTGGAACGGGCCGGGCTCGACGCGGTGGTGGCCCAGGGCTGGGAGGCCGGCGGCCACCGCGGCATCTTTGCACCCGACGGCCCGGACGGCCGGCTGGGCACCGTGGCGCTGGTGCGGCTGCTCGCCAGCCGGCTCGACATCCCGGTGATCGCGGCCGGGGGCATCATGGACGGGGCGGGCATCGCCGCCGCGCTCTCGCTCGGCGCGGCGGCGGCGCAGCTCGGCACGGCCTTCATCGCCTGTCCGGAAACCGCGGCCGACGCGGGCTACCGCGCCGCGCTGGCCTCCGCCGCGGCGGAGCGCACGCAGATGACCCGGGCGATCTCCGGGCGGCCGGCGCGCTGCCTCGACAATGCGATGGTCCGGCTCTGCGCCGGCGTCGCCGATGTCGAGGTGCCGGACTACCCCATCGCCTATGATGCCGCGAAGGCGCTCAACGCTGCGGCGAAGGCGGCGGGCAACCCCGGCTACGGCGCGCACTGGGCCGGGCAGGGCGCACCGCTCGCCCGGCCGCTGCCGGCGGCCCGGCTCATGGCGCTGCTGGTCGAGGAACTGCGCCGGGCCCGCGCCTGAAGCGCCACGCCACCGGCCGCGCGGCGCGCCTGCCGCGCCGGCCCGCCCCTGCGAAAGCCGGGCCGGCGCGGCTCCGGCGCCGCGCGTGAGGCCGGCGGTGGCGCGCCCCGTTGCCGGCGAGAGGGCGCCCCGCCGGCCCGCGGGGGATGACATCGATTCATGCATGGTCTTGCGGCGCGGCGACGATTCGGCTACCGGATTCACGTGGCTCCTGCCCGGGCGGCCGCGGCCTTGTCCGCCGCGCTCGGAGAAATCATGAGCAGGGCTAATCTCTGTCATGAGCCCCTGTTTTGCTGGTCGCTGCCACACCCAGTCCTAGCTGTCCCCGTAGCAAGCCCCGGAAGGGCACTCAGACAGGAAGGACATCTTCATGAGCCCACCCATCGAGTTCGAACTCCGGCGCCGGACCCTGCTGGCGAGCGTTGCGGCCGTTGCGGCCGGCTCCGGGATGGCGGGACGGGGGCAGGCGCAGGACCGGGCGGCAACCCCGCCCGGCGCCAGCACCGGCACCGTGCGCTTCACCGTGAACGGCGAGGCGCGCGAGCTGACCCTCGACAACCGCACCACCCTGCTCGACGCGCTGCGCGAGCATCTCAGGCTCACCGGCACGAAGAAGGGCTGCGACCATGGCCAGTGCGGCGCCTGCACCTGCACGGTGAACGGCGAGCGCATCAATTCCTGTCTCTCGCTCGCCGTCGCGCACGAGGGTGACGAGATCGAGACCATCGAGGGCATCGGCACGCCGGACGCCCCGGACCCGATGCAGGCCGCCTTCCTCGCGCATGACGGGTTCCAGTGCGGCTACTGCACCCCCGGGCAGATCCAGTCCGGCCGCGCCATGCTCGAGGAGATCCGCGCCGGCGTGCCCAGCCATGTCACCGGAGACCTCACCGCCACGATCGCCGTCACCGATGCCGAGATCCGCGAGCGGATGAGCGGCAACATCTGCCGCTGCGGGGCCTATGCCAACATCCTCGCGGCCATCACCGAAGTCGCGGAGGAACAGGCATGAGATCCTTCAGCTACGAGAAGGCCACCGACCCCGCTGCCGCCGCCGCGCGCGCGGCCGAGGTCGAGGGGGCGAAGTTCGTCGCCGGCGGCACCAACCTGCTCGACCTCATGAAGCTCGAGATCGAGACGCCGGTGCACCTCATCGACGTGAACGGCCTCGGCCTCGACCGGATCGGCGAGACGGAGGAGGGCGGGCTGCGCATCGGCACGCTGGTCAGCAACACCGCTCTCATGGCCGATGCCCGGGTGCGCCGCGACTACCCGGTGCTCACCCGCGCCATCGCGGCCGGCGCCTCGGGCCAGCTGCGCAACAAGGCGACCACGGGCGGCAACCTGCTGCAGCGCACCCGCTGCCCGTATTTCTACGACACCGCCCAGCCCTGCAACAAGCGGGTGCCCGGCTCGGGCTGCTCGGCGCTGGCTGAGGGCGGCTTCTCGCGCCAGCTCGGCATCATCGGCACCTCGGACAGCTGCATCGCCACCCACCCCTCCGACATGGCGGTGGCGATGCGCGTCCTCGACGCCACGGTGGAGACGGTGACCCCCGCCGGCATGACCCGGCGCATCCCGCTCGGGGAGTTCCACCTCCTGCCCGGCGACACGCCGGAGCGCGAGACCGCCCTGATGCCGGGCGAGCTGATCACCGCGGTGACCCTGCCGGCGCCGGTGGGGGGCGTGCAGCGCTACCACAAGGCGCGGGACCGGGCCTCCTACGCCTTCGCGCTGGTCTCGGTCGCGCTCATCCGCCAGCCCGACGGCAGCGGCCGGGTGGCGCTGGGCGGCGTGGCACCCAGGCCCTGGCGCAGCGCCGAGGCGGATGCCGAGCTTCCCGACGGCGCGCATGCCGTGATGGCCCGCCTGCTCGACGGCGCCCGCCCCACGGAGGAGAACGCCTTCAAGATCACCCTGGCCGAGCGCACGCTCGCAGCCATGCTGGCAGAGGAGTAATCCCATGGAATTCAACCAGCCCGCAGGTGAAAACACCCTGTTCGACGGCGGCCGCGTGGTGGGCAAGCCCCACCGCAGGGTCGAGGGGCCGCTCAAGGTGGCCGGTGTCGCGCCCTATGCCTACGAGCGCCACGATGTCGTGGCGGGGCAGCTCTACGGCTATCCGCTTGGCGCGGGCATCGCGCACGGGCGCATCCGCTCGATCGATGCCGGGGCGGCCCGCGCGGCGCCCGGTGTCCGGGCCGTGGTGACCGCGCTCGACATCGAGCCGCTCGACATCTGGGACTACAACGTGGCGCGGCTGTTCGGCGGCGACGTGGTGGAGCACTATCACCAGGCAATCGCCGTGGTCGTGGCCGAGAGCTTCGAGCAGGCCCGGGCCGCGGCGGCGCTGATCGAGGTCGACTATGCCCCGGGCGACCCGGCGGACTACGATCTCGATGCCGCCTTCCGCCGGCTGGAGGGCACGGGCGAGCCGGGCACGCTGGTGGGCGACGTGGAGGCGGCCTTCCGCGACGCGGCGGCCGTGGTCGACCAGATGTACCACACCCCCTCGCAGAGCCACATGATGATGGAGCCGCATGCCTCGGTGGTCGACTGGTCGGACGGCGGCGAGATGACCGTCTGGACATCGAACCAGATGATCGCCTGGAACCGCCAGGCGCTGGCCACCACCTTCGGCATCGACCCCGAGCGCATCCGGGTGGAGAGCCCCTACGTGGGCGGCGGGTTCGGCGGCAAGCTGTGGCTGCGCGCCGACGCGGTGCTGGCGGCCATCGGCTCCCGCGAGGTGGGGGCGCCGGTGAAGCTGGCGCTGCCGCGGCCCTTCATGATGAACAACACCACCCACCGCTCGGCCACGGTGCAGCGCATCCGCCTCGCCGCCGGGCCCGACGGCAAGCTCAAGGGCATCTGGCACGAGGCCGCGTCGCATTCGCTGCCCGGCGGTCGCGGCGAGAACCCCACGGCCCAGACGCCCTTCTTCTACGGCACCGAGACCATGCGCGTGCAGAACCATGTCGTGGACATGAAGCTGCCCGAATCCTCCGACATGCGCGCGCCCGGCGAGGCCTCCGGCCTGATGGCGCTCGAGATCGCGATGGACGAGATGGCCGAAGCGCTGGGCATGGACCCGGTGCGGTTCCGCATCGTGAACGACACGCAGGTGAACCCGTCGAACCCGGAGCAGCCCTTCTCGGAGCGGCATTTCGTCGAGTGTCTCGAGCGCGGCGCCGAAGCCTTCGGCTGGGAGACGCGCAACACCACGCCGGGCGGCACCCGCGACGGCCAGTGGCTGGTGGGGCACGGCGTGGCCGGCGCCTTCCGCGGCGCGCTGCTGATGCCCTCGGGCGCGCGCGCGGTGCTGGAAGGCGGCCGGCTGGTGGTCGAGACCGACATGACCGACATCGGCACCGGCTCCTACACCATCCTGGGCCAGACCGCGGCCGAGGTGATGGGCCTGCCCATGGAGGCGGTGGAGATGCGGCTGGCCAACAGCGCCTTCCCGGTTTCCTCCGGGTCGGGCGGCCAGTTCGGCGCCGCGAGTTCCACCGCGGGGGTCTATGCCGCCTGCATGGCGCTGCGCGAGCGCATCGCCGGGCATCTGGGCGTGGAGGATCCCGAGTTCCGCGACGGCCGGGTGATCGCGGGCAACACCAACATGGCGCTGGCCGAACTGGAGGGCCAGATCGAGGCGGTCGATTCCATGGAGTGGGGCGACTTCCAGTCCCGCTACCAGATGTCGACCTTCGGGGCGCATTTCGTCGAGGTGGGCGTGCATGCGGCCACCGGAGAGGTGCGGGTGCGCCGCATGCTCGCCGTCGTGGATTCGGGCCGTATCCTGAACCCGGTCACCGCGCGCAGCCAGCTCATCGGCGCGATGACCATGGGCGTGGGCGCCGCGCTTTCCGAGGAGATGGCGCTCGACACCGCCAAGGGCATGTTCGCCAACCACGACCTCGCCGGCTACGAGGTGGCGGTGCATGCCGACATCCCCGAGCAGGAGGTGATCTTCCTCGACACGCTCGACGGTGTCGCCTCGCCGCTTAAGGCCAAGGGCGTGGGCGAGCTGGGCCTGTGCGGCGTGGCGGCCGCCCTCGCCAACGCGGTGTACAACGCCACCGGCGTGCGGGTGCGCGACTACCCGGTGACGCTCGACAAGATCATCGGCGGCCTGCCGGCGATCTGAGACCCGCCGGACCTTGCCCCCGCGATGCGGGGCCCCGGGAGGATGCAGGCCCCCCGTCACCCCCCGGTGGCGGGGGGCCTTCGCGTCTGCGCCCTTCCCCCCCTCCCTGCCGCCCGCCGGCCGGCATGAAAACGCCCCGCCCGGAGCCTGTCCGGGCGGGGCGCGGTGTGTGCGGGGGGCGCGGCTTCAGCCCGTGAAGGCGTCGTTGAAGAAGCTCTCGAGCCGGGCGAAGGGGATGAGGTCGCGCTTGTCGTAGAGGTCGACATGGCCCGCGCCGGGCACCACGTGGAGTTCCTTCGGCTCGCTCGCCGCTGCCAGGACATCCTCGCTGAAGTAGCGCGAATGCGCGGTCTCGCCGATCACCAGCAGGATGGGCCGGCCGTCGAGCCAGGAGAGGTTTTCCAGCAGCGGGAAGTTCATCCAGGCCGCGGCGCTGGTGAGGGTGAACTGGGTGATCGCGTTCGGGTGGTAGCCGCGCGGGGTGGAGTAGAACTCGCCGAACTCGATGCCCACGGCGGGCGTGTCCGCGTCGAAGCCGATCGGGGCGCCGCGGTCGGTGAGGGCGGGGTTCGCGGCCTCGAAATCGGCGTAGCGCTGCTCAGCCAGGAAGTCGAGGAAGCCGGCGCGGTCGGCGTCGGTCATGCTGTCGCCGAAACCCATCCTGTGCATGCGCGAGATGTCGTACATCGAGACGGTGGCCACCGCGCGGATGCGCCGGTCGACCTGGGCCGCGGAAAGGGCGAAGCCGCCCGAGCCGCAGATGCCGATGGCGCCGATCCGCGCGCGGTCGACGAAGGGCCGCGTGCCGAGGAAGTCGACCCCGGCCATGAAGTCCTCCACCATCTGGTCGGGCGAGGAGAGGTGGTGCGGCGTGCCCTCGGAATAGCCGTTGTAGGCGGGGTCGAAGGTGAGCACCACGAAGCCCTTCTGCGCCAGTTCGTTGGCATAGAGGCCCGGGCCCTGCTCCTTCACCCCGCCATAGGGCGCGCCGATGATCAGCGCGGGCCAGAAGCCCTCGGCGTCGAACCCGGCCGGGGTGTAGAGATCGGCCGCGATGCCGATGCCGTAGCGGGTTCGGTAGGAGACCGGCGTGCGGGTCACCGCCTCGGAGAGGCTGAAGATGTAGTTGTCCTTGGGCATGGGGATGCTCCTGTGCGTGGGGGAGGGGCAGGCGGCGCGGGGCCGCCTGTCCGCTGGCGGATGGGGATGCGGGCGGTCCCGCAGCGACGGGCGGCTGTCATGCCCCCCCTGCGCGCGGCAGGCTGGGGCGCGACGGGCTGGGGCGCGACGGGCTCGGGCGCGGCTCCGGGCGCGGGCTCAGCCCGGGAAGGGCCGGGTTTTCAGCCAGTCGACGGTCGCGGCGATGGTGGCCGGGATGTCGCGCATCGTTACGCCGAGGCTGTCGCGCCGGGTGAAGTCGAACCGGGTGGGGGGCTCGGGCGCGCCGTCGAGCGGCGCGGGCAGGCCGGCGGCCGGCACATGGCGGGCGAGGATGTCGTAGATCTCCGCCCAGGGCAGGCTGTCGAAGACCGCGAAGTAGCGGCCGCGGGCCTGCGGGTTTTCGATCGTGGCGAGGAAGAGCGCCGCCACGTCCTCCAGGTGCGAGACCGACATCGAGCCGGCCGGCACCTGCTCGTGCATCGCCCGGCGCCCCTCGAGCAGACCGGAGAGCAGCGCGAGCCCGTGGCTCCGCATGTGCTCGGGCAGCACCACGGGGCCGAGCATCATCGTGGGCAGCAGCACGGCGAGGCGCATGTCGTTGTGCACGCAGAAATCGAGCGCCGCGGTTTCCATCACGATCTTCTCGGCGGCGGTGAACTTGCCGTCCGCCATCTGCGCCTCGGCGTCGGAGAGGGCGGTGGCCTCATGCTTGACCGCGAGCGGCACCGGCGGGTTGGTCGAGGAGGTGGAGGAGCAGAGCGCGATGCTGCCCACCCCGGCGCGGCGGGCCGAGCCGAGCACGTTCAGCACGCCGTCGCGCACCGGCCGCACGATCTCCTCGTAGCCGCGGCGCCGGTCGAGCGCGCGGGCCGGCGTGCCGTCGGCGGCCTTGTAGAGCGGCGGAAAACAGGCGATGGCGGCCGCGTCGCAGCCGTGCATGGCGGCGTCGAAGGCGCCCTCCTCGCCCGCGTCGGCGGAGAAGAGCGTGAGCCGCCCGGCCGCGCCCGGCAGGGCCATCAGCGGGGCGGTGCGGGCCGTATCGGTCGCGTCGCGCAGCGTGCCGTGCACGTGGTGGCCGCGCGCAAGCGCCAGCCGCAGGACGGCCGAGCCGACGAGGCCGGTGGCGCCGGCGACGCAGATGCGGGTGTTCGATGTCATGGCGGTCTCCTTTGCTCGGGTGGGAGTGGCGGGGGAGGGCGGGGCGCGCGCCTCAGCCGCGGCGGCCGCGCGCGCCGGAATACACCATCGCCGCGAGGCCCAGCAGGCCCAGCACGGAGGTGGCGAGAACCGCCTCGCGCCAGCCGGTGAAGAAGCGCTCCCCGCCGGCACCGGCGATCAGGATCGAGCTCAGCGCGATGCCGAGCGCCGAGCCGAGGTAGCGGGCGGTGTTGTTGGCGGCCGAGCCCATCGCCGCGCGCTCCGGCGGCACGCTCTGCACCGCGGCATGGCCGAGCGAGGCATTGAGCACGCCGTTTGCGATGCCGGCCACGAAGAGCCCGGGCAGCACGGCCCACCAGCTCGGCGCCACGGCGAGCAGCAGCAGGAGGAGCTGGCCCAGCGTGCAGCCCAGGATGGCGGCGACGATGCGCGTGTGCGAGGTGATGGCGGGCGGAATGCGGCGCGCGCCCAGCGCCGAGAACACGGCGACCCCCGACCAGGCCAGCAGGATCACCGCCGCCGGAACCGGCGGGATGCCGACGCCGCGCTCCAGCGCCGTGGGCACCAGCGACATCAGCGCCAGCACCCCGGCACCGGAGGCGAAGGCGGCCACGGTGGCGCTGGTGAAGGCGGCCTCGCGGAACAGGCCGACCTGCAGGATGGGATTGTGCGTGCGCCGCTCCACGAGGAGGAACAGCACCAGCAGCACCACGGCGGCGCAGAGCAGCCCCGCCACCATGCCGCCCGGCCCCATCCGCATCTCGGTGAGGGCGGAGAGCAGGCAGCCCAGCCCGGCCATCAGCAGCACCGAGCCCGGCCAGTCGACCCGCCCGGCGAGCCGCCGGCTCTCGGGCAGCACCCGCCGCGCCGCGAGCGCGAGCCCGGCGGCCGCGAGGGCGACCACCCAGTGCACGGCGCGCCAGTCTCCCAGCGGCAGCAGCGCCGCGGAGAGGATCGGGCCCGAGGCCACGCCGGCGCCGAGCCCCGCCGCCCAGACCGCGGCCGCGCGCTGGCGCGCCTCGCCCTGGTAGACCTGGCCGAGCAGGCCGAGCCCGCAGGCCATGAGGCCGGCAGTGCCCAGCCCCTGCAGGATGCGCGCCACGATCAGCACGGTGCCGGTGGGCGCCAGCGCCGCGAGCACGGAGGCGAGCAGGGTGAGCCAGAGCCCGCCGGCGAAGGTGCTGCGCCGGCCCCGGGTGTCGCCCAGCGCGCCGGCGGTCAGCAGGCCGGCGGCGGCGCCGAGCGGCATGGCGCTCATCACCCAGGCCTGCGCCCCGGGGCCGAGCCCGAGGGAGACGGTCATCGCCTCGAGCGTGGTGAGCGGCGCCGAGAAGGCGGCGAGCGACAGCAGCGTGGCCGCGGTGATGACCGCCAGCGGCCCGGAGGGGGGCGTGTCGCTCATGCCGCGGCCCTGCCGGTCAGGCGGTGGCGGCTGCCGCGGGCGCTCACGGGAAGGGGGCCCTGCGCCCTGCCGGGGGCGGGTCGGGGATGGGTCATCTGCGGGATCTCACGGTCTGGCTGCGGTCACTGTCGCCTCCAACCTCACCTAGTGCGGCGGGCCGGGGGTGAACATGCCCGGCTGCGACTTGCAGTCATGAGCGCGTCTCATCAACGCTTCGGATCGCTCGCCTGTCGATGAGCCCGGCTCATGGCCCGCCTCGCGCCCCCCCCCGCCTCGCACTCCGGCCGGGCCGGGGCGCCCGGCCCCCCACCCGGGCGCGAAGAAGCGCGAGCCCCAGCCGGGCCACCGGGGGCAAACCTGCTCCGCGCCCCGGGGAGGTTTCCATCCCCGCCTCCGGGCGCGAGGTCTCACCCGCGCCCCGGGGGCGCAAGCTCGCCCCTCCGCGTCAGGGAGTGAGCTGCCGTCCGCGCCCCGGGGCGCAAGCCCCCACCCGCGCCTCACGGCAGGAGGCCCCATCCGCGCCTCACGGCGCAAGCCGGCACCCGCGCCTCACGGCGCGAGGCGGATCAGCCGGTCCTCGGAGGGACCGTCGCGCCGGGGCGAGCGATTGGTGGTGATGGCATAGACCTCGTCGCCGCTCACCAGAACGTCGCGGATGCGCTCGCCCGCGGGAAAGGCCGCGGCCACCGTGCCGTCGGGGCTCACGCCCAGCACGGCCTCGGCGCGCAGACCCGCCACCAGCAGCCGGCCCGCGTGCCAGGCGAGGCCGGAGGGCGCCCAGGTGCTGCGGCCGGAATGCGCCAGCGGCGGGGTCATGCCCGCGCCCGCCCCGTCGCCCTCCACCAGCGGCCAGCCGTAGTTGGCACCGCGGGCGATGCGGTTCACCTCGTCGTTGCCGGACTGGCCGTGCTCGGCGGCGAAGAGCCGGCCCTCGTCGTCGAAGGCGATGCCCTGCGGGTTGCGATGCCCGACCGACCAGACCGGCGAGCCCGGGAAGGGGTTGTCCGCCGGAACGCTGCCGTCGGGCGCGAGGCGCAGGATCTTGCCGGCGAGGCTCCCGGGGTCCTGCGGCAGGGCGTGGTTCCCGGTCCAGCCGGTGGTGATGTAGAGCATGCCGTCCGGCCCGAAGGCGAGGCGGCCGCCGTTGTAGAGCGGATGGCCGGGAATGGCGTCGAGCAGCACACGGGTCTCGGTCCAGGCATCGGCGCCGCGCTCCACCTCGATCACCCGGTTCAGCCGCGCCTCCGGCGTGCCGTAGTGATGGTAGACCACCGCGCGGCCGGTGGTGGCGAAATCCGGGCGCAGCGCGAGGCCCATCAGCCCGCCGCCACGGTCGTCCAGCACCGGCACGGAGGTCTGCACCGGCAGGCGGGTGAAGCGCCCGCCCTCCAGCGTGCCGATCGTGCCGGCCTTTTCGGTGATGTAGAACACGCCGGCGCCCGTCTCGATGTCCCAGGGGTAGTCGAGCCCCCCGAGCAGGGTGTCCTGCGCCGCGGCGGGCAGCGGCAGCAGGGCGGCGAGGGCGAGGGCGCGCAGCAGGGGCGCGGGGCGGGGCGTGGTGGTCTTCATCTCGGGGCGTCTCCGCGTGACGTGGGGCGGCCGGCGGGCCGGGAGCGGGCGGAAGCCGCCCCTGCCATGTTACCCGCGCGGGCGGGGGCGAGAATGCCCGGGGTGCCGAAGCCGGAAATGAGCCCTCCTCATGAAATCGCAGCACTCCATGCCCCGGTCACGCCCCCGCGCGCCGCTCCGTCCCGCCCGGGTTCATGAGGGCCGCTCATGTCTGGCTTGGTGGTACGGGGGATGGCCGGGCGCCCGGGCGCGGCTAGGCTGGAGGGCGGGCGCCGCCGTGCCCGCCTGACACGCTTCACATGGCCGGAGGTGCCTTCCCGTGACTTTCGACAGACGTTTCGTGCTCCGCGCGCTGGGGGCCGGCCTCGGCTGCATGGCCGCCCCGGCATGGGCCCATCATGGCTGGACCAGCTTCCGCACCGACCGCGCCTGCTACCTGCGCGGCGCCGCCACCTCGGTGCGCTGGGGCAACCCGCATGGCGAGGTGGTGATGCGCGCCGACGAGACCGCGCTGCCCGAGGGGTTTCGCCAGCGCCCCTTGCCCCCGGGTGCCGACGAGGAGTACGGCCGCGCCACGCTCGCCTCGGCCCGGCCCTACGAGGGCGGGCGCCCGGCGCTCACCCTGGTGCTGGCCGGGCCGTCCTGGATGTCGCGCTGGGGGCTGGACCGGCCGCTGGAGGAGGGCGAGGTCATCGAGGCGCTCGGCTTTCTCGCCGCCGAGGATGCCGACACCCTGCGCCCGGTGATGTTCTGGACCGGCGACGGACAGGGGGTCTGGCAGCAGCTCACCGCCTTCCCGACCCTGCCGGAGCCGGCCTGACCGCCGCGATGGAACCGCTGCTCGAGCTGGCGCGGATGGTCGAACAGTCGCGCCCCGCCACGGCGATCCGGATGGTGCCCTGGCTCTACCCGGCGCTGATGGCGCTGCACGTGCTGGGCATCGCCTTGCTCGTGGGCGGGGCCGCCGCCTTCGACGCGCGGCTGCTGGGGCTGGCGCGGCGCGAGGTGCCGCTGGCGGGCGCGGCACGGCTGCTGCTGCCGCTGTCGCGGGCGGGCTTCGCGCTCACCCTCGTCACCGGGCTCGCGATGGCCGCCGCCATGGCCGGAACCGTGGTGCAGAGCGCCGCGGCCCCGGTGAAGTTCGGCCTGCTGCTGCTGGCCGGGGTCAACGTGCTCGTGTTCCACGCCCGGGTGCTGCCGGGCCTGCCGGCCGGGGGGGCCGTGCCGGGCGCGGCCCGGCTCTGCGCCCTCGCCTCGCTGGTGCTGTGGACCGGCATCACGTTTGCCGGCCGCTGGCTGGCCTACGCCTGATGGGCGCCGCGCCCGGGCCCCGGCCCGCGCCGCCCGCGCCGCGCGGGAGCAGGGGGCGGGGCCGGGAGGCGGGATCAGCCGGCGGCCTTCGCGCCTGCGCTGGTCTCGATCCGGTCGAGCAGCTCGTGCAGCTTCACCGCGTCGGCAAAGCTCGGCGCCGTGCGGCTGCCGGTGCGGATGTCCCCGGCAATCCGGGCGTAGATGCCCGCCACGTTGCGCGCGCCGGGAAACCCGGGCTGGCCGGCATAGACCTCCGGCGCCGGCATCCGCGGCGTGAGCTCCGTCTCCTCGCCGCGCGCGCCGGTGATGGTGAGCTGCGTCATCTGCGCGTGCCCCGAGCCGCCGGTGACCCGGATGTCGCCCTCGGTGCCGTTGATCTCCCACAGCAGGTTCGTGCCGCGCGAGCTGCCGCCGCGGTAGTGCACCGACACGGCGGCGCCGCTCTCCAGCCGCCCCTGCACCATCACCTGGTCGGGCGCGGTCTTGGGCAGGGTCTCGCCGGTATCGGTCACGGCCACGGTGTCGAAATTGCTGGCGAAGGTCGCATCGAGGCTGGCGAAGGGGCCGAGCACGTCGCCCATCGCCGCGAGCGTGTGGGCGAGCGGGATCGACTGCATCGTGGCGCCGTTGGCCGCGTCGAAGAGGTAGGCGTAATCCGCCACGGTCTCACCGGCCCAGTTGCCGCCCGAGCCCACCAGCGTGGTGGAGAGCACGCGCCCCACGAACCCCTCGTCGATGAGCCCGCGCAGGTGCTGCACCTCGAGCGCCGCGCGCGCCTGGGTGCCGATGGCGGCCACGACGCCCTTCTCCCCGGCCAGTCCGGCGAGGGTGCGGGCCTCGGCCAGCCCGTTGCCCAGCGGCCATTCGCAGTAGACATGCTTGCCCGCCTCCAGCGCCGCGGTCACCAGCTCGAGGTGATGCGGCACCTTCACCGTGACGACCACGAGGTCGATCTCCGGCGAGGCGACGAGCGCCCCGGCGCCGGCGAAGGCGTGCTTCAGGCCGAGCGCGGAGGCGGTGTGCCGCGCGCTCTCTGGGCTGCTGTTGGCGACACCGACGATCTCGTAATCCCCTGCGAGGGACCGGAGAGCCGGCAGGTGGGCCGTGGCGGCCGAGTGGCTGTCGGGATTCAGGCCGATGAAGCCGACACGGATGGGGGTCTTGGTCATGATATCAGGTCCTTCGATCGCTGTCGGAACGCGGGCTGGAGGGGCGCGGCGCCACGTGCGGCGCGCCGGTTCCGGGGGCCGCTCCCGGCACTGCTGCGGAGATATATGCGGCCCCCCGGTGGCAGCCGATGCCGGTTTCGCTCTATGATTTGCTTGATCCGATCATTCCCGGCGCCGGGCGGGAAGCGGCTGAAGGAAGGTTCGTGACATGAGTTCCACGCTCGCATCCCTGCTGGCCGAGGCCCGGGCACAACTCGCGCCGGGGCACGGCTCCGGCCTGCCCGAAGGGGTGAGCATCCGCGAGGGGGCGGGGGGCGCCGGCCCCGTGCCCGGCCCCGTGCCCGGCCCGCACCGGCCGCTGGCCTGCATCGTGCTCGACGGCGCGATGGCGGTCGCGGCAGGGCGCGATGTCCTCGTCTGTCGGGCGGGCGGATGCCTGCTCGGCGCGCTCGACCTGCCGGTGAGCGGCCCGGAGACGGGGGAGGGCTGCCTCTGGCTCAGCCTCGCGCTCGACCTGCCGATGCTCTCGGCGCTGATCGCCGAGCTGCCGGGCGGCGCGACGGCGGTCGACGAGGGCGAGAGCCATTCCTGCGCACCCGCGCAGGAGGCGCTGCTCGACGCCTGCCTGCGGCTGCTGAAATGCGCCCGGCACCCGGCCGAGGCGGCGGTGCTCGGGCCCATGCTGATGCGCGAGATCCATTTCCGCCTGCTCACGGGGCCGCAGGGCGCCACCCTGCGCCGGCTCATGGCCTCCGAGCAGCGCCTCGCGCAGGTGCGGCGGGCGGTGACCTGGATCCAGGGCCATCTCGACGAGACCGTGCCGGTGCGCGACATGGCCGGCTGCGCGGGCATGAGCCTCGCCAGCTTCAACCGGCATTTCCGCGCGGCCACCGGGCTGAGCCCGGTGCAGTACCAGAAGCGGCTGCGGCTGCAGCAGGCGCGGCGGCTCATCCTCGCGGGCAGCGAGGTGGCGCGGGCGGGCTATGCCGTGGGCTATGCCAGCGCCTCGCAGTTCAGCCGCGAGTACCAGCGCGAGTTCGGCAACGCCCCGGTGCGCGACCTGCGCCGACACGACATCCGCTCCGACGCGCCCGCCTGAGGCGCGGGCTCAGTCGAGGTGGAAGACCTCCTCCATCCCGGCCCACCACTCGCCCTCCGCCCGGCTGGGCAGGGCGCGCTGCATCGGGCCGCAGACCTCCCACCAGCGCCGGGTCACCGGGTCGGCCGCGATGGCGGCGCTGTCGGCGGCGAAATCCTCGCCGGTGTATTCCCAGTAGCCGAACATCACGTTCTCCGGCTCGCGCAGGAATATGGAGTAGTTGGTGATGTGGGAGCGTCGCAGCCGCTCCAGCACCTCCGGCCAGACCTCGGCGTGGAGGCGGCGGTACTCGGGGATGGCCTCCGGCGCGATGCCGATCATCATGCCCATGCGCTGCATCGGGGCTCCTTTCGCGGGCTCAGGGAGTGGGGGAGAGGCGGTAGAAGCGCGTGGCCGTGCCGCCGAAGACCTCCGCGCGTGCCCCTGCGGTGAGCCCCGCCGTGAGCTCCTGCGCGCAGGCCAGCCAGTCGGGGTAGGCGCCGGCGAGCTCCAGCACCGGCCAGTCCGAGCCCCACATCACCCGCTCCGGCCCGAAGATGTCGAGCACATGGGCTGCCACCGGGGCGAGGGCCTCGGCCCCCCAGCCCGGGCCGCATTCGTTCGCGAGGCCGGAGAGCTTGCACATCACCTGCGGATGCGCGGCCAGCCGGGCCATGCCGGCTGCCCAGTCGGCGTCGGGCGGGCGGCCGGGGCCGAAGACCGGCTTGGCGCAATGGTCGATGACGATGGGCAGGCCGGGCAGGCGGCGGGCCAGCGTGTCGATCACGCCCAGGTGGCGCGGCTGGACGAGCGCATCGAGGCTCAGGCCCGCCTCGGCTGCCAGGGCGAGCCCGCGCAGCACCTCCGCGCGCAGCACCCAGCCGGTCTCGGGGATGTCCTGCAGCATCGGGCGCAGGCCCTTGAGCATCGGGTTGGCGGAGAGGCGGGCGATCTCGGCCCCCGGCTCCGGCCCGGCGAGATCGGCCCAGCCCACCACGCCGCGGATCAGCGACGAGCCGCGGGCGAGCGAGAGCAGGAACTCGGTCTCCGCCACCGTGGGCGCCGCCTGCACCACCACCGTGCCGGTGATGCCGAGCGCGGGCGCGATGCGCTCGAGGTCGCCGGGCAGGATGTCACGCCGGATGGCGGCGACACTGTCGTCCATCCAGCCGTAGTCGCCCCGCCCGATCTGCCAGAAATGCTGATGCGCGTCGATCACGGCGCGGCTCCTCCCCCGGCGCCTGCCGCCCCGCGGGCGTTGACGCATTTTGTCTTTAATCATAAAAAACATAAACGGAGAGGCCGGCCTGTCAACGCCGCACGCGGCCCGGGCGAGGAGCTTTCCGGATACCAGAACACACGCGGCGGCGGCCCCCGGGCCCGCCCCACGCGCGGCGGGAGGAGCACACCCCATGAAGACACGCAGCATCGGCCGCACCGCGGTGAGGGTCACCGAGCTATCCTTCGGCTGCGCCGGCATCGGCAACCTCTACCGCGCCATCCCGGACGCGGAGGCCGCCGAGGTGCTGGAGGCCGCCTGGGCCGCCGGCATCCGCTATTTCGACACCGCGCCGCACTACGGCCGCGGCCTGTCGGAGGCCCGGCTGGGCGCCTTCCTCGCCGGGCATGACCGCGACGCCTGGGTGGTCTCGACCAAGGTGGGCCGGGTGCTCTCGCCCGCCGCCGCCCCGATCGCGGAGGCGGACGGTTTCGTCGAACCCCTGCCCAACGACGTGCGCTACGACTATTCGGGCGACGGCATCGAGGCGAGCCTGGAGCAGAGCCGCGAGCGGCTGGGCACCGGCTACATCGACATCGTCTACGTTCATGACATCGGCACCTACACCCACGGGGCGGCGAATGCCGGCCACATGGAGGCCTTCCTCGGCTCGGGCTTCGAGCGGCTGGCGCGGCTGAAGGAGCAGGGCCGCATCGGCGCCTTCGGGCTCGGGGTGAACGAAACGCAGGTCTGCCTCGACGTGATGGCGCACGGGGCGATCGACGCCATCCTGCTCGCCGGCCGGCTCACCCTGCTCGACCGCTCGGCCGAGGCGGAGCTGGTGGGCCGCTGCCGCGAGGCCGGCACCAGCCTGGTGCTGGGCGGCATCTTCAACTCCGGCATCCTCGCCACCGGCCCGGTGCCCGGCGCCACCTATGACTACGGCCCCGCCCCGCGCGAGGTGCTGGAGCGCGTGGCGGCCCTGCAGGCGGAGGCGGAGCGGCACGGCCTGCCGCTTGCCACCGCGGCGCTGCATTTCGCCCTGCGCCACCCGGCGGCGGCCTCGGTGCTGATCGGCACGGCGAAGGCCTCGTCGCTGCGCCGCAACCTCGACGCGCTGCACGCGGAGGTGCCGGCGGAGGCGGAGGCGCTCTTCGCCTGAGTGCCCTCAGGCCTGCCGGTGCGAGCGCATGGAGGAGAGCAGGGTGGTCTTGGAGGTGCGCAGGTGGCGCAGTGCGGCGGCGTCGGAGGCGGCGGCGTCGCGCGCCAGCATGGCCTCGATCCAGTCGAGATGCTCGGCGATGGCGGCGGCGTTGCGGCGCTTCTCCTCGGTCTTGTCCCAGGTGTAGTGGTAGTGGAAGATCAGCGAGATCACCTTCTGGAACTCGGCCACGAAGCGGTTTCGCACCACCCCGGTGACGGTGGTGTGAAACGCCTCGTCGAGCCGGGAGAACTCGTGGAAATCCCGGTCCAGGCGTGAGGCGAGGTCGAGGTGGCGGGCACGCAGGCCTTCCAGCCGCGGCCAGATCTCGTGGCCCGGCGGCAGCGCCACGAGCTGGCGCACGGCGTTGAGCTCGAGCACGGTGCGGAACTCGGAGAGCTCCACCGCGAAATCGGCGGTGAAGCCCAGCAGCCGCCAGCCGCCGCGCTGGCGCCGCTCCACCAGCCCGAATCGGGTGAAGCCGGCGAGGAACTCCTGCAGCACGTGCGGCGCCACCCCGAACTCGCGCGAGAGCTGGGCGACGTTGAGCGTGGTGCCCGCCGGCACGTCGAAGCGCAGCACCCATTCGAGGAACCGGGTCTCCAGCGTGTCGGCATCGGGCCCGTCGATGCGGATCTCCAGCCGGTCGGCCGCGCCGGGGCGGCGCAGCAGCACCTTCTGCCGGCCCTCCCAGCGGATGATCTCCTCGTCCGACAGGCGCTGCAGCCCGGCGCGCACCACCGTGCGGCTCACGCCCATGCTGCGGGCCAGCGCATTCTCCGAGGGCAGGCTGGCGCTCTCGCCGAGCCCGGCGCAGATCTCGATCAGCGTGTTGTACGCCTCGCGGAAACGGACATCCGTGCGGGCCATCTTCGCTTCCCTCTCCTCCCTGTCTTCCCGCGGTCTGCCCCGCCGCGGCGCCCCATTCAAGGCGGTTGACGCGGGCGGATCCAGCCCTCAGTATGTTTTTAATAATTAAAGTCAGATCATCGGGGAGGAAAGATGGTCGAGTTCACAGAACGCAAACCTTCTGCGCGCTGGAAATTCCGGCCCTCTGCGGGCCTGTTCCACCGGATGTCGGCCTTTCTCACGCTTCTTCTGCTGATCGCGGCGTTTTCCTTCGGCAATGCAGCATTCCTGTCGGTCAACAACGGGCTCACCATCCTGTTGCAGACCTCGGTCATCGGCCTGCTCGGCATCGGCATGACCATGGTGATCATCACCGGCGGCATCGACCTGAGCGTGGGCTCGGTGCTCGCGCTCTCGGGCACGGTGACCGGCATGGCGGTGAAGGCGGGTCTGCCGGTGTTGCCGGCCATGGCGGTGGGCGTGCTGGTGGGGGCGGCCTGCGGGCTGTTCAACGGCTTCGTCATCACCAAGATGCGGATCACCCCCTTCGTGGCCACGCTGGGCATGATGCTGATCGCGCGCGGCCTTGCGCTGCAGCTCACCGGTGCTGCGCCGATCTCGCAGCTCGGCGAGGCCTTCGGCGTGCTGGGCAACGGCGCGCTGTTCCGCATGGTCGAGATGGGGGCGAACGGCTTTCCGAAGGTGATCTTTCCCGGCATCCCCTACCCGGTGATCCTGCTGGCGGTGGTGGCGCTGGCCGCGGCCTACCTGCTGCGCCGCCGCCAGACCGGCCGGCACATCTACGCCACCGGCTCGAACGAGGAGGCGGCCCGCCTCTCGGGCGTGCGGGTGCACCGCACCAAGATCATCGCCTACACGCTCTCCGGCGCGCTGGCCGGCCTTGCGGGCAACGTGCTGATGTCGCGGCTCATCACCGCCCAGCCCAGCGAGGGCGTGATGTACGAGCTCGACGCCATCGCCGCGGCGGTGATCGGCGGCGCCTCGCTGATGGGCGGCGTGGGCAATGTCTCGGGCACGATGATCGGCGCCTTCATCATCGGGGTGCTGCGCAACGGGCTCAACATGGCCGGCACCTCGGCCTTCATCCAGCAGATCGTCATCGGCTTCGTCGTGATCGGCGCGGTCTATGTCGACCAGATCCGCAACCGGCGCTGAGGCGCGCGCGGGCGGCACACCGGGGCGCTGAAGCCCCGGGACAACAAAGATAAATCGCAAACGCGACCAACCGGAGGACACCATGAAGACCACCCTCGTGCCCGTGCTCGCAGCCGGGCTTCTCGCCGGGGCGGCGGCCGTATCGGCCCAGGCCGGCGAGATCGCCGTGATCGTGAAGACCACCAGCTCCAACTTCTGGCAGAACGTGAACCGCGGCGCGCAGGCCGCCATCGAGGGCCAGTCCGAGCACACGCTCAGCTTCGACGGCCCGGCCTCCGAATCGGCCATCGCCGACCAGGTGAACCTGGTGGAGAACGCCATCAACCGCGGGGTCTCCGGCATCGTGCTTGCCCCGTCCGACCCCGAGGCGCTGGCGCCCGCGGTGAAGCGCGCCTACGAGAACGCGATCCCGGTGGTGATCATCGATTCCGCCCTCGCCGACAGCGCGCAGGGCACCTACCAGGCCTTCCTCTCCACCGACAATTGCGCCGCCGGCGAGGAAGTGGCGAAGATGATGATCGACGAGGTCGGCACCGAGGGAAAGGTGGCGATCATGTCCTATGTCGCCGGCGTGGGCTCGGAGATCGGCCGGGTGGGCTGCTTCACCGATTACATCGAGGCGAACTCCAAGCTCGACATCGTGGGGCCCTACTACTCCCAGTCGCAGATGGCGCTGGCGCTGAACCAGACCACCGACGTGCTGGCCGCGAACGGCGACCTGAAGGGCATCTTCGGCGCCAACGAGCCCACCGCGGTGGGCATGGGCCGGGCGCTGGTGCAGTCCGGCAAGGCCGGCGAGATCGCCGCCATCGGCTTCGACGGCAACGGCGACCTGCAGCAGTTCGTGCGCGACGGCACGCTGAAGGCCACCGCCGTGCAGGGCTCGTTCCAGATGGGCGAGGAGGGCGTGAAGGCGGTGATGGAGATCCTCGCCGGCAACAGGGTCGAGCCGCAGATCGACACCGGCGTGGTGCTGGTGACGCCCGACAACATCGACGACCCCGTGGCGCAGAACGTCCTCTACTGAGCCTGTCCGCCGGCCGGGCACCGCCCCGGCCGGCCCTCACACCGGAGAGCCTTCATGAGCCAGCAGCCCCGCGACAGCGCCCCCCTCGTCGAGATGATCGACATCGAGAAGCATTTCGGCGGCGTGCGCGCCGTGAACGGCGTCTCGCTCGACCTCTGGCCCGGCGAGGTGGTGGGCGTGCTGGGCCATAACGGTGCCGGCAAGTCCTGCCTGATGCGCATCCTCTCCGGCGCGATGGCGCCCAATGGCGGCGAGATCCGGGTGCGCGGCGCGCGGGTGAGCCTCGACAGCCCGCATGACGCGCGTGCGCAGGGCATCGAGACCATCTACCAGACCCTCGGCCTCGCCGACCATCTCGACGCGCCGGCGAACCTGTTCCTCGGCCGCGAGCTGAAGACCCGCTTCGGCAATCTCGACGACAGGCGCATGCTGCGCGAGGCCCGCGAGGTGCTGCACCGGCTCAACCCCAACTTCCGCAATCTCACCGACGCGGTCTCGCGCCTCTCCGGCGGGCAGCGGCAGGTGATCGCCATCGCGCGGGCGATCTACTTCGACGTGAAGATCCTGATCATGGACGAGCCCACTGCCGCGCTCGGCCCTTCCGAGACCGCGATGGTGGCCGAGCTGATCCAGAAGCTGCGCGCCGAGGGCATCGGCATCTTCCTCGTGAGCCACGACCTGCACGACGTGTTCGACCTCTGCGACCGGGTGGTGGTGATGAACAAGGGCGTGCGCGTGGGCGCGCACCGCATCGAGGAAGTGAGCAAGGACGACGTGCTGAGCCTGATCATCAAGGGCGAGCTGCCGCCCGGCTGGCGCCCGCGCCACCTCGAGGCCGCGCCCGCGCACTGATCCCCGACGTGCACTGATCCCTGTCGCCCCGCGCCGCCCGCACCGGAGCAGGGCGGGACGGCGCGCCGGCATGCATGCCGCATGCCGCTTTCCGGCGGAGCCGGAAAGTTGATCCGGTGCCCGGATCATGCGCGCCCCGGCGTTCCGCCCCGGCGGGGGGCGCGAGGCGGGGCATGTCGCCGGGGCCCCCGGGCGACCGGCCGCCCGGCATCCCGGCGCGGGTGCGATTGACGCGGGCCCGCCCGCCGGCCCATTCTGGGCCTGGCCGGTGCGCGCAGCGTGCGGCCGCGGAACCGGGGCGGGGCAGGAATGGACGACGGCTGGAAATACACGCGGGCACTGATCGCGGTGCTGGCGACCATCGCCTTTCTGGTGATCGCGCGGCCGGTGCTCATCCCGCTCGTGCTGGCACTCTTCGTCTGGCTCATCCTCAACGTCACCTCGCGCGGCAGCCGCCGGGTGCTGCACGCCATCGGGCTCGACAGCCATGCCGCCGCGAAACTGCTCAGCATCCTTGTGGTGAGCGCCACTCTGGTGCTGCTCGGCGCGCTGGTGGGGCAGAATGCCTACGAGATCGCCCAGGCGCTGCCGCATTACGAGGAGCGCCTCGACACAGTGCTCTCCTCGCTGATGCGCGCGGCGCGGATGAACGAGACCGTGGCGATCTCCGACCTGCTCGACCGGCTCGAGCTCACCCCCATCCTGCTCAGCCTCGCGGGGTCGATGGCGAGTTTCCTCTCCTCGCTGGTGATCGTGGTGGTCTACGTGCTGTTCATCAACCAGGAGGCCGGCGCGGCGGAGGCCAAGCTCGCCGCCGTCATCTCCGACCCGGTGGAGCGCGAGCGGGTGCACCGGATCATCCGCCGCATCATCACCGAGATCGACGCCTACATGGGGGTGAACATGTTCTGCGGCGTGATCCAGGCGGTGCCGACATGGGCCGTGCTGGCGGCCGTGGGGGTGGATGCGCCGGTGTTCTGGGCGGTGGTGATCTTCATCACCAGCTTCATCCCCACCATCGGCACGCTGTTCGGCATCGTGTTCCCGGCGCTGATGGCGCTGGTGCAGTTCGACACCTTCACGCCCTTCGTCGTGGTGCTCGCGGTGATGCTGCCCGTGCAGCTCTTCGCCTCCAACTACCTCGAGCCGCGGATGATGAGCAGTTCGATGAACCTCAGCGGCCTCGTGGTGCTGGTGGGCATCTTCGCCGGCGGCGCGATCTGGGGCATCGTCGGGGCGCTGATCGTGGTGCCGGTGCTCTCGGTGATGATGCTGATCTTCGCGCAGATCCCCTCGATGCGGCCGGTGGCACTGCTGATGTCGAGCGACGGCCGGCTCGAGGACTGACCCGCAGGAAGGAGAGCGCGCGATGGCCAACCTGCTGCTCGGACTGGCGGTGACCGTGGCCTGCACGGTGATCGAATGCGCCATCCTGGCGTTTCTCGGTGCGCGGGTGCGCCACCACCTGGCGCACCACCCGCCCAAGGGCTTCGTGCAGGACACGGTGCTGATCTCGGGCACGCTCATCCTGCTGCTGGCGGGCAACCTCGCCCAGGTGCTGGTCTGGGCCCTCGTGCTGCAGGCCCTGGGCGAGTTCGGCGCCCTGATGCCGGCCTACTACTTCGCGCTCACCAGCTTCACCACCCTGGGCTACGGCGACGTGCTGCTGAGCCCGGAGCGCGCCATCCTCGGGCCGCTGGCGGCGGCGAACGGCGTGCTGATGTTCGGCCTCTCCGGCGGCGTGCTCATCTGGGTGCTCGGTGCGCTCACCAGCTTCTCCGAGGGCCTGCGCGCCCCGTCGCCGGGCCGGGACCGGCCCCGGGACGGGGATCGGGGCTGAGGCAGCCGGCCGGGCCCGGGCGCACAACGGGCAGTCCCCCCCCGCGCAGGGCGCATCGGCCGGCGCGGGAGGAGGCGGAGCCCGTGGGCCTGCCCCGCCCGCCCGGTCCTCCGGCAGATCCGTCCCGCCGGGACGCAGAGCAGGCAGTGCCGCAGGGCCCGGCCGCAGCCGCGGCGCATCGCGGGGCCGGCGGGGCTCAGTCGCGGCGGGGCCCCGCATGCGGCGCGCTCAGAGCCTCGCGTCGCGGAAGAAATCGCGGTTGTCGGCGAGGGCACGGGCCGCGCCGCCCAGCAGGGCGGGGTCGCCGCGTGACAGGGCGGAGAGATGGCGGGCGGTGGCCGCCAGGGCGCGGGCCGCGCGCTCGGGGTTGCGGCGGAGGGCGGCGAGCCGGTGCAGGGCGGCCTCCAGCCTGCGCGCGGTGCCGGGGCCCAGCCCGGGCGCAGCCGCCAGGTCCTGCAGGTGCAGGATGGCCCGGCCGAGCAGCAGCACCGCGAGGCTGCCCCGGGTTGCGGACACGCCGGCACGCGGGCTCTTCTCGCTCGCGCTCGCCAGCCGCAGCACCCGGTGGTTGAGCCGGGCCTGCCACACCGGGCGGCGGTCGCTGCCGCCGCGCCGGGAGGCCATGTCCTCCAGCTCGCGGACCATCATCGCGACCAGCGTGTCGCGCCGGCGCTGCGGGCTGGGCGGGAAGATGTGGCGATAGGCGAACCAGGCCAGCATCGGTGCCATCGGCACGGCGACGGAGATGGCGAGCGAGTCGCCGAAACTGCCGGTCAGCGGCCAGTGCGGCTGCAGGAGCAGCAGCAGCACCATGTTGTAGTCGAACCCCAGCGGCTGGCCGCGCCGGTGCCCGGACAGGAGGGCGCCGAGCAGCACGAAGGGCATCACCAGCGCGATCTGCCCCGCCGGGCCGCCCGCCAGCGGCCAGGCCAGCCAGTGGCAGGCCAGCGCCGCCGCCGCGCCGCAGAGCTGGCCGAGGAAGACGAAGCGCATCATCCCCGCCGGGTTGTCGAAGGTCGAGAACAGCGAGGTCATGATCGCCGTGCCCAGCAGCACGAAGGGCCCGATGTGCCAGCCGGTCACCACCCAGAGCAGGCCGAGCGCAAGCATGGTGGCGGTGGCGCGGATGCTCGCCTCGCGCGCGCCCACCCAGTCGCGGTGGAGCACGAGGCGCGGGCGGCGGCCGGCGGCTGTCGTGGGCGCCGTTGCGTGCAGCGGTCGCTCGCGCAGGGCGGCGGCGAGATCGGCGAGGATGTCGGCCGCGTCCGGGAGCGCATCCGAGGCCATGCCCGCGCCCGCTGCCGCGCCTGGCCCGCGGCGCGGGCCGCCCGGAAGCGCCGCCCGGGCCCGGTCGATGCAGGCGGCGGCCACCGGGCTGCCGCCGGGCACGCCGAGCGCCAGGGCAGCGTCGTCGAGCGCCGCGTGCACGGCGGCGGGCACCGCCTCCGCATCGCGCCCGGCGAGCCAGAGCACCGCCGCCACCTGGGCCGAAAGCAGCCGGCGCATGGCCCGCGCCGCCTGGCGGGAGCGCAGCGAGCCGGCGGCATGGGGGTCGAGCGCCTCCTCGAGAGCGGCCATCTCGGCGAGAAGCTCGCGCGCCGTGGCGGCCCCGGCGCCGCCGGGCCTTGCCAGGTGCTGCAGCAGCCGGGTGGTAAGGCGGCGCATCCGGCCGGCCAGCACGTCCTCCGCCGCCCGGCCGGCGAAGAGCCAGCCGATGGCGAGCGCCACGAGCACCCCCGTGAGCACGGTGAGCATGCGGTCGGCCCCGAGCGCGAGCATGTGCCCGGGATAGGCCGTGTCCAGCAGCGAGACCATGGCCGCGGTGTAGCCGGCCAGCATCACCCCGTAGGAGGTGAAGCTGCGCAGCAGGTTGCCCAGCCCGGCGCAGAAACCGATCCAGGCGGCGAGCCCCAGCACCAGCACCAGCGGGCTGCCGGCCGCCCCCGCCACCAGCGCGATGCCCGCGAGCGTGCCCAGCACCGTGCCGGCGACGCGGAACAGCCCCTTCTCCAGCAACTGCCCGCGCATGGGCTGCGAGGTGGCCCAGACCGTCATCCCCGCCCATTGCGGGTGCTCCAGCCCCAGCGCCCAGGCGATCCACAGCGCGATGCAGGCGCCGAGCGCGGTGCGCAGCGCGAACCCCAGCCGGGGCCGGTCGAAGCCGAGGGAGGCGAGGGTCATCGGCCCGGCCTCGCGGCGGTGCGGGGCATGGGCGCGGCCGCCTCCGGCTGCGTGTCACCGTCTGGGCCGGTGCCGGAGCTCGTGTCCGAGCTCGGGCCCGTGTCTGTCCCTGCATCGGCGCCCGTGCCCGTGCCCGAGTCGGGGCCGGGGGCGGCGCGCAGCAGTTGCAGGCGGGTGTCGATGCGCTCGAGCGCCGACATCATGGCGTCGAGCTCGGCATCGTCGACATCGGCCAGCATCTCGGCCTCGGCCACCTCGAGCACGGTGCGCAGCTCCGCCACGGCGGCGTGGCCGGCGGGGGTGAGCAAGAGCCGCCGGGCGCGGCGGTCGTCGGGGTCGGGCTGGCGTTCGACGAGCCCGTCGCGGCACAGGATGTCGAGCAGGCGCACCAGGCTCGAGCCGTCGATGCCCACCAGGGCGGCGAGCTCCTTCTGGCTGATGCCGCCGCCGGAGCGGTGCAGGTGCACGAGCGGTGTCCAGGTGGCGTCGGTCAGGCCGGTGCAGGCGATGCGCTCGTCCAGCGCGCGGCGCCAGCGGCGCGCGACACCAACGAACAGCACGCCGAAACGGAAGCGGGTGGTGGCGGATCGGGTCATGCCGGAGTGATTTACATGGAAATGATTGGCATTCAAATCATTTCCATGCATGGCCGCCATGCCGGCAATCCGGAGGCGGCATGCCCGGCACCATCGGCGGGAGCGCGGGGGCGCCCGGCCCCGCCGCGGCGGGGACCGGGAAGGGGTCAGGCGGTCTCTGCCTCCGCCCGCGCCGGGGCGAGGGGCGGGTCGGTTTCCGGGCCGGTGCCTGTGGGGGTGCTGTTTGCCGCCCGGGCCACCTGGCCCTGCACCCAGGGGTCGGCCATCGCCGCGGCCACCACCCGGGCGCGCACCGCGTCGGGCAGGAAGGTGGCCTCGCCGTAGAGGCAGGACCACTTCTGGCAATGGTCGACCAGTTCGCGCTCCGCCGCCTCCCAGGCGGCGAGGGCGGCGGGGATGTCGCGCGCGTCGCGCACGCCTTCGAGGTGGCAGGCGAGGGCGAGGCCGTTCTGCATCGCCATGCCGCCGCCCTGGCCGAGGTTGGGCGGCTGGGCATGCGCCGCATCGCCGATCAGCGCCGCGCGCCCGGCCGACCAGCTCTTCACCCGGATGGTGGAGTAGAGCCCCCAGCTCACCTCCGGCCCGATGCGCCCGATCAGGTGCGCCCAGTGCGGGAAGCTCGCGGCCCAGGAGGCGATGTCGACCGGGATCTGCCGCCCCGCGCTGTCCGAGCCCGGGCAGGTGAGGGCGAGATAGATCTCCGATCGCGAGATCGGGGTGATGAGCAGCCGGCGGGTGCCGTTCCAGTTCTCGATGTAGCGGTCCCGGCCATCCTCGCCGAGATCGGCCTGGGTGCCGGGGACGAGGGTGCGCAGGGCGCCTTCCACGGTCTGCTCGTGGCTCAGCTCGAGCCCCAGCGCGCGGCGGCACATCGACCACACCCCGTCCGCCCCCACCACGAGATCGGCGCGCACCGTCTCGCCGGAGGCGAGGGCGAGCTTGCCGTGGGCGCTGGCCCCGGTGACTTCCGCGCCGGTGCGCACCGTCACCCCGGCGGCCAGGGCCGCGTCGCGCAGCGCGCCGAGCAGCACGCTGCGCGGCACGGTGACGAGGCGCTTGTCCGCCGGCAGGGGGCCGGGGTCGATCACCGCGTTGGTGCTGTCGCGCTGCTCGAAGGCGAGGCCGCGGAAGGGTTCGGCCAGCACCGCCTCGGCCGCGCCGAGGGCGCCGAGCACCTTCAGCCCGTTCTCCCAGATGTAGATGCCCGAGCCGGAGGCCCGCAGGGCGGGCTGGCGTTCGAGCACCGTCACCTCCCAGCCGCGCAAGGCGAGGGCGGTGGCGGCGGCGAGCCCCCCGAGCCCGCCGCCGGCGATTGCTGCACTCAGTGCCATGACCGCCCCCTCAGACCGCGAACTCGAGGGGGACGGTGCCGCGCTGCGTCACGTCGATGTCCACCGGCCGGCGCACGTAATACTCGGAGAGCAGGCCGTCGGGGTCGCGCAGGTAGAAGGCGCGCTTCCAGGGCAGGTCGACCTCGGCCTCGATGGCGATGCCGGCACCCTTCAGCTTGTCCACCGCCTCCTGCAGCTTCTCCTCGCTCTTCAGCTCGAAGCCGGAATTGCCGAACCGCGCCTCCGGGCCGGAGACGATCACGAGGTTGTAGAGGTAGTTGGGCAGCGCGCTGGCGAGGTAGATCACCTCGCGCCCGCCGTCCTTCTGCCGCGAGGCCACGCGCATGCCGCCGATGCGGCAGTAGAAATCCTCGAGCGCGGGAAGCTGCGCGGTGTGCAGCACCGCGTGGGTGAGGCGCTGGGGGTGGACGAAGGCGGTCTCGACATAGCGCAGCACCGGGTTCTCGTCGTAGCGGCTGTCGGTGAAGCCCTCGGCGGTGAGCGGGTCCCAGGCGGAGGTGATGAGCTCCTGCGGGCCCGAGAGCACCGAGCGCCAGTCCTTGATCGTGTCGCAGTAATACTCGTTGTAGTTGCCGTCGGGGTCGAAGATGTAGACCGAATGCGCCACCTGGTGGTCGACGGTCATGTCGGTGTCGATGCCGTCGGCCTTCAGGGCGCGGAAGGCGTCGACGAGGTCCTTCTCGTTCTCCAGCTCCCAGGCGAGGTGGTTGAGCCCGGGTGCGAGGCCGATGGTGCCGGGCAGCTGCAGCAGGCCGTTCTTGCCGTAGCGGTCCTTGCCCTTGGTGGTTTCCATCATCCCGAGGTCATGCGGCGTGTGGCCGGTGCCGAGGAAGGTGGCGATCAGGTCGGGCTCGGTGAACTCCACGT
This sequence comes from Oceanicella sp. SM1341, assembly GCF_003448965.1. GTDB lineage: Bacteria > Pseudomonadota > Alphaproteobacteria > Rhodobacterales > Rhodobacteraceae > Paroceanicella. Next base: position 274,839 of record NZ_QRGC01000002.1, read on the forward strand.
TCAGGCCGCAGAACTGGTTGTAGAAATCCTCCGAGGTCTGGAGGTCCTCCACCCAGAGGTTCACGTGGCCGATGCGGCGGGGGGTGAAGTATTTCGGCTTCGCGGCCGGGCGGGTGCCGGCGTCTGTCGTGTCGGTGGTCATCTTCGGGTCTCTCCTCTGCTGGGTCTGCCCTGTCGTGCGGGTGCAGGGCTCCGTCTCCCGCCGGGGGGCGGAAGCGCGGGGGTGGGCCGGCCCGGGGGCCGGCGGTAAAAACGGGGGGGCGGGGCTCCTACATCCCGAGGTAGCTTTCGCGGATGCTGTCATCGGTGAGCAGGGCCGCGCCGGTGCCGGATTTCACCACGCGGCCCTCCTCCATCACGTAGGCGCGGTCGGCCACGGCGAGGGCGGAATACACGTTCTGCTCAACGAGGCAGATGGTGGTGCCGGCCTCGCGGATGCGCAGCACCGCGTCCATCACCTCCTCCGCCATCACCGGCGAAAGGCCGAGCGAGGGCTCGTCGAGCAGCAGCAGCCGGGGCCGGCTCATCAGCCCGCGGGCAAGCGCGAGCATCTGCTGTTCGCCGCCCGAGAGCGCGCCGCCCTGCGCGTGCCGCCGCTCCGCCAGCCGGGGGAAGAGCGCGTACATCTCATCGATGCGCGCCGCCGCCCCGGCCCGGGCCCGGCGGGCATAGCCGCCGATGGTGAGGGTTTCGTGCACGGTGAGCTCGGGGAACACCATCCGCCCCTCGGGCACCAGCGCGAGGCCGAGCTCCACCCGGCGGTGGGCGGGCAGGGCGCCCACCTCGCTGCCTGCAAAGCGGATGCTGCCGGCGCGCGGTGCCACCAGCCCGGAGGCGGCGCGCATCAGCGTGGTCTTGCCCGCACCGTTGGAGCCGATGACCGCGGTGATGCCGCCCTCGGGCACGCTGAGCGAGACGGCGTGCAGCACGCCCACCTCGCCGTAGCCGGCGTCGAGCCCGGCGATCTCAAGCAGGCTGGACATATTTGCTCTTCCCCAGGTAGGCCTCGATCACGCGCGGGTCGGCCGCCACGGCCGCGGGCGCGCCCTCGGTCACCTTGTGGCCGTCGTGCAGCACCACGATGCGGTCCGACAGGCGCATCAGCGCCTTCATCACGTGCTCGATGATGATGATGGTGAGGTCGTGCTCGGCGCGCAGGCGGCGGATGAGCCCGAGCGCGTCCTCCGCCTCGCTGGCGTTGAGCCCGGCGAGCACCTCGTCGAGCAGCAGCAGCTTCGGCCGGGTGGCCAGCGCGCGCGCCACCTCCAGCCGCTTGCGCCCCGCGAGGTTGAGCGCGCCGGCCGGGCGCTCGGCGCGGTCCGCCAGCCCGGTGGCGGCGAGGATGTCGAGTGCCACCCTGCGCGCCTCGGCGGGCGAGGCGAGGCGGCCGCCGCCGTAAAGTGCGGCCGCCGCGACATTCTCCGCCACGCTCATGCCGGCGAAGGGCCGCACGATCTGGAAGGTGCGGGCCACGCCCAGCCGGTTCACCCGCTCGGGCGGCAGCCCGTGGATGCGCCGGCCCTCGAGCAGGATCTCGCCGGAGGAGGGCGCCACGTTTCCGGCCAGCATCGACATGAGCGTGGTCTTGCCGGCGCCGTTCGCGCCCATCAGCCCGAGGATCTCGCCCCGGCCGACATCGAAGCTCACGTCGGACACGGCGAGGATGCCGCCGAAGCGCCGGGTGACATTGCGGACGGAGAGCAGGCTCATGCGCGCGCCCTCCCCGCGAGGGCCGCGAGCCGGCCCGAGAGCCCCTCCGGCACGAAGAGCACGAAGCCCACCAGCAGCACCCCGAGGATGACGAGGTAGAGCTGCGGCGCGGTGGACCAGAGCAGCTCGGAGAGCAGCCCCACGAACACCGCGCCGAGCACCGCGCCGGAGGCCCGGTCCGAGCCGCCGATGATCGCCATGGTGATGATGGAGAAGGAGGTGGCGGGGCTGAACATCTGCATCGGCTCGAAATAGGTGGCGCGCAGCACCCAGACCGCGCCCACCATGCCGGGGATGAGGGCGGAGAGGGTGAAGGCCAGGGTCTTCAGCCGGGTGGCCGGCACGCCGATGGTGACGGCGGCGGTCTCGTCCTCGCGGATGGTGCGCAGGCCGATGCCGAAGCGCGAGCGCCCGATGGCCCGGGTGAGCAGCGTCGCCGCCACCGCGAGGCCGAGCATGATCCAGTAGAGCGCCGCCGGCGAGGGCCCGCCGAACAGCAGCCGCCCGCTGGAGCCGGAGGCGGCCTCGAGCGCGATCACCACGAATTTCACGAACTCGGCGATGCCCAGCGTGAGGATGACGAAATACGGCCCCCGCACCCGCAGCGCCACGTAGCCGACCACCAGCGCCAGCGCGCCGGAGGCGAGGCCCGCCAGCGGCAGCAGCCCCCAGAGCGGGATGTCGCGCCAGAACACCGCCATCACGTAGGCGCCGAGCCCGTAGAAGGCGGCATAGCCGAGCGAGGCGTAGCCGGTCATGCCGGAGAAGGCGACCCAGCTCTGGGTGAGCGCCACCATGGAGAGGAGCTGCAGCGCCACCGACAGCCAGTAGGCCCCGGCGAGGGCGGGCAGGGCGGCGAGCAGGCCGAGGAGGGCGAGCAGTGCGACCGGCGCGAGGCCTGCGGGCAGGGCGCGCGGGGCGGGGCGGGTATCGGCTTCCGCGCTCATGCCAGCCTCCGGCCCATCAGCCCCTGCGGGCGCAGCGACAGGATGGCGATGAACACGCCGTAGATCAGGATCGAGCGGTAGGCGGAGGAGGTGAGCGCCGCGCCGTAGATCTCGATGAAGGCGAGGAGGATGCCGCCCAGGATGCCGCCGGCGAGGTTTCCCAGCCCCCCGAGGATGATCACGATGAAGGCCGCGATGGTGTAGGGGAAGCCGCCGAAGGGGGTGATCTCCTCCGTCATGCTCACCAGCGCGCCGGCGAGCCCGGCGAGGCCGAAGCCGAGGCAGAACACCATGAGGTTGATGCGGTCGGCGTCGATGCCGATCAGCGCCGCCGCGTCGCGGTTCTGGATCAGCGCGCGGGCGGCGAGGCCGAGGCGGTGGAAGCGGAAGAAGCCCACGCAGGCGAGCGTGACGGCCGTGCCCACGCCGAGGATCACCAGCCGGTTCAGCTCCACCCGGCCGCCGCCGAGGTCGATGAGCGTGTCGAGATAGTCGTAGGAGCGCGGGTCGGCGGCGAAGGCGAGCGACATCAGGTTCTGGATGACGATCGAGACGCCGAAGAAGATGATCATCGAGTTCTGTTCCAGCCGGGCGGCCAGCGCCGCGCGGCGCGACAGCGGGCGGAACACGGCGAGGTAGAAGGCGCCCCCCAGCCCGGCGGTGAGCGCCACGGCGGCGAACATCGAGACCAGCGCGCCGGTGCCGGTGAGGGCGAAGGCCCAGTAGGCCACGTAGCCGCCGATCATCATCAGCTCGCCATGCGCCACGTTGAGCAGGCGCATCGTGCCGTAGACGAGGTTCAGCCCCAGCGCCACGAGCACGTAGATAGAGGACAGCACCAGCGCCGCGATGAGCAGCTGCATCGAGAATATCTGATCCATGCGGGACCTCCGGATCAAGGAGTGCGGTAAGGCCGGGGCGCGCGCGTGGGGCGGCCCCGGCCGGCCTCGGGGCGGGGGTCAGTCCGCCGGTGCGGAGATCTTCGCCACCGGGGCGGAGGCCTCGGCCTCGGGCCAGACCACCTGGGTCTTGCCGTCCTGGATCTGCAGGAACATCACCGGGGTCTCGACATTCTCCACCCCCTCGAAGCGCACCGGGCCGTTGATGGTGTCGAAGGTCATCGAGGAGATCGCCTCGCGCAGGGCGTCATGGTCGAGCCCGGCCTGCGCCACCGCCTGCTGCAGGATCTCCACCGACATCCAGGACAGGGCGACATCGAGATAGTCCGGCTCCTCGCCGAAGCGCGCGGTATAGGCCTCGAAGAAGGGCATCGCCCGGGGCCATTCGGCCTTGTAGGGCGTCCAGTGGCCGATGGTCATCATGCCGTCGAGCGCGGGGCCGAACATCTTCTTGAAGAAATCCGCCGAGGGGCCGAGCAGCATGAACTGGTAGGGCACGTCGAGCCCCTGCTCGCGCGCGGCGCGCATGTAGAGCACGCCGTCGGGCGGCAGGTCGAGGATGACGGCCGCGTCGGGCTGTGCCGCCTTGATGGCCGAGACCACCGAGGTGAGGTCCTTCGCGCTCATCGCGTATTCCTCGTCGGCCACGATCTCGATGCCGGCCTCCTCCAGCGCCGGGCGGAAGTATTTCGCCACTTCCTGCGGGAAGGGCGACTGCTGCATGGCGAGGCCCACGGTCTTCACGCCCTGCGCCTTGAGCAGCTTCGCGAACTCCGGCGCCATCGTGTCGGCGAAGGCGGAGGTGGGGAACCAGATGTTGCCCGGCTCCAGCTCCTTGAGCTGCACCGAGGCGGCGGTGGAGCCCACCACCGGGAAGCCGTAGCGCTCCAGCACGCCCACGATGGCGAAATGCGCCGGGGTGGAATGCGGCGAGAGCAGCAGGTCGACCTTGTCGTCGGTGATGAGCTTCTCGTAGATGCCGGCCTCATTGGCGAAGTTGGACTGGTCGTCGTAGACCACCAGCTCGACGGGCCGCTTCTCGCCCTTCACGTCGAGCCCGCCGGCGGCGTTCACCTGGTCGACCCAGAGCTCGTAGGCCTGGAGCTGCGGCGCGGCGGCGGGGGCGATGGGGCCGGTGCGGGCGATGCCCACCCCGATGCGCACCGGGTCTGCCGCGAGGCCCGGGACGGCCCATGCGGCGGCGAGCGCCAGGGCGGCGATCGTGCGGAATGCAGGTTTCATTCTTGGTTTCCCTGTTGGCTGGCAATCCTGTCCCGTTCCCGGAAAAAGGCTTTCCGGGCCGGGAGTTCTCGTTGGATGGAGGCACCTTTGCGGCGCTTTAGCGAACGTGATTCAGTTTTGTGACCGACCCGCGAGTCTGTCAATAGCGAATGGCGTTCGGTAAAATTTCATGCCATAGCACCCGCTCGAGGAACCGAGCAGACGGAGGCGGAGCATGCGCCCGAAGAGTGATGATGTGCGCAAGGCGATACTCGCGGCGGCGACCGAGCTGTTCACCCGTGACGGCTACGCCGCCACCACGATGAGCCGGATCGCCCGCACCGGGGGCATGTCGACGTCGAACCTCTACGTCTACTACCCTTCCAAGCTCGCCATCATGCTGGAGATCTACGAGCCCTGGCTGAAGGAGCAGGTGAGCGCGCTGGAGGCCCGCGTGGCGGCCGAGGAAGGGGCGGAGGCGAAGCTCCGCTGCCTCGTGCGCGGCATCCTCGAGGACATCCCCGCCGACCCCGACGGCTACACCCGCGCCCTCGTGCAGGCGGTCTCGGTCACCGGCCCACCGGACGGCTATACCTCCGACCTGCTGCGCTGGGCGGAGGGGCGGATCCTGGAGATCCTAAACCAGGTGGGAGATTTCGGCCGCGCGGGCGTGAGCCCGGAGGCGATCTCCTACATGCTGATGCTGATCTTCGACGGCGTGGGCCTGCGCCGCGACCTGCCGCCCCGCCCGGAGCTCAGCGCCCGGCTGCACGAGGCGATGGTGAGCCTGCTGCTCGCCCGGGTGCGGGCCCCGGCCGAGCCGGCCTGAGCGGGCCGGCGCGGGGGGCTCAGCCGGCGCCGAGCGCCCGGGTGCCCCAGTAGCCCGCCAGCGCCGAGACCCCGGTGAGCGCGGTGCCCCAGGCGATGTCGATCACCACGATCTTCACCGGCCAGTCGCGCAGGGTGGCGTAGTTGGTCATGTCGTAGGTGGCATAGGCGAAGAAGCCGAAGAGCGCGCCGCGCAGCAGCGCCTGTGCGGCCGCAGCCTCGGCCAGCGCCGGGGCCACGGCGAAATACACCACCCCCACCACGTAGACGAGGTAGAAGCCGGCGGCGGCGGCGAGGTTCGGCCGCTCGCGCATCAGCGCCCCGATCTCCTGCATGTAGAGCCCGGTGGCGATGCGCGACAGCCAGACATAGTCGATGGCGAAGAACACGACGGCGGTCACGAGATAGGCAATCGAATACTGGGCCATGGCTTTCCTGTCGGGTCGGGCCCGCCGGGGCGGGGGATGTCGCTGCGCAATACGCAGGCCTGCGCGCGGCGGATCACCGCGGCAGGCGATTTCCCGCCGCGGCCGTGATCCGAAATGCCCCGCCCCGCGTAGTCCGTTCATGGGAACGCGTTCGGAGCAAAGCATGAATCCTCTCAAGATCGCGGTGATCGGCTCGGGCATCTCCGGCCTCTCGGCGGCCTGGCTGCTGGCGCAGCGCCATCAGGTGACGCTCTACGAGACCGAGGGCCGCCTCGGCGGCCACGCCAACACCGTCGACGTGGATACCCCCGCCGGCCCGGTGCCGGTGGACACGGGCTTCATCGTGTTCAACGAGCTCAACTACCCCAATCTCACCGCGCTCTTCGGCCGGCTGGGGGTGGAGAGCCGGGCCACGCAGATGAGCTTCGCCTTCTCCGCCGACGGGGGGCGCTACGAATACGCGGGCTCCGGCGCGGGCGGCTTCTTCGGCCAGCCGGCAAACCTGTTCCGCCCCGACCACTGGCGCCTGCTGCGCGACGTGAGGCGCTTCTTCCGCACCGCGCAGGCCCGCGTGCAGGCCTGTCCGGAAGACACGCCGCTGGGCGCCTTCCTCGCGCGGGAGGGCTATGGCGAGGGCTTCGTGAACCGCCATATCCTGCCGATGGGGGCGGCCATCTGGTCGACCTCCGCCGCCGGCATGCTCGACTTCCCGGCCCGCAGCTTCATCGATTTCTACGGCAACCACGGCCTGCTGCGGTTCCGCGACCGGCCGGCCTGGCGCACCGTGTGCGGCGGCAGCCGGGAATACGTGAACCGGCTGCTCGCCGGCCGGGGCATCGAGCTGCAGCCGGGCAACGCGGTGAACCGGGTGGTGCGCCACCCCGGCTTCGTCCACGTGACCGACGGGCGCGGCACCGAGCGGCCCTTCGACCACGCCGTGCTCGCCACCCATGCCGACCAGGCGCTGGGCCTGATCGACGCGCCGGATGCGCGCGAGCGCGAGGTGCTCGGCGCCTTCTCCTACCAGGACAACACCGCCGTGCTGCACCGCGACGCGCGCTGGATGCCGAAGCGCCGGCGGCTGTGGTCGTCGTGGAACTACATGGCCCGCGGCGGCAGGGGCGAGGGGCTCTGCGTCACCTACTGGATGAACCGCCTGCAGGGGCTGGCGAGCCCGGTGGAGCATTTCGTCACCCTCAACCCCTGGGAGGAGATCCACCCCAAGGCGGTGGACGCGCGCTTCACCTACCGCCACCCGGTGTTCGACGCCGGCGCGCTCGCGGCACAGCGCCGGCTCTGGGCGCTGCAGGGCCCGCGGCGCACCTGGTTCTGCGGCTCCTACGCCGGGCACGGCTTCCACGAGGACGGGCTGCAGAGCGGCCTCGCGGTGGCGGAGGAGCTGGGCGGTGTCACCCGGCCCTGGCAGGTTGAAAACCCTTCCGGCCGCATCACCCTTGCCCCTGCGGCAAGAATGGAAACGGCGGTATGATGCCCGACATGATCTACGAGGGCGAGGTGCGCCACACGCGCCTGCGCCCTGTCACCCACGCGCTGCGCTACCGGGTCTTCGCGCTGCTGGTGGACGTGGGCGAGCTGGGCGGCCTCGGGGCGCGCCACCGCATCCTGTCGCACAACCGGCGCAACCTGCTCGAGATCCGCGACGCCGATCATGGCGACGGCGGCCCGATCGGCGACTGGCTGTTCCGCCTCGCCGCCGCCAGCCCCGGCGGCGGGCTGGTGCGCCGCTTCGAGATGCTGTGCTACCCGCGCGTGCTGGGCTATGTGTTCAACCCGGTGACGGTCTATTACGGCTACGACGCCGGCGGGCGCATCTGCCTGATGGTCTACGAGGTGAACAACACCTTCGGCCAGCGCCGCACCTACGTGCTGCCCGCCCGCCCCGATGCGAAGGGCCATGTGCACCAGACCTGCGACAAGGCGCTCTACGTCTCGCCCTTCAACGATGTCTCGGGCGCCTACAGCTTCAACCTCACCACGCCGGGTGAGCAGCTCGGCCTCGGCGTGGCGCTGCGCGATGCGGGCGGGCCGCTCCTGAAGGCGCATTTCGCCGCGCGCGGCCGGCCGCTCACCGACCGGGCCCTGCTCGGCGCCCTGCTACGAACGGGGTGGTTGACCGCGAAGGTGATGACCGGCATCCATTACGAGGCGCTGCGGCTCTGGGCGAAGGGGCTGCGGCTGAAGCCCCGCCCCCGGGGCCCGGTATCGGCGGTCAGCCACGGGGTGCCGATCAGACAGGGGGCGCCGACCGCAGTGCAGGAGGCCGAGGCATGCTCACCGAACTGACCCCCCGGACAGGGACCGAAGGCACCGCGCGCCGTCCCTCGCCGCTGGAGGCGCTGGTGCTGCGCATCGCCCGCCGCGTGCTCGACTGGGAGCCGCAGGGCGCGCTGGTGGTCGAGCTGCCCGGCGGCACCCGCCTGCGCTTCGGTCGCGCGGGCGACGCCGCCGAGCCGGTGCTGAAGCTGCGCAACTTCCGGGTGCTGCGCGCCGGCCTGCGCTCCGGCGCCATCGGCTTCGCCGAGGCCTACATGGACCGCGACGTGGAGTGTTCCGACCTCACCGCCCTGTTCCGCTTCTTCCTGCGCAACCGCGACAACCTCGCCCGCTCCGGCCGGCGCTTCTTCCGGGTGCGCGGGCTCGACCGGCTGGCCCACCTGATGCGGCGCAACTCGCGCTCGGGCAGCAAGCGCAACATCATGGAGCATTACGACCTCGGCAACGCCTTCTTCCGCGCCTGGCTCGACGGCGAGATGGTCTATTCCTCCGCCATCTACCCCGACGCCGGCAGCACGCTCGAAGAGGCGCAGCGCGAGAAGCTGGCCCGCATCGTCGCCCTGCTCGACCTGCGGCAGGACCGCGCGGCGGAGGTGCTGGAGATCGGCTCCGGCTGGGGCGCGCTCGCCTGCATGGCGGCGGCCACGGGCGAGACCCGGGTCACCGGCCTCACCCTGTCGCACGAGCAGCTCGCCTTCGCGCGCGAGAAGGCGGAGGCCGCCGGCCTCGCCGCGCGCTGCGATTTCCGCCTCGAGGATTACCGCGACACCGGCGGGCTCTACGATCGGATCGTCTCCATCGAGATGATCGAGGCGGTGGGCGAGGCCTACTGGCCGCAGTATTTCCGCGTGCTGGGCGAGCGCCTGCGCCAGGGCGGCTCGGCGGTGATCCAGGCGATCACCATCGACGAGGCGCATTTCGAGCGCTACCGCCGCTCGGCCGATTTCATCCAGCGCCACGTGTTCCCCGGCGGCATGCTGCCCACCCGGCAGGTGATCCGCGAGCAGGGCGCGCGCGCGGGCCTCACCCTCGACCACGTGGAATGCTTCGGCGCCTCCTACGCCCGCACCCTTGCCGACTGGCGCCACCGCTTCGAGGAGGCCTGGCCGCGCATCGCCGAGCTCGGCTTCGACGAGGGCTTCCGCCGCCGCTGGCGCTACTACCTCGCCTATTGCGAGGCGGGCTTCGAGGACGGGCTCATCGACGTGGGCCTCTACCGCCTGCGCAAGGCCCCGGCCTGAGGGGGCGCGCAGGGGACAGCCGCCGGCGGAGACCCGCGATGCCCTGCCGTGCGCAGCCCATGTCACCGGCACCGTGCGCCTTTCCGCCAGCGATCCGACATGCCGGAGGCCTCCCGCCTCTCCGTTGACACCCGCGCTGCGCGCGAATGTCGCCTCCGCGTTGGGCCGTGCCGCTCCGCCGTGCGGAGCGGCGGCCCGACTTCACCGATCGGACATGGAGGCGGCAGGTGCGTGCCTTGCGAACGCGAGCCCGAACACAGGGGGCGAGGGACGCGCCCGACCCTGGGTGGGCGCAGCAGCGCCCGCGGTCGGCGGTTTATCGTTAAAGTCCCGGGGCCAGGATTGTGCGGCGGGTGACATCGCCATCGCGCCCTCCCGGGGGGAGCGTCGGGCGCGGCCCGGGCTGATCGCCCGGGCGAAACAGGTGAATTCGCGGTGCGCTTCTTGTCCTCAGGAGAGGACTTTGCAGGTTGCGGGACCATCGCCGCCTGCTGCAGCGGGTGCGCGGGTCATCCGTCATGGACACGAGGCAAAAGACCGGACGCAGACGGGGGAGCGAGGCGTGCGCTCCTTTGCGCCTTGCCCGGTGACCGCGTCGGGACGGTGACGTTCGGCCGCATCGCCCAGACGCTCTCGGCAAGCAACCGCGTGCATCTCGTCGGGGCATCGAGAGCCTGGCCATGGAAGGGGCCTGATCAAGGATCTGGCGGCCGGCTTCCTGCAGGCGGGTGCGCCGGGGCCGTGCCTGTTTGCGAACCCACGCCGGGGCACGGGCGCGGGCGCCGGGTGCGCAGCACCCGGCCCGGCCCAAGGGTGCGGTCACCGGCAGGTGGGCGCATCGCGGGAGGGCCCCGGCCGACAGGCCTCGCGAGGGTGGGGGGGAGTCCTCCCGTCCTTCGTCGACCCGCCCCTGCGGGGCGGGTCTCCTGCGGTTTGGGCCGGGCCGCGCGTGCCGCGCGGCGGGACGGTCAGCGCTTCTGCTTCATGACGAAGCGGCGGATGGCGCGGAAGTAGAGCGCGTCGGGGAGGATGCGGAGCAGGGCCATCACCCGGGCGAAGCCGCGCGGAAAGGTGATCTTCCAGGCGCCGCGCTCGAGGCCGCCGAGGATCTCGCGCGCGGCCTCCTCCGCGGTGACGATGGAGGGCATGGGAAACGGGTTGTCGCGCGTCATCGGCGTGTCGACGAAGCCGGGGCAGATCACCGTTACCCTGATGCCGCGGGGGGCGAGCTCGCAGCGCAGGGTCTCGGCGAGATTGATCAGCGCCGCCTTTGTCGGGCCGTAGGCGATCGCCTTGGGCAACCCCCGGTAGCCCGCCACCGAGGCGGTGATGGCGATGTGCCCCGCCCCGCGCGCCAGCATGGGGGGCAGCAGCGCCTCCACCGCGTTCACCACGCCGAGGTAGTTCACCTCCATCCCGCGGCGGATCGCCTCCGCATCGAGCGCCTCGACATCCATCAGCGCCCATGTTCCGGCATTCAGCACCGCGAGGTCGACGGGCCCCTCCGCCTCCAGCGCCGCGACGCAGGCGGCGACGGCGGCGCGGTCGGTGATGTCGAGGGGCCGGGCCTCGAGCGCGGGTGCCGTGGCGGCGAGGGCGGCGAGCTTCTCCTCCGAGCGGGCGGAGAGCGCCACGCGCCCGGCCGTGGGTGCCATGAGCCGGGCGAGCTCGGCGCCGATGCCCGAACTCGCGCCGGTGATCCAGACCGTGCCCCAGCGCGTCCCGTCCATGTCAGATGCCCACGAGAGGCTGCAGCAGCCGGCTGACCAGCCCCTTGAAGCGGGTGGGGCGCTCGGTGGCCACCAGGCAGATGCAGGGCGCGCCCGGCTCCACCCGCGGCTGGTGCTCCACGTGCTCGTCGAGATCGGCGATGTCGCCGGGGCCGAAGCGGCCGAGCGCGTCGCTGTAGGCGCCCGAGAGGATCAGCGTCATCTCCGCCCCGCCATGGCCGTGCTCGGGCACCGCCTTGCCCGGGCCGATGTGCAGCATGTAGAGCGGCGAGGCGCTGCCGGTGCGGATGCGGTGGCGGCGGATGCCGGGCGCCACGGTCTTCCAGGGCACGTCGTCGAGCCGGGGGCCGATGTAGCGGCGCAGGGGCTGGGGCACGTCGCCGGGCTCCGCCTCGGCCAGGCGTGGGGCGGGGGCCGGCGTGTCGAGCCGGGCCAGCACCTGCTCCAGCGCGCGGGGCGCGAGGGCGGTTTCCTCCGTGTCCTCGAGAAGGCTGCCGCCGAGCTCCTCGGCGAGGCGCACGGCGCGGCGGCAGGCCGGGCACATGGCGAGATGCGAGGCCACGACCACGGCGAAGGCCTCGTCGAGGTCGCCGCTCGCGTAGCGCAGGATGGTGGCGTCGTCGAGATGATGAAGCACGTTCATCTCAGCTCCTCCAGCCGGTCCTTGAGCCTGCCATAGGCGAGGCGCATCCGGGATTTGACGGTGCCAAGCGGCAGCTCCAGCCGCCGGGCGATCTGGGTTTGTGACAGGTCGTGCGCATAGGCGTATTCGATGATGGTTCTCTGGTCGTCGGGAAGGGTGGCGATGGCGGCGCCCACGTGCTCGCAGATCTCGGAGGAGAGCACGCCCTCCTCGCCGTCGGGGGTGTCGGAGGCGAGCTCGAGCGCCTCCACGTCCTCGTAGGGCCGGGCCGAACCGCGGCGCAGCCGGTCGATGCGGGCGTTGCGCGCGATGGTGAAGATCCAGCCCTGAACCGAGCCGCGGGCGGGGTGGTAGAGGTCGATCTTGCGCCAGACGGTGAGCATCACGTCCTGGGCGAGGTCGTCGGCCTGGGCGTGATCGGCACCGGCGCGGATCATCAGCGCCTTTATCCGCGGGCCGAAATGGGCGAAGAGCGCGGCGAAGGCGGCGCGGTCGCGCGCGCCGGCGATGCGGGCCACGAGGGCGCGGTGCTCGGCGCGCAGCCGCGCGGCTTCCGCCTCGCGCAGGGCCCGCGCCTGTTCCTGTTCGCTCCGGAGGTCGGACACGGCATATCCCGGTGGTTGCTCGATCAATCTGGCCGATTGCATGCGCTGCTCCCGCTTCGTCCACGGGTATACGCGGCAGGCGCGGCGCCGGATCACCGGCCGGACCACAAGAGCGCAAAAACCCCGCCGATGCGAGTCATGCCGTGGCCGCGCGCCCCCGGGGGCGCTCCCGGTCGCCCGGCGGGCGGCCTCGCCGCGGGCGCCGGCGGCGGCCCGGGCCCCGGCCCGCCTCAGGCCTCCAGCAGGGCGGCGCGCACCTGGCGCCAGGCGTCGTAGACCAGGCCGGAGGTGACGGTCTCGGCGCTCTGGCCGTCGCCGCTGCGGATGGCGCCGATCATCTGCTCGTTCGAGCCGATGAGCATGCGCACGGTCTGCGGCGCGCGCTGGTAGGCCCAGTAGCGGTAGCGCAGGGCGGGCTTGTTGAGCTGGCCCAGCAGCTTCTGCAGAACCGGGTTCGGCAGGGCTGCGTGGATATGGTCGGTGAGGCGGACATTGGCCTCGAAACAGCCGGGAAGGTCGCCGGCGGCGAAGGTCTCGCGCATGCGCTGCACGTGGGCATCGAGCGCGTCGGCGATGGCGCGGTGCTCGGGCGCCGTGGCGAGCAGGGCGGCGGCGGTGGCCTCCAGGCTCACGCGGCACACGGAGATGTCGTCGAGGTTGGCCACCGAGAGCTCGGCCACCCGCACCCCGTAGCGCGGCCGGCGGGTGACGAGACCGCTCGCCTCGACGATCTGCAGCGCCTCGCGCAGCGGCGAGCGCGAGACGCCGTAGCGGGCGGAGAGCTCGGTCTCCACCAGCTTGGCCCCGGGCGCGAGGTCGCCGCGGATGATCTCGCGCTCCAGCCGCCCGGCCACGTCGAAGCCGATGGGCTGGCGCTCGATCGGCCCGGCGGGGGCGGAGGGGGCGTCGGAGAACACGGGGATCAGAACCTCTGGACCTTCAGGCCGAAGAAACGGTCGGCCAGGATCACCGCCGCGAGGGTGAGGATGATGCTGACGGTGGAGACGGCCGCGGCCTCGGGGGTGAAATTGAACCTCAGGTAGTCGAACAGCTGGATGGGCAGCGGCGCGGAGCCGGTGCCCTTGAGCATGTAGGAAATGCCGAAGGTGTCAAAGGAGATGATGAAGGCGAAGAGCGCGCCGTTGATCATGCCGGGCTTGGCCAGCGGCAGGGTGATGCGCCGGAAGGCGGTGAAGCGCTTCGCTCCCAGCGAGCGGGCGGCGAGCTCGCACATCTCGTCCATCCCCTGCAGCGAGGTGACCACGTTGAGGAACACGAAGGGCAGGGTGATGAGCACATGGCCGGTGAAGAGGGCGATGTAGTACTCGGTGCCCACGCCGACCTCGTAGAAGAAGAACAGCAGCGCGATGGCGGTGAGGATCTCGGGCAGGATCAGCGGCATCAGGATGGCGATGCGCACGCTCTCGGCGCGGCGCTTCGCGTGGCGCACGTAGTAGAGGGCCGCCATGGTGCCGATCACCAGCGAGGCGGCGGTGGCCGCGAGGCCGAGCACCACCGAGAAGCCGATGGCGCGCAGGAACACCTCGTTCTCGAGAAAGGTGAAGAACCAGCGCAGCGACAGGCCCTGCGGCGGGAAGGTGAGGAAGTTGCCCGCGTTGAGCGAGGCCAGCACCACCACCACGATGGGCGCGAGCAGGAAGACGTAGACGAGCAGGCGGAACAGGCCCAGCAGGGCGGAGGCGAGGCGCATCTGGGTCACTTCCATTTCATGCGGGTGAGACGGGCGAAGACCAGCACGATCACCCCGGCCGAGACCGCGAGCGAGAGGGCCAGCGCCGAGCCGAAGGGCCACTGGAACTGGTCGATCAGCGCGTCGACCACCATCACCGTCATGGTCTTCACGCGCATGCCGCCCACGAGGGCGGGGGTGACGTAGGAGCTCACCGCCAGCACGAACACCAGGATCGCGCCGGACTGGATGCCCGGCATGGCGAGCGGCAGGGTGATGCGCCGGAACACGGTGAAGCGCGAGGCGCCGAGCGAGCGCGCGGCCGAGCCCACCGCGGGGTCGAGCCCCTGCAGGGCGCCGAGCACCGGCAGCACCATGAAGGGCAGGAACACATGCGCCAGCGCCACCACGATGCCGAAGGAATTGTACATCAGCGGCAGGGGGCGCTCGATGAGCCCGAGGTTGCGCAGGGTGGCGTTGATCACCCCGGTGTTGCCCAGCAGGATGGTCCAGCCGTAGGAGCGCACCACGATGCCCACCAGCAGCGGCGAGAGCACGATGCCGTAGAGCAGCCCGCGCCAGCGCCGCGAGGCCTGCGAGATGTGCAGCGCGATGGGCAGGCCGAGCAGGAAGCACACGAAGGCGGTGAGCACGCCGAGCCACAGGGTCTGCCCCAGCGCCTCGAAGTAATAGGGGTCGGAGAACAGCTTCACGTAGCCGCCGGCGGAGAAGCCTTCGCCGTAGGGCGTGGAGTCCGACGGCGCGCGCAGGCTCATCACCAGCACGTTCACGTAAGGCAGCATCACGAAGAGAAACAGCAGCGCCGCCGCCGGCAGGATGAGGAAATGGCGCCGGAAGAGGCCGCTCATGCCGCGCCCTCCAGCGGCCAGAGGCGCCCGGCGTCGAAGGCGAGGCCCACGGCGGCGCCGTCGGCAAAGCGGTCGGCGGTGGGGGCGTGCACCATGATCTCGTCGGCGCCCACGCGCACCCGGTAGTCGATGAACCCGCCGTTGAAGTAATGCGAGACCACGGTGCCGGTGGCGTCGCCCGCGCCCGGCGCGGTGAGGCGCACCTGCTCGGGGCGGGCCATCACCCGCAGGCCGCGGCCCGGGGCGGTGCCGGCCGGCAGGGCGGCGGGCAGGCGCAGCAGCGTGCCCTCGGAGCCGAAGCGCAGGCCGGGCGCGCCGTCGGCCCCGGCCTCCACCGTGCCGGTGAGGATGTTGGCGTTGCCCACGAAGCGGGCCACCGCCTCGGAGGCCGGGCGGTCGTAGACATCCTCGGGCGCCGCGGCCTGGGCGATGCGGCCGTCGAACATCACCACCACCCGGTCGGACATGGTCATCGCCTCGCCCTGGTCGTGGGTGACGTAGAGCGTGGTGATGCCGACGCGCTTCTGCAGGTCGCGGATGAAGGTGCGCATCTCGTCGCGCAGCTTGGCGTCGAGGTTTGCCAGCGGCTCGTCGAGCAGCAGGATCGCGGGCTCGATCACCAGGGCGCGGGCAAGGGCCACGCGCTGCTGCTGGCCCCCGGAAAGCTCGCGCGGGTAGCGGCCGGCGTATTGCGAGAGCTGCACGAGCTCCATCACGTCCGCCACCCGGCGGTTGATCTCGTCGCGCGCGACGCGGCGCATCTCCAGCCCGAAGGCGAGGTTTCCCGCCACCGTCATGTGCGGGAACAGCGCGTAGCTCTGGAACACCATGCCGATGTCCCGGTCCTCCGGCTCGCGGTTGGAGATGTCGTGGCCGTCGAACAGGATGCGCCCGTCGCTCACGGTCTCGAAGCCGGCGATGCACTTGAGCGTGGTCGACTTGCCGCAGCCCGAGGGGCCGAGCAGCGAGACGAACTCGCCGTGGTTCACCTTCAGCGTGACATCGTTCACGGCGAGCGCCGTGCCGTAGCGTTTGACGAGGGAGAGGATGGAGACTTCGGTCATCGGGGGTCCTGGGGCGCGGAAAACCTGGGCCGCACCGGCGCCGGGCCGGCGGGCGGCTTGGGGAAAATCAGGAAAGGGCGCCGCGCGCAAGCCCGCGCGGCGCCCTCCGTGGGCAGGGGCGTCAGGCGCCGAAGGTCTCGTTCCAGCGCCGGGCGATCTCTTCCGCGTTGGCGTTCATGAGGTCCCAGTCCCAGTCGATGAACTGCTCCATCGCCTCGCCGCTCACCGGCACGTCACGCGCGAGGCTCTCGGGCACCTCGACCTTGCGGTTGACGGGGGAGACGAGGAACTCCTCCATCAGCAGGGTCTGGCCCTCGGGCGAGAGCACGAAGTCGAGATACTTGTAGGCGGCATCGCGCGCCGGCTGGTTCACGCAGATGTTGAAGGTCTGGTCCCACATCATCAGCCCCTCCTCGGGGATGATGCAGTCCACCGGCAGGCCCTGGTTGCGCAGGCGGGCGATCTCGCCGAAGTCGAAGGGCGCCACGATGATCTCGCCCGTGGCCATGGCCGTGGACATGTTGAAATCGGTCTGCACCACCTGGCCGAGCTCGGCGAGCTTGGCAAAGCCGGTGTCGAGGTCGGTGATGCCCGAGCCGTAGATCTTCGAGGTCAGCATCAGGAACATCTTCCCGGCCGAGTTCACGATGTTGTAGAGGCCGATCTGGCCGCGGAACTCCGGGTTGTCCCAGAGGTCGGTCCATTTCGTCGGCGGGGTCTGGACCATGTCGGTGCGATAGCCGATGCCGATGGGCGAGATCAGCCCCACCGCGGCCCAGCCGTCGGAGGCGCGGGTGGCGATGGGGTAGAGGTCGGCGTAGTTCGGCACCTTCTCCAGGTCGAGCTTCTCGAAGAAGCCTTCCTTGCGCAGCACCGTCGAGTAGATCTCGTTGGTCATCAGCACGCCGTAGGGCGGGTTTTCGGTGCCGGCGGCGCGCAGGTTGGTGGTGTAGGTGCGGCCGAGGCCGATATCGAGCCGCACCGCCTCGCCGCTCGCCTCGGTGAAGGCGGGGATCATGCTGTCGCGCCAGAATTTCTCCCAGCTGCCGCCGTAGGTGGTGATCACCAGCTCCTCGGTGGCCGCGGCCACGGAGGGGATCTTCAGCATGCCCGCCCCCATGAGGGCGGCGAGCGCATGCAGCATGTTCCTGCGGTTCATCGGGACCATCGATGCTTCCTTCTCACTGTCGGGGCGGCGCGCCGCCTCCCTGTTGGCTAATCGGTTTTCAGGATGCTTTCTTGCGGTAGTCGTAGTTCTTGTTCAGCCGCTCCAGCAGGTAGTCGCCGTAGCGCACCGGCTTGGAATAGGCGGTCTCGCCGGCGGCGACGAACTCCTCCGGGCAGGCCACGGTGGCGTCCATCGAGGGGTCGTAGAAGAACGGCTGCGAGTAGCGGTCGCGCTTGGAGAGGTTGCGCACCCGGTGCGGGGTGGAGACGAAACGCCCGTTCGACCAGCGCGCCAGGATGTCGCCGACGTTCATCACGAACGTGTCGGGGATCGGCGGGGCGGGGATCCACTCGCCGTCCTTGTTGCGCACCTCGAGCCCGCCGACCTCGTCCTGCGCGAGGATGGTCACGAAGCCGTAGTCGGTGTGCGGCGCGGAGCCGAACAGGTTCTCCTCGTCCTTCTGCTCGGGGTAGTGCAGCAGGCGCAGGAACAGGGTGGGCGTGTCGAAATGGGGCAGGAACCAGTCCCTCGGCAGGCCCAGCGCCTCGGCCAGCCCGCCGGAGAGCATCTCGCCCAGCGCCGAGAGCCGCTCCATGTAGTCGAGTGCGGCCTCGCGCAGCTCGGGCATCTTCTCGGGAAACTGGTTGGGCCCGTGCAGCGGCTCGCCGGCATAGGGGGCGTCCTCGGGCACCTCGTGCATCACCATGAGCGATTCGCTCTGGTTCGGCTTGGTCACCTTGTCGACCGTGGAGGTCACGATGGTGGAGGTGGAGAAGGGCATGTAGCCGCGATGAAACTCGTTCATCTTCAGCGCCATCTTCTCGTCCACCGGCAGGGCGTGGAACTGCCGCGACAGCTCGCGCAGGTTCTCCACCGCCTCGCGGGGGATGCCGTGGCCGGCGAGATAGGCGAAGCCCACCCGGGTCAGCGCGTCGCGCAGCGTCTCGACGGTCTCGGCCCGGGCCTCGGCGCTGGCGCCCTCGGCCAGGCCCGACAGGTCGACCAGCGGAATGTTGGTGAACTCGCCTCGCATGATGTCCTCCTGCTGAGTGTTCAATACAGTATACAATATTTGCACAGGCCGGCGGGATTGGGTAGTAGGTGCACAACGAGCAGCAGGAAAAATCTTCACACCCGAAGGATAATGTCCATTCGGTGTGCAGAATGGAAATTTTGCACGCAAACTGAACACGAATCGCGCAGTCTTCACGCCAGTTCCAGGGGAGCGACAGCCAGAGCATGACCACGCCGATCATCATCGACACCGACCCGGGGCAGGACGATGCCTTCGCCATCCTGCTGGCGCTGGCCTCCCCCGAGCTGGAGGTGCTGGGGCTCACCACCGTCTCGGGCAACGTGCCCCTGACCCAGACAGCCGACAACGCGCGCCGCATCCTCGAATGCGCCGGCCACGGCCATGTGCCGGTCTTCCGCGGCTGCCCGGCGCCGATCGTGCGCGCCCCGCGCCCGGTGCCCGAGATCCACGGCGACACCGGCATCGACGGCTGGGACTGGCCACCGGCCGAGCGCGCGCCGGAGCCCGGTCACGCGGTCGATTTCATCATCGAGACGCTGATCGCCCGCGCCGAGCGCGAGGTGACGCTGATCGCCCTCGCGCCGCAGACCAATGTCGCGATGGCCCTGCGTCGGGCGCCGGAGATCGCCTCGCGGCTCGACCGCATCGTCTTCATGGGCGGCGGCTATTTCGAGGGCGGCAACATGAGCCCCGCCGCCGAGTACAACATCATGGTCGACCCCGAGGCGGCGCGCATCGTGCTCGGCTCCGGCGTGCCGATCACCGCCGTGCCGCTCGACTGCACCCATGCAACGCCCGCGCCGGTGGGCTGGTCGGAGCCGCTGGAGGCGCTCGGCACCCTCACGGGCCGCGCCTGCGGCGGCATGATGCGCTTCTTCGAGATCTACGGCAACGCCAAGCACGGCACGAAGAGCCGCCCGCTGCATGACGCGGTCGCCGTCGCCGCCCTGCTCTGGCCCGAGCTCTTCACCGGCAAGCTCTGCCCGGTCGACGTGGAATGCGCCGGCGAGCTCACCACCGGCATGACCGTGGTCGACTGGCTGCGCCAGACCGGCAAGCCCGACAATTGCCTCTGGCTCAACGGCTGCACCGACCCGGCCGAGGTCTATGCCCGCATGCTGAAACTCATCGCGACACTCCCCTGAGGGCAGGCCCGGCGCCGCTCCCGAAGCGCTGGGCCTGAGCGCATCCGCCCGGCTCCGGGGCGGCTGCCCACCCGCCACAAGCAGACGGCCCGCGGGGGAGTTCCCCGCGGGCCGTTCGTCTGTCCGCCACCGGGCCCGGGCGCCGGCTGGCCCTGCCGGCCCTTCGCCGAAGGGGGCTCGATGCCCCCGAGGCGAAGCCCCCGGCCGGGCTCCGGCGGAGCAGCCAGAGCGCCGCCCGGCCTCGGCCCCTCAGGCCGGCACCTTCCCGCGCAGCGCCGCGGTGGCCGCGGCATCCACCCGGCCCTCGCCATCGAGCGCCACGGCGAAGAGGTCGTGCGCCTGCAGCTTCGTGTAGCGGCCGAGCCGCACGTCCTCGGCCACCAGCTCCGGCGCGCGCTCATGCGCCCGGCCGTAGCCGCCGCCGCCCGGGGTGCCGACGCGCACCCGGTCGCCCGGCGCCATCGGGATGTCCTGCGCCTTGGAGAGATGCTCGGGCGTGAGCGCCACGCCGCCCTGCCAGACGGTCACCGTGTTCGGCGCCCCGTCTCCGCCGCCGAGCGCGCCCTGCGGGCCGAAGCGGCCGTGGTCCATCACGAAGCTCGCCCGCGCCTCGCCCCGGCGCAGCTCGATCTCGTAGTCGAGCCCGAAGCCGCCGCGATGCTTGCCCGCGCCGCCCGAGCCCTCGCGCAGCGCGTAGCGGTGGTAGAGCACCGGGAACTGCTGCTCCATGATCTCCACCGGCGGTGCCTTGGAGATGCCGATGGTCGAGCAGCCGTTCGAGAGCCCGTCATGGTCCGAGTTGCCGCCATAGCCGCCGCCCGAGAGCTGGTACATCACGAAGCCGCGCCCGCGCTCGGGGTCGGAGCCGCCGAGCGCGAAGTTCCCCGAGGAGCCCGCCGGCGCCGCCGTCACCCGGTCGGGCAGCGCCTCGACCAGCGCCGCGAACACCGCCTCCGCGATGCGCTGCGAGACTTCCGCCGCGCAGCCCGAGACCGGCCGGGGATATTGCGCGTCGAGGAAGGTGCCCTCGGGGCGGATCACCTCGAGCGGCTCGAAGGCCCCGGCGGAGATCGGCACATCGGGGAAGATGTGGCGCATGGCGAGGTAGACCGAGGAGAGGGTCGTCGCCAGCACCGAGTTCATCGGGCCCGTGCAGGGCTTCGAGGAGCCGGTGAAGTCGAAGGTCAGCCGGTCGCCATGGGCGGTGACGGCGAGGTTGATCTTCAGCGGCTCGTTCACCACGCCGTCGCTGTCGACCCAGGCGACAGAGCGGTAGGTGCCCTTCGGGATCAGCGCGAGATTGGCGCGCATCTGCCCCGCGGCGCGGGTGCTGAGCTCGCCGATCGCCTCCTGCACGGTCGCGTCGCCATAGCGGTCGAGCAGGCGCGAGAGGCGCTCGGCGCCGACCAGCAGCGCCGCCGCCTGGGCCTTCACGTCGCCGATGCGCTGCTCGGCCACGCGGATGTTGGAGCAGATGATGGCATAGATCTCGGCGTCCATCTCGCCTTCCTTGAACAGGCGCACGGGCGGCAGGCGCAGCCCCTCCTGCTCCACCGAGGTCGCCGAGGCCGAGAAGCCGCCGGGCACCGAGCCGCCCGTGTCCGGCCAGTGGCCGGTGTTCGACAGCCAGCAGAAGATCTCGCCCCCGCGGTAGAAGGGCATGGCGAAGCGCACGTCCATCAGGTGGGTGCCGCCGAGATAGGGGTCGTTCACGATGTAGATGTCGCCGGGCTTGGGTGCCGCCGCGGTGCCGGCCGCGATCATCTCGATCAGCGTGCGCGTCGAGTACTGCATGGTGCCGACGAACACCGGCAGGCCCTGCGCGCCCTGCGCGATCAGCGCGCCGTCGACGGCCGAGTAGATCCCGTCCGAGCGGTCGTTCGCCTCGGCGATCACGGGCGAGAAGGCGGCGCGGGAGAAGGAGAGGTCCATCTCGTCGCAGACCTGCTGCAGGCCCGCCTGGATGACCGAGAGGGTGATCGGGTCGATGCTCATGCCGTCTCTCCCAGGGTGATGATGATGTTGCCGTCGGCGTCCTGCGCCGCGGTGTCGCCGGGCTCGATGATGATGGTGGTGTCCATCTGCTCGATGATCGCGGGGCCGGTGATCGTCGCCTCCGCCGGCAGGTGGT
The DNA here is from genome assembly GCF_003448965.1 of Oceanicella sp. SM1341. GTDB lineage: Bacteria > Pseudomonadota > Alphaproteobacteria > Rhodobacterales > Rhodobacteraceae > Paroceanicella. The sequence goes on from NZ_QRGC01000002.1 coordinate 296,489, forward strand.
CGCGCCAGTAGACCGGGGTGTCGTGCCAGCCGTCGAACCAGACCGGGCGGCGGGAGGTGAGCGCCTCCTCGAGCGTGGCCTTGCGGCCGGCGGGGTCGATCAGGGTCGAGAGGTCGATCTCCGGGCGGCGGCCGATGACGGAGGTGTTCACGTTGACCAGCGTCGCGCGGATCTCGGGGAGTTTCACGCGGAAGCGGGCGAAATACGCCTCCTCGAAGCGCGCCTGCAACTCCTCGCGGCTCGGGCGCGGGCCGTCCACCGCCACGCGCAGCACATGGGTCTGGCCGACGAACTGCATGTCCACGGTGCGGATCTCGCGGATCTCGTCGATCTTCACCGCCTCCTTGCCGATCAGGCGGCGGCCCTCGGCGGACTGCGCGTCGAAGAGCGCGTGCACGGCCTCCATGTCGGCGAGATCGAGGGGACGGTTCACCGTGTTGACGAAATCGTGGCGCAGGTCGGCGACCACGCAGCCGAGCGCGTTGGTGATGCCCGGGCGCGAGGGGGCGAGCACGCGCGGCACGCCGAGCTCGCGGGCGATGGCGGTGGCGTGCAGCGGCCCCGCACCTCCGAAGGCGAAGAGCGCGAAGTCGCGCGGGTCCTCGCCGAGCGAGACCGAGACCATGCGCACCGCGCCGGCCATCTTGGCATTGGCGACCCGAAGGACCGCCGCCGCCGCCCCGGTGGCGTCGAGGCCCAGCGGCGCGCCGAGCTCGCGCTCGAAGATCGCGGCGACATCGCCGACCTCCATGCCGCCGGGCACCTGGTTGAGCTTCGCGGGGTTGAGGCGGCCGAGGAGCAGGTTCGCGTCGGAGATCGTGGGGCGCGTGCCGCCGCGGCCGTAGCAGATCGGCCCGGGGGTGGCGCCGGCGCTCTCGGGGCCGACCTGCAGCAGGCCCGCCGCGTTCACCCGCGCGATGGAGCCGCCGCCCGCGCCCACGGTGCGCACGTCGACCATCGGCACGTGGATCGGCATGGCGTATTCGATCTCGATCTCGTTGGAGACCGCGGGTTCCGCGCCGCGGATCAGCGCGACATCGGTCGAGGTGCCGCCCATGTCGTAGGTGAGCAGGTCGGGAATGCCGGCGCGCCGCCCGGTATAGGCCGCGGCCATCACGCCCGAGGCGGGGCCGGACATCACCGTCTTCGCCGCCTCGTCGGCCACGCGCCGGGCCGAGACCATGCCGCCATTGCCGTTCATCACCAGCACGTCGTGGGAATAGCCCCGGCTCGCCAGCCGGTCGGCGAGGCGCTCCACGTAGCGGCGCAGCAGCGGCTGGACGGAGGCGTTCACCGCCGCGGTCACCCCGCGCTCGAACTCCCGGCTCTCCGAGAGCAGCGCATGGCCCATGGTGATGTTGCCATTGGGCCAGATCTCCGCCGCCACTTCGGCGGCGCGCAGCTCATGGGCCGGGTTCGCATAGGCATGCAGGAAATGGATGACGAGCGATTCGCAGCCGGCGTCCTTCAGCGCGGTGACGGCGTCGCGCAGCGCCGCCTCGTCGAGCGGGATCAGCGCGGCGCCGGAGGCATCCATCCGCTCGGGCACCTCGAGGCGCAGGTCGCGCGGGATGATCGGGCGGAACTCGCCCTTCATGCCGTAGGCATTGGGGCGGGTGCGGCGGCCGAGCTCGAGCACGTCGCGGAAACCGGCGGTGGTGATGAGCCCGGTGCGGCAGAGCGCGCGCTCCAGCACGGCGTTGGTCGTCGTCGTGGTGCCGTGGACGATGAGGTCGAGCGCGGCGATGTCGGCGCCTGCCGCGTCGAGCGCGTTCAGCACCCCGCCGGACTGGTTGTCCAGCGTGGTCGGCACCTTGGCGAGGCGGACGGAGCGCGCCTCGGCGTCGAAGAGCACGAGGTCGGTGAAGGTGCCGCCCACGTCGATGCCGGCCACCTGGCTCTGGCGGGTGTCGGGCAGGGCGGAGGCAGGAGATCCGGGCATCGGGGGCTCACTCGCTGGGATGTTTTATCGTTTGTACGCAAACGAATTTGGCGCCGTCCAGAAGTTTTTCGCGAGGGGCGCGAAAAAGCCTCCGCGCGGCGCGGCACGTCACGTCGCGGCGGCGAGGATCGCGGCGCGCACCGTGGCGGGCGTGGCCGGCAGGTGGTGCACCCGGGCGCCGCAGGCGTCGGCGATGGCGTTGAGGATCGCCGGCGCCGTGGGGATGAGGCAATGCTCTCCCAGCCCCTTGGCGCCGTAGGGGCCGTGCATGTCGCCGGTCTCGACGATGAGCGTGTCGACGGGCGGCACGTCTCCGATGGTCGGGATCAGGTAGTCATGCAGGTTTTCCGTGCGCCCGGGCAGGAACTCCTCCATCAGCGCGAGGCCGATGCCCTGCGCCACGCCGCCCTCCACCTGGCCCTCGACGAGCAGCGGGTTGATCGCCTTTCCCACGTCATGCGCGGCGGTGATCTTCAGGAGCTTCACCGTGCCGAGCGCGGTGTCGACCTCCAGTTCGGCCATCTGCGCCGTGGTGCCGAAGACCGCGTAGGGGTCGCCTTGGCCGTTTTCGTCGAGCGGCTTGGTGGGCGGGTCGTAGCTCTCGGTCGCCTCCAGCGCGTAGCCCTCGCCGGAGAGCGGCACCACGCGCTCGGCCCCGCCGTCGGTGAGGCGGATGGCGCCGGGGGTAATCTCGATCACCGCCGCCTCGGAGACATTCCCGAGCCGCAGCACCTGCGCGCGCAGCGCCTCGCCGCAGAGCCGGGCGGCGTTGCCGGTGATGAAGGTCTGCCGGCTGGCCGAGGTCTTGCCGGCGTCGGGCGTGAGGTCGGTGTCGGGGCTCACCCGCTCGATGCGCTCCACCGGCACGCCGAGTGCGGTGGCGAAGATCTGGGAGATCACCGTGTTCGAGCCCTGGCCGATGTCCACCGCGCCCTGGTGGAGCACGATGCGCCCGTCCGCCGTGATGCCGGCGCGGATGGTGGAGGGGTTGGACATCGAGGTGTTGCCGCAGCCGTACCAGCCGGAGGCGACACCGATGCCGCGGCGCTTCGTGCCTATGGCGGCGGCGTTGAAGGCCGCTGCCTCGGCCTTCGCCCGGTCCCAGTGCGGCTTCAGCGCGTCGAGACAGTCGAGAATGCCCATGCCGGTGTCGAAGACCTGGCCGGTCACGGTCTCGTCGCCGTTGGTGAGCGCGTTGCGGCGGCGGATCTCGAGCTTGTCGAGGCCGAGGGCCTCGGCCGCCATGTCGAGCAACTGCTCCTGCGCCACCGCCGATTGCGGCACGCCGAAGCCGCGGAAGGCGCCGGAGGGGGTGCAGTTGGTGTGCACCGCCACCGAGCGGGCGCGGTAATCGGCAAAGCGGTAGGGGCCGGAGGCGTGGATCGGCACGCGGTTGGCCACCGTGGGCCCCCAGCTCGCGTAGGCGCCGGTGTTGAAGGTGCCGAAGAAATCGGCGCCGGCGAGCGTGCCGTCGGCGTTCACCCCCAGCCGCATGGTCACCTGCGAGGGGTGGCGCTTGGTGGAGGAGGAGATCGACTCGGTGCGGGTGAAGGCCATGCGCACCGGCCGGCCCAGCTTCCAGGCCGCGAGGGCGAGGAAGGGCTGGGTGGTGAGGTCGAGCTTCGAGCCGAAGCCGCCGCCCACCGCCGTGGGCACGATGCGCACGCCCTCGGGCGCGAGGCCCATCACCTTGGCCACCGCGTCGCGGTTCATGTAGGGGGCCTGGGTGCAGCAATGCACCTCGATCCGGTCGCCCACCCGCTCGGCGAAACCGGCCTCGGGCTCGATGTAGCCGTGCTCGATGAAGCCGGTGGAGAAATCGCCCTCCACGACATGGGCAGCTCCGGCCAGCGCGGCCTCGGCATCGCCGCGCTGAACGAGGCCACGGCACATGATGTTGCCGGCGCGCTCTTCGTGGAGCAGGGCGGCGGTCAGCCCCTCCTCGGGGGTGAGGGCATGGGGCAGGGGGGTCCAGCGCACCGGGAAATCCGCGAGGTCGAGCATCGCGAGGCGCTCGCCCGCGCCCACCACCGCCGCCACGGCCTCGCCGCGGAACTTCGCCTCGCCTTCGGCCATCACCGGCTGGTCCTCGAAGCCGGGGATGACGCCGAAACGGTTGACCCCCGGCACGTCGGCGGCGGTGAGCACGAGGTCGAGCCCGTTCGCCGCCCGCCAGGCCTCGATGTCGCCGAAGGTGAAGGCCGCGCGGTGATGCGGGCTGCGGATCACCCGCAGGGTGAGGGCGCCGGCGGGGGCGACATCGTCGCCGAAGGCCTCCGTGCCGGTGACCTTGGGCAGGCCGTCGACCCGGGCCATCGCGGTGCCCACGCCGCCGGGCGCCACGCTGGCGGAGCCCTTCGCGTCGCGCACCGCGTCGATGATCTTGCGGTAGCCGGTGCAGCGGCAGAGCACGCCGCCGAGCGCGTCCTGCACCTGCGCCTCGGAGGGTTCGGCCACCTCGCGCAGCAGGGCGACGGCGGAAACCATCATGCCCGGCGTGCAGATGCCGCATTGCGCCGCCTGGTGGCGCTGGAAGGCGGCGACGAGGGCCTGGCCGTCCGGGTCGGCCTTGGCGAGGCCGGACTGGGTTTCGACGCGGCGCCCCTCCACCTGGGCCGCGGCGGTGGTGCAGGAGCACACCGGCAGCCCGTCGACCAGCACGGTGCAGGCGCCGCAATCGCCGGCGTTGCAGCCCACCTTCACGTCGCGCGCGCCGGCGCGTTCGCGCAGGAACTCGGAGAGGCGCTCGGCCGGCGGCGCGGAGAGGCTGAGGCGCTCGCCGTTGAGATCGAAGCTGATGGCGAGGCCGTCGGTGACCTGATCGAGGCTCATTCTCAGCCCTCCCTGCCCAGCGCGGCCACGATCACGCGGCCGAGGATTTCACGAACGGCGTCGAGCCGGTAGCCGGCCGAGCCGCGAACATCGTCGATCGGCGTCAGCGCCGAGAGGTCGGCCGCCGCCACCACAGTGGCGATGCCCTCCGGGGCGCAGCCCGCCAGCGCCGCTTCCAGCCCGGGCAGGCGCCGGGCCACGGCCGAGCAGGCGCCCACGGCGATGCGCGCCTCGCCGATGGTGCCATCTTGCGCCGGAATCACAACCGCCGAGACCATGGCGATGGAAATCACCAGGTAGCGCCGGGCGCCGAGCTTCACGAAGGCGCCGCGGCCGCCGGGGGCGTCGGGCACGTGCAGGGCGGTGACGATCTCGCCTTCGCCGAGCGCGGTGCGCCGCACGCCGGTGATGAAATCGCCGAGCGGCAGGCGGCGGCTGCCGCCGGGCCCGGCGAGCGAGACCTCGGCATCGAGCGTGAGCAGGGCGGGCACGCCGTCGGCGGCGGGGGAGGCGTTGCAGATGTTGCCGGCCACGGTGCCGGCGTTCTGGATCTGTACCGAGCCCACTTCGCGCGCCGCGGCGCGCAGCCCGTCGAAGAGGGCGGGCAGATCGGCGCGCACGATGTCGGTCCAGGTGGTGGTGGCGCCGATGCGCCAGCCCCCGTCCTCGCGGGTGATGCCGCGCAGGCCGGCGATGCGGGAGAGGTCGATCAGCGCCGCGGGGGGCGGGCCGTCGCGCAGGCCCGGATAAAGATCGGTGCCGCCGGCGAGCGGGCGCACCGGCCCCGCCTGCATGATGCCGATGGCATTCTCCAGCGTCTCAGGCCTGTGAAACAGCATGATCGGCCCCCTGTTGGCTCTTCTGGCTAGATCGGGTGCGCTTCGTGTTTTGTCATTCGCACACAAACAAGCTGAGCCCCGAAGCCGCCGAGTGTCAAGCGCGCTTGCGCCACGCGGCCCAGAATTTGTGCTGCGCTGCAAATATCGTTTGCATACAAATGAATTTGGGCTGAAAATCGGCTCAGCGAATCGACCCCCAGACCGGAGACCGGCCATGACCGATGCCCTTCCCCTCGCCCCCGTCGCGGAAGTCACCATCCTGCAGGGCGCACCCTCTCCCTTTGCCGTGCCTGCGGGCTGCTTCGCCCTCACGGTCACCGAGGTGGAGCATTATACCGATTCGCTGTTCCGCTTCCGCATCACCCGGCCGGCGACCTTCCGCTTCCGCTCCGGCGAGTTCGTGATGATCGGCCTGCCGAATGCCGAGAAGCCGGTGTTCCGCGCCTATTCTGTCGCCTCCCCCTCCTGGGACGAGGAACTGGAGTTCTTCTCCATCAAGGTGGCCGACGGCCCGCTCACCGAGCACCTGCAGAAGATCCGTCCGGGCGACACGGTGCTGATGCGCAAGAAGGCCACCGGCACGCTGGTGAACGACGCGCTGCTGCCCGGCAAGCGGCTGTGGATGTTCTCCACCGGCACCGGCATCGCCCCCTTCGCCAGCCTGATCCGCGACCCCGAGACCTACGAGAAGTTCGACGAGGTCATCCTCACCCATTCCTGCCGCACCGTGGCCGAGCTGCGCTACGGCGAGGAACTGGTGCAAAGCCTGATGGAAGACCCGCTGGTGGGCGAACTCGTCAACGGCCACCTGAGGCATTACACTTCCGTCACGCGCGAGCCCTTCGCCCGCCAGGGCCGCATCACCGATCTCATCACCTCCGGCAAGCTGTTCGACGATCTCGGCCTGCCGCGCATGGGCCCGGAGGAGGACCGCGCGATGATCTGCGGCTCGATGGCCATGCTGCGCGACACCAAGGAGCTGTGCCTGTCGCACGGGCTGGAGGAGGGCGCCAACAACAAGCCCGCGCAGTTCGTGGTGGAGCGCGCCTTCGTCGACTGAGCGCCGCCCCGGAGCCCGTCACGAAACCGTTGACAGCGGCCGGGGAAAGATGTTCGCATACAAATGAATGGCCGGCTCGGGGCGCTCCCCGCGAGCCGTGGACCAGGGAGCAACTGCCGTGAAGCCAGCCGAAGGCAAGCCCGACAAGATCCGCTGCGACGCCTGTCCGGTGACCTGTTTCATCGCCGAGGGCCGCACCGGCGCCTGCGACCGCTACGCGAACGAGGGCGGCGCCCTCGTGCGGCTCGACCCGCTGACCATCCTGGAAAACCGCGCCGATGCGGGCGCGGGCACGGGCGATCTCGTGCCCTTCCTCGAGCGCGAGTGGGATGGCGACATCCTGCCCGGGCAGGAGAGCTTCATCACCGCGGTCGGCGCCGGCACCACCTACCCGGATTACAAGCCGGCACCGTTCATCGTCTCCTCGCAGGTCGAGGGGGTGGACATGGTGACCGTGGTCACCGAGGGCATCTTCTCCTACTGCGGTGCCAAGGTGAAGATCGACACCGACCGGCACCTCGGCTCGGAATGCGCCGCGGTGCGCGCCGAGGGCGAGGTGATCGGCCATGTCACCACCTCCGAATACGGCAGCCAGATGCTCTCGCTCGGCGGGGTCAACCACCTCACCGGCGGCTCGAAGAAGGAGGGGCGGGTGACCTGCTCCTCGCTGCTGGCACTGTGCAACGGCGAGGCGGTGGAGCTGACCATCGACGGCGGCGCGGAGCTGGTGGTGAAGGCCGGCGAGGCCCCGGTGGTGAACGGCGCGCGCGAGGAGCGCATGCGCGTGGGCTGCGGCTCGGCCACGGTGGGCATGTTCGCCGCGCAGTGGAAGGGGCTCGTCGATGAGGTGGTGGTGGTCGACGACCACATCACCGGCGTGATGTCCGAGCACCAGGCCGGCAAGGTGATCGGCTGGGCGCCGACCGGCATCAAGATCAACGGCCGCCGCTCCACCCCGGGTCGCTACTTCCAGGTGGCCGAGCCCGGCACCGGCTGGGGCGGCACCGACCTCACCAACCCGCTCGACATCCTGGGCGCCTTCAACGCCAAGCTCGCCTGGCCCGGCCTCTCCATCCTGATGGTCTCCACCACCGGCGAGCACGCGGCCTATTTCGAGCTCGATGACAGCCTCACCCCGGTGGAAAAGCCGATGCCGGAGCGGCTGCAGCCCTCGGTGGCGCGCATCGAGGAGAACTGCGAACCGGCGATGACCTCGGTGCTGTTCATGGCCGGCGCCGGCGGCTCGCTGCGCTCGGGCGTCACGGAGAACCCGGTGGGGCTCACCCGCTCGGTGCAGCGCGCGCTCACCTACGTGAGCTGCGGCGGCGCGCCGGTCTATGTCTGGCCGGGCGGCGGCATCACGCTGATGGCCGATGTCACCCGCATGCCGCTGAACTCCTTCGGCTACGTGCCCACGCCGGCGCTGGTGGCGCCCATCGAGTTCACCATGCGCGCGGAGGATTACCGCGCGCTGGGCGGCCACATGGATTACGTGATCCCGCTGGCCGACGCGGTGCAGGGCGCCTCGGGGCGGCAGAACGACCACAAGCTGAAGGGCCGCCGCGCCGTGGCTCCGGGCCCGCGAAACCCCTGGCCGGCCCGTCCGGACAACTACCCCTGGAAGAAGACCGCGCGATGAGCGTGGGCGGCCGTTTCCCCGGCGCCGTGGCGGCGCTGCTGCCCGACGGGCGACGGCTGCACCTCCAGCACGGGCCCATCGACCTCGTGATCGGGGCCGAGGGGCCGGGGCCCGCTGTGGCCCGCGCCCATGAGCGCGCCCGCGCCGCGTTCGCCCCCCTGCTCGAGACACTGGTGGCCGAGCTGCCGCGCCTGCGCGCGCCCGAGGGGGCGGAGCTGCAGGGCCCGGTCGCCCGGCGCATGGCGGTGGCCACTGCGCCCTATTCGGCGGAATTCATCACCCCCATGGCCGCCGTGGCCGGGGCCGTGGCCGACCATGTGCTGGCCGCGCTCACCGCGGAGGGCGACCTCGCCCGGGCCTATGTGAACAACGGCGGGGACATCGCGCTGCACCTCGCGGAGGGCGAGTTCCGCATCGGCATCTGCGAAAGCCCCGACACCGGCGCGCCCGGCGGGGTGGTGACCCTGCGGCCGGGCGACGGGGTGGGCGGCATCGCCACCTCCGGCTGGCGCGGGCGCTCGCATTCGCGCGGCATCGCCGACGCGGTGACCGTGCTCGCCGCCTCCGCCGCCGAGGCGGATGCCGCCGCCACCATGATCGCCAATTTCGTCGACCTGCCCTGGTCGCCGCTCATCGACCGCGCGCCGGCCGACACGCTCTCGCCCGACAGCGACCTCGGCACCCGGCTGGTCACCACCGGCGTGGGGCCGATCGGGCCGCGCGGGGTGCGCATCGCGCTCGGCCGCGGCCGCGCCCGGGCCGAGGCCTGGCACGCGCGCGGCCTGTTCACCGCCGCCTATCTCAGCCTTGCGGGAGAGCGGGAAACCGTGCTCTCCCCTGAGGATCAGAAACGGATACCGAGGGAGGCCCCGGATGCCTGAACCCGTCATTCGCAAGACCGCGATCACCGTGGAGGAGATCTTCCACGAGGGCGGCCCCGCCGCCGCCGTGCCGCTGCGCCGCGCCGCGGCACTCGCCGTCATCGAAAACCCCTTTGCGGGCCGCTACGTGGAGGACATCTCCGGCTTCATGGACGACCTGAAGCCGCTGGGCCTGAAGATGGCCGGCGACCTCGTGGAGGCGCTGGGCGGCGATGCCTCGGTGGTCGAGGGCTACGGCAAGGGCGCCATCGTGGGCGCGAACGGCGAGCTGGAGCACGGCGCGCTGTGGCATGTGCCCGGCGGTTACTCGATGCGCGAGCTGCTGCCCGCCTCCAACGCCATCGTGCCCTCCACGAAGAAGCTCGGCGGCCCGGGCACCCGGCTCGACATCCCGGTGACCCATTGCAACGCCTCCTACGTGCGCTCGCATTTCGACGCGATGGAAGTGGGCCTCGCCGACGGGCCGAAGGCCGACGAGATCCTGCTCGCGCTGGTGATGACCACCGGGCCGCGCATCCACGCCCGTGTCGGCGGCCTGAAGGCCTCCGAGATCAGGGGCGAGGACGGGCTGCGATGAGCCGGGGGGCCCGCCGCTGATGCGCATCCGCAAGATCGTCACCACCGTCGAGGAGATCCGGCGCGAGATGGGGCAGGCGGTGAGCCCGCCCGCCCGCCGCGCCGTCTCCGCCGCGGTGATCGAGAACCCCTTCGCCGGGCGCTTCGAGCCCGACCTTTCGGAGCTGATGGAGATCGGCGCCGAGCTGGGCGCGCTGCTCGGCGCGCGCTGCGTGGCGGCGCTGGGCATCACACCCGCCCAGGCCCAGAGCTACGGCAAGGCGGCGATGGTGGGCGAGGCCGGCGAGATCGAGCATGCCGCGGCCATCCTGCACCCGAAGCTCGGCGCGCCGCTGCGCGCGGCGGTGGAGCGGGGGGCGGCCCTCGTGCCCTCCTCGAAGAAGATGGCCGGGCCCGGCGCGCCGCTCGACGTGCCGCTGGGCCACAAGGACGCCGCATATGTGCGCTCGCATTTCGACGGTATCGAGGTCAGGATCAACGATGCGCCGCGCGCGGGGGAAATCCTCGTCGCCGTGGCGGTGGCGCCCGGCGGGCGGCCGCTGCCGCGTGTCGGCGGCCTGACCCACGAGGACGCGATCGGCGAGGACGGCTTGCGCTAGAGACGACAGACCCAGCAGAGGAGGCAAGGCATGGAATTCGTGAGAAACGCCTGGTACGTGGCCGGCTGGTCGTCGGAGTTCGACGACGCGCTCAGGCGCTTCACCATCCTCGGCGACCACGTGGTGATGTTCCGCAGGTCCGACGGCACGGTGGCCGCGCTGGAAGACCGCTGCCCCCACCGCCTGCTGCCGCTCAGCCAGGGCAAGCGCATCGGCGACACGGTGCAATGCGGCTATCATGGCCTCACCTTCGACTGTTCGGGCAAATGCGTGCGCGTGCCCGGCCAGTCGAACCTGCCCGCCTCCGCCTATGTCGAGGCCTACCCGATCGTGGAGAAGCACGACATCGTCTGGATCTGGATGGGCGACGCCGAGAAGGCCGACCCGGCCGATGTCTTCGACATGCCGGAGTTCACCGACCCCGCCTGGGAGGCCCACCAGGGCGACGCGCTGCACCTGAAGTCGAACTATCTCAACGTGGCGGAAAACCTCGTCGACCCCGCGCATGTGAGCTTCGTCCACCCCACCACGCTGGGCAACTCGGCCTCCGAGAACGTGCCGGTGCACGTGGTGACCGAGGGCAAGGCCATCGTGGCCTGGCGCTGGATCCGTGACGCGGAGCCGATCGGTTTCTTCAAGAACTTCGGCGGCTTCACCGGCAACGTCGACCGCTGGCACTACTACTATCTCTACACGCCCTGCACCGCGGTGATCGACTTCGGCTCCGCCCCGGCGGAAGACGCCATCCCCGAGGAGGAGCGGAACCGCGGGGTGCGCATCTTCGCGCTGCACTTCATGACCCCCGTCACCCCCACCCACACCATCGACCGCTGGATGCACCTGCGCAACACCGCGCTGGGCGACGAGACCGCCGCGGCGCAGATGGACGTGATGTTCCGCAAGGCCTTCGCCGAGGACAAGGCCATCCTCGAGGCCGTGCAGGAAGAGGAAAGCCGGCCGCAAAAGCGCCGGCCCATCCGCATCGCCATCGACAAGGGTCCGATGGTGTATCGCAAGCGGATCAGCGAGCTTCTGGAGAGGGAACGTACCCACGATGTCGCGTCCGACCCGACGCCGGCCTTCGTGTATCACGACTGACAGACCAAGACCCGAAACAGTGGCCGGCAAACGGCCCGAACCGGAATTCCAACAGGAGAGCCTCATGAACCCGATACGGACCCTCGCCGCGGCGGCCGCCGCGGTGCTTGCCCTCAGCGGCACCGGTCTCGCGCAGGACACGATCAAGATCGGCGAGATCAACCATTACAAGCGCATGGCCGCCTTCGCCGAGCCCTACCGCAAGGGTATCGAGCTGGCCCTCGAGCAGATCAACGCCGACGGCGGCGTGCTGGGCAAGCCGCTCGAGTTCGTCTTCCGCGACGATGACGGCCAGCCCGGCGACGCGGTGCGCATCGCCGACGAGCTGATGACCCGCGACGGCACGGTGATGGTCACCGGCTCGATCCTCTCGAACGTCGGCCTCGCCATCTCCTCGCTCGCCGCGCAGAAGGGCTTCATCTACCTCGCGGCCGAGCCGCTGGCGGATTCGCTCGTCTGGAAGGCGGGCAATCCCTACACCTTCCGCCTGCGCACCTCCACCTGGGTGCAGGCCGCCATGCTGGCCGAGGAAGCCGCCAAGACCGACGCCGTGCGCTACGCCACCATCGCGCCGAACTACGCCTACGGCACCGATGCCGTGGAGGCCTTCAAGGCGGCGCTGAAGAAGCTGAAACCGGAGGTGGAATTCGTCACCGAGCAGTGGCCCGCCCTGTTCAAGATCGACGCCGGCGCCGAGGTGCAGGCCCTCGAATCCTCCAAGCCCGACGCGATCTTCAACGTCACCTTCGGCTCGGACCTGGCGAAATTCGTGCGCGAGGGCAACACCCGCGGGCTGTTCGACGGCCGCCAGGTGTACGGCATGCTCACCGGCGAGCCGGAATACCTCGACCCGCTGGGCGACGAGGCCCCCGAGGGCTGGATCGTCACCGGCTACCCCTGGTACGACCTGCCGGACGGCCCGGGCAAGGAGTTCGTCGACGCCTACCAGGCCGAGACCGGCGAGACCCCGAAGATCGGCTCGCTCGTGGGCTACATGACCGCCCAGAGCATCGCGGCGCTGATCACCAAGGCCGGCTCCACCGAGACCGACGCCATGCTCGCCGCCTTCGAGGACCTGAAGGTGGAGACGCCGCTGGGCGAGATCACCTACCGCGGGCTCGACCACCAGTCGACGATGGGCGCCTACGTGGGCAGGATCGCGCTCGAGGACGACCGCGGCGTGATGGTCGACTGGGACTACCGCTCGCCCGAGCCCTACATGCCGAGCGACGAGGACATCACCGCCATGCGCCCGGCCGAGTGACGCCGCGTGCCGGGGCGCCCCCGCGGCCCCCGGCGCCTGCTTCCTTCCGGCCGGCCCCCGTTGCGGGCCGGCCCCCGCCACCCTTCTGATCTCGGGTTGATATGGGACTTCTGATTGCGCAGCTCCTCACCGGGCTGGCCAATGCGGCGGCGCTGTTTCTCGTGGCCTCCGGCCTCTCGCTCATCTTCGGCGTCACCCGCATCGTGAATTTCGCGCATGGGTCGTTCTACATGCTGGGGGCCTATATCGGGCTCACGCTGATGAACATCCTGCCGGGCCATGTGGGCTTCTGGGGCTCCATCCTGCTCGCCGGCATCGCCGTGGGGCTGATCGGCGTCGTGGTCGAGATCCTGGTGCTGCGGCCGATCTACCGCGCGCCGGAGCTGTTCCAGCTCGTCGCCACCTTCGGCGTGATCCTGGTGATCCAGGACCTCACGCTGATGACCTGGGGCGCGGAAGACCAGCTCGGCCCCCGTGCGCCCGGCCTGCGCGGCGTGATCCGCATCCTGGGCGAGCCGGTGCCGCTCTACGACCTCGCGCTCATCGGCATCACGCCTTTCGTGCTCTTCGGCCTCTGGTGGCTGATCACGAAGACCCGGCTGGGCGTGCTGGTGCGCGCCGCCACCCAGGACCGCGAGATGGTGGGCGCGCTGGGGGTGAACCAGTCCTGGCTGTTCACCGGCGTCTTCTTCCTCGGCTCGGCGCTCGCCGGCCTCGGCGGCGCCATCCAGCTGCCCAAGGGCGGCGCCGACCTGCTGATGGATTTCAACATCATCGCCGCCGTCTTCGTGGTGGTGGTGATCGGCGGCATGGGCTCGCTCCCCGGCGCCTTCATCGCCTCGGTGCTGATCTCGGTGCTCAATGTCTTCGGCGTGGCCTACCTGCCCTCGAGCACGCTGGTGCTCATGTTCGTGGTGATGGCCATCGTGCTCACCGTGCGGCCCTTCGGCCTGCTGGGGCGCGAGGAAGTGGCCGGCGAACACGGCCAGGTCGGCGAGCCGGAGCGGCCCATCCGGCCCTTCGGCCTCACCGGCCGGCTGATCTTCGGGGCCATCGTGCTGGCGCTGGCGCTGCTGCCGCTCTACGGCTCGCCCTTCGCGCAGGTGCTCATCACCGATATCGTGATCTTCTGCCTCTTCGCCGCCTCGCTGCAGTTCATCCTCGCCTCGGGCGGGCTGGTGAGCTTCGGCCACGCGATGTTCTTCGGCGGCGGCGCCTATGTCTCGGCGCTCGCGGTCACCTATGCGGACACGCCGATGGAGCTCGCCTTCCTGCTCGCGCCGCTGGGCGCGGGGCTGATCGCCATCCTCGTGGGCTGGTTCTGCATCCGGCTCTCGGGCGTCTATTTCGCCATGCTCACCCTTGCCTTCAGCCAGCTCATCTGGTCGCTCGTCTTCCAGTGGGGCGAGGTGACCGGGGGCGACGACGGGCTGGTGAACATCTGGCCGGCGGCCTGGCTGTCGGACACCACGGCCTATTACCTCTTCACCCTGCTGGTGGGGCTGGGCGGCATCGTGTTCCTGCGCCATGTCATCCATTCACCCTTCGGCTACGCCCTGCGCGCCACCCGTGACAGCGCCCGCCAGGCCGAGGCCACCGGCATCGACGTGCGCCGGGTGCAATGGGTGGCCTTCGCCTTCGCCGGCATGATGGCCGGGCTCGCGGGCGGGCTGTTCGTGTTCTCCAAGGGCTCGATCTTCCCCAACGAGCTCGAGATCGCCAAGAGCTTCGACGCGCTGATCGTGGTGTTCCTGGGCGGGGTGAAGACCCTCTCCGGCGCCGTGGTGGGCGGGGCGTTCTTCGAGAGCGTGAAGGACTGGCTGACCCGGCTGGAATACTGGCGGCTGGTGCTGGGCCTCGTCATCATCGGCGTGGTCATCGTGGCGCCGGAAGGCATCGTGGGCACCGCGCGCCGGGTGGGCGAGCGGCTGGGCCTGGTGAAGGAAGGGGAGGGCACGCGATGAGCGTCATCCTGAAGGTAGAGCACCTGGCCAAGAGCTTCGGCGGGGTGAAGGCGGTGACGGACGTGAGCTTCGAGGTGCGCGCGGGCGAGCTGAAGGCGCTGATCGGGCCCAACGGCGCCGGCAAGAGCACCTGTTTCAACATGCTCATGGGCCAGCTCAAGCCCAGCTCCGGCCGCGTGAGCCTCGACGGGCAGGACATCACCGGCCACTCCCCGCGCGACGTCTGGCGCCGTGGGGTGGGGCGCACCTTCCAGATCACCGGCACCTACCAGAGCATGACGGTGGCGGAAAACGTGCAGATGGCGCTGATCAGCCATCACCGGAAGATCTACTCCTTCCTGCCGCGGGCCCACCGGATGTACCGCGAGGAGGCGCTGGCCCTGCTGGCGCTGGTGGGCATGGCGGACCAGGCCAACCGCGCCTGCGCCATCCTCGCCTATGGCGACCTGAAGCGGCTCGAGCTTGCCATCGCGCTCGCGCATGAGCCGCGCCTGCTGCTGATGGACGAGCCCACCGCCGGCATGGCCCCGCGCGAGCGCATCTCGCTCATGCAGCTCACCGCCGACATCGTGGCCGAGCGCGGCATATCGGTGCTCTTCACCGAGCACGACATGGACGTGGTCTTCGCCCATTCCCATCACATCATGGTGCTGAACCGGGGCGAGCTGATCGCCGACGGCACGGCGGCGCAGGTGCGCGCCAATGCCCGCGTGCAGGAGGTCTATCTCGGCGGCGGCACCCTGTTCTCGCCGGAGGACGCCCATGGCTGAGCCCATTCTCGAAGTCGACGCGCTGCATTCCTTCTACGGAAAGGCGCATATCCTCAACGGGTTGAGCTTCAGCGTCGGCCGGGGCGAGGTGGTGGCCCTGCTGGGGCGCAACGGCGCCGGCAAGACCACGACGATGAAATCGGTGATGCAGCTCGTGCGCCCGCGCGAGGGCAAGGTGCGCTTCGGCGGCGAGGACATCACCGGCTGGCCCGCGCACCGGGTGGCGCGGCGCGGCCTGGGCTACGTGCCCGAGGAGCGGCGCATCTTCACCGACCTCACCATCCTCGAAAACCTCGAGGTGGGCCGGCAGGCGCGCCGCGAGGGCGCGCCCTTCTGGACCGTGGAGGCACTGTTCGAGCTGTTCCCCAACCTCTCGGAGCGCCGGCACAACCGCGGCAAGGCGATGTCGGGCGGCGAACAGCAGATGCTCACCATCGCCCGCACCCTGATGGGCAACCCCGGGCTCTTGCTGCTCGACGAACCCTCCGAGGGCATCGCCCCGGTGATCGTCGAGCAGATGGCCCGCACCATCCTGCGCTTCAAGGACGAGGGGCTCACGGTGATCATCTCCGAGCAGAACCTGCACTTCGCCCGCGCGGTGGCCGACAGGGCGGTGATCATCGAGGGCGGCGAGAAGAAGTTCGACGGAAGCTTCGCCGAGCTTGAAAATCATCCCGAGATCCGGGATGCGTACCTTTCGGTTTAATGGCACGGGACTGAGCATGTGACGGACGACACCACGCAGGACACGAAGCGCCCGGCGCACGGTTACGTGCTCGACGAGCAGGTGGGCTTCCTGCTGCGCAAGGCCTGGCAGCGCAACACGGTGATTTTCGCCGAGCGGATGGAGACCGGGCTCACGCCCACCCAGTTCTCGGTGATGTACCGGCTGTCGGAGGTGGGCTCGGTGTCGCAGAACCAGCTCGGCCGCTCGGTCGCGATGGACGGCGCCACCACCAAGGGCGTGGTCGACCGGCTGATCGGCCGCGGCCTGCTCACCACCCGGCCGGACCCGGATGACCGGCGGCGCCACCTCGTCTCGCTCACGGCCGAGGGCCGGGAGGTGTTCGAGGCCTCGGTGATGACGGCGCACAGGGTGACGGCGGAAACCCTCGCCCCCCTCACCGCCGCCGAACAGCGCACCCTGGTGCGGCTGCTCGCCAAGATCCAGTAGCCGCGCGGCCGGGCGCACCCATGGAGCCCGCGCGCCCCTGACGCCCGCCTGCCGCTGACGCTCGCGCCCCTGACGCCCGCGCCGCCCGGCCAGCTCGGCCGAGGCGGCTTTCCGCCGGTCCGGCAGGCGGCACAGACCCGGGCCATGCCCCCCGGCTGGATGCCCCCCCGTCTGGTTGCACCCAGTCTGCCGGATGCCGGCCGGCGGCGCGGGCGAGGCACGCGCAGCGGCTGCGGCGCGGGCGCGCTCAGCCGGTCGCCGGCTGGGGCGGGCGGGGGCGGGCGAAGAGCGCATGCGCCTGGTCGGCCGGCATCGGGCGGGAAAACAGGAAGCCCTGGCCCATGTCGCAGCCCTGGGCGCGCAGCCAGTCCGCCTCGCCGATGGTCTCGATCCCCTCCGCCACGCTCACGAGGCCGAGCGAGCGGGTGAGGTTGATGATCGAGCGGACGATCTTCTCGCTGTCCTCGCTGCCGTCGAGGCGGTGGACGAAGGACCGGTCGATCTTGATCTTGTCGAAGGGCAGTTCGCGCAGGTGGCGCAGGCTGGAATACCCGGTGCCGAAATCGTCGAGCGACACGCGCACCCCCGCCGCCTTCAGCGTGTTCATGATGTCGCGCGCCGCCTCGAGGTCGTTCACCAGCGCGGTTTCGGTGATCTCGATCTCGAGCCGCCCCGGGGCGAAGCCGGCGCTGTCGAGCACTTCCAGCACCCGGGTGGCGAAGGCGCGGTCGCGCAGCTGGCTGGGCGAGGTGTTGATGGCGATGGTGAGGGCCTCCGGCCAGTCCCGCGCGTCCTCCACCACATGGCCGAGGATCACCGGGAAGATCTGCGGCGGCAGGCCCGCGTCCTCGGCCACGGGGATGAAGGTATCGGCGGTGAGCAGGCCACGTTCCGGATGCTCCCAGCGCGCGAGCGCCTCGAAGCCGGTGAGCGCGCCGCTGGCCAGGTCGTGCAGGGGTTGATAGTGCGGGCGGATGCCGCCGTTGCAGAGCGCGAGGCGCAGCTCCGCCTCCAGCGCGATGCGGGCGCGCAGGCTGCTGTCGAGCGCGCTGTCGAACACGGCATAGGTGTTTCGCCCGGCCGATTTCGCCTGGTACATCGCGAGATCGGCGCGCTGCATCAGCGCGCCCGCATCCTCCGCGTCGCCGGGAAAGCCGGCGATGCCGATGCTCACGCTCACGCGGCTCTCCACCGTGCCGAGGCTGAAGGGCTGGTCGATCGAGGCGAGGATGCGCTGGGCCACGCGCAAGACCGTTTCGCTGCCCGTGCCGTCATGTGTCATCAGCACGGCGAACTCGTCTCCCCCGAGCCGGGCGAGGAAGTCCTCGGCGCGCAGGTTGCCCTTCAGCCTGTCGGTGACGGTCTGCAGCAGCATGTCGCCGGTGGCGTGGCCATAGGTGTCGTTCACGCTCTTGAAGCGGTCGAGGTCGAGCAGCAGCACGGAAAAGCCGCGCCCGGTCGCCCGGGCGAGGGCGATGCGGTCCTCCAGCTCCTCCTGGTAGAGGCGGCGATTCGGCACGCCGGTGAGCGCGTCGTAGCGGGCGAGCACGGCGGCATTGTTCTCCGCCGCCTGCCGGCGCGAGACCTCGCGGTACAGCTCCCGCGTGCGCAGAACCAGCACGGCGACGAGCGCCAGCGAAAGCACCACGAAGACGGTGAAGATCTCGTCCAGCTCCAGGTCTTCGTGGGCGCGGGAGTACTGGTAGAAGCATTCGAAGGAATCCAGCGAGACGAGCAGGATCTGCGCGAG
The DNA here is from genome assembly GCF_003448965.1 of Oceanicella sp. SM1341. Taxonomy (GTDB): domain Bacteria; phylum Pseudomonadota; class Alphaproteobacteria; order Rhodobacterales; family Rhodobacteraceae; genus Paroceanicella. Next base: position 314,877 of record NZ_QRGC01000002.1, read on the forward strand.
GAAGGCGACGACGAACACGACGACATAGGGCCGGCGACGGCCCGGGAGGCCGGGTGCGCGCGGCTCCCTGTCTCGATCCGGATTGCGCTTCATGCTGTTCTGTTCCGACTGCCGGCCCCGGGCCGGGGCGACCATGAAACACGGGTCTAGCCGCAATTCTCTGCCCGAGCGTTAACCGGGCCCGGATCACGCGGCGCGCCCCGCTCTCGCCCTGCTGTCCCCGCGCGCGGGAGCCCCGCCGGCCGGGGGCCCCGTGTCCGTCCCGCAGCGGGGGGCCGACGCCGCATGGCTGGACGCGGCCTGCGAGGGCGGCATCGCCTCGCGCAGGGCCGGTGGCCTTTCGGGTGTTGCCGCGGGGGTCAGGAGTCGGGCACGGGGTCGAAGCGAAGCCGCGACAGGTCGTGCTCGCGCAGGTTCACGGTCTGCCCGGTCCTGTCGCCGTACTGGAAGGCTTCGAGCACGTGGGCGTAGCCGTGCTCCAGCCAGAGGATGAAGCCCAGCATGTTCCCCTCGCCCAGGCCATGCATCCGCACGGCCGGGCCATGGGCGAGGCGCTCACCGTCCCATTTCGGCGCCGCGCTCCGGTCCACCTCGATGGTGGTGTAGAAGCCGTGCCCGGTGTTGTCGCGGTCGACCACGCGTGCGGTGGCCAGTTGCGCCCGCAGGGTGCCGCGCTGATCGGCGCTCAGCCGGGCAGTGTCGGTCTCGCAGATGTGGTGAAACACCGCCGCTTCGAGGGGCGTGAGCTCGGTCATCTGGCCGGCCTGCTCAGAACTTGGCATCGCTCGCTGTCCGCTCCGGGGTTGGGTCGACAGCATTCGGCCGCCCGGCGCGCGTTCGCAAGGGGGTAGTTCCGCGCGCGCGCGTCTTCGGCAAAGCCGGTCCCGGCGGGTCTCTGCGAGGGGGGGCGTGGTGCCCGGGGGCGGATTCGAACCACCGACACGCGGATTTTCAATCCGCTGCTCTACCAACTGAGCTACCCGGGCGGGCGAGGCGCAGCGCCTCGGTGGAGCGGTGTTTAGACCAGCCGAAAGGCAGTGTCTAGTGCCTTCTGACGGTGTTTTCGCCGCTCTCGTCATCGAGGTCGTCGGGGGCCTCTTCTTCCTCGGCGGGGATGGCATAGGAGCCGCGCAGCCAGCGGCCGAGATCGACGTCGGCGCAGCGTTTTGAGCAGAACGGGCGGTAGGCTCGTTCGGTCGGTTTTCCGCAGATCGGGCAGCTCATGCGAGAAGCTCCGTGATCGGGCGCCTTTCCCGCTTGCGCTGAAGTTCGAGGTTTCCGAGCGGGGTCCAGCCGGCGAAGCTGGTCTCCACCGCGTCGGCCTTCAGCGCGGCGCGCAGCGCGGTTTCCAGTTGCACCCGCTCCTTCTTGGCGAGGGGCGCGAGGTCGACGGTCACCTGGCCGCCGAAGCCGCGCAGGCGCAGCTGCCGGGGCAGCTCGCGAATCGCGGCGAGATTGGCCTTCAGGCAGGCGGCGGGGGAGAAATCCTTGCCGGTGTTCACGTCCACCGCCACCATGGCGCGGGTGGCCTCCACATACATGTGGCCGCCGCCGGGCAGGGCAACCCGCGGGCTGCGCAGCGCGTCGATCGCCTCCCACACGCCGAAATGCTCGAAATGGCCCTCTCGGCTCTCCTCGTCCTGCCAGACAGCGTCGGGGTCGGGGTCCGACCAGTCGCGCCAGGCCTCGACGATGGCGCCGGGGGCCTCGACGGCAAGGCAGGGCCCGGCCTCGGCCGCGGCCTCGGCTGCGGCGCGCAGGTCGGTGAGCGTCGCGATGTCCTCGGCGATGGCCTCGGCCGCCACGCCCTCGGAGGCGGAGCGGATGATGGCGCCGGTATCGTCGTCTCCCAGCGCCTCGGCGGCGATGGCAGCGAGGCGGTCGCGCTCGGCGCCGTCGCGGATGCGGCGGGCCACGTTCACGCCGGGCGCGGTGGGCGAGAGGATGGCGTAGCGGCCCTTGTAGAGCACGCGCGCGCTCATCGGCACCGCCTTGCCGGCCTCGGCATGGCTGGTGACCTGGGCGAGGATCATGTCGCCGGGGCGCAGGCCGGGGGCCTCGCGCACCAGCCCCTCGGCGCCGCCGAGATCGGCGAAGACGCCGCCGGCGTTCTGGCTCTTGCGGGTGACGCGGCCCCAGTAGATCGCGCCGGGGCGCGGGGTGGGGTCGTCCTCCGCCGGGTCGACCAGCAGGTCTTCGAGCTTGCCGTCGACCAGCAGCGCCGCGTAGCCGCGGCCGGCGATCTCGTCGGTGACGATGATGCGGCCCTTCATGCAGTCTCCTCCATGCGCAGCACGCCGGCGCCGGCGAGCAGGTTCACGGTTTCGCACAGCGGCAGGCCGACCACGTTGGAATAGCTGCCGTTTATCGCCGGGATGAAGGCCTGCGCCCGGCCCTGGATGCCGTAGCCGCCCGCCTTGCCCCGCCATTCGCCGGAGCGGATATAGGCGGAGACTTCCGCGTCCGACAGGCGCTTCACCTGCACGGTCGTCTCCACCGTGCGGGTCCAGAGCCGCGGGCCGGCGAGGGCAACGGCGGTGATCACCCGGTGGCGGCGGCCCGAGAGCAGGTAGAGGAACTGCGCGGCCTCCGCCTCGTCCCGCGGCTTGCCCATGATGCGGCGGCCGAGGGCGACCACCGTGTCGGCGCAGAGCACGAAGCTGCCGTCAGCGGCCCCGGCCTGGACTGCGGCGGCCTTCTCGCGGGCGAGGCGTTCGGCATAGGGGCGGGGCAGTTCGCCCTTTGCCGGGGTCTCGTCGATGTCGGCGGGGTGCACCGCGTCCGGCGTGATGCCGGCCTGGGCGAGAAGCTCCAGCCGTCGGGGCGAGGCGGAGCCTAGGATCAGTCGCATGCAGCCTCCCTGCGGGCGATGCCTTCGGGGGGCGCACGCGTCGGCGGGCGTGCGGCCGCCCGCGGCGTGTCTTACTTGAAGCGGTAGGTGATCCGGCCCTTGGTGAGGTCGTAGGGGGTCATCTCGACCTGGACCTTGTCCCCCGCCAGAACCCGGATCCGGTTCTTGCGCATCTTGCCGGCGGTGTGTGCGATGATCTCATGGCCGTTGTCGAGCGTCACCCGGAAGGTCGCGTTCGGCAACAGCTCGGTCACGACACCGGGGAATTCGAGCATTTCTTCCTTGGCCATGATTTCTCCGAGTAAATACAAAGGGTGTGCAGGGCCAACGGAACACCGGGACCCCACGCCGGGCGAAACATGGGGGCAAAGCGGGGGAAATGCAAGGCCGAATACCTAGGGTGTCGCCGCATGGGTCATGCGGCGGACGAGGTCGGCATAGTGATCGGCGACCTCGACGGCCGAGAGCCGCCCCCCGGCGCGATACCAGGTCGTCACTCCGGTGAGCATGGCAATGATGGCGCGGGTGGTCAAGCGCAGGTCGGGCAGGCGGAAGCAGCCCTCGGCCATGCCGCGCTCCAGGATGGCGCGCAGGGCGGCCTCGTAGCAGCCGCGCAGGCCCTCGATCTCGGCGAAATTCGTCTCCGAGAGGTTGCGCAGCTCCATGTAGGCGATGAACACCTCCTCGGGGCGCGAGATGTGGTAGCCCACGTGGAAGCGCACGAAGCGCTCCAGCGCGTCGGAGGCCCCCTCGCCGGCGCCGAGGGCGCTTTCCGCTTCCCAGGCCTCGAGCAGGGCGCACATGTGCTCGCGCATCAGCGCGTGCAGCAGGGTCTGCTTGTCGGGGATGTAGAGGTAGATGGTGCCGGCCTGCACCCCCACCTCGGCGGCGATCTCGCGCATCGAGACGGCGGCGAAGCCCCGGGCCGCGATCAGCCGGCGCGCCGCCGCCTGGACCGCCTCGGCCGTGCTCGCCCCCTTCGATCCGCTCCTGCGCCCCATGCCGTCCCCTTCGCCCTGCCCGATGTGGTCAGAGTAAATGACCGGATGTTCAGTTGAAAGGGGAAGCGGGTGGCGAGGTTAACGGAATGACGCCGCGGCCCCGACGCGCCGGGGCCGCGGGCGAGGTTCAGGCGCAGACCTCGGCCTCGCCGTCGCCCTGCCGGTCGAAGCGGCGGGGCAGGCCGGTGGCGACCACGCTCAGGCCGGCCACCGGCGCGCCGCGGTCCTCGCGCAGCACGCAGTCGGTGACGGTGAGGGCGGAGAAGCCGGCATCGGTGAGCAGGCCGGTGACATAGGCGCGGGAATGGGCGAAGCGGCGGCTCTCGCGCAGCTCCACCGGCTGCGCGCCGAGCTCCAACGTGAAGGCCAGGGCCCCGCCCTCGGCCAGCGAGCCGGCGCACCAGCCGATGATGCGCTCGAGCGCGCCGAGATAGATGAACACATCCGCCGCCACGATGAGGTCGTAGCGCTCCGCCCCGAGGGCGAGGCGGGCGATGTCGCGCTTCTCCAGCAGCTCGTACACGCCCTTCTCGCGGGCCCGGGCCAGCATGCGGGCGGAGATGTCGTAGCCGCCCAGCCAGTCGCAGCGGGGGCGCAGGGCGGCCCCCATCAGCCCGGTGCCGCAACCGAGGTCGAGCGCGCGGGCGAAGCGGTGCAGGCCGGCGGCCGCGAGCCCGGCCAGCAGCAGCTCCGGGCCGCGGTAGCCCAGCCCGTCGACCAGCGCGCGCTCGAAGCGCGGGGCGTACTGGTCGAACAGCAGCTCGACGAAGGCGGGCGGCATGGCCTCGGCCACCGGCACCCGGCGGGCGAGGTCGCGCTTCAGCCCGGCGCCGAGCGGGTCGGCCGGGTCGGCTGCCACCGCGCGGTCCCAGGCGCGGGCCGCGGCCTCGGTGTCGCCCGCCGCCTCGAGCAGCTCGCCGAGGCGGAACCAGCCGGCCGCCCAGCCCGGCGCGAGATCGAGCGCGCCGGTGAGCACCTCGACGGCGGCCGCGGTTTCGCCCGCGTCGGCCAAGGTCTCGGCATATTCGGCCCGGCGGTCCGCGCGCGGATCGCCGGAGGGGAAGGCTGTGCCCGCCATCTCGGGGTCTTTCAAAAAGGGCCCGCTCATCTGCCGGGAACCGGCCACGCGGCGGGCGACACGCTGCACCGCCGACGCGGGGCTTCGGCGCGCATTAGAGCAGCGCGCGGCCGGCTGTCAATCGGCTGTCAATGCGGTGTCGCGCCAGTGCCGGGGGAGGGCGGCCCGGGCCGGAGGCGCCCGGCGTGCCGGCGCCTGTTCCGCCGCGCCGCGCGGGCGGGCCGGGCCGGTTCCGCCGGGCTGCGCGGACGGGTCGGGAAGATGGCCGGCGAGGGCGGGGATGCGGGGAGCCGGCAGGCGGCGGCCCCGGGCCCGCGAGCCACCGGGGCGTGCCGTCCGCCCCCCTCCCGGGATGCGCCCGGCGACACGGCCCCGGCATCATCGCCATCCGCCTCGCCGGCGCTTTCCGGGAGCGGCCGCCCGACGCGGGGAGAGGCGGGGCCCCAGCCGGGCACTTCCCGGCCGGCCTGGGCGCGAGCCGGGCGGTGCACGGACGGGTCAGGAGTGTGCCGGGCCTGCGCCCGGACGGGTCAGGAATGTGCCGGGTTGGCGCTCGCCGGGGCCGAAGCGAGCCGACTCAGCCCTCGTCGGAGCGCACGGTGACGTAGCGGCCCGGGGCGTCCTCGATCGTGCCGAGCACCGCGCCGGGCGCGCGGGCATCGACCTTCGAGCGGGACTGCCTCGCCAGCCAGGCATCCCAGTCCGGCCACCAGGAGCCGGGGGTCTCCTTCGCGCCTTCCAGCCAGTGCTCCACGTCGCGGGCGGTCATGTCGTCGTTGGTCCAGAACTGGTACTTGTTCATCTCCGGCGGGTTCACCACCCCGGCGATATGGCCCGAGCCCGCGAGCACGAAGCGCACCTTCGCCCCGGTCATCAGCCGCGCGCCGCGGTAGATCGAATCCGCCGGGGCGATGTGATCCTCCTTCGCGGCGACATGGTAGGTGGGCACGTCGATGTCGTGCAGGTTGACGGTCTTGCCGCCCACCTGCAGGTCGCCGCTCACCAGCGCGTTGCGGTTGTAGAAATGGTCGAGGTAGAAGTGGTGTACCTTCGCGGCCATGCGGGTGCTGTCGGAGTTCCAGTACAGCAGGTCGAAGGGGAAGGGCTCCTTCCCCAGCAGGTAGTTGTTGACCACGTATCCCCAGATCAGGTCGGAGGCGCGCAGCATGTTGAAGGCCTGGGCCATGGCCTCGGCCGGCAGGTAGCCCTTGTCCATCTGCTCGTCGACCACGGCGATGGTGTGGTCGTCGACGAACACCTGCAGCTCGCCCGCGTCCTCGAAATCGAGCTGGGCGGTGAAGAAGGTGGCGGATTTCACCCGCCGGTCCTTCACCTTGGCGAAATAGGCCAGCATGCCGCCCGCCAGCGTGCCGCCGATGCAGTAGGAGGTGAGGTTGAGCGCCTTCTGCCCGGTCTCCTCCAGCACCTTGTCGATGGCGGTGGAGGCGCCGTCGAACATGTAGCTGGCCCAGGTCTCGTCGCGCTGGCGCTCGTCGGGGTTCACCCAGGACACCATGAACACCGTGTGGCCCTGCGCCACCAGCCAGCGCACCAGGCTCTTCTGCTCGTTGAGGTCGAGGATGTAGAACTTGTTGATCCAGGGCGGGATGATCAGCAGCGGCGTGGCATGCACCTTCTCGGTCACCGGCGCGTACTGGATGAGCTGGAACAGGTGGTTCTCGAAGATCACCTTGCCCGGGGTCATCGCCATGTTGCGGCCCACGGCGAAGGCGGTCATGTCGGTCTGGCGGATGAGCAGCCGGCCGCGGCCGCGCTCGAGGTCCTCGAGCATCATCTTCAGCCCGCGCACCAGGTTCTCGCCCTTCTCCTGCATGGTGGCGTGCAGCACTTCGGGGTTGGTGGCGTAGAAGTTGGCCGGGTTCATCGCCTCGACGAACTGGCGGGTGTAGAAGGCCACCTTGCGCCGGTCGCGGTCATCCTCGATCTCGGCGGAGGAGACGGCGTCCTGGATGTAGTTCGAGGTGAGCAGGTAGGACTGCTTGAGGTAGTCGAAGAGCACGTTCTCCGACCAGTCCTCGTGGCGGAAGCGCCGGTCGCCGCGGGCGGGTTTCGCCATCGGCCCGGGGTCGGGCGCGCCCATGAAGCGCAGGGTTGCGCGGCGCCACAGCTCGAGCTGGGCGTTCCACAGCTCCAGCGTCTGCTCGGCGAGCTTCTCGGGGTTCTGCAGCCAGGCCTGGCCGAGCTCGTTGAAGGCGGGCAGGGTGTTGAGCGGGTCGCCGTGCATCGGGTGGTCGTCGCGCAGCTGGGCGTCGAGGAACTTGCTCCAGATCAGCTGCGACTGCTCGGCCACCATGGCCATGTTGCGGGCAAAGACCTGTGCCGATTCCGCCTGCTCCGAGTAGTCGTCGGGGACGAAACTCTTCGTGGTCATGACGGTTCCTCCTGTCGCGGTTCAGGCCGCGCTTGTGCTCAATGCCCCAAGTATGGCACGGGAAGGCATATGCGCCAAATGCCGGTCGAGACAAATTCATGCCAGAGACGCCGATGAGATTTGAAGCGAAGACAGTCCGGCGTGCCGGCGCGTTTTGCCGCACGGCCGCCTGCTGCCTGGTGCTGGCCGGTTGCGGCACGCTGGGCCCCGAGCTGGGAGATTACGAGCTCACCGAGTCCGACGCGGTGCGCGACGCGCCCTGGCCCCGGCTGGTCGACATCCCCGAGCCGCCGGCGCCCGGCAGCTTCTCCGCCGCGGTGCCCGACCCGCAGACCGGCCAGCAGTTGCAGACCGATCTCGCCGCCGAGGCGGTGGCGATGCGCGCCCGCGCGGCCGAGCTTGCAGCCCCCGTGCTCACCCCGGCCGACCTCGCCAGGCTCGGCAAGCGCAGCTGAGCGGGGCGCGCGCCCCGGCTTGCGCAAAGCATCTGTCTTTCGCGGGCCAAGCGCCCTATAAGCCCGCGCAGAGCCCGTAGCCGCGCCAGAGTCGACCGATGTCCGAGGAATTCTACCGCATCAAGCGCCTGCCCCCCTATGTCTTCGCCGAGGTGAACCGGCTGAAGGCCGAGTTCCGTGCCCAGGGCGCCGACATCATCGATTTCGGCATGGGCAACCCCGACATGGACACCCCGCCCCACATCGTGGAGAAGCTGGTGGAGACCGTGCGCCGCCCGCGCACCCACCGCTATTCCTCCTCGAAGGGCATTCCGGGCCTGCGCCGCGCCCAGGCCGGCTACTACGCCCGCCGCTTCGGCGTCGACCTCGACCCCGAGACCGAGGTGATCGCCACGCTCGGCTCGAAGGAGGGCCTCGCCAACCTCGCCATGGCCATCACCGCGCCGGGCGACGTGATGCTGGTGCCCAACCCCTCCTACCCGATCCACCCCTACGGGTTCATGATCGCCGGCGGCACGCTGCGCCATGTCTCGGCCCTGCATGACGGGCGCTTCGACCCCGAGGCCTACATGCGCTCGCTCGCGCAGGCGGTGAAACACTCGGTGCCCGCGCCGGTGGCGGTGGTGGTGAGCTTCCCGTCGAACCCCACGGCGCAGGTCTGCGACCTCGATTTCTACGCCGAGCTGATCGCCTTCGCGAAGAAGCACCACCTCTGGGTGCTCTCCGACCTCGCCTATGCCGAGATCTACTTCGACGACGTGCCCCCGCCCTCCATCCTTCAGGTGCCCGGCGCGCGGGACGTGGCGGTGGAATTCACCTCGCTGTCCAAGACCTTCTCCATGCCGGGCTGGCGCATGGGCTTCGCGGTGGGGAACCGGCGGTTGATCGACGCGCTCACGCGCATCAAGTCATACCTCGACTACGGGGCCTTCACCCCGGTGCAGGTGGCCGCCGCCGCGGCGCTGAACGGGCCGGAGGATTGCATCGCCGAGATCCGCGACACCTACCGTGCGCGGCGCGACGTGATGGTGCGCTCCATGGAGCAGGCCGGATGGGCGATCCCCTCGCCCCCCGCGACCATGTTCTGCTGGGCGCCGGTGCCCGAGCCCTTCGCGGGGCTGGGCTCGATGGAATTCTCGAAGATCCTCCTGCGCGAGGCCTCGGTGGCCGTGGCGCCGGGGGTGGGCTTCGGCGAGTACGGCGAGGGCTACGTGCGCCTCGGCCTCGTGGAGAACGAGCACCGCATCCGCCAGGCGGCGCGCGGTGTGAAGAAAGTGATGCAGAACGCCGGCGAGATCCTCGCCCGGTACAGCCAGCTGGAGAGCGGCAGATGAGCGACGAGACCTGGGACTGGGCCGAACAGCGGCGCGACACCGAATTCACCTACGAGGAGCTGAAGAAGGAGGCCGGCATCGAGCCCGGCACCGTCATCACCCTCGACCTGCAGTTCCTGCCGGCGGAGACCGACAGCGACGAGGCCGCCTTCATGCGCGCGCTCTCCTCCTTCGGCTACGACGTGAACCGCTACGAGGAAGACGACACGGTGGAGGCCACCATCGAGGGCGTGCCCTTCACCGTCGAGGACATCTGGAAGCACGAGGAACGCACCACCAAGATCGCCCTGGCCCGCGGCTACGCGCCCGATGGCTGGGGTTTCTGGGACCCCAACGACGAGGAAGACGCCGACGATGAGTGACCCCGCGAAACGACCGCTCCGCATCGGCCTGGCCGGGCTCGGCACCGTGGGTGCCGGGGTCGTGAAGATGGTCCAGACCCATGCGGAGCTGATCGCCGCGCGCGCCGGCCGCCCGCTTCAGATCGTCGCCGTCTCCGCCCGCTCGCGCGCCAAGGACCGCGGCGTCGACCTCTCCGGCTATGCCTGGGAGGATGACGCGGTGGCGCTGGCCCGGCGCGAGGACGTGGACGTGTTCGTCGAGGTGATGGGCGGCGAGAACGGCCCGGCCAAGGCCGGCACCGAGGCCGCCATCGCCGCCGGCAAGCCGGTGGTGAGCGCCAACAAGGCGCTGCTCGCCCGCCACGGCCAGGCGCTGGCCGAGAAGGCCGAGGCCGCAGGCGTCACCATCCGCTACGAGGCCGCCGTGGCCGGGGGCATCCCGGTGATCAAGGCGCTGGGCGAGGGGCTGGCCGGCAACGGCATCACCCGCGTGATGGGCGTGATGAACGGCACCTGCAACTACATCCTCACCGAGATGGAGAAGACCGGCGCCGACTATGCCGACGTGCTCGCCGACGCGCAGCGCCTCGGCTATGCCGAGGCCGATCCGAGCTTCGACGTGGGCGGCATCGACGCGGCGCACAAGCTCGCGCTGCTCTCGGCCCTCGCCTTCGGCACGAAGGTCGATTTCGACGGTGTCGCCATCGAGGGCATCGAGCGCATCACCCTGCCGGACATCGAGCAGGCCGCCGACATGGGCTACCGCATCAAGCTGCTCGGCGTGGCGCGCATGAACGCCGACGGGCTGGAGCAGCGCATGCAGCCCTGCCTGGTGCCGCTCGCCTCGCCGGTGGGCCAGCTCGACGGGGTCACCAACGCCGTGGTGATCGAGGGCGATTTCATCAAGGGCGTCACCCTGCAGGGCCCGGGTGCCGGCGAGGGGCCCACCGCCTCCGCCATCCTGGGCGACCTGATCGACATCGCGCGCGGGCTCACCGTGCCGGCCTTCGGCCAGCCCGCGGCCTCGCTGAAGCCCGCGCCGCGCTCGGCCGGCGGGGCGGCGGCGGCCTGGTACATCCGCATCCTGCTGCGCGACGCGCCGGGCATGCTGGCGCGGGTCGCCACCGTGCTGGGCGGCCACGAGATCTCCATCGACATGATGCGGCAATATGGCCACGAGGGCGACGGTGCCCCGGTGGTTATCGTCACCCATCCGGCGGATACGGCGCGGATGCAGACCGCGCTGGCCGAGATCGACGGGCTCGAGGTCTCGCTTGCGGCGCCGGTCGCGCTACGTATCGAGACGCTCTGATCGCGCGGGAAGGTTTTTCTTGCGCGAACCCTGTCGATCACGGATGACGACAGGGCTTGCAGGTGACAGGAATACGGAGACGGGCGGTGCGAGGCTGCCCGGGTTCCGGCACAGAAAGGATTTTATCCATGGCGGATAACGAGATTTTCGCGGACCGCATGCTCTCTCTCGGGCTTGCCCGCGTGTCCGAGGCAGCGGCCATCGCCTCGGCCAAGCTGATCGGCATGGGTGACGAGAAGGCGGCGGACCAGGCGGCGGTGGACGCCATGCGCACGCAGCTCAACCTGCTCGACATCAAGGGCGTGGTGGTGATCGGCGAGGGCGAGCGCGACGAGGCGCCGATGCTCTACATCGGCGAGGAAGTCGGCTCGGGCAACGGCCCCGGCGTGGACATCGCGCTCGATCCGCTGGAGGGCACCACCCTCACCGCCAAGGACATGCCCAACGCGCTCGCGGTCATCGCCATGGGGCCGCGCGGCTCGATGCTGCATGCGCCGGACGTCTACATGGACAAGCTCGCCATCGGCCCCGGCTACGCCCCGGGCGTGGTCGACCTCGACATGACCCCCACCGAGCGGGTGCTGGCGCTGGCCAAGGCCAAGGGCGTGAAGCCGGCCGAGATCGCCTGCTGCGTGCTCGAGCGCCCGCGCCACGAGGAGCTGATCCGCGAGATCCGCTCCACCGGCGCGCGCATCCGCCTGATCACCGACGGTGACGTGGCCGGCGTGATCCACTGTGCCGAGAGCGCCAAGACCGGCATCGACATGTACATGGGCTCCGGCGGCGCGCCCGAGGGCGTTCTCGCCGCCTCGGCGCTGAAATGCATGGGCGGCCAGATCCAGGGCCGGCTGCTGTTCCGCAACGACGACGAGCGCGGCCGCGCCGCCAAGGCCGGCATCACCGACCTCGACAAGAAGTACAGCCGCGACGACATGGTGACCCAGGACGTGATCTTCGCCGCCACCGGCGTGACCAACGGCTCGGTCGTCACCGGCGCGCGCCGCGACGGCGAGTACCTCGAGACCGAGACCATCCTGATGCGCTCCAAGACCGGCTCCGTGCGGCGCCTGTTCTACCGCCAGCGCAACCAGTAAGCCGCACCCCGGCTGACGCTGATCCGGACCCGGCGGGGCGCCTCCCCGCCGGGTCCTGCCGTTTCGCGGGGATGCGTCGGGCAGGGGCATCGAGCCCCTTTCCGCCGCGTCGCCGCTGCGCGGCTTCCGGCACCGCGAAGAGCGGAGCGCGGGAAGGCACGCGGGCCGGCGGCACCTGTGCCCGCCTCGTGCCGGGCGTGCGCGTCCCCGGTCTTCGCCCCGCCCCACCCCGTTCCGCACCGTCCCGCCCCCTGGCTGACCCCGTTGCGCCCGGCCTGCCGCCGCGCGCACCGAGCCGCGCAGCGGCGACACGACGGAAGGGGGCTCGATGCCCCCGCCCCGGCGTTTCACCCCGCACTGCCCGCGGGACTTGACCCGGCCCCCCGCGCGTGGTCGGAAGGGCGCGGGACACGGACGGGCACGGGAGGTACGGGACATGGCGGGCGAAGCGGCACTTTCCGGGGCGGCGGAACCGGCGCCCCTGCTCGGCGTCGCCGCCTCCGTCACCGGGCACCGCTGGGTGGCGCCCGGGCTGGAGCGCGACCGCCAGGCCCTCGCCCTGCTGCAGGCCACCGGCCTGCCGGACCCGGTCTGCCGCATCCTCGCCGCCCGCGGCGTGCCCGCGCCCGAGGCCGAGGCCTTCCTCGCCCCCTCGCTGCGCGAGCTCACCCCCGACCCCTCCGCGCTGCGCGACATGGACCGCGCGGCCGAGCTGCTGGTCGAGGCCGCCCTCGGGCGGGCGCGCGTGGCGATCTTCGGCGACTACGATGTCGACGGCGCCTCCTCCTCGGCGCTGCTGTTCCGCTGGCTCGCCGGCTTCGGCATCGCCGCGACCATCTACATCCCCGACCGGATCGACGAGGGCTACGGCCCCAACGTGCCGGCCATGGAGCGCCTCGCCCGCGCGCATGACATGGTGATCTGCGTCGATTGCGGCACGCTCTCGCACGGGCCGGTGGCCGCCGCCCGGGCCGCTGGCGCGAAGGTGCTCATCCTCGACCACCACCTCGCCGGCGAAACCCTGCCCGAGGCTGAGGCGGTGGTGAACCCCAACCGCCAGGACGAGGACGGCAGCCTCGGCCATCTCTGCGCCGCCGGCGTGGTGTTCCTGCTGCTCGTCGCCGCCAACCGCCTGCTGCGCGGCCGCGGCCGGCCCGGGCCCGACCTGATGTCGTTGCTCGACATCGTGGCCCTCGCCACCGTGGCCGACGTGGCGCCGCTCATCGGCTTCAACCGCGCGCTGGTGCGCCAGGGGCTGAAGGTGATGGCCCAGCGGCGCAACCGCGGGCTCGCGGCGCTCTCCGACGTGGCGCGCATGGCCAGCGCCCCCACCTCCTACCACCTGGGCTTCCTGCTGGGCCCGCGCATCAACGCCGGCGGCCGGGTGGGCGACGCGGCGCTCGGCGCCCGGCTGCTGTGCACCGAGGACGCGGCCGAGGCCTCCGCCATCGCCGAACGGCTGGAGGAGCTGAACCGCGCCCGCCAGGAGATCGAGGCCGGCGTGCTCGTCGCCGCCACCGCGCAGGCCGAGGCGCGCGGCGCCGAGGGCCCGCTGGTCTGGGCGGCGGGCGAGGGCTGGCACCCCGGCGTGGTCGGCATCGTCGCCTCGCGGCTCAAGGAGGCGTTCAACCGCCCCGCCATCGTCATCGGCATCGACCGCGCGCTGGGCGAGGGCAAGGGCTCGGGCCGCTCGGTCACCGGGGTCGACCTCGGCGCCGCCATCGCCCGGCTCGCCGCCGAGGGGCTGCTGGTGAAGGGCGGCGGCCACCGCATGGCGGCCGGCCTCACGGTCGACCCCGACGGGGTGGAGCCGGCGATGGAGCGCCTCGCCGCCCTGCTCGCCCGCCAGGGCGCGGGGCAGGGCGGGCCGGCCGACCTCGCCATCGACGGCGTGCTCGCCCCCTCCGGCGCCACGGTCGACCTGCTGGAGACGCTGGAGCGCGCCGGGCCCTACGGTGCCTCTGCCCCGGCGCCGCGCTTCGTGCTGCCCGGCGTGCGCCTCGCCCGGGTGCGCCAGGCGGGCGAGAGCCACGTGCAGATCACCTGCACCGACCTCAACGGCGGCCGGCTCGACGGCATCGCCTTCCGCGCGCTCAACGGCCCGCTCGGCCCCTTCCTGCTCGACCATGCCGGCCGCTCGGTCCACCTCGCCGGCCGGCTCGAGATCGACGACTGGAACGGCCGCCGCCGGGCGAAACTGCGCGTCGAGGACGCCGCCCCGGCGGATGACGAAACAAACCTCTGATGCGACCAAATTTCCGCTTGCGCGGTGCCGGGCGAGCGACTAAACACCCCTCCACACACCGGGCGCCCTTCGTCTAGTGGTCTAGGACACCGCCCTTTCACGGCGGCAACACGGGTTCGAACCCCGTAGGGCGTACCACCTTCCCGGCAACGGATGCGGCAGGAAGAAAGTCTCGACAGGGATCATCTTTTCCGCTTGCACCCGCCAACGGGACCGACTAAATACCCGCCCACACCCCGGGCGCCCTTCGTCTAGTGGTCTAGGACACCGCCCTCTCACGGCGGCAACACGGGTTCGAACCCCGTAGGGCGTACCAACCTCCCCCGGCGGATTTCCCCGATTTCGCAAGAAGATATCGCCCCACCGCTCCGGCGGCGCGCGGATGCGTCTTGCGGTAACGCTCTCTTCAGGGCTCGTCTCTAACGTGCATCGCAGCAAGGCCGGCCCGGCGCCTGCCGTCTGTCGCTGTCTGTCGCTGTCTGTCACGGAGAGATCCTCCCCTGCCCGGAGAGATGCATGCCTAGGATCCAGGACCTGAAGCTGGCGCACGCCATGATTCTCGCAGTGGTCGCGCCCGCTATTGCCGCCATCGTCTTCAGTTATCAGCTCGCGCGCGAAAACCTCTCCGAGCTGCGCGAGTTCGAGGCGATCGAGCGGATGGTCGTGCTGGCCGGGCATCTGAGCGACCTCGTGCACGAACAGCAGCGCGAGCGCGGGGCGACCGCGGTGTTCCTCAACAGCGAGGGGAGGCGCTTCGCCGAAGTCCTCGCCGGCCAGAGGCTCGACACCGACGCTCGCCGTGCCGCGCTGGAGACGGCGCTCGCCGGCTTCGACGTGGCGGGCGCCGGCCCGCGTTTCGCCGCCGATCTCGCGGCACTGCAGGACCGGCTGTCGCGGCTCGGCAGCATCCGCCGCGAGGTCGACGCGCAGGGCATCCCCCTCGGCGCCGCGCTGGAGTATTACACCGGGAGCAATGCCCTCGCGCTCTCGCTGGTGAGCCGGGTGGCCGAGGTCAGCGCCGACCCGGACGTGGTGATGTCCGTCCTGGGCTACGTAAGCTTCCTGCAGGCCAAGGAACGCGCCGGCATCGAGCGGGCGGTGGGGGCTGCCTCCTTCGCCGTCGGGCGCTTCACGCCCGTGCTGATGAACCGGTTCGAGGAACTGGTGAGCGCGCAGAAGCTCTATCACGCCAACTTCCTCGCACATGCCCCGGACGCGCAACGCGCCCGGTTCGAGGAGATGATGCAGGGCCCGGCCGCGCGCGAGGTGGAACGCCTGCGCGAGATCGCCTTCCGCGGCGGTCTCGAGGGCGCGCTGGAGGGCACGGATGCGGCGACCTGGTTCGATGCCATCTCCGAGAAGATCAACGCCCTGCATGCATTCGAGGACCTGCTGACGGAGGATCTCCGCGCCCTGGCCGAAAGCCGGCGCGCCGCGGCGGAGCGCGGGCTCACCCTCGTCACCGTCACCTGCGTGCTGGCGCTCTTCGTCTGCGGCATCGTCTCGGCGATCCTGCTCGGCGGCCTCAGCCGGGGCATGAGGCAGGTGTTGCGGCCCATGCAGGAGATGTCGGAGGGAAACCTCGACGTGGCGCTCCCCCCGGAGCGCCGTAACGAGATCGGGGCCATCGTGCGCGCGCTCGAGGTCTTCCGCGCAAACGCCCGCGCCCGGCTGGAAGAGGAGCGAGCGGCCGAGCGACGGCGCGAGCTGCGCGCGCAGCAGCTTGCCCGGCGTGCCGAGCAGACCGAGCGCCTGCGCAGCTCGCTTCGCGCAGCGGTCGAGGCGGGACAGGCCGGCGATTTCTCCGTGCGCGTCGACATCGCCTTCGAGGAGGACGAGCTTCGCACGCTGGCCCAGTCGGTGAACCGGCTGCTCGCCTCGGTCGAGGCCGGGATCGACGAGGTGGTGGTGATGCTGCGCGCCATGTCGAACGCCGATCTCACCCATCGCATCACCGGAGACCGGCAGGGCGCCTTCGCCGAGCTTCGCGACGGCGCGAATGCCACCGCGACCCGGCTTTCGGCCTTCATGAGCGAGATCGGTGCCGCGGTGCGCGGCGCGCTCGGTGGCGCGCGCGGCATCAACGACGGCGCGATCGACCTGGCCGCGCGCTCCGAATCCCAGGCCGCTTCCCTGCAGCAGACCGCGGCCACCATGGAGCAGCTCGCCGCCACCGTGCGCTCCAACTCCGTCGCCCTGCGCGAGGCGGAAAGCCTGGCCGGCGGCATGACCGAAACCTCCCGCAGCGGCGAGGAGACGGTGAATCGCGCGGTCGAGGCCGTGGGCCGCATCGAGCAGAATTCCATGCGCATCACCGACATCATCTCGGTCATCCAGGCGATCGCCTTCCAGACCAACCTGCTCGCACTGAACGCGGCGGTGGAGGCGGCCCGGGCCGGAGAGGCGGGCAAGGGCTTCGCCGTGGTGGCGAGCGAGGTGCGTGAACTGGCACAGCGCTCATCCGACGCGGCGCGCGACATCACCGAGCTGATCAGGGAATCCACCGTCTCCGTCGCCGACGGGGTGCGGCTGGTGGCAGACACCGGGCAGGCGCTCTCGGCCATCAACGTCTCCATCGCCGAGCTCTCCTCCAACATCCGCTCGGTCTCCGAGGCGGGGCAGGAGCAGAACCGGGGCATCGAGGAAATCTCGCAGTCCATCGCCAGTCTCGACAACATCACCCAGCAGAACGCCCAGCTGTCCGACAAGTCGGTGAGCCTCGCACGCGGGCTCAGCGACCAGATCGGCACCCTGTCCGACAGCATGTCGCGCTTCCGGCTGATCGAGGAACCTGCCGCGCGCGACGCGTCGCCCCGCGCGGCGTGAGGGCGGCGTCGCGCCTTCCGCCGCCGCGCCGGCGGTGGCGCGAGCCGGGAGAGCGCGCAGCACAGTCTGGCGCCTTCGCCGCGCGCGTGGTGCGGGCACGGCGTCGCAGGCCCTCGCGGCCCCGCGTGATTGACACTCTCCCCGGCCTGTGCTGCCCTTTGGCCTACGGGTCCAGCAAGGGGAAAACCACAGTGAAGAATGCATTTCGATTCGGCAGCATTGCTGCCCTTTTTGCCGCCGCAGCCGCCCTGCCGGCGATGGCGCAGAACACGCCGGTTGCCATCGGCATGAGCGGCTGGACCGGTTTCGGCCCGCTCACCCTCGCCGCCGAGGCGGGGCTGTTCGAGCAGGCCGGGCTCGACGTGAACATCGTGAAGATCCCGCAGAAGGACCGCCACCTCGCCATCGCCTCCGGCGACATCCAGTGTGCCGCGACCACGGTGGAGACCTTCATGATCTGGAACGCCAACGGCGTGAAGATCAAGCAGCTCTTCCAGCTCGACATGTCCCACGGCGCCGACGGCATGGTGGTGCGCAACGACATCGCCTCCATCGCCGACCTGAAGGGCAAGACCGTCGCGGCCTCCGCCCCCGGCACCTCGCCCTATTTCGTGCTGCTGTGGATGCTCAACGAGAACGGGCTCTCGAAGGATGACGTGACCATCGCCAACCTCGAGCCCTCCGCCGCCGCCCAGGCCTTCATCGCCGGCCAGAACGACGCCGCGATGACCTACGAGCCCTACCTCTCCGCCGTGCGCGACAAGCCGGAGGCCGGCAAGATCATCGCCACCACGCTCGACTACCCGGTGGTGATGGACACGCTGGGCTGCACGCCCGAGTTCATCGAGGAAAACCCCGAGGCGGTGAAGGCGCTGGCCGAGGGCTATTACGCCGCGCTCGACATGATCGCCAGCGACCAGCAGAAGGCCTACGAGATCATGGGCTCGGATGTGAACCAGTCGGCCGAGGATTTCGGCAAGTCCGCCGCCTATCTCGAGTGGCAGGGCAAGGACGCGAGCGCCGAGTTCATGAAGACCGGCCTGCCCGAGTTCTACGAGAAGGCCGGTCCGCTGCTGCTCGACGCCGGCATCATCCGCGAGATCCCGGCCACCGAGGACCTCGTCGACACGTCCTGGGCCGAGTGAAGGCTCGGCGGGCGCGCGCCCTGCGCGCCCGCACCACCGCGATGACCGCCCCGACCGCGCCCCGCTCCGCCCTCCGCCGCGCCATGCGCCCGCTGCGCCCCGCCTCCCCGGCGATGCGCGTCGGGCTCGGGCTTGCCTTCTTCGTTCTCTTCGTCGCGCTCTGGGCGCTGGCGACCTTCGGCGGCCTCGTCTCGCCGTTCTTCCTCGCCGACCCGTTCACCATGCTGCAGGAAGGCTGGCTGCTGTTCACCAGATTCGGCTTCATCGGCGACATCGGCATCACCGTGTGGCGGGTGTTCGGCGGCTTCATCCTGGCCGGGCTCGTCGCCGTGCCACTGGGCATCCTGATGGGCGCCTACAAGCCGGTGGAGGCGTTTCTCGAGCCCTTCGTGAGCTTCGCGCGCTACCTGCCGGCCTCGGCCTTCATCCCGCTGCTCATCCTCTGGGCCGGCATCGGCGAAACCCAGAAGCTGCTGGTGATCTTCATCGGCGCGGTGTTCCAGATCATCCTGATGGTGGCCGGCGCCGTGGGCGGCACAAGGCGCGACCTGGTCGAGGCGGCCTACACGCTCGGCGCCACCGACGGCGGCGTGGTGCGCCGCGTGCTCATCCCCGCCGCGGCGCCGCAGATCGCCGAGATCCTGCGGCTGGTGCTGGGCTGGGCCTGGACCTATGTCATCGTCGCCGAGCTCATCGGCTCCTCCGCCGGCATCGGCCACATGATCGTGGACAGCCAGGCCCTGCTCAACACCGGGCAGATCATCTTCGGCATCATCGTCATCGGCGTGATCGGGCTCATCTCCGACACCGCCTTCAAGGCGCTGAACCGCCGCCTCTTCGCATGGAGCCTCGCGTGATCGAGATCGAGGGCGTCGCCCGCACCTTCCCCGGCGCACGGGGCCGCAGCCCCACCCGCGCGCTCGAGCCCGTGCGCCTCTCCGTGGCGCGCAACGACTTCGTGACCATCCTCGGGCCCTCGGGCTGCGGCAAGTCCACCCTGCTGCGCATCGTCGCCGGGCTCGACGAGGCCACCGAGGGCCAGGTGCGCCTGCCCTCCGGCCCGGTCACCGGCCCGGGGCCGGACAGGGGCATGGTCTTCCAGTCCTACACGCTGTTCCCCTGGCTCACCGTGGCCGAGAACATCGCCTTCGGCCTGCGCGAGAAGCGCATGCCGAAGGCCGAGCGGGCGGAAATCGTGGCCTTCTACGTCGACAAGGTCGGGCTGCGCGGCTTCGAGGGCCATCACCCGCGCCAGCTCTCGGGGGGCATGCAGCAGCGTGTCGCCATTGCCCGGGCACTGGCGAACGACCCCGCGGTGCTGCTGCTCGACGAGCCCTTCGGCGCGCTCGACAACCAGACCCGCAGCCTGATGCAGGAGCTCCTGCTCAAGATCTGGGAGGACGACCGCAAGACGGTGCTCTTCGTAACCCATGACATCGAGGAGGCGATCTTCCTCGGCTCGCGCTGCGTGGTGATGACCGCGCGCCCGGGCCGGGTGAAGGCCGACATCCCGATCGGCCTGCCGCACCCGCGCCTCTACAAGCTCAAGACCGCGCCGGAGTTCATGGCGCTGAAGGAGCGTCTCACCGAGGAGATCCGCGAGGAGGCGATCAAGGCCGCCTGAGCGGCGGGGAGGGGAGGCGGCGATGCGGCGCAAGTGGACAGGCCTCGCCGGCCGGCTGTCGGACACCGACCTGCGGCTGCTGCGCGTCTTCCTCACCGTGGTGGAGCACGAGGGGTTGGCGGCCTCGGAGCTGGCGCTCGACAAGTCGGTCTCGGCGATCTCGCTCGACATCTCCAAGCTCGAGACGCGTCTCGGCGCCACCCTGTGCCGGCGCGGCAAGGGCGGCTTCGCCCTCACCGAGGAGGGGCGCATCGTCTACAACGCGGCGCTGCAGCTCTTCACCGACATCGACCGCTTCCGCGACCGGATCGGCTCCGCGGCGCGGGAGATGGCCGGGCGCATCACCCTCTCGACCATCGACAATCTCGTCACCGTGGCCGAGGCGCCGCTGGTGCGCGCCCTCTCCGCCTTCCGGGCGGACTGGCCGAACGTGGTGCCGGTGCTGGACAGCGCCAGCGCCCAGGGCGTGGTGCAGGCGGTGGTGAAGGGCACGGCGGAAATCGGCATCACGGTGATGCCCCGCCCGGTGGACACGCTCGACGCCATCCCGCTGTTCCGCGAGGAGCTCCTGCTCTACTGCGGCGCCGGCCACCCGCTCTTCGCCCGCGCGGCCGAGGCCACGGTGGACGAAGTGCAGGCCCACCGCCTGATCTGGCCCAGCGTGCGCGACGACCCGGCCTTCGACGAGGTGTTGTCGCGCTTCCCGCCCGGCGCGCGCTCCGACAATCTCGACGGGCGGGTGCTGCTCCTGCTCTCGGGCGGCGACATCGGCTTCCTGCCGCCGGATTTCGCGGCCCCCTGGGTGGCGCGAGACGCCCTGCGCCCGCTCTGCCCGGAGGCGCTGCGCACGGAAAACGCCTTCCAGCTCGTTACCCGCCGTTCCGGCCAGCGCTCCTCGGCGGCGGAGGCAATGATCACCGAACTCCTCGGCGCCTTCCGTGCCGCCGGGCTCGCACCGGGTTCCGCTTGAGGCCGGCCGCGCTGCCCGGCGACCGATGAAGGGAGCCAGCCCCCCGCCTCCCGCCCCGACACCGTGCCTTCCCTGGCACATCGGGCGCGGGCGCCGGATGCGCAGCATCCGGCCGGGCCCAAAGAGGCGATCACCGACAGGTGGGCGCATCACGGGAGAGCCCCGGCTGACGCTCGGGCCTGGTGACCGGTCCGGGGGGCCTCCCGCCCTCCGTCGACCCGCCCCTCGCGGGGCGCGTCTCCTGCGGTTTGGGCCGGGCCGCGCGTGCCGCGCGGCGCAGGCGCGAAGCGGCGGAGGGCAGCGCCCGGGGGCTTCAGGAGCCGGATCGGGAGCCGCCCTGTCCCACCCCTCGCGGAGCGATCGGGGAGAGGGGCGGGCGTCGTCGGATATGCAGCATCCGGCCGGGCCCGCGGAGGCCGTCAGCCCGAGGTGGCCGGATCGGAGTGCCACGCCCGCCCGGACCGTTGAGCGGCCGGTTCAGGGCGCCGCGCGCTCCCAGGCGGCGTTGGCGATGCGGCGGAGTTTCAGGGCTTCTTCCCAGCGATCGGAGAGCTCGTCGCCGTTCGCGTCGGTCATGGCGTATTCCGGGGGGCCGAGCTCGCAGAGGAAGATGCAGTCGGCATCCGTCCGGGCGCGGAAGCCCCTGAAGCCCTCCTCCCACCAGCCCTCGAACAGGTCGACCCAGCGGCGGAACTGCGGGAAGGCGATGGGCACCTGCACCTGGGACCGGGTGGCGACCCGGCCCTGGAAACTGTCGGATCGGGCGAGCACGCGGCTCATCCAGCCCATCGCCTCGGGCGGGATCGGGAAGGTGAGCTCGCGGTCGACCACGTAATGCGAGAGATCGGCGGAGAGGCGCATCTCGGGCACGGCGTCGAGCAGCTGGAGCGTGGCGAAGAGGTCGTTGGTGATGCAGTTGCGATGGGTCTCGAACTGGATCGGCATGCCCTCCTCGGCCGAGACGCGCAGCCAGTCGCGGATCACCGGGATCATGCCGGCCACGGTAATCGGCATCACCTGCCCCACCACGATCACGTAGGGCGAGCCGATCTCGCGGCCGAGGCGCAGGGCCGGGCGCAGGTCCTCCACCGATCCGGGGAAGGCGGTGAGCAGGCCGCCGAGCCCGGTGCGGCGGTATTCCGGCACCGTGGCGCGGGCCTCCTCGAGGCTCAGGGCCCCGAGGTCGATGCACATGCCGTCATAGCCCGCGGCCTTTACCCGGTCGAAGCGCTCGGCCAGCGGGGCCTCGGGGGTCCCGGGGCGGCGGAGTTCCGTCGCCCAGAGGGACTGGTAGGTGAGCAGGGCCATCTCAGGCGCGGGCCGGCGGCGGGGCGACGGGCTCGAGATCGGTATCGTCGGAGATCCAGATCCGGTCCTGCGGGTAGTCGGCCTCGGTGCGGCCGCGGCCGAAGGCGCGCAGCACCGCGGCCTGGAAGCCGAGATAGGTCATCTGCGGCGGCTTGCGGCCGTGGTCGGTGAAGATGGTCCGGTGCAGCTTCGAGAGGTTGTAGCAGGGCACCGAGGGGAAGGCGTGGTGCGCGGTGTGGTACTGCATGTTCCAGCAGGCCCAGCGCATCAGCGCGTTGGTGCGGGTGGAGCGGGTGTTCTGGGTAATGACATCGTTATGCGGCAGGCCGAGGTGCTCGATGGTGTTCTGCAACTGGTGGACGAACTTCATCACCACCATGGGTGCGAGCCAGAGCTGCACCGCGATCCAGCTCCCCGCCCAGACCGACAGCGCCGCGATCAGCGCGTAGCCGGCCAGATGCAGCCGCGCTTCGCGGATCACCTTCGGACGCTCGTTGGGCAGGATGTAGGGCTCGGTCACGATCCCGGCGGAGAAGCGCAGGATGCGGCGCACGCGCGAGTACCAGTAGGTGGGGCCGAGCACCCAGAGCGCGTAGGAGGTGAAGGTGTAGGGCGGGCGGGCGAGCTCGCCGTCCTTCTCCCAGTCCTGGGTGTAGCGGTGATGGGCGAAATGCTGGATCTGGTCGAAATCGCGCGGGTAGAGCAGGATGAAGCCGAAGATCCGCCCCACCACCTCGTTGAGCCGGCGGCTGGAGAACACGGTGGAATGGCTGAGCTCGTGCTGGCCCGCGTAGAGGAAGTTGATCAGGATGCCGTGCACCATGAACAGCGGCACGGCGGCCCAGGCATTCCCCCAGGCAAACCACAGCGCCGTGCCGGTGGCGGCGATGGCGCCGAGATGCGAGCCGAGCTGGAACCAGCCGCGGGCATCGTCGCGCTGCGCCAGTTCCTTGAGTTTCGCCGGCTCGATGAGGTCGCGTCTACCGAACGCCTCTTGCATGGGAAAACCTCCTCCGTTGGGACCAGCGCATATCCTGCCCGCGGGGCAGGCGGCGCGGAAGCGGCATGTTGCAAAGCAAACTTGAGCGTATGCTTTAGTGAGCGCGTGGCCGGCACAGGCTACTTCCGTGTCTCGCGCCAGAGGATCCGGCCCAGCACCACCGCGAGGGTGATCACGATCAGGATGACCGAGATCGCCGCCACCGCGGGGTCGACATTGTCGCGCAGGCCCATCCAGATCCGGCGGGGCAGGGTGATGGCGTTGATCGAGGTGATGAACAGCGTCACCGCGATCTCCTCCCAGCTCAGCACGAAGGCCATCACCCAGGCCGCCACCAGCCCGAAGCCGATGTTGGGCAGGATCACCCAGGCCGAGGCCTGCCAGATCGAGGCGCCCATGCCGCGGGCCGCCATCTCGATGCGCCGGTCGATCTGCGACAGCGCCACCATCACCACCACCACGGCGAAGGGCACCACCATCACCACATGCGAGATCACCACGCCCCAGAACGTGTCGTAGCCGATGGCGGGGGCGGCCTTGGCCAGCCAGGACATGAAGAAGTAGAGGATCACGGCCGAGACCACCGGCGGCACGATCATCGGCAGCATGACGAAGCCGATCAGCAGCGCCTTCAGCCGCGGCTGCACGTACCACATGCCGAGGCTGAAGGCGGTGGCGAGGAAGGTGGCGATGCTGCTCGCCACCAGCCCCACCCGCACCGAGAGCCAGATGGAGGCGTGCCAGTCGGCGTTTTCCCAGATGGTCCGGTAATGGCGCAGCGACAGTTCGCCCTCCGGCATCTTCAGGTAGCGGAAGGGCGTGAAGGACATCGGGATCACCGCCAGCATCGGGGCGAGCAGGAACAGCCCGGCGAGGACGGCAAGCAGGATGGCCACGGGGCCGGGGCGATAGGTTCCCATCAGCGCACCAGTTTCTCGACGCGGGTGAGCCGCATCAGGGCCAGCAGGAGCAGCGAGACGATCACGATCATCGTGACGCTGAGCGCCGCGGCGAGGCCCCAGTTCGAGGCCTGGAAGATCTGCACGTAGACGTATTCCGCGATCATGATCGAGCGGCCGCCGCCCAGGAGCGCCGGGGTCACGAAGAAGCCCAGCGAGAACACGAACACGATGACGGCGGAGCCGAAGATGCCCGGCATGGTCATCGGCACGAACACCTCCCAGAAGGTGCGCAGCCGGCCGGCGCCCATGCCGCGGGCGGCCATCAGCACCCGGGTGTCGAGCCCGCGCATCACCGAGGCGATGGGAAACACCGCGAAGGGCACGAGGAAATGCACCATGCCGATCACCACGCCCACGTCGTTGCGCACCAGGGTGAGGGGTTCGGAGAGGATGCCGAGATCCTGCGCCCAGGTGTTTAGGATGCCGCGGTTGTAGAGCACCACCAGCCAGCCGAAGGCGCGGCTGAGCACCGAGATCCAGAACGGCACGATGATGCAGATCTCGGCCAGGATGCGCATCGGCCGGTTGCCGTGGATCCAGACATAGGTGAGCAGGTAGGCGAGGATCACCGCGAGCAGCGTGACCAGGGCGCAGATGCGCAGCGTGCGCCAGATCACCGAGTGCACGCCGGGGTCGGTCGCCACTCTCGCGTATTGCCCGAGGCCCGGTTCGGGCAGGGTGATCGACCAGTTCGCCACCCCGAGGAAGGGCACGAGATAGGCCGCGCAGAGGAAGAGCGGCAGGAGCGCGATCAGCACCCAGCCGCCGGTGCGCCAGCCCCGCGCGCGCGGGGCGGGGCCGACGGTGGCGGCGTTCAGCGGGGCCGGCATCGCGCTCCTCCCCCCGATCAGGCCGAGATGACCGAGAGATAGGCGTCGAGTGCGGCGCCGTAGTTCTCCGCGTACCACTCCATGTCGAGCGGGATCTGCTTGGCCATGTTCTCGGGGTCGACGCAGTTGTGGCGCTTGTCCTCCTCGGCGATCAGCGCGTCGGCGGCGGGGTTTGCCGGGCCCTGGCCGAGCATCTCGAACATCACCAGCTGGCGCTCGGGCACCTGCATGGCGGCGAGCAGCTGCATCGCCGGCTCGGTGCCGCCGGGGTTGTTGGCCATCACCGCGAAGGAGGCGGGCTGCAGCAGCCCGTCGTCCCAGATGTACTTCACGTCGCCGCCGGTGTCGGCCTCCACCACCTTGGCACGGGTGTTCCAGGCGATGGCCATGTCGGCCTCGCCGGTGAGCAGGGCGTTCTGCAGCTCCGCCCCGCCGCCCCAGAACACCGAGACATTCTCCTTGAAGGCGGCGAGCTTGGCATGCGCGCGCTCGATGTCGAGCGGGTAGAGCGCGTCGCGCGCCACACCGTCGGCCAGCAGCGCGGCTTCCCAGCTCGAGACGCCCCACTTGTACATGGCGCGGTTGCCGGGGAATTTCTCCACGTCGAAGAAATCGGCCAGCGAGGAGGGGGGCGTTTCGTATTTCGTCGCGTTGTAGGCGATGACGAAGGAGAAGAAATACGCCGAGGTGGCGTGCTCCCAGCCGAAGCCCTCGCGGAACTTCGACTTGTCCACGATGGAATAGTCGATGGGCTGGACCACGCCCTCCTTGCCGAGTGCGATGGCGGAGAACGGGTCGGCGTCGACCACGTCCCAGGTCACGTTGCCGCTCTGGGCCTGGGCGCGCAGCGCGCCCTCGGTGGGGCCGGAGCCGTCCTCGACCACGCGGATGCCGGTTTCCTCCTGGAAGGGCTTGCCGTAGGCCTCGTCATAGGCGGTCATCGCGTCGCCGCCCCAGTTCACCAGCACGAGCTGCCTGGCCTGGGCGAAGGACATTTTCGCGCCGAGCCCGGCCGGCACGGCGAACATGGCGGCCACGGCCTGGGTGAAGCGGCGGCGGCTGATGCGGCCCTTCTCGACCTGTTCGAGAAGCAGCGCGGCCTGGTCTTTCTGGAAGGCGTTGTTCATCTGTATCTCCCTGTCAGAGAACGGTTCTTTCTGTCTCAGGCGTCCTGCGGCAGCAGCAGGCATTTCTCCGGCTCCCAGGACAGCCACACCGGGCTGCCGGGGGTGACGAGGCCCGCGTCGCTGCCCGCCGGCAGGTCGCAGAGCACCGGGGTTCCGGAGGCGGTGCGCAGCACCAGGTTGATGCGCGCGCCGCCGTAGACCGCCTCCTCCACCGAGGCCTGCAGGGCGTTCACCGCCCCCTCCGGCCGCGCGGCGGTGATGCGCAGGTTCTCCGGGCGCACCGCGAGATGCGCCGCCCCGGGGGCGAGGGCGCGCTCGGGTGCGACCAGCGCCGTGCCCTCGAAGGCACCGGTCATCCGGCCGGCCTCGGCGCGCAGGCCGGAGACCGGGAAGAGGTTTATCTGGCCCAGGAACTCGGCCACGAAGCGGTTTTCCGGGCGCTCGTAGACATCCTCGGGGCTGCCCACCTGCTGCAGGCGGCCCTGGTCGAAGATGGCGATGCGGTTGGAGAGGTGCAGCGCCTCGGCCTGGTCGTGGGTGACGAAGACGAAGGTGGTGTCGGAGTCGCGCTGGAGGGAGCGCAGCTCGGCCTGCATCTGCTCGCGCAGGTTCTTGTCGAGCGCGGAGAGCGGCTCGTCGAGCAGCAGCACCCGGGGGCGGAACACCAGCGCGCGCGCCAGCGCCACCCGCTGCTGCTGGCCGCCGGAAAGCTGGCTCACCTTCTTGCGCGCATGCGCGGCGAGGCCGACGCGGGCCAGCATGTCATGCACCAGCGTGCGCCGGGTGCCGCGCTCCATGCCGCGCACGCGCAGCGGGAAGGCCACGTTGTCCTCCACGCTCATGTGCGGGAACAGCGCGTAGCCCTGGAACACCATGCCGTAGTCGCGCGCCTCGGGCGGGCGGCGGGTGATGTCGGTGCCGAGTTCGTGCAGGCTGCCGGCCGAGGCGCTCACGAAGCCCGACAGGATCATCAGGAAGGTCGTCTTGCCGGAGCCGGAGGGCCCCAGCAGGGTGAGGAACTCGCCGTTGGCGATGTCGAGCGAGATGCCGTCGAGCGCCCGGGTCTGGCCGTAGTGCTTCTCGATCCCGCTGGCGCGCAGGAAGGGCGTGGCCTCCGCCATCATGCCCCGGGCCCGCGCATCGCTGCCGCCGGAAGTGTCGTCATGCAAACCCCGTTTTCCCTGTCGCCTGCCCTTGCATTGGGCAGGCTTGCCCTGTCAGCCCATGGTTCCCGCTTCCGAAGATCCTTAAAGCCTGAAAAATAACCATAAGGCCGGTTTCGCCGGCTTGTAAAACGGTGTTTCTCAAAGCATACGTGGAAACCATCCATGTGAAAGGCCTCCCGATGCGCTTCAATGCGAGTGACATGCGGCTGCTGCAGGTCTTCGTGGCGGTGGTGGAGCATGGCGGCTTCGCTGCCGCGGAAAGCGAGCTGAACCTCAGCCCCTCGACGATTTCCAACCACATGTCGGCGCTGGAGGAGCGGCTGGGCATGCGGCTGTGCCAGCGCGGCCGGCGCGGCTTCCGCCTCACCGAGGAGGGGCGGGCGGTGCATGCCGCGGCGGCGCGGCTCGACACCGCGCTCGCCGATTTCACCTCCGAGGTGGGCGAGGTGCAGGGCCGCATCGGCGGCGAGCTGAAGATCGGCCTCGTCGACGCCGTGGCGGGCGACCCGCGAAACCGCCTGCACGAGGTGCTGGCCCGGCTGAAGACCCAGGCGCCGCGGCTGGGCCTGTCGCTGTCGCAGGAGCGCCCGCAGGAGCTGCAGGCGCGGGTGCGCGACGGCGCCTATCACTGCGGCATCGGCGCCTTCCTCCACCAGATCGACGGGCTCGTCTACCGCCCGCTCTACATCGAGGACCACGGGCTCTACTGCGGCCGCGGGCACCCGTTCTTCGCCATGGAGGATGCCGCGATCACCCCGGCGATGCTGCGCGAGGCGGCCTACGTGCACCGCGGCTACTGGAGCGAGGAGGTCACCCGCGCGCATGGTTTCGCCAACGTGCAGGCCACGGTCTACCAGATCGAGCCGCAGTTCATGCTCATCCGCTCCGGGCATTACATCGGCTTCCTGCCGCAGCACTACGCCGCGCCCTGGGTGGCGCGCGGCGCGCTGCGGGCCGTGGCGCCGGAGCGGCTGCTCTACCGCGCCCGGTTCGACCTGATCCTGCCCCGCGGCCATCGGCGCACGGCAGCGCTGCGCGAGTTCCTGCGGGCGGTGGACGCGGTCTGGCGAGGAGCAGGGGAGCTGGCTGGGCAGGGCGCGGGGGTCCTGCCGGGCTGAGCGGCTTCAGGCGGGCAGGGGGGAGACGGCGCGGCAGAAGCGCTCCACCAGCCGGGTGATGGCGGTGGCGTCGAGGTCCATGTGATAGAAGAGCACCCGCAGCGCCACCGCGGAGGTGAGGTCGCGGAAGCACTCGCGCGCGTTCATCTGGGGGTCGATCTCGCCGCGGGTCACGCCGCGGTCCCAGATCACCATCACGTGGCGATAGGTCACCGTGGCATGCAGGTCTTCCACGCCGCGGGCGTAATCGACCTCGCAGATGGCGCGGTAATACTGGCTGGCCATCACCTGGCGCGGCGCGTCGCGGCACACGGACACCAGGCGCTCGACCATCGCGTACATGTCGCCGCGCAGCGAGCCGGTGTCGGGCACCTGCGGCGGGATGGAGGAGGAGATGGACGTGTCGAACAGGAGGTCCCCGATGGTCGGGAACCGGCGGTACAGCGCAGGCTTGCCGATTCCGGCGGCTGCGGCGACGGCTGTCATCGTCAGGGCGCCGTATCCGCCCTCGTTGTAGAGGCGGATGGCGGCTTCCCTGATCCGGTCGTCGATGGAAGGGTCGCGCGGGCGGGCGATGGCTCCGGTCTCCTTGAAGTCGAAGAAAAAACGAGGACTGCGGACGCTACACCTCGGCCCCGCTAAGTAGCGCGATACCGGCAATGATTTCAACCCATGGCTGCTCATCTCCGGATGTACTCGCCAATTCGGATATTGGTGCGGCACTGGTCCGCTCCGGGGGTGCAGCGCCGGGCCTGCACGGGGTCGCGCGGGCTGCCGAGTGGCGGGGGCAGGCGGGGGCGAAGGCCCGGCCTGCGGCGGCAGGTCGCAGGCGGCGGGATCCGGGGCGGGCGGGCGGACGGGCGCCGGGAAACCGGCCATCGACTTCCCCGGGGTCAGGTTGCATTATGCCGCCGCCCGGGGGGAGCGGCGCGCCAAGACCGCCGCCGCCCGGGCAGACGGAGCATCGGGGAGGAGACCCAGTCATGACCACATTGTCCCGCCGCCGCCTGCTCGGCGGCATCGGTGTCGCTGCCGGCGCGGCCGGGCTCGGCCTGCCGGCCTTCGCCGCGGCGAGCAAGGTGAACGTCGGCGCCCTGCGCCTGGTGAGCCATGCGCCGAGCTTCATCGCCCTCGAGCGCGGCTATTTCGAGGAGGCCGGGCTCGACGTGGAGTTCAGCTTCTTCCAGGCCGCCCAGCCCATGGCGGTGGCCATCGCCTCCGGCGACGTGGGCTACGGCGCCACCGCCATCACCGGCGGCCTCATCAGCCTGGCGCAGAAAGGTGTCGCTAAGGTTATCGGCGGCGCGCTGCGCGAGGAGAAGGGCATTCCCGGCCAGGTGATCCTCGCTTCGAACGCCGCGTATGACGCCGGGCTCACCGAGCCGGCGGCGCTGGGCGGGCATTCCTTCGGGGTCACCACCGCAGGCTCGTCGTTCCACTACATGGGCTCGCGCGTGGCCTCCGCCGCGGGGGTCGACCCGGCGGAGCTGCAGTTCCGCCCGCTGCAGAAGGTGGGCGCGGTGATCGGGGCGCTGAAATCGGGCCAGGTCGACGCCTGGTCCATCGTGCCCAACATCGCCGGATCGCTGGTCAATTCGGGTGCCGCGAAGCAGATCGGCCTCATCGCCGACTATATCCCCGACTACCAGGTGACCACGCTGATGTGCTCGGCCACCAACGCCGCGGAGGAGCGCGAGAAGACCGCCGCCTTCATCGCCGCCTTCGCCCGCGGCGCGGCCGATTTCAACGCGGCCCTGGTGGACAGGACCGCCGATGACGCCGACGAGCTCGCCGCCATCATCCACAAGTACGTCTACGAGGACGACACGCCGGAGGTGGCGGCGAAGAAGATCGCCGCCGGCGCCATGCGCCTCTCGCCCGGCTGCGCGCTCGACCTTGCCTCGGTGGAGGACCAGCTCGGCTGGTTCACCTCCGAGGGGCTGATCCGCGGCGAGGTGAGCACGGAGATGCTGGTCGACACCTCCTACGTCGACGCCGCCTGAGCCACACTGAAGGAGACCCCGACGATGGACCTTTCCCTGCTCGACATCGGCCATTCCTATGGCCAGACCCGGGTGCTCGAGGGCATATCCCTCGAGATCCCGGCCGGGCAGGTGCTGTGCATCGTCGGGCCCTCGGGCTGCGGCAAGTCCACCCTTCTGCGGATGATCGGCGGGCTGGAGCGCCCGGCGCAGGGCCGGGTGATGACCCGCGGCGCGGCGCCCGAGGGCTGCCTCAACCCGCTCACCTTCGTCTTCCAGGATTTCGCGCTGCTGCCCTGGCGCACGGTGGCGGGCAATGTCTCGCTCGCGCTGGAGGACCACCGGCTGGCCCGGGCGCGGCGCGAGGCGGTGATCGCCGACGTGCTCTCCCGCACCCGGCTGTCCGATTTCGCCGATGCGCTGCCGCGGCAGCTCTCGGGCGGCATGCGCCAGCGCGTGGCCATCGCCCGGGCGCTGGCGGTGAACCCGGCGGTGATGCTGCTCGACGAGCCGCTCTCCGCCCTCGACGCCCAGACCCGCGAGCTGCTGATGGAGGATCTCGTGGGCCTGTGGAGCCGGGCGCCCTTCACCGCGGTCTACGTCACCCACAACCTCGCCGAGGCGGTGCGGCTGGGCCACCGGATCGCGGTGCTCTCGCGCCGGCCGGGGCGCATCCGCGAGATCGTGGAGATCGACACGCCGCTCGCGGAGCGGCGCACCGGCGAGGCCGGGCTGGAGCGGGTGCAGGCGCACCTGTGGGAGCTGATGCGCGAGGAGGCCCGCGCCGCCGATGCGGAGTTGATCGATGCTTGAGCGCGTGACCGCCACCGCCCCCGTGCGCGCCGCCCAAGGCACCGGGCCCGAGCAGGGCCGCGAGGTGCCGTTCCGCGGCGGCGGCTTCCGCCCCGGGCAACGGCGCTGGGTGGCGCCGGTGCTCTTCGTGGTGCTGATCGCGCTGGTGGAGGCAGGAACGCGCAGCGGGGTGATCTCGAACCTCACCCTGCCGCGGCCCTCGGATGTCTTTGCCACGCTCGTCGACCTCGCGCGCTCGGGCCTGCTGTGGAAGCACCTCGCGCCCTCGCTGGGACGGCTGGTGGTGGGGGCCAGCATCGGGGCCGGGCTCGGCATCCTCGTCGGGGTGATGATCGGGCTCTTCACGCTGGTGCGCGCCGGGCTGGTGCCGCTGGTGGCGGCGCTGTTCCCCATTCCGAAGATCGCGCTGCTGCCGCTCTTCGTGATCTGGTTCGGCATCGACGAGGCGTCGAAATATGCGCTCATCGCCTTCGGCACCTTCACGCCCACCGTGGTCGCCACCTATGGCGCGGTCGACGGGGTGGACCGCACGCTGATCCGCATGGGGCAGAGCTTCGGCCTCACCTGGCTCTCCATCGTGCGCAAGATCGTGCTGCCGGGGGCGCTGCCGGGCATCCTCTCCGGGCTCAGGGTGAGCCTCGCCATCGCCATCATCCTGCTGGTGGCCGCCGAGATGCTGGGTGCGGAATACGGTATCGGTGCCTATATCCTGGAGGCGGGCGCGCTCTACGACCTCGAGCGGCTCTTCGCCGGGGTCACGGTGCTTTCGGTGCTGGGGCTGGTGGTGAGCTTCCTCATCGGGCGGGTGGAGCGGCTGCTGCTGGCCTGGCGCGCCTGAGGGACGGGCGGGCTCGACAGGCCCGGGCGGCCGGGCTAGAGAGCGCGCAAGGGCCCGCCGGGCTTCGCAGAACGGGGAAACGCAGCATGGACTTCAACCGCAACGTCAAGATCGCGCCCTCCATCCTCTCGGCCGATTTCGCCGCCTTCGGCGCGGAATGCGAGGCGATCGAGGCGCAGGGCGCCGACTGGGTGCATGTCGACGTGATGGACGGGCATTTCGTGCCCAACCTCACCTTCGGCCCGGCGATGGTGAAGGCCATCCGCCCGCATGTGAAGACGGTGATGGACGTGCACCTGATGATCTCCCCGGCCGACCCCTACCTGCAGGCCTTCGCCGAGGCGGGCGCCGACGTGCTCACCGTGCACGTGGAGGCCGGGCCGCACCTGCACCGCTCGCTGCAGGCCGTGCGCGCGCTTGGCTGCAAGGCCGGCGTGGCGCTCAACCCCGCCACCCCGGCGGAAGCGATCGAATACGTGCTCGACGACATCGACCTGATCTGCGTGATGACGGTGAACCCCGGCTTCGGCGGCCAGAGCTTCATCGAAGCCCAGGTGGAGAAGGTGCGCCGCCTGCGCACGCTGGTGGGCGACCGCCCGGTGCATATCGAGATCGACGGCGGCGTGACGCCCGAGACCGCGCCGCGCGTGGTGGCCGCCGGGGCGGATGTGCTGGTCGCGGGCTCGGCGGTGTTCAAGGGCGGCTCGGTGGGCAGGCCGGAAGTCTACGGGGCCAACATGCGCGCGATCCGCGCGGCCGTCGAAGCCGGCTGAGGCGCCCGGGCCCGGCCGGGGAACGCCCGCCTCGCCGAGGGGGCTCGCGCCCCCGCAGCTCGACGGGCGTGGAGAAGGCCCCTGCGGGCCTCCGCCTGGCGGGGGCGAACGGTCGCCGATGCCGGGCCGGCGGTGCTGCTTTCATCCTCTGCGGGGCTTGTCTGCACGATCCGGCCCCGGGGCTGGGCGCGCCGGGTTTCGTGCCGGGCGGCGGAGGGCCGCAGGCCCTTCGCCACGGCCGGCGAGCTGCGGGGGCCGGAAGGCCCCCTCGGCGAGGCGGGCGTTCCCCCTCCGGGCGCCTCCGCGGGGGGCTCAGGCCGGGGCCTGCTCCCAGCTTTCCTTCATGCGGGCGAAGCGGGTCGCGTCGTCCTGCCGGGTGGGGCAGCTTTCGCAGACCGCGCCGCAGGCGGTGCGATAGGCGAGGCAGCAGCTCCTGCGGTCCACCACCAGCCGCACCCGGCCGTCCGACAGGGTGACGGGCAGGAACCGGCTCTCGCCGGTCAGCCCCGCTGCGGCCAGCCAGGCCTCGGAGAGCGCGGCCAGCCGCCCGGGGTCCTGCAGCCCGGGGGCGAAGCCCGACACCTGCTGGAGCGCGAAGAGGATCTGGTCGGCCAGCAGGCGGCGGGCGTTGGCGGGCTTGACCGGGGCGAGGCGGCGCAGGTCGGCCAGCAGCGCGTCGGTCTGGGCGCGCAGGGCGCCGCCGGCCAGGGTGACGAGCGTGTCCTCGCAGGCCCGTGACAGCGCGGCGGAGCCGAGTCGGAAGCCGTAGACCACGCTGCCCTGCGGCCGCAGGCTGATGCTGTCGAGCGCCGGCAGCGCCCCCAGCCCGTGCACGGCGCAGACCGCGATGGAAGCCGGCTGCCATTCCAGCATCCCCCAGGCCCTCGTGGCCCAGTAGGCCGGCCCCGCGGCGGGCTCTGCCGCCTGCAGCGCCTCGAGCAGGGCGGCGATCGGGGCGGAATTGTCGGCCCCCGCGGCGATCCAGCCCGGAGGGCAGGGCCCGGGCTCGCCGGCAAGCAGCGGCGCGCGGCTGCGCAGGGCCTCGAGGAAGGCGGCGGGCTCGGCGGCGATCATCCGCGCGCTCCGGGCTGCACCCGGGCCCGGACATGAA
The DNA here is from genome assembly GCF_003448965.1 of Oceanicella sp. SM1341. GTDB lineage: Bacteria > Pseudomonadota > Alphaproteobacteria > Rhodobacterales > Rhodobacteraceae > Paroceanicella. Next base: position 348,573 of record NZ_QRGC01000002.1, read on the forward strand.
ACCGCACGCGGGCCTGCTCCGGGCCGGTCGCGGGCTGCGCCAGGGCCGTGGCGGCGCGGCGGGCGGGCCCGGGCCTTGCGGCGGGCGGTTGCGGTCCGGGTCTCACGGCGGCGCGGTCCTCCGAGCGAAGCGTGCTGTGCGCGACCGGCCGCGGCGGGGCGCCGGGGCGGGTCGTCGACCAAGGCGATACGGCGTGGCGGCCGGGCCTGTCAAGATCCCCGACAAAACGAGTTGGGTATGGGTGGGCCCCGTCGGAGCCGTGCCTCACTCCCGGGCCGCCGCCGGGCCCCGGGCTTTCTCGAACAGCTTCACCACCTGCTTCTGCGCGTCCGCGATATGGGCGGTGAGGCGCCGACGCAGCTCGGCCGCGTCGCGGTTGCGCAGGGCGGCCACGATGGGGTCATGCGTCTCGGCGATGCGCACGGGGTCGTCGTAGAGCGAGCCGATGAGGGCGATGCCGGAGCGCATCTCGGTGGCCAGAGTGTCGAAGATCTTCACGATGCGCTCGTTGCCGCCGATCTCGCAGACCATGCGGTGAAAGGCGTAGTCCGCCGCCACCTGCTCCTGCGCCGCACCGGCGCGGCCGAGCCTGTACATGAGCTGCACCTGGGCCTCCAGCCGGTCGACATCGGCCGGGATGAGTCGTTCCAGTGCCCGCTCGGCGGCGTGCAGCTCGAGGCACATGCGCAGGTCGTAGATCTCCTCCAGCTCGCCCGTGTCGTAACTGTGCACGAAGAAGCCGCGGCGCGGGTGCGAGACGATGAGCCCCTGGCTCTCCAGCAGTCGCAGCGCCTCGCGTACCGGGGCGCGGCTGGTGCCCATTTCCTTGCTCAGGCGCAGCTCGGTGACCTTTTCGCCCGGGCGCAGGCGCCCGTCGCCGATCGCCTCGACGATCTGCCCCGCGATGCGGGTGGCGAGGTCGTCGCTCTCCAGTGGTCGGAAGGTCTGCTCCGCTGCCTGACCGTCTCCGCTTCTCTCAGCCGCCATGGCTCCTCCCGTACGCCCGCCGGGTGATGCCGGCATTCCGGCCATTGAACGACATGTTAAGTCGATTGTCGACAGTTGAACTGTCCGGAGATTGCTGGCAGTCTGCCCCGCAATCGAAACTCAGCACCTCAGGGAAACGGACGATGACACTGCAAGAGCGCGTCTCCGCCGCGCAGCCGACCGAGCGGGTCGATCTCGCCGCCGCCTACCGGCTTGTCGCGCATTTCAACATGGATGACAGCATCTTCACCCACATCTCGGCCCGCGCCCCGGCCGACGAGGGCGAGCATGCCTTCCTGATCAACCCCTACGGCCTGCGATTCGACGAGGTGACCGCGAGCAGCCTCGTGACCGTCGATGTCGAGGGCAACATCCTGCGCGACACCTACGGCAAGGGCATGAACAAGGCCGGCTTCACCATCCACTCCGCCGTGCATGCCGCGCGGCCCGACGTGGGCTGCGTGCTGCACACCCACACCGTGGCCGGCGTGGCGATCTCGAGCCTGGAGGAGGGCATCCTGCCGCTCAACCAGTGGTCGCTCGGCTTCCACAAGCGCATCGCCTTCCACGATTACGAGGGCGTGGCGCTGAACCTCGAGGAGCGCGAGCGCCTCGTGGCCGACCTCGGCGATCTCGACGTGATGATCCTGCGCAACCACGGCATGCTCACCTGCGGGCGCACGGTGGGCGAGGCGTTCAAGCGCATGTACAACCTCGAGCGCACCTGCCGCGCCCAGCTGCAGATCATGGCCTCGGGCGGCAAGATGCGCCTCGTGGACGAGAAGCTGGCCGATTACGTGGGCGAACAGTTCGCCAACTGGTCGAAGATGCATGACGAGAAGGACGACCCCGAATGGGACGCCTACATGCGCCTCGCCAAGAAGCACTACCCCGACTTCGACAGCTGATCCGGGAAGTACGATGAAGGATGTCCCCACGGGCACTGAGCCCGTCCTTGGTGTCTACCTCTCCACCACGATCGACCTGAAGTCGCGCTATGTCTCGCCCGGCGAGACCCGTGTCCGCCTGCTGCCCCCGGAGGAGATCGAGGATCCCTCCGCGGTGCAGTTCGCGCTGGCCTGGCGGCCGGCGCCGGACGATTTCACCCGCTACCCGAACCTGAAGCTGATCTCCTCCATCGCCGCGGGCGTGGACAGCATCACCAACTGCCCCAGCCTGCCGGAGGGCGTGGCCGTGGTGCGCGTGCGCGACGAGGCGCAGGCCTCGCGCATGGCGGCCTTCGCGGCCTGGCACGTGGTCACGCATCACCGCCACATGACCGAGCTGCTGGCCAACGCGGCCGAGGGCCGCTGGCAGCGTGCCGCGGCGCCCGAGCCGTTCCATGACTGGACGGTGGGCATCCTCGGCTACGGGCTGATGGGCCGGACCGTGGCCCGCGGCCTCGCCGCGCTGGGCTACCCGGTGATCGCCGCCAGCCGCCGCGGCGGCGAGGGCGAGCCGGGCATCGAGGTGGTCGGTGGCGAGGGCTCCATGCGCGAGGTGGCGCGGCGCTCGAAGGTGCTGATCAACCTCCTGCCGCTCACCGAGCACACCCGCGACGTGCTGAACGCCGATTTCTTCGCGCAGATGCCGAAGGGCGCGGTGCTGGTGCAGCTCGGTCGCGGCGAGCACCTGGTGGAGGACGACCTGCTGGAGGCGCTCGACAGCGGCCAGCTCTCCGCCGCCTCGCTCGACGTGTTCCGCACCGAGCCGCTGCCCGAGGGGCACGTGTTCTGGAGCCGTCCCGACATCATCATCACCCCGCACACGGCAAGCGACACCACCCCCCAGGAGGTGATCCGCCAGCTTGCCGACGCGGTGGAAGAGGTGATGGCCGGGCGCAGCCCCGCCAACCTGGTCGACCCGCACGCCGGGTACTGACCGCACGCGACATCGCGGCCGGCGCGCCTCCGGGCCCGCCGGCCCACCTTCCCCGGCTTTCCGCCGGCCAAACTGCAAGACCCGCGTTTCGCGCGGGCCCCAGATCAACAGGGACATAAAAGATGACCGAAACACCGGAAACCATTCTCGTCGGCGGCCGCATCTGGCAGGGCCTCGCGGAAGGCTTCGCCGAAGCGCTGGCCATGGCCGGCGGCAAGGTGCTCGCGGCGGGCAGCCGCGCCGAGATCGAGGCGATGGCCGGGCCGGAGACGAAGGTCATCGACCTGAAGGGCCGCCTCGCGGTGCCGGGCATCAACGATGCGCACATGCACCTGCACATGTACGGCCTCGCGATGAAGGAAATCGACTTCCGCCCCTCGGCCATCTCCACCATCCCCGAGGCGCTGGCCGCCATCGCCGAGCGGGTGAAGACCACCCCGGCGGGCGAGTGGATCACCGGCCGCGGCTTCGATGACGGCAAGGTGCCCGAGCGCCGCATGCCCACCATCGACGAGCTCGACTCGGTCGCCCCCGACCACCCGATGCTGCTCACCCGCACCGACGGCCACGTGACCGTGGCGAACTCGAAGGCGATGGAGCTGGCCGGTGTCACCGCCGACACGCCCTCGCCGGTGGGCGGGCTCATCGAGGTGAAGGACGGCAAGCTCACCGGCCTGCTGGCCGAGACCGGCCGCGACCCGGTCTATGCCGTGATGCCCAAGAACACCCGCGAGGACCTGATCGAGGCCATCGAGCGCGGCGGCGCGGACCTGCTCACCTACGGCATCACCTCGGTGATGGAAGCCGCCATCGGCATCCGCGACGGCTGGACCGAGATGGAAGCCTATCTCGAGGCGCACGAGGCCGGCCGCCTGCCGGTGCGCGTCTACGGCACCATCATGGGCGACAAGACCACCAGCATCCTCGACGAATCCGCCGAGCGCGGCCTTGTCACCGGCGCGGGCGACGAGATGTTCCGCATCGGCGGCGTGAAGCTGTTCACCGACGGCTCGATGAGCGGCCGCACGGCCGCGGTGTCGAAACCCTACGAGGGCACCACCGACAATTACGGCCTGATGCTGCTGTCCGACGAGGAATGCGCCGCCCTGGTGCTGAAGGCCCACAAGCTGGGCTACCAGATGGCCATCCACGCCATCGGCGACGTGGCCATCGAGCAGGTGATCAAGGCCTACGAGGCCGCCCTCGCCTCCGACCCCGTCGAGGACCGCCGCCACCGCATCGAGCATTGCGGCTGGCTCACCGACGAGCAGATCGCCCGGATGAGCGCCATCCACGCGCTGCCCGCCGGCCAGCCGAGCTTCATCTACTACTTCGGCGACCTCTACCTCACCCATCTCGGCCACGACCGCTCGCAGCGCTGCTACCCGATGCGCAAGTGGATCGACGCGGGCCTGCAGCCCTCCGCCTCCACCGATTGCCCGGTGACGCGGATCAACCCGTTCCCGACGATGTACGCAATGATTGCCCGCAAGTCCGATACCGGTGGTATCCTGGGCGAGGCCGAGGCGCTTTCGGTGGCCGAGGCGCTGCACGCCTACACCTACGCCTCCGCCTACGCGGCGAAGGAAGAGGGCATCAAGGGCCGGCTGATCCCCGGGCAGCTCGCCGACGTGGCGGTGCTCACCCGTGACATCTTCGAGGTGGACGTCGAGGACATCCCGTCGCTCACCTGCGACATGACCATCCTGGGCGGCAAGGTCGTCTATGAGCGGGAGAAGGAGCTCGAGACCGCATGATCGGGCAGATCGCCAACCGGCTCATCCTGTCTGTCCCGGTGCTCTTCGGGGTGCTGCTGCTGGGGTTCCTCCTGCTGCAGCTCGTCCCCGGAGACCCGGCGGTGGTGATTGCCGGCCCAGCCGCGCCCCCCGAGGTGCTCGATGCCATCCGCCAGGAAATGGGCCTCGACCAGCCGGTCATGGTCCAGTTCTGGAACTACCTCGCCCGCGTGGCGAGCGGGGACATGGGCCGGTCGCTCATCTCCAACAAGACGGTGCTCAGCGAGCTCGGCGGGGCGATCATCCCCACCGTCGAGCTGATGGTCGCCTGCCTGTTCTGGTCGATCCCGCTGGGGATCGGCATGGGCACCGTGGCGGCGGTGAAGCGCGGCTCCATCGCCGACCGCATCGTGATGGCGCTCTCGGTGGGCGGGGTTTCGCTGCCGATCTTCTTCATCTGCCTGCTCGCCATCCAGTTTCTCGGCGTGTACTGGCCGATCTTCCCGTTCATCGGGCGGGGCGGGCCGGTGTGGACCTATGACGGGTTCATGCACATCGTGCTGCCCGCGGTCTCGCTGGGGCTGATCTTCATCGGGCCGGTGGCGCGGATGACCCGCTCCTCGGTGCTGGAGGTGCTCAAGCTCGACCATGTGCGCACCGCGAGGGCCAAGGGCCTCTCCGAGCGCGCGGTGATCCTGCGCCACGCGCTGCGCAACGCGCTCATCCCCGTGGTGACGCTGGTAGGGCTGCAGGCGGGCTACCTGCTCGGCGGCGCCATCGTGACGGAGACCATCTTCTCCTGGCCGGGCATCGGCCGGCTCGCGGTGGGCGCCATCCTGTCGAGCGACTTCCCCGTCGCGCAGGGCACCATCCTGGTGCTGGCGCTGGCCTTCATCGTGATCAACCTGATCGTCGACGTGCTCTACGCACTGCTGGATCCGAGGGTGCAGGGATGACCGTGACCGCTGACGCAAACACCACCACCGCCACCCCCGAGGACGCGGCGCCCCCGCGCCGCGCCCCCTGGTGGCTGCGCCTGCTGCGTGACAGGGCGGCGGCCGCGGCGCTGATCCTGCTCGGGCTCATCGTGCTGGCCGCGATCCTCGCGCCGCTGATCTCCCCGGCCGACCCCTTCGCCAATTCGCGCAACGTGATGATCCCGCCGATCTGGTCGGAGCGCGGCATGGCCGAGCACCTGCTGGGCACCGACGGGCAGGGCCGCGACATCCTCTCGCGCCTGCTCTACGGCACCCGTGTCACGCTGCTGATCGGGCTGATCGGCATGGGGCTGGGCGGGGTGATCGGCTCGCTCATGGGGCTGGTCTCGGCCTTCTACCCGCGGCTCGACCCCTGGATCATGCGCCTCGTCGACATGATGCTGTCCTTCCCCGCCATCCTGCTCGGCCTCGCGCTGGTGGCGGTGATGGGGCAGGGGGTGGTGCCGGTCACCATTGCGCTGGGTGTCGCCTCCATCCCCGATTGCGCGCGCATCGCCCGCGGCATCGCGGTGGGCATCATGAAGCAGGAGTTCATCGAGGCCGGCCGCGCCGTGGGCCTGTCCGACCTCACGCTCTTCGTGCGCTACCTGCTGCGCAACGCGATCTCCTCGATCATGATCTTCATGAGCCTGCGCTTCGGCCAGCTCATCCTGCTCGGGGCGGCGCTGAGCTTCCTCGGCCTCGGCGCCCGGCCGCCGCAGGCCGAGCTGGGCATGATGGCCGCGCAGGGGCGCGACTTCCTGCTCTTCGCGCCGCATATCGCGGTGATCCCCTCCGTTCTCATCTTCCTGATCGTGCTCTGCGCCAACGTGGCCGGCGACGCGCTCAGGGACGTGCTCGATCCTCGCCTCCGGGGCTGATCCCCCGGGGCGGGCAACACCAGAAACCGCGAACGCGGTCCGTTACAACAAGGAGAGTCCCGACCATGTCCTTCTCACCCATCAGGCTGAGCCTCGCGGCCGCGCTGGCGCTGGGCGCGCCGGCGATCGCCGCCGCCCAGACCTCCGTGACCATCGTGCGCGAGGTCGACAGCAACAACTACGACCCGCAGAAGTCCACCGCGCGCAGCGCCTCCGAAGTGCTGTTCATGATGGGCGACACGCTGGTGGGCCTCGACCCGGACATGCAGACCGTGGTGCCCATGCTCGCCGAGAGCTGGGAGATGTCCGAGGACGGCCTGACCTACACCTTCCACCTCAAGGACGGCGTGAAGTTCTGCGACGGCAAGGCGATGACCGCGGATGACGTGGTCTACACCTTCGACCGCTGGCTGGACCCGGAGACCAAGTCTCCCGTGGCCTGGCGCGCCGGCGAGGTGGAGAGCGTGACCGCCCCCGACCCGCTGACCGTGGTCTACAAGCTCAAGGCGCCGCACTCGGAGCTGCTCTACCAGCTCACCCAGTCCTTCGCGACCATCATCGACAAGGCGAATGTCGAGGCCCTGGGCCCCGATTTCGGCGTGACCGGCTTCAACGGCACCGGCCCGTTCTGCTGGCAGGAATGGACCCCGCGCAACACGATGACGCTGACCAAGCACGAGGGCTACAACTGGGGTCCCCCCATCTACGACACGCCCGACGCGCAGGTTGACGAGATCACCTGGCAGATCGTGCCGGAGGAGAACACCCGCACCGTGGCCGTGCTCACCGGCCAGTCGCAGATCACCCAGTACGTGCCCTACATCGCGCTCAGCCAGCTGCGCGCCGCGCCGAACGTGAACATCGAGCAGTCCGACGCCGCGTTCTGGACCTACTTCCTGGGCTTCAAGGTCGACAAGCCCACCGTGTCCGACCCGGTGGTGCGCGAGGCGATCAACCTCGCGGTGAACCAGCAGGCCATGACCGAGGACCTCTACTTCGGCGAAGTGCAGCCGGCCTATTCCTACGTCTCGGAAGGCGCGCTCGACTGGAACCACGCCCTCGACGACGAGCTGCCGAAATACGACCCGGAGAAGGCCGTCGAGATCCTCGAGGCCGACGGCTGGACGCTCAACTCCGACGGCGTGCGCGAGAAGGACGGCGTGAAGCTGCAGCCGCTCGCCTATGTCTTCGCCGGCTCCACCTGGTCGAAGATCGCCGAGGCGGTGCAGGCGGACCTGCTGAAGGTCGGCATCGACATGCAGATCCAGGCCTTCGACGCCACCATCGCCTGGGGCAAGATGTCGACGCAGGAGTTCGACATGTTCGGCATGTCCTTCCCCTACGTCTCCTCGGGTGACGCGCTCAACCTGTACTTCCGCTCGGCCAACATCCCCTCGCCCAACCGGATGAACTGGAACGACGCGAAGACCGACGAGCTGCTGCGCACCGGCCTCACCGCCACCAACGACGCCGACCGCGCCGCCGCCTATGGCGAGGTGCTCAAGCAGGTGCACGAGGCCTATGTCTGGCTGCCGCTCTACCACGAGCCGATGACCATCGCCTCGTCCACCGAGCTCAAGCCGGTCGTGCCGCACAACCTCTACGGCTGCGGGCTCTACAAGGGCATCAGCATCGCCTACGCCGACTGATCCCTCCGGCAGGAGACGCCGGCTCCCCCCCCCCCGGGGCGGGGGGCCGGCCACCCAACCCCACGGAAAGACGAAGTGACATGACCGCTACCACCGTGATCCGCAACGCGGACTGGATCATCGCCTGGGACGAGGCCGCCGGCGCGCATTGCTACCTGCAGGGCCAGGATGTCGCCTTCTCCGGCAACGCGCTCATCCAGGTGGGCGGCCGCTACGAGGGCGAGGCGGAGACCGAGATCGACGGCCGCGGCCGGCTGGTCAGCCCGGGCCTGGTCAACATCCACTCCCACCCCTCCTCCGAGGCGATGAACAAGGGCATGCTGGACGAGCTGGGCTCGCCGCGGCTCTACATGTCCTCGCTCTACGAATTCATGCCGCTGTTCCGCCCCGACGCCGAGGGCGTGGCGGACTGCGTGCGCGTGGCGCTCTCCGAGGCGCTGCTCTCCGGTGTCACCACGCTGGTCGACCTCTCGGTGGCACACCCGCAGTGGCTCGACCTGATGGCCCAGTCCGGCCTGCGCGGCGTCATCGCGCCCATGTACCGCTCCGCGCGCTGGTACACGAAGAACGGCCATTCGGTGGAATACGAATGGGACGAGGCCGCCGGCCGCGCCGCGATGGAGAACGCGCTCGAGGTGGTCGCCGCCGCCGAGGCGCATCCCTCCGGCCGGCTCTCGGGCATGATCGCGCCCTCGCAGATCGACACCTGCACGCCCGAGCTCATCCGCGACAGTTTCGACGCCGCGCAGGAGCGGGGGCTGAAGATGCAGCTCCACGCCGCGCAGAGCATGGTCGAGTTCCACGAGATCACCCGCCGCCACGGCCGCACCCCCTTCCAGTGGCTCGACGACCTGGGCGTGCTGAAGGACGGGGCGATCATCGGCCACGGCATCTTCCTCAACGACCATCCCAGCGCGAACTGGCCGCTGGCGGATGACTTCGACCTGCTGAAGGCCTCCGGCGCCGCGGTGGCGCATTGCCCCACCGTGTTCCAGCGCCGCGGCATCACCATGCGCACCGTGGGCCGCTACCTGCGCGCCGGCATCCCGGTGGGCATCGGCACCGACACCTTCCCCCACAACATGATGGAGGAGATGCGCAACGCGCTCACCAACTCGCGCGTGATGTCCCAGAACGTCTACGACCTGCGCACCTCGGACATCTACAACGCCGCCACGGTGGGCGGTGCCGCGATCCTCGGCCGCTCCGACATCGGCCGCCTCGCGAAGGGCGCCAAGGCCGATTTCTTCATGGTCGACGTGAAGCACCCGGCCATGCGCCCGCTGCGCGACCCGGTGCAGTCGCTGGTCTACACCGCCGCCGAGCGCGCCCTGAAGGACGTCTGGGTCGACGGCCGCCAGGTGGTGCGCGAGGGCTCGGTGCTGGCCTTCGACCTCGACGCCGCCCTCGACGGGCTGGAGGCCGCACAGCGCCGCGCCGAACAGGCCTTCACCACGCTCGACTTCGCCGGCCGCAGCCATGACGAGGCCGTTCCCTTCGTCTTCCCGATCCGGAGCGACGCATGAGCGAAACCGCAACCCAGGCCCCTCCCGCCACCGCCGCCGCCACCGACGACGTGCTGCTCGACGTGCGCGACCTCAAGGTGCATTTCGACACCGAAGCCGGCACCTTCCGCGCCGTCGACGGCGTGAGCTTCTCGGTGAAGCGCGGCAAGACGCTGGGCATCGTGGGTGAGAGCGGCTGCGGCAAGTCGGTCACCTCCTCGGGCATCATGCGGCTGGTGCCGATGCCCCCGGGCCGCTTCGCCGGCGGCGAGGTGATGTTCGACGGCCGCGACCTGCTCAAGCTCTCCGAGAAGGAGATGCGCGGCATGCGCGGCGGCCGCATCGGCATGATCTTCCAGGAGCCGATGACCGCGCTCAACCCGGTCTACCGTATCGGCGACCAGATCATCGAGAGCCTGCGCGTGCACTCGGGCCTCGGCCGCGCCGCGGCGCGCAGGCGCGCCATCGAACTGCTCGACCTGGTGCGCCTGCCCTCGCCGGAAAAGCGGGTGGACGATTTCCCCCACCAGCTCTCCGGCGGCCAGCGCCAGCGCGTGATGATCGCCCTCGCGCTCGCCAACGACCCCGAGCTGCTGATCGCCGACGAGCCGACAACCGCGCTCGACGTCACCATCCAGGCCCAGATCCTCGAGCTGATGCGCGACCTCTCGGCCCGCACCGGGGCGGCGATCGTGCTCATCACCCATGACCTCGGCGTGGTGGCCGAGACCTGCGACGACGTGGTGGTGATGTATGCCGGCCGGGTGGTGGAACGCGCGCCGGTGGCCGCGCTCTTCGCCGCGCCCCAGCACCCCTACACCATCGGCCTGATGGCGGCGGTGCCGCGGCTCGACATCCAGTCCGACCGGCTGGAGACCATCCCCGGCTCGGTGCCGCCGCCCTACGCCAAGATCGACGGCTGCCGCTTCGCCTCGCGCTGCCCGGTGGCCACCGACCAGTGCCGGGCCGAGCTGCCGCCGCTGCGCGAGCTCGCCCCCGGCCATTCCGTCGCCTGCTGGCGCGCGCCCCTGGAGGATGTGGCATGAGCACGGTTCTCGAAGTCTCGAACCTCACGAAGCATTTCCCGGTGCGCCGCGGCCTGCTGCGCCGGCAGGTCGGCGCCGTGCAGGCGGTGAGCGACGTGAGTTTCTCGGTGAAGGCGGGCGAGACCCTCGCCATCGTGGGCGAGAGCGGCTGCGGCAAGTCCACCACCGGCCGCGCCCTGCTGCGCCTGCTCGAGCCGAGCGCCGGCTCGGTGAAGCTCGACGGCGAGGAGATCACCGCCCTGCCGCCCTCGCGGCTGCGCGCCGCGCGCCGGCAGATGCAGATGGTCTTCCAGGACCCGTTCGGCTCGCTCAACCCGCGCATGACCGTGCGCGAGATCCTCGTCGAGCCGATGGTGCTGCACGGCATCGCCAGCGGTGAGCGGGCGGAGGCGCGGGTTTCCGAGCTGCTGCGCACCGTGGGCCTCGCGCCCTACCATGCCGAGCGCTACCCGCACGAGTTCTCCGGCGGCCAGCGCCAGCGCATCTGCATCGCCCGCGCGCTCGCCACCCGGCCGCGGCTGATCGTGTGCGACGAGCCGGTCTCGGCGCTCGACGTGTCGGTGCAGGCGCAGATCGTGAACCTGCTGCAGGACCTGCAGCGCGAGTTCGGCCTGACGTATGTCTTCATCAGCCACGACCTTGCAGTGGTGCGCCACATCGCCAACCGCGTGGCGGTGATGTATCTCGGCCGCATCGTGGAGGAGGCGGAGACCTCCGCCCTCTTCGCCGACCCGCGCCACCCCTACACCCGCGCCCTGATCGCCGCCGCCCCGCGTCCGGCACCCGGCGCGGTGACGGGCCGCGAGGCGGTGCGGGGCGACGCGCCGAGCGCGCTCAACCCGCCCTCGGGCTGCGCCTTCCACCCGCGCTGCCCGCTTGCGACCGAGCGGTGCCGCACGGAGCGCCCCGAGCTGCGCGCCGTCTCGGGCAGCAACGTGGCGTGCCACCATGCGGAACAGGCCGAGCCGCTGCCGCTGCCCTCCGCCGCCTCCGCGCCCTCCGAGTTGCTCAACAGGCGCCTCGAGGTGCTGGCCCGCGCCCGCGCCGCCTCCGCCGCCTGAGCGGTGCCTCCGGCACGGGCAGACCGGTGGCGCGTGCCGGGGACATCGGAGTGACAAAAGGGAAGGGGTCGCCACGGGCGGCCCCTTCCTCATCGTGGAGGGCGAGGCGCGGCATCCCGGCCGCTGCGCGTCAACCGGGTGCGCGGTGCAGTGGCTGGCGTGGCTCTCGAGAAACGGCGCGCGGGCCGGCCGGGCTCAGTCCTCCCGGCCGCCCTTCCAGGCCCGCGCGGCCTCGATGAAATCGGCGAGATAGGCCCGCCCGGCCTCCTCGGTGCGGTGTGCGGCGAAGAGCGTGCGGTGCAGGCCCGCGGGCCCGAGCGAGCGGCGGGCGAGGTTGGTGTCCCGCGCGGCGGAGCGCAGCACCCAGTCGGGCAGCACCGAAATGCCCTTGCCGCTCGCCACCAGCAGCAGGATGACGGCCGTCAGCTCCACCGGGCGCAGCTCCGCCGGCTCCACCCCCGCGGGGCCGAGGAAGCCGGTGAACACGTCGAGCCGCCCGCGCTCCACCGGGTAGGTGATCAGCGTCTGGTCGCGGAAATCCTCCGGCTCGATCAACGGCTTGGTGGCCAGCGGGTGGCCCGGCGCGGCCACCAGCAGCCCCTCGTAGCCGAAGAGCGGCGCGAACATCACATCGCCCGTCTCCACCGGGTCCGACGAGATCACCAGGTCCACCAGCCCGCGCTGCAGCGCCGGAATGGCCTCGAAGCTCAGCCCGATGCGGATGTCGATCTCCACCTCCGGCCAGCGGGTGCGGAACCCCTCCAGCACCGGCAGCAGCCATTCGAAACAGGCGTGGCACTCGATGGCGATCAGCATCCGGCCGCTCTGCCCGCCGGCCATGCGCGAGAGATCCTCCTCCAGCGCCTCGACCTCCGGCAGCAGGCGCTGGGCCGCCTCCAGCACCTTCGCCCCCGCCGCGGTGAGGCGCAAGGGCCGCGAGTTGCGCATGTAGAGGTCGAGCCCCAGCAGCGCCTCCAACCCCTTGATCTGATGAGACAAAGCCGATTGCGTGACGCAGAGCGTGTCTGCCGCCCGGGCGAGGCTGCCCTTCTCGTGTATCGCGCGCAGCGAGCGCAGGTGCCGCAGGTCGATCATCCGGTGCTCCTGTCGATGTGAGCGGGTCTCATCTTGTCTATGAGAACAATGAAGTTGATTCAACTCTCCTCTCCGCCGACATACTGACCGCAAGACACGAGACACACCGGAGACCCCGCCATGCCCCTCACCCACACGCCCGGCGCGCCGCGCATCGGCACCGACCGCGCCCTGCCGCGCGCGCTGGACGCCTACCGGGCCGGCGAGATCGGCGCCGACGCGCTGGAGGAGATCGGCCGCGACATCCGCCGCAGCACCCGCGCCGCGCAGCGGGCGGCGGGGCTCTCCTTCGTCACGGTGGGGGATTTCTCCTTCTTCGACCATGTGCTCGACATGTCGGCCACGCTCGGCGCCGTGCCGGCGCGCTTCGGCGCGGCCCGGGCGGAAGTGAGCCTCGACACCCGCCTGCGCATGGCTCTGGGCGAGGCGCCCTCCGGCGCGCCGGCCCGGCCCTGCGCCCGGGCGCAATGGTTCGGCACCGCCTATCATTGCGTGCGGCCGGAGCTGGAGGAGGGCATGGCGCTGCGCCTGTCCTCCACCCGCCTGCTGGAGGAGGCGGCCGAGGCGCTGGCCGAGGGCCATCCGGTGAAGGCGGTGCTGCCCGGCCCGGTGACCTGGGCCTCGCTGGCCCGCGGCCCGGCGGCCGGACCCGGCTGGCTGCCGGCGGTGGCGGAGGTCTATGCCACGCTCATCGCCCGGCTGGCGGCGCTCGGCGTGGCCTGGGTGCAGCTCGACGAGCCGGTGCTCGCCACCGATCTCGCGCCGGAATGGCAGGCCGCCTTCGCGCCCGCCTATGCGCGGCTGGCGGGGCAGGGCGCGCGGCTGCTGCTCGCCGCCGGGCCCGGGCGGCTGGGCGAGAACCTCGCGCTGGCGCGGGACGTGCCGGTGGACGGGCTGCACCTCGATCTGCTGCGCGGCGGCGACGAGGCGGAGCGCCTCGCGGCGGACTGGCCGGCCCCGAAGGTGCTCTCCGCCGGGATCATCGACGGGCAGAATGTCTGGCGCTGCGACCCCGCCGCGGCGCTGGCCCGGCTCGCGCCGCTGGCGCGGGCGCTGGGCGCGCGGCTGTGGCTCGCGCCCACCTGCTCGCTCATGCACGTGCCGGCCGACCTCGCGGCGGAGCAGGGGCTCGACCCCGCGCTCGCGCCCCGGCTGGCCTTCGCCCGCCAGAAGCTCGACGAGCTCACCCTGCTCGCCAGGGCGCTGGAGACCGGCCAGGCCCCCGCCCCGGCGCCGCGCCCCGCCACGCCCGACCCCGCGGTGCGCGCGGCCCTCGCCGCCGTCACGCCCGCCATGGGCCGCCGCGCAAGCCCGCACCCGCAGCGCGCCGCCCTGCAGCGCGCCCGGCTGAAGCTGCCGCCGCTGCCGGTCACCACCCTCGGCGCCTTCCCGAAGACCGGCGAGATCCGCGCCGCCCATGCGGAGCATGCGCGCGGCGAGATCGACGAGGCCGGCTTCCTGCGCCGCCTCGGTGCCGCGACGAAGGAGATCGTTGCCCGGCAGGAAGAGCTCGGGCTCGATGTGCTGGTGCATGGCGCGGCCGAGCGTGACGACCCGGAAGGCTGGTTCGCCGGGCAGCTGCGCGGCTTCGCCCTCACCGGCCACGGCTGGGTGCAGAGCTTCGGCGCGGAGTGCGTGCGCCCGCCGATCCTGCACGGCGACGTGAGCCGCCCGCGCGCCATGACGGTGGACTGGACGGTCTACGCCCAGTCGCTCACCAGACGCCCGGTGAAGGGCCTGCTGCCCGGGCCGGTGACGCTGCTCAACCGCAGCTTCGTGCGCGAGGACCAGCCGCGGGCCGAGACCTGTGCCCAGCTCGCGCTCGCGCTGCGCGCCGAGGTGAGCGACCTCGAGACCGTCGGCATCCGCATCCTCCAGCTCGACGAGGCGGGGCTGCACGAGGGCCTGCCCCCGCGCGCGGCGGAGCGGGAAGAGTACCTGGCCATGGCCGCCGCCGCCTTCCGCCTCGCCACCGCGGTGGTGGGCGACGCGACACAGATCCACGCGCATGTCTGCCTGCCCGAGGCGGCGGCACTGCCCGATGCACTCTCGGAGTTGGACGCCGACGTGCTGAGCCTCGCCACGCCTGACGGCCCTGCCTGCGTCTCGGCGCTGCGCGACTGGCCGAACGACATTGCCGCCGGGGCCTGGAATGTCGGCGCGCCGGGGGTGCCGGAGGCCGGCAACATCGCCACCCGGCTGCGCGCGGTGGCGGAGCAGGTGCCGGCGGAGCGCCTCTGGCTCACGCCCGATCGCGGGCTCGCGGAGCGCGACTGGGACACGGTCGAACCCGCCCTGCGCAACATGGTGGCGGCGGCGCGGGCGCTGCGCGCGGAGCTCGGAGAGCTCTCCGCCGCCTCCTGAGCGCTGCGAGATCCGGGCTCTCCCCATATCCCACCCCCTCGGAAAGCCCGGTGCAACGCCGTCGGCCCCCCGGCCGGCGGCGTTGCCTGTCTGCGGGCCGGGACCGCGGAGCCCCGGCATGTCGCCGATGCCGCCGCGCGCGGAGGCAGCCCCCGGGCTGCAGCCATGAGGCCGGATCGGGCGGTTCCGGCTGTCGGGGCAAACCGGCGCCCTTGTCGCCGGGTGCCGCCGCCCGGCGCCGGCGCCCGGCCGCGGGCGCTGCCGGGGAGGCGCCTGCCAGAGCGCGGCCCGGGGCAGGGCAGGGCAGGGCGGGCCGGGGATGATCGTTCGGGATGGCGGCGAGGCCGCAGGGGGCCCGCGGCTGTTCTTCCGGCCGGCCTCAGCCGTTCGCCGCCTTGCGCGAGGAGGGGGCGAAGGGCGCGCGCAGGCCGAGGGGCTCGAGGTCGAAGGTCAGGCTGACGTGGAAGAAATCCTCCGTCGTGTCCTGGCGCAGGATGGCGTAGAGCTGGCCGGCGAAGCCCTCGATGAGATGCGAGCCCACGCCGGTGCTCTGGGCCAGCGGCTCCACGCCCGTATCGGCGCTCATGGAGTTGGAGACCCGCAGGGTCACCCGGCCGTCCTCGATCTCGCGCAGGCTCACCTTCAGCGTGCCGCCGTTCGCGCCCAGCCCGTGCTTGATGGCATTGGTCACCGTCTCGCTCACGAAGAGGGTGACGGGCACCGCCTGGTCCGGGGTGAGCTCGATGGGCGCGATGTCGAGCACGGTCTGCACCTTGCCGGAGGTGTCGACCGCGGCACTGACGAGGTTTTCCACGATGTCCGAGAGCACCGTGTCGGCCCGGATGGAGACGAAGTCGGCCGAGGTGTAGAGCCGCGCATGCACCGACGCGAGGCTCGATACCCGTTCCTGCAGGCGCTTGAGGGCATTGCGCACGTCGTCCGAGCGGGAGTGGCGCACCTGCATGTTCATGATGCTCACGATGAGCTGGAGGTTGTTCTTCACCCGGTGATTGATCTCGCGCAGCAGGATGGTCTTCTCCTCCAGCGCGCGCTGCTGCTCGGTCTCGTCCTGGGTGATGGTGGAGGTGAGCGAGGCGAAGCGCGAGCCGAGCGAGCGGATCTCCTCCGGCGCGTCGCGCAGGATCAGCCCGTCGATGTTGCGCTTGCCGCCCTCGAACTCCGACATCATCCGCACCAGCCGGGTGACGTGGCGGATCACCAGCCGGTGCATCGCCATGTAGGACACGGCGAGGCCGACGAGCCACATGAACACCGGCACGAGCAGGGCGCGGAACACGTCGGCGAAGGCGGTGGGGCGTCCGCTGGCGGTGCTCCAGGTGGCGACGGCGTAGATGTCTCCCTCAAGCACGCTGGCCACCGCGAAGG
The DNA here is from genome assembly GCF_003448965.1 of Oceanicella sp. SM1341. Classification (GTDB taxonomy): domain Bacteria; phylum Pseudomonadota; class Alphaproteobacteria; order Rhodobacterales; family Rhodobacteraceae; genus Paroceanicella. Next base: position 365,141 of record NZ_QRGC01000002.1, read on the forward strand.
TGGCCATCCGCCCGTCCTCGAGGGGGGCGACGAACGTCGATCCGCCGCCCTGCAGATGCGGCTTCAGCGCCCAGGCCGGTGGCAGCTCGATGCGCGATCTCTCCTCCTTGCGCCGGGCGACGATGTTTCCCTCGCCGTCGACCAGAACCATGTCGAAGACGTTCTCGCGGTCCTGTGCCAGGGCGCGCGCGGTCACCACGCCGTAGGGGATGGAGATCATCTGGAAGCCGCGCACCGTGCCGCCCTCGCTCACCGGCTCGGTGATCTGCAGGATCTTCTGCTTGGAGATCGGCGCGTATTCCAGCACCCGGGCCATGGGGCGGGGGCGTTCGATCAGCCGGGTGAAGCGCTCGGAGTTCCTGAGGTCGATCGGCGTGCCGGAGGAAACGCAGTTCATCATCCCGTCCAGCCCCATGAAGCCGGCGAAGGTGTAGGTGGGCGACCGGGAGGCGAACTGCTCGAGCGTATCGCTGCACAGCTCGGTATCCGGCCCCGAGTGGAGCGCAGCGGTGCCGAGCGCGCGCGCCACGCCGCGCGCGGTGTCGATGATCGCGCTCTCGACCCCCGCGGCATGGATCGTCTCGCCCAGCAACGCCGCGGCCTGGAGCTTGCGCCCCTCCTCCACCGAGTTCAGCGCCTGCAGCACCGCGATGATGCCGATCGGGAACACGGCGATGGTGAGCAGAAGGGCTATCTGCTTGTAAAGGCTGGCATTCCGGATCCGGGAAAACTGCCTCGGCCAGCCAAGTCTCATGAGAGGGTGGATGCTGAGAGAACGGCAAGCGTGGAAGCATCTGCCGCCCCGATCTCCTCGGCGGACATCTCCATGATCTGTGCGAGCTTGGTGCGCCCGCGGTTCACCCGGCTCTTCATCGTGCCCACCGCGCAGTCGCAGATGCGCGCGGCCTCCTCGTAGGAGAAGCCGGAGGCACCGACGAGGATCAGCGCCTCGCGCTGGTCGTCCGGCAGGGTCGAGAAGGCCTTCTTGAAGTCATTGAACTCCATGGCGGAATCCTGCGACGGCTTCTGCATCAGCTTGCCGGAAAACACGCCGTCCACGTCCTGGACCTCGCGCTTGCCCTTGCGCATGTTCGAATAGAACGTGTTGCGCAGGATGATGAACAGCCAGGCACGCAGGTTGGTGCCTTCCTTGAACTTGTCGAAGTTCGTCCATGCCTTCACGATGGTGTCCTGCACCAGATCGTCCGCGGCCGAATGGTCGCGGGTGAGTGATCGCGCGAAGGCCCGCATGGACGGGATCAGCGTGACAAGCTCTTCGCGGGGATTGAGCTTATCGGTCATTTTCGGAATTTCCCTTGGGTTCGCCCGTCTTGAGCTGGGCGAGCAGGTCGGCAAAGCGATCGGGGAGAGCCTCGGAAACCGTTTCGTTGTAGACCTTACGCAAGTTCTCCTCGATTTGCCGGTTGATCGCTTCCCGTTTCGGATCAGCGGCAGACAGATCTTTCCGCACCATTTCGAACCCTAACTTTTTTGCGCAGCGCAGTCGCTCGTTGGGAACCAAACGCGCCGGAGTTGCGTTGGTTCCCGCAATGAGCCCAAAAAATCCTGAGAGGACCTCGTTCATGCCCCAGGCCCAGACCGCCACCGATCTGTCTTCAACCATCGCGGCGGAATTGCCTTATCTCCGTCGCTACGCAAGGGCCCTCACCGGCACGCAGGCGCGCGGAGACGGGTATGCCGCAGCCACGCTCGAGACACTGATCGCAAACCGTGAAAGTTTCGATCTCTCGCTCGCGCCGCGCGTCGCCCTCTTCAAGGTATTCCACTCGATCTGGAGCACCACGGGCGCTGCCATCGAGGAGCCCGCCGATGACATCGACCCGCTCGAGCGCGTGGCGCAGCAGCGTCTCGCCGATCTCACCCCCCACACCCGCGAGGCCGTTCTGCTGAGCGCGCTGGAAGGCTTCGGCACCTCCGAGATCGCCGCCGTGATGGACGTCTCCGAGGCCGAGGCCGCCAATCTCGTGCGCATCGGCGAGGAGGAGGTGAAGAGCCGGCTCAACGGGCGCATCCTCATCATCGAGGACGAGCCGATCATCGCGATGGACATCCGCTCCATCGTCAGCTCGATGGACCACGAGTGCGTCGGCATCGCCCGTACCCGCGACGAGGCGGTGAAGATGTACTCGGAGAACGACGTCGACCTGGTGCTGGCCGACATCCAGCTCGCCGACGGTTCCTCCGGCATCGATGCGGCGCATGACATCCTCAGCGTCAACTCGGCCACCCCGATCATCTTCATCACCGCCTTCCCGGAGCGCCTGCTCACCGGCGAGCGGCCGGAGCCGACCTTCCTCATCTCCAAGCCCTTCAAGGAGGAGCAGGTGCGCGCCGCCGTGAGCCAGGCGCTGTTCTTCTCCTCCACCGCGCGGATGAGCTGAACTCTCCGCAGCGCTGCCACGAAAAAGCCCCCCGACCTTGCGGGTCGGGGGGCTTTCCGTTGTCCGGGGTCAGGAGCCGTCTGTCATCGCCCGAAGCATCCATGCCGCCTTCTCGTGCACCGAGGAGCGGGCGATGGCGAGATCGCCGGTCACGTCGTCGTCATGCTCCTCCGCGGTGCGGATGAGCTGGTGCAGCCGCTTCGCGAGATGCTCGTGGTCCTTGCGCAGGTCGTCGATCATCTCGCCGGCGCTTGGCGTGCCGTCGAGGTCCGAGATCGCGGAATCGCGCACGATGTCGCCGAAGCGCATCGGGGCCACCTGGCCCAGGGCGCGGATGCGCTCGGCTAGCACGTCGGCCGCCTCGAACAGGTCCTGGTACTGTTCCTCGGTCAGGTGATGCACCGAGTAGAACAGCGGCCCGGTCACGTTCCAGTGGTAGGTATGGGTCTTGAACAGCAGGCGGTAGGTATCCGCCAGCACTTCCTCGAGGCCCGAGGCCACCTTGGCGCGGTTCTTAACGCCGGTGTCGACCTTGCGGGTTGCGGAGGGAGTCGCCTTGAGGGGAGAAGCCATTTTCCTTGCCTTTCATCCGATGGTTGGGGCGCGGCGCAGGCCCCGGAGAGCCGGGGACCTGCGGTTCGCGCTCAGGCCGTGCGGGCCGTGGCAGCGGCCGCGCGCACGGGTGGTCGCGAATGCGGGCGGCACCCCTGGCAAGCGGGGCATCGTCCGTGTTGCGGGGAAGCCGGGCGAGCCGCCCGGCCGTCCCGGATCACATCCGCGGCGGCTGGCCCCGAACGGCGCGCGCGATAAGCGCGATCACGAACAGAACCAGGAACACGAAGAACAGGATCTGCGCGATACCTGCGGAAGCCGATGCAATGCCGCCAAAACCGAATACGGCCGCGACAAGTGCCACGATCAGGAAGACAACAGCCCAGTACAGCATCTTTTCAACTCCTGTAATTTCATGACATGCTAACGTCAGCAGTGCCCGGAAGGTTCCGGCCGCCCGGAAGGAACCTGCCCGTGCCCATGCCCATGCCCGTGCCCGTGCCCATGCCCGCCGACAGGCGCAGCAGAAGCGGCGCGCCGCAGATCGGAGAGAGATCGGAGGTGCGTACGCGCGCGCGCAGGCGCGCGCAGGCGCCGGTCTCTCGGGGGCCCCGGACAGACCTGCGGCGAACGGGCGTGAAGATGGGTTAATTTTTGCCGGCAGCCGGGAACGTTCGCGGCCGGCCGGCGTTTGATGACTGATACTCCGCCGCTGAGGCGCCGAACCCGCACACCAAGGAGAGTTCCCATGGCTCAGACTGCTTCGAAACTGCCCACCGCCATTGACGATGCCCGGACGGAGGCCACCTCCGAGCAGCTTTCCCTGCAGATCGACTCGCTCAAGGCCGACATGGCGGACATCGCCGCCACCCTGAAGGCCCTGGGAGTGCAGCGCGTCGACAACGCGACCGACGCCGCCCGCGCCCGCGCCGAGGCTGCCGCCGCCGCCGGCCGCGATGCCGCACACGAGGCCCGGCTCGCCGCCGAGCGCCTGGGCGAGAACATGTCCACCTCGATCAAGGACCGTCCCTTCACCGCCATCGCCATCGCCGCCGGCGTTGGGCTGGCCGTCGGCTTCCTCTCGGGCCGCAAGTAAGGCAGGGGCGTGCTCGCGCGGATCATCTCCGATGTCGAACTGGCCGCCGTGCGCCTGGGGCGCACGGCGTGCTGGGGCGTTCTGGCCGGGTTCGCGCTGGTGGCGGGGCTCGCCTTCCTCACTGCCGGTGTCTGGTCGCTGATCGCGGCCGAGCGCGGCAGCGCGGAGGCCTCCCTGTTCGTGGGCGGTGGCTTCGTGGTGCTCTCGGCGCTGATGCTGATGGTGATGCGGCGCATCGCCCGCCGCCGACGTCTTGCCGCCATGGCGGCCCGGGCGCGCAACGGCGCGGATGCCGCCACGCTGGCCGAGACCTTCCTCGTCGCGATGGAGACCGGCCGCGCCATGCGCCGCTGAGGCGCGGGGCCTCACGAGACACGAAAGGGCCGCTTCCCGGGGGAGGCGGCCCTTTGCTTTTGCGGGCTCGGTGTGCGCTGCCCCGAGGCCCTAGGCGTGAGCCTTTCCAGATCCGCTCAGGCGTGCGCGACGCCCGGATAGGCGGCGCGGTAGCGGGCGAGCCGCTCGGGCCAGTCGGTGCCGGCGCGCGGGGTGATCTCGCGCTCCGGGGCGGGGCGGGTCATCACCTCGGCCGGGCTGGTGCCGGTGGCGCAGATGGCGAGGCGGGCCGCCCCGATGGCCGCGCCGAAATCGCCCTTGCCGGGCAGGGCGATGGTGACCTGGCCCGCGTCGGCGATGGCCTGCAGCCAGTAGTCGGAGCGCGCGCCGCCGCCCACGGCATAGAGCAGCGCGGGCTCGGTGCCGCTTTCCTTCAGCGCGTCGAGGCAATCGGCCAGCGAGGCCGCCACCCCGCCCAGCACCGCGCGGGCCAGCGCGCCGGTGTCGGTGCTGCGCGAGAGGCCGGTGAAGGCGCCGCGCGCGCCGGGATCGTTGTGCGGCGTGCGCTCGCCGGAGAGATAGGGCAGGAACAGCGGGTCCGCCTCCGAGCAGGGCTGCACGGCGGCGAGCTCGGCGAGGCGCGCGGCACTCTGCCCGGTGATCTCGGAGAGCCAGTTGAGGCTGTCGGTGGCCGAGAGGGTGACGCCCATCTGGTGCCAGGTGCCCGGCACCGCGTGGCAGAAGGTGTGCACCGCGCGGCCGGGGTTTGCCGCAGGCCCGGCGGTGGCGACGAACACCACCCCGGATGTGCCGAGCGAGAGAAACCCGGTGCCCGGCGCCACCGCGCCCACGCCGCAGGCCGAGGCGGCGTTGTCCCCGCCGCCGCCCGCGATCACCGGTGCTGCGCCGGTGATGCCCCAGCGCGCGCAGAGCTCGCGCCGCAGCGCGCCGCCGGGGGCGCTGCCCTCCACCAGCCGGGGCATCTGCGCCTCCGCAAGCCCCGTGGCCTCCAGCAGCGCGGGCGACCAGCGCCGCCCCGCGAGGTCGAGCCACAGGGTGCCGGCACTGTCCGAGAGGTCGGAGACATGCTCGCCCGAGAGCTTCAGGCGCAGGTAGTCCTTGGGCAGCAGCACCTTCGCCACCCGGGCGAAGATCTCCGGCTCATGGGCCCGCACCCATTCGAGCTTGGGCGCGGTGAAGCCCGGCATCACGATGTTGCCGCCGATGCCGCGGAAATCGGCCCGCTCCTCCAGTGCCGCGCATTCCGCCGCCGAGCGGCCGTCGTTCCACAGGATGGCCGGGCGCAGCACGGCATCGGAGGCGTCGAGCAGGGTGGCGCCGTGCATCTGGCCGGAGAGGCCGATGGCCGAGAGCGCCGCCATCTCGGCCGGGAAGCGGGTGGCGAGGGCGTCGAGCGTCTCCTCCGCCGCGCGCCACCAGGCCTCGGGGTCCTGCTCGGACCAGCCGGGATGCGGGCGCGAGACCTCGAGCGCCGCATGCGCGTCGCCGATCACCCGCTGCGCCTCGTCCACGAGGACGGTCTTCACCCCCGAGGTGCCGAGGTCGATGCCCGCAAACACGCTCATCAGAACGGCTTTCCGGCGATGTAGTCTTCCAGCGTCGCGGTGACGCCGCGTGCCCAGAGGCTGGTGAGGGCGGCGGCGAAGGCGGTGCGGAAGCCCTCGTTCGTGCCCACGTCGCCGAAGATCTCGGTCATCGCGAGGAATGCGAGCGGGTCGTCCTTCGCCGCGCGGCCGTGGGCGGTGAGGCGCCCGGCGTTGGGGTCGTCCAGCGTGATGGGCTTGCCGCTCTCGCTCTCGCCGTAGCAGTAGCGGGCCCAGAGCGCGCTCTCCAGCGCGAGGCCGGTCACCGGGGCGCCCTGCGCCAGCCGGTCCCGCGTGGAGGGCAGGATGAACTTCGGCTGGCGGTTCGAGCCGTCCTGGCACAGGCGGGGGATGGTGTCGCCCACGTCGGGGTTGGCGAAGCGCCCCTCGATGAGGGTGAGGTAATCGCCCAGGTCCTGGCCCGGCACGGGGGGCACGATGGGGATGATCTCGTCGCGCTCGAGCTTGAGCAGGAAGCCGCGCACCAGCGGGTGTTCCATCGCCTCGTGCACGAAATGGATGTCCATCAGCGCCGCGGGGTAGGCGATGATCGCGTGGCCGCCGTTGAGGATGCGGATCTTCATCAGCTCGAAGGCCGAGACATCGGAGGTGAAGGTGACACCCACTTCCTCGAAGGCCGGGCGCCCTTCGGGGAAATGATCCTCCAGCACCCATTGCCGGAAGGGCTCGCAGAACACCGGCCAGCCGTCCTCCACGCCGAAATTGGCCTTCAGCGCCTCGCGCTCGCGGCTGCCGGTGGCGGGGGTGATGCGGTCGACCATGCCGTCGGGGAAGGCGACATTGGTGCGGATCCACGCGGCGAAGGCGGGGTCGGAGAGCTCGGCGAGGCCGGCGACCGCATTTTTCGCCACGTGGCCGTTGCCGGGGATGTTGTCGCAGGACATCACGGTGAAGGGCGGCAGGCCGGCGGCCCTTCGCGCCTTCAGTGCCGCCACGATGGCGCCGAACACGCTCATCGGCGTGTCGGGGTTCTGCGCGTCATGCGCGATCTCGGGGTGCTCGGGGTCGAAGGCCTGGGTGGCGGGGTTGATGCAGTAGCCGCCCTCGGTGACGGTGAGCGAGACGATGCGGATCTCGGGCGCCGCCATCCGGGCGATGAGCGCGCGGTTCTCGCGCTCCACCTCGACGAAATCGATCATCGCGCCGGTGACCCGGGCACGGTTGTTGCCCGGCTCCAGCTCGACCACGGTGGTGAGCCAGTCCTGCGCGCCGAGGGTCTCGCGCATCTTCGCGTCATTGGGGCGCACGCCGGCGCCGACGAGGCCGAAATCCCGGCTCAGGCCCTTGTTGAACAGGTCGTCGAGGTAGACCGCCTGGTGGGCGCGGTGGAAGTTGCCGGTGCCCACGTGCACGATGCCCGGCGCGAGGTCGGCGCGGGCATAGGCGGGGCGGGCGATGCCTTCGGGCAGCGCGTCCAGCGTGGCGAGAGAGAGTTTCATGCAGCGATCCTTTCACGGATGGCGGAGGCGAGCTCGTCTGTCGTGGCGATGGCCACCGCGCCGGCCGGGGCCTCCAGCGGCGTCTGCGGCCAGAACATCGTGGTCATGCCCGCGGCGATGCCGGCGGCCGCCCCGGTGAGGCTGTCCTCCACGGCGATGCAGTCGGCAGGCTCGGCGCCCGCCAGCCAGGCGGCGCGCAGGTAGGGCTCGGGGTCGGGCTTGCCGCGGCGCACGTCGTTGCGGCTCACGGTGAGCAGGCCGGGGCGGGTGAGGCCCACGGCGTCGAGGTTCACCCCCACCACCATGCGGTCGGAGTTCGACACCACGGCCTGGGTCACGCCCTCGTCGCGCAGGGCGGCGAAAAGCTCGAGCGCGCCGGGGCGGCCCTTCAGCCCGGGCACCAGGCTCATGTAGGTCTTGTATTTCAGCGCCAGCCACTCGGGCAGCGCCAGCGGCAGGCCCAGCTCGGCCACCGCCCAGGCGTGCACCGAGCGCGCGTCCATGCCCACCACGTGGTCATGCAGGTCGGCGGGCGCGTCGAGCCCGCAATCGTCCAGCGCGTTCAGCAGTGCCGCTTCGTGCATCGGCTCGCTGTCCACCAGCGTGCCGTCCATATCCCAGAAAATCGCTTTCATGCTTCAGCTCATCCAGTTGCCGCCATCGACGTTGTACGTCTGGGCAACGATATAGTCCGCCTCCCGCGACGCGAGGAAGACAGCCATGCCGGTGAGGTCTTCCGCCGTGCCCATGCGCCCGTACGGCACCGCGGCGCCGACACGGGCCTTCTTCTCGCCCGGCGCCAGGCCCTCGTATTTCGCGAAGAAGGCATCCACCCCGTCCCAGTGCTCGCCGTCGACCACGCCGGGGGCGATGGCGTTCACGTTGATGCCGTGGCGGATGAGGTCGAGCCCGGTGGACTGGGTGAGCGAGATCACCGCCGCCTTGGTGGCGCAGTAGAGCGCCACCAGCGGCTCGCCCCGGCGGCCGGCCTGGCTGGCCATGTTGATGATGCGCCCGCCGCGGCCCTGCGCGATCATGACCTTCGCCGCCGCCTGCAGGGTGAAGAGCGTGCCGGCGAGGTTCACCGCCATCAGCCGCTCGCAGGCGCCGCGCTCGATCTCCACCGTGGGGGAGGCGTGGAAGAGGGCTGCGTTGTTGACCAGGATGTCGAGCCCGCCGGCGGTGGCGGTGACCTCCTCCATCGCCGCGTCGATGCTCTCCTGCCGGGTGACGTCGAGATGCACCGCGTAAGCCTGCGGGCCGATCCCCGCGGCGGTGGCGCGGGCGCGCTCGAGGTCGATGTCCCCGATCGCCACCCGCGCGCCCTCGCGCACATAGGCGGCCGCGAAGGCCGCGCCGATGCCGCGCGCCGCCCCGGTGATGAGCGCCGACCTGCCTTCGAGGCGTTGCATCACAGCGCCTGGCCGTCGGGCCCGAAGAGATAGGTGCGCGCGGGGTCGGGGGTGAGGAACACCGTGTCGCCGTGGCTCACCTCCACGTTGCCCGGCACGCGGGTGGTGAGCGGGGCCTCGATGCCCTGCACATGCACGTGCAGGAAGGTGTCGGAGCCCAGGTGCTCGGCCACGCCCACGCGGCCCTGCCACTCGCCCTCGGTCTTGGACAGGGTGAGGTGCTCGGGGCGGATGCCCATGGTGGTGGCGCCGCGGCTGCGGGCGGCCTCGCCCTCCACCAGGTTCATCTTCGGCGAGCCGATGAAACCGGCCACGAACAGGTTCGCCGGCTTGTGGTAGAGGTCGAGCGGCGAGCCCACCTGCTCGATGCGCCCCGCGTTCAGCACCACGATCTTGTCGGCCATGGTCATCGCCTCGATCTGGTCGTGGGTCACGTAGATCGAGGTGGTGCCGAGGCTCTTCTGCAGCTCGGAGATCTCGAGGCGCATGTTCACGCGCAGCGCCGCGTCGAGGTTGGAGAGCGGCTCGTCGAACAGGAAGGCCGAGGGCTCGCGCACGATGGCCCGGCCGATGGCCACGCGCTGGCGCTGCCCGCCCGAGAGCTGGCCCGGCCGGCGGTCGAGGTAGTCGGTGAGGTTGAGGATGCCGGCGGCACCCTCCACCTTCTCCTTGATCTTCGCGGGGTCCATGCCGGCCATCTTCAGCGGGAAGGCGATGTTCTTGTAGACCGACATGTGCGGGTAGAGCGCGTAGCTCTGGAACACCATCGACAGCTTGCGCCGCGCCGGCGGCATGCCGGTGGCGTCCTGCCCGTCGATGAGGATGCGGCCGGAGGTGACGTCCTCCAGCCCCGCGATCAGCCGCAGCAGGGTGGACTTGCCGCAGCCCGAGGGCCCGACGAAGACGACGAATTCGCCGTCGTTGATCTCGAGGTCGACGCCCGGGATGACCTTGACGCCCCCGAAGCTCTTGGTGACCGCCTCAAGCGTGATGCTACCCATTCTTCCTGTCCCTTGTTGTTATTTGACCGCGCCGAAGGTCAGGCCGCGCACGAGTTGTTTCTGGCTGAACCAGCCCATCACCAGGATGGGCGCGATGGCGAGCATGGAGGCCGCCGAGAGCTTGGACCAGAACAGGCCCTCCGGGCTCGAGTACTGGGCGATCATCGCCGTGAGCGGGGCGGCGTTGTTGGTGGTGAGCAGCACCGTCCAGAACGCCTCGTTCCAGGCGAGGATGATGTTCAGCAGCAGGGTGGAGGCGATGCCCGGCACCGCCATGGGGGCGAGCACGTAGATGATCTCCTTGCCCAGGGTGGCGCCGTCCATCCGCGCGGCCTCCAGGATCTCGCCGGGGATCTCCTTGAAGTAGGTGAACAGCATCCACACGATGATCGGCAGGTTCATCAGCATCAGCACGATGACCAGCCCGGTGCGGGTGTCCATCAGCCCGGTGTCGCGGAAGATCAGCGTGATCGGCACCAGCACGCCCACCGCCGGCAGCATCTTGGTGGAGAGCATCCACATCAGGATGTCCTTGGTGCGCTTGGTGGGGGTGAAGGCCATCGACCAGGCGGCCGGGATGGCCACCAGCAGCCCCAGCGCCGTGGAGCCCAGCGAGATCACCACCGAGTTGATCGCGTGGCGGAAATAGTCCGAGCGGTCGTTCACGGTGAGGTAGTTCTCCAGCGTCCAGTCGAAGAACAGGAAGCTGGGCGGGGTGGCGATGGCCTCGCCCTCGGTCTTGAAGCTGGTGAGGAAGGTCCAGAGGATCGGGAAGAACAGCGTGAGCCCGATCGCCCAGCCGATCACGGTGAACACCAGCTTGCGGTTGGTGGTGACGGTGCGCGCCATCGCTCAGGCCTCCAGGTTCTTGCCGATCATCCGGATGAGGAAGATCGCGACGATATTGGCGAGGATGATGGCGATGACACCGCCGGCGGAGGCCGCGCCCGCGTCGTAGAACAAGAGCGCCTGCATGTAGATCAGGTAGGTGAGGTTGGTGCTCTCGGTGCCCGGGCCGCCGTTCGTGGTCACGAAGATCTCGGCGAAGACGGAGAGCAGGAAGATCGTCTCGATCAGCACCACCACGGTGAGCGCGCGCGCGAGATGCGGCAGGGTGATGTGCCAGAAGATCGAGAAGATGCCGGCGCCGTCCATCTCGGCGGCTTCCTTCTGGTCCTGGTCGAGGGACTGCAGCGCGGTGAGGATGATCAGCGTGGCGAAGGGCAGCCAGGCCCAGGACACGATGATGGTGACGGAGAGGAGCGGCACCTCGGCCAGCCAGTCCACCGGCTGGGCGCCGAAGGCGCGCGCGACCCAGGCGAAGAGCCCGTTCACCGGGTGCATCAGCATGTTCTTCCACACCAGCGCCGAGACGGTGGGCATCACGAAGAACGGCGCGATGACGAGCAGCCGCACGATGCCCTGCCCGAAGAACGGCTGGTCGAGCAGGATGGCGAGGAAGGTGCCGCCCACCACGGTGATCAGCAGCGTGCCGCCCACCAGCAGCAGCGTGTTGATCAGCGAGGCCCAGAAGGCGGGATCTTCCACGAAGAACTGGTAGTTGAGAAAGCCGATCCACTCCTCGGTGCCCGGCATCAGCAGGTTGTAGCGCAGGAACGAGAAGTAGAGGGTCATGGCCAGCGGCACGATCATCCAGCACAGCAGCAGGATGACCGATGGCGTGAGCATGAGCCGTGCCGATGAGCGCGTGTGTAAAGTGGCCATTGCCTGTCCTCCCCGGGGGTCTCTGCCGTGCGTGTGCGCGCGCGCGCCCCGTGATCTTTCGCGTGTGATCTTGTCCCCGCCGGTGGCACCGGGCCCCTCTGGCCAGGGGGGCCGGATGTCGCTTCGCGGGCTGCCCCGGGGGCCTCTCTGCCCCGGGAAGGGAGCCCCCGGGCAGACCCGGGACAGCCGCGAAGCTCTGGGCGCGGAGCCCATCCGTTGCCCGCCCCCGCGGGGGGGCGGGCGAGGAGCCGCCCCGGCCGGGGCGGCGCCGCTTACTTGATGTAGCCGCCCTTCATCATCTCACGCTGGGTGAGCATCTGGGAGGTCTGCAGCGCCTGGTCGACCGAGACCGAGCCGGCGAGCGCCGCGGAGAACTGCTGGCCCACCGCGGTGCCGATGCCCTGGAACTCCGGGATGGCGACGAACTGCACGCCCACGTAGGGAACCGGGTCGACGGCGGGGTTCGTCGGGTCGGCCGCGTTGATGCTCTCGAGCGTCATTTCCGCGAAGGGCGCCGCTTCCTGGTATTCCGGGTTCTCGTAGAGCGACTTGCGGGTGCCCGGCGGCACGTTGGCCCAGCCCTCCTCGGAGGCGACGAGCTCGGCGTAGTCCTTCGAGGTGGCCCAGGCGATGAACTTCTGCGCGGCCTCGGTCTTGGCGGAGCCGGCGGGGATGCCGAGGTTCCAGGCCCAGAGCCAGTTGGAGCGCTTGCCCAGGCCCTTGTCGGGCGCGAGCGCGAAGCCGACCTTGTCGGCCACCTGGCTCTCGTCGGGGTTGGTCACGAAGGAGGCGGCCACGGTGGCGTCGATCCACATGCCGCACTTGCCGGTCTGGAACAGCGCGAGGTTCTCGTTGAACCCGTTCGAGGAGGCGCCCGGGGGGCCGTAGTTCTGCATCAGGTCGACGTAGTCGGTGAGGGTGGCCTTCCAGGCCTCGCCATCGAACTGCGGGTTCCACTCCTCGTCGAACCAGCGCGCGCCGTAGCTGTTGGCCATGGCGGAGAGGAAGGCCATGTTCTCGCCCCAGCCGGCCTTGCCGCGCAGGCAGATGCCGTAGACCTCGTTCTCCTTGTCGGTCATCGCCTCGGCGGCCTGCTTGATGAAGTCCCAGGTGGGGGCGTCGGGCATCTCGAGGCCCGCCTCCTCCATCAGGTCGGTGCGGTACATCACCATCGAGCTCTCGCCGTAGAAGGGCGCTGCGTAGAGTTCGCCGTCGGTGGTGAGGCCGTCGCGGATGGCGGGCAGCAGGTCGTCGACGTCGTAGCTGTCGTCGAACTCGAGCGGCACCAGCCAGCCCTGCTTCGACCAGATCGGAACCTCGTAGGTGCCGATGGTCATGATGTCGTACTGGCCGCCCTTGGTGGCGATGTCGGTGGTGACCTTCTGGCGGAGAACGTTCTCCTCCATCGTCACCCATTCCACGTCGATGTCGGGATTGGCCTCGGTGAATGCGCCGGTGAGCTTCTGCATCCGGATCATGTCGCCGTTGTTCACCGTGGCGATGGTCAGCGTCTCGGCGCCGGCCAGCGCGGTAGAGGCGAGAAGGGCCCCGAATGCGAGCCCGATTGTTTTGGAATGCGTCACGTTTTTTCCTCCCAGAAGGCATTCTTCGCGCCTCTGTTTATATTACTCATTCTGATTGAGTAAATACCCTGAGTCAATCTTCGCGGCATTTTTGAACGGCGAGTCAGCATCCCGCCGGGGCCCTCCTCCCGCCCCCCCCGTGCGCGGCGCCACCGGGGAGGCATCGCGATGACGTCGGGGCACCCTCGGGGTGACAGGCCGGGGCGGCGGCGGTACCAATGCGGGGTTTCCTCACGGCTTTCAGGAGCATGGCATGACCGAGGCGCTCACGATGTTCGGCCCGGACTTCCCCTTCGCCTACGACGACTGGCTTGCCCATCCCGCCGGGCTGGGGCGCATCCCGGCCGCGCGGCAGGGCGCGCGGGTGGCCATCGTGGGGGCGGGGATCTCCGGCATGGTGGCGGGCTACGAGCTGATGCGGCTCGGCCTGTGCCCGGTGCTCTACGAATCGGGCGAGATCGGCGGGCGGCTGCGCTCGCGCCCCTTCGAGGGCGCCGACGGCGTGGTGGCCGAGCTCGGCGGCATGCGCTTTCCCGCCTCCTCCGCCGGGTTCTGGCATTACGCGGGCCTCGCGGGGGTGGGCTCGAAGCCGTTCCCGAACCCGCTCACCCCCGCCGCCGGCTCCACCGTGATCGACCTCGAGGGCGAGACCTTCTACGCCGAGACCCTGGCCGACCTGCCGCCGATCTTCCGCGAGGTGGCCGCCGCCTATGACGCGGCGCTGGAGGAGGGCGCCCGCCTCTCCGACCTGCAGACCGCCATCCGCATGCGCGACGCGCCCCGGGTGGCGGAGATCTGGGCCCCCATCGTGCGCGCCTGGGACGAGCGGACCTTCTACGATTTCATCGCCTCCTCGCGGGCCTTCCAGGCGCTGAGCTTCCGCCACCGCGAGCTGTTCGGCCAGGTGGGCTTCGGCACCGGCGGCTGGGACAGCGACTTCCCCAACTCGATGCTCGAGATCCTGCGCGTGGCCGTCACCGCGCAGGACGAGAACCAGCGGCTGGTGGTGGGCGGGGTGGAGCAGGTGCCACAGCGCCTGTGGCGCCACGCGCCCGAACGCGTCGCGCACTGGCCGGAGGGCACCACCCTCGCCGCGCTCAACGGCGGCGCCACGCGCCCCGGTGTGACCCGCATCGCGCGCGACGGCGAACGCATCGCCGTGACCGACCGCTGGGGCCGCACCGAGAGCTTCGACGCCGTGATCGCCACCTGCCAGAGCTGGCTGCTCACCACCGCCATCGAGACCGAGGAGAGCCTGTTCGACCACAAGCTGTGGATGGCCCTCGACCGGACCCGCTACATGCAGAGCTCGAAGACCTTCGTGATGGTCGACCGCCCGTTCTGGACCGACCGCGACCCCGCCACCGGCCGGCAGGTGATGTCGATGACGCTGACCGACCGGCTCACCCGCGGCACCTATCTCTTCGACAACGGGCCGGGCAGGCCGGGGGTGATCTGCCTCACCTATTCCTGGATGTCGGACGCGCTGAAGATGCTGCCGCTCAGCGTCGACCGCCGGGTGGAGCTGGCGCTGGGCGCGCTGGCGAAGATCTACCCCGGGGTCGACATCGCCTCCCACATCCTGGGCGACCCGATCACCGTGAGCTGGGAGAGCGACCCCAACTTCCTCGGCGCCTTCAAGGGCGCGCTGCCCGGGCACTACCGCTACAACCACCGCATGTTCCGCCACTTCATGCAGGACGCCCTGCCGCCGGAGCAGCGCGGCCTGTTCCTGTGCGGCGATGACGTGAGCTGGACGCCGGGCTGGGTGGAAGGCGCGGTGCAGACGGCGCTGAACGCGGTCTGGGGGGTGATGCACCGGATGGGCGGCGCCTGCGCCCCGGAAAACCCCGGGCCGGGCGACCTCTGGCCCGAGCGCGCGCCGGTGCGCCTCACCGGCTGAAGCCGCCCCGCGGGGCGGCCGGGCGGGGCGCGACCTTCGCTGCCCGTCCGGCGGGCGAAAGGCGATTTGCACCACGGGCGCGCGCGGCCTAGTGTGGTTAACGTGCCCGGGTCGAGGGGTGGCCGGCGACACGACTGGGAAAGTTGGATACATGGACGATTCCTCCCGCGACCGGGTGACCGGGGCAGGCGGCTCCGCTCTCGGCTCCGCACTGCGCGAAGCCCCTCTGGTGCTCGTGGCGGCCGTGCTCGCCGGGATGGCGAACCTCTGGCTGTGCAGCGTCTCGGCGCCCGCGCCCTGGTTGCTGACCGGTCTTGCCGTGGCGCTGCTCTGCGCGCGGCCGGAGCGCGACCTGCGGCCGCTCCTGCCGGCTGCGCTGGTCGGGCTCGGGCTTGCCTCGCTCGGGGCCGAGGCGCTGTTCGGCCTGCCCGCCGGGCCCGGGCTGTTGCGGCTGGCCGAGCTGGCCGTCGCGGTGGCGCTGCTGCGTGCCGATGGCCTGCTGGGCCCCGCGCGCGACAAGGCGGTGGCGGCGCTGCGGCTGCTGGCCGGGCAGCTCCTGCTGGTGCCGGCGCTCTCGGCGGCGGCCTTCGGCCTCGCCGCCTCGGCCTGGCCGGAGCGCTTCGCCGGGATCTCGCCCGAGGGCTGGTGGGCCGGCGGGCTCGCCGGGCTGGTGATGCTGATGCCGCTGGGGCTGGGCTATCGCTACCGGCACACGCGGCAGCTGCGCGCGCGGCGCTGGCTGGCCTGGTCGGCGGTGCTGGCGCTGGTGTCCGGCGGGCTGGCGGCGGCGGCGCTGCTGGCCTTTCCCTTTCCCTTCGTGGTCATCGCGCTGCCGATGATCTTCGCGGCCCTGTGCTGCGGGCCGCTGCGCACCGCCATCTGCTGCAGCGTGGCGGTGGCGGTGATCGCGGTGCTGGCGCTGCCGGGCCTGCGCGAGACGGCGACGCCCTGGGGCTTCGCGATGCAGGTCGTCGCGGTGTCGCTGGCCACGGTGCCGCCCTTCCTGCTGTCGCTCCTGCGCGAGGACCTCGCCGAGAAGCAGGCGGGCATCCGGCGCAGCGACGACATCTTCCGCCGGGCCATGGAGCATTCGGCGATCGGCATGGCCATCGTCGCGCCCGATGGCCGTTTCCTGCGCACCAACGAGGCGCTGCGCCGCATGCTGGGCTATGGCGAGGCGGAGTTCTCCACCCTCACCTTTGCCGAGATCACCCACCCCGACGACCTCACCCGCGACCTGGAGCTGCTCGAGGAACTGGTGCGCGGCGAGCGCGAGACCTACCGCTACGAGAAGCGCTACCGCCACCGCGAGGGACACCATGTCTGGGGGCAGCTCGCGGTGAGCCTGGTGCGCCGCGACAGCGGCGAGGTGGACTATTTCATCGGCCAGATCCTGAGCATCGACGAGCGCAAGCGCGCCGAGGCCGAGCTGCGCGCCGCCCACGAGCGGCTCGATCTGGCGGTGAGCGCCGCCGAGGTGGGCATCTGGGAGCACGACATCGAGAGCGGCCGCACCCTGTGGGACCGGCGGATGTACGCGCTCTACGGCGCCGCGCCGGACGCCTTCGTGCTGGAGCGCGGCACCTGGGTCCGGCTGGTCCACCCGGAGGACGCGCCCCATGCCCAGGAGCAGCTGCAGCAGGCCATCGCCTCGCGCGGGAAGCTCGACATGACCGTGCGCGTGCGCCGCCCCGACAGCCGGCCGGGCGAGGAGCACTGGCGCATCATGCGCACCCAGGGCCATTTCGTGGCCGGCGGCCCGGACGGGCGGGACCGCATGCTCGGCACCCACTGGGACATCACCGAGGACGTGGAGATGACCGAGGCGCTGTTCGAGGAGAAGGAGCGCCTGCGCATCACCCTCACCTCGATCGGCGACGCGGTGGTGAGCACCGATGCCGAGGGCAACGTGACCTTCCTCAACCCCGTCGCCACCCGGCTGATGGGCTATGCGCTGGAGGAGGTGGAGGGCAAGCCGCTGTCGCAGATCTTCCACCTGGTGGAGGAGGACACGCTCGACCCCATTCCCAGCCCGGTGGAGGCCTGCCTGCGCACCGGCATGCCCCAGGGCCTGCCGGAGAACACCCTGCTGGTGAGCCGCTCGGGCGACCACATCCCCATCACCGACAGCGCCGCCCCGGTGCGCACCGCCGACGGCACGGTGGTGGGCGCGGTGCTGGTGTTCCAGGACACCACCCACACCCGGGCCCTGCAGCGCGAGCTCGCCTACCGCGCCCGGCGCGACCCGCTGACCGGGCTGCTCAACCGCTTTTCCTTCGAGGAGGCGCTGGAGGCCACCCATGCCCAGCTCGCTCGGGACGGCCGGCCCTTCGCGCTGTGCTACATCGACCTCGACCGCTTCAAGATCGTGAACGACACCGCCGGCCACCAGGCGGGCGACCAGCTGCTGCGCGACGTGGCGAAGCTGATGGCCTCCAGCCTGCGGGTGCAGGACCGGCTGGCGCGCATCGGCGGCGACGAGTTCGCCATCATCCTGCCGGAGGTCAGCCGCACCACCCTCGAGGCGGTGTGCCGCCGCATCCTCGAGGCGGTGCGCGACTTCCGCTTCACCTGGGAGGGGGAGAGCTACGCCGTGAGCGCGAGCATCGGTGCCGCGATGATCTCCGACGCGGCCGTGACTCCGCAGGAGACCGTGCAGCAGGCCGATGTCGCCTGCTACGCGGCCAAGTCCTCCGGGCGCGACCGGCTGAGCATCTACGACGAGGTCACCGGCGAGGCCGGCCGGCGGCACCGCGAGATCCAGGTCGCCTCCGGCATCCGCGAGGCGATCGAGCAGGACCGGCTGCTGCTGCATGCCCAGGAGATCGTGCCGCTGCAGCCCGGCACGCCTCCGGGCAGCCGCTTTCTCGAGGTGCTCGTGCGCCTGCGCGACCGCGAGGGGCGCATGCACCTGCCGGCGGCCTTCGTGCCGGCGGCCGAGCGCTACGACCTGATGGGCAACGTGGACCGCTGGGTGATCAGCCGGGTGCTGCGCGGCCATGCCGGCGAGATCGGGGCGCTGCCCGGCGGCTGGGTGGCGGTGAACCTCTCGGCCAATTCGCTCAACGACCCGGGCTTGAGCGATTTCCTGCACCGCGAGCTGGAGGCCTCCGGCCTGCCGCCGGCGCGGCTCTGCCTCGAGATCACCGAGACGGCGCTGATCAGCAACGTGACCGAGGCGCGCGGCTTCCTCGAGGCGATGCGGGCGCTGGGCGTGCGGCTCGCGCTTGACGATTTCGGCTCCGGGCTCAGCTCCTTTTCCTACCTGCGGCAGTTCCCGGTGGACTACGTGAAGATCGACGGGGCCTTCGTGCGCAACATCGCCAGCTCGAAGCTCGACCGGCGGGTGGTGGAATCGATCAACGACATCAGCCACGCGATCGGCGCCCAGACCATCGCCGAGTTCGTCGGCTCCGACGAGGTGGCCGACATGCTGGCGGCCTTCGGCGTGGACTACGGCCAGGGCCACCACATCTGCCGGCCACGCCCGCTCGCCGAGGCCCTCGCGCAGCCGGTCGCCTGGCCCGCCGCCCGGACCCCGGAGGCTGCCGAACCCCTCTCCGACTGAGCGCACCGCCCGCGCGGGGAACGCCCGCCTCGCCGAGGGGGCCTCCGGCCCCCGCAGCTCGGCGGGCGTCGCGAAGGCCCCGAGGGGCCTCCGCCGCGGCGGCACCCGGTCACACGGGCAACTCCGGGCGGAGACGCTCGACCCTTCCGCCCGGGCGCCCGGCCAGGGCCGCGCCCGACCCTCCCGGCGGGAGAGCTCCATGGCCATGCCCCGCGCCGCTCGGCCGGGGCTCCTTGCTCCCGGCAAGGATCGCCCGGGCGGGCCGATGCGCCGACCGGGCCCGGGCGCTTCCCTCGGGGGGTGCTTGCCGGAGGCCCATCCCGCAGGCCGCTCCCGGCTCCGCTCGCCGCGCGAAAGCCGGCCCGCAGGGAGCGCGGGGCGGGGCGGACCAGCCTGGCTCGCCCCCGGCGCGTGAGGGCGGGAAAGGCGCGCCTGCCGGTCCGGCAGGCGTGCACGCCGGTGCCGTTCAGCGCTCTGAGTTCGCGGGGGGGAAACGACCGGCCGGGCGGATCGCGGGGCGCCTCGCATCGCCCCCCGGTGGCCGGGCAACGCATGGCCCCTCGCTTCCACGCCCTGCGGGCCGGCGGCGCCCCGGTTCCCGCGCCGCCCGGGGCTGCTCTTCCCGATGGCGGTCCGCCCGGCGCTCTCCCGCACCTCTCCGCCCGGCCGGACAGGCGACCGTCGGTCGCCTGTCACGCGCGTCGAGCTGCGGGGGCGCGAGCCCCCTCGGCGAGAGGCGCGTTTCCCCCCGGGCAGGCGTTTGATCCGGATCAAGGCGCGGGCGTCCGATCGGCGCGAGAACCGACCCATGAACCAGGTCCTTGCCAGATACGCCACCGAGCGGGCCCCGCGCTACACGAGCTACCCCACCGCGCCGCAGTTCACCCCGCAGGTGGACGGCGCGGTCATGGCCGGCTGGCTCTCCGAGCTCGACCCGCAGGCCGAGCTCTCGCTCTACCTGCATGTGCCGTTCTGCCGGCAGGTCTGCTGGTACTGCGCCTGCAACATGAAGCTCGCCGCCCGGCCCGAGCCGGTGCTCGCCTATGCCCGGACACTGAAACGCGAGATCGGCCGACTGGCCGATCTGCTGCCGGCACGGATGAAGGTGAGCCACCTGCACTGGGGCGGCGGCACGCCCACGGCGATGCCCCTCCCGGCGCTGGCGGAGATTACCGAGCTGCTGCATGCGCGCTTCGACATCGCGCCCGGCGCCGAGATCGCCTTCGAGCTCGACCCCCGCACCACCACGCGCGAGACGGTCCGCGCGCTGGCCGGGCTCGGCGCCACCCGCGCCTCGCTCGGCGTGCAGGAATTCGACCCCGTGGTGCAGGCAGCCGTGAACCGGGTGCAGCCCTTCGAACAGGTGCGCGACGTCGTGGAGGAACTGCGCGCCTGCGGCGTGGGCGCGCTGAGCTTCGACCTGATCTACGGCCTGCCGCACCAGTCCCTCGCCACCATCGGGGAAACGATGGCGCGCACCGCCGCGCTCGCCCCCGGCCGGGTGGCGCTCTTCGGCTACGCCCACGTGCCCTGGATGGCGCGCAACCAGCGCATGCTGCCCGAGGCGGCGCTGCCGGATGCCGCGGCGCGGGTGGCACAGGCCTCGCTCGCCGCCGACCTGCTGGAGCGCCACGGCTACGAGCGCGTCGGCCTCGACCATTTCGCCCTGCCGGGTGACAGCATGGCCGTCGCCGCCCGCGAGGGCCGCCTGCGCCGCAACTTCCAGG
Source organism: Oceanicella sp. SM1341 (assembly GCF_003448965.1). Classification (GTDB taxonomy): domain Bacteria; phylum Pseudomonadota; class Alphaproteobacteria; order Rhodobacterales; family Rhodobacteraceae; genus Paroceanicella. Next base: position 385,507 of record NZ_QRGC01000002.1, read on the forward strand.
GCTACACGGTCGACGGCGCCGACGCGCTGATCGGCCTCGGCGCGAGCTCGATCAGCGCCCTGCCACAGGGCTATGCCCAGAACATCGGCGAGACCCGGGCCTGGACCCGCGGCGTCGAAACCGGCCTGCCTCCGGTCGCGAAAGGTGTCGCGACCAGCCCCGAGGACCGGTTGCGCGCCGCCGTCATCGAGCGCCTGATGTGCGACCTCGCCGTCACGCCGGCCGCGCTCGCGCAGGCGCATGGCTTCCCCGCCACCCATTTCGCGCCCGAGATGGCCCGGCTTGAATCCCTTGCGGCCGACGGCCTGGTGATGCTCTCGCCCGAGGGCCGGATCACCATCCCCCCGGCCTTCCGCGCCGCAATGCGCCTCGTCGCGGCGGTCTTCGACCAGTACCTGCCCGAGGCAGGCGCCCTGCGCCACGCCGCGGCAGTCTGACATCGGGGCCCGGCGGGGGCTGCCTCCCCGCGCCCTGCGCCGGCATCCGCTGCCACGGATGCCGGCTCCGTCTTCCGCCCCGACCGGCGTGGCCGGGCCGCAACCCGCAGACAGTGCGCGCGCAGGCTTCCGCGCCATGCAGGGCACGCAAGCCGCCCGGCCGGCACAGGTGGCGCAACCGGGTCGTGCCGGCCGACGAGCCGGAGCAGCAAGGGTTGAGCCCGCCATCTGGTCCGGTGGCCCGCGGGTGGCGCTGCGGCCGGGGGCGCAGCTCCCGGCCCGGCCCAACGGCGCGGAAGCCTGCCGCAGGCAGGCGACCAGAGCGGGCGGGAGGCCCCCGTCCCGTCACCACGCCCCCGCTCCGCGCCCCGGCCAGGGCTGCCTCTTTCATCGAGTAGGGCTCCCCTGCCGAAGCCCCGCGGAGCCGACGCGTTCCGCCTTGCAGCCCTCCGCCCACCCGGATGACATGCCGGCTGGCGGGAGCGTTTCAGAGAGGAGTGGGGGGAGTGCGGGCATGACCGCCCGCGGATCGGCGCATCCGCGCGAACGGGGCGCGATGATCCGTGAAGCGGTTTCGTTGACGAACCTCAGCCCGGTGCGGTGCTCCGGTCGCGGGTCTCGCCCCTCGAGCCGGAGCCCGCGGCGCGAAGGCCGTCGTGGGCGGAGATACCGGCCTTGCGCGCCGCCGGCACCCCGGGGGGGGGAGGGCGGCGCTTGCGAGGGCTTCCGGAGCGCGCGACAGGCCTCCGCCGGCCCGCCCTCAGGCGATGCCGGCTTCGGCGGCGATCTCGGCGCGGCTCTTGCGGCTGCGCTCGGTGGCGGACTTGAGCTGGCCGCAGGCGGCCATGATGTCCTGCCCGCGCGGCGTGCGCACCGGCGAGGCGTAGCCGGCCTTGTTCACGATCTCGGCGAAGGCCTCGATGCGCGCCCAGTCCGAGCGCTCGTAGGGCGAGCCGGGCCAGGGGTTGAACGGGATCAGGTTGATCTTCGCCGGAATGCCGGCGATGAGCCGCACCAGCCGGCGCGCGTCGGCGTCGCTGTCGTTCACGTCCTTGAGCATCACGTATTCGAAGGTGATGCGCTCGGCGTTCGACAGGCGCGGGTAGTCGCGGCAGGCCTTCAGCAGCGCCTCGATGTTCCAGCGCTTGTTGATCGGCACCAGCCTGTCGCGCGTCGCGTTCTCGGTGGCGTGGAAGGAGATGGCGAGCATGCAGCCGATCTCGGCGCCCGCGCGGGCGATCTCGGGCACCACGCCGGAGGTGGAGAGGGTGATGCGCCGGCGCGACAGCGAGATGCCCTCGCCGTCCATCGCGATCTTCATCGCGTCGCGCACCGCCTCGAAATTGTAGAGCGGCTCGCCCATGCCCATCAGCACGATGTTGGAGAGCAGGCGCTTCTCCGGCTGGCGGCCGTCGGAGCCGGGCCATTCGCCCAGGTCGTCGCGCGCCACGAGGATCTGGCCCACGATCTCGCCGGCGGTGAGGTTGCGCACCAGCTTCTGGGTGCCGGTGTGGCAGAAGGAGCAGGTCAGCGTGCAGCCCACCTGCGAGGAGATGCACAGCGTGCCGCGGTCCTCCTCGGGGATGTAGACCGCCTCCACCTCGTGCCCGCCCTCGATGCGCAGCAGGTATTTCCGCGTGCCGTCGGTGGAGACCTGCCGGGTGACGATCTCGGGCCGGGCGATGCGGTAGCGCTCCGCGAGCTCGGCGCGGAAGGCCTTGGAGAGGTTGGTCATCTCCGAGAAGTCCTTCACCCCGCGCTGGTAGAGCCAGGACCAGACCTGGCCCAGGCGCATCTTCACCTGCTTCTCCGGCGTGCCGGCGGCGACGAGCGCCTCGGCCAGCGCCTCGCGGGTCATGCCCACGAGGTTGGGCAGCCCGGTCTGGCGACGGGGCAGGGCGATGATATCGGGCGTGATCGGGGCGGCTGCACTCATGGCGATGTCCTGATCCGGGTCTGAAGGGGTGGCACGCGGTGCGCCCCATGGCCTGCGGGCGCGCGAAAGCGGGTACATAGCACCGCGCAGGGCAAAAGGCCAGTGGGGGCGCGCCGGCGGGTTTCGCCGCTCTTCCCGCCCCGCCTCCGCCCAGGGACCCAGCCGGAGCCGCATCATCACCGCGTGATCGTACCATGACATGGCCTGCCTCCCGAAATGCGCTTCGGGCACAGCAGAGCGCATCCCTGCTGACAGCCGTGTGTCAGCAGGGGGTGCTATGCTGTCAGCTCCGGCACCGGGGGGAAGAGGGGCGCGATGCACCGCACGACGAGGCTTTTCGAGATCATCCAGATCCTGCGCGCCTCCTGCGCGCCGCTTACCGCCCGGGCGCTGGCCGAGGCGCTGGAGGTCTCGCCGCGCACCATCTACCGCGACATCGCCGCCCTGCAGGCGATGCGCACGCCCATCGAGGGCGAGGCGGGCCTGGGCTACGTGATGCGCCGCGGCTACGACCTGCCGCCGCTCAACTTCGACGCGGAGGAGCTGGAAGCGCTGCGCGTCGGCCTCTCGATGCTCGCGCGCACCGGCGACAGCGCGCTGCAGCGCGCCGCCCTGCGCGTGCAGGAGAAGGTCGACGGGCTCGGCGCCCCGGCCGACTGGCTGCAGGTGGCGCCCTGGGGCGCGCCGCAGGACGACCCCGCCCGCGGCTGCGTGGCCATCGCCTCTCTGCGCAGGGCCATTCGCGAGGAGCGCAAGCTCAAGCTCACCTACGTGAGCGCCAGTGGCGAGGAGACGGTGCGTGTCATCCGCCCGGTGGCGCTGATCTACCACCTCGAATGCGTGATGGTGGCCGGCTGGTGCGAGCTGCGCGGCGGCTTCCGCCACTTCCGCTCCGACCGCATCCACGGCTGCCTCGCGCTCGATGCCCGCTTCACGGGCCAGGGCGCCACCCTGCGCTGCCTGTGGCAGGAGCAGCAGGACCGCGAGGCGGCGGAGCCCGCCGGTCCCGGGCCCGCCTGAGCGGGGGGGCGTCGCCCGGCATCGGGCGCTGCTGCTGTCAGGGGGGGGTGATTCGCCCCGGCGCGGGGCCGGGGGCAGCTGCCCGCGCCGGAAAGCGCGGGCCGGTCGTCCGGCGCCCCGGGGCGGAGCGCGCCGGGGGTCAGCCGGCCGGGCTCAGCGGCAGAGGTCCTGCGCCGCGTCGAGCGCCGCGGTGAAGCCCTTCAGCGAGAAGGTGTCCACCGTGGTGGTGCCGCGCTGCGAGACGCCGGTGAGCACGGCCACCGCGCCGCGGCGCATGGAGCCGACCACCTGGTCGTCCTCGGAGGGCGAGGACATCCAGCCCCATTCGCCGTCGGTGAACAGCTCGTAGCTGCCCGAGCCGATGCGCACGCTCACCTTGCTGTCCTTGCGCAGCGGGTAGCCGGCGGTGAAGCTGACCTCGTTCTTCACGTTGTCGCCCGGGCGCACGGAGACCATGAGCAGGATGTCGCCACGGCTGACGGAGCTGGTGACATCGCGGCCGCCGCGCTCGGCCTTCCAGCCGGTGGGGGCGGAGACGATCCAGCATTCCTTCGCGTTGTCGGCCTTGAAGACGCTCCAGTCCGCCTTCGCGTCGACACGGGTTTCCGCCGCGGCCTCCGCCATCGTGGCGCCGAGCGCCCCGGCAACCAGCACCGACGCGCCGATCATTCTCCAGTCCATCACTTTCATCTGCTACTCCGCCTCTTTCCGTTTCTCGCCTCGGCCGGTTTCCGTCGTGCGGCGGACACGCGGCGCTCCGCGGTCCGGCCGGACATGCCGACGCGGCGGGGCAGGGGCCCCACCCGGCTCTGTTATGATCTGCGCGCGCAATGTACCGAAAAACCATGCCCGAGCGCTACCCCCGTTTGGAACACGGGATCGGGAGCGGCGCGTGGCCCGCCGCCCGCGCGCGGAATTTGCCTTTTCGCGGGATTGAGCGCAGATGATGCCCGTCCGGAACAGGAGAGCGCACCGCCATGACCGAAGCCGCAGCACTCGTCGAGATCACCCGTGGGCCCTTCGTGGAGGGCGTCCACCGCGGCCATGCCGTGGTGTGCGACGCAAGGGGCGGCGTGCGCGCCGCCTGGGGAGACCCGGAGCGCATCACCCTGCCGCGCTCCTCGGTGAAGATCCTGCAGGCGCTGCCGCTGGTGGAGAGCGGCGCGGCCGAGGCGGCGGGGCTGGGCTCCGAGCAGCTCGCCCTCGCCTGCGCCTCGCACAACGGCGCGGCGATGCACACCGAGCGCGTGGCGGCCTGGCTCGACGGGCTCGGCCTCGCCGAGGCCGACCTGCGCTGCGGCGCCCAGATGCCCGATGACGGCCCGGCCCGCCAGGCCCTGCGCGCCGCCGGTCAGGGGCCCTGCCAGCTGCACAACAACTGCTCGGGCAAGCACGCGGGCTTCCTCACCCTCAACCGCCACCTCGGCGCGGGGTCCGAGTATGTCGACCCCGCCCACCCGGTGCAGCGCGCCGTGCTCGAGGCCTACGAGGGCATGACCGGCGAAACCTCGCCCGGCTTCGGCATCGACGGCTGCTCGGCGCCCAACTTCGCCGCCAGCCTGCGCGGCATCGCCACCGCGATGGCCCGCATCGCCGGCGCGGAGAGCGTGCTCGAGGGCTCGCGCCGCGCCGCCGCCATCCGCCTGCGCGAGGCGATGGCCCTGCACCCCCTGCTGATCGCGGGCGAGGGCCGGCCCTGCTCGGAGATCGTCGCCACCCTGGGCGGCGGCGCGGTGGTCAAGACCGGGGCGGAGGGCGTGTTCATCGCCATCCTGCCGCAACAGGGCCTCGGCCTCGCCCTCAAGATCGAGGACGGCGCCACCCGCGCCTCGGAATGCGCGCTCGCCGCGCTGCTGGTGCGCCTCGGCGTGGCCGACCCCGGCCACCCGATGATCGAGAAGCGCCTCAACCCCCACCAGCTCAACCGCGCCGCCCGGGTGACCGGCGAGATCCGCCCCGCCGCGGGCTTCTACGAGGGCGGCGCGCCGCTCTGAGGCCCGCGCCGACGGCGGCTCGCGAAATCGCGGGGTGACAGGCGCGGGCCGCCCGGGTCAGGATCGGCGGGCACACCCCGGGGGGAGATCCAGCCCATGCGAGACGACCGACCGACGCCGCCGCGCCGCGCCCGCCAGCCGCGTGCGCCAGGGCCCCGCGCCCGCGGCCCCTTCGCCCTCCGTCCCGGCACGCGGGGCCAGCGCCGGGTGATCCGGGCGCTGCGCCTCCTGCGCATGTTGCTGCGGGGCTTCGGGGCGGCGGTGCTGCTCGCCATCGCCCTCGCCGCGCCGCAGGCCGGCCGGCTCGCCGCGCAGGACTGCGCCGGGGCCGAGGCCTGCAGCCTGCCCGGCGGCACCTATTTCGCCGAGGCGCCGCCGGATGGCGTGGCCCGCGGGGCAGTGATGTTCCTGCACGGCTACGGCGGCTCGGGCGCCGGCGAGATCGGCAACCGCGCCATGGTGGAGGCGGTGACGGCGCAGGGCTATGCCTTCGTCGCGCCCGACGGCATGCCGCGGCCCGGCGGCGGGCAGGGCAATTCGTGGAACGCGCAGGCAGATCCCGCGGGGCGCGACGACATCGCCTTCCTCGACGCGGTGGCGCAGGATGCCGCCGCCCGCTTCGGCTTCCCGCGCGAGCGGGTGCTGGCGGCGGGCTTCTCGGGGGGCGCGATGATGGTCTGGCGGCTGGCCTGCGACCGGCCGGAGCGTTTTGCCGCCTATGCCCCGGTGGCGGGCCTGCTGTGGCGGCCGCTGCCCGGGCGCTGCGCCGGGCCGGTACGGCTGCTCCACACCCATGGCTGGGCCGACCCGGTGGTGCCGCTGGAGGGCCGGGCGGTGGCCGGCGGCGCGCTGGTGCAGGGCGATCTCTTCGCCGGGCTCGCGCTGCTGCGCCGCGCCTCGGGCTGCACCGCCGATGCGCCGGACCGCGAGGGTTACACCGATGAGGGCGGCTTCCTCGGCCGGCGCTGGAGCGCTTGTGCCCCCGGTGCCGCGCTGGAATTGCTGCTGCACGGAGGCGGCCACGCGGTGCCCGCCGGCTGGGCGCCGCGGGCGCTCGCATGGTTCGGGAAACAAACGCCCGCCGAATAGGCCGTCTTGCGCAATTTTCAGGCAGGGATTACATAGGCGACCATGAGTCACGTTGGGAACATCTCCGATCATTCCCGGCTTCCCTGGAGGTTCCACGGGGAGCGGCTTTCGGTATCCGCCGGAGGCTGAGGCTTCCCGCGTGGCGCGCCCCCGCGCCCGACCGGCGCGGCCCCCGCGCCCAGCCGTCGCCAGGGTCGTCCCGACCCGCACGTGACCTTCGCCAGACCATCCGGGAGAAAACCCCCATGACCGCCGACAAGACCAGCGCCCCGCGGACCCTCTATGACAAGATCTGGGACGATCACCTCGTCCATGAGGCGGAGGACGGGACCTGTCTCCTCTACATCGACCGGCACCTCGTGCACGAGGTCACCAGCCCGCAGGCCTTCGAGGGGCTGCGCATGACCGGCCGCAAGGTGCGCCGGCCCGAGGCGACCGTGGCCGTGCCCGACCACAACGTGCCCACCGACGAGGCCCGCGTCCACGAGATCGTGAACGAGGAGAGCCGCATCCAGGTGGAGACGCTGAAGGCGAATGCCGAGGCGGCCGGCATCGAGTATTACGGCGTCGACGACGTGCGCCAGGGCATCGTGCACATCATCGGCCCCGAGCAGGGCTGGACCCAGCCGGGCATGACCATCGTCTGCGGTGACAGCCACACCGCCACCCACGGCGCCTTCGGCGCGCTGGCGCATGGCATCGGCACCTCGGAGGTCGAGCATGTGCTCGCCACCCAGACGCTGATCCAGAAGAAGTCGAAGAACATGAAGGTGGAGGTGAACGGCGTGCTGCCGCTGGGCGTCACCGCCAAGGACATCACCCTGTCGATCATCGGCGAGACCGGCACCGCCGGCGGCACCGGCTACGTGATCGAGTATTGCGGCGACGCGATCCGCGGCCTCTCCATGGAGGGCCGGATGACCGTGTGCAACATGGCCATCGAGGGCGGCGCGCGCGCCGGCCTGATCGCGCCCGACGAGAAGACCTTCGACTACGTGATGGGCCGCCCCAAGGCGCCGAAGGGCGCTGCCTGGGAGGCCGCGGTGGCCTACTGGAAGACGCTCTTCACCGACGAGGGCGCGCATTTCGACAAGGTGGTCACGCTCGACGCGGCGAAGATCGCCCCGGTCGTCACCTGGGGCACCAGCCCGGAGGACGTGCTGCCGATCACCGCGCTCGTGCCCGCGCCGGGCGATTTCAAGGGCGGCAAGCAGGCCGCCGCGGCCCGCTCGCTCGAGTACATGGGCCTGAAGCCCGGCATGCGCCTGCAGGACGTGGAGATCGACACCGTCTTCATCGGCTCCTGCACCAACGGCCGCATCGAGGACCTGCGCGAGGTGGCGAAGGTGATGGAAGGCCGCCGGGTGAAGGACGGCATCCGCGCGATGATCGTGCCCGGCTCCGGCCTCGTGCGCGCCCAGGCCGAGGAGGAGGGCATCGCCCAGAAGCTGGTCGAGGCCGGATTCGAGTGGCGCATGGCCGGCTGCTCGATGTGCCTCGGCATGAACCCCGATCAGCTGAAGGCCGGCGAGCGCTGCGCCTCCACCTCGAACCGCAACTTCGAGGGCCGGCAGGGCAAGGGCGGGCGCACGCACCTGCTCTCGCCCGCCATGGCCGCCGCCGCTGCCGTGACCGGCCGGCTGACGGACGTGCGCGAGCTGGTCTGAAGCCCCCCGGGGCGGGCCCGCGCGGGCCTGCCCCACCCCGACGAGAGGTGACAGCGGATGATGGGCCCGGCCCCAGACAGCCTGCGCTCCGGCGCCCCGGACCTGCTCCGGGGCCTCGCGGGGCTGCGCGCGCCGTCCGGAGCGGGGCGCCTGTGGCCGGAGGCCCCGGGTCAGGCCCGGGGCGCCGGTCGCGCGGGACGGCGCGACCGCCTTCCTTCAGCCGGCGCGGCCGCTCAGCGCGAGGCGCGCGAACACGGCGGAAATGCCGAAGCACCACAGGCCCAGCACCACGCTCTGGCCCGGAAAGGCGATGCCGGCGTCGATCAGCACGCCGGTGATGCCCGGCCCGATCGCGGTGGAAAACACCATCGCGGTGGAGGCGATGGCCCGCACCGCGCCGAGGTGGCGGGTGCCGTAGAGCACCGGCAGGTAGGCGCCCCAGAGCGCGTTCTGCGTGCCTTGCGTGACCGCGAGCAGCGCCAGGGTGGCAAACCAGGTCCAGAGCCCGTCGTCGAGCCCCAGCGTGACCGCGCCCAGCCCCATGGGCAGCAGGAACAGCGGCAGCATGCGCGGCGCGCCCACCCGGTCGACCACCGCGCCGCCGACGAGGCCCGCCACCAGCGTCACGCCGGCGTAGAGCGGGTAGGCGGGCGCGAGCCAGGACATCTCCCAGCCCTTCACCGCCGCGATATGCACCTGGTGGAAGAACACCACCGTGCCGATGAAGCCGGGCGTGAGGATGCCGGGCAGCAGCAGCCAGAACAGCCGGTGGCGCAGCACCTCCCCGCGGCTCCAGTGCCGGCCGTCGAGGCCGGGCACGTCCTCGCTCGCGGCCGCGTCGCCCTGCGGCCGGCGCCTCTGCGACAGCATCCAGCCCAGCAGCGGCGCGAAGCCGAGGGCGAGCACCAGCGCCACCCCGCCCCAGACCGTGCGCCAGCTCAGGCCCGCGAGCAGCGCGATCACCAAGGGCGGCAGCAGCATCTCGGCCAGCGCGTAGCCCAGGCTCGCGATGGAGATCGCCCGGCCCCGGTGCGCGCGGAACCAGCGCGCCATGGTGGTGACCGCGATATGCGTCATCATCCCCTGGCCGCAGAAGCGCAGCCCGAAGATCAGCACCGCCAGGAGCCACACCGAATTGCCGAAGGCCATGCCGGCGGCCACGGCGGCAAAGACCAGCAGAACCCCCGGGGCGAGCCGCCCCGGCGCGATGTCATCGGCCATGCGCCCCTGCCGGAACAGCAGCGCGGCCGAGGCCAGGGTGGCGGCGGCGTAGAGCCCGCCCCACTGACCGTCCGAAAGCCCGTAGGTGGCCTTTATCTCGCCCGCGAAGAGCGCGATGAACCAGGTCTGCCCGAAGGCCGAGGCGAAGGTGAGAAGGAGCCCCGCGCCCAGCCAGCGCAGGTTGCCCCGAAGAAACGTGATCATGGCCCCAGCCTTAGGGCGTTCCCCGGGCGCTGGCCAGCCCCCTTCGCGCCGCCCGCCGGGGCCGCGCCCGCACTCTCAGAAGGAGATATCTGATGGAGAAGTTCACCACCCTCACCGGGGTCGCGGCGCCGATGCCGCAGATCAACATCGACACCGACATGATCATCCCCAAGCAGTTCCTCAAGACCATCAAGCGCTCGGGGCTGGGCAAGAACCTGTTCGACGAGATGCGCTACCTCGACGACGGCTCGGAAAACCCCGATTTCGTGCTCAACCAGCCCGCCTACCGCGCCGCGAAGATCCTCGTCGCCGGTGAGAACTTCGGCTGCGGCTCCTCGCGGGAGCACGCGCCCTGGGCGCTGCTCGACTTCGGCATCCGCTGCGTGGTCGCCCCCAGCTTCGCCGACATCTTCTTCAACAACTGCTTCAAGAACGGCATCCTGCCCATCGTGCTGCCGCAGGAGCAGGTGGACCTGCTGATGGACGACGCCGGCCGCGGCGCCAACGCGATCGTCTCGATCAACCTCGAGGAGCAGACCATCACCGGCCCGGACGGCGGCAAGATCTCCTTCGAGGTCGACCAGTTCCGCAAGCACTGCCTGCTCAACGGGCTCGACGACATCGGCCTGACCATGGAGCGCGGCGATGCCATCGACGCCTTCGAGGCCGAAACCCACGCCGCGCGCCCCTGGCTCTGAGCCCGCCGGGCGGCGCCCGCGCCGCCCCCCGCGCCATGCCCGGCCCTCTCGCGCGCATAGCCCGCCTCGCGGCGACACGGCCTGCCCCCCGCCGGGCGGGCGGGCCGGCCCTCGCCGGGGCGCTGGCCTGCGCGGCCCTGCTGCTCGCTCCCGGGCCGGCAGCCGCCGAGCCGCCGCCGCCGCCCGCGCCGGGCAGCCTCCGCGTGGCGGTCTACAACGTGGCGCTCTACCGCCGCGGTGCCGGCCTGCTCTGGGCCGATCTCGAGCGGGTGCGCGCCGGCCGGCGCGACGCGCAGATCGACGCGCTGCGCGAGGTGATCCCCCGGCTGAACGCCGATATCCTCGTGCTGCTGGAGTTCGACCACGACCCGGAGGGCCACGCGCTCGAGGCGTTCGTGCGCCTGCTGGCCGAGCCGCCTGCGCCCGACGCCCCCGCCATCGCCTACCCGCACCGCTTCGACGGCCCGGTGAACACCGGCCAGCCCTCGGGCCTCGACCTCGACGGCGACGGCGAGACCGGCGGGCGCGCCGATGCCTACGGCTACGGCGCCTTTCCCGGCCAGTACGGCATGGCGGTGCTGAGCCGTTTCGCCCTCGGCCCCGCGCGGAGCTTCCGCGAGCTGCGCTGGCGCGCGCTGCCCGGCCACCACCTGCCGCTGCGCGAGGACGGCACGCCCTTCCCCTCGGAGGCGGCGCAGGCGGCACTGCGCCTCTCCTCCAAGGCGCATTGGGTGCTGCCGGTGGCGCTGCCCGGCGGCGACACGGCGGAGCTGCTGATCAGCCATCCCTCGCCCCCGGTGTTCGACGACGCGCATGACCTCAACGGCCGCCGCAACGCCGACGAGATCCGCTTCTGGCGCCTCTGGCTCGACGGCACGCCCTTCGAGGATGACACGGGGCAGAGCGTCTCCCGCGGCCCCGCGCCGGTGATCATCGCCGGAGACCTCAACGCCGATCCGTTCGACGGCGAGGGCGCGCATGAGGAGATCGCCGCCCTCCTCGCCCACCCCGCCCTGCAGGACCCCGCGCCGGAAGGCCCGGGTGGCGCCGCACAGGCGGGGGAGGGGGCCAACGCCACCCACCGCGGCCCGCCCGCCCGCGACACCGCCGATTTCCGCGACACGCCGGCCCCGGGCAACCTGCGGGTGGACTACCTGCTGCCCGACGCGCGCTTCACCGTCACCGCCAGCGGCGTGTGGTGGCCGGCGGAGGGGGCGGAGGCAGCCCTCCTTGCCGCCGCCTCCGACCACCGCCCGGTCTGGGTCGACCTGAAGCCGCCCGCGCCCTGATGCCGGCCGCCCCCCGGGCTTGACCGGGCCGGCCCCCGCCTCTACCCCAGTTCCAAAACCCGATAACACCGAGGAAGACACGACATGCCCACTCCCTCCCTGCTCATCCTGCCCGGCGACGGCATCGGCCCCGAAGTGATGGCGGAGGTGCGCCGGATCATCGACTGGTACGGCGCGAAGCGCGGCCTCGCCTTCGACGTGACCGAGGACCTGGTGGGCGGCTGCGCCTATGACGCGCATGGCACCCCCCTCACCGACGCCACGATGGCGAAGGCCCAGGAGGTGGACGCGGTGCTGCTCGGCGCCGTGGGCGGCCCGAAATACGACGACCTCGACTTCTCGGTGAAGCCCGAGCGCGGCCTCCTGCGCCTGCGCAAGGAGATGGACCTCTACGCCAACCTGCGCCCGGCCCAGTGCTTCGACGCGCTGGCCGATTTCTCCTCGCTCAAGCGCGAGGTGGTCTCGGGCCTCGACATCCTGATCCTGCGCGAGCTCACCTCGGGCATCTACTTCGGCGAGCCGCGCGGCATCATCAGGGAAGGCAACGAGCGCGTGGGCATCAACACCCAGCGCTACACCGAGAGCGAGATCGCCCGCATCGCCCGCTCGGCCTTCGAGCTGGCGCGCAAGCGCTCCAACAAGGTCTGCTCGATGGAGAAGGCCAACGTGATGGAATCCGGCATCCTCTGGCGCCAGGTGGTGAGCGAGATCCACCAGGCCGAGTACCCGGACGTGGAACTGAGCCACATGTATGCCGACGCCGGCGCCATGCAGCTCTCGCGCTGGCCCAAGCAGTTCGACGTGATCGTGACCGACAACCTGTTCGGCGACCTGCTGTCCGACCTCGCGGCGATGCTCACCGGCTCGCTCGGCATGCTGCCCTCGGCCTCGCTCGGCGCGCCGATGGCCAATGGCCGGCCGAAGGCGCTCTACGAGCCGGTGCACGGCTCCGCCCCGGACATCGCCGGCCTGGAGAAGGCCAACCCGATCGCCTGCATCCTCTCCTTCGCCATGGCGCTGCGCTATTCCTTCGACCAGGGCGAGGAGGCCGAGCGGCTGGAGAAGGCCGTGGAGGCCGTGCTCGCCAAGGGCTACCGCACCCCCGACCTGATGGCCGCGGAGGGTGGCACGCAGGTCACCACGAAGGGCATGGGCGACGCGATCCTCGCGGCGCTCGACGAGAGCCTGTGAGCGCGGAGCTCCTTCACCCCGGTGACGCGGAGGCGGCCGATCTCGGCCGTCTCCTCGACGAGGTAAACGCCCATTACCGCATCGCCCCCCTCTCGGGGGCGGCGCGGCGCGGGCAGGTGGCGCGCATGCTCTCGGGCGGGCATGTCGAGATCCTGATGGCGCGGGATGCGCAGGGCCCGGTGGGGCTCGCCGTCTACACCTTCCTCGACCCCGCGGGGGCGGAGGGGCCGGCGCTCTACATGAAGGAACTCTACGTCTCGCCCCGCGCGCGGCGCACCGGCCTCGGCCGCCGCCTCATGGGCCGGCTCGCCGCCATCGCCACCGAGCGCGGCTGCGCGCGGATGGACTGGACCACCGAGCGCTGGAACGAGGGTGCCCTGCGCTTCTACGAGGCCCTGGGCGCCGAAGTGCAGGAGCAGAAGGTGTACTTCCGCCTGTTCGCAGACCGTTTCGCCGGGCTCGCCGGCGACTGAAGTCTGCTGACCGCATGCCGTGGCCGTGTGCCGCCCGGCAGGGACGGGCGAAGGCTGCCGGCCGCGTCCGGGAGGCAGGGCCGAACATGCTCGATCCCGCAGGCCCGCTGCGGCTCCGGGCGCCCCGGGCTCGTCGGAGGCATGCCGGGCGGTGACGCTCCCGGCGCCACCCGCCGGGGCCTCGGGGTGTAACGCTGTCGCGCCCGCCTCCTCCTTTGGCGAGGTTGACGCGGGCGCGCCCGGCCGCGAAGTTAATGGGCCACAGGCACCGGAGGTCCGCCATGTCACTCTTCTACCGGGGCGCCGCGCCCGGCGGGCCCGGACCGCTGGCGCGTCCCGCCAGCGTCACCAGGCTCTTCCCCCATGCCGAGGCGCAGGACGCCGACCTGCGCGCGCTCAACGCCGATCTCACCCTCTGGCAGGGCACGGTGATCCTGCCGGGTGATTTCGCGCGCATCGACGTGCCGCCGGGCCAGTATTTCCTCGACGGGCCGGACACCGACCGGCTGAACGAGCTGGTGCAGGGCATGGTCTGGGACCACACGCTGGGCAGCCTCTCGCCGCTGAGCTACCCGCCGGCCTTCTCCGGCGGCTGGAACCTCGATCTGAGCTGGCTGGAGCGTGGCCACGTGGCGCTCGACGGGCCCGCCCCCGATCCGGAGGCCCTGCTGGCCGCGCGCCATGCCCGCATCGCCGCCGAGGCCCCGATGCGCGCCGCGGAGGGCGAGCCGGAGCAGCGCCTGCTGGGCTGGGCACTGCCGCCCCGGCTGGACAGGGCGCGCCGGGTGCTCACCTGGGCGACCGAGAGCCTCTGGGCCGACGAGGACGCCCCGGTGTTGAGCCTCAACCTGCACTGGTTCGGGCGCAGCGGCCATGTCTCGGGCATCGTGATCGCCGGGATGGACCACCTGCCCGAGATCGAGGCCGCGCTGCCCGCCTTCCTCGACATGCTGCATTTCGCCGAGGGCTGCCGGCACGAGGATTTCGACCCGGAGACGGACGCTGTGTTCGAGCCGGGCCTGGCCGGGCTGGTGGGCGCGCAGGACTGACTTCGCCGCTCCCCGAACGGGTTTGCCCGCGTGATCGCGCGGGGATCATCACCGCTGCCCGCTGCCCGCTGCCCGCTGCCCGCTGCCCGCTGCCCGCTGCCCGCTGCCCGCTGCCCGCTGCCCGCTGCCCGGGCTTCCGGTGAGCGCCGGATGCGGCCGCGTGCCGGCCCGGGCTGGCGCCTCGCGGCCGCCGCGCTCAGGGCAGCCGCAGCACGAAGCTCCGCGGCGACCAGCCGCTTTGCAGGTCGCGGGCATGGATCAGCACCTCGCGCACGCCCTCCGGGATGGCGACGCGGGGCAGGGAGCGGGTGAAGGGCTGCTCGTCCACGTGCGGGTGCAGCAGCTTGCGGGTGCCGAGCACGGTGCCGTCGCGCAGCCGCACCTCCCAGGCGTCGGCGTAATGGTCCCAGCCGGTGTCGTCATGGCGCAGGGTGACGTCGATGCGCCAGCCCTGCGGCCCGGGGGTGGCGCGTGCGTCGACGATCTCCACCTCCGTCGCGCCTGCCGGCAGGGCCAGGAGGGCGGCGAGGGGGATTGCGGCGAGGGCCGGCCATTTCCACATGTGCACCATAATATCGCAGGCGTGCCGGATTGGCATTCACAATATGTGTTGCATGCGTTAGGACACGCCGTTCGCAATACCCAGCCAGGAGTAAGAGGAGATGGGTTACAAGGTCGTCGTCGCGGGCGCCACGGGCAACGTGGGCCGTGAAATGCTGAACATCCTCGCCGAGCGGGAATTCCCCGTCGACGAGATCGCCGCACTTGCGTCGCGCAAGTCGCTCGGCACCGAGTGCAGCTTCGGCGACAAGACTATCAAGACCCAGGACCTCGACACTTTCGACTTCACCGGCTGGGACATCGCGCTCTTCGCCGTGGGCTCGGACGCGACGAAGAAATACGCGCCGAAGGCCGCCGCCGCGGGCTGCGTGGTGATCGACAACTCGTCGCTCTACCGCTACGACCCCGACGTGCCGCTCATCGTGCCCGAGGTGAACCCCGACGCGATCGACGGCTACACGAAGAAGAACATCATCGCGAACCCCAACTGCTCCACCGCGCAGATGGTCGTGGCGCTCAAGCCGCTGCATGACCGCGCGAAGGTCAGGCGCGTGGTGGTCTCCACCTACCAGTCGGTTTCCGGCTCGGGCAAGGAGGCGATGGACGAGCTGTGGCTGCAGACCAAGGGCATGTACGTGCCCGGCCAGGAAGTGGCGCCCTCGGTTTACCCCAAGCAGATCGCCTTCAACGTGATCCCGCACATCGACGTCTTCATGGAAGACGGCACCACCAAGGAAGAGTGGAAGATGGTGGCGGAGACCAAGAAGATCATCGACCCGAAGATCAAGGTGACCGCCACCTGCGTGCGCGTGCCGGTGTTCGTGGGCCATTCGGAAGCGGTGAACGTCGAGTTCGAGGATTTCCTCGACGAGGACGAGGCGCGTGACATCCTGCGCGAGGCGCCGGGCTGCATGGTCGTCGACAAGCGCGAGAACGGCGGCTACGTGACCCCGATCGAGAGCGTGGGCGAATATGCCACCTACATCAGCCGCATCCGCCAGGACAGCACGGTGGAGAACGGCATCAACATGTGGGTGGTCTCCGACAACCTGCGCAAGGGCGCTGCCCTGAACGCGGTGCAGATCGCCGAGCTGCTCGGCCGCCGGCACCTGCAGAAGGGCTGAGGCCCGCAAGGGCCGGGGCACCGCCTCCGGCCCGGCGCTCCCCCCCCCGGGGGAGCCCCCCGCCCGCCGGGGCCCGCATCCGCCGGGCGCGCGGGCACCCGCCCGGCGGCCCTCCTGCATGGGTCTTCCGGGCACTCGCCGCCGGCCCTGGCGGCATCCCCTCCTTCCGCGATCCGATTTCCGCCGTGGCGAGCCCCCGGCCGGCCGTGTCGTTCCGTTTCGTGAAACGGCTGCCGGGCGCTGCCTGCCTGCCCGCGTCGCGCCGGGCTCATGGGCCGGCGATGGTTCGTCCATGCCCGGGGCAGGGGGGGCCGGTCGCACGGAGGGCGCGGGACAGCCAGTGCCGGAGCCACCCGGGTCCGCCCGTGCCCGAGGCACGGCTTGCGCGGGGGCAGGGGGCGGGGCTAGGCTCGCGCCGCCGCAGGAGGGGCCCACGATGACCGATTATTCCGCCCTGCTCGATGCCGAGATCCTCGCCTTCATCGAGCGCACCAATTCCTTCTACCCCGTCGAGACCGCGACCTTCACCGCCGCCGAACAGCGCCGGGTGTATGACCGGATGTGCGCCGCCTTCCACGCCGGCCGGCCGGAGGGGGTGAGCACCGAGGAGCGGGTGATCGTCTCCGGTGTCACCGAGATCCCGGTGCGGCGCTACACGGCCCCCGGCCGGCCCGGGGCGCATGTGCTCTACTGCCATGGCGGCGGCTTCGTTGTGGGCGGGCTCGAGAGCCACGACGATGTCTGCGCCGAGATCGCGGCGCGCACCGGCTTCACCGTGACCGCGGTGGACTACCGGCTGGCGCCCGAGCACCGCCACCCGGCCGCTTTCGACGACGCGCTGGCCGCCTTCCGCGCCGTGGCGGGCGAGAGCGACGTGCCGGTGGTGCTCTGCGGCGACAGCGCCGGCGGCACGCTTGCCGCCTCCGTGGCCCATGCCACCCGCGCCGACCAGCGCCCGCCGGCGGGCGTGCTGCTGATCTACCCGGCGCTGGGCGGGGCGATGGACCGGGGCTCCTACCTGGTGCATGCGAACGCGCCGATGCTCACCCTCTCCGACCTGCTCGCCTACCGCGACATACGCGGCGGGGCGGAGGCGGGGCCCGACCCCACGCTCTCCCCGCTCGCGGACACGGATTTCTCCGGCCTGCCGCCGGTGCTGGCGCTGGCCGCCGAATGCGACCCGCTCTGCGACGATTGCGAGACCTACGCGGGTGCCATCCTCGCCGCCGGCGGCGTGGCGCGGGCGCATGTCGAGCCGGGGCTCGTTCATGGTCACCTCAGGGCGCGGCACATGTCGACGCGGGCCGGGGAGAGCTTTTCGCGTGCCCTCCTCGGGCTGAAGCACCTCGCCGCCGGGCGCCTGCCGCCGGAGGGCTGAGCGGGGACCTCCCGCGTCCGCCTTCGGAGTGCTGCACCGGCCGGGGGGAAGGCCACACAGGGGGGCGGGGTCCGGCGACGACCCGCGTTTCCTTTCCGGCAGCGCAGGCGGGCCAGCAACCACCGGCATCGGCGGGCCGGCCGGCGAACGGCGCATGTTTCCGGCACCGGCGCCCGGCGGCAGCGAGGAACATGGGGCAGGGCGCGGAGGGATCGTGCGAGGGGCGACAGCATGCCCCCCGTGGCGCAGGCACGGGCCGAGGCGGGTTACCGATCGGTGATGCCGGGCCGCCGCTCACGCCCGTGCGGACGCGGCTTTCGTGCGGGTCCGGGGCAGGGGAGCGACCCTGCGGAGATCGCCCGGCGCCCCCGCCGGGCGGAGGCACGGGCAGGAACGGCGCCCCCTCGGCGGGGGGCGCCATGGGCTCAGTTGCCCGAGCTTGCCATGCGGCGGCGGGAGATCGCCTCTTCCAGCCAGCCCAGGTGCATCTCCGGCACCGAGGAGAGCAGCAGCTCGGTATAGGCGTCGAAGGGCGGGGCCAGCACCTTGCTCTTCGGCCCGTAGCGCACCAGCTCGCCCCGGTACATCACCGCGATCTCGTCGGCGATGGCGCGCACCGTGGCGATGTCGTGGGTGATGAACAGGTAGGCCACCTTTTCCTTCGCCTGCAGCTCGAGCAGCAGCTTGAGGATGCCGTCGGCCACCAGCGGGTCGAGGGCGGAGGTGACCTCGTCGCAGATGATCAGTTTGGGCTTGGCCGCCAGCGCGCGGGCGATGCACACGCGCTGCTTCTGCCCGCCGGAGAGCTCGGCCGGGTAGCGGTCGATGAACCCGTCGCCCATCTCGATCTGCTCGAGCAGCTCGCGGATGCGGGCCTCCTTCGCCTTGCCGCGCAGGCCGAAGTAGAACTCCAGCGGCCGGCCGATGATGGTGCGCACCGTCTGGCGCGGGTTCATCGCCGTGTCGGCCATCTGGTAGATCATCTGCAGCTCGCGCAGGTCATCGCGCGAGCGCTGCGGCAGGGCGGGGCTGAGGGTGCGGCCGTCGAAGGTGATGGCGCCCGCCTCGGGCGGCAGCAGCCCGGTGATCACCCGCGCGAGGGTGGACTTGCCCGAGCCGCTCTCGCCCACCACCGCCAGCGTGTGGCCCGGCTCGATCGACACGCTCACGTCCTTGAGCACCTTCACCGAGCCCGCGTAGGAGGCGGTGATGCCGGTCACGTCCAGCACCGGGGCGCCGGAGGGGGCCTTCTCCTCGTGCTCGATGGAGCGCACCGAGACCAGGGCGCGGGTGTACTCCTCGCGCGGGGCGTTGATGATCTGGTCGGTGGTGCCGTGCTCCACCATCCGGCCCTGGCGCAGCACCATGATCTCGTCGGAGACCTGGGCCACCACCGCGAGGTCGTGGGTGATGTAGAGCGCCGCCACCCCGGTGTCGCGGATCGCCTCCTTGATGGCGGCGAGCACGTCGATCTGGGTGGTGACGTCGAGCGCTGTGGTGGGCTCGTCGAAGATGATCAGGTCCGGCTCCGGGCAGAGCGCCATGGCGGTCATCGCGCGCTGCAGCTGGCCGCCCGACACCTGGTGGGGGTAGCGGTCGCCGAAGGTTTCGGGCTTGGGCAGCCCGAGCCTGGCGAAGAGCCGCTTCGCCCGTGCCTCCGCCTCGGCGCGCGAGGCGAGCTTGTGGCGCAGGGTGGTCTCGATCACCTGCTCCATCAGCTTCTGCGCCGGGTTGAAGGCCGCCGCCGCCGACTGGGCGACATAGGCCACCTCGCGGCCCCGGATGCGGCGCAGCCCGCCGGGCCCGGCCTTCAGGATGTCCCTTCCGTTGAGGATCACCTCGCCGCCGGTGATGCGCACCCCGCCGCGGCCGTAGCCGAGCGGGGAGAGCCCGATGGTGGACTTGCCGGCGCCGCTTTCGCCGATCAGCCCCAGCACGCGGCCCTTCTCGAGCGTGAAGGACACGCCGTGGACGATGGTGATGTCCTGCGGGTCTTCGCCCGGCGGGATGACCGTGGCGCCGATCTTCAGGTCGCGGATGTCTAGGAGCGTCTCAGCCACTGCGGCCTCCCTTCAGATCGGTGGTGCGGTTGAGGATCCAGTCGGCCACGAGGTTTACCGAGATGGCGAGCACCGCGATGGCCCCGGCGGGGTAGAGCGCCGCGCCGATGCCGAAGACGATGCCGTCCTTGTTCTCGCGCACCATGCCGCCCCAGTCTGCCGCGGGGGGCTGCACGCCGAGCCCGAGGAACGAGAGCGAGGAAAGGAACAGCACCGCGAAGATGAAGCGCAGCCCGAACTCCGCCACCAGCGGCGACAGGGCGTTGGGCAGGATCTCGCGGAAGATGATCCAGCGCGTGCCCTCGCCGCGCAGGCGCGAGGCCTCGACGAAGTCCATCACCCCGATGTCCACCGCCACCGCGCGGGCGAGGCGGAACACGCGGGTGGATTCGACCAGCCCCATCACCAGGATGAGCGTGCCCACGTCCGCCGGCACCACCGAGAGCACCACGAGGGCGAGGATGAGCGAGGGGATGGCCATGATCAGGTCCACCAGCCGCGACAGGCCCTGGTCGAGCCAGCCGCCCGCCACCGCGGCGAGGAAGCCCAGCACCGAGCCGGAGAGGAAGGCCAGCGCCGAGGCGAGGGCTGCGATGAGCATCGTCGTGCGCGCGCCGTAGATCATCCGGCTGAGCAGGTCGCGGCCCAGGTTGTCGCCGCCCAGCCAGTACTCGGCCGAGGGCGGGGCCCAGACGTCGGTCACGGTCTCGTTCAGCCCGTAGGGCGCCACCCAGGGCGCGAAGACGGCGACGAAGATGAACGCGAAGGTCAGCACCAGGCCGAGCCAGGCGCTTGCGGGAATGCGGCGCCAGTTCATTTCGGATGCCTCAGACGGGGGTTGGAGATGATGGCGACGACGTCGGCGATCATGTTCAGCCCGATGTAGACGGCGGCGAAGATCAGTCCGCAGGCCTGCACCACCGGCACGTCGCGCTTGGAGACGTGGTCGACGAGGTACTGCCCCATGCCCGGATAGACGAAGATCACCTCCACCACCACGACACCCACCACGAGATAGGCGAGGTTGATCATCACCACGTTCACGATGGGCGCGATGGCGTTGGGGAAGGCGTGCTTGCGGATGATGGTGAAGGCGCGCAGGCCCTTCAGCTCGGCCGTCTCGATATAGGCGGACTGCATCACGTTGAGGATGGCGGCGCGGGTCATGCGCATCATGTGCGCCAGCACCACGAGGGTGAGGGTGATCGCGGGCAGCGCCACCGCCTCCAGCCGCTCCCAGAAGCCCATCGTGTCATAGACCGTCGAGACCGAGGGCAGCCACTGCAGCTGCACGCCGACGAAGAAGATCAGCACGTAGCCGATGAAGAACTCCGGCAGCGAGATCGAGGCCAGCGTGACCGCCGAGATCAGTTTGTCGGGCCAGCGGCCACGGTAGCGCACCGCCACGAGGCCGAGCAGGATGGCGAGCGGCACCGCGATCACCGCCGCCACGGCGGCGAGGAACAGCGTGTTGCCCAGCCGCTTGCCCAGCGAGGTGGCGATGTCCTGGCCGTTGGAGAGTGCCGTGCCGAGGTCGCCCTGCAGCATGCCGCCCAGCCAGGCGAAGTAGCGGGTGACGGCGGGCTGGTCGAGCCCGAGCTCGGCGCGCTTGTTGGCCAGTGCCTCAGGGGTGGCGGACTGGCCCAGGATCGCCTGGGCCACGTCGCCGGGGAGAATCTGGGTGGCGGCGAAGATCATCACCGACACCGCCAGAAGGAGAAGGAGCCCCATCGCAATGCGCTGGAGCACCAGTCTCAGCAGAAGGCCCATGCCCCCGCCTCAGCCCATGAGCCAGGTCTTGGACAGGGCGTAGCCGTTCATCATGGTCTGGGCGCCGTCCGCCTCCCAGCCGCCGACCTTGTCCGACACGGCCTCGATCCAGTCGTTGAACATCGGCAGGATGAGCCCGCCCTCGTTGCGCACCATCAGGGCGGCATCGTGGTACATGCTCTTGCGCTTCGCCTCGTCCAGCTCGGCCTTGGCCTTGGTGATGAGCTGGTCGAACTCGGGGCGCTTGAAGCGGGTGTCGTTCCAGTCTGCCGAGGAGATGTAGGCGGTGGAGTACATCTGGTCCTGCACCGGGCGGCCGCCCCAGTAGGAGGCGCAGAAGGGCTGCTTGTTCCACACTTCGGACCAGTAGCCGTCACCGGGCTCGCGCTTCACCTCGAGGGTGATGCCGGCCGCCGAGGCGTGCTGCTGGAAGAGCTGCGCCGCGTCGACCGCGCCGGGGAAGGCCACGTCGGAGGTCTGCAGCACGATCGGGCCGGAATGGCCGGACTTCTTGTAGTAATGCGCCGCTTCCTCGGGGTCGTAGGCGCGCTGCTCGATGTCGTCGGGGAACAGCGGGTAGGCGGAGTTGATCGGGAAGTCGTTGCCCACCGTGCCGTAGCCGCGCAGGATCTTGTCGACCATGTCCTCGCGGTTGATGGCGAGCTTGAGCGCCATGCGCAGGTCGTTGTTGTCGAAGGGCGCGGTGTCGCAATGCATGATGAACACGTAGTGGCCGCGGCCGGCGGTGTTCTTCACGCTCACGCCGGGCACGCGCTTGATCAGGTCGACGATCTTGGGCTCGACGTTGTTGATCATGTGCACCTGGCCGGATTGCAGCGCGGCGGTGCGGGCGGTGGCGTCGTTGATGACGGTGATCTCCACCTGGTCGGCGTAGCCGCGGTTGCCCGCGTCCCAGAAGTTGGCGAACTTCTCGCCGCCGTGGCGCACGCCGGGCTCGTTCACGGTCACCTTGTAGGGGCCCGCGGAGATGCCGGCATCCGGCGCGTCCTTGCCGCCGCCGGGCTGGATGATGAGGTGGTAGTCGGCCAGCAGGTAGGGCAGGTCGGCGTTGGCCTCCTTGAGGGAGATCACCAGCTCCTTGCCGTTCACCTGCATGCGGTCGATGCCGCGCATGATGCCCAGCGCGCCGGATTCGGAAGCCTCGTTGGAATGGCGGTCGAGCGTGTCGAACACGTCCTGCGCGGTGACGGTCTTGCCGTTGTGGAATTCCACCCCGTCGCGCATCTTGAAGGTCCAGGTCTTGGCGTCGGAGGAAGCACCCCACTCTTCGGCGATGCGCGGCTCCAGCTCGCCCGTGGGCCCGACCTCGACGATCTTCTCGCCCCAGGTCTGGCCGAAGACGAAGGGAACCTGGGAGAGGAAGGTGGCGGGGTCGAGGCTGTTGGTGCTCTCGCCACCGACCATGCCGGCCTTCAGGAGCCCGCCCATCACCGGGTCGGCGGCGCGGGCCACAGAGCCGAGCAGGGTACCGGCGGAGGTGGCCGTGAGCCCGAGCGCTGCGGCGCGGCCCATGAAGTGCCGGCGGCTGATCGTGCCGCGGACAACCTGCCGGCCGAGATGTTCGAGTTCTTTGGTCATGCTTCCCTGTCTCCTTTTGGATGCGGCGGCGGGCGCCGCGCAAATTGATTGGCGCCTCTTCGGACATGGCCGGATGCGCATGCCTCACAGAGTGCCACGAGGAATTCTTCAGGGCGAGTTATTTTTGAACCGCCGTTCAATATGCACACCGGCTCAGGCCAGCGCGCGGAAACTCGCACCCGGGATGTTCAGGTCGGATCGATGCGCAGGATGTAGCCCGAACAGGGGGTTGGGGTCAAATCCGCATGCGGTCGCGCCCCGGGGGCGGGGGCGCGGGGCCGGCGGGGCGGTACGAAATCCGCCCCTCCGGCCCCGCTGCCCGCGAAACGGGCAGGGGGTGGAATCAGCCCGCCCGCGCGAGGCGGCTCAGCTCCATTCCCGGGGGATGCGCTCGTCGTAGGCGCGGCGGAAGACCTCCGCGCCGCCCTCCTCGGCCACCACCTCGCCGGTGATGTGGAAATGGGTGCGGTCGGCGGTGATGGCGGTGCGGGCGATGGTGCGGATCTGCCAGTCGCCCCGGCCGTGGGTCTGCTCCCATGTCGCCTCGCCGCGGGCGGAGAGCGGGTCGTCGGGGTGGATCGACCAGGTCTCCTCCACCCAGGAGCCGTTCTCCAGCCCGTGGTCGGCATCGCGCACCGCGCCGAAATCGTCGCGCAGGTGCAGGGTGACGCGGCCGGTCTTCTGGTCATGCTCGATGCGCCGGTCGTTGCCGGCCTCGCGCAGGGTCTCGACCGCCCAGGGCGCGGCGGCCTCCGGCGCCTCGAAGGTCCACTCGTCGCCCTCCGCCAGCTTGCGGCGCGGCAGGTGCACCCGGCCCTCGGTGAGGGTGAGGGCCGCCTGCTCCGGGCTGGGCCAGACCATCGGCCAGTAGGCCGAGGAGACCGCCACGCGCAGCCGGTGGCCCGCCGGCACCCGGTAGGCGATGTCGTCGAGCTTCAGGCGGATCTCGTAGCTCTTCCCGGGCTCGAGCGGTTCCGGCGCCTCCTGGCTGTCGCGCATGGTGAGGTTGAGCACGCCATACGTGATGCGGGTGGAAGCGCCGTCGGGGTGGATGTCGTTGAGCCGCACGCAGACCTGCGCCACCGGCTTGTCCGCCGAAAGCCGCAGCACCACCTCGGGCCGGCCGACGATGTCCATCGCCTCGGAGAGGGCCGGGCTGTCGAAACAGGCGGAGAGCGCGTCGTCGCGGCGCTGGTCGTCGGGCAGCTCCGGGCCCCAGTAGATCGCGCAGTACTCGCCGCCATGCAGGCCGCAGTCCGCCGGCGAGGAGATCAGCGCCGAGAAGGGTTGCGGCCGCGCGGCCAGCGTCGCCCCGGGGCCCATGTGCAGCACGGCTTCCGCGATGCCGGGCGCCGGCCACTCCGCCTCGGCGATCCAGCGGCCGGGGCGGTGGTCGTACCAGGGCTTCGGGCGCACGCTGTCCATGAGGTAGAGGCGCATGTCGGGGTCGGTGTCGACGCCCGTCGCCTCGCCCTTCAGCCAGTGGCCCCACCAGCGCTTCATCTCCTGCAGGAAGCCGATCGGGTCGGGCTTCGCGAAATGCGGGTACTTGTGGATCCAGGGGCCGATGATGCCCTTGGCCGGTGCCTTGAGGTTGGCCACCAGCCGCGAGACGGCGTTCTTGTAGGCGTCGCCCCAGCCGCCGACGGCGAGGACCGCGGCCTCGATGGCGTCGTAATCCTCGCAGACCGAGCCGTGCTTCCAGTAGGCGTCGCGGGTCTGGTGCGAGGCCCAGACGGCGTGGAGCATGGGGTTGTTCTCCAGCCGCTCCTGCCACATCTCGCGCCAGTCGTCGCGCAACGCGGGGTCGGGCGGGCGCGGGGTGAAGGAGAGCATGGTCGCCCCCCAGCCCAGCAGCTCGGCCAGCGGCAGGCCGCCCTTGTAATGCACGTCGTCGTTGAAGCGGTCATCGGTGGAGCACATGGTGACGATGGCCTTCAGCGCCGGCGGGCGCAGGGCCGCGACCTGCAGCGCGTTGAACCCGCCCCAGGAGATGCCCATCATCCCCACCTTGCCCGTGCACCAGGGCTGGTCGGCGATCCAGGCGATGGCGTCGCAGGCGTCCTGCAGCTCCTGCGCGGTGTATTCATCCTCCATCAGGCCTTCGCTGTCGCCGTTGCCGCGCATGTCGATGCGGATGCAGGCATAGCCGTGGCCGGCGAGCCAGGCATGGGTGAGGCAGTCGCGGGCCGTGGTGCCGTCGCGCTTGCGGTAGGGCAGGTGCTCGACGATGGCGGGCACCGGGTGCGCGCCCGCGTCCTCGGGCATCCAGACCCGGGCCGAGAGCCGGCAGCCATCGGGCATCACGATGGCCATGTCCGGGGTTTCGACCACCTTGCGGGGAAACTCTGTCACGGTCTTCAAGCCGGCCTCCGTTGCTCTGCCCCGCGACCAAAAGGCCGCATCTGTATTCCGCGGCCGGAAGGCCGCATCTGTATTCCGCGGCCTGGAGCCGCTGTTCCGTGTCGCGGCCGGGCGGCGCGACCGGAGCGCACCCTATCCGGCCGCCGGGGGCGAGGGAAGGCCGCACGCGGGAGTTGACCTTGCCGTGAGCCTCTGCTCTCTGATCCGGGGCGGAGCGCAGAGGCGAGCCGCGCCGCTACAGGATGAGGCCCCCCGAAGTGCATCACTCCGCCTGCATTCCCGCCGCGCGCGGGCCCGCCTCCGGGTCAGGGGGGCGCTCATGAACCTGCTCGACGAATTCCGCAGCGCGCTGCACGTGGTGGCGGTGGTCGCCCTCGCGCTGGCGGCGATCATGCTCGCCCCGGCCGGCTTCGGCTGGCTGCTGAACTGGCCGGGCACCGAGGCCTTCGCGGTGAGCGCGCTCATGGTGGGGGTGGTCTCGCTGCTCGTCGCCGTCTCCACCTGGGGGGCGCGGCGGCCCGAGCTCACCACACGTTTCGGCTTCATGCTGGTGAACATGCTCTGGTGGGTGTCTCCCGCCATCTGCGCCGTGCCGCTGATGTTCGGGCCCGCGCATCTGAGCGTGGTCGACGCCTATTTCGAATCGGTCTCCGGCATGACCACCACCGGCTCCACCGTGATGGCCGGGCTCGACGGGTTCGACCCCGCAACCCTCCTGTGGCGCTCGATCATCCAGTGGCTGGGGGGGCTGGGCATGCTCTCGCTGGGGCTGATCCTGCTGCCCTTCCTCTCGGTGGGCGGCATGCAGCTCTTCCGCATGGAAAGCTCCGACCGCGCCGACAAGCCGATGCCGCGCTTCGTGGCGCTGTCCAAGACCATCCTGCTGATCTACGTCGGCCTCACCGCCGCCTGCACCGCGCTCTACGCCCTCGCCGGCATGAGCGCCTTCGACGCGCTGAACCACGCCTTCACCACGCTCTCCACCGGCGGCTATTCCACCCATGACGCCTCGATGGGCCATTTCGAGGGCTCGGGCGTGCTCTGGGTGGGCACGGTGTTCATGATCGCCGGCAGCCTGCCGTTCAGCCTCTACATCGTGCTGATGTTCTCGCGCCACCGGGTGGGGGTGGACCCGCAGGTGAAGGTGTTCATCGGCATCATCGCGGCGGCCACGCTGCTGCTCTTCGTCGGCCGCTCGGGCGACGAGGCGCACGGGCTGCACGCGCTGGCGCAGGATGCGTTCAACGTGACCTCGGTGATCAGCACCACCGGCTACGCGGCGGGGGACTACACGCTCTGGGGCACGCTGGCGGTGCCGGTGTTCTACGTGCTCACCTTCCTCGGCGGCTGCGCGGGCTCCACGGCGGGCGGGCTGAAGACCTACCGGCTGATCGTGATGATCGAGCTCATCCGCACCTCGCTGGCCGAGCTGCTGCACCCGCGCGGCGTGTTCCCCATGCGCTACGGCAGCCGGCAGATCGCGCCGGAGATCTTCCGCTCCGCCATGGTGATGATGATGGCCTTCATCGCCACGCTGGGGCTGCTCTCCATCCTGCTGGGCGCCTGCGGGCTCGACTTCCTCACCGCGCTCACCGGCGCGCTCACCGCCATCACCAACGTGGGCCCGGGGCTGGGCGGCGTGATCGGGCCCTCGGGCAACTTCTCCACCCTGCCGGACACGGCGAAGGCGCTGCTCTCCGTGGGCATGGTGCTGGGCCGGCTGGAGATCCTCGGCTCGCTGGTGCTGCTCTCGCCGCTGTTCTGGCGCGACTGAGGCTCAGCGCGGCGGCGTGCCGGCGGCGGCGCGCTCGGCCCGCCTGCCCAGGGCGCGCTCGCGCAGGAAGGTGAAGATGCCGGTGGCCACCACCAGCCCGGCCCCGGCGAAGGTGAGCGGCGCGGGGAAATCGCCGAACAGCAGCACGCCCAGCCCCAGCGCCCAGACCAGCGCGGTGTAGCGGAAGGGCGCGATGAAGCTCATGTCGCCCGCCCGCATGGCCATGGTGATGAGGATGTAGCCCGCCGTCACCAGCAGCCCGGCGAGGCCCACCTGAAGGGCCGCGGTGGCCGAGGGCATGGTCCAGCCGGTCACCGCGAGGCCGGCAGCCCCGGCAAGCGTGAGCGAGGTCGCCGCCACGAAGGCCACCAGCACCGAGGGCACGCCGGGCGAGAGCGCCCGGGTGGAGAAATCGCGCATCACGAGGAAGCCGACCGCGCCGAGCGCGGAGAGCGACCAGGCGGTGAAGCCCTCCGTGCCCGGCCGCACGATCAGCATCACCCCGCCGAACCCCACCGCGATGGCGAGCGAGCGCCGCCAGCCCACGCGCTCGCGCAGCAGCAGGGCGGCGGCGAGGGTCATCGCCAGCGGCGCCACCTGCAGGATGGCGGTCGCGTTGGCGAAGGGGATGTGGGAAAGGGCGGCGAGGAACATCAGCGTGCTGCCCATCTCGCCCACCGTCCGCCAGGCCAGGGCCCGCCTGTCGGCCCGGGCCAGCGCCAGGCGCGAGCGGTCGAGCCGGGCGGTGAAGGCGGCGAGCAGCGCGCTGGCGATGCAGCCGCGCAGGAAGATCGACTCCCAGAGCCCGATCTCCGCCGCCACCAGCTTCATCAGCGCGTCATGCAGGGTGAAGATGCCGGTGCAGCTCACCATGAGGCCCGCGCCCCGCATGTTCTGGGCGAGCGTGTAGACGGGGGCTGTCTGGGGCATCAGGCGGGAACTCCGGGAAGGCCCCCCTTGCGTGATCCGTTTCCCGGGCCATTGCAAGGCCAAAGCGCGGGGCTGGCGCGACGCCCCGCGGCGCTCTAGAAGGAAGCATGGCCCGGGATGGGGAGGGAAGACCGGCATGCGATCCTGCATCATCTGCACCAGCCCGCGCAGCGGCAGCACCCTGCTGTGCCGGCTGCTGCAGGCCACCGGCCGCGCCGGCCTGCCGGATTCGCATTTCCACGAGCCCTCGCTCGCCGCCTGGGCGGAGGATTACGGCCTCGCGCCGGAGAGTTTCCCCGATGACCGCGCCCTCACCGCGGCGGTGCTCAAGGCCGCGATCGCGCGGGGCAGCGGCGACACCGGCTGTTTCGGCCTGCGCCTGCAGCAGCACAGTTTCGGCTTCTTCATGGAGCGGCTCGGCGCGCTCTTTCCGCAGGCGGGCAGCGACGCCGAGCGCCTGCGCGCCGCCTTCGGCGAGACGCTCTTCATCCACCTGACGCGGGAGGACAAGCTGGCCCAGGCCGTCTCCCGCCTGAAGGCGGAGCAGACCGGGCTCTGGCACCGCAGGGCGGATGGCAGCGAGCTCGAGCGCCTCTCCGCTCCCCGGCCCCCCGCCTATGACGCCGCGGCCATCGCGGCCCATGTGGCCGACATGACCGCGGCCGACGCGGCCTGGGAGGCATGGTTTGCCGCGCAGGGCATCACCCCGCTGCGCCTCACCTATGATGCGCTGTCGCGCGCGCCGCAGGCGGTGCTGGCGCAGGTGCTCGGCGCGCTGGGCCTCGACCCCGCCCTCGCCGAGGGCGTGGCCGCCCCCACCGCCCGGCTCTCCGACGCGCTCAGCGCCGAGTGGATCGCCCGCTTCCGCGCCGAGGGCGCCGGCAGCCCCGTCTGAAGCGGGCCGCCGCGCGCGGCGGGCACGGGTGCGCAACCCCGTGCCCGGTACGGCCGAGCTGACGTCACCGATGACCCTGCCGGAGCGGGCGCGCGTGGCTGATTGCCCGGCGGAGCCGGCTGGTCGGTCGCCCGCTCGGGGAAAACGGAATGGCGCGGCCGACCGCCCCGGCCGAGGCGGACCTGCGCGCACACTCACCCGGGCAGAATTGAAGGGCGCGGCCGATGCACCCGGCCAAGGTGCATGCAGGCCGGCTTACCCGTCCGGGCCGGAAAGGCGCGGCCGATCACTCGGCCGCGACGGCCCCCTCGATGCGCTCCACCCGGCACGCGGAGAACTTGAATTCCGGGATCTTGCCGAACGGGTCGAGCTGGGGATTGGTGAGCACGTTGGCCGCCGCCTCCACATAGGCGAAGGGCACGAAGACCATGTCCTCGGACACCGCCCTGTCGGCCCGCGCCATGATCTCGATGGTGCCGCGCCGGGTGGTGATGCGGAACATGTCGCCCGGCGCGATGCCGAGCCGCGCGAGGGTGCGCGGGTGCAGCGAGGCGTTCGCCTCCGGCTCCACCGCGTCGAGCACGCTGGCGCGGCGGGTCATCGAGCCGGTGTGCCAGTGCTCGAGTTGCCGCCCAGTGGTGAGGATCATCGGGAAGTTCGCGTCCGGGATCTCGGCCGGCGGGGTGACCCGGGCGGGGGTGAACTTCGCCCGGCCGGCGCGGCGGGGGAAGCCGTCGCCGAACACCACCGCCTGGCCGGGGTCTTCCGGCCCGAGGCAGGGGTAGGTCACCGCGCCCTCGCGCTCCAGCCGCTCCCAGGTGATGTGATGCAGGCTGCGCATCGACATCTTCATCTCCGAGAACACCTCGCGCGGGTGGTCGTAATCCCAGTCGAGCCCGAGCTTGCGCGCCAGCGCCACGATGATGCGCCAGTCCTCGCGCGCCTCGCCCGGGGGGGGCACGGCCGGGCGGCCCATCTGCACCTGGCGGTTGGTGTTGGTGGCGGTGCCGGTCTTCTCGGCCCAGGCGGAGGCGGGCAGGATCACGTCGGCGTAATTCGCCGTCTCGGTGAGGAACACGTCCTGCACCACGAGGTGCTCGAGCTTGGCCATCGCGTTGCGGGCATGCTCCACGTCGGGGTCGGACATGGCGGGGTTTTCGCCCAGGATGTACATGCCGCGGATCTCGCCGCGGTACATCGCGTCCATGATCTCGACCACGGTGAGACCGGGCTTCGCCTCGATCTCGGTGCCCTTCCAGATGTGCTTGAAGAGCTCGCGGTTGTCCGCCTCGGCCACCAGCTGGTAGTCGGGCAGCATCATCGGGATCAGGCCCGCGTCGGAGGCGCCCTGCACGTTGTTCTGCCCGCGCAAGGGGTGCAGCCCGGTGCCCGGCCGGCCCACGTGGCCGCAGAGCAGCGCGAGCGAGATCAGGCAGCGCGAATTGTCGGTGCCGTGGATGTGCTGCGAGATGCCCATGCCCCAGAAGATCATCCCGGCGCGGGAGCGGGCGAACTCGCGCGCCACCTCGCGCAGGGTCTCGGCGGGGATGCCGCAGAGATCGGCCATCCGCTCCGGCGGGAAGGCGCGGATATGGTCGCGGAACTCGAAGAAGCCCTCGGTGAAGCCCTCGATGTACTGCCGGTCGTAGAGCTTTTCCTCCACGATCACGTTCATGATGGCGTTGAGCATCGCCACGTCGGTGCCGGGCTTGAACTGCAGGGTGCGCCAGGCGTGGCGCTTCAGCCCCATGCCGCGCGGGTCCATCAGGACGAGCTTGCCGCCGCGCTTGGCGAACTGCTTGAAATAGGTGGCCGCCACCGGGTGGTTCTCGATCGGGTTCGAGCCGATGACGATGGCGATGTCGGCGTTCTCGATCTCGTTGAACGTGGCCGTGACCGCGCCCGAGCCCACGTTCTCCATCAGGGCCGCCACCGAGGAGGCGTGGCACAGCCGGGTGCAATGGTCGACGTTGTTGTGCCCGAAGCCCTGGCGGATGAGCTTCTGGAACAGGTAGGCCTCCTCGTTGGAGCACTTGGCCGAGCCGAAGCCCGCCACCGCCTTGCCGCCGTAGTAGGAGCGCAGGTCGGAGAGGCCGTGGGCCGCCACCTCCAGCGCCTCTTCCCAGCTCGCCTCGCGGAAATGCGTCCAGGGGTTGGCGGGGTCGACGTTGAGCCCCTTCTCCGGCGCGTCCTTGCGGCGGATGAGCGGCTTGGTGAGCCGGTGCGGGTGGGCGATGTAGTCGAAGCCGAAGCGGCCCTTCACGCAGAGCCGGCCCTCGTTTGCCGGGCCGTTGATGCCGTCGACCCAGGCGATCCTGTCATCCTTGACCTTGTAGGAGATCTGGCAGCCCACGCCGCAATAGGGGCAGACGGACTTCACCTCGCGGTCATAATCGCGGCTGTCGCCCTTCTGGGCGGTGTCGAGCGCGGAGGCCGGCATCAGCGCGCCGGTGGGGCAGGCCTGCACGCATTCGCCGCAGGCCACGCAGGAGGAGGCGCCCATCGGGTCATCGAAATCGAAGACGATCTTCGCGTCATGCCCGCGGCCCGCCATGCCGATCACGTCGTTCACCTGCACCTCGCGGCAGGCGCGCACGCAGAGATTGCAGTGGATGCAGGCGTCGAGGTTGACCCGCATCGCCACGTGGCTGTCGTCGAGCAGCGGCACATGGTCCGCCGCCATGGCGGGGAAGCGCGAGCCGGAGACGTTGTTCAGCTCCGCCATGTCCCACAGGTGCGAGGAGCGGTCATGCGCCTCCTCCTGCGCCGGCTGGTCGGCCAGCAGCAGCTCCATCACCATCTGGCGGGCCTTCTCCGGCCGCTCGCCGGCGGAGTTCACCACCATGCCCTCGCGCGGCGCGCGGATGCAGGAAGCGGCGAGGGTGCGCTCACCCTCGATCTCCACCATGCAGGCGCGGCAGTTGCCGTCGGAGCGGTAGCCCGGGGCGTCCTTGTGGCACAGGTGGGGGATGCGGGTGCCGTGGCGCTTCGCCACTTCCCAGATGCTCTCGCCCTCGTTGGCGGTGACGTCGCGGCCGTCGAGCCTGAATGTGATGCTCATGGTCTCTCTCCGTCAGATCTCGTCGGCGAAATGGCGCAGCATGAGGCGGATGGGGTTCGGCGCCGCCTGGCCGAGCCCGCAGATGGAGGCGTCCTCCATCACCTTGGCGAGGTCGAGCAGCAGCTCGTGGTCCCAGCGCTCGGCCTGCA
Organism: Oceanicella sp. SM1341; assembly: GCF_003448965.1. Taxonomy (GTDB): domain Bacteria; phylum Pseudomonadota; class Alphaproteobacteria; order Rhodobacterales; family Rhodobacteraceae; genus Paroceanicella. The sequence continues at coordinate 417,440 of NZ_QRGC01000002.1, forward strand.
TCAGCTTCACCGCCTTCTCGCAGCCCACCCGGCAGGGGGTGCACTGGCCGCAGCTCTCGCTCTCGAAGAAGCGCAGCATGTTGAGGGCGGCGTCCCGCGCCCGGTCGGCCTGCGAGAGCACCACCACCGCCGCGGAGCCGATGAAGGTGCCGTGCGGCTGGAGGGTGTCGAAGTCGAGCGGGATGTCGTCCATCGTGGCGGGCAGCAGGCCGGAGGAGGGGCCGCCGGGCTGGTAGGCCATCAGTTCGTGCCCCTCGGCCATGCCGCCTGAGGCCGCGATCACGTCGCGGATGGTCGAGCCCGCGGGGAGCAGCTTCACCCCAGGCTCCTTGACCCGGCCGGAGACCGAGTAGGAGCGCAGGCCCTTGCGGCCGTTCTTCTCGGTGGCGGCGAGCACGTCGGGCCCCTCGTGGGCGATGCGGCCGATCCACCACAGCGTCTCCACGTTGTGCACGAGGGTGGGGCGGCCGAAGATGCCCTTCTGCGCCACGAAGGGCGGGCGGTGGCGCGGGATGCCGCGCTTGCCCTCGATCGACTCGATCATCGCGGATTCTTCGCCGCAGATGTAGGCGCCCGCGCCGCGGCGCAGCTCGACGAAGCCGGGGGCGATGAGCTCCGCCTCCTCCAGCCGCGCCAGCTCGCGGCGCAGGATCTCCAGCACCGCGGGGTATTCGTCGCGCATGTAGAGGAAGACGGTCTGCGCCTCCACCGCCCAGGCGGCGATGAGCATGCCCTCGAGGAACAGGTGCGGCGTGCGCTCGAGGTAGTACCGGTCCTTGAAGGTACCGGGCTCGCCCTCGTCGCCGTTCACCGCCATCAGGCGCGGCCCGGGCTCGGCGCGCACGAAGGACCACTTCTTGCCGGAGGGGAAGCCCGCGCCGCCGAGGCCGCGCAGGCCGGAGGCGAGCAGTTCCTCCTGCACCTCGTCGGGGCTGCGCGCACCCTCGCGCAGGGCCTTCAGCGCGCCGTAGCCGCCGGTGGCGGCATAGGCGGCATAGTCCTGGTACCCGGGCAAATGCGCATGGGTGTCATCCGCGGCGATGGCCTCGGCCACCTTTTCCGGCGTCGCATGGTCGATGTGGTTGTGGCCCAGTTCCAGCACCGGCGCCGTGTCGCAGCGGCCCATGCAGGGGGCGCGCAGCACCCGCACCTCGCGGCCGCCGTTGTACTGCTCGGAGAGTTTCGCCATCAGCTCCTGCGCGCCGGCCATCTCGCAGGACAGCGAGTCGCACACCCGGATGGTGAGGGCGGGCGGCGCCTGCTCCCCCTCCTTCACCACGTCGAAATGGGCGTAGAAGGTCGCCACCTCGTAGACCTCGGCCTGGGAGAGGCGCATCTCCTCGGCCAGCGCGCGCAGGTGCGCGGCGGAGAGGTGGTGATAACGATCCTGGATCAGGTGCAGGAACTCGATCAGGTGGTCGCGGCGGCGGGCGCGGTCGCCCAGCAGGGCGCGCACCTCTTCCAGCGCGCCGTCCTCGTATTGCCGGCCCTTGGGTGTACGACGGCCCTTGCCGCGCCCGGACTTCCAGACGCCTTCACGCTGATCGAGTGGTGCCATTCGGCGGTTTCCTCCCCGGAATTCCGGGCCATTATCTCTGCTGGGCCGGGGGGGCGGCAAATCGCATTTCGGGAAGGCGTGATAGGGAAGTCCTATCACGGGGAGGGGCTATCAGCGGGCCAGCGCCTCCGCCTCGGCGCGCAGCACGGTCACGGCGGGGGGCTCGGGGTCGCGCTGCAGGGTGAGCAGGCCGATGGGCTTTTCCACCTCCGGGGCGGTGAGCGGCAGCATCACCAGGCCCAGCCCCGCGCCCAGGCTGGTGGCGAGGCGCTCGGGCACGATGGTCGCCACGTCGCCGGAAGCCGCCTGGGTGAGGGCCACGGTGAGGGCGGTGGTCTCGGTCACCGGCGCGGGCATGAGGCCGAGCGAGGCGAAGACCTCCTCCACGATCATCCGGTTGCGCATGTTCGAGGAGAGCAGGCAGAGCGGCAGGGCGGCGGCCTCGGCCCAGCTCGCGGTGCCGCGCGGCCGCGGCGCGAGGGCGGGCGGGGCGAGCAGCACGTAGCGCTCGGGGTAGAGCGGGGTTGCGCGGATGCCGGCGGGCACGGTCTGGTCGAGATAGCTGAGCCCCGCGTCGAAACTGAAATCCTCCAGCCCGCGCAGGATCTGCGCCGAGCTCGCCGAGACGATGCGCAGCACCAGCCCGGGGTGGGCCGGGCGCAGCCGGGCCGGCAGGTCGGCGGCAAAGCTCAGCGCCGTGGGCACGCAGCCCACGGTGAGGTGGCCGGAGAGCGAGCCCTTGAGCGCCGCGATCTCCTGGCGCAGGCCCTCCGCCTCGGCCAGCAGCCGGCCGGCCCATTTCAGCACCACCTCGCCCTCGCGCGTGAGGCCGATGAAGCGGTTGCCGCGCTGCACGACAGGAGTGCCCAGCTCGGTCTCGAGATTGCGGATGCGGGCCGAGAAGGCGGGCTGGGAAATGCCGCAGGCCTCCGCCGCCCGGGCGAAATGCCGGTGGCGGGCGAGGGCGGCGAGCAGTTGCAGGTCGCGTAGGTTGGTCATCCGTCCTGCCGGAAGCGCTGCGGGGCCGCCAGAGCCTGTGCGAAGGCGCGCGCGAATGCAACTGCGGCGCGCGGGGCGGCGGGGTGCCGTCGGGGGCGGGCGATGCGGCGCCGCGGCCGCGCCGCCGGCGATCGCCGCCCGAAACGAAAACGGCCCGGACTTCTGTCCGGGCCGTTCGAAAGGGTGTGGCCGTGGCGCGGGGCGCTCAGGGCTGCTCGTCCTCGTCGTCGTCCTTGCCGCCCTTGGGCAGGTTGAAGAAGCTGTCCGCGTCCACGAGGGTGGAGCGGTTGTCGTCCTCGTCCTCCTCCTCGCCGCGGGGGTCGGAGCCGTCGCCGAGCGAGAAGTTCTCGAAGCCGCTCACCGAGGAGGGCAGGCGCGGGTCCGGCTCCATGTGCAGCGACTGCGAGGTGGCGAGCAGGCGCATGCGCTCCTCGGCGGTCATGGTGGTTTCCTGCGCGGCGGCCTTCTTGGCGGCGGCCTTCTGCACGGCGCTGTCGAGCTCGACCTGCCGGCACATGCCCAGCGCCACGGGGTCGACCGGCTGGATGTTGGCGATGTTCCAGTGCGTGCGGTCGCGGATGGTCTGGATGGTGGGCTTGGTGGTGCCGACCAGCTTGGCGATCTGGCTGTCGGCCAGCTCGGGGTGGAACTTCACCAGCCAGGCGATGGCGGCCGGGCGGTCCTGGCGCTTGGAGAGCGGGGTGTAGCGCGGGCCCTTGCGCTTCATCTCGCCCTCGGCGGCGGGGTTGAACTTCAGCTTCAGCCGGGCGGAGGGGTCGCTCTCGACGCGCTCGATCTCCTTGGCGGTGAGCTGGTTGTTGACGATCGGGTCGAAGCCCTTCATCCCCTGCGCGACCTCGCCATCGGCGATGCCGTTCACTTCCAGCTCGTGCAGGCCGCAGAAATCGGCGATCTGGGCAAAGGTCAGCGTGGTGTTCTCGACAAGCCACACGGCGGTGGCCTTGGGCATCAGCGGCAATGTCATCGTGCTTCTCTCCCGTCCGAGGGCTGCTTTTACAACGGCTCCGCCACGCTGCGAAAACGCGGGCGCAGGACGCTACTCATGTTTCCGAGGGGGGAATCGCCCTGTATATAGAAGCATAATGCCACAGGATAAAGGGGTTTCGGCATGGGCATTGCCCGCGTGGTTGCGGCCGTCCTGGCGCTGCTGGTGGCCGCCGGCGGGCCGGCACGGGCCGATGTGCCCGGGCGGTTCGACTATTACGTGCTGGCGCTGAGCTGGTCGCCGGGCTGGTGCGCGCTCGAGGGCGATGCCCGCCGCGCGCCGGAATGTGCCGCCGGGGCGGGGCGCGGCCTCAGCCTGCACGGGCTCTGGCCGCAATACGAGCGCGGCTGGCCGCGCGACTGCCGCGCCGCGGTGCCCGACGCAACCCGCGCCCAGACCGCCGCCATGGCCGATATCATGGGCTCCGCCGGGCTCGCCTGGCACGAGTGGAAGGCGCATGGCCGCTGCAGCGGCCTGACCGCGCAGGCCTATTTCGACCTCTCGCGCCGCGCTTACGAGGCCATCCGTGCCCCCGCGGCGCTGGCCGGGGCGGGGGGCGAGGCGCTCTCGCCCGCCCGGGTGGAGGCGCTGATGCTCGCGGCGAATCCCGCCCTCGGGCCCGATGGCGTCACCGTGCGCTGTCGCTCCGGGCGCCTCACCGAGCTGCGTATCTGCCTCACCCGCGCACTCGAGCCGCGAAACTGTGCCGCAGATACACGGCAGGATTGCAATCTCGAGACGATTGACATCGAACCGTTGCGTTGATCAACCTTTAGCTTAGTTGTTGGTTAACCTTTTCTTGTTTCAATTTTACCTGATTGGCTCCACAGTAAGAGTCTAGACGCAGGTCCAAGTCTTGGGGGTTTTGGATTTGACCACTGACGCCGATACCCGCGTGGAAAACACCGTGAGCGACGCCGCGATGCGGCGGCTCACGCTCACGCGCATGTTGATCTGGGCAGCACGGGAAGCCCGCGAGATCGAATGCGTGTCTTCCGCCGAACACCTCGACCGGGCCCTGGGCTCGATCGCCGACTGTATCAGGGACGGATCCTCGCTGCGCCGTTACTGAGCCGGCTGAACCGCCCTTTCGCGCCGCCGAGCGGCGCCCTGGGGCATGTCCGGGTGCTGCGCACCCGCCCCGGCGGAGGCTCCGCCCCCCGCGCGGCGGGGGGAAGAGCGCGCCGGATGCGCCTCACCCGAGGGTGAGGACGATCTTGCCGACATGGCCCGAGCCTTCCATGCGCGCATGCGCCTCGGCCGCCTGCTCCAGCGGGAAGCTGTGGTCCATCACCGGGGCGATGCGGCCCGAGGCGAGCAGCGGCCACACCCGCGCGCGCAGGCTGGCGGCGATCTCCGCCTTCGCCTCCACGCTGCGCGGCCGCAGGGTGGAGCCGGTGATGGTGAGGCGGCGCATCATCACCTGGGCGAAGTTCAGCTCCACCTTCGGGCCGGAGAGGAAGGCGATCTGCACCAGCCGGCCGTCATCGGCGAGCAGCTTCACGTTGCGCGGCAGGTAGTCGCCGCCCACCATGTCGAGGATGAGGTCGACCCCGCGGCCGCCGGTGGCCTCGCGCAGCACCTCCACGTAATCCGCCTCGCGGTAGTTCACCGCGATCTCGGCGCCGAGGTCGCGGCAGGCGGCGCATTTCTCCGCCGAGCCGGCGGTGGTGAACACCCGCGCGCCGAGCGCCGAGGCGAGCTGGATCGCCGTGGTGCCGATGCCCGAGGAGCCGCCGTGCACGAGGAAGCTCTCGCCCGCCTTCAGCCCGCCGCGCTCGACCATGTTGGTCCAGACGGTGAAGAAGGTCTCGCACAGCGCCGCGGCCTGTTCCCAGGTGTAGCCCTCGGGCACCGGCAGGGCGTGGGCGGCGGGGGTGACCGCGTATTCCGCGTAGCCGCCGCCGGGCAGCAGGGCGCAGACCGCATCCCCCACTCCGACCCCGCTCACGCCGGGGCCGATGGCTGCCACCTCGCCGGCGCATTCCAGGCCCGGCAGGTCGGAGGCGCCGGGGGGCGGGGCGTAGCTGCCGGCGCGCTGCAGGCAGTCGGGCCGGTTCACCCCCGCCGCCTTCACCCGGATCAGGATCTCGCCATGGCCGGGCACGGGCACCGGCCGGGTGACGGGCCTGAGCACCTCCGGCCCGCCGGGGGCGGAGATCTCGATGGCGGTCATGTTCTCGGGCATGGTTCCGGGCAGGCTCATTCGGCAGCACTCCGCGTGGCGTGGGCATAGTCCCAGTAGAGCGCGCGGGCGCGGCGGGCCACCGGGCCGTGGCCGAGCGGGCGCTCCTGGAAGCGGGTCACCGGCAGCAGCTTGTTGGCGTTGCCGGTGAGGAAGATCTCGTCCGCCGCCTCGAAATCGGCAACCGTCATCGACACTTCGTGAACGCTCACGCCGTCGGCGCGCAGCAGGGCGATGATGCGCTGGCGGGTGATGCCGTTGAGGAAGGTGCCGTTGGGCACCGGGGTGAACACCTCGCCGTCCTTCACCGCGAAGACGTTGGTGGAGGCGGTCTCGGCCACGTGGCCCTCGAAATCCATCGACAGGGCGTTGTGGAAGCCGCGCATCTGCGCCTCGCGCAGGATGCGGCCGTTGTTGGCGTATAGCCCGCCGGCCTTGGCCTCGGTCATCGCCGCCAGCGGGTGGGGGCGCAGGAAGGGCGAGACGGTGAGGCTCATGCCCGCCTCGGGGTCGGCCAGCGGCAGGTCCTCGAGGCAGAGCGCGAAGACGGTGCTCGCCGGGTCGGGCGCGATCATCCCCGGCAGCGCCCCGCGCGACCACATCATCGGCCGGATGTAGACCGGCATATCGGCTGCGTAGGCGGCGAGCCCCTCGAGCGCGATGGCCGCGATCTCGGGCGCGGTGAGCGGCGCCTCCAGCCCCATCACCGAGGCCGAGCGCAGCACGCGCTCGCAGTGCAGGTCGAGGTCGGGGGTCACTCCCTCGAAGGCCCGGGCGCCGTCGAAGACGAGCGTGCCCTGCCAGGTGCCGTGATCGGCAGCGCCCATGACGGGCAGGTTGCCCTCATGCCACTTGCCGTCGAAATAGGTGCGGATCTTCGTGCCGAATGCCATGCGTGTCTCCCTGAACCGGGCGGAGCCTAGACCGGTTGCGGGGCGGATGCAAAGCCCGCCCGCCCCGGCATCGGTCGCGCCACCACCACCGACAGCCGGGCGGTGATGCCCTGCGCGCCGTGCTCCAGCTCCGCCGTCACCGCATCGCCGAGGGCGGGGCGCAGCGGGTCGGAGGCGTTGAACGTGTCGCGCCGCGCCGCCCGGGCCGCGTAGGGCTGCTGGCCGGCATAGATCGTCTCGCTCACCGCGTCGGGGAAGAAGAGCTGCGAGGTGAGGGCGCAGGCGCCGCCGAGGAACACCTTGTAGTGCACATGCGTGGTGCGCCCGCGCGACCAGCCGGGGTAGATGGTGCGGAAGCGCACGAGGCCCTGCGCATCGGCAAAGCCGGTGCCGCGCAGGAAGGTGGCGGGCCCGCCGTCGGCCCCGGAATAGCCGCCCGTGGCGTCGCAGTGCCAGACATCGGTGCGCGCGCCGGCGAGCGGGGCGCAGCCGGTGTCGCGCAGCTCGAGCACGAGGGTGAGCGGCAGGCCGGCGCGGCCCTCGGTGATGTCCTCGCGCACCAGCCGGGCGTCGGAGTAGAACGGCCCTTCCGGGGTCTGCGGGGTGGGGCGGCAGGCCGGGCCGGTGTCAGCGGCCCGGGCCGGGCGCAGGAGGCCGGTCACCGGCGTGAGGGCGAGCCCGGCCAGCAGGGCGCGCCGCGAGAGGTCGGTCATGTCTTGTCTCCGAAAGGGGCGGCGGGCGCGCGGGGCGCCCGGAGGGCGAAACGGGGCCGGGGGGGAATTCCGTCACCCCCGCGTTGCGTTTCGCCGCGCTGCGCTCTATCTAGCGCCGCATGGGCCAAGAACAGGGGCACGCGCGCATGAACTGGATCTCGAACTACGTCAAGCCGACGATCAACTCGCTGTTCTCCCGCCGCGAGGTGCCGGAGAACCTCTGGCGCAAGTGCGACGAGTGCGGCACCATGCTGTTCCACCGCGAGCTCACCGACGCGCTCATGGTCTGCCCCTCCTGCCAGCACCACATGGCGATCAGCCCGCGCGCCCGCTTCGAGGCGCTGTTCGACGGCGGCGCCTTCGTGACCGTTCCGGTGCCCGAGCCGCTGGCCGACCCGCTGGGCTTTCGTGACCAGAAGCGCTACGGCGAGCGCATGCGCGAGGCCCGCCGCAAGACCGGCGAGCACGAGGCGATGCTGGTGGGCGAGGGCACCATCGGCCAGGCCGAGGTGGTCTGCGCCGCGCAGGACTTCTCCTTCATGGGCGGCTCGATGGGCATGGCGGTGGGCAATGCCATCATCGCCGCCGCCGAGCGCGCGGTGGCCAAGCACTGCCCGCTGATCCTCTTCGCCGCCGCCGGCGGCGCGCGCATGCAGGAGGGCATCCTCTCGCTCATGCAGATGCCGCGCACCACCGTGGCGGTGCAGATGCTGCGCGAGGCCGGGCTGCCCTACATCACCGTGCTCACCCATCCCACCACCGGGGGCGTGACCGCCTCCTACGCCATGCTGGGCGACGTGCAGATCGCCGAGCCGAACGCGCTGATCTGCTTCGCCGGCCCGCGGGTGATCGCCCAGACCATCCGCGAGACCCTGCCCGAGGGCTTCCAGCGCGCCGAGTACCTGCTCGACCACGGCATGCTCGACATGGTGGTGCACCGCCGCGACATGCGCGACGAGCTCGCCACCCTGATCCGCATGCTCATGAGCCTGCCGCCGCGCAGCCACGGCGACCTGCCGGCCCCCGAGGCCGCCGCCCCCGCACCGCTGCCCGAGCCCGCGCCCGAGCCGGCCCCGGCCGCGAAGGCCCCCGCCGCGAAGGCCGAGGCCCAGCCGCCGCGCGGCTGAGGCCCCCCTCCCTCTCCGCCGGAGCGCCGCCCGTGACCGTTTCCGAGATCCTCCCGGGTGCCGCGGCCGGCCCCGCGCCCGCGCCGAGCGACGCCATCCTCGCGCGGATGATGGCGCTGCACCCCAAGATCATCGACCTCACGCTCGACCGGGTGCACCGGCTGCTCGCGGCCCTGGGCCACCCGGAGCGGGCGCTGCCCTCGGTGATCCATGTGGCGGGCACCAACGGCAAGGGCTCGACCCAGGCGATGATCCGCGCCGGGCTCGAGGCCGCGGGCGACCGCGTGCATGCCTACACCTCGCCGCATCTCGTGCGCTTCCACGAGCGCATCCGGCTCGGCGGCGCGCTGATCGCCGAGTCCGCGCTGGAGGAGCTGCTGGCGCGCTGCGAGGCGGCGAACGGCGGCGCGCCGATCACCTATTTCGAGATCACCACCTGCGCCGCCCTGCTCGGCTTTGCCGAGGCGCCGGCGGAATGGACCCTGCTCGAGGTCGGCCTCGGCGGCAGGCTCGATGCCACGAACGTGATCGAGCGCCCGGCGCTCACCGTCATCACTCCCGTCGATCTCGACCACCAGCAGTACCTGGGCGAGACGCTGGAGGAGATCGCCGGCGAGAAGGCCGGCATCCTCAAGCGCGGCGTGCCCTGCATCGTCGGCCCCCAGCATGACGCGGCGCGCGACGTGATCGAGGCCCGGGCCGCCCGCGTCGGCGCGCCCCTGTTCGTGCACGGGCAGGACTGGATGGTGCGCACCGAGCATGGCCGGCTGGTCTACGAGGATGATGCCGGGCTGCTCGACCTGCCGATGCCGCGGCTCATCGGCGCCCACCAGCTGGGCAATGCCGGCATGGCCATCGCCGCGTTGCGCCGGCTCGGCCGGGGCGACGCCGAGGCCGCCGTGACCGGGCCCGAGTGGCCGGCGCGCATGCAGCGCCTGCGCCACGGCCCGCTCACCGACACCGGCGCGGAGATCTGGCTCGACGGCGGGCACAATCCCGCGGCGGGCGAGGCGCTGGCCGCCGTGCTCGCCGCCCTGCCGGCGCGCCCCACCCACGCCATCTGCGGCATGCTCAACACCAAGGACATCGGCGGCTTCCTGCGCCCGCTCGCACCCCACCTGCAGGGGCTGCGGGCCGTCTCCATCCCCGAGGCGGCCGCGACCCTGCCCGCCGACATCACCGCCGCCGCCGCTCGCGCCGAGGGCATCGACGCCCGCGAGGCAGCCTCGGTGGGCGAGGCGCTGGCCGATATCCTCGCGGAAACGCCGGGCGCGCGCGTGCTGATCTGCGGCTCGCTCTACCTCGCCGGCGTGGTGCTGCGCGACTATTCCTGAGCCTCCCGCACGCCGACATCCGGCGAAGGCGGCCCGCAGCGCGCAACCCTCCCGTTCCCCGGCGGTCGGCCTGCCTGCCCGCAGTGCTGCAAACGCCGGGCCTGCCGCTGCCTGTGCCCGCTCATGGCGCGGAACATCCGGTTGCGGAAGTCAGCACCCGTGGGCCGATCCGCAACGGGCCCATGCGCCCGCGGCCTCCGGCTCCGGCCGCGGGCCGGGCAATGCGGATCCGGGCCGCCGCTTGCGCAGGTGCCCGGGTGCCGGGATCAGGGCGATCACCAACACTGTGCAGGCCTGTGCGACCGGCCTTCAGTCCCGTCGCGGCTTGAGCACCCCGGGTCCGGCCCCCGCGGGCGGGGTGGGCTGCGGTGCCGGGGGCCGCGGGTCGCGGAAGGCGGCGCAGGGTTCGAGGCCGAGGGCGTCGAGCGCCTGCGCGAGCGTGTCGCGCGGGGTTCCGGTGGCGGTGAGGCGGGTGACCGGGCAGCGCAGGGCGTCGGCCCAGGCCTCCTGCCGGGTGCGGCTGCGGGTCTCGAAACCGGCGGTCTCGTAGAGCGCCGCCCAGTCGAGGAAGGCGCGGGTGGCCTCGGGGCTGCTGGTGGCGCGCTGTGCCTCGCGCGCCTCCAGCCGCGGCAGGCGCAGGGCGTCGGGGAGCGAGAGCAGGAAGGCGTGGTCGAACTGCGCCGCGATGCTGTCACCCCAGGGGTCGACCGCGCCGCTCAGCACCCAGGCCGGTCCGGGCAGGAACAGCGCCTGCATCAGCGCCAGCCGCTCGGGCACCGGGCGCTTGCGGCTGAAGCGCGGCGGCGCGGGGTCCCAGTAGAAGTCGTCGGTGTCGAAATGCGGCAGCGAGAGCGCGCAGGCCAGCAGCCGCCCCAGAGTGGTGGTGCCGGCGCCCGAGGCCCCGAAGACGAAGATGCGCCGCGTGGTCATGCCACCCCTCCCGTCTGCCGATATGCGAACGCCCCGGCCGCTGGGGCCGGGGCGCTCGGGGATCCGTCGCGCGGCCCGGGGGCCGCGGCAGGCGCTCAGATGGCGCTCTTGATCCAGTCGTTCAGGGTCGATTTCGGCGCGGCGCCGGCGCGGTTCGACACGATGGCGCCGTCCTTGAACATGAACAGGGCGGGGATGCCGCGCACGCCGAGCTTGGAGGGCGTGTTCGGGTTCTCGTCCACGTTCACCTTGGCGATCTTGATCTTGCCTTCATACTCGGTGGCAAGCTCCTCGAGCGCCGGGGCGATCATGCGGCAGGGGCCGCACCATTCGGCCCAGAAATCGACCAGCACGGGGACGTCGGAGTTGACGACCTCGGCATCGAAATTGGCGTCGGTAACCTTGACGGTAGCGGACATTGCAGCCTCCTGAGGAAAGATGTGTCGGTTCGACTGGCCACGGAAGGTAGGGAGTTGGTGGGGCAGGGTCAAGATGTAGGGCACGCCCGCGTGAGCGCCTGCAACACGAGTGCGCGAGGCAGCCGCATCAGCCGCGGCGCCGCGGTCCAGAGCAGGGCGGTCTCCACCCGCCGGCCGGGCCAGACCAGCTCCAGCGCCGCCTGGTAGGCGCCCATCTGGCGCAGCAGCGCCTCGGGCACGGCCTCCGGGGTGCCGGGCAGCACGCGGTTGGACTTGAAGTCGACCGCGAGCACCCGGTCCTCGCGCACCACCAGCCGGTCGAGCCGGCCGGCGATGCGCGCGCCGCCGAGCGCGGGCAGCTCGGCCGCCACGCCCGCCTCGGCCAGCGCGTCGGGGCCGAAGACCTCCGCCGCCTCGGGCATCTCCAGCACCGCCAGCGCCTCGGCGAGCAGGGCGGGGTCGGCCTCCGGGCCGAGCAGCCGGGCCGCGGCGGGGGCACGGGCCGCCGGCGGCAGGGCCGGCAGGTGCTCGAGCAAGAGGTGCAGGGCGGTGCCGCGCGCCAGCGCCGCGGCCTCCTCCTCGCCCGCCTCGCCGGGCAGGGCATGCGCGCCGCCAAGGGCCGAGGGGGCGAGCACCGGCGCCTCGGGGGCGGCCGGAGCCGGCGGGGCGGAGAGCCAGCCGGGCAGCAGCGCCGGGGCGGCGGATTTCACCTCCAGTTCGAGCTCGGGCAGGTCGGCCCCGGCCTGGTTCCCGGCCGGTGAGCCGTGCGGCGTGAGGGGCGGCGTGTCAGGCGAAACGGGCCCGGTGGCCGGGGTGCCGGGTGGCGGTGTCTCCGCCGTCCCGCTGCCCGGTCCGCCGCCCTCGGCCTCCTCCAGCGGGGCGAAGACGCGCATCTCGCCCTCCAGCCCCTCGGGCGCGGGGGCGGAGCGGGCGCCCGCGCGGTCCATCCCCTGGGCGACGAGGTGGTACCAGCCGTTTTCCCAGTCCGTCATGCCGCCCGCGCCGCAGACCACGAGCAGGCTCTCGGCCCGGGTGAGGGCGACGTAGAGCAGCCGGCGGCGCTCTTCCGCCTCGGCGGTCTTCTCCTCGTCGCGGGTGTCGAGCACGGCGCGCGGGGCGCTCGCCTTCGCCGTGGCCCAGAGGCCGGTGCCCTCGCGCGCGATCACGTCGCCGCGCGGGCGGATGCGGCGCGGGGCGGTGTCGGGCAGGATGACCACCGGGGCCTCGAGCCCCTTGGAGCCGTGCACGGTCATCACCCGCACCTGGTCGGCCTCCGCGTCCATCTCGCGCTTCACGGTGATCGCGTCGGCGTCGATCCAGCGCAGGAAGCCGGGCAGGCTGGGCACCTCGGCCTGCTCGTAGGCCAGCGCCTGGGCGAGCAGCTCGTCGACCGCGTCCTCCACCTCGGGGCCGAGCCGGGCCAGCAGGCGGGCGCGGCCGCCGTGGCGGGTGAGCAGCCGCTCCAGCAGCTCGAAGGGGCGCAGGTAGTCGGCGTTGTCGCGCAGGTCGGTGAGCAGGGCGACGGCCGCCTCGTGCCCGCCCTTGCGCAGCGCCTGCCACAGGGTTCCGCCGTCACGCGCGCGGGAGAGGGCGAAGAGCCCCTCCTCGCTCAGCCCGAAGAGCGGCGAGCGCAGGGCGGCGGCGAGGGAGAGTTCGTCCTCCGGCGTCACCACGAAGCGCAGCACCGCCAGCAGGTCGCGCACCGCGAGCTCGGCGCCGATCACCATGCGGTCCTCGCCGGCCACCGGCACGCCGAGCGCCTTCAGCTCGCGGATCAGCGCGCGGGCCAGCAGGTCGCGCCGCTGCACGAGGATGAGGATGTCGCCGGCGCGCATCGCCCGCCCCGCGCCGGGCACCGGCCGGCCGGTGGCGAGCCAGGTGTCGATCTCGCGCGCCAGCGTGGCGGCGAGCTGCAGCTTCGGGTCGTTGCGGGCCGGCTGGTCGAGCGGCTCCCACCACTCGGGCTGCTCGGCCTTGTCGGGCGCGGGCAGGAAGGGCCAGAGCTCCACGCGCCCGGGCTTCGCGGCGTGGAAGGCGATGTGGGAGATCCGCTCGCCCGCCCGCGCCAGCCCCTGCGCCGCCTCGCCGGCAAACACGTGGTCGACCAGCTCCAGGATCGCCGGGGCGGAGCGGAAGGAATGCAGCAGCGCGCCTTCGGCCAGCGCCGAGCCCAGCTCTGCCAGCCGGGCGCCGAACCAGTCGCGCTTCGCGCCGAAGGCCCGCGGCTCGGCGCCCTGGAAGGAGTAGATCGACTGTTTCTGGTCGCCCACCACGAAGAGGGTGCGCGCCGTCTCCCGTGCGCCGAGGCCGGAGAGGAACTCCTCGGTGAGGGCGGTGATCACGTCCCATTGCGCGGGGCTGGTGTCCTGCGCCTCGTCGACGAGGATGTGGTCGATGCCGCCGTCGAGCCGGTAGAGCGCCCAGGCCGCCATCGAGGAGCGGGTGAGCAGGGCGCGGCTGCGCTGCACGAGATCGTCGAAATCGAGCATGCCGAGGGCCGCCTTGCGCGCCTCGTAGGCGCCGAGGAAGGCGGTGGCGAAACGGTGCAGCTTCAGGCTGCGCTCCAGCGTGGCCAGCGCCAGGCGCTCCTCGCGCACCGCCTCCACGCAGGCCTGCAGGGCGAGGAGCGTGTCCGGCATCTCCGGGTCCGCCTCGCGGGTCTTCTTGGTGGTGAGCGAGCTTGCCGCCAGCGCCCCGCCGTCCTTCTTCAGGAAGGCGGCTTCGAGCCCGGCGAGGGCTGCCTCCGCCGCGCCCGGCTGGTTGGTGCCCAGCGCCTTGCCGGCGGCGCGCAGGGCGGCGGCGAGGGCCTGCTCCTTCTTGCCCGCGCCGATCATCAGCGTGGTGGCAATGTCCTCGAGGTCCTGCGGGCGCAGCCCGTCCACCGCCGCGGTGAGCCGCTCGGGCGCCGGGCGCTCGGCGGTCAGGCCCAGCGCCCGGGCCAGCGCGGGGCGCGAGACCTCGCCGGCGAAGGCCGCGCGGTGGTGGAGCACGGCCGAGACCATGCCGGAGAGCCCGTCCTCGGTGAGCAGGGCGGCCATCTCGTCGAAGGCGGGGTCCTCGCCGCGCTCGGCGGCGAGGGCGAGGGTGTCGCGCACCTCCTCCAGCAGCCGGGTGGCGGAGCGATCGTCGAGCACGCGGAACCCGGGCGAGACGCCGGCCTCGAGCGGGAAGCGGCGCAGGAGCGTGTCGCAGAAGGCGTGGATGGTCTGGATCTTCAGCCCGCCGGGCGTCTCCAGCGCCTGGGCGAAGAGCCGCCGCGCGGTGGCGAGGCGCTGCGGCGAGGCCTCGAGCGGCGCCACCTGCAGCTCCTGCAGCGCGGCGTGCAGGGCGTCGTCCTCCATCATCGCCCAGGCACCCAGCCGGCGGAACAGGCGCGACTGCATCTCCGCCGCCGCGGCGCGGGTGTAGGTGAGGCAGAGGATCTTCGCCGGCGGCGTGCCGGCCAGCAGCAGCCGGGCCACCCGGTCGGTCAGCACCCGGGTCTTGCCCGAGCCCGCGTTCGCCGCCACCCAGGTGGAGGCCAGCGGCTCGGAGGCGGCGATCTGGGCGCGGGTCGCGTCGGATATGCCGGTCATTCGGCGTCCTCCCCGTCATCCCACTCGCCCTTGCGCGAGAGATGGTCGTAATCGCTGCCGTAGCTGAGGAAATCCGGGCGCAGCCGGGCGGTGTAGGGCGTGTCGGGGTCGTCGAACCGGGCCATCATCTCCACGAAGCGCTGCCAGTCCTCGGCAAGCTCACCGGGGCCGAGCACCACCTGCTCCACCTTGCCCTCGGTGCCGCTGGCCGGCAGGCCGATGTAGACCAGCTCGGAGACCTCGGCGCGCGGGATGCCGGAAAAGCCCCCCGCCCGGGCAATCGCCGCCTCCAGCCAGAGCTGCCGGGCATAGGCGCGCATCTGCGGCTTGGTGGGCGGGCTGCCGGTCTTGTAGTCGAGAATGGCGATGGTGCCGTCGGTGAGCCGGTCCAGCCGGTCGGCCTTGGCCTTGAGCGTGAAGGGGCCGGCGGGCAGCTCGAAGGTGAGCACGCCGCGCCCTTCCTGCCGCAGCGGCCGGCCTAGCTCACGCCGCGCCGCCTCCTGCTCGAGGAACCAGTCAGCCCCGCGGGCCATGCGGCCGCGCCAGAGCCGGCGCTGGGCGGGCCAGGGGGTCTCGGCGTCGATCTCCTCGGCCACGATGCGCTCGAACAGGGCGCGGGGCGCCTCGGGCAACCCGTCCTCGGTCTCGGCCACGAAGCGCTCCATCACCGCGTGCAGCACCTGGCCGCGGTCGCGCGCATCGGGCGGGCGGCCCAGCGGGTCGAGCGCGCGCAGGCCCAGCACGTGGCGGGCGTAGATGGCATAGGGGTCGCGGATCAGCGTCTCGATCTGGGTGACCGAGAGGGCGCGCGGCCGGGCCTCCACCGGCGGGCGCGGGGCGGGGCGCGGCTCGGGCTTCACCCCGGCCGCCGGGCGGTCGAGCCGGCGGGCGAGGGCGCGCCAGCGGTCGCCGCGCGCGGTCATCGCCTTCAGCGCCGCCACGCCCTCCGTGCCGCTGCCCTCCAGCAGGTTGGTGAGGCGGATGAGCCAGCGCGAGGCGATGGTGGGCGTGCCCTCCACCCGTTTCGCGCGCGAAAGGATCACCTCGCCGGCGCTCGCCCCGGTCTGGAAGTCATGGGCGGAGAGGCCCACCTGCCGCTCGGGCAGCGGCAGGCCGAGGGCGGCGCGCATCGGGCGCGACAGCCAGGGGTCGGCGCCGGGCAGCTTGGGCCAGGTGCCGTCGTTGAGCCCGGCGAGGATCAGCCTGTCGGCCACCTGCATCCGCGCCTCCAGCGCGCCGAGGATCATCACCCGCCGGTCCGGCGCCGTGCCGGGGTCGGAGGGGGGCACGTTCTCGGCCTGCATCAGCTCGTCCATCAGCCGGGCAAGGTCGGTGGCGCCGAGGCTGGCGCCCACCCGGTCCTGCTCCTCCAGCCGGGCGAAGAGCCGCTCCGCCGCCTCGCCGTCGGACAGCGCCCAGAGCCGCGCGGCCTCGGCCGGCCCGCCGCCCACCCCGGCGCAGAGCGCCTCGGCCGCGGCGCGCAGGGTGGCGGCGCGGCGGGTGAGCTCGGCCGGGCCCGGCGCGGTGAGCGGGGCGAGGGCGCCTGCCAGCCAGGCCGCCCAGGCGAGCAGCGCCTCCGGCCCGCCGGTGACCGGCCGGCCGGAGCGCTCGGCCTTCCCCAGCCGCCGCTCGGCCCAGGCGGTGAGCCAGTCGGGCGTCACCTCGGGCACCGCCTCGTCGCGCAGGTCGCGCTCCAGGGTGGAGACGGTGAGCATGTGGTCGCGCCGGATGCTGCCGGCGCCGCCGGCGAGCGGATGTTTCAGCAGCGCGATCAGCGCGTCGGGCGCTGCCGGGCGCCCGGCGATGCGGGCTGCGAGCCGCAGGAAGATGCCCGGCGCGGTGAGCGAGAGCGGCCGGCCGGCGGTGTCATCGGGGCGGATGTCCCAGCGGGCGAGGGCCGCGGTCACCTGCCGGGCCAGCACGCGGTCGGGTGTCACCAGCGCCACGCGGGCGCCGGGGCGCTCCAGCGTCTCGCGCATCGCCAGCGCGATGGAAAGCGCCTCCTCCCGCGCGGTGTCGGCCTCGATCAGGCTCAGGGATGCGGTCGCGGCGGCGGCCTCGGCGGCCACGCGGGGCACCGCGTCGCGCCAGGCATCGGTCACCGGGGCGGGGCGCAGGGCGAGGCTCACCAGCCGCGCGCGCTCCGGATCGGGGGCGCTGCCGTGCCAGCTTTCCAGCCGCTCGGGGTCGAGCCCCAAGGCGGTGAGGAGCCGGCCGAGGCTCGCCTGCGGGTGGTCAGGGGGCAGCTCGGCCCAGACCGGGCCGGGGAGATGCGCGTCGAAGCCCGGCAGCACCAGCGCGCCCTGCGGCAGGCGGGCGACGGCCTGCATCAGCTCGGCCGTGGCCGCCCGGCTGCCGGTGGAGCCCGCCACGATCACCGGGTGCTGCGGCGGCTCGGCGGCCCAGCGGGCGGCGAGCCCCTCCACCGCGGCGCGCTGGCGCGCCTCGGGGTCGAGCGCGCCCGCCTCGCCCTCCTCCAGCATGGCGGGCCAGGCGCGGGCCACAATGCGCAGGAAGGCGAGCGTGGTCTGCCAGTGGGCGGAATGGTCCTCCACGTCGAGGCCTTCCAGCCGGTCGGGCGGCACGGCCCAGCCCTGCATCTCGTCGAGCAGCTCCGCGAGGCTGGAGGCGAGGTCGAAGCGCGCCGAGACCGGGGCGAAGCTGCCGGTGCTCTCGAGAAAGGCGCGCACCAGCTCGGAGAGGCGCAGCATGCGGCGCAGCCGGTCGACCGCGGGCGGCAGCTCGGGCGCTTCCGGCCGGGCGGCGATGTCGGAGAGCAGCACCAC
Source organism: Oceanicella sp. SM1341 (assembly GCF_003448965.1). Lineage (GTDB taxonomy): Bacteria > Pseudomonadota > Alphaproteobacteria > Rhodobacterales > Rhodobacteraceae > Paroceanicella. Next base: position 434,965 of record NZ_QRGC01000002.1, read on the forward strand.
GCGGGGCAGCAGGCCGGGCGCCAGTGCCCGGGCGAGTGCGGCGGTGAGGCTCTGGGCCGCGCGGCTGGCGTTCACGATGATCTCGACGCGCCCCAGCGCCTCGGGCGGCAGGCCTTGCGCGCGCGCCTTCAGCCCGGCGGCGAAGGCGGCCGGGAAATCCACCCCCGGGGGGAGGGAAAACACGCGCGGGGCCGGGCCGGTGAACAGCATCACGCCCCCCCGAGCGTGCGCTCGGCGAGGGCGAGCCCCTCCGGCGTGCCGACGTCGATCCACCCGCCCGGGCCGGGGGCGCCGAAGAGCCGGCCCTCGTCGAGCAGCCGGTCCCACAGCAGGTTGAGCGAGAAGGCGCCCGCGGGCAGGGCGGCGAGCGGGCCGGTGAGCAGGAGCTGCGCGCCGGTGAAGACGTAGGGCGCCGTGGCGGCGGCGCCGCGGCGGCGCAGGCGGCCGTCGGGCTCGAGGAAGAAATCGCCAGGGCGGGTGTAGCCGATGGCGGCCTCGCGCGGCACGAGGTGCAGGAGCGCGCCCACCTGCGGCCCCCAGGCGGCGCGCAGGGTGGCGACGGGGTCTTCCCCGGTCCAGATCGCATCGGAATTGAGGGTGAGCACCGGGCCCGCGCCGGGGCGCAGCAGCGGCAGGGCAGCGCGCAGGCCGCCGCCGGTGTCGAGGATCCCGGGTTGCTCCTCGGAGAAGGCGATCTCGGGCGCGGTGCGCCCGGCGAGATGGTCGCGGATCTGGGCGCCGCGGTAATGCAGGTTCACCACGGCGCGGGGGCAGCCGGCGGCCTCGGCCCGGTCGAGCGCGCGGTCGAGCAGGCTGCGCCCGGCCACCTCCAGCAGCGGCTTCGGGCGATCGGCGGTGAGCGCGCCCATCCGGGTGCCGAACCCGGCGGCGAAGACCATCACCGGCTCAGCCACGGGCGGCCTCGATGCGGGCCAGCTGCGCGGGCTCCGGCGGCGGCACATGGGCGGCCACGAACCGGCCCAGCCCGGCCAGCGCCGGGTGCTCGAGGTCGCGCATCAGGTGGGCCCAGACCCGGGGGATGAGGCGCAGGTAGCCCGGCTTGCCGTCGCGCCGGCAGAGCCGGGCGAAGATGCCGACGATCTTGAGGTTGCGCTGGGCGCCGAGGGCGGCGTAGGCGGCGCGGAAGGCCTCCGGATCGGCCGGGGCGGCGCGCGCGATGTAGCGGGCGAGCATGGCCTCGCGCAGGGCCGGGCTGGTGTCGCGCCGGGCGTCCTCGAGCAGCGAGACGAGGTCGTAGGCGGCATGGCCGCGCAGGGCGTCCTGGTAGTCGAGCAGGCCCACGGCGGCGCTGCCCGGGCGGCCGGGCAGCCAGAGCAGGTTCTCGGCGTGGTAGTCGCGCAGCACCAGGCAGTCGCGCGCGCCGGCGACGGGCGCGCAGGCGGCGTCCACCAGTGCTGCGTATTCCGCCGCGAGATCGGCCGAGACCGGGCCGGGCAGGTACCAGCCGGTCACGAGCTCCGCCTCGCGCCGCAGGGTGGCGGCATCGTAGGGGGCGACCTCGAAGGTCTCGCCGGCCGCGGGCAGGGCGAGGGGCGGTGTCTCGCGGTGCAGGTCGGCGAGCAGGTCGACGGCGCGGGCGTAGAGCGGCGCCTCCTGCGCGGGCTCGGCGGCGCAGACCCGGGCATAGAGGTCGTCGCCCAGGTCCTCGATCAGCAGCAGCCCGTCATCGGCGGCCTCGGCCAGGATTTCCGGCGCGCTGAAGCCGGCGCTGCGCAGCCAGAGCGTGAGGGCGAGGAAGGGGCGCACGTCCTCGCCGCGCTCGCGCGGGGCGTCCATCAGCATGGCGGAGCGGCAATCCGGCGCGGTGAGGCGCTCGTAGGCGCGGGCCGAGGCGTCGGAGGCAAGCGGGCGGCGCGTGGCCTCGCCCCAGCCGGCGCGGGCGAGGAATTCGGTCTTCAGGCTCTCGCGGCTCATGCCTCCAGCGCTCCGAACAGGGGGTCCCAGCCGGGGCCGGTGGCGGTGAGGCGGGCGCGGCGGCCCTCGCCTTCGTCGGCGAGGCTGATGGTGAGGGCGCGGGCCGGGCGCAGGCTGCCCAGCCGCTCGGGCCATTCGATCAGGCAGATCGCCTCCTCCAGCGCCTCGTCGAGGCCGAGCTCGATCAGCTCGTCGGCATGGCCGAGCCGGTAGAGGTCGCAGTGCCAGAGGGCGGCGGCCTCGGTGTCATAGACCTGGACGAGGGTGAAGGTGGGGCTGGGAATGTCCTCCGCGCGGCCCTCCGCGGCGAGGCGGCTGCGGATGACGGCGCGGGCGAGGCTGGATTTCCCGGCGCCCAGCGTGCCGTCGAGGAGCAGCGTGTCGCCGGGGGCGAGCCGGGCGGCGAGGGCTGCGCCGAGCGCATCGGTCGCCGCCGCGTCGGGGAGGAACAGGGAGAGTTCGCGCATGACCGTCCGAGGCAAGTTCGAGTGCTCCAACCCCTAGACGAAATCGCCGCGGGGGGGAAGCGCCGCCGCCCCGGCCACCGCGGTCCCGCCCGCGACGGCGCGCGACGGGAAAGGCCGCGATGCCGGCCCCGGAGCGCCGCCGCGGGCCGGCGCGCGTGCCCAGGCTCTCGTGCCGCGGTCAGCCG
>NZ_QRGC01000020.1 GCF_003448965.1 Oceanicella sp. SM1341
GGCGGCGCCGGGGCAGCGCGGGCGGCATCGGGCCAGCCTTCCCCGCGCGCCCGGCCCGCGGGCCGGGGCTCGCCGGCGCCGCGGCGCACCCGTGACGGAGGATCCGGCTTCTGCGCGCGGGGTCCGCTGCGGGAGGCCCCGACCGGTCGCGGAAGCGTCTGCACCGGATGGCGCGGCGCCCGCTCCCTGCCTTCGCGAGAGGCTCGCGCGGCCGGCGGCGGCTGTGCTAGCCTCGGGCGAACGGTCGGGGAGGCCGCGCGATGACCGGTGACCTGACAATCTGGACCTTCGACCGCGTGCCGCCGGGGCCGGTCGGTCATGTGCGCGACATCCGGCTGCGCTGGGCGGCGGAGGAGGCGGAACTGCCCTATGCCATCGCCACGGTGCCCTTCGACGAAAGGGGGCCGGAGCATCTTGCCCGCCAGCCCTTCGGCCAGGTGCCCTTCCTCGAGGACGGCGGCACCTGCCTGTTCGAGAGCGGCGCCTGCCTGCTGCACCTTGCCGAGAAGACCCCCCTGCTGATGCCGCGCGACAGTGCGGGTCGGGCCGAGACGCTGCAATGGCTCTTCGCGGCGCTGAACTCGCTCGAGATGGTGAGCGTGCCCTGGTGGTTCATCGGCCTGGCGCGGCCGGAGGAAAACCCGCTCGACGGCTGGCTGAAGCAGCGCCTCGCGCGGCTGGAGGCGGGCCTCGGCACGCGGGAGTGGCTGGCGGCCGGGCAGTTCACCATCGCCGACATCGTGATGGCCGATGCGCTGCGCCTGCCCGCGAAACTGGGCGCGCTGGCGCCCCATGCCGCGCTCACGGCCTATGTCGGGCGGGCCTGCGCGCGCCCCGCCTTCCGCAAGGCCCTGGCTGACCAGCAGGCTCATTTCGCCGCGGGGGATGCCCCTCCGGCCGGGGGCTGAGGCGCTGTCCGCGCCGGACCCGCGCGGCAGGCAGGGCGCGGGGTGCCCGCCCGGGAAGGAATTTTTTGCGTGCCGTGTCACATCCGGCGGGGCTGGCTCGTCATACGGGTATCAGACAAGCAAGGAGACCCTGCCATGACATCCCGCATGACCGACCACATGAAACGCGCCCGCGCCGGCTTCGAGCCGCTCTTCTCCGTCGAGGCGGCGATCGGCGCCAGCACGCTCGAGGCCTCGCTCATCCACCTGGTGAAGCTGCGGGCGAGCCAGATCAACGGGTGCGCCTTCTGCATCCAGATGCATGTCGCCGAGGCGCTGAAGGACGGCGAGACGCCGCTGCGCCTGCACATGCTGCCGGCCTGGCGCGAAAGCAGCCTCTACTCCGCGCGCGAGCGGGCCGCCCTGGCCTGGACCGAGGCGCTCACCCTCCTGTCCGAAACCGGCGCGCCGGACGCGGACTGGGCGCAGGTCGAGGCCGCCTTCGACGTGGACGAGCGCGCCTGGCTCACCCTGTCGATCGGCGCCATCAACCTGTGGAACCGGGTGCAGGCCGGCCTGCGCGTGCCGCACCCGACCACCCTGCCGGGGGCGCGGGCCGATGCGGCCTGACGCCACCGCCATCTTCGAGGAGCAGCGGCCCCGGCTGCTGCGCCTCGCCTACCGCATGCTCGGCAGCCATGCCGAGGCGGAGGACATGGTGCAGGAGGCCTTCCTGCGCTGGCACCGGGCCGGGGATCGGGCCGAGGAGATCGGTGTTCCCGCTGCCTGGCTCACCCGCACCGTGTCGCGGCTGTGCTTCGACCAGATGAAATCGGCCCGGTCCCGGCGCGAGACCTATCCCGGCACCTGGCTGCCCGAGCCGCTGATCGAGGCCGAGGACGACGCCATGCGCCCGGACAATCTCACCCTGTCGCTGATGATGGCGCTGGAGCGGCTCTCGCCGCTGGAGCGCGCCGCCTTCCTGCTGCACGACGTCTTCGGCCAGCCGCTCGACGAGGTGGCCGGCACCATCGGGCGCAGCCCGGCGGCCACCCGCCAGCTCGCCGCCCGGGCGCGCGGGCACGTGCAGGTCGACCGGCCGCGCTACGACATCCCGCGCGACACCGGCGAGGAGCTGGTGCGGGCCTTCTTCGACGCCTGCAGCTCCGGCGACGCGACGGCGCTGGGCGCCATGCTGGCCGAGGGCGCGACCCTGCAGTCCGACGGCGGCGGCAAGGTGCTCTCCTACCCCAACGTGATCCGCGGCGCCGACAACCTGGTGCGGCTGTTCCTCGGGCTGCAGCGCAAGTTCGGCAGCCAGATGGAGTTTCTCGGCGCCACGATGATCGACGGGCTGCCCGGCTTCGTGAGCCGTCTCGACGGCAACCTGCAGACCACCGCGCTGGAGGTCGTCGAGGGCCGGATCGTGGCGCTCTACATCACCCGCAATCCCGACAAGCTCGGCGGCGTCGCCCTGCACTGAGGCCGGCCCCGCCTTTCCCTCTTTCCCCCCGGGGCAGGGTGCGCAACCGCGCGCCGCGGTCCCGCCCATTCCGGAGACCCGAGATGAAATCCGTCCTGCTTCTGAACGCGAGCCCGCTGGGCGCCGATGCCCGGGGCCATGCCCTCGCCCTGCGCGCGGTGGACAACCTGCGCGCCGCCCACCCCGGCCTGCGCCTCCTCGCCCGGGACCTCTCCCGCGGCGGTTTCGGGGCGGTGGACGCCGCCTATGCCCACGCCATCATCGGCGGCGCCGGACCCGAGGCCCCGGCCTTCCGGCGCTCCGAGGCGCTCATCGCCGAGCTGGAGCAGACCGACGCGCTGGTGATCTCCACCCCGATGCACAATTACACCGTGCCCGCGGCGCTGAAGCTGTGGATCGACCTCGTGCTGCGGGCCGGGCGCAGCTTCGGCTTCCGCGACGGCCGCAAGGTCGGGCTGCTGGCCGACAGGCCGGTGCTGGTGGTGCTCGCCTCCGGCGGGCTGATCGGGTCGGGCGCGCGCCAGCCCGACCACCTCACCGGCTACCTGACCGACGTGCTGGCCACCATCGGCATCGGCGCACCGCAGTTCCTCTGTCTCGAGGGCCTCGCGCGGGCGGAGACGGCGCAGGGCGTGCTGGCGGGGGCCCGGGCCCGGCTCGACGCGCTGCCGGTGTTCGGCCGCGCCGCCGCGCAGCGGGCCATCGCCTCCTGAGAGCGGCGCGCCCCTGCCTGCCCGTTCGGGCAGGCGCGCGGGGCGTGGCGCATCCGTCCGGGCGCGCGCGGGGCCGGAGGGATGCCCGCCTCCGCCGGATGGCGGCGCGCGGCACCCCTGCGCGGCGCGGTAGGCTGGGGAATGCATTCTCCTCCGGCGGCGGGAGCGGGGCGATGGGGTTCAACCAGTCGGTCAACGGGTTCAGGGCGCGGCGCGGCCGGCTGCTGCGGCGCCAGATCGAGGAGCTGTCGCGCCAGCTCGGCCGCGAGATAACCGTGCTCGACCTCGGGGGGCGCGCCGCCTACTGGGAGAACGTGGGCCTCGACAACATCGCCCGCATCGACCTGCTCAACACCAGCGAGGCCGAGTTCGGCCCCGATACCGCCGCCACGCCCGAGCCCGGCCTGTTCCGCCGGGTGGTGGGCGATGCCTGCGACCTGGCGCACTACGCCGACAAGTCGGTCGACCTCGTGCATTCCAACTCGGTCATCGAGCACGTGGGCGGCTGGGCGCGCATGCGCGCGATGGCGCGCGAGGCGCTGCGGGTGGGGCGCTCGGGCTGGGTGCAGACCCCGGCCTGGGAATTCCCGGTGGAGCCGCATTTCCACCTGCCGTTCATGCACTGGTTCGAGACGCCCCTGCGCAGCCGGATGATCGGCTGGTCGCCGCTGGCGGTGTACCGCGACTGCGACCTCGACACCCGCCGCACCCTCGCCGAGGGCATCAACCTGGTCTCGAGGCGCGAGTTCCGGGCGCTGTTCCCCGGCACCACGCTGCACGTGGAGCGCTTCGTGCTGAGCAAGAGCTACACCGCGCGCAGGATGCCCTGAGCGCGCGGCGGGGGCGGCTCAGGCCATGGCCTCCGCGCGCCGGTCGCGGGCGCGGAACAGCCCGGCGAGCCCGGCAAGGGCCGCGAAGCCCGCCAGCGCCGGCCCCGCGCCCGCGGTGCCGAGCAGCAGCCCGAACACCGGCGCGCCCGCGGTCTGGCCCACGGCGATGGTGAGGAACCCCACCATCAGCCCGGTGGCCGGCCGGTCGGGCAGCGCCTGCACGCCCCAGACGAGGTAGACCCCGGTGAGCATCACGTAGGCGGCGCCGAACACCGCGCCCCCCGCCAGCGCCAGCGCCGGTGCGGCGAAGGCGGGCCCGGCGAGCAGGATGGCCGCCGCCATCAGCCCGAGGAAGGCGCGGTGCACCCGGTCGGGGCCGAACCGGGCGACGAGGCTGCCCGCCCAGGCCCCGGCAATGCCGCCCGCGCCGATGCAGGTCCAGAGCAGCCCGGTGCCTGCCGGGCCCCAGCCGAGCTGCTGCGCCACGAGCTGCCCGCCGAACGACCACAGCGCCGTGCTGGCCGCGCCCATCAGGAAGGCGGCGGCGACGAGGCGCAGCAGCGGCCGGGTGAGCGGTGGCAGCCCGGCCGGCGCTGCCTCTCCCCCCGCTGCCTTTCCCCGCGCGGCGGGCAGCGCGCGCGCCGAGGCGAGGGCGAGCCCCAGGGCGACCAGGGTGAACACCGCGAAGGCGAGGCGCCAGTGCCCGGCCATCGCCAGCGCCGCGAGACCGGAGAGGGCGAGGCCCGCGCTGGTGCCGGCGTTGATCGCGGTGTTGGTGGCGTCCTGCCGGGCGGGCGGGACCGCCGCCGCCACGGCCGCGGCCATGGGCGGCGAGGCGAGCCCGGTGCTCGCCCCCGCCAGCAGCACCGCCGCGGCGAGGGCGAGCGGCGCCGGCGCGAGGGCGATGCCCGCCATGCCCGCCGCCGCCACCAGCGCCGCCGCCACCGCCACGCCGCGCGCGCCCAGCCGCTCGGTGAGCAGCGCCGAGGCGATGATGGCGACACAGTAGCCCGCGAATGACCCGCCGGAGATCACCCCGCTCAGCCCCGGGCCCAGCCCCAGCCCGGCGTCGATCTGCGGCAGGAACAGCCCGAAGGCGAAGCGGGCGAAGCCGTAGCAGACCGCGATCAGCCCGAAGCCCACCGCCCCGATGCGCAGCGCCGGGCTCATGCCCGCGCCTCCCGCAGCAGCACCGCCGCGGCGGCCCGGGCGGAGGCCGCCGCCTGCGGCCCGCGGTAGACCGCCGCGTGGATGGCGCCCTCGAACAGCACCAGGATCTGCTCCGTCAGCGCTTCGTGCGCGCCGGGGCCCAGCTCGGCGGCGACGATCTCGCCCAGCCGGGCGCGGAATGCGGCCTTGTGTGCCAGCACCACCCCGGCGATCTCGGGCGCGTCGCCCCCGGTCTCGGCCAGGCTGCGCAGGAACAGGCATCCGCGCCGGCCCTCCTCGCGCAGCCAGGTCTCCACCGCGACGAAGAGCGCGTCGACGCTGGTCACCTCCATCCCGGCCATGAAGCGCTTCTCGCGCGCGGCGAGCACCTCGGTCAGCAGCAGGGCCTTGCTGCCGGCATGCTTGTAGAGCGTCCGGCTCGACATGCCGGCGGCCGCGGTCAGCCGGTCCATGCCGGTGGCGGTGTAGCCGTGCCGGTCGAACATCTGCTCCGCGGCGGAGAGGAGTTTCGATTTCGTGTCCATCGCGTGTCTCCGGGATTCGGGGGTAGCTGGTACATGTAAAACGATCGGTTTACATCGCAACCCCCCGGAGCTGCCGCCGCCGCCCCCGCGCCGGCCCGGGCGACCCGTGCGCCTGCCTGCCCATAGGGCCCCGGAGGCGGCCCCGTCCCGCGGTGTCCGGCGCGGCGGGGCGAAGCGGGGGCCCGTCTCCGGCTTGCGCGGGCCCTCCGGCGGACATACCTGAGCGTGCTCGCGCAGGAGGGGCATCGCCGTGCCGCAGGGGCCAGTCGTCATTCCGAAACTCGATATCGTCGTCATCGGCGGCGGCCAGGCCGGGCTGTCCTCGGCCTATTACCTCATGCAGGCGGGCCTGGTTCCCGACCGTGACTTCACCGTGCTCGACGGTGCGCCGGGCCCGGGCGGGGCCTGGCAGTTCCGCTGGCCCTCGCTCACGCTCAGCACCGTGAACGGGGTGCACGACCTGCCGGGCGAGCTGGGCCTCGCCGCCACGGCCGGCAGCGCCGAGGGCCGCGATGTCCGTGCCTCGGAGGCGGTGCCGCGCTACTTCGCGGCCTTCGAGCGGGCGAATGCCCTGCCGGTGCACCGCCCCGTGGCGGTGCGCGCGGTGCGCGCGCGCGGCGACCGCCTGAGGGTGGAAACCGACCGCGGCGCGCTCTCGGCCCGGGGGCTGCTGAACGCCACCGGCACCTGGGAGGCGCCGCACCTGCCGGACTACCCGGGCGCCGACCTGTTCCGCGGCCGCCAGCTCCACGCGCATGACTACCGCGGGCCGGAGGACTTCGCCGGGCAGAGCGTGATCGTGGTGGGGGCGGGCATCTCCTCGGTCCAGATCCTCGAGGAGATCTCGCGCGTGGCGCGCACCACATGGGTCACCCGGCGGCCGCCGCAGTTTCACGAGGGCGCCTTCACCGCCGAGCACGGCCGCGCCGCCGTGGCCCGGGTGGAGGAGCGGGTGCGGGCCGGGCTGCCGCCGGGCTCGCTGGTCTCGGCCACCGGCCTGCCGCCCTCGCCGGTGCTGGAGGCCGCACGGGCGCGCGGCGTGCTCACGCCCCGGCCGATGTTCTCCGCCCTCACCGCGGAGGGGGTGGTCTGGCCCGACGGAGCGCGGCTCGCGGCCGACACCATCCTCTGGGCCACCGGCTTCGACCCGGTGCTCGCCCACCTCGCGCCGCTCGGGCTCACCGATGCCGCAGGCGGCATCAGGATGACCGGCCGGCTCGCCACGCAGGTGGCGGCAGACCCGCGCGTCCATCTCGTGGGATATGGCCCCTCCGCCTCGACCATCGGAGCGAACCGGGCCGGGCGCGCCGCGGTGAGCGAGCTGCTGGACCACCTCGGCATCGCCCGCGGCGTCGGGCCCCCGGCCGCCGGGGCTGCGGCGGCGCCCGGCCGGACACGCGGAGATTGATGAGGCCGGTTCATGAGCCTCATGATCGCCTCCCACTACCCCCGCGCGCGACCACGCGGTATGATGCACCCCGACAGTGCCGGACTGCCGGTGCTGCCTGTCTCTCCCCCTGCCGTGCCCGGACCCTCTCCCCGGAGCGCGGCGCATGCATCTGTACCTGTCCGGGCGAAGGCCCCCGCAGGCAGAGGTCCAGCCAGAATCCGGTCCGCGTCGCCGGCCCCGCCGCGTGCCCCCAGCCCCGTGAGTAGACCCATGCAGATTGAGATCAACGACCAGACCTACGAGGTGACCTCGGAGCCGGATACCCCGCTGCTCTGGGTCATCCGCGACGAACTCGGCCTCACCGGCACCAAGTACGGGTGCGGCCTCGCGCAGTGCGGCGCCTGCTCGGTGATGGTCGACGGAGTGGTGATGCGCTCCTGCGTCACGCCGCTCGACAGCGTCGAGGGCGCGAAGATCACCACCATCGAGGCGGTGGAGCAGGACGAGATCGGCCAGCGCGTGGTCGAGGCCTGGGTGGCCCGCCAGGTGCCGCAATGCGGCTACTGCCAGTCCGGGCAGGTGATGGCCGCCACGGCCCTGCTGAAGGAGACCGCCCATCCGAGCGACGAGGACATCGCCGCCGCGATGACCAACCTGTGCCGCTGCGGCACCTACAACGCCATCACCGCCGCCATCCGCGACGTGGCCGGCGAAACGCGGGAGGGCTGAGGCATGACGCAGATGTTCGACCTCCTCCGCCGCCACGGCGCCTCGCTCTCAGCGGGCACCACGGTCAACCTCTCGCGCCGCGGCTTCCTCGGCGCGGCCGGGGCCACCGCCGGGGCGCTTGTGCTCGGCGTGGGCCTGCCCTCGGGCCGGGCGCGCGCCCAGGCCGCCGGGGCGGCCGACAGCCTCGCCGTGCCGGCCTTCCTCGAGATCCGGCCCGACGGCACGGTGCACCTGATGTCGCCCTTCATGGAGGGCGGGCAGGGCATCTACACCGCGCTCGCCCAGATCGTGGGCGAGGAGCTTGACGCCGACCCCGCGACCTTCGTGGTCGAGGCCGCGCCGGCGAACGACATCTACAAGGTGATGGACATCGGCATGCGCATCACCGGCGGCAGCATGTCGGTGCGCTTCACCTACACAACCATGCGCCGGCTGGGCGCGCTGGCGCGGGCCATGCTGGTCGAGGCGGCGGCGCAGCGGCTCTCGGTGCCGGCCTCCGAGCTCACCACCGAGCCGGGCCGCGTGGTGCATGCCGCCTCGGGCCGCTCGCTCGGCTACGGCGAACTTTCGGACGCGGCGATGGACCTGCCCGTGCCCGCCGCCGACAGCGTGACCCTGCGCGATGCCGCCGATTTCCGCTGGATCGGCAAGCCGGTGGCCCGGCTCGACATGCACGACAAGTCCACCGGCCGCGCGATCTATGCCATCGACACGAAGGTCGAGGGCATGCTGCAGGCCGCCGTGCAGCACGCGCCGCGCTACGGCATGAGCGTGGGCACCATCCGCAACCGCGCCGCGGTGGAGGCGATGCCCGGCGTGCATTCCGTGCACGAGCTGCCCGGCGCCGTGGCCGTGGTGGCCGACCTGTGGTGGCGGGCCCGCCGCGCCGTCGAGAGCCTGCAGGTGACCTGGCAGGAGGCCCCGGCCGACAGTGCCCTGCGGGTGATGCCGGCCGATTTCTCCTCCGAGGCCTTCGCCGAGCAGCTCGCCGCCGAGAGCGGCCCGGTCTCCGAGGCCGAGACGGAAGGCGATTTCGAAGCCGCCTTCGGCGCGGCCGAGACCACGGTCACCGCCACCTACCGCAGCCAGTTCGTGCACCATGGCCAGCTCGAGCCGCCCTCGGCGCTGGCGCAGTTCAACGACGACGGCTCGCTGGAGCTGTGGCTGCCCAACCAGGCGCCGGAGATGTTCCGCGACGACGTGGCCCGCCGCACCGGGCTCGAGCCGGCGCAGGTGCACATCCACTCGCCGCTGCTGGGCGGCTTCTTCGGCCGGCACTTCCTCTACGAGGGCGCCTCGCCCTACCCGCAGGCGATCGCGCTGGCGCAGGCCGTGGGCCGGCCGGTGAAGGTGATCTGGTCGCGCGAGGAGGAGTTCCTGCGCGACCCGCTGCGCCCGATGGCGGTGGTGCAGTTCCGCGGCGCGCTCGGCGCGGACGGCATGCCGGTGGCGATCGAGGCGATCAGCGCCACCGAGGGCCCGACGGAAGGTGTCTACGGCCGCAACCCCGAGAAGATCGACGAGACGGCGCTCGAGGGGCTCACCGGCAAGGCCTACGCGGTGGCGAACCGGCGCATCGGCCAGCGCTACGTGAAGGGCCCGGCGATGCTCGCCTACTGGCGTTCGGTCGGCAACTCGATGAACGACTTCTTCTACGAGACCTTCCTCGACGAGATGGCCGATGCCGGCGGGCAGGACCCCTACGCGGTGCGCGCCCACCTGCTGCGCGACAATGCCCGGCTCACCACCCTGCTCGACGCGGTGGTGGACCTCTCCGGCGGCTGGCAGCGCGGGCCCTTCACCGCGCCGGACGGCAGCCGCCGGGCCCGTGGCATCGCCATGGCCTCGCCCTTCGGCACCGAGACCGCCTCGATCGCGGAAGTCTCGATCGAGGGCGGCGAGATCCGGGTGCATGACGTCTGGCAGGCGATGGACCCGGGCAGCATCGTGAACCCCGCCATCATCGAGGCGCAGGTGAATTCCGCCGTGGCGCTGGGCCTGTCCATGTCGATGCTGGAGGAGGCGATCTACGAGAAGGGCGAGCCGGTGGCGCGCAACTACGACCTCTACCCCATCCTCACGCCCGACCGCATGCCGCGGGTGCAAGTGCGCATCATCGAGAGCGGCGCGAAGATGGGCGGGGTCGGCGAGCCGGGCCTGCCCTCGGTGCCGCCGGCGGTGGCCAACGCGGTGGCGCGGCTCACCGGCCAGCGGCCTAAGGCCATGCCGTTCTCGCGGATGAGCTTCGCCACCTGAGGCGCCGCGCCGGCCCGCAGCGCACGCGGGCTGCCAGTTTCCGGCCCGTGCCGCGTGCGCGGGTTGCCGCCATCCGGCCCGCGCTTCAGGCGCGGGCCCCTTTCCTGCCCGGATACAGCCAGAAACGGAAAACCCGTGCTCAGATTTCTAAGATACCTGCTGGCGGTGGCGCTGGTCGTCGCGGCCGGCCTTGCCTGGGTGGTGCTGCGCACCCCCGGCTCGCCCTTCGACGGCGAGACCGCCGCGCCCGCCGACGCCGAGCTCGTGGCCCGGGGCGAATACGTCGCCCGGCTGGGCGATTGCGTCGCCTGCCACAGCACGCCCGAGAGCGCGCCCTTCGCCGGCGGGCTCGAGATGGCGACACCGCTCGGCGCCATCTACACCACCAACATCACGCCCGACCCCGAGCACGGCATCGGCGGCTACACCCTCGCCGATTTCGACCGCGCGGTGCGCCTGGGCGTGACCCCGGACGGCACGCATCTCTACCCCGCGATGCCCTATCCCTCCTACGCCAAGTACTCCGACGAGGACATCCGCGCCCTCTACGCCTATTTCACAACCGCCGTGGAGCCCGCCGCCACCGAGGACCCGCCCTCGGAGATCGAATGGCCGATGAACATGCGCTGGCCGCTCGCGGTCTGGAGCCTGGCCTTCGCCCCCACCGAGCCCTACGCGCCGGACGGCGAGCAGGACGCGGCCTGGAACCGCGGCGCCTACCTGGTCGAGGGGCCCGGGCACTGCGGCTCGTGCCACACGCCGCGCGGCCTCGCGATGCAGGAGAAGGGGCTCGACAGCTCGGACGACACCTATCTCTCCGGCGCGCTGCTCGACGGCTGGTATGCCCCGAGCCTGCGCAACGACCACAACACCGGCCTCGGCCGCTGGAGCGAGGACGAGATCGTCGCCTACCTGCGCGACGGGCGCAACGCGCATGCCGTGGTCGTCGGCACCATGGCGGAGGCGTTCAACAACTCCACCCAGTTCATGACCGACGACGACCTGTACGCCATCGCCCGCTACCTCAAGTCGCTCCCCGGCGACGAAGAGCGTGACGGCACCCCCTGGCGCTACGATGCCTCCACCGTCGACCGGCTGAGCGTGACCCGGCGGGCCGGAAACGCCGGCGCGCAGACCTACATGGCAAGCTGCGCCACCTGCCACGGCACCGACGGCATGGGCCGCGCGCCCTGGATCCCGCCGCTGGCCGGGGCGGCCTCCTCGCTCGCGCCCGAGGCCGCCTCCTCGGTGAACGTGACGCTCAACGGCTCGATGCGGGTGGTGGCCGGCGGCGTGCCCGACAGCTACCGCATGCCCTCCTACCGCCACCAGCTCGACGACCGCGAGATCGCCGAGCTGCTGAGCTTCATCCGCAACGCCTGGGGCAACCACGGCGACGCGGTGACGCCGGAGGAAGTGGCCGAGCTGCGCGCCCGCACCGACCCGGCCAGCCCGAACCCGATCGTGCTGCAGATGCGCTGAGCCTGCCGGGCCCCCGCCGCGGGGCCCGGCCCCCTGCAGGGGCCCGCTGCCGGCACCTCGGAGCCGAACTCATGAAAATGATGAGAATTATGAATCTGGTTGCCAGCGGCAATCCGGGGTAAGGAAGGCCCTTCTGCGCCCCGAACCGGAGACCGAGCTGACCATGTCCAGCAAGAGCCCCCTCCTGTCGCCCGTCTTCGCCCGCCTCGCCGAGGCGGCGCGCGAGCGCATCCTGATCCTCGACGGTGCCATGGGCACGCAGATCCAGAAACTCGGCCTGTCGGAGGATGATTTCCACGGCGGAGGGCACGGGGAAGGGCACGGGGGCGGGCATGGCGGCCAGTGCGGCTGCCACCACCTGCACGGCGACGGCAAGCCCCAGCAGGGCAACAACGACCTGCTGAACCTCACGCAGCCCGACGCGATCGAGCAGATCCACTACCTCTACGCGCAGGCCGGCGCCGATATCGTGGAGACGAACACCTTCTCCTCCACCACCATTGCCCAGGCCGATTACGGCATGGAAGCGGCGGTGTACGAGCTCAATTTCGAAGGTGCCCGCCTCGCCCGCCGGGCGATGGACCGCGCCACGGCGGAGGATGGCCGGCCGCGCTTCGTCGCCGGCGCGCTGGGCCCGACCAACCGCACCGCCTCCATCAGCCCGGACGTGAACAACCCCGGCTACCGCGCCGTGACCTTCGACCAGCTGCGCATCGCCTACGGCCAGCAGGCGAAGGCGCTGGTGGAGGGCGGGGCCGACATCCTGCTGATCGAGACCATCTTCGACACGCTCAACGCCAAGGCCGCGATCTTCGCCTGCGAGGAGCTCTTCGCCGCGCGCGGCGAGCGGCTGCCGGTGATGATCTCCGGCACGATCACCGACCTCTCCGGCCGCACCCTCTCGGGCCAGACACCCACCGCCTTCTGGCACTCGGTGCGCCACGCCCGGCCGCTCTCGGTGGGGCTGAACTGCGCGCTGGGCGCCAGCGCCATGCGCGCGCATATCGCCGAGCTCTCCGGCGTGGCCGACACGCTGATCTGCGCATACCCCAACGCCGGCCTGCCCAACGAGATGGGCGAGTACGACGAGAGCCCCGAGGCCATGGCCGCCCAGGTGGAGCGGTTCGCCGCCGAGGGGCTGGTGAACATCGTCGGCGGCTGCTGCGGCTCGACCTACGAGCACATCCGCGCCGTGGCCGAGGCGGTGCGCCGCCACCCGCCGCGCGCCGTGCCCGAGCAGCCGGCGCTGATGCGCCTCTCCGGGCTCGAGCCCTTCACCCTCACGCAGGAAATCCCCTTCGTGAACGTGGGCGAGCGCACCAACGTCACCGGCTCGGCCCGCTTCCGCAAGCTCATCACCAACGGCGATTACGCCGCCGCCCTCGATGTCGCCCGCCAGCAGGTGGAGAACGGCGCCCAGGTGATCGACGTGAACATGGACGAGGGGCTGATCGACTCGACCCGCGCCATGGTCGAGTTCCTCAACCTCATCGCCGCCGAGCCCGACATCGCCCGCGTGCCGGTGATGATCGACAGCTCCAAGTGGGAGGTGATCGAGGCCGGCCTGCAATGCGTGCAGGGCAAGGCCATCGTGAACTCCATCTCGATGAAGGAGGGCGAGGACGCCTTCCTCGAGCGCGCCCGCCTCTGCCGCGCCTACGGTGCCGCCGTGGTGGTGATGGCTTTCGACGAGCAGGGCCAGGCCGACACCGAGGACCGCAAGGTGGAGATCTGCACCCGCGCCTACAGGCTGCTGACCGAGGCGGCGGATTTCCCGCCCGAGGACATCATCTTCGACCCCAACGTCTTCGCGGTGGCCACCGGCATCGAGGAGCATGACAACTACGGGGTCGATTTCATCGAGGCCACGCGGCGCATCATGCGCGACTGCCCGCATGTGCATGTCTCGGGCGGCATCTCGAACCTCAGCTTCTCCTTCCGCGGCAACGAGCCGGTGCGCGAGGCGATGCACGCCGTGTTCCTCTACCACGCCATCCAGGCCGGCATGGACATGGGCATCGTGAACGCGGGCCAGCTCGCGGTCTACGACCAGATCGACCCCGAACTGCGCGAGGCCTGCGAGGACGTGGTGCTCAACCGCGCCCCCGCGAACGGCGGCTCGGCCACGGAAAACCTGCTCGAGATCGCCGAGCGCTACCGCGGCCAGGGCGGCGCGAAGGGCCGGGAGAAGGACCTCTCCTGGCGCGCGCTGCCGGTGGAGAAGCGGCTGGAGCACGCGCTGGTCAACGGCATCACCGAGTATATCGACGCCGACACCGAGGAGGCCCGCCAGGCCGCCGAGCGCCCGCTGCATGTCATCGAGGGCCCGCTGATGGCCGGCATGAACGTGGTGGGAGACCTGTTCGGCTCCGGCAAGATGTTCCTGCCCCAGGTGGTGAAATCCGCCCGGGTGATGAAACAGGCCGTCGCCGTGCTGCTGCCCTACATGGAGGAGGAGAAGCGCCTCTCCGGCGGCTCCGGGCGCGAGAGCGCCGGCCGCGTGCTCATGGCCACCGTGAAGGGCGACGTGCACGACATCGGCAAGAACATCGTCGGCGTCGTGCTCGCCTGCAACAATTACGAGATCATCGACCTCGGGGTGATGGTGCCGGCGGAGAAGATCCTCGCCACCGCGCGCGAGCAGAATGTCGACGTGATCGGCCTCTCCGGCCTCATCACCCCCTCGCTCGACGAGATGGTGCATGTCGCCACCGAGATGGAGCGCGAGGGCTTCGACGTGCCGCTGCTGATCGGCGGCGCCACCACCAGCCGCGTGCACACCGCGGTGAAGATCCACCCGCGCTACGACCGCGGCCAGGCGGTCTACGTGACCGACGCGAGCCGCGCTGTCGGCGTGGTCTCCTCGCTGCTCTCCGAGCGGCAGAAGCCGGAGTTCGTGGAGGGCGTGCGGGCCGAGTATGCCGAGGTGGCCGAGAAGCACGCCCGCGCCGAGCTCGCCAAGAAGCGCATCTCGCTGCAGGCGGCGCGCGACAACGCGCTGAAGATCGACTTCTCCGGCTACCGGGTGGCCGCGCCCTCCTTCCTCGGCACGAAGGTGTTCGAGGACTGGGACCTCGCCGAGCTCGCCCGCTACATCGACTGGACGCCCTTCTTCCAGACCTGGGAGCTCAAGGGCGTCTACCCGCGGATCCTCGAGGACGAGGCGCAGGGCGAGGCGGCGCGGCAGCTCTTCGCCGACGCGCAGGAGATGCTCGCCCGCATCATCTCGGAGAAGTGGTTCCGCCCGCGCGCGGTGGTGGGCTTCTGGCCGGCGAACGCCACGGGCGACGACATCCGCCTCTTCACCGGCGAGGACCGGGCCGAGACCCTCGCCACCCTGCACACCCTGCGCCAGCAGACCGCGAAGCGCGGTGACCGGCCGAACGTGGCGCTCTCCGATTTCGTGGCGCCCGAGGGCAGCGCGCCCGATTACGTGGGCGGCTTCGTCGTCACCGCCGGGGTGGAGGAGATCGCCATCGCCGAGGCCTTCGAGAAGGCGAACGACGATTATTCCTCCATCCTGGTGAAGGCGCTGGCCGACCGTTTCGCCGAGGCTTTCGCCGAGCGCATGCACGAGATGGTGCGCACCGAGCTCTGGGGCTACGCGCCGGACGAGGGGTGTTCGCCGGAAGACCTGATCGCCGAGCGCTATGACGGCATCCGCCCCGCGCCGGGCTACCCCGCCCAGCCGGACCACACGGAGAAGACCACGCTGTTCCGCCTGCTCGACGCCACCGCCGCCACCGGGGTGGAGCTTACCGAGAGCTACGCGATGTGGCCGGGCTCGTCGGTCTCGGGCCTCTACATCGGCCACCCGGAGAGCTACTACTTCGGTGTCGCCCGCGTAGAGCGCGACCAGGTGGAGGATTACGCCGCCCGCAAGGGCATGGCGGTGGAGGAGGCCGAGCGCTGGCTGGCCCCGATCCTGAACTACACGCCCGCCCCGGCCTCGCTCGCCGCCGAGTGAGCAGGGCCGGGCGGTGCAGCGCCGCCCTGCGCTGCCGCCGGGAGCAGCGACGGCCGTCCGGCCCCTCCGGCGCCGCGCTTCCGGCCTGCGGGCGATGACGGCCGGCGCCGGCACCGCGAAGACCGCGAGCAGGGTCGCGGCGCGCATGCCCCCGAGATGCCGCTCGGGCGGCCGGCCTTCGCCGCGGCACCGGCGGCACCACGCTGAAGGCGATCGGGGGCATCGGCACGGGCCGCAAGCGCAACCGCCGCGCGCGGGGCGATGCACGTCTCGCGCGCGTTGTGCGGCGGGGCGGCATCGCCGGCTCGACGGAGGGCCGGGGGTGCGCTAGGCTCTTTCCATCCCCTTTGCTCCCCGCGTGAAGGATACCGATGCCCGACCTCAGCACCTGGCCCGGCGCAGTGCTGGCCCTGCCTGTCCTCCTGGTCACGGCGGGTGACGGCCGCGGTGCAGAGATCGAGGACATCGTCGCCTTCTCGGTGGAGCGCCAGGCCTCCGGCGCGCTGGCCACCCTCGGCATCACCGCCGTGCCGAGCGAGACCGCCAGCACCCTCGTGTTCGACACGGGCACCCGGCCGAACGGGCGGCCGGACTTCGCGGCGAGCCAGTTCGGCGGCGGCTTCACGGTGAGCAGCAGTTTCCCGCTCTATCTCGAGGGCTACCTGGGCTTTACGCGCTACGATCCCTCCTACCTCGTGACCGACGGCGACCGCAGCGCGCCGATAAGCCCGAAATGGACCGGCTTCGCCGCCACGGGCGGCATCGGCTGGGACATCTCGCTCACCGACGACCTGGTGCTGCGGCCGATGATGAATGTCTCGCTGGGCTATATCGCGAGCGACACCGCGGTGGTGGCCGCCTTCATCGCCGACAAGCTGGGCGCGGAGGACACCCGCTTCCTGCGCGACGGCGGGCTCACGGCCGGCGGACTCGGCGGCTCGGTGGTGCTGGAGTACAACCGCGAATGGGGCGACTACGAGACCGACGTCTCGCTGCGCTACACGCGCATCCACCTCACCCCCATCGGCGGCGACCGCCACGTGGTGGGCGAGGCGGTGGCCGAGACGCTGGCGCTCTGGACCCGCGAGCGCGTGCCGACCGGCCTGCATGTCTTCGGCAGCCCCCTGCGGGGGGTGGCCGAATTCTCCGCCGCCTGGCTGCCGGGAGACCAGGGCGACATCCTGCGCACCGACTGGCTGATGCAGGTGGGGTTGGGGGTGGAGTTCAATGTCTCGCAGACCTGGGTGCCGGTTGTGCGCGAGGTGCGGCTGGTGGCGCGCTATACCCGCGGCGAGGTGCTCCAGGGCTTCGGCATCGGCCTCGCGGCGAGTTTCTGAGCCGCGGTCGGGCGCCGGCGCGGCGCCCGGAAAAGAGAGAGCCCGGCGCCGGGGGCCTCGTGGAGCCTCCCGGGCACCGGGCCCGGCTGCATCATCTGCAACCTGTGCTGACGACATGCGACCCGCGCGGGGTCACCGGTGCGCCGCATGTCACAGCGAAGTGTGACGCGCCCCTTTGAAGACGTGGAAAACCAACGACTTATGGGCGACTGTCCCACTAGACATATGGTCACCTCCTTTCGATTGTTGATCCGGACTCACAGCATGGACGCGCTCGCCCGGATCTCAAAGCGATTTTTTCGCGCCGCAGCGTAAAGCGGGCTCAGGCGGCCCGGCGCGCCGCGATCAGGCCCATCAGCAGCCGGAAGGGGATGAGCGCCACGAGGGCCAGCGCCATCTTCACCAGGAAGTCGGCGGAGGCGAGGCTCACCCAGAGCGGCACCTCGGGGCCGGCGCCGAGCAGCGGCAGGCGCTCGGCGGCCCAGGACACGTCCTCGGCGGGGTCGATGAAGGACAGGGCCGCGGAGAAGGCCACCGAGAAGAAGATCAGCGTGTCGAGCGCCGAGCCCGCGAGCGATGAGACGAAGGGCGCGCGCCACCAGCTTCCCGCCCGGAGCCGGTCGAACACGCCGATGTCGACGAGTTGCGCCAGCAGGAAGGCCAGCCCCGAGCCCGCCGCGATGCGGAAGGTGGTGAGCGGGTAGCCCTCCGGCCCGGTGAGCTGGCTCGCCACCAGCGAGCAGGCCACCCCGATCACGAAGCCGCCGGCCACCACGCGGCGCGCGGCGCGCGCGCCCAGCGTGCGATTGGTGAGGTCGGTCACCAGGAAGGCGAACGGGTAGGTGAAGGCGCCCCAGGTGAGCCAGTCCCCCAGCAGGAACTGCACCAGGATGTTCGAGGCCACCACCACGAGGGCCATGGCCAGCATGCCGATCATGAATGCGCGCGTCATCGGGGCTCTCCTGCCGGTTTCGCCGCGCCAATACGCCGAAACGCCGGCACGGGCAAGCCGCGGCGCCGCGGGCGCGACGTGCCCCTGCCCGCGGCAGGGGGTTGATCCGGCGTGCCGCGCGTATAGTCTGTGTCGCGTCCGGGGGCTGTTCCGCCGCCGGGCTTCGCGCCAGATGCGCCAGGCCTCGCGCCGGTCCCGCCGCCCTGCGGCGGGCGGCAGGGCCCAGTTCTCCAGCCTCTTCCCGCGCCGCGACGGCGCACCCCCCGACAGAGGGAGAACACGGCCATGGCCGTCATCGACATCAGCGTACAGACCTCGACCGGTCTCGACTTCAACGCCTATCTCGCCGATTTCGCAGCGGATTTCGGCTCCGACAACCGCGGGTGGTTCGAGGGGGTCCTGGCCCCCTACGCCTCCTGGTCGATCCAGGAGCAGGGCAGCGCCGCGCAGGCGCTGGTCGCCACCGGCGCGCTCACCTATTCCTTCTCCAGCCATGTGCTGGAGGGCGATCTCGACACGCTGAGCTTCGGCACCGACCTCAGCCTCGGCTCGGGGACCGGCATCGCCATGAGCACGCCCACGCTCGGCAGCGGCGTGGTGGCGCTCGAGGGGCTCGGCCTCTCCGGCACCGGGGCGAGCAACATCGTGAACGACGTGCTGCTCGGGCTCGGCGAGGGTGATTCGTCGGCGCTGGAGGGCTGGCTCTTCGCCACCGCCGGCAACAGCCTGCGCTTCGACGGCGGCTCCGGGACGGACAGTTTCATCGGCGGCACCGGCGATGACCTGCTGCGGGGCCGGGCGGGCAACGACAGGCTCTTCGGCGGCGGCGGCGCGGATGACCTGCGCGGCGGCAACGGCGCGGACACGCTCGACGGCGGTGCCGGGGCCGATCTGCTCACCGGCGGCAACGGCGCCGACACGTTCCTCTTCGCCGCTGCGTCGGAGGCCGATGGCGACGAGATCACCGATTTCACCGGCGCCGACGCGATCGACCTCACCGGGATCGCCGGTCTCGGCGCCTGGGGCGGCACCACCGCCGCGGCGAACAGCGCGTGGTACGTGGTGAGCGGCGGCGACACGCTGCTGCGCGGCTCCGTCGACGCAGACGCCGTGGCGGATTTCGAGATCACGCTGTCGGGCTACGTCAGCGGCCTCGACAGCAGCCTCGTGCTGGTCTGAGCCCGGACCGGCGCCACCGGCCCGGGCGCGGAGCCGTCCACATCGGGCGGCTTCGCGTTGCATGAACGCCATATGCTGTGGGCGCCGGGGATTGAAAGTGCAAAATTCTGTTGACGCAATTCAGAGTTGCGCAGCATAGTAGGGACATTGATTTGATCGGATGTCCCATAAAGAACCCCGCTCATCTTCGGATGAGCGGGGTTTCTTTTTGCCGTTCCGCGCCCGGGCCGGCGGCAGTTCATCCCCGGCCGGCTGATTTCGGGCGGTGTTCCGGCGCGCGGATGCGGCCACGGCCGGGCTCGGCGCGGGGCAGGGGATCGGCCGGGCGCAGGCGGGCGGTGGCGGTGCGGGCGAGCTCGGCATAGACCTCGGTGCCGCGGGTTTTCCACACGACCTCCTCCTCGGACAGCTCGCGCAGCACGCGGGCCGGCATGCCCACCACCATCGAGCGCGGCGGCACCTGCATGCCCGCCTTCACGAAGGCGAGGGCGGCGACGATGCTCTCTGCCCCGATCACCGCCTCGTCCATCACCACGGCGTTCATGCCCACCATCGCGTTGGCCCCCACCACGCAGCCGTGCAGCACCGCGCCGTGGCCGATGTGGCCCATCTCGTCGACCACCACGTCGCGGCCGGGGAAGGCGTGCATCACGCAGGTTTCCTGCACGTTGGCGCGCGCGCCCACGATCACCCGGCCGAAATCGCCGCGCAGCACCGCGCCGGGGCCGATATAGGCGCCGGGGCCCACGTGCACGTCGCCGATCAGCACCGCCTCGGGGTGGAGGAAGGCCGAGGGGTCGGCCACCGGGGTGAAGTCGTCGAGCGCGTAGCAGCGGGCCATCAGGCGGCCCGCTGGGTTTTCGCCACCATGGTCAGCACGTCGTACTGGGCCACCACCTCGCCGTCGGCGCGGGTCACGGTGCAGTCCCAGCGCACCTCGCCATACGCCTCGGTTTCGCGCGGGTTGATCTGCTTGGCGGTGAGCTGCACGCGCAGGGTCTCGCCGGCGTGGACGGGGGAGAGGAAGCGCAGGTTGTCGACGCCGTAATTGGCCAGCACCGGCCCCTCGTCGGGCTGCACGAAGAGGCCCGCGGCGAAGGACACGATGAGGTAGCCATGCGCCACGCGCCCCTCGAAGAACGGGTTTCGCGCGGCGGCCTCTTCGTCCATGTGGGCATAGAAATTGTCGCCGGTGAACTCGGCGAAATGGGCGATGTCCTCCACCGTCACCTGCCGGCTTTCGGTGGTGATGGTGTCGCCCACCTCCAGCTCGGCGAGGGACTTGCGGAACGGGTGCACCGCGTCCTCGCGCCGGGCCGCGCCGGGCATCCACTGGCCGATGATGGCGGTGAGCATGTCCGGCGTGCCCTGCAGCGCGGTGCGCTGGGTGTAGTGGTGCAGCGCCCGCATGCCGCCGAGCTCCTCGCCGCCGCCGGCCCGTCCCGGGCCGCCATGCACCAGCTGGGGCAGGGGCGAGCCATGGCCGGTGGAGGTTTTCGCCGCCCCCCGGTTTCCGAACAGCAGGCGGCCATGGGCGCGGGCGATGCCGAGCCCGATCTCGCGCGCCACGGCACCGTCATCGGTGAACAGCGAGGCGACGAGCGAGCCGCCGCCGCGATTCGCGATCTCCACCGCCTCGGCCGGCGTGGCGTAGGGCATCAGCGTGCAGACCGGGCCGAAGGCCTCGACCTCGTGCGGGGCCGTGGCGGTGAGGGGGCTGTCGCACACCATGAGGCAGGGCGCGTGGAAGGCACCGCCCTGAGGCACCGGCCCGGGTTCGAGCACGATGCGCGCCTCGGCGGCGATGCGGGCGATGGCGCCGCGCACCTCCTCCACCTGGGCGGGGGAGGCGAGCGGGCCCATGCGGGTGCCCTCCTCGGCCGGGTTGCCGATGACGATCTTCGCGAGCCGCGCCTTCAGCGCCTCGGTGACCGGCTCGAGATGTGCGGCCGGCACGATGGCGCGGCGGATGGCGGTGCATTTCTGCCCCGCCTTCACGGTCATCTCGCGGGCGACCTCCTTCACGAAGAGCTCGAATTCCGGCGTGCCGGGCCCGGCATCGGGGCCGAGGATGGAGGCGTTGAGGCTGTCCGCCTCGGCGGTGAAGCGCACCGAGTTCTGTACGATGGCGGGGGTGGCGCGCAGGCGGCGGGCGGTGGCGGCGGAGCCGGTGAAGGTGACCACGTCCTGCGCCGTCACCCGGTCGAGCAGGTCGCCCGTGCCGCCGCAGACCAGCTGCAGCGCGCCTTCGGGCAGCAGGCCGGTGGCGAGGATCAGCCGCACGCAGGCCTCGGTGAGATAGGCGGTCTGGCTGGCGGGCTTCACGATGGCGGGCATGCCGGCGAGCCAGGTGGGGGCGAGCTTCTCCAGCATGCCCCAGACGGGGAAGTTGAAGGCGTTGATGTGGATCGCCACGCCCGAGAGCGGGGTGAGGATGTGCTGGCCGATGAAGCTGCCGTCCTTCGAGAGGATCTCGGGGGCGCCATCGGTGAGCACGGCGGCGTTCGGCAGCTCGCGCCGCCCGCGCGAGGCGTAGGTGAGCAGGGTGCCGATGCCGCCGTCGATGTCCACCCAGCTGTCGGTGCGGGTCGCGCCGGTGGCGAAGGAGAGGGTGTAGAGCTCCTCCTTCGCCTCCATCAGCGCGAGGCCGATCTCCTTCATCATCAGCGCGCGGGCATGCACGCTCATCGCGCGCAGGGCGGGGCCGCCGGCCTCCCGCCCGTGGGCGAGGGCGGCGCCCATGTCGAGGCCGGTGGCGTCGACCCGGGCCACGGGCGCGCCGGTGGCCGCGTCATGCACCAGCGTGCCGGCGCCGGCGCCTTCCTGCCAGCGCCCGGCGATGTAGCTTGCGAGGCGGCGCGGTTCGGTGCGGTCTGCGTCCAGCATGTCAGTGTCCTTCGTATTCGATGACGATCTCGTCGCTCAGCGGGATGCACTGGCAGGTGAGCACCAGCCCGCGGGCGACCTCGTAATCCTCGAGCGCGTAATTCTGCAGCATCTCCACCTCGCCCTTGTGCACGCGGCCGATGCAGGTGGAGCAGACGCCGGCCTTGCAGGAGAAGGGGGCGTCGATGTCATGCTCGCGCGCGGCCTCGAGCACGCTCTGGCCGCGGCGGGGCATCTGAAACTCGGTGGCCGCGCCGTCGATGATCACGGTGGCGCGCACCATGTCGCCGGAGGCGCGGGCGGCGGCGGCCTCGGCGCGCAGCTTCGCGCGGCCCGGCTGGTCGGCGCCGAAGAGCTCGAAGCGGATGCGCTCGCGCGGCAGGCCGGCGCCTTCCAGCGCGCCTGCCACCTCCTTCATCATCGCCTCGGGGCCGCAGATGAAGGCCATCTCGGCCTCCGCCGGCTGCAGCCAGCCGCCGAAGAGGGCGGCGCATTTGCCTGCGTCGATGCGGCCGGAGAACAGCCCTTCCTCGGCGCCCGGGCCGGAGAACAGGTGCAGCACCGAGAAGCGGGAGAGATAGCGGTCCTTCAGCTCGCCCAGCTCGGCGCGGAACATCACCGAGGCCACGGCGCGGTTGCCGTAGACCAGGGTGAAGCGCGCCTGCGGGTCTCCGCTCAGGATGGTGCGGGCGATGGAGAGCACCGGCGTGATGCCCGAGCCCGCGGCAAAGCCGATGTAGTGGCGGGCCTGCGCCTCGGGCGCGGTGTCGCCGGGGCCGAAGCGGCCCTGCGGCGGCATGGCCTCGATCGTGTCGCCCACGGCGAGGTCCGATTTCGCCCAGCCGGAAAACGCCCCGCCGGAGACCCGCTTGATGCCCACCCGCAGGCCCTCGCCGGGGGCGGCGCAGATCGAGTAGGAGCGGCGCAGCTCCTCGCCGTCGAAGCTGCGGCGGAAGGTGAGGTATTGCCCGGGGCGGAAGCGGAAGCGCTCCAGGTCCTCGGCCCGGGGCGCGAGGCTGAGCACCACCGCGTCACGCGTGTCATGGGCGATGTCGGTGACGGTGAGGGGGAAGAACTCTTGCATCAGATCGCCTTGAAATAGTCGAAGGGCTCGGCGCAGGCGCGGCAGCGGAACTGCGCCTTGCAGGGGGTGGAGCCGCGGGGGGTGAGCATCTCGGTGTCCTCCGAGCCGCATTGCGGGCAGGGCGCCTTCTGGGCGGCGAGCATGCCGGCGCAGGAGGCGAGGCCGGGCTGCGGCGGGGCGATGCCGTAGGCGCGCAGCTTCTCGCGGCCCTCGGGGCTGATCCAGTCCGTCGTCCAGGCGGGGGAGAGCTGCTGGCGCACCTGCACCGGCCCCGCGCCGCGGCGGGTGAGCTCGGTCTCGATGTCGAGCGCGATCACCGCGGTGGCCGGGCAGCCGGCATAGGTGGGTGTCACGGTGACCACCACGCGCCCCTCCTCCAGCCCGACATCGCGCACGATGCCGAGGTCGACCAGCGAGACCGCCGGGATCTCGGGGTCCGGGATCTCCTCCAGCCAGGCGCGGATGGTGTCGAGCCCGGGCTGCATCACCACACCGCTCCCGGGTGTGCGCGCGGCAGCGACTGCATCTCCGCCAGCACGTAGCCCATGTGCTCGGAATGGATGCCCTGCCGGCCGCCGCGGCGGGTGAGCCGGGCCTCGGGCAGGGCGAGGGTGGCGGCGGCAAGGCTCGCCGCGGTCTCCGCCTCGAAGGCGGCGCGCACCGGGGCGGGGTCGGGCAGCACGCCGGTCTCGCGCAGGGCGGCATCGGCGGCGTCGGTCTCCAGCAGGTCGGCGGTGAAGGGCCAGAGCGCCTCGAGCGCTGCCTGCATGCGGGCATGGCTCTCGGCCGAACCGTCGCCCAGCCGCACGATGAGATCGCGCGAGCGCTCGAGGTGGTAGCGCACCTCCTTCACCGATTTCTCCGCCAGGGCGCGCACGCCGTCGTGGGTGCTGCCGGTCAGCGCATCGAGCATCGGCAGGTGCCAGGCGTCGAAGATGTACTGGCGCATCAGCGCATGGGCGAAATCGGTGTTGGGCTGCTCCACCAGCTGGGTGTTGAGGAACTCGCGCTCGCCGCGCAGGAAGGCGAGATCATCCGGCGTGCGCGCACCGCCCTCGGCCTCGCAGGCGAGGCCGTACCAGAGCTGGGTCTGGCCGATGAGGTCGAGCCCCATGTTGGCGAAGGCGATGTCCTCCTCCAGGATGGGCGCGTGGCCGCACCACTCGCCCGTGCGCTGCCCGAGGATGAGCGCGTTGTCGCCCATGCGCAGGCAGAAGGTCACGAACGGGTCCATCACATCGCTCCGATCTCGTCGGGGATGTCGAAGAAGCTCGGGTGACGGTAGACCTTGGAGGCCGCCGGCTCGAAGGTCTGCTCGGCGTCATCGGGGCTGGAGGCGGTGATGCGGGCGGATTCCACCACCCAGATGCTCTGGCCTTCGTTGCGCCGCGTATAGACATCGCGCGCGTGCTTCAGCGCCATCTCGGCGTCGGGCGCATGCAGGCTGCCCACGTGCCGGTGCGACAGGCCGTGCTGGCCACGGATGAACACTTCCCAGAGGGGCCATTCCCTGCTCATCGTCTCTTACTCCGCTGCTCGCTTGTGTTTTTCGGCATGGGCCATCAGCCCCTCGCGGAACCAGGCGCCATCGTCCCAGGCCTTCTGCCGGGCGGCGAGGCGCTCGCGGTTGCACGGGCCGTTGCCCTTGAGCACCGCGAAGAACTCGTCCCAGTCCGGGGTGCCGAAATCGTAGCCGTCCTTCTCCGCGTTCCAGGCGAGGTCGGGGTCGGGCACCTTCAGGCCCAGCCACTCGGCCTGCGGCACGGTCTGGTCGACGAATTTCTGCCGCAGCTCGTCGTTCGAGTTCTGCTTGATGCCCCATTTCATCGACTGCTCGGAATGCACCGAGTCCGCGTCCGGCGGCCCGAACATCATCAGCGAGGGCCACCACCAGCGGTTCAGCGCGTCCTGCGCCATCGCCTTCTGCGCCTCCGAGCCGTGGCAGAGCGCGCGCATGATGTCGAAGCCCTGGCGCTGGTGGAAGCTCTCCTCCTTGCAGATCCGGATCATCGCGCGCGAGTAGGGGCCGAAGGAGCAGCGCTGCAGCGGCACCTGGTTCATGATCGCCGCACCGTCGACCAGCCAGCCGATGGCGCCCACGTCGGCCCAGGTGAGGGTGGGGTAGTTGAAGATCGAGCTGTACTTCGCCTTGCCGGCCAGCAGCTGCTCGGTCATCTCGTCGCGCGAGATGCCCAGCGTCTCGGCGGCGCAGTAGAGGTAGAGGCCGTGGCCCGCCTCGTCCTGCACCTTGGCGAGCAGGATGGCCTTGCGCTGCAGGCTGGGCGCGCGGGTGATCCAGTTGCCCTCCGGCAGCTGGCCGACGATCTCGGAATGCGCGTGCTGGCCGATCTGGCGGATCAGCGTCTTGCGGTAGCCCTCGGGCATCCAGTCCTTCGGCTCGATGCGGATGCCTGCGTCGATGCGGGCCTGGAACCGGGCATCCGCCTCGGACGTGCCCTCGGCGCCGCTCTCCACGAGTTGTGCGTACATGGCCTTCCTCCTTCAGTTCCGTGCTTCGATGATCATGGCGATGCCCTGGCCCACGCCGATGCACATGGTGCAGAGCGCGTAGCGCCCGCCGCGCCGGCGCAGCTCATGCGCCGCGGTGGTGACGAGCCGCGCGCCGGACATGCCGAGCGGATGACCCAGCGCGATGGCGCCGCCATTGGGG
Organism: Oceanicella sp. SM1341; assembly: GCF_003448965.1. Lineage (GTDB taxonomy): Bacteria > Pseudomonadota > Alphaproteobacteria > Rhodobacterales > Rhodobacteraceae > Paroceanicella. Next base: position 25,541 of record NZ_QRGC01000020.1, read on the forward strand.
TTCACATGGGCCGCGTCCTCGGCGAGGCCGAGCTCGCGCAGCACCGCGATGCCCTGGGCCGCGAAGGCCTCGTTGAGCTCGATCACGTCCATCTGCTCGAGGCTGAGGCCCGTGCGGGCGAGCAGCTTGCGCACCGCGGGCACCGGGCCCACGCCCATCACCCGCGGCTCCACCCCCGCCGCCGCCATCGCCACCACCCGCGCCATCGGGCTGAGCCCCTGGCGCGCGGCGGCCTCGGGCGTGGCGAGCAGCAGGGCGGCCGCGCCGTCGTTCACGCCCGAGGCATTGCCGGCGGTCACGGTGAGATCGGGGCCGTTCACCCCGCGCAGCTTCGCCAGCGCCGCGGTGTCGGTGCCCGGGCGGGGGTGTTCGTCGGTATCGACCACGATCGGCGCGCCGCGGCGCTGCTTCACGCTCACCGGGGCGATCTCGTCGGCGAACACGCCGCGGGCCTGGGCTGCGGCCCATCGGGCCTGGCTGAGGGCGGCGAACGCATCCTGGTCGGCACGCGACACGCCGTAGTCGGCCGCCACGTTGTCGGCGGTCTCGGGCATGGAATGGGCGCCGTACTGCGCCTTCAGCGCCGGGTTGGTGAAGCGCCAGCCGATGGTGGTGTCATGGATCTCCGCGGCGCGGGAGAAGGCGGCGGTGGCCTTCGCCATCACGAAGGGCGCGCGGCTCATGCTCTCCACCCCGCCGGCGAGCACGGTGTCATAATCGCCCGATTTCAGGCCGCGGGCGGCCATGCCCACCGCGTCCATCCCCGAGCCGCAGAGCCGGTTCACCGTGGTGCCCGGCACCGTGACAGGCAGGCCGGCCAGCAGGGCGGCCATGCGGGCCACGTTGCGGTTGTCCTCGCCGGCCTGGTTGGCGCAGCCGAGGATCACGTCGTCGAGCCTGCCCCAGTCCACGCCCGGGTTGCGCGCGGCCAGCGCGCGGATCGGCTCTGCCGCCAGGTCGTCCGCCCGCACGCCCGAGAGCGCGCCGCCGTAGCGGCCGATCGGGGTGCGCTGCGCATCGCAGATCAGGGCGTCCGTCATGAATCCTCCCGAGACTCGGTCTTGTGCTTTCCCGGGAATATGGCACTCGATATGTCACATAGCAAGCAAAGTGTGACATATCGCGTGACATGTGAAGATCCGCGTGCCGCGTGGGCGGCCGGGCAGGGCGGCTTCAGTGGTAGGAGAGGTCGGCGATGCGGCGGGCGATGCGCGTGGGGTCGGCGGCGAGCGTGCCGTTGCGGTCCACGAAGGTGGCTGCCACGGCGGCATCGGCCCCGGGGGTAAGCGCGAGGTAGAGCCGCGCGAACAGCGCGCGGGCCTCCGGGCTCTGCCAGCTCTCGGGCAGCATGCCCAGCGGCAGGGCGGGGTCCGACAGGGCGATGTCGCGGAAGATGTGCACCAGCAGCAGCCGCAGGCCGAGCGCCTCGGCGGGCGCGAAGCTGCGGCCCTCCAGCGGCGAGAAACCTTCCACGAACCGGTCGATCCGCCCGGCCAGCGCCTCGAGCTGCCAGGCGCCGCGGGCGAGCTCGGTGAGGTCGTCATCGGTGGTGGCGCGGAAATGGATGGCGCCGAGCGGCGGCAGCGGCTCGCCCCGGTCGGGCAGGATGGCGAGATGCGGCTGCGCCATGCCGAAGCGCAGCTTCGCGAGCCGGTGCACCAGCGCCTCGCGCCCCGCGCCCTGCGGCAGGGCCACGAGATGCCAGCCGCGCAGCGGCTCGGCCCGCGGGCGCGAGTAGATCAGCCTTGCGGCATGGGTGAACTCGCGGTTCGCCGCCTCGGTGAGCCGGTAGTAGCTCTTGCGGCCGTGCTTCTCGCCCGCGATGCGCCCGGAGGCCACCAGCCGCGAGACCGCGGTGCGCACCCGGCTCTCGGAGATCTGCACGGCGCGGCAGGCCTCCACGATGTTGCCCATCCACAGCTCGCCGCCGCGCGGCGCCACCACGTCACCGTAGAGCGTGACGATGAACGCCCCGGCGCTCACGGGAAAGGTTTCGAGAATCCGGGAGGTTACCGAGGTGTTCATGCAGGTCTCCGACAGGGCGGAGACCTTTGTAGCCAGCTTTGCCCCCGGCCTCAATCGGGGCGGATCAGCGCTCCGGGCGCCGGTCATGCACGCGCTGGGCCTTGCCCTCGGAGCGCTTCAGCGCGCCGGGCCCCAGCACCTCCACCACGCTCGAGACACCGACCACGCTCTTGATGTGGCCCGAAAGCTCGCGCGCCGCGGCGGCGCTCTCCGCCGAGCCCATGCCGGCCTTGCCCTCGCAGCGCACGGTCATGCAGTCCATCCGGCCGGAGCGGGTGAGCTCGATCTCGTAATGCGGCGCGAGGCGGGCGCATTTGAGGATCTGCTCCTCGATCTGGGTGGGGAACACGTTGACCCCGCGCAGGATGATCATGTCGTCCGAGCGCCCGGTTACCTTCTCCATCCGCCGCATCGAGCGGGCGGTGCCGGGCAGCAGCCGGGTGAGGTCGCGCGTGCGGTAGCGGATGATCGGGAAGGCCTCCTTGGTGAGCGAGGTGAAGACCAGCTCGCCCTTCTCGCCCTCTGCCACCGGCTCGCCGGTCTCGGGGTTCACGATCTCGGGGTAGAAATGGTCCTCCCAGATGTGCAGCTCGTCCTTGGTCTCGACGCATTCCTGCGCCACGCCCGGGCCCATCACCTCCGACAGCCCGAAGATGTCGACCGCGTCCATGTCGAAGGCAGTCTCGATCTCCTCGCGCATGGCGTTGGTCCAGGGCTCGGCGCCGAAGATGCCGGTGCGCAGCGAGGAGCGGCGCGGGTCGAGCCCCGCCTTGGTGTAGGCGTCGAGGATGGAGAGCATGTAGGAGGGCGTGACCATGATGATCGAGGGGCGGAAATCCTCGATCAGCGTCACCTGCCGCTCGGTCATGCCGCCGGAGACCGGCACCACGGTGCAGCCCAGCTTCTCCGCCCCGTAGTGCGCCCCGAGCCCGCCGGTGAACAGCCCGTAGCCGTAGGCCACGTGGCAGATGTCGCCCGGCCCGCCGCCGGCGGCGCGGATGGAGCGGGCCACGAGGTCGGCCCAGGTGTCGATGTCACGCCTGGTGTAGGCCACCACGGTGGGCTTGCCGGTTGTGCCGGAGGAGGCGTGCAGCCGCGCGATCTTCTCCCGCGGCACGGCGAACATGCCGAAGGGATAATTGTCGCGCAGGTCCTGCTTCTGGGTAAACGGGAATTTCGCGAGGTCCGACAGGGACTTGAGGTCGTCCGGGTGGACGCCCGCCGCGTCGAACTGCCGGCGGTAAAAGGGCGAGCCCTCGTAGGCGGCGCGCAGCGTGGCCTTCAGCCGGCTGAGCTGCAGGGCGGTGATCTCGTCACGCGAGGCGGTCTCGATCGGGTCGAGCGCCGCGCGGGGGCCGTTGACGTTGAGCATTCTGGGTTCCTCCCGGGGCCGTATCGCCCCTTGTTCTGGTCGGGGTCTCGCGGGGCCGCTCAGGCCTCGAAATGGCTGCCCTTGATGGTGCGCGAATGGCCGCGGAAACTGGCGATCAGCGTGCCCTCGGCGTTGGTCACCGCGATGTCGTAGAGACCGGAGCGCCCGGCGCGCTGCACCTCGCGCGCCTCGGCGGTGAGGGTATCGCCCTCGCGGCCCGGGGCGTGGAAGGTGACCGCGCAGTGCTGGGCCACCGTGCGCGCGTTGTAGCTGTTGCAGGCGAAGGCGAAGGTGCTGTCGGCGAGCGCGAAGATGAAGCCGCCATGCGCGGTGCCCACGCCGTTGAGCATGTCAGGGCGCACGCGCATTCGCATCCGGGCAAAGCCGGGGCCGGTCTCGACCAGCTCCATGCCGAGCAGGCGGCTCGCGGCGTCGCCCGCCTGCATCGCGGCGGCGGAGCGGCTGGCGGTCTCCTGCGCGGAGAGCGGGGCGAGGTCGTCCGGGCTCATGACTCGCGCCCCGTGAAGGCGGGCGTGCGCTTCTCGGTGAAGGCGCGCACGCCCTCGGCATAGTCGGGGCTGCGGCCGGCGCGGCGCTGCAAATCGCGCTCCAGGTCGAGGCTCTCGTCGAGGCTGAGGTAGCCCGCGGCATGCACCGCCTGCTTGGTGAGCGCGTAGCCGAAGGTGGGGCCGGCGGCGAGCTTCGCGGCAAGCGCGCGCGCCTCGCCCATCAGCTCCGCCCCGGGCAGGGCGCGCCAGATCAGCCCCCAGTCCGCCGCCTCGCGGGCGGAGATCGGCGCGCCGGTGAGCATCAGCGCCTTGGCGCGGGCCTCGCCGATGGCGCGGGTCAGGGTCCAGGTGCCGCCCGAATCGGGCACCAGGCCGATGTTGGCGAAGGACTGGATGAAGCGCGCCTCCTCGGCGGCCAGCACGATGTCGCAGGCCAGCGCCACGTTGGCGCCCGCGCCCGCCGCCACGCCGTTTACCGCGCAGATCACCGGCTTGGGCAGGGCGCGCAGCCGGCGCACCAGCGGGTTCCACAGGCTGTCGATGGTCTCGCCGAGGTCGGGCGGGCCGGAGGCCGCGTCCGGGTTGCGCGCGCCCAGGTCCTGCCCGGCGCAGAAGCCGCGCCCCGCCCCGGTAATCAGCACGGCGCGCACGCCGTCTTCGCGCGCGGCAGTGTCGAGGGCCGCGCGCAGGGCGAGGTGCAGCTCTTCGGTAAAGGAATTGAGTCGCTCCGGCCGGTTCAGCGTCAGCTCCATGACGCCGCCCTCAACCTGCTGCAACAGCACGGAATCGGTCATCTCTGCCCTTTCATCGTGGCCCTCCCAGGGCATGGATGCGGCACACGTTCTGCGGTGACCGCTGAAAAATGTGTTGCATAAACCGACCGCGTGGTCAATGAATAACATGTCACGCGAATTGAGGTTAACGTCAGTGGGTGTGACCTATGGGAGGAAAGAGATGACATCTGCAAAACTCGGCGCGGGGCTCTCCGCGCTGGCACTCCTCGCGGCCCTGCCGGCGGCGGCGGAGATCCGCATCGGCGCGTCGCTCGCGGTCACCGGCCCGGCGGCCTTCCTCGGCGACCCCGAGGCCAAGACGCTGGAAATGCTCGTGGAGGCGGTGAACGCCGAGGGCGGCGTGAACGGCGAGCCGCTGAAGCTCGTGCTCTACGATGACGGCGGCGACCCCAACAAGGCGCGCACCTTCGCCACCCGCCTCATCGAGGAGGACGAGGTTGTGGCGGTGATCGGCGGCACCTCCACCGGCGCCACCATGGCGATGTCGCCGCTCTTCGGGGAATACGAGATCCCGTTCATCTCGCTCGCCGGCGCGGTGGTGATCATCGACCCGGTGCAGGACTACGTGTTCAAGACCCCCCACACCGACCGCATGGCCTGCGAGAAGATCTTCGCCGACATCACCGGCCGCGGCCTCACCAAGGTGGGGATGATCTCGGGCACCGGGGGCTTCGGCAAGTCGATGCGCGAGCAGTGCCTCGACGTGGCGGAGGCCTCGGGCGTGGAGATCGTGGCCGACGAGACCTACGGGCCGAACGACGCCGACATGACCCCCCAGCTCACCAACATCGCCAACACGGCGGGCGTGGAGGCGGTGGTGAACCCCGGCTTCGGCCAGGGCCCGGCGGTGGTGACGCGCAACTTCGCCCAGCTCGGGCTGGAGCTGCCGTTCTACCAGAGCCACGGTGTCGCCTCCGACAGTTTCATCGAGCTCGCCGGCCCCGCGGCCGAGGGCGTGCGCCTGCCGGCCACCCCGCTGCTCATCCCCGGCCAGCTCGCCGATGACGACCCGCAGAAACAGCCCGTGACCGATTACATCGCCGCCTACGAGGCGAAATACGGCGACACCCCCTCCACCTTCGGCGGCTATGCCTATGACGCGTTCAACATCGTGATCGCGGCCATCGAGAGCGCCGGCGCCGACGACCCCGCCGCCATCCGCGACGCGATCGAGGCCACCTCGGGCTACGCCGGGGTCACCGGTGTCTACTCCTTCTCCCCCGAGGACCATCTCGGCCTCGACCTCACCGCCTTCCGGATGCTCGAGATCCGCGACGGCGGCTGGGCCCCGGTGGAGTAAGGCGCCGTGGCGGAACTCCTGCAATTCCTCGTCTCGGGGGTCACGGTGGGCGCGATCTATGCCGCCGTCGCCCTGGGCTTCACGCTGATCTACAACGCCACCGGGGTGGTGAACTTCGCGCAGGGCGAGTTCGTCGTCATCGGCGGGCTGACGGCGGCGGCCCTGATCGGGGCCGGGGTTCCGCCGCTCATCGCCGCCCCGCTCGCCGTGCTGGCGGGGCTCGTGGTGGGGCTGCTGCTCTACCGGCTGGCCATCCGGCCGGCGGGCCAGGCGCCGCTGGTCTCGCTCATCATCATCACCATCGGGGCGAGCATCTTCCTGCGCGGCGCGATGCAGATGGTGTTCGACAAGCAGATCCACCGCTACGACGGCTTTTCCGGCGAGGCGCCCATCGGCTTTCTCGGCGCCACCATCCTGCCGCAGAGCCTGTGGATCATCGGCGGCAGCCTCGTGGTGTTCGCCTTCCTCGCCTGGTTCATGGGCCACACCCGGGCGGGGCGCGGCATCCGCGCCACCGCCTCCAACCGGCTGGCGGCCGCCCTCGTGGGCATCAACACCAGGGCGGCGATGAACCTCTCCTTCGCGCTTTCCGCCGCCATCGGGGCGCTTGCCGGCGTGCTCGCCACCCCGGTCACCTTCACCAGCTACGACGTGGGGGTTCTGGTGGCGCTCAAGGGCTTCTCGGCCACCATGCTGGGCGGCGTGGGCTCGGCGCAGGGGGCGCTTGCGGGCGGGCTGCTGATCGGGCTGATCGAGGCGCTCACCGCCGGCTACGTGAGCTCGGACTACAAGGACGCCGCCGCCTTCGTGGTGATCCTCGCGGTGCTGTTCCTGCGCCCGCAGGGCCTGTTCGGCGCCCGGATGACGGAGCGCGTGTGATGACCCTCGGCCCCGGAACCCGCACCTTCCTCGTCTTCGCCGCCCTCGTGGTGCTGGGGGCGCTGGTGTTCCCCTCCTCCTTCTTCTACCGCGTCGGCACGCTGGTGTGGATCAACACGCTCGCGGTCACCGGCATGGTGGTGCTGCTGGGCTACGTGGGGCTGGTGAGCCTCGGGCACGCCGGCTTCTTCGCCATCGGCGCCTATGCCACCGCCCTGCTGCCGCAATACGGCGTGCCCTCGGGCCTCGCGATGCTGGCGGGGGCGGCGGGGGCGGCGCTGCTCGCGGCGCTCATCGGCCGGCCGATCCTGAAGCTCTCGGGCTATTACCTCGCCATCGCCACGCTCGGCCTCGGCATGCTGATCTGGATGGTGCTCTCGAAGGAGGCCTGGCTCACCGGCGGGCCGGACGGGATGACCGTCACCGGCTTCTCGGCCCGCAACCTGCTGAAATCGGTGGGCATCACGCTGAAAACCGCCGAGGCCTGGTACTGGCTCTGCGGTGCTGTCGCCACGTTGGGCGCGGTGCTGGCGGTGAACCTCGGGCAGAGCTCGGCCGGCCGGGCCTTCCGCGCCATCCATGACAGCGACGTGGCCGCCGCCTCGCTGGGGGTGGACGTGGCGCGGGCCAAATCCGCCGCCTTCGTGATCTCGGCGGTCTATGCCGCGGTGGCGGGGGCGCTGCTGGCGCTGGCCAACGGCTACATCACCCCCGACGCGGGCGGCTTCATGCATTCGGTCGAGCTCGTCACCATGGCGGTGCTCGGCGGGGCGGCGAGCGTCTACGGCGCGCTGGTGGGGGCGCTGATCCTCACCGCGCTGCCGCAGGTGCTGACCGTGTTTGCCGAATACGAGCACATGGTGCTGGGCGCCATCATGGTGGGCACGATGATCGCGATGCGCCGCGGGCTGGTGCCGGCGCTGGCCGGGCTGCTGGCCCGCCGCCGGGCCGCCCGCCGCGCCGGCCGGCTGGCGAGGAGAGTGTCATGAGCCTGCTCGAAGTCTCCGGCCTCGGCATTTCCTTCGGCGGCCTGCGCGCGGTCGACGGCGTGGGCTTCACCGCCCGGCCCGGCGAGGTCACCTCCATCATCGGGCCCAACGGCGCGGGCAAGACCACGCTCTTCAACCTGGTGAGCGGGGTCTACATCGCCGATGCGGGCGCGGTGCGCATCGCGGGGCGCGAGGTCACCGGCCTGCCGCCGCACCGGCTGGCGCGCGCCGGCATGGCCCGCACCTTCCAGAACCTGCGCGTGTTCCCGCAGATGACCGCGCTGGAAAACGTGATGACCGGCTGCCACATGGCCGAGCGCGCCGGGCTGCTCGCGGGTCTCTTCGGCCTGCCGGGCAGCCGCGCCGAGACCGCCCGCAGCCGCGAGGCCGCCGCCGCCGCCCTCACCCGCACCGGGCTCGGCGCGCTGGCGGGGCGCGAGGCGGCGGCGCTGTCCTACGGCCAGCTCAAGCGGCTGGAGATCGCCCGCGCGCTGGTGACCGGCTGTTCCATCCTGCTGCTCGACGAGCCCGCCGCAGGCTGCAACGCCGTCGAGACCCGCGAGATCGACGATCTCATCCATGCCATCGCCGGGGAGGGGCGGACCGTGGTGCTCATCGAACATGACATGCGGCTGGTGATGCGCATTTCCGCGCGCATCCTGGTGCTCGATCAGGGCCGGCGCATCGCCGAGGGCGCGCCGGAGGAGATCCGCGAGAACCCCCGGGTGATCGAGGCCTATCTCGGCGCCCATGGCGCGGCCGAGGCGAGGGCGGCCCATGCCTGAGCTGTTGCGCATCGAGGGGCTCGTCTCGGCCTATGGCGCGCTGGAGGTGCTGCACGGCATCGACCTTGCGGTGGCGGAGGGCGAGATCGTCACGCTGGTGGGGGCAAACGGCGCCGGCAAGACCACGCTGATGCGCTGCATCTCCGGGGTGCAGCCGCTGCGCGCCGGCGCCATCCGCTTTCGCGGCGAGGACATCAGCCGCCGGCCCGACCATGCCCGCGCCGGGCTCGGCATCGGCCATTCGCCGGAGGGGCGGCAGATCTTCGCCGATCTGCCCGTGGAGGAGAACCTCGCACTGGGCGCCTACCACCGCCGCGGCCCGCTCGCCGCCGATCTCGACGAGGTCTACACCCTGTTCCCGGTGCTGGCGGAGAAGCGGGCGCTGCCGGCGGGGGGCCTCTCCGGCGGGCAGCAGCAGATGCTCGCCATCGGCCGCGCCATCATGACCCGGCCGAAGCTGATGCTGCTCGACGAGCCCTCCATGGGCCTCGCCCCGGTGCTGGTCGACCGCATCCTCGAGGTGATCACCACCCTGCGCGATCGCGGCGTGACCCTGCTGGTGGTGGAGCAGAACGCCTTCGCCGCCCTCTCCATCGCCGACCGCGGCTACGTGATGGAGACCGGGCGCATCACCCTCTCCGGCCCGGCCCGCACCCTGATCGAGGACCCCCGGGTCCGCGAAGCCTATCTCGGGGCCTGAGGCCCCGCCCGAACAGGAGACCCCCCGATGACCCTGCTGCGCACCGAGATCCGTGACGGCATCGCCGTGCTCACCGCCGAGAACCCGCCGGTGAACGCGCTGAGCCACCCGTTGCGCGCCGCCCTGGCCGAGGCGATCGCGGCGCTGCCGGGCGCGGGCGTGCGGGCGGCGGTGCTCACCTGCGCCGGGCGCGGCTTCTTCGCCGGGGCCGATATCCGCGAGTTCGGCGCGGCCCCGCAGCCGCCGGCCATCCACGCGCTTGCCGCGGCCCTCGAGGCGCTGCCGCTGCCGGTGGTGGCGGCCATCCACGGTGCGGCGCTGGGCGGCGGGCTGGAGCTGGCGCTGGGCTGCGCCGGCCGGGTGGCGGCGGCGGGTGCCGAGCTCGGCTTCCCGGAGGTGACGCTGGGCCTCATCCCCGGCTCCGGCGGCGTGGTGCGCAGCGCCCGGGCGCTGGCGCCGGAGGAGGCGGCGCGGCTCGTCTCGCTCGGCACCCGCATCGGCGCGGAGGAGGCGCAGCGCCTCGGCCTCGTCGACCGCGTGGCGCGGGGCGATCTGCTCGCGCAGGCTCGCGCGCTCGCCTCCGAGCTGGCCGAGTCGCCGCGCCCGCCGCTCTCCGCCCGCCCGCTGCCGCCCGCGCCCGCGCCGGAGCTCTGGCAATCGGCCCGGGCCGCGGCGGCGAAGGTGCATCGCGGGGTGGAGGCGCCGGACGTGGCGCTCGACGTGCTCGCCGCCTGTTGGGGCACGGATTTCGAGACCGCCCGCGCCGCCGAGCGCGCCGCCTTCGAGCGCCTGCGCGGCAGTGCCCAATCCGCCGCCCTGCGCCATGTCTTCTTCGCCGAGCGCACGGCGGCGAAAGCCGCCCGCGCCTCCGGCGGGCCCGAGATCGCCCGCCCCGGCGTGCTCGGCGGCGGCACCATGGGGGCCGGCATCGCGGCGGCGCTGCTGATGGCGGGTTACCCTGTCACCCTCGCCGAGGCCACGCCGGAGGCCGCCGCCGCCGCGCGCGCCCGGCTGGAAGGGCTCATCGCCGCCGCAGCGAAGCGCGGCAAACTGGATGCAGGGGAGGCGCTCTCCCGCCTCACGGTGGGGGAGGGGGCCCCGGCGCTTGCCGCGTGCGACCTCGTGATCGAGGCGGTGTTCGAGGAGATCGGCGTGAAGCGCGCGGTCTTCGCCGCGCTCGAGGCCGCCTGCGCGCCCGAGGCCCTGCTGGTCACCAACACCTCCTATCTCGACCCGCGCGAGATCGCCGCCGGGCTCGCCCGGCCGGAGCGCTTCGCGGGCCTGCACTTCTTCTCCCCCGCGCAGGTGATGAAGCTCGTCGAGCTGGTGCCCGTGCCGCAGACCGCGCCGGGCACCGAGGCCGCCCTCTGGCGGCTCATCGGTCGGCTGGGCAAGACCGGCGTGCGCGCCGGCATATGCGACGGGTTCATCGGCAACCGCATCCTCAGGCGCTACCGCGCCGCCGCCGAGGCGCTGGTGACAGCCGGCGCCACCCCGGCCGCGGTGGACGGTGCCATGCGCGGCTTCGGCTTCGCCATGGGCCCGTTCGAGGCGCAGGACATGGGCGGGCTCGACATCGCCCATGCCCAGCGGCAGGCGGCCCGGGCGGCGGGCGCCCCCGTGCCGCGCTGCCTCGGCGACGTGCTGGTCGAGGCCGGCCGCCTTGGCCGCAAGACCGGCGGCGGCTGGTATGACTACCCCGAGGGCAGCCGCGCGCCCGTGCCTTCGAAGGCGGCCGCGCGGCTCATCGCCCCGCTCTGCCGCCCCGGCACCGTGCCGGGGGCGGAGGAGATCGCCGCCCGCCTCGTGGGCGAGATGGCCGCCGAGGGCCGGGCGATCCTCGACGAGGGCGTCGCCGCCGCGCCGCAGGACATCGACCTCGTCGAGATCCTCGGCTACGGCTTCCCGCGCTGGCGCGGCGGGCCGATGTTCTGCACCCGCGCCGGGGCGCCGGCGCTCGCCCGGGCGGGCTGAGCCATGGCGCGGCCGAGGGCGCAGGACTACGAGGACAAGCGCGCCGCCATCCACCGCACCGCGGCGCGGCTGCTGTCGCAGGGCGGCGGCCAGGCCTCGATGATGCGCATCGCCGAGGCCTGCGGCATCTCCAAGGCGCTGCTCTACCACTATTACGACAGCCGCGACGCGCTGGTGTTCGACATCGTGCACACGCATCTGCTGGCCATCGATGCCGCCCTCGCCGCCGTGCCGGGGGAGGTGCGCGGCCGTGCGCGCCTGCACCTGCTCTCGCGCCGGCTGCTCGCCTGCTACGAGGACGCGGACGACCTGCACCTGCTGCAGCTCGGCGCGCTGGGCAGCCTCTCGCCCGCGCAGGCGGCCGAGATCCGCGCCGCGGAACGTGCCATCCTCGGGCATTTCCGCGCCGCCCTCACCGAGCTCGCCCCCGACATGGCGCGCGCCCGGATGAGCGCGGTGCTCATGGGGCTGATGGGCATGCTCAACTGGGCCTTCACCTGGCTGCGCCCCGGCGGCGCCCTCACCCGCGACGGGTTCGCCGCCATCGCCACCGAGATGGCCCTCTCGGCGCTGGAAGCCGAGGCAGCGGCCGGCTGAGGGGGGCCGTGCCCGCCGGGAGGTGAGGACAGCCGCGCCGCGTCTCCCCGCGCCAATCCGGCCGCCATTGCCCGGGAGCACCGTCCCGTCAACTTTCCGGGGTCCCGCGATTGATGATGCTTCCCGTCAGCGCGGGATGCGGCCCGGCCTGGTCCCGGGGCCACCTCACCCGTGCACGCCGCGGCTGTCCGGCGGGGCTTCGTCGCGCGCTTCGGGGCCGTAGTCGCGCAGCACCTGGGCCACGCGCAGCCGGTAGCCGGCGAAGAGCGCCTCGCGGCCGCGGGCCTGGGCGGCGCGGTGGCGGGGGCGGTTGCGCCAGCGCGCCACCGCCGCCTCGTCGGTGAAGACCGAGAGCGAGAGCAGCTTGCCCGGCGTGGTGAGGCTCTCGAAGCGCTCGACCGAGACGAAGCCCTCCACCGCCTCCAGCTCGGCGCGCAGCGCGGCGGCGAGGCCGAGGTAGGTGTCGCGCGCGCCCGGCGCCGGCTCGAGCTCGAAGAGCACGGCGATCATGCCACCGGCTCCGCGTGCGGTGCCGAGGCGAGGGTGTGGAAGGTGCGGTCTTCCGCGGTGATGAAGCGCTCGGCCTGCGCGAAGGCGTAGTTCTCGCGGCCCAGCGGGTCGTCCGCCAGCCGGGCGCGGTAGGCTTCGTAGGCCGCGAGGCTGGGGATGGTGTAGAGGCCGTAGGCCAGTGTCGACGAGCCCTCGTGCGGGGCGAAATAGCCGATCAGCCCGGCGCCGCAGCGCGGGATGCACTGGCCCCAGGTGCGGGCGTAGTGGGCGAAGGCGTCGCGGCGGGTGGGGTCGATGCGGTAGCGGATGATGCAGGTGAGCATGGCTCTCTCCTCTGGTTGCCCTGGTCCCCGGGATAGCCGATTGCCGCGCGCCGATGCTTCGGCTAGCATCGAACTGTGGTTGCAAGCGGAGGCGCTCATGCGCGAAGGCCCGGACATCTCGCGCATCGCCGCGCTGATCGGCGACCCGGCGCGGGCCAACATGCTGGTGGCGCTGATGAGCGGCCGGGCGCTGACCGCGAGCGAGCTTGCGGCAGAGGCCGGCATCACCCCCGCCACGGCGAGCAGCCATCTCGCGCGGCTGGAGCAGGGCGGGCTGGTGGCGCTGCGCCGGCAGGGGCGGCACAAGTATGTCACGCTCAGCGGCGAGGAGGTGGCGCGGGTGCTCGAGAGCCTGATGGGCCTTGCCGCAGGCACCGGCCACCTGCGCACCCGCACCGGCCCGCGCGACCCGGCGCTGCGCCACGCCCGGCTGTGCTACAACCACCTCGCCGGCGAGATGGGCATCGCGCTGTTCGACAGCCTGCGCGGGCGCGGGCTTCTCGAAGGGCCGGAGGAGGCGCTGGCGTTGAGCGGGCCGGGGCGCGCGTTTGCCACGCGCTTCGGCATCGATCTTGCAGCGCTCGACGGCCGGCCCCGCACCCCGCTCTGTCGCCCCTGCCTTGACTGGAGCGCGCGGCGCAGCCACCTGGGCGGCTCGCTCGGCCGGGCACTGATGGCGCGGATCGAGGCGCTGGGCTGGGCGCGGCGCGAGGCGGGGAGCCGCGCCGTGCGCTTCACGCCGCCGGGCGAGCGCGCGTTTCGCGAGGCCTTCCCGGCCGCCTGAGACCCCGCGCGCCATTGCCTTTGCCCGCCGCCGGGCGAAGAGTGGCGCATGATGCTGAATCACCGCGAACTCATGGTGTTCCTGAGCGTCTGCCGCCTCGGCAGCATCGGTGCCGCGGCGCAGGCGATGGGGATGACCCAGCCGGCGCTGAGCCGCTCGCTGAAGCGGCTGGAAAGCCGGCTGCGCGTGCAGCTTTTCGTGCGGCACTCGGGCGGCATGGAGCCCACGTCCTTCGGCCGGGTGCTGCTGCGCCACTCGGAGCTGATGGAGTTCGAGACCAACCGGGTGATCGAGGAGATCGACCTGCTCAACGGGGCTGCCACCGGCCATGTGCGGGTGGGCATCGTGCCCAGCGTGGCGCCGGTGATGCTGCCGCGCGCGGTGGCGCGGGCGCAGGCGAGCTCGCCTGACGTGCATATCCGCATCGTCGAGGGTTCGGGCGACCAGATCCTCGCCGCCGTGCAGCGCGGCGAGGTGGATTTCGCCGTGCTGGGCAAGCCGGAGGGCGAGGTGGACCTGCTGGTGCAGCCGCTGGGCTCGGAGGTGGTGAACGTGGTGGCCCGCGCCGGCCACCCGCTGAGCCTCGGCGGGCGGGTGACGGTGGAGGACGTGGCCGCCTTCCCCTGGGCGATGCCCGAGCGCGGCAACGCGATCTGGTATGGCTACGAGAACTTCTTCCGCCGCGCGGGCGTCGCCGCGCCGCAGCCGCAGATCTCGTCGAACTCGGTGCATGTGCTGAAAGCCATCGTGGGCGGCTCGGACCTGCTCACCATGCTCACCGGCGCCTCCATCGCGGTGGAGGTGACGGCCGGCATGCTGGTGGCGCTGGAGCTGGAAGGCGGGGCCTGGCGGCGCGAGCTCGCCCTCGTGCGCCGCCCCACCGGCACGCTGCTGCCTGCCGCCCGCCTGCTGATGCGCGCCTTCCAGGAGGGCTAGGCGGGCAGGGTCAGGCCGGGAGGCCCGGCCGCTTGCCTATGGCGGAGAGGAGATCGTCGAGCCCGTCGAAGCCGCCCAAAAGGGGGAAGCTGGTGCCGTCATGGAAAACGAGGACATGCACCAGTTCAGGGCGGTTCGGCGGGGTGATGCGCACGACCTCCGTGATCTCCTGCTCCACCCTCCGTCCGAAGCGGTTGCGCAGGAACAGCCGGCCGTCCTTCCACGACACGCCGTAGACGTGGGTCCGCAGCAGAAGCTCGACGGCTCGGTACGCCAGGCAGATGGCAAGGACGAAAATCAGGAGCGGGGAGAGTGCGGATTCCCCGTTCCGCATCAGCTGGTCGGCGAGCCACCAGAGGATGAGCAGGAAGAACACGAACTGGCCGTAGTTGAACACGAGCAGGCTCCGGCCGGGGGTGAGCCGCCACCCGCTTCCGCGCCACGGGCTCGCAGGGCTGCGGGTGCGGTCCGCCCAGAGGCGCTTGCGGGCCTTCGGAACTTTGCCGCTTGTCGCGTTGGCCCTCCAGCCCGGTGTCCAGCTCATCCGCTTCCCCCTCCCGCACGCTGATCACGCCATCGCGAGCAGCGTTCCGCGCCGGCAGGGTGCTGTCAACCCTGGCGGGGTCAGCTCCGGCGGATCCAGTGCAGCACGCGGGTTTCCAGCCGGGCGACCACGGCGTAGAGCGCGATGCCGATCACGGTGAGCATGCCGATGGCGTTGAACACCATCGCGGTGTTGGCCTGGCCCTCGCCGTAGGTGATGAGGAAGCCGAGGCCGGAGTTGCCGCCCACCAGCTCGCCCACCGTCACGCCGATCACCGCGAGGGTGGAGCCGATGCGCAGGCCGGCGAAGAGGTTGGGCAGCGAGGAGGGCAGCTCGATCTTCCGGAAGATCGCGAAGCGCGACATGTGGTAGACGCGGGCGAGGTTCACCAGGTCGCGGTCCACCGTCTTCATCGACTGCAGCACGTTCACGAGGATGGGGAAGAACACCACCAGCATGGTCACCAGCAGGCCGGGCACGAAGGTGTAGCCGAACCACATGATGAACAGCGGCGCGAAGGCCACTTTCGGCGCGATCTGCAGCGCGAGGATGTAGGGCGAGAGCGTGCGCTCGGCCAGCGGCGAGAGGCCGAGCGCATAGCCGCAGGCCGCCCCGAAGGCCGAGCCGAGCAGGAAGCCCGCCACCGCCGTGCCCAGCGTGTGCAGGGTGTGGCCGAAGAGATTGTCGCGCGTGACCATGGCGCCGAATTCGGCGAGGCACTGCGAGAAGGTGGGGATGATGTAGCGCGACACGCCGAGGGCGGGCGGCACGAACTCCCAGGCGGCGATGGCGACAAGCGCCACCGCGAGGATCAGCGCGAGGTCGCGCGGGCCCAGCCCGATCAGGGCCGCGAGGCTGGCCCGGCGGCGCGGGGCCGCCGTGTCGGGCCGGGCGGCGGTGTCATCTATGGCCATGGTCATGTCCTGTGCTCTCCTGTCCCGGCCCGCGCGGGCTCATTCCACGAAAGCGTTGGTGTAGAGGTCTTCCACCGGGGTGGTGGAGGTGATGATCTCGTGCTCGGCGTAGAAATCCTGCACCGCGGCGATGCGCTCGGGGTCGAACACGCCCAGCTTCGTGCCCTCGGGCACGGCATAGACCAGCTCGGTGTAGCGCTTCATGATGTCCTCGAGCATCGCGGCCTTGCCCTCGAACTGCGGCAGGGTTTTCGCCAGCAGCTCGGCGGAGCCCTTGGGGTCTTCCATCACGTCGGAGAGCCCGTGCAGGGTGGCGGCGACGAAGCCGCGCACCAGCTCCGGCTTGTCCTCGATGGTGGAATCGGAGGCGAGCACGGCCTGGGCCATGGCGGGGATGTAGTCGTTGATGGTCTTCACCTCGAGCGCCACGCCCGCGCCCTCGATGGCGGCCGCCCAGTCCGGCGTGCCGGAGATGGCGTCGAGATCACCCGAGATCATCAGCTGCACCACGCCGGCCGGGCCCACGGCCTGGATGTCCACGTCGTCGCGGCTGAGGCCGGCGGCGGCGAGGGCGGCGAGCAGGTTGTAGTAGGTGGTGTCCTGAAAGGCCATCACGCCGATGCGCTTGCCCCTGAGCGAGGCGATGTCGGTGGCGCCGCTCTCGGTGCGGATGATGATCTGGGTGAGCGCCTTGCCGCCCAGCAGCGCCACCGCCTTCACCGGCAGGCCGTTGGCGCGCACGATGATCGGCGTGTCGCCGATGCCCGAGCCCATCTCGACGTTGCCGAGGGCGACCTGCTTGGCCACGTCGGCGCCGCCCTTGCCCACCTGGAAGGTCACGTCGATGCCGGCATCGGTGTAATAGCCCTTCGCCTTGGCCACCTGGTAGGGGGTGAAGGCGGGCAGGAAGTCGGGCGCGGGGAAGAGATAGGTGAGCTTTTCCGCCGCGGGCGCGGCAGTGGCGATGAGCGCGGCAAGCGCCGCGGCGGCGAAGGCCTTCATGCTGGGGAAGCGGGACATTCCTGTTGGACCTCTCTGTTGGGTGGGGTGCCGGCGCTCTCTCAGGCGGCGCCTTCGGCGATGTGCAGCGTGTCGAAGAGACGTTTCACGTAGGCCTGCGTGGCGGGCAGGGTGGAGCGCGCCAGCGGGTCGTCGCGGTGCGGCAGGTCGACGGCGAAGGTGTCGACCACGGTGCCCGGGCGGCCGCTCAGCACCACCACGCGGTCGGACATGATCACCGCCTCCTGCAAGTCGTGGGTGATGAGCAGGCAGCTCAGCCCGCTCTCGGAAAGCGTGCGCGAGAAGCTCTTCTGCAGCACCAGCTTGGTCTGGGCATCGAGGGCGGAGAAGGGCTCGTCGAGCAGCACCAGCTCGGGCGAGATGGCGAGCGTGCGCGCCAGCGCCACCCGCTGCCGCATGCCGCCCGAGAGCTGGTAGGGGTAGCTGTCGGCGAACTCCTCCAGCCGGATGCGGCGCAGCTCGGCCCGGGCGATGCGCCTCCGCTCGGCCTTCGGCAGCTTGCGGGTCTCGAGGCCGAACTCGACGTTCTCGATCACCGTGCGCCAGGGCAGCAGCAGGTCCTTCTGGAGCATGAAGCCCACCTCGGAGCGCGGGCCCTTCACCTCCGCCCCGTCGATGAGCACCGCGCCCTCGCTGGGGCCGTAGAGCCCCGAGACCATGTTGAGGATGGTGGACTTGCCGCAGCCCGAGGGCCCGACCACGGCCACCAGCTCGCCCGCGGCCACGGTGAAGGAGAGGTCGCGCACCGCGGTGACGCGGGTGGGCGAGCCCTTCTCCCCGAAGGCCTTGGCGACGCCGCGCAGCTCCAGCTTCGGGGTCATTCCGCCGCTTCGGGCTCGACGCGCCCGTCCGTGCCGGTCCAGCCGTGCTTCGAGACGTCGAAGACCACGCCTTCGGGGTCCTTGTACTTGCGCTCGGCGTTGCCCTGCTTGGAGCCGGCAAGCTCGAAGAAGAAGCAGCCGCCGGCGTCGTTGATGCGCTCCTCGTACTTGGCCACGTCATCGACCTGGATGCCGAAATGGTTGAGCCCGGCCATGGCGGCCATCTCTTCCGGCGTCTTGTCGGAGAAATGCAGCAGCGCGAGGTTGATCACCCCGTCGGTGAGGTAGTTGGCGGTGCCGGCGCCGATGGTCTCGGAGCCCGCGTATTCGAACTCGAACACGTCCCGGTAGAACTTCGTCGCGGCGTCGAGATCCTTGACCATGATGGCGATGTGGCGCAGTCGGGCCATGTGACTTACTCCTCTGTTGGGCTCAGGCGGTTCCGGTGGGGATGTGCCTGGCGGTTCTGGTGCGCAGCTCGCCCACCTTGCGGGACTTCGACAGGATGTTGAAGAAGCCGCGCTGCAGGGGCACCGGCCAGCTCGCCGGCCGGCCGAAGAAGATGGACATGCGCTGGGTGTGCTCGGTGATCGGGCGCTCGGCGCGCTCCCAGGCGGCGAGGGCGGCCGGGATGTCGGCCGCGCCCTCGAGATGGGTGGCGAGCGCGAGCCCGTTCATCATCGCCGTGCCGCCGCCCTGGCCGAGATTGGGCGGCATGGCATGCGCGGCATCGCCCAGCACCGCCACCCGGCCCTTCGACCAGCTGCCCAGCTTCACATGGCCGAACCGGTCATAGCGCCCGCCCGGGCCCAGCCGCTCGATGAGCGGGCGCAGGTGGGGGAAGTATGCGGCCCAGCTCTCCACGTCCACGGGGGTGGCCTTGCCGGTGGTGTCGCTGTCGAGCATGGTGAGCGCGATGTAGAGCTCGGTGTCGGAGACCGGGGTCACGAGGATGCGGCGGCTGCCCTGCCAGTTCTCCACCGTGGTGCCGGTGTCGCCCAGGGCGATCTCGTCGGGGGTCTTGGGGATGAGCAGGCGGATGGCGCCGTCGGGCATGTTGCGCCGCCGGGTGGCGATGCCCAGCCCGTCGCGGATGCGGGAGTTCACGCCGTCCGCCGCCACCACAAGATCGGCCTCCGCCGCCGCCCCGCTCGCGAAGGTGATGGTGCCGTCGGGCGTGGCGGAGACCGCCTCCGAGCCGGTGACGATCTCGGCGCCCGCCCGGGTGGCAGCCCCGGCCAGCGCCTCGATGAGCTGCTGGCGCAGCACGGAATACACCCGCCCGCTCGACCCCCAGCGGTGCACGGAGAGCACGCGGTTGCGCCCGTCGCGCATCTCGCGGGTGGTGGCGCGGGAGCAGCCGGCGATGGCGGCCTCGGCCGCGCCCAGCGTCTCCAGCACCTTCATGCCGTTCTCGTAGATGTAGATGCCGGCGCCGGTGTCGCGCAGGCGCTCGCCGCGTTCGTGCACCCGCACCTGCCAGCCCTTGCGCGCCAGCGCCGCGGCCGTCGCCAGCCCGCCGATGCCCCCGCCGGCGATCTCCGCCCGTCTCGAACCGCTCATCTGCTGCTGACCTCCTCGCGTGGCGCCGGGGCCTGTCCGGGAAGGGCGGCGCAGATGGCGCGGTGCACGGCGCCGCCCGGACGGGCCATGTGGTCGAGAATGCGGAAATGATTGGCGCCTGCAATCACTTCGCTGTGTTTCAGCCGCCCGGCCCGGGCAAGTGCCGCAACGAAGGCCTCGCCCTGGCGGATGAACTCGGGGCTCTCCTGCGAGCCCCAGAGCACCGTGACCGGGCAGGGGATGGCACCGGCCTGGCGCGGCGGGCTGAGCCGCGCCGCCTCCTCCGCCGAGAGGTGGATGTAGCTGCGCCGCGCGCTCAGCAGCACCGGCTCGAGGTCGTAGCCGCCCGAGATGCAGACGAGTGCCGCCATCGGCGCCGGCCGGCCCCGCGCCGCCCAGTCGAGCGTGGCGAGGCAGGCGGCGAGATGCGCGCCCGAGGAATGGCCCGAGAGCAGGATGCGCGCCGGGTCGCCGCCGAAGCGGGCGATGTTGTCCTGCACCCATTCCAGCGCGCGGGCGAGTTCCTCGACCATCTGCGGCATGGTGAGCGCGGGCAGCTTGCCGAAGCCGGGGGCGACGAAGACCTGCCCCGCGCCGGTCATCGCCGGGGCGAGGAAGGCGGCGTCCTCCTTCGACTGGATGCGCCAGGCGCCGCCGTGGATGTGCATATGCACGGGCAGGGGGCCGGCCGCGGCTTCGGGGCGGAAGATGTCGAGGTTCTGGTGCGGCTCCGGCCCCCAGGCCTGTTC
This sequence comes from Oceanicella sp. SM1341, assembly GCF_003448965.1. GTDB lineage: Bacteria > Pseudomonadota > Alphaproteobacteria > Rhodobacterales > Rhodobacteraceae > Paroceanicella. The sequence goes on from NZ_QRGC01000020.1 coordinate 45,629, forward strand.
CTGCCACAGCGGCGGGCGGCGCAGGGTTTCGGCCTCCTCGGCCCAGCGAGCCATGCATTCCGAGGCATCCGGCGCCCAGACGCGCTGGTCATAGGCACGGTCGAGCTCGGCCTGGCTGTAGTCGAGGTAGACGCGGTCGGACACGGGTTCTCCACCTTCCCTGCGGTTCTTTCCCGGCGACTCGCGGGCTCTCGCGCCGCTGCCGCCTGTTCATGAGCCGAGGATAGGGGAGGGCTTTCGCGCCGCGCCATTGCATTCGCGGTGCGAAGTCATGCTTTTTTGTAATGTGCTGCCCTGAGAACGGGCGGGCGCGGAAAACCTGCCTGTAGTTTGAGCGCAGCCCGCCTCAGGCCCGCCCCACCCGGCGCAGCCGCAGGGCGATGGCGCCGACCCCGAGCGCCAGCACGCCGCAGAAGGTGATCACCGCCGGCCATTCCCCCTCGTGCCAGGCCCAGCCGCCGAGCGAGCCCATCACGCTGGAGCCCACGTAATAGGCCAGCAGGTAGAGCGAGGCGGCGTGGCTGCGGTTGGTGCTCGCCAGCCGGCCCACCCAGCCGCTCGCCACCGAATGCACCATGAAGAACCCCACCGTGATCACCGCGATGCCGCCGATGATCAGCCACAGCGCCGAGGAGAGCGTGGCGAGCATGCCTGCCAGCATCACCGCGACGCCGGTGAGCACCACGGGCGGGCGGCCCAGCCTGTCGGCCAGCGCGCCGGCGGAGGAGGAGGCGAGGATGCCGAAGATGTAGGTGAGGAAGATCAGCCCGATCTGCGCCTGGCTGAGGCTGTAGGGCGCCTCGAGCAGGCGGTAGCCGGCGTAGTTGTAGATGGTCACGAAGGCGCCCATCGACAGGAAGCCGGTGAGGAACAGGAAGGGCAGCTCGCGGTGGCGCAGGTGGGTGGCCCAGGCGGTGAGGTGCAGGCGCGGGTTCAGCCCCGGGCGGCGCACGAAGTTGCGCGAGGCGGGGGCGAGGGCGAGGAAGCCGAAGGCGACCACGAGGTCCACCGCCGCCATGGAGCCGAGCGCGATGCGCCAGGAGGTCGCCTCGGTGAGCGCGCCGATCGCCACCCGGCCGATCATGCCGCCGAAGGCGGTGCCGCCCACGTAGAGGCCCATGGCGCGGCCGAGGCGCTCGGGGGGCATTTCCTCGGCGAGGTAGGCCATGGCGACCGCGGGCACGCCGCCCAGAACGAGCCCCTCGCAGGCCCGGGCGATCAGCAGCAGCTCCCAGGAGGGCGAGGCGGCCGAGACGAGGTTGAGCAGCGCCGCCCCCACCATGGAGACGAACATCAGCCCGCGCCGGCCCACCGCCTCCGACAGCGCGCCGGCGGCGAGGATGGAGAAGGCGAGGCAGCCGGTGGTGAGCGAGAGCGCGAGCGAGCTCGTCGCCGGGTCGATGCCGAACTCGGTGGAGAATTCCGGCAGCAGCGGCTGGGTGCAGTAGATGAGCGAGAAGGTGGCGAACCCGGCGAGGAACAGCGCGGTGGAGATGCGCCGGTGGGCGGCGCGCTCCGGGCGGGGGGTGGGGGTGGTCATCGGGTTCGCCTGCGTCGGTCTCGGTGTCCCTGCCTCAGCTCTTGAGCTTATAGCCGTTGCGGATCCAGCGCCAGGCGAGGCTCCAGAGGGCGGCGTTCACCACGATGAGCACCGCCGCGCCCAGCAGCGGCCCGCGGTCCGACACGCCGAGCACGCCGTAGCGGAACCCGTCGATGAGGTAGAAGATCGGGTTGGCGTGGCTGATGGCGCGGAAGGCGGCCGGCAGGGTCTCGAGCGAGTAGAAGGTGCCGGAGAGGAAGCTCAGCGGCGTCACGATGAAGTTGGTGATCGCCGACATCTGGTCGAATTTCTCCGAGAGGATGGCGGCTAGGATGCCGGCGAGCGACATCATCAGGCTGCCGGCGAGCACGAAGAACAGCGCCCAGCCCGGGTGCGCCGGCACGATGCCGGTGGCGCCGAACACCACCACGGCCACGGCCGCGGCCACGAACAGCCCGCGCGCCACGCCGCCCACCGCGTAGCCCGTGAGGATCTCGGCCGGCGAGAGCGGCGGCATCAGCGTGTCGATGATATTGCCCTGGATCTTCGAGATCAGGATCGAGGAGGAGGTGTTGGCGAAGGCGTTCTGCACCACGGTCATCATCAGGATGCCCGGGGCGAGGAACTGGGCGAAGGGCACGCCCATCACCTCGCCGCGGCGCGCGCCGAGCGCGAGGATGAACACGCCCATGAACAGCGCCGCCGTCGCCATCGGGGCGGCGAGGGTCTGGGTCCAGACATTGGTGAACCGTTTTATCTCGCGCAGGCACAGGGTGCGCAGCCCGAGCCAGTTGGTGCGGCCGAAGCGGCGCTCGCCCATCGGGCGCATCTGCGGGGTGAGCTGTGTCATTTGGGTCTCCCGGGCTTGGAAATCCGCCGCGCACCTTGTAACTGACGTGTCCGGAGATACAATACGAGACCCCATCCCCGACGGAGATATGTCATGTCCTGGACCGATGAGCGCGTCGAAGAGCTCAAGACCATGTGGAACGAGGGCAAGAGCGCCAGCCAGATCGCGAAGACCCTCGGGGGCGTCACGCGCAATGCGGTGATCGGCAAGGTCCACCGGCTGGGCCTGTCGAACCGCACCGCGGGGGCGGCCAAGGAGGAGGCGAAGCCGGCAGCCGCCGCCGCCCCGGAGCCGCAGGTGCGCGCCGCACCCGAGCCGAAGGAGGAGGTGGCCGAGGCCGCCCCCGTCGAGCGCCCGGTGGCCAAGGAGGCCCCGCGCCGCCCGATGCCGGTGTCCCAGCCGGTGCCGCCCACCCCGCCGATGGCCGAGGTGAGCCCGGAGGCTCTCGCCAACCTCACCGAGATCGAGAAGCGTGCGCGCAAGCTCGACCTGATGCAGCTCACCGAGCGCACGTGCAAATGGCCGATCGGCGACCCCGCGACCGAGGAGTTCTGGTTCTGCGGCCTGCCCGCCACCCCCGGCAAGCCCTATTGCGACGCCCATGTGGCCGTGGCCTTCCAGCCCATGTCGAGCCGGCGCGACCGCCGCTCCGGCTCCGGCGGCCGCTGAGCCCCCACGCCACCCCCTGTTCGAAACGCGCTCCCGGCACCCCGGGGGCGCGTTTCTCGTTTCAGGCGGAGCGCTCATGCCGGAGCACGGTCCGGGACCGGGTCCCCCAGGAGGGGGACCGCGGAGCCCGGCCCGGGCCGGCGGGTCCCTGCGGGCCCCTCCGGCCTGCGCGGGATGTCGGCCGGGTGCATTGTACCGAGCTCAGCCCTTCCGCCCGGGCGACCAGCCCGGGCCGCGCCCGACCCTCCCCCCGGGAGGGCGCGATGGCGATGTCGCCCGCCGCGCAGCCGTCGTCCGGAGCTTTTGAGATAAACCGCCCACCACAGGCGTGGCCCGCGCCCACCCAGGGTCGGGCGCGGCCCTCAGCGCGCAGCGGATATCGGGATGGAGGTTCGGGACGACTCCTGCGTCCTGCCCCGGGGCAGAAGGCCCGATGCGGCGGCGCGCTCAGGCGCCGAAGCCCCGTCCGGCGCATTCCCCTGCGGGTATTTGCGCCCGGCCTGCCACCCCGCGCCGGCCGGAGGCGCCCGCAGGGGGGCTCCGGCCCGGGACCGGCTCCGCGGTCCCCTTGCGGGACCCGGTCCGGGACCGTGCCCGGCGGGGGCAGGGCGCTCAGCCGGGGTAGGTCTCGTCGAGCGCGTAGCCGGCGGAGCGCACGGTGCGGATCGGGTCGCGGTCGCCGCGGCGGTTGAGCGCCTTGCGCAGCCGGCCGACGTGGACGTCGACCGTGCGGATCTCCACGTAGACCTCGTTGCCCCACACCCGGTCGAGCAGCTGCTCGCGCGAGAACACCCGGCCCGGGCGCTGCATCAGCACGTCGAGCAGGCGGTACTCGGTGGGGCCGAGATGCACCTCGCGCCCCGCCCGGCGCAGGCGCCGGGTCTCGCGGTCGAGCACGATGTCGCCGAAGGTCGCCACGTCGCCGGCCAGCGTCGGCCGGGTGCGGCGCAGGACGGCGCGCATGCGCGCCAGCAGCTCGGACATCGAGAACGGCTTGGTGAGATAGTCGTCCGCGCCGATCTCGAGGCCGCGGATGCGGTCTTCCTCGGCGCCGCGGGCGGTGAGCATGATGATCGGGATGTCCCGGGTCTGCACCCGCGCGCGCATCTGCCGCGCGATCTCCAGCCCCGAGACATTGGGCAGCATCCAGTCGAGCAGGATGATGTCCGGCCCGTCTTCCTCCACCAGCATCAGGGCTTCCTCGCCGTCCGGTGCGACGGTGACGGTGAAGCCCTCCTTTTCCAGGTTGTACGAGAGGAGTTCGCTCAGCGCCTCCTCGTCCTCGACCACGAGAACCCGAATTGCCATCGGTCTGCCGCGCCTCCCCTCAGGTCGCCACGCCGTCGAGCGAGACCGGCTCGCCCTTGGGCCGGTCGTCGCCCAGCGGCTCGCCCTCGACCACGTAGTACACCATCTCGGCGATATGCGTGGTGTGGTCGCCGATGCGCTCGAGGTTCTTGGCGATGAACAGGAACTGCGAGCCGAGGCCGATGGTCCGCGGGTCCTCCATCATGTAGGTCACCACCTCGCGGAACAGCGAGTTGTAGATCTCGTCGACCTCCACATCGCGCCGCCACACCGACACCGCCAGCGCCGTGTCGCGCGAGGTATAGGCGTCGAGCACCTCGTTGAGCTGCTGGAGCGTGCGCTGCCCCATGCGCACCACCGAGGCGGAGAGCTTCGCCGGCCGCTGGTCGGCGAGGTAGATGGCCCGGCGGGCGATGTTCTTCGCGAGATCGCCGATGCGCTCCAGCGTGGCGGACATCTTCAGGCAGGAGATCAGCACCCGCAGGTCCTGCGCCATCGGCTGGCGCAGCGCCATGATGCGGGTGGTCAGCTCCTCCACCTCGAACTCGAGCCGGTCGAGCCGCTTGTCGCGCAGGATGACCTCCTCCGCGAGCTTGGGGTCGCGGTTCTCCACCGCGTCGAGCGCGTTGGAGAGCAGCTCCTCGCAGAGCCCCCCCATTTCCGAGATCTTGGCCTGCACCGCGAGCAGGTCATCGTCGAAAGCCGATACGATATGCGGGCTCATGCTGCTCTCCTCCTCGGGAAAACGCCTCTCACTCAGCCGAACCGCCCGGTGATGTAATCCTGGGTCTTCTGGTCGCTGGGGTTGGTGAAGATCTTCGTGGTGTCGTCGTATTCCACCAGGTCGCCGAGGTGGAAGAAGGCGGTCTTCTGGCTCACGCGCGCGGCCTGCTGCATCGAGTGGGTCACGATCACCACCGAGAAGGAGGAGCGCAGATCGTCGATCAGCTCCTCCACGCGGGCGGTGGCGATGGGGTCGAGCGCCGAGCAGGGCTCGTCCATCAGCAGCACCTCGGGCGCGGTGGCGATGGCCCGCGCGATGCACAGGCGCTGCTGCTGGCCGCCGGAGAGGCCGGTGCCCGGCGCGTCGAGCCGGTCCTTCACCTCGTCCCAGATCGAGGCGCGGCGCAGCGACTGCTCGACCACGTCGTCGAGATCGGCCTTCTTGTTCACCAGCCCGTGGATGCGCGGGCCGTAGGCGATGTTGTCGTAGATCGACTTCGGGAAGGGGTTGGGCTTCTGGAACACCATGCCCACCCGGGCGCGCAGCTGCACCGGGTCGACGTCCCTGGCGTAGATGTCCTGGTCGTCGATGCGGATGTCGCCTTCCACGCGGCAGCTTTCGATCGTGTCGTTCATCCGGTTCAGGCAGCGCAGGAAGGTGGACTTGCCGCAGCCCGAGGGGCCGATGAAGGCGGTCACGGTCTTGTCGAGGATGTCGACATCCACCGACTTGATCGCCTGGCTCTTGCCGTAGAACACGTCCACGCCGCGCGCCTGAATCTTAACGTCCCGGTTCACAACCTTGCCCTCGTTCAATCGCATGTTGGTCATCTGGTCCATCCTATCTGGCACCTTACCAGCGCCGTTCAAAGCGTTTGCGCAGGAAAACCGCCAGCGCGTTCATGATCACGAGGAAGATCAGCAGCACGCAGATGGCGGCGGCCGTCTTGGCCTCGAAGGCCCGCTCCGGGAAATCGGACCAGAGGTAGACCTGCACGGGCAGGGCAGTCGCGGGGTCGGTCACGCCGCCGGGCACGCCGGTGATGAAGGCGACCATGCCGATCATGATCAGCGGCGCGGTCTCGCCCAGGGCCTGGGCCATGCCGATGATCGTGCCGGTGAGGATGCCGGGCATGCCCAGCGGGATCACGTGGTGGAAGGAGGTCTGCAGCTTGGAGGCCCCGAGCCCCAGCGCCGCGTCGCGGATCGAGGGCGGCACGGCGCGGATGGCCGCGCGCGCCGCGATGATGATGGTGGGCAGCGTCATCAGCGCCAGCACGAAGCCACCCGCCAGCGGCGCCGAGCGCGGGATGCCGAAGACGTTGAGGAACACCGCGAGCCCGAGCAGGCCGAACACGATCGAGGGCACCGCCGCGAGGTTGTTGATGTTCACCTCGATGAAATCGGTGATGCGGTTCTTCGGGGCGAATTCCTCGAGGTAGACCGCCGAGAGCACGCCGATGGGAAAGGCGATGCAGAAGGTCACCAGCATGGTCCAGAACGAGCCCACGGCCGCGCCCCAGATGCCGGCGAGCTCGGCCTCGCGGCTGTTGCCGGTGGTCAGGAAGCGCCAGTTGAACACCTGCGCGACCGCGCCGCGCTCATCGAGGCTCTGCAGCCAGGCGCCCTGGGCGTCGTCCACCCGCCGGGTGATCTCGGGCGTGTCGTTCACCAGCAGGCGCCAGTCGGCCGCCGGCACCTCGCCCTCCGAGGCCGCCGCGGGCAGGGGCACGATGACCTCGCCGCGCGCGCGGCTCGCGGAGACCTCCGTCACCTTCACCCAGCCCGCGCCGATGCGCACCATCAGCGAGCTGTCGGAGGTGGTGAGCTCCTGCAGCCCGTCGGGGTTTTCCGCGCTCCGCTCCAGCGCCTCGGCCCGGCCGAGGAGCTGGTCGCGCGTGGCGGTGTAGGTGTCGATACGGTCCTGCAGCCCGGCGCGGGTCTCCTCGTCGGTGGCGGCGGCGAGCTCCTCGCCCACCACGTCGATGCCGTTCTGCTGGCGGGCGGCCTGCACGCGCAGCTGCGCCGCATCGGCGTTCAGCCGGGCATGCACCGCGGGCAGGATGATGGCGAAATCATCCGCCGAGCTCGCCAGCTCCGCCTCGTCGCCGTCCACCGTGACGGTGAGCGAACCGCCGTGCTCCACCGGCTCGGGCAGGCCGAAGACGCCCTTGAGGTAGAGGTCCACGTCGTCGGAGGCGAGGAAGGGGAACTCGATGGTCTGCCCGATCAGCGCGGGGTTCGCCTCCACCCGGTCGCGCAGCTCGAAGGCGGAGCCCGCGGAGGTGAGCTCGCCGAGCGCGCGGCGCGCCGTGCGGCCCGACACGTCGGGGAAGGCGGCGCGCAGCGCGTCCTGGCGCAGGCCGTTCCAGTTTGCGGCGCGCAGGTTGTCGGGGTCCACCTCGCTCTCGGTGATCTCGACCGGCAGGGTGATGTAGCTCTCGGTGACCACCAGCGCGGCCTTGCCCACCACCGACCACAGCAGCGCAACCAGCGCGAGCCCGGCCAGAACGAGGGCGATGATGCCGTAGGCCTTCAGCCGCATCTGCGCCATGTGGCGCTTGCGCATCCGGCTCGCGGCCGCCGCGGAGCCGTGATGGGCGGAGAGTATGCTCATGTCGACCATTGTGTCCGGCCCCTCAGTCGTAAAGTTCGCGGTATTTGCGCACGATGCGCAGCGCAATCATGTTGAGCAGCAGCGTGATGCAGAACAGCGTGAAGCCCAGGGTGAAGGCCGGGCCCGCGGCCACGGTGGCCTCGGTGTCGCCGGTGATAAGCATCACGATCTGCACCGTCACGGTGGTGACCGCCTCGAGCGGGTTCGCGGTGAGGTTGGCGCCCTGTCCGGCGGCCATCACCACGATCATCGTCTCGCCCACGGCGCGGCTCACGCCCAGCAGCACGGCCGAGACGATGCCCGGCAGCGCGGCGGGCAGCACCACCTGGCGGATGGTCTCGGCCCGGGTGGCGCCGAGCCCGTAGGAGCCGTCACGCAGGCTCTGCGGCACGGCGTTGATCACGTCGTCGGAGAGCGAGGAGATGAAGGGGATGATCATGATCCCCATCACCACGCCCGCGGCCAGCGCGCTCTCGGAGGCGACGTTGAGCCCGATGCTCTCGCCCGCCGAGCGGATGACCGGCGCCACGGTGATGGCGGCGAAGAAGCCGTAGACCACCGTGGGGATGCCGGCGAGGATCTCGAGCATCGGCTTGGCCCAGGCGCGCACTGCCGGTCTGGCGAAATCCGACAGGTAGATGGCGGCGAAGAGGCCCACGGGCACCGCCACCAGCATGGCGATGCCGGTGATCATCAGCGTGCCCACGAAGAGCGGGATGGCGCCGACGCGGTTCGGGTCCAGCTTGCCTTCCTGCACGCCGGCGAGCGGGCTCCAGTTGGTGCCGAAGAGGAACTTGTCCACCCGCCAGCCGATGTTGGCGAAGAACTGCAGCGTCTCCGAGATCAGGCTCAGCACGATGCCGATGGTGGTGAGGATGGCGATGGCCGCGCAGACCATCAGGATGATGCGCAGGAAGCGCTCCGAGCGGTTGCGGGCGCGGAACTGCGGGGTGATCTGGCGGAAGGTGAGGGCGGCGGCCCCGGCGGCGGCCAGCACGGAGGCGGCGAGCGTCACCCACAGGCGCAGCGCGTCGGCGGCGGCGTAGCTCGCGGCGATCTGCTCGCGCAGCGCGTCGGTGCCGGAGGCGACGGTGCCCGCGGCGATGCGCTGCGCATCGGAGAGGATCAGGTCGGCCTCGACGGCGGAGACATCGGGCAGGGCGGCGCGGATGTCGGCATGCAGCGCGTTGTCGATCAGCATCGCCCAGCCGGTGCTCAGCACCAGGAGCACGCCGATGCCGGCCAGCAGCGTCCACATCAGGCAGTAGAGCCCGTGGTAGCCCGGGCGCGAATGCAGCCGCGACATCTGCCCGCCGGCCACGGCGACGGCCCGGTTCCGGCCCATCACGAAAACCGCGATGGCGATCGCGGCGACAATCAGCCCGGCAAGGGGCAGGAGAGGGAGGAAGGTGGTTCCCAGCATGAATCCCGGTCGCTTTCGGATTGGGCGGGGCTCGGAGCTGTCCGAGGGCTCCCGAGGGCGTGGCCCGGGGCGTGCCGCCCGGCCGGTCGGGGGCCGGGGAGCGCGGATCGCTCCCCGGCGGGTCTCATCTGAGCCGGGCTCAGTTCAGGACGGAAGCGTCGATGGTGGTGAGCGCGGTCACCGCCTCGGCCTGGGTCTCGTGCGCCTCGGCCGGCAGCGGGATCAGGCCCTTGTCGACCAGGTAGCCGTCTTCGCCGGAAGCCTGCTCGGACACGTACTCGGACAGGAACTCCTCCATGCCCGGGATCACGCCGACATGGGCCTTCTTCACGTAGACGTAGAGCGAGCGGGAGATCTCGTACTCACCCTCGGCGATGGTGTCGAAGGTCGGCTCGATGCCGTCGATCGACGAGCCCTTCAGGCGGTCGGCGTTCTGGTCGAGGTAGGAGAAGCCGAAGATGCCGAGGGCGTTCGGGTTGGCCTCGAGCTTGGAGACGATCAGGTTGTCGTTCTCGCCGGACTCGACGTAGACGCCGTCCTGGCGGATCTCCATGCCGGTCTTGCCGCAGTCGTCGCCGCCGGCCATCTCGCAGCCGTGCTCCATGGCCAGCTCCTCGAAGCTGTCACGGGTGCCGGAGGACGGCGGGGGGCCGAGAACCTCGATCTTGGTGGCGGGCAGGGCCGGGTCGACCTCGTTCCAGGTGGCCGGCTTCGGGCCGTTGGCGGCGAGCGCGGTCCAGATCTGGCCGAGGGTGAGCGAGAAGGTCGGGCCTTCCATCGCGTTGGCCACCACGATGCCGTCGAAGCCGACCTTCATCTCGACCACGTCGGTGACGCCGTTCTCCTGGCACATCTCGAACTCGGAGGGCTTCATGCGGCGCGAGGCGTTGGTGAAGTCCGGGAACTCGGCGCCGACGCCGGCGCAGAACAGCTTCATGCCGCCACCGGTGCCGGTGGACTCGACGACCGGAACCGGGTTGCCGGTGGCCTGGCCGAACTGCTCGGCCACGGCGGTGGTGAAGGGGAAGACGGTCGAGGAACCGACGATGCGGATCTGGTCCCGGGCGGAGGCAACGCCGGCGGCGAGCGTGGCCGCGGCAGCGATCGCGAGGATACGGGTGGTGTTCACTGAGCTTCTCCGTGGTCGGAATGCGTTTCAGGCCGTACGCTCTCGGGCGCTGGACCGTGGCCGCACCCTAGTGATGCGTTGCCGCGGTTTTATTGCACTTGGTTTTCAGAATTGTGACAGTGCAAGTGCCTGAAATTCAACTAGGAATATTCTGCTGCGCCTCGGGCGTCACCGTTTGTGACACCGACTCGGGCCCCTTCGGAACCCGCACGGTGAATCGGCTGCCCGCCCCGGGTGCGCTCTCGATCTGCAGCTCGCCCCGGTGCCGGTTGAGCACGTGCTTGACGATGGCGAGGCCCAGACCGGTGCCACCCTTGTCGCGGCTGGCCTTGGCCGAGACGCGGTAGAAGCGCTCGGTCAGCCGCGGCACGTGCTCACGCGCGATGCCGGGGCCGTCGTCGATCACGCTCACGCCCCACATGCCGGGAAAGCGGGGGTCGTCATCGGCGGAGGCGAGCACCACCCGGCCCTCCGGCCTGCCGTATTTCAGCGCGTTTTCCAGCAGGTTGACGAACACCTGGATGAGCTGGTCGCGGTCGCCGCGCACCGGGTGCGGGGCGGCGGGCAGGGCGGTCTCCAGCGTGACCCCCTGCTTCTTCATCAGCGGCGAGACGGCGGCGGCCGCCTCGCGCGCGGCGTCGACGAGGTCGCATTCCGTGCGCGGCGCGAGATGCTCGCCGAGCTCGATCTGGCTCAGCGACAGCAGGTCCTCCACCAGCCGCTTCATGCGCTCGGCCTGCCGGGCCATCAGCGCGAGGAAGCGCGCCTGGCCGGCCGGGTCGTCGCGCGCCGGGCCCTGCAGGGTCTCGATCGAGCCGAGGATGGAGGCGAGCGGCGTCTTCAGCTCATGGCTCGCGTTGGCGATGAAATCCGAGCGCAGCGCCTCGATCTTGCGGTCATGCGTGCGGTCCTCCACCAGTACCAGCACCGGGGCGCCGGCATCGGCCAGCTCGCCCCGGGTGGGGCAGACATGGGCGCGCAGGTGCAGCTCGCCCCCCTGGTAGAGCACGAATTCCGCCTCCTGCACCTCGTCGGCCTCGAAGGCGGCGTTCACCGCCTCCACGAAGGCCGGCGCGCGCAGCAGGTTGGCGAAGTGCCGCGCCTGGGAGAGGCGGGGAAACATGTCGCGCGCCGCGAGGTTGGCATAGCCGATGCGCCCGCCCTGCTCGATGAGGAACAGCGGCTGGGGCAGCAGCTCCATCAGCTCGCGCCCCATGCCCGCGCGCAGGAACTGCGTGCTGTCGGCTCCGGGCGGGGGGGCCGCATCGGGCTCGTGCTGGTGGCCGGCCACCGCGAGGGTGAGCAGCGCCAGCACCACGCCCAGCACCAGCAGCAGCGCCCCCGTGAGCAGCGGCGGCGTGCCCTGCCAGGCCAGCAGGGCGGCACAGGCCGCCAGCGGCAGGATCATCACGGCGAAGGGCCACAGGCGCAGGGGCATGTCTCTCCTCTCGGTTGCAGGAAATGCGCAATCCTCCCTCAATAGCAGAGGCTTTCGCGCCGCCAAAGCAGGATTGCATTCATCTTCCCGTCACATATTTATTGGAGGTCAAGGAGTTGAGAGTCGCCGCCATGATCCGTTACGCCCTTCGCTGTTCCGACGGCCATGTGTTCGACAGCTGGTTCCAGTCGAGCGAGGCCTACGAGACCCTGCGTGCCGCGGGCCACCTGAGCTGTGCCGTCTGCGGCTCCTCGAAGGTCGAGAAGTCGATCATGGCGCCGCGTGTCTCCACCGAGCCCGCGCCGGAGCCGAAGGCGCCCGAGCGCCCGCTGAGCGCGCCCGCCTCGCCCGCCGAGCAGATGATCGCCGAGCTGCGCCGCCGGGTGGAGCGCGATGCCGACAACGTGGGCCGCGACTTTGCCCGCGAGGCCCGCCGCATCCATGAGGGCGAGGCCCCGCGCCGCGCCATCTACGGCGAGGCGAGCGGCGAGGAGGCCCGCGCCCTCATCGAGGACGAAATCCCCATCACCCCGCTGCCGTGGAACACGCGGAAGACGAGCTGAGCTTGCAGCCTTCCTCCGGTGCCTGTATGACGGCCCGGATTTTCAGGTGGATGAGGACCCCCCTGCCATGCCAAGGCTCGTGATGAAATTCGGCGGCACGTCTGTCGCCGACCTGTCCCGCATTCGCAATGCCGCCGAGAAGGTGAAACGCGAGGTCGAGCGCGGCTACGACGTCGCGGTCGTCGTCTCGGCCATGTCGGGCAAGACCAACGAGCTGGTGGGCTGGGTGCGCGAGGTCTCGCCCTTCTACGACGCGCGCGAGTATGATGCCGTCGTCTCCTCCGGCGAGAACGTGACCGCCGGGCTGATGGCGCTGACGCTGCAGGAGATCGGCGTGCCCGCCCGCTCCTGGCAGGGCTGGCAGGTGCCGCTGCGCACCACCTCCGCCCACGGTGCCGCGCGCATCGAGGAGATCGACACCACGGCGCTGGCGCAGAAGTTCGACGAGGGCCTGCACGCGGTGATCGCCGGCTTCCAGGGCATCAGCCCGGAGGGGCGCATCACCACGCTGGGCCGCGGCGGCTCCGACACCTCGGCCGTGGCCTTCGCCGCGGCGCTGGGCGCCGAGCGCTGCGACATCTATACCGACGTGGACGGGGTCTACACCACCGACCCGCGCATCACCCAGAAGGCCCGCAAGCTGCAGCGCATCGCCTACGAGGAGATGCTCGAGCTCGCCAGCCTCGGTGCCAAGGTGCTCCAGACCCGGTCTGTCGAGCTCGCGATGCGCTACAACGTGCGCCTGCAGGTGCTGTCGAGCTTTTCGGACGAGCCGGGAACGCTCGTCTGTGCAGAGGAGGAGATCATGGAAAGCAATGTGGTCAGCGGCGTCGCCTACAGCCGCGACGAGGCCAAGGTGACGTTGATCGGCGTGGCCGACCGCCCGGGCGTGGCCGCAGGCATCTTCGGCCCGCTCGCCGAGGCCGGCATCAATGTCGACATGATCGTGCAGAACATCTCCGAGGACGGTCTCACCGACATGACCTTCTCCTGCCCGGTCGACGAGGTGGCCCGCGCCCGCAAGGCGCTCGACGCCGCGCTGGCCGATGGCAAGCTCGCCTTCCGCGAGGTGGTGACCGACACCGAGACCGCCAAGGTCTCGATCGTGGGCATCGGCATGCGCTCGCATTCCGGCGTGGCGCAGAAGATGTTCGCCACGCTCGCCGCCGAGGGTGTCAACATCAAGGTGATCACCACCTCCGAGATCAAGGTCTCGGTGCTGATCGACCGGAAATACATGGAACTGGCCGTTCAGGCCTTGCATGATGCCTTCGGGCTGGAAAAGGCTGCCTGAGGGAAGCGCGATGCGCCGGGGGACGAGCCATGCCGGACGACATGCCGGAAGAGAGCGGGCCCGGGCCGGAAGGCCCGGGTGAGAACGGGGGCGTAGAGTCGCGCATCCTGCTCAAGCGCCTGTCCCAGGTCATGGCCGAGCCGGGCGAGGGACAGGAGCGGCTTGACCGCATCACCTCGATGATCGCCCGGTCGCTCGCGACCGAGGTCTGCTCGGTTTACCTCAAGCGCGACGAGAAGACCCTCGAGCTCTGCTCCACCGAAGGCCTGCGCAAGGAATCCGTGCATGTCTCCACACTGCGCGTGGGCCAGGGCCTCGTGGGGCGCATCGCCGAGCAGGCCGAGCCTGTCAACACCGCCGATGCACCCAACGAGAAGGGCTTCCGCTACCTCAAGGAAACCGGCGAGGAACTCTACTCCTCCTTCCTCGGCGTGCCGATCCAGCGCGTGGGCGAGGTGCTCGGCGTGCTCGTGGTCCAGACCCGCGAGCCGCGCCGCTTCACCGAAGACGAGATCCACGGGCTGGAGATCGTCGCCATGGTCATCGCCGAGATGACCGAGCTCGGCGCCTTCCTCGGCCCCGGCGCGATGGAGATGGCCGCCACCCACCGCCGGCCGTTCTTCGCCAAGGGCCTCTCCGCGCAGGAGGGCGTGTGCGAGGGCACGGTGGTGCTGCACGAGCCCAACATCGTCGCCTCGGTGCCGGTGGCCGAAGACCCCGAGGTGGAGCGCGCCCGGCTGCATGCCGCGGTGCGCGAACTGCGCCTCGAGGTGGACCGCATGCTGGAGAGCGACATGCTCTCCCCCGCGGGCGAGCACCGCGAGGTGCTGGAGGCCTACCGGCTCTTCGCCCATGACAAGGGCTGGCTGCGCCGGATGGAGGAGAGCATCGACCGCGGCCTCTCCGCCATCCTTGCGGTGGAGAAGGAGCAGTCCGCCACCCGCAGCCGCATGGAGCGCATCACCGACCCCTACCTGCGCGAGCGCCTGCACGACCTCGACGACATCGCCAACCGCCTGCTGCGCCACGTGGCCGGCCAGCAGAACGGCGGCGCCGGCCTGCCCGACGACGCGGTTCTGGTGGCGCGCAACATCGGCCCGGCCGACCTGCTGGACTACGGCCGCTCCCTGCGCGGTGTCGTGCTGGAGGAGGGCTCCGTCGGCAGCCATGCCGCCGTGGTGGCCCGCGCCCTCGCCATCCCGCTGGTCATCCAGGCCGCGCGCATCACCCGCGAGGCGCAGAACGGCGACCGGATCCTCGTGGACGGCGACGAGGGTGTGGCGCATCTGCGTCCCGAGGAGACCGTGTACAAGGCGTTCCACGAGAAGGTGGCGATGCGCGCCCAGGCCAAGGAGGTCTATGCCGCGCTGCGCGACCTGCCGGCCGAGACGATCGACGGCACCCGCATCAACCTGATGATGAATGCCGGCCTGATGGCCGACCTTCCCAGCCTTGGCACCTGCGGTGCCGAGGGTGTCGGCCTCTACCGCACCGAGCTGCAGTTCCTCATCCGCTCCTCCGTGCCGCGGCGCTCGGACCAGGCGAGCTTCTACTCCCGCGTACTGGATGCGGCGAAGGGCAAGCGGGTGATCTTCCGCACCCTCGACATCGGCTCGGACAAGGTGCTGCCCTACATGAAGCGCCAGGAGGAGCCGAATCCGGCGCTCGGCTGGCGCGCGATCCGTGTCGGTCTCGACCGGCGCGGGGTGATGCGCATGCAGATCCAGGCGCTGCTGCGCGGGGCGAAGGGCCGGCCGCTGAGCGTGATGTTCCCCTTCGTCGCCCAGCTCGACGAGTTCGAGACCGCGCGCGAGCTGCTGCTGCGCGAGGTGGAGAGCGAGCGCGCCCATGGCCGGCAGGTGCCCGAGAGCCTCGAGATCGGCGCCATGCTGGAGACCCCCAGCCTCGCCTTCGCGCCGGACCAGTTCTTCCGCCTCACCGATTTCATCTCCATCGGCGGCAACGACCTCAAGCAGTTCTTCTTCGCCGCCGACCGCGAGAACGAGCGGGTGCGCCGGCGCTACGACACGCTGAACGTGAGCTTCCTGACCTTCATCGAGATGATCGTGCAGCGCTGCGAGGCCTTCGACGTGCCGGTGTCCTTCTGCGGCGAGGATGCGGGCCGGCCGATCGAGGCGCTGGCCTTCGCGGCCATGGGCCTGCGCAGCCTCTCCATGCGCCCGGCCTCCATCGGCCCGGTGAAGCGCCTGCTGCGCTCGGTCGACCTCTCGGCCGCGCGCGAGGTGATCGACGGCGCCCGCCGCTCCGGCGCCCAGTCGGTCCGCCCGGCGCTCTTCGCCTGGCTGATGGCCCAGAACGCACCGGTCTGAGGCCCGGATCCGCCGGCGGCGCCCCTGGCGAAGCACGGTCCGGGACCGGGTCCCGCAAGGGGACCGCGGAGCCCGGCCCGGGCCGGCCGTGTCCGGCCGGCCGCCGCGGGATGTCGGCCGGGCGGCCCCGGCCCCACCCTTCCGCCCGGGCGACCAGCCCGGGCCGCGCCCGACCCTCCCCCCGGGAGGGCGCGATGGCGATGTCGGTCGGCGTTCAGCTGTCTTCCGGGGCTTCTCGATAAAACGCCGGCCACATGCGGTATTGCGCCCACCCAGGGTCGGGCGCGGCCCTCATCGCCTGGCGGAAATCGGGTTTCCTGAGGGGACGGGGTACGGCAAGTCCGCTCACCGCTCACCGCTCACCGCTCACCGCTCACCGCTCACCGCTCACCGCTCACCGCTCACCGCTCACCGCTCACCGGTGCGGCCATGGCGGCGTCAGTCGGATGAAACCGTCATGACACCAGGCGCAACGAGGTCGGCGCGTAACGGGCAGGACGGTTACCATCGCCCTTGCCTCGCCTCCGCCCCGCCGGGCCGCACGGGGGTGACGGCCATGCCGCGCCTCCTCCCGGCCATGTAACGGCCGCACCGCACGCGGAGCCCACCCGGGCAGACCTCCGCGATGCCCGCTCATCTCCCGGCAACCAACCGTCGGGCCCCGCGCACCGCGGCCCCGCGGCCCGGGCACCGCAGGCTCCCCGCCCGGGGGCGGGCCGTCGACGGCCCGAGGGGGCTCGATGCCCCCGACGGGACGTGCCCGGCCGGGTGCGCGCTCAGTCCTCCCAGCGCCGCACGAGGCCGCCGACGCCGTCCATCGCGCCGGGCACCAGCTCGCGCGCGAGGATGCGGGCCGGGTTGGTGGGGGGCGGGAACTCCACCGCCTCGGCGATGTCGTGCTCGAAGCCGAAACGGTTGTAATAGGGCGCGTCGCCCACCAGCAGGATGCGCTCCCAGCCGAGCTCGCGCGCCCGCTCCACGCCCTCGGTGATCAGCAGCGCGCCCAGCCCCTCGCCCTGGTGGGTGGGGTGCACCGCGACCGGGCCGAGCAGCAGCGCCCGGTGCCCCGCCGCGCCCACGCGGATCGGCCAGAAGCGGATGGCGCCGGCCAGCACGTCGTACTCGTCGCGCGCGATGCGGCACAGCGGGCCCACGGGGTCCACCCCGTCGCGCAGCCGGTAGGAGCTCAGCGCCGTGCGGCCCGGGGCGAAGCACAGGTCGTAGAGGTACTCGACCTCGTGGGTGTCCGAGGGGGTTTCGGTGAGGATGCGGAACATGGGGCAGGGTCCGTGGAGCGGGCGGGACGGGCGGCAGGCGGCAGAACGCGTCAGCCTCGTCGCATGGCAACCCTTGTCATCTGGCGGCGAGCCTCCTTTACTCCACCCGACCCCGGTAGCACGCACCCGGGAGACACGCAATCATCCGAGGACCTCGCCCATGTTCTACCGCCCCGGCATCGACGACCACGGCCTGCCGCACAACCCGCTCAAGGCGATGATCGTTCCGCGACCGATCGGCTGGATCTCCACCGTGGATGCCGAGGGCCGGGCCAATCTCGCCCCCTACAGCTTCTTCAACGGCCTGTCCGACGCGCCGCCCATGGTGATGTTCTCCACCACCGGGCCGAAGCCGGGCGGCGCGGGCAAGGACTCGGTGGCCAACGTCCGCGCCACGGGGGAGTTCTGCGCCAATCTCGTGGGCTGGGAGCTGAAGGACGCGATGAACGTCTCGGCCGCGCATCTCGAGGCGGGAGAGGACGAGTTCGAGGCCGCGGGCCTCGAGAAGGCCCCCTGCGAGCTCATCTCGGTCCCGCGGGTGAAGGCCGCCGCCGGGGCGCTGGAATGCAGGCTGTGGCAGGTGATCGACCTGCCGGGCGACAATTACCTCACCATCGGCGAGGTGGTGGGCATCCATATCGACGAGGCGATGCTCAACGAAGGCATCTTCGACGCCACGCGCTGGCAGCCGGTCTCGCGGCTGGGCTACCGCGACTACGCGGTGGTGCGCGAGCTGTTCTCGATGAACCGGCCCGGCCAGCGCTGAGCCCACCCGGGCCTGCGGGGCCCACGCAGGAAGGCGCGCGCCGGTGTGCCGGGCGCGCGCCGCACCGGAGGCCGACCGCGCGTCCCGCCGGAGCTTGTGTGGCGCGCGCCCTGCGAGGGCTTCTGCACCGCGCATCCCGGACGGGCCTTCGGAACCACGCGAGCGTTTGCGCCGCGCGTCCCGCGCAGGCCCCATGCCGCGCGGAACGCGCGAGCTCTCGTGCCGCGCGTCCCGCGCGGGCTTTCATGCCGCGCGTTCCGCGCGAGGTTGCGGCCTCGCCGCCCGAACGGGCCTTTGCACCGGGCGCCCTGCGTGATCGAGGACCGCGCCTCCCGCCGGGGATTTCCGGCCGGGCGGTCGGCATCGGCCCGAGGGGCCGGGCGCACCGCGTGAGGGCCCTCTCTTGACGGGACCGCCCGGGCGCTTCAGGAAAGGGGCGCAACGGCAGGAAAGGAACCCCCGGATGGGCGAGACCATGATCGGCATCATCGGCGGCAGCGGCGTCTACGACATCGACGGGCTGGAGGGCGCGGAATGGCGCCGGGTCGAGACCCCCTGGGGCGAGGCCTCCGACGAGATCCTGACCGGCTCCCTCGGCGGGGTGAAGATGGCCTTCCTGCCCCGGCACGGCCGCGGCCACGTGCAGTCGCCCTCCTCGATCAACTACCGCGCCAATATCGACGCGCTGAAGCGCGCGGGCGTGACCGACGTGATCTCCGTCTCCGCCTGCGGCTCGTTCCGCGAGGAGATGGCGCCGGGGGATTTCGTGGTCGTCGACCAGTTCATCGACCGCACCTTCGCGCGTGAGAAGAGCTTCTTCGGCCCGGGCTGCGTGGCGCATGTCTCCGTCGCCCACCCCACCTGCCCGCGGCTGGGCGCCGCGGTGACCGAGGCGGCGAAGGCCGAGGGCATCCGCGTGCACCGCGGCGGCACCTACCTGTGCATGGAGGGCCCGCAGTTCTCCACCCAGGCCGAGAGCGTGCTCTACCGCGAGGTGTGGAAATGCGACGTGGTGGGCATGACCAACATGCCCGAGGCCAAGCTCGCCCGCGAGGCCGAGCTCTGCTACGCCTCCGTGGCGATGATCACCGATTACGACAGCTGGCACCCCGGCCATGACGCGGTGGACGTGGCCGCCGTCGTCGCCGTGCTCTCGGGCAATGCCGAGAAGGCCCGCGGCCTCGTGCGCCGGCTGCCCGGCCTGCTCGGCCCGGAGCGCGCGCCCTGTCCGCACGGCTGCGACCGCGCGCTCGAGCACGCGCTCATCACCGCCCCGGCGAAGCGCGACCCCGACCTGCTCGCCCGGCTCGACGCCGTGGCCGGCCGGGTGCTCTGAGACCATCCCCCCGGGCCCGGTGGCGGCCCGCACCCCCGCTGCCCGAACCCAGCCCAGGAGGCCCGAGCCGATGAAGAACCGCCTGAACGTCGAGGATTACATCCGCACCATCCCCGACTTCCCCCACGAGGGGATCATGTTCCGCGACGTGACCACCCTGTTCAACGACCCGCGCGGCTTCCGCATGGCCATCGACCTGCTGCTGCACCCCTACGCCGGCCTGCAGATCGACCGGGTGGTGGGGCTGGAGGCGCGCGGCTTCATCCTCGGCGGCGCCATCGCGCACCAGCTCTCCACCGGCTTCGTGCCGATCCGCAAGAAGGGCAAGCTGCCCTGGCGCACCATCGCGCAGGACTACGTGCTGGAATACGGCGAGGCGATCGTGGAGATCCACGAGGACGCCATCCAGCCGGGAGAGCAGGTGCTGATCGTCGACGACCTGCTCGCCACCGGCGGCACGGCGGAGGCCGGCATCAAGCTGGTCGAGCGGCTGGGCGGCAACATCCTCGGCTGCGCCTTCGTGGTCGACCTGCCCGATCTCGGCGGCCGCCGCCGGCTGGAGGGGCTGGGGGTGGACGTGCACGCGCTCTGCAGCTTCGAGGGGGAGTGAACCCTGCGCCATGCGCGCCGGCCGCCCCGGCCGGTAACGAATTGGAAAGAATTGCCGGTTAGCTCTGGAGGGGCCCAAGGAATTCGCGGGCTGCTGCTTGCTCTCCGGCCTGCCGGTCTCCCCTCCGGGGCGGCTGTCAGCCACCGGATCCGCGCCCTCCGGGAAATTTCTCCCGGAGGGCGCAAACCTTTTCGGGGGGTGCGCTTCCGAGGCCCGCGTTTCAGCCGCTCGAGCCAGGCGCCGTGCCCGGCTTCCGGGCTGTCCGGCATCCGCGGGCGGGAGGGCGATATCAACCGGGCCGGGCTCTGCCCCCCCCGTCGGCCCCGGGCCGGGGTTCACGCCGATCGCGCGCGCTCAGGCGAGCAGGGCGCCGGGGTTCATGATGCCCAGCGGGTCGAGCGCCTGCTTGATGGCGCGCATGGCGGCGAGCTTCGCCGGGTCGCCGTAGCGCACCAGGTCGCCGGTCTTGAGTCGGCCGATGCCATGCTCCGCACTCACCGAGCCGTCCCGCGCATGCACGAGGTCGTGCACCATTTCGGTCACCTTCGCGCGCAGGTCGTCGTAGTCGGCGCGGTCGCGGCCGGCGGCGGGGAAGACGTTGTAATGCAGGTTGCCGTCGCCCAGATGGCCGAAGCAGTTCACCCGCATCGAGGGCTCCAGCGCCTTCAGCCGGGCCAGCCCCTCGTCGATGAAATCCGGGATGGCCGAGAGCGGCAGCGAGATGTCGTGCGAGGCGATGGCGCCCACGGCGCGGTTCGCCTCCGGGATGCTCTCGCGGATCTGCCACATCGCCTGGCGCTGCGACAGCGAGGCGGCGAGCACGGCATCGGTGGCGTCGCCCTCCTCCAGCGCCGCGGCGAGGGCGGCCTCCAGCCCGTCCTGCACATGCGCGCCGGTGCCGCCCGAGGCCTCGACGAGCGCGAACCATTCGCCCTCGGCCAGCGGCGGGCGCAGCTCGGGCATGTGCTCGGCGAGGAAGTCGAGCCCGGTGCGGTGGATGAGCTCGAAGCCGCTCACCGCCTCGCCGAGGGCGTCGAGCGCGCGGTCGAGGATGCGGGCGGCGGCGGAGGGCGTGGGCGTCGCCACCCAGGCGGTGGCGGTCTCGGCCGGGCGCGGGAACAGCCGCAGGCTGGCGGCGGTGATGATGCCCAGCGAGCCCTCGGAGCCGATCAGCAGGTGGCGCAGGTCGTAGCCGGTGTTGTCCTTGCGCAGGCGGCGCAGCCCGTGCAGCACCGAGCCGTTCGGCAGCACGGCCTCCAGCCCCAGGCAGAGATCGCGCGCGTTGCCGTAGCGCAGCACCTGCACGCCGCCGGCATTGGTGGCGAGGTTGCCGCCGATGCGGCAGCTCCCCTCCGAGCCGAGCGAGAGCGGGAACAGCCGGTTCACCGCCTCGGCCGCGTCCTGCACCCCGGCGAGGGTGACCCCGGCCTCGACCGTCAGCGCGTTGTCGGCGGCGGAGGCATCGCGGATGGCGGTAAGGCGCTCGACCGAGAGCAGCAGGGGCAGGGGGCCCTCGGGCATCACCTGCCCGGCGACGAGCCCGGTGCCGCCGGCGCGCGGCACGATGCCCACCAGCTCCTCCGCGCAGGCGCGCACGATGGCGGCCACGCCCTCGGTGTCGCGCGGCAGGGCCACGGCGCCGGCGCGGCCATGGTAGCGGCCGCGGGGCTCCTCGAGGTCGCGCGCCTCGGCCGGGCGCAGCACGCCGGGGCCGACGCGCGCCTCGAGCCGTTCGAGAAAGGCGGGACTGGCGTCGTTCAGGGGCGCGGGCGCGGACTGGGGCATCGGGGCATCTCCTCTCAAGCTGCCGCGATCATGGCGATCGGCGGCGCGGATGCAAGGGAGGCTGATGTGCGGCTCAGCCCTGGCCGGGGGTGTCGCGCGGGGCGGCGGCGCGGCGCAGCCGGTCGTTGATGGCGCGGCCGAGGCCGGTTTCGGGCACCGGGGCGGCAGCGATGCGCCCGCCGGGGCCGGCGGCGGCATCGAGCCTGCGCATGTAGGAGAAGAGGTTGGCGGCGGCTTCGGTGAGATCGCCCGAGGGGGAGAGGTTGAGCGCCGGGCCGGTGAGGGGCGCGGGATCGGGGCCGAAGCCGAGCCAGGCCTCGCCGGCCGCGGGGGCCTCCGCGTTCAGCCGCAGGGCGGCGGCGGGGGCGTAATGGCTGGCGAGCTGCCCGGGGGCGACGGGCGCCCCGGCGCTCTCCCGCCCGCCCACCCCGAGCGCCGGGGCGCCCGCCGCGGCGAGGGCGGAGGCGATCTCCTCGCGCGAGAGGCCGCCCTCGCGCAGGATCACCGGGGGCAGGGCGGGGTCGGACACGTCGACGATGGTCGATTCGACCCCCACCGGGCAGGCGCCGCCGTCGAGCACCGCGGCGATGCGGCCCGCGAGCCCGTCGAGCACATGAACGGCGGTGGTGGGGCTGATGCGGCCCGAGGGGTTGGCCGAGGGCGCGGCGATGCCGCGGCCGGCGGCGGCGAGCACGCGTGCCGCCAGCGGGTGGGCCGGCACGCGCACCGCGACGCTGGGCAGGCCCGCGGTCACCAGCTCGGAGAGCGGCGCGCCGGGGCGCTTCGGCAGCACGAGGGTGAGGGGGCCGGGCCAGAAGCGTTCGGCCAGCAGGCGGGCCACCGGGGGCAGCTCGGCAATGCTTTCCGCCGCCGCGGCACTGTCGAAATGCACGATGAGCGGGTTGAAGCGCGGCCGGCCCTTGGCGGCGTAGATCGCGGCCACCGCGCGGTCGGAGCCTGCGTCGGCGGCGAGGCCGTAGACCGTCTCGGTGGGGAGCGAGACCAGTGCGCCGGCGCGCAGCAGCGCCGCCGCCCGGGCGATGCCGGCGGCGTCGGGCGCGAGGCGCTCGGTGCGGTGCGGGCTGTCCGGCGCGGTGGTCATGGCGGGGCTCACTCCTGTCCGGGCGGCGGCGCGCAGCCGCGCCGGCTTGTGGTGCGCCGGCGGGGGGCCTAGAGTTCAGCGCAATGGCCGGCCCGGGTTTCTAGCGCGTCCCGCCGCCGGTTGAAAGCGGATCACACGCAGGAGGAGACGCCATGACCTATCGCCCGCCCGTGGAGGAGATCCTCGCGAGCCTGCGCATCGTGGGCGCGGAACGGCTGGCAGAGACCGAGCTCTTCGCCGAGGCCACGCAGGACACGGTGGCGGCGATTCTCGGCGAGGCGGCGAAGCTCTCGGCCGATGTGCTGGCCCCGCTGCAGCGCGCGGGCGACCTGCAGGGCGCGCGGCTGGAGAACGGCGTGGTGCGCTCCTCCCCCGGCTACGTGGAGGGCTACGGCGCCATCCGCGACGGCGGCTGGGTGGGGATCACGGCCGACCCCGAGCATGGCGGCATGGGCCTGCCGCTGGTGCTGGCCACCGCGGTGGGGGAGATGATGTCGGGGGCCTGCGTGTCGCTGGCGCTGAACCCGCTGCTCACCCAGGGCCAGATCGAGGCGCTGGCGCACCATGCCTCGGAGGAGCTGCGCGCCACCTATTTGCCGAAGCTCGTCTCCGGCGAGTGGACCGGCACGATGAACCTCACCGAGGCGCAGGCCGGCTCCGACGTGGGCGCGCTGCGCGCCAGCGCCGTGCCCAATGGCGACGGCACCTATGCCGTGAGCGGTCAGAAGATCTTCATCACCTGGGGCGATCATGACCTCACCCCCAACATCGTGCACCTGGTGCTGGCGCGGCTGCCGGACGGGGGCAAGGGCACCAAGGGGATCTCGCTGTTCCTGGTGCCGAAGTACATTCCCGACGAGGCGGGCAACCCCGGCCGGGCCAACGCGGTGCGGGCGCTGAGCCTCGAGCACAAGCTCGGCATGCACGGCTCGGCCACGGCGGTGATGGAGTTCGACGGCGCCACCGGCTGGCTGGTGGGGGCCGAGCATGACGGCATGGCGGCGATGTTCACCATGATGAACGCGGCGCGCATCGGCGTGGGCGTGCAGGGGCTGGGCGTGGCCGAGGCCGCGATGCAGCAGGCGCTGGCCTATGCCCGCGAGCGCCGCCAGGGCCGCAGCCTGATCGAGGGCGGCGAGGGCACGATCATCGACCATGCCGACGTGCGGCGCATGGCGATGACCATGCGCGCCCTCACCGCCACCGCGCGGGCGCTCTGCCTCGACACCTCGCTGAGCCACGACATGGCCCGCGCCGGCGAGGACCGCGCCGCCTGGGAGGCGCGCTGCGCCTTCCTCACCCCGATCTGCAAGGCCTTCGGCACCGACATCGGCCGCGAGGTCGCTGACCTCGGCATCCAGGTGCACGGCGGCATGGGCTTCATCGAGGAGACCGGCGCGGCGCAATACTGGCGCGACGTGCGGGTGACGGCGATCTACGAGGGCACCAACGGCATCCAGGCCATGGACCTCGTGGCCCGCAAGCTCGCCGACGGCGGCGCCGCCGCGCGGGCCCTGATGGCCGGGATCGCCGCCACGGTGGCCGAGGCGGAGGCGGCCGAGCCCTCGCTCTCCGAAGCGCTGGAGGGTGCCCGCGCCGAGCTCGCCCGCGCCACCGACTGGCTGCTGGAGGCGCCGCTCAACGACCGTTTCGCCGGGGCGAGCCCCTACCTGCGCGCCTTCGCGCTGGTGCTGGGCGGGCATTACCTGCTGCGCGGCGCGCTGCTGATGCCCGATGACGCGCGGCAGATCGCGCTCGCCCGCTTCCACATCCGCCAGCTCATGGCGCAGGTGCCGGCGCTCTGCGCCACGGTCTGCGAGGGCGCCGCCCCGCTCTATGCGCTCGACGCGGAGGCGCTTGCCTCGTGAACGTCCAGTGCCAGGAGGGGCAGGCGCCCCGCATCGTGCCCTTCACCGATACCCCGCCCGCCGAGGGCGAGGTGACCGAGATCGCCGAAGGGGTGCTCTGGGCGCGGCTGCCGCTGCCCATGGCGCTCGACCACGTGAACGTCTACGCGCTGGATGACGGCGACGGCTGGACGGTGGTGGACACCGGCTTCGACACGAAGCGCTCCCGCGCGGTGTGGGAGCGGCTGCTGGCCGGCCCGCTGGGCGGGCGGCCGGTGCGCCGCCTGCTCGTCACCCATCACCACCCCGACCACGTGGGCCTCGCCGGCTGGTTCCAGGCACGGGGGGCGGAGCTGCTCACCACCCGCACCGCCTGGCTCACCGCGCGGATGCTCACGCTCGACGAGCAGCCGGTGTCGAGCGCCGAGAGCCTCGCCTTCTACCGCGCCGCCGGCATGGACGCGCGGCGGCTGGAAGCCCGGGCCACCACCCGGCCGTTCAACTTCGCCGACATGGTCACCGCCATGCCCGCCGGCTACACCCGCATCGGCGAGGGCGACCGGCTGCGCCTCGGCGGGCGGGAGTGGACCGTGCGCACCGGCGACGGCCACGCCCCCGAGCATGCCACCCTCTGGGAGGAGACGGCGAGCGCGCCGCTGCTGCTCTCGGGCGACCAGGTGCTGCCCGGCATCTCGCCCAATCTCGGCGTGCACGTGACCGAACCGGGGGCGAACCCGGTGGAGGAATGGATCGCCTCCTGCCACCGGCTGGCCGGCTTCGCGCAGCCCGACCACCTGGTGCTGCCCGGCCACCGGCTGCCCTTCACCGGGCTGGAGCTGCGGCTGCGCCAGCTCATCGACAACCACGAGGGCGCGCTCGCCCGGCTGGCCGAGCACATCCGCACGCCGCGCATCGCGCCCGAGTGCTTCCCGGTGCTGTTCCGCCGCGAGATCGACGATGGCATCTACGGGCTGGCACTGGCCGAGGCGCTGGGGCACCTCAACGCCCTCGCGGCCCGTGGCCTCGCCCGGCGCGAGACCGGGGCCGACGGTGTCTGGACCTGGCAGGCCACCGCGGGATGAGGCGCGCCGCTCCGGCGGGGCACGGGCAGGCCAGGGCGCGGCGCGGGTGAATAGCGCTTGCATGAGGTGTTGCGAACGGTTTATGACCGCGGGCTCGCGGCCGCCGCAACAAAATTGCGTAAAATGCCGGCGCGACATAGCGCCCATGGGACCAAAATCCACAGGCGTTCATTCGCGTTGCAGGCTATACACGAGCGTGAAATTGGAATTTCCTGCCCTGCGACCAGAACGGAGGACAAGATGGCGGAACACGAGAACGGCCACACCACGGGTCAGATGGACATTGCTGAACAGCAGCGAACTTATGCTGCCTTCGTGAAGGGGATCACCTGGCTCGTCGGCGTATCGGCCGCGATCCTGGTGTTTCTGGCGCTGTTCAACTCCTGATCCCGCGCGCCCCGCGCGGACATCTAGGCGAGGGTAAACTATGAAAATCGCGATTCCG
The DNA here is from genome assembly GCF_003448965.1 of Oceanicella sp. SM1341. Lineage (GTDB taxonomy): Bacteria > Pseudomonadota > Alphaproteobacteria > Rhodobacterales > Rhodobacteraceae > Paroceanicella. Next base: position 71,763 of record NZ_QRGC01000020.1, read on the forward strand.
AAGGAAACGCGCGATCACGAGACGCGCGTTGCCGCTGTCCCCGAGACAGTGAAGAAATTCATCAAGCTGGGCGCCGAGGTGGTGGTCCAGTCCGGTGCCGGGCTCACCGCGAGCGTTCCGGACGCCGAATACGAGGCCGCGGGGGCGACCATCGCGAAAACCTATGCGCAGACCCTCAAGGGCGCCGACGTGATCCTCAAGATCCTGGCGCCCACCGAGGCCGAGCTGAAGTCGCTCGCCAAGGGGCAGAAGCTGTTCTGCTCCATGCAGCCCTACAACCAGCCCGAGATCATGGAAGGCTGCGCCGAGCGCGGCGTCGATGCCTTCGCCATGGAATTCATGCCGCGCATCACCCGCGCGCAGTCCATGGACGTGCTCTCCTCGCAGTCCAACCTCGCCGGCTACCGCGCGGTGATCGAGGCGGCGGCGGCCTACGGGCGCGCCATGCCGCAGATGATGACCGCGGCCGGCACCGTGGCCCCCGCCAAGGCGTTCATCATGGGCGTGGGCGTGGCCGGCCTGCAGGCCATCGCCACCGCCCGCCGCCTCGGCGCCATCGTGACGGCGACGGACGTGCGCCCGGCCACCGAGGAGCAGGTGCAGTCGCTCGGCGCCAAGTTCATCGCGGTGAAGAACGAGGAGTTCGAGCAGGCCCAGACCTCCGGCGGCTACGCCAAGGAAATGTCGGACGACTACAAGAAGCAGCAGGCGGAGCTGGTGGCCGGCCATATCGCCAAGCAGGACATCGTGGTCACCACCGCGCTGATCCCCGGCCGCAAGGCGCCGATCCTGGTGACCAAGGCCATGGTGGCCTCCATGCGCCCCGGCTCGATCATCGTCGACCTGGCGGTGGAGCAGGGCGGCAACGTGGAGGGCGTGGTGCTCGGCGAGAACGTGGTCACCGAGAACGGTGTCACCATCCTCGGCCTGCCGAACATCCCCGGCCGCATGGCCGCGGACAGCTCGGCCCTCTACTCCCGCAACCACTACAACTTCCTGTCGCCCTTCTTCGGCGAGGAGGGCTTCGCCCTCGACCCGGAGGACGAGCTGGTGAAGGGCATCCAGCTCACGAAGGACGGTGAGATCATCCATCCGAACTTCGCCAAGAAGGAGACCGCGTGATGGCCGAGACCCTCAACGACATCGCCACCCAGCTGGCCGAGCTCTCCGCCCGCGTGGCCGAGCTCTCCGCGCAGGTCGCCACCCAGGCGCCCGACATGGCCCACGAGGCCGCCGACGCGGCGCTGCACGGCGGCGCCTCGCCGTTCATCTACCTGTTCTCGGCCTTCATCCTGGCCTGTTTCGTGGGCTACTACGTGGTCTGGTCGGTGACGCCGGCCCTGCACACGCCCCTCATGTCGGTGACCAACGCGGTTTCCTCGGTGATCGTGGTCGGCGCGCTGATCGCGGTCGGGGTCGACCTCGACATCGCCTCGGGCTGGACCCGGGTCTTCGGCTTCATCGCGACGGTGCTCGCGGCGGTGAACATCTTCGGCGGCTTCCTCGTCACCGAACGCATGCTCGCCATGTACAAGAAGAAAGGCTGAGGGGGCTTCCGACATGGCAAACTTCGCAGCATTCGCATACCTCGTCGCGGGGGTGCTCTTCATCCTCGCGCTCCGCGGTCTCTCCCATCCCACCACCTCGCGCCAGGGCAACCGCTACGGCATGATCGGCATGGCGATCGCCATCCTGACCACGCTGATCGTCTACCCGCCCCAGGGCGGCGGCGCCTGGGCGCTGGTGATCCTCGCCCTCGCCATCGGCGGCGGCGCGGGCTCCTATCTCGCCCGCAAGATCGAGATGACGAAGATGCCCCAGCTGGTGGCGTTCTTCCATTCGCTCGTCGGCCTCGCGGCGGTGTTCGTGGCCGCCGGCGCGCTCTACTCGCCCGAGGCCTACGGCATCGGCGTGCCGGGCGCGATCCACACCCAGTCGATCATCGAGATGTCGCTCGGTGTCGCCATCGGCGCCATCACCTTCACCGGCTCGGTCATCGCCTTCGCCAAGCTCGACGGCCGCATGTCCGGCGCGCCGATCATGATCGGCGGGCGCCACCTCATCAACATCGCCCTCGCCGTGGCGCTGCTGGTGCTGGTGATCCTGCTCATCACCACCCAGCTCACCTTCTGGTTCTGGGCGATCATCGTGCTCGCGATGGTGCTGGGCGTGCTGCTCATCATCCCGATCGGCGGGGCAGACATGCCCGTCGTCGTGTCGATGCTGAACTCCTACTCCGGCTGGGCCGCGGCGGGCATCGGCTTCACGCTGGGCAACACCGCGCTCATCATCACCGGCGCGCTGGTGGGTGCCTCGGGCGCCATCCTCTCGTACATCATGTGCAAGGGCATGAACCGCTCCTTCATCTCGGTGATCCTCGGCGGCTTCGGTGCCGAGGCGGATGCCGGTGCCGCCGGCGGGGCTGCCGCCGAGCAGCGCCCGGTGAAGCGCGGCTCCGCCGACGACGCGGCCTTCATCATGCAGAACGCCGGTTCCGTCATCATCGTGCCGGGCTACGGCATGGCGGTGGCCCAGGCCCAGCACGCCCTGCGCGAGATGGCCGACAAGCTCAAGGAGCACGGGGTCGAGGTGAAATACGCCATCCACCCCGTGGCGGGCCGCATGCCGGGCCACATGAACGTGCTCCTCGCCGAGGCCAACGTGCCCTATGACGAGGTGTTCGAGCTCGAGGACATCAACTCCGAGTTCGCGCGCACCGACGTGGCCTTCGTGATCGGCGCCAACGACGTGACCAACCCCTCGGCCAAGACCGACAAGAGCTCGCCGATATACGGCATGCCGGTTCTGGACGTGGAGAAGGCCAAGACGGTGCTCTTCGTGAAGCGCTCGCTCGGCTCGGGCTATGCCGGCGTCGACAACCCGCTGTTCTTCCAGGACAACACGATGATGCTGCTCGCCGACGCGAAGAAGATCTGCGAGGACATCGTGAAGGCGATGGACTGATCCGCGCCGCGATACGACTTCAGGAGGGGGCGCCGGGCGCCCCCTTCTTGCTTTTGTAGCCCGGGTAGATCTCCGCCAGCCCGGGCAGGGTGCCGTCGGGGCGGGTGCAGGCGCGCAGGCTGTTGTTCACCGTGAGGTCGGCCACGCCATGGGCCAGCGCCCAGAGCATCGCCATCGCCGCCTCCCGGTCTCCGGCGCCCGGCCAGTCCAGCCCCTCCGCGATCCCGGCCAGCACGGCGAGCGAGCCGTTCGCCGCTTCGCTCAGCTCCGGGTCGTCGTGGAGCTTCTTCGCTCCGAACATCAGCTTGAACAGCGCCGGGTTCGCCTGTGCGAAGGCCACGTAGCCGCGCAGCGCGCCGAGCTGCGGGGCCTCCGGCGCCGCGGCGATGCCGGCGCGCAGCGCCGCCTCGTGTCGGCGGAAGCCCTCGGCGGTGATGGCCGCGAGCAGGCCGGTCAGCCCGTCGAAATGGTTGCGCGGGGCGGCATGGCTCACGCCGGCCCGGGCGGCGCAGGCCCGCAGCGTCAGCGCCTCGAGCCCGCTCTCCTCCAGGATGCCGAGCCCGGCCTCGACCAGCGCCCGGCGCAAATCGCCGTGGTGATAGGGTTTGTCGCTCATGGCCCCATCTGTCCGCGCCATGTTTCCACTGTCAATTTATTTCGTTGACCGGCCCGCGATTCGCCCGCAGCATGTTTCCACCGTAAACATATGGAGGCACGCATGACCTGGGACGCACTCTTCGGCCTGTCCAACAGCCTCGCGCTGGCGGGCTGGGCCATTCTCTTCCTTGCCCCGCGGCGCGACTGGCTGCTGGCGCTTGCCGGGGTGGGGCTGCCGCTGCTGCTGGCGGCGGCCTACACGCTGCTGGTGCTGGGGCATTTCGCGGCGGCAAGGGGCGATTTCAACTCCATCGCCGGGGTGCGGGCGCTCTTCGCCTCCGACCCGGTGCTGGTGGCCGGCTGGCAGCATTACCTCGCCTATGACCTCTTCCTTGGCGCCTGGGTGGCCCGGCGGCTCGACGCGGCGGGCATCGCCCGGGTGCTGCAATGGCCGGTGCTGGCGACATGCTTCATGTTCGGCCCGGCGGGCTTCCTGCTCGGCCTCGCGCTGGAAGGCGGCTGGCGCGGGGCGCGGGCGCTGCGGGCGCGCGCCCCGCTGGCGGAGGGGCTGGCATGAGCGCGCTCACCCTCACCCTTGCGCCCGCCGTGCCCGAGCCGGCAGACCGGCAGTACTACGCCGGGGCGGTGCTGATGCTGGTGCTGGCAGCCCTCGCCCTTGCCGCCATGGCGGCCGACCCGCGGCTGATCGACGGCGTCTCGGTCTGGTCGAAGCCGCTGAAATTCGCCCTCGCGCTGGCGGTGCATCTCGCCACGCTGGGCTGGGTGGCGGGGCTCTTGCCCGAAGCCACCCGCCGGGCCCTCGTCTTCCGCCTCGCCGTGCCGGTGGTTCTGTTCTGTGCCGCGGGCGAGATGGCCTACATCATCCTGCAGGCGGCGCGGCAGGAGCCTTCGCATTTCTTCGTCTCCGACCCGTTCCACGCCGCGATGTACCAGGCGATGGGGGTGGGGGCGGTCACCATCACCCTCGCCGCGCTGCTGCCGGTGCCGGCGCTGCTGCGCCCGGGCAAGGTGCTCGGCCCGGGCCTGCGGCGCGGGCTGGTGCTGGGGCTTGCCGGCGGGGCGGTGCTCACGCTGCTTGTGGCGGGCTGGCTCGGGGCGCAGGGCGGCCATTTCGTCGGCACCCCGGCGCCGGGCAGCGCCACCGTGCCGCTCTTCGGCTGGAGCCTCGGGGCGGGAGACCTGCGCCCGGCGCATTTCCTCGCCCTCCACGCCATGCAGGGCCTGCCGCTGATCGGCGCCGTGCTCGACCGGCTGGCGCCCCGGCGCGCCCGTGCTGGCGTGACGCTGGCGGGCGTGGCCTGGGCGGCGCTCACCCTCGCGGTGTTCGCGCGCGCACTGGCGGGGCTGCCGCTGCTGTGAAACTTCCCGGTCCTGGCGGGGGCCGGGCCCGTTCAGGGCGGGGTGAGGGGCTGGCGGCCCCACTCGTCGAGCAGCCAGAGCTCGTCGCCCTCCAGCACCAGGCAGGAGAGCCTGTTGCCGAACACCGCCCCGGTATCGACCGCGATGCGGTTCTGGTGGACCTCGATGTCATCCACCGGCGTATGGCCGTGCACCACCACGAAGCCGTGGTTGTCGGTGCTGTCGAGGAAGGGCGCGCGGATCCAGATCAGGTCCTGCTCCTCCTGCTCGGCGAGCGGCACGCCGGGGCGGATGCCGGCATGCACGAAGAGGTAGCTGCCCGCGCGCAGGGTGAGCGGGCGCGTGGCGAGGAAGTCGCGATGCGCCTGCGGCACGGCGGCGAGGGCGGCGGCGTGCACGTCCATCATCCGGCCCTCGCCCACGCCGTAGGAGGCCAGCGTCTTCGGCCCGCCCACGTTGGGGGTGAGGTAGTGGTAGGGGCAGTGCATCTCCTCCGGGGCTGCGAGGAAGCGCAGCAGCATGTGGTCGTGGTTGCCCTTGATGCAGTGCATCTCCACGCCCGGCATCTCGAAGGACATCAGGTCCTCGACGACACCCCGGCTGTCCGGCCCGCGGTCGACGTAATCCCCGAGATGGACGAGGAGCGCGTCACGCTCGGTGGGGTTCTTCGCGAGATCGTCGCGGATCTGGGCATGCCGCCGGGCCAGGGCCTCGCGGCAGCCGTGGACATCGCCGATTGCATAGATGCGGCGGCCATCGGTATTCATCGCAGCAGTCTCCGGAAATGCAAAACCCCCGGCCGGTGGCTCGGGGGTCGCAACGGGCCGGGGAGGCCCCGGCCGGTTCGTTTCAGGTCTGTGCGAGGGGTTGCCTCACAGAAGACCTTCGCGCTGTGCCTTCTTGCGCGCCAGCTTGCGGGCGCGGCGGACGGCTTCGGCTTTCTCACGGGCCTTCTTCACCGACGGCTTTTCGAAATGCTGCCGGAGTTTCATCTCCCGGAACACGCCTTCGCGCTGAAGCTTCTTCTTCAGGGCACGCAGAGCCTGTTCGACATTGTTGTCGCGAACCATTACCTGCACTTGTTTTCACCACCTTTCAGAGTTTGGAATGAGCAGGAGGGCGCTATATATCAATGGCACCGCGGAGAGTCCACCTCTGCGAAGGGTAAAAAACGAGGAGGCTGTCATGGCTGACGACACAGCGGAAACGATGCCCACCCTGACCGAAATCCGCAAGGCGCTGCTGGACGCGGCGCTGCCCCACGTGGTGTTCGACGGCTGGAGCGAGGCGACGCTGAAGGCCGCGATTGCCGATTCGGGCATGGACCCGGAGCTCGCCCGCGCCGCCTTCCCGCGCGGCGCCGCCGACCTCGTGCTCGAGTTCCATTTCGACGGCGACCGGCAGCTGGCCGAGGCCCTGGCGAGCACCGACCTCGCGGCCATGCGCTATTCCGAGCGGGTGGCCTTCGCCGTGCGCCGCCGCCTCGAGATCGCCGCGCCGGAGAAGGAGGCGGTGCGCCGCGGGGCGAGCTTCTTCGCCCTGCCGCAGCATGCCTCGGACGGGGCGAAGGCGGTGTGGCACACCGCCGACGTGATCTGGACCGGGCTGGGCGACAGCTCGCGCGACATGAACTGGTACACCAAGCGCATGACCCTCTCGGGCATCATCTCGGCCACCACGCTCTACTGGCTGGGCGACGAGAGCGAGGGGTCGGAGCGCACCTGGGACTTCCTAGAGCGCCGCATCGCCGACGTGATGCGCTTCGAGAAGGCCAAGGCCGCGCTGAAGGACAACCCGCTGCGCCGGATGATGCGGGCGGGCCCGCTCTCGGCCTTTGCCCGCATGCGCGAGAAGGGGCCGCGCGCGCCCTGGACCGGCCCCGGCCCGGGCCGCCCCGGCGTGCCGGCCGGCCCGCTGCCCGACAAGGTCGAGCCCGGCGCCTGAGCCCGATCAGCGCTCCTGCAGGCCCTTGCCCTGCAGGATGCGCGGCGCGGCGCGCTCGATCCGCGCCGCCCTTGTGGCCGATTGCTTCGCGGCGCCGAAATGCAGCAGCCAGCTGCGCCGCCGCCCCGGGGTGAGCGCCTCGAAGGCCGCGCGCAGGGTGTCGTCCTGCGCCAGCCGGGCGGTGAGCTCCTCGGGCCAGGTGAGGTCATCCTTCGCGAAAGCCACCCGGGCGCCGTCGCGCTCCAGCACCACCGCCTCGCGGATGCAGGCGGTGAGGGCCGCCTCCCGGCTGCGGACCTCCTCCGGCCCGGTGAAGCGGATGAGCCGGGCGGAGCGCGTGTTCTCGCCCGGGGGCGAGAGCAGCCCTTCCGGGTCGGCCAGCAGGGCGCCCTTGAAGAAGGACAGCACGCAGGCGTCGCGCAGGGTGCCGAGGATGGCGATGTTGCCGCCCTCCGCCATGTAGCAGGGTGCGCGCCACTTGAAGGTCTCGGTCAGGCCGCAACCGCGGAGCAGGGCGCGCAGGGCGGTGAGCTCCTCGCGCCAGGCGGTGAGACCGGCGAACCAGGCCTCCGCCTGCGGGTCGTCTTCCATTCCACATCCTCCGGACATCCGTCGCTGCATTTCCTGCGGACATCGCCGGGCGGGAGTGTCGCCCGGCGGGTACCGCCGATCAAGCCTTCCGGGCCGCGGCCCCGGTGCCGGTGGCAGATGCCGGGGCGTCGCCGCGCAGCGCCTCGATGAGCGTGTCGCGCAGGCCGGCCACGTGGCGGTTGGTGCGGGTCACGGCCTCGTAGATCTCCGGCGGGTCGTCGCGAACCATGTCGATCGCCTGCATCAGCAGATCGAAGCTGCGCGTGGTGATGGCCGGTGTGCGGTCGAGCCCGGCGAGCGCGCGGGCGAGCAGGTGGGTGAGGCCCTGGCTCAGCGCCGCCTGCCGGTCATGCTCCTGCGGGGTGGTGACGATCACCTTCAGGCCCAGCCCGCGCAGCAGGGCCGCCGCCGCGCGCCAGCGCCGGCCGCGCAGCGGGCAGAGCACCACCTTGAGCCCGGCGAGCGCCGCCCGCCCGCCATCCCCCGCGCTCTGCGGGCCGAACATCGGGTGGGTGGCGAGCAGCTCGACATGCCCGGGCAGCAGCGCCTGCATCAGCCGCGCCGGCTCCTCCTTCACCGAGGCGACATCCACCACCAGCGTGCCCGGCCGCAGCAGCGGCGCTAGCGCGCTGAGCGCCGCCGCGAAGGCCGGCACCGGCATGGCGAGCACCACCACCGGGCAGGCGGCGGCCTCGGCGAGGCTCACGGCGCGCAGCCCCGCTTCAGCCGCGGCGGCAGCGGCGGCGAGCGAGGGGTCATGCACGCGGATGTCGAAGCGCGCCCGCAGGGCCCGCGCCGCGAGCTGCCCGAAGGCGCCGTAGCCCAGCAGGCCCAGCCGGGGCAGGGGATCGGGAGCGATTTTATGGTGGTCCGGCATGGCGGGGATCCTGGAACGGGCGTGCCAGGGGCGCCGGGACTCGCCGCAACCGCTGGCACTGCAGCGGTTGGGAATGAGGCACGACTCACGCTCCGCTGCGATCAGGGCAGCGGATAATACGCGGTGAAGCTGAGGCGCGAGCGTGTCATGCGCCCCAGATGGCGCAGCCGCGGCGCAAAGTCAATGCGCCGCGGCGGGGGCAAGGCTCAGCCGCCGGCGCTCTTCACACGGGCGAGGAGCTGCTTGGTGGGGAAGCCGTCGGGCGCGAGGCCGGCCTGGCGCTGGAAGGCGCGGATCGCCTCGATGGTGTTCGGGCCCACCAGCCCGTCGGAGCCCTGGGTGTCGAAGCCGAGCGCGGTGAGCCGCTCCTGCAGCTCGATGGTCTCGTTCACGGTGAGCGCCTGCTCGTCGCGCGGCCAGGAGGCCACGAACGGGCCGCCGCCCTCGATGCGGTCGCCCAGATGGCCCACGGCGAGGGCATAGGAGGTGGCGTTGTTGTAGCGTTTGATCACCTGGAAGTTCTTGAACACGGCGAAGACCGGGCCGCGCCCGCCCGCCGGGGCCAGCAGCGCCGCCTCGCCCGCCTCGGGCAGCGCGCCGCCCGAGATGCGGGTGACACCCGCCGCCCGCCAGGAGGCCACGGGCCGCCAGTCGTTGCCATCGGCGCGGGCGATGTCGAAGCCTGCCGGCAGCTTCACCTCCACGCCCCAGGGCTGGCCCTTCTGCCAGCCGAAGCGCGCGAGGTAGTTGGCGGTGGAGGCGAGGGCGTCCGAGGGGTCGGAGGCCCAGATGTCGCGGCGGCCGTCGCCGTTCCAGTCCTGCGCGTATTCCTCGAAGCTGGTGGGGATGAACTGGGTGTGGCCCATGGCGCCGGCCCAGGAGCCGGTCATGCGCGAGGCGGGCACGTCGCCTTCCTGCAGGATCTGCAGGGCGGTGAGGAGCTGGGTTTCGGCGAAGTCCTGCCGGCGGCCCTCGTAGGCCAGGGTGGCGAGGCTCTCGATCACGTTCATCGAGCCCATGGAGGAGCCGTAGGCGCTCTCCAGCCCCCAGATGGCGAGCACGTACTGGCCGTCGACGCCGTAACGGCTCTCGATGCTGCTCACCAGCGAGGCGTAGCGGGAGGCCATGTCGCGGCCGTTGGCGACCCGGGTGTCGGAGACCGCGCGGTCGAGATAGTCCCAGATCTGGCGGCGGAACTCGGGCTGGTAGCGGTCGAGCTCGATCACGCGCTCGTTCACGCCCACGCCGGCGAAGGCGGTGTCGAACACGTCGGCGCGGATGCCGCGGGACAGGGCGCGGCTGCGGAAGCCATTGCGCCAGGCCACGAAATCGGCCGGCCGGGGCGCGGCCACGGCGCCCTCGGCGGGGCGCGGCTCGGGGCGGGCCGCGGCCACCGGGGCGGCCTCCTGCGCCCGCGAGGCCGTGTCCGCGCAGCCGGCGAGGCCGAGAAGGGCCGTGGCGCCGACGGCGGCGAGGTTGAATATGCCTTTGGTCATCCCTGTCTCCCGCAGGTTGCTCGATCGGGGCGACTCTACCCTGCCGCGAGGGGCGGCGGAAGCGTCGCCGATGGTCCGCGGCGGGGTGCCGCCGGGCTGTGTTCGGGGGGCGCCTGCCGCGCCCCCTCGGTAATCCGGCCGCGCCCCGCGCTGTTCCGGCCGCGCCGGATGTCCGGTGTGGCGCGATGGGCGCGCCCCCGTGTCGGGCCCGGGCACGAGACGCGCCCGAGCTCGGATGTGGGCACGCAAATCGTGCCCGGTGTCAGGCGTCGACACGTGGGGCCTGCCTTGCGTCGGGTCCGATCACCCAAGGCGTGCCCCAAGAGCGCCGCGGCTATGCCCGGTCACCAACTGGGGCGCAGGGCGGCGGCGGCAATCCTCCGGGCGGGGCTTTCGTGCCCGCCGACGATCTGTCGCGCCGGCGGCACCCGCTTGCCGGGCCCGGCGCCGCGTGCTCAGAGCCGGCGCATCGCGGTCACCGGCCCGCCGTCCTGCGCGGCGATGCGGGTGATGGCGGCCTCCAGCGGCTCGCGCGCCACCTGCATGGCGAAGGCGTTGGCGTGCAGCAGCACCGCCGCGTCGAGCATCACGCCGACATGGCCCTTCCAGAACACGAGGTCGCCGCGGCGCAGTTCGCTGCCGGGGGCGAGGGGGCTGCCCAGCTCCTCCGCCTGCATGTCCGAATCGCGCGGGCAGGCCCGGCCGGCGGCGGTGAGCGCCTGCTGGACCAGCGCCGAGCAGTCGATGCCGAGCCAGCTGCGCCCGCCCCAGAGATAGGGCGCGCCGAGCAGGCTCTCGGCCACGGCCACCCAGTCCTCCGCCGGGCGGCCGTCGAGCGCCACGTGGCTGGCGATCACGTAGCCCTCCGGCGTCTCGCGGAAGCGCCCGGTGCCGCCGGTGAGGCTGAGGGCGGCGCCCAGCGGCAGGGCGGCGCGGGGCGGGCTCTTGATGTCCGGCTCGGGGTAGAGATGCGCGAGCGGCACGGCCACGCGGGCGTTTGCCTCCGGCCCCGGCGCGCCGAGCGCGGCTTCCGGTGCCCAGCCCATGTAGCCGTCGGCCTTCGCCTGGCCCCAGGCGAGGCCATCGCGGCGCTCGTAGATGTCGAAGGCCTCGCCGTAGAGCAGCTCGGAGCCGCGGCGCGCGGCGTCGGGCCCGGTCCAGAGCGGGGCGGTGGCGGCGGTGACGCGGGCGGGCTCGGCCTCGGCATAGCGCTCCGCCGTCACCGTGCCGCGCAGCTGTGCGGCGGCGAGGTCGGGCCGGGCCGGGGTGCGGCGCAGGTCAGGCCCGGCCATGGCGCGCCTCGAGCAGGGCGAAGAGCGCGCGGGCGGCCTGCATGGCCCCGCCCTTCGGCCGGCCGGGCTTCGCGCTCGGGGTCCAGCCGTAGATGTCGAAATGGGCGAAGCGCTCCACCCCGGCGAAGCGCTTGAGGAACAGCGCCGCGGTGACCGAGCCCGCCATGCCGCCGGAGGGCGCGTTGTCGAGATCGGCGATGCCGGGCTCGATCAGGCTCTCGTAGGGCGCCCAGAACGGCATGCGCCACAGCGGGTCGGCGCTGCGGGCGGCGGCGGCGGAGATCTCGGCGGCGAGGCTCTCGTCGTCGGAGTAGAAGGGCGGGATGTCCGGCCCCAGCGCCACGCGGGCGGCGCCGGTGAGGGTGGCGAGGCAGAACAGCGTCTCCGGGTTCTCCTCGGAGGCCAGCGCCAGCGCATCGGCCAGCACGAGGCGGCCCTCGGCGTCGGTGTTGTTCACCTCCACCGTGAGACCCTTGCGCGAGGTGAGGATGTCGCCGGGGCGGAAGGCGGAGGCGGAGATGGCGTTCTCCACCGCCGGCACCAGCACGCGCAGGCGCAGATCGAGCCCGCTGGCCATGATCATGTGCGCGAGGCCCATCACGTTGGCCGCCCCGCCCATGTCCTTCTTCATCAGGCCCATCGAGGAGCCGGGCTTGATGTTGAGCCCGCCGGTGTCGAAGCACACGCCCTTGCCGACCAGCGTCACCTTCGGCGCGTCCGCGCGGCCCCAGCGCAGGTCGAGCAGGCGCGGGGCCTCGGCGGCGGCGCGGCCCACGGCATGGATCATCGGGAAATTGGCGGCGAGCAGGTCCTCGCCCTCGGTCACCTCCACCTCGGCATTGTGCAGGGTGGCGAGGGCGCGGAAGCGGGCCTCCAGCGTGGCGGGGCCCATGTCGGAGGCGGGGGTGTTGATCAGGTCCCGGGTGAGGGTGGCGCCGGCGGCGATGATCTCCAGCCGGGAGGTGTCGATGCCCTCCGGGGCCACGAGCAGCGGCGCCTCGTGCCCGGAGGGCTTGTAACGGTCGAAGCGGTAGGCGGCGAAGAGCCATCCGAGGGCCGCCTCTTCCAGGTCTTCGGCGGAGAGGGGGGCGGCGCCGGGCGCCGTCTCCAGCCGGTAGGTGCCGGGGGCGAGCGTGGCGGCGGCGGAGGCGAGGTGGAAGCGCCCGCGCCGGCGCGTGGCCTCCGAGCCCCAGCCCGCGAGCACGCGTGCCGCAGTGCCGCCCTCGCCGGGCAGCACCAGCAGGCTGCCGAGCGCGCCGGTGAAGCCGTTTGCCGCCGCCCAGCCTGCCGCGTGGGGTCCCAGCGCCTCCAGCCGGGCGGCGCAGGCTTCGGAGCTCACGATTTCGAGGGGAATGGCGCCGGGGGCGTCGGGGGCGGCGAAGGTGGCGGGCATATCGGGTTCGTCTCCATGGGCCGGTCGCGGCGGGCCGGGGCCGCGCCTGCGTGTCGTGCCGGGAGCCTAGCGCATAACCGGTGAGTGGCAATCCCCCCGAAGCGGTCCGGCGCGGGGGAGGAGGGCGGTGCCCGCGCGGCACCTTCTTCGCCATCGGGAGCGGGGGCCTGCCGAGAGCCCGAAGCCGGCGCGGGATGGCGCGAGGCCCCGGGGCTGACGCCCGGGCAGCGGGAGCGGGGAGGCGACGCCCCGCGCACCGGAGGCGCATCCGGACAGCAGGGGCCCGGGACGGACACTCCGCAAGGGGACGGGGCCGAAACAGGTGCGCCCGGCACGAGGGGGGGTGCCGGGCGCTGCGGGAGAGGGGCCGCCGGGGGGCGGCGGCCGTGCCCTCTCCTCAGTCGATGAAACCGGCGAGCGAGAACAGCGATTCCTCGCCCAGCCGCACCAGCCGCGCCGCGACGGCGGGCACGGCGACATGGTCGCCGGTGCGGGCGCAATTGGCCAGATCGCGGGCCACGGCGCTGAACTGCATCAGCCCCACCTGGCCCGCCAGCGCGGTGAGCCCGTGCGCCAGCCGGTGCACGCCTGCCAGGTCGCGCTCGGCGACGAGCTGCTCCAGCCGGCCCAGTCGCTCGGCGAGCTGGAAGGAGGCGTCCTCCATCAGCTCCTGGCTCATGTCATGGCCCAGTGTCGCCCTGAGCACGCGGATCATGTCCCCGTCCAGCAGGCTTTCTTCGCGCGCATCCAGGCGCAGCACGTCAACGGTCATCGCGGCAAACTCCCTAACCACCCGGCGTCGAGTGTGGCGGAGATGCCTTGCACGGAAGTGAATCCCAAGCCCCCATCGGCAGGCTTGGATAACGGACGTTAACGCGGGCCGGCGGCCGCGCTTCAGCCGCGGAACCCGTCCTTGCGGCGGCGGATCTCGGCGAAGACGGCGGCGTCGTCGGCGCCTTCCATGCCCACCGCGGCCTTCACCGGGGCGAGATGGGCGCGCAGGAAGGGGTTGGTGTCGAGCTCCTCGCCGAGCGTGGAGGGCACGGTGGGCACGCCCTTCGCCGTCGCTTCGTCCACCGCGGCGGCGCGGGCGGCGAGGGCGGCATTGTCCGCCTCCACCGTGAGGGCGAATCGGGCGTTCGACCGGGTGTACTCGTGGCCCGAGCACACGAGCGTGTCGCGGTCCATGTCGAGGAACTGCGCGAGGCTGGTCCACATCTGCAGCGCCGTGCCCTCGAACAGCCGGCCGCAGCCGAGCGCCATCAGGCTGTCGGCGGTGAACACCGCCTTCGCGCCGGGGAAATGGAAGGCGATGTGCCCCACCGTGTGGCCCGGCACGTCGAGCACGCTGCCTTTCGTCTCGCCCACGGCCACCGTGTCGCCGGGGGCGAGGGCGCGGTCGAGCGGCGGCAGGCGGCCGGCGTCGGCGGCAGCGCCCCAGACCTTGCAGCCGAAGTGCTCGCGTAGCGGCTCCACGCCGTCGATGTGGTCGTAGTGGTGGTGGGTGATGAGCAGCAGGTCGAGGTTCCAGCCGCGCGCCTCGAGGGCGGCGACGATCGGCCCGGGCTCGGGCGCGTCGACGAGCGCGACGGTGCCGGTGGCCTCGTCCCGCAGCAGGTAGGCGTAGTTGTCGGACAGGCACGGGACGGTGACGATCTCGAGCGGCATGGGCGAAACCTCTCTCCGGGGCTGGACTCGGGGTGTTTAACCATGAGAGCGTCCGGCCTTGCAATGCACCTAGATGTCGTCGATCTCCGGGCCTTCTATTACCGCACGCCCCTCGGGCGGCGCGCCAAGACGGCTTTGCAGGATTCGCTGCGCGCCCTCTGGCCGAAGGTGAAGGACGAGACGGTGGCGGGCTTCGGCTTCACCGCGCCGATGCTGCGCCCCTTCCTCGCCGAGGCCCGGCGGGTGATCTGCCTGATGCCGGGCCAGCAGGGGGTGATGCCCTGGCCGCCGGGCGGGCCCAACACCTCGGTGCTCACGGAGGAGACCGGCTGGCCGCTGCCCACCGGCTTCGTCGACCGGCTGGTGATCGGCCACGGGCTGGAGACCTGCGAGCAGCCGGGCGCACTGCTCGACGAGATCTGGCGGGTGCTGGCGCCCGGCGGGCGGGTGGTCTTCGTGCTGCCCAACCGCTCCGGCCTCTGGGCCCGGCGCGACGGCACGCCCTTCGGCTACGGCCGGCCCTATTCCTTCGGCCAGATCGACGCCGACCTGCGCCGGCACCGCTTCTCGGCCGAGCGGCACGCCGCCTCGCTCTACTTCCCGCCCTCGCACCGGCAGTTCGTGCTGCGCACCGCCCCGGCCTGGGAGCGGGTGGGGCAGCGCGTGGGGGCGAGCCGGCTGGCCGGCGCCATCCTCGTGGAGGCGGCCAAGCAGGTCTACGTGCTGCCGCGCAACGGCGCGCGCGAGAGCGCCCGCAGGCCGTTCGAAATCCTCGAGGGGCTGACCAAGCCCGCGAAGCCCGTGGCGGGCCGGGTCTGAGGCGATTCAGCGCGCGACGCGCGGCTTGCAAGATGTTAAGGATGTCCAAAGCGTCGCAGGTAGGCGCAATTCTGGTCTAACCCATTGAAATAACTGAAAAGGGAGGCGCGGCATGGGCCCACGGCCGGGTTGCAAGGATGACAACCCTATGGTAGCACCGCCCGAAATCCGGCCTTTGCAGGGGGCAGTGGCCGGGGTCTGTCAACGTGGCCGCGTCCTGCCGGCTGCCAAGAAAACGGAAGGGTGACCGTGTCCGCATCAGCGACGCTCGTTTCCGGAGCAGCCGGCCGCTACGCGACCGCGTTGTTTGAACTTGCAACCGAGGCGAATGCCGTCTCCCTCATCGAGGACGACCTCGCAGCGCTCCAGGCCGCCTTGGCGGAGAGCCCGGAGCTGCGCGACGCCGTCTCCTCGCCGGTCTACAGCCGCGAGGACCAGGGCAAGGCGATGGCCGCCCTGGCGCAGAAGATGGAGCTGGGCCTCTACGTGACCAACGTGCTGCAGCTGATGGCGGAGAACCGCCGTCTGTTCGTGCTCGAGCAGGTCATCACCGGCTACCGCGCGCTTGCCGCCGAGTCCCGCGGGGAGGTGACCGCCGATGTCACCGCCGCGGCGCCGCTGGGCGATGCGCAGCTGGCCGAGCTGAAGGCCGCGCTGAAGAATTCGTTTGGCAAGGAAGTTGCCGTGAATGTGACGGTCGATGACGCGATCATCGGCGGTCTTGTCGTCAAGGTGGGATCGAAGATGATCGACACGTCGATCCGCTCGAAGCTCATGAACCTTCAGAACGCTATGAAAGAGGTGGGGTGATGGGTATCCAGGCCGCTGAGATCTCTGCGATCCTCAAGGAGCAGATCAAGAATTTCGGCCAGGAGGCCGAGGTTGCCGAAGTCGGGCGCGTGCTCTCCGTCGGTGACGGTATCGCGCGCGTGCACGGGCTGGACAATGTCCAGGCCGGCGAGATGGTCGAATTCCCCGGTGGCATCCGGGGCATGGCGCTGAACCTCGAGATCGACAACGTCGGTATCGTGATCTTCGGCGACGACCGCTCGATCAAGGAAGGCGACACGGTCAAGCGCACCAACTCCATCGTGGACGTGCCCTTCGGCCGCGGCCTGCTGGGCCGCGTCGTCGACGCGCTGGGCAACCCGATCGACGGCAAGGGCCCGATCGAGGCCGAGGGCCGTACCCGCGCCGACGTGAAGGCGCCGGGCATCATCCCGCGGAAATCGGTGCACGAGCCGATGGCCACCGGCCTGAAGGCGATCGACGCCCTGGTGCCGATCGGCCGTGGCCAGCGCGAGCTGATCATCGGCGACCGCCAGACCGGCAAGACCGCCGTGGCGCTCGACGCCGTGCTGAACCAGAAGGCCTACAACGACGCCGCCGGCGGCGACGAGTACAAGAAGCTCTACTGCGTCTACGTCGCCGTGGGCCAGAAGCGCTCCACCGTGGCGCAGCTGGTGAAGAAGCTCGAGGAGACCGGCGCGATGGAATACTCCATCGTCGTGGCCGCCACCGCTTCCGAGCCCGCGCCGATGCAGTATCTCGCCCCCTACGCGGCGACCGCGATGGCCGAGTACTTCCGCGACAACGGCATGCACGCCCTGATCATCTACGATGATCTCTCCAAGCAGGCCGTGTCCTACCGCCAGATGTCGCTGCTGCTCCGCCGCCCGCCCGGCCGCGAAGCCTACCCGGGCGACGTGTTCTACCTGCACTCCCGCCTGCTGGAGCGCTCCGCGAAGCTCAACGAGGACAACGGTGCCGGCTCGCTCACCGCGCTGCCGATCATCGAGACCCAGGCGGGCGACGTGTCGGCCTACATCCCGACCAACGTGATCTCGATCACCGACGGCCAGATCTTCCTCGAGACCGGCCTGTTCTACCAGGGCGTCCGCCCGGCGGTGAACGTGGGTCTGTCGGTGTCCCGCGTGGGCTCCTCGGCGCAGACCTCGGCGATGAAGTCGGTTGCCGGCTCGATCAAGCTCGAGCTCGCCCAGTACCGCGAGATGGCGGCCTTCGCGCAGTTCGGCTCCGACCTCGACGCCGCGACGCAGAAGCTGCTGAACCGTGGTGCGCGCCTGACCGAGCTGCTCAAGCAGCCCCAGTACGCCCCGCTCACCAATGCCGAGCAGGTCTGCGTGATCTACGCGGGCACGCAGGGCTACCTCGACAAGCTGCCGGTCTCCAAGGTCGGTGCCTTCGAGCGCGGTCTGCTGGCGCATATGCGCAGCCACGAGAAGGAACTTCTCGAGGACATCCGGGTGAACGACCGCAAGGTGGCCGGCGATCTCGCCGACAAGATCAAGGCAGCCATCGAGGCCTTCGCCAAGACCTTCGCCTGAACTGCGGCCTGTTTGAGAGAGGGGAGCCTGGCGCATGCCGAGCTTGAAGGACCTTAAGAACCGGATCGACAGCGTCAAGAACACGCGGAAGATCACGAAGGCCATGCAGATGGTCGCGGCGGCGAAACTCCGCCGCGCGCAGGAGGCGGCCGAGGCCGCGCGCCCCTATGCCGAGCGCATGGACGCGGTGCTGGGCAATCTTGCCCGCTCCGCGGCGGGCTCGCCCACGGCGCCGCTGCTCCTGCGCGGCACCGGTCGGGACGATGTGCACCTGCTCATCGTCGCGACCGCCGAACGCGGTCTCTGCGGGGGGTTCAACTCCTCGATCGTGAAGCTGGCGCGCATCCATGCGCAGAAGCTGCTCGATGCCGGCAAGACGGTGAAGATCCTCACCATCGGCAAGAAGGGCCGCGACCAGCTGCGTCGCGACTGGTCGAAGCACTTCGTCGGGCATGTCGACATGTCCGAGGTGAAGAAGCTCGGCTACACCAACGCGCATGACGTCGCCGATGACGTGCTCGCCCGCTTCACCGCGGAAGAGTTCGACGTGGCGACCATCTTCTACAGCGAGTTCCAGTCGGTGATGACCCAGGTCCCCACCGCGCTGCAGCTCATCCCGGCGAAGTTCGACGGCGCCGCCGCCGACGACACCGCGCCGAACTACGAATATGAGCCGAGTGAGGAGGAAATCCTCGCCGATCTGCTGCCGCGCTCCGTCGCCACGCAGATCTTCCGGGCGCTGCTGGAGAATGCCGCCTCCGAGCAGGGCGCGCGCATGTCCGCAATGGACAACGCCTCGCGGAATGCAAGCGAGATGATCGACAAGCTGACGATCCAGTACAACCGGTCCCGTCAGGCCGCGATCACCACCGAACTTATCGAGATCATTGCGGGCGCGGAAGCGCTCTGAGGGAACGGAGAGACCGAACATGGCCAATGCAGTCGGTAAAATCACCCAGGTGATCGGCGCGGTCGTCGACGTACAGTTCGAAGACAGCCTGCCTGCCATCCTGAACGCTCTGGAAACGGAGAACAACGGCAACCGCCTGGTCCTCGAGGCTGCCCAGCACCTCGGCGAGAACACCGTGCGCGCCATCGCGATGGACTCCACCGAGGGTCTGGTGCGCGGCGCCAAGGTGACCGACACCGGCGGCCCGATCACCGTGCCCGTCGGCCCGGCCACCCTGGGCCGCATCATGAACGTGGTCGGCGACCCGGTGGACGAGAAGGGCCCGGTGAACGCCACCGAGCGCCGCGCCATCCACCAGCCGGCCCCGGATTTCGCCGCCCAGTCCACCGAGTCCGAGATCCTCGTGACCGGCATCAAGGTGATCGACCTGCTCGCCCCCTACTCCAAGGGCGGCAAGATCGGCCTGTTCGGCGGCGCCGGCGTGGGCAAGACCGTGCTCATCCAGGAGCTGATCAACAACATCGCCAAGGTGCACTCGGGCTTCTCCGTGTTCGCCGGCGTGGGTGAGCGCACCCGCGAGGGCAACGACCTCTACCACGAGTTCATCGAGTCCGGCGTCATCAACGCCGAGAAGCTCGAGGAGTCGAAAGTGGCGCTGGTCTACGGCCAGATGAACGAGCCGCCGGGGGCCCGCGCCCGCGTCGCGCTCTCCGGCCTCACCATGGCCGAGCAGTTCCGCGACGAGTCCGGCACCGACGTGCTGTTCTTCGTGGACAACATCTTCCGCTTCACCCAGGCGGGTTCCGAGGTGTCGGCGCTTCTGGGCCGCATCCCCTCCGCCGTGGGCTACCAGCCGACGCTCGCCACCGACATGGGCCAGCTGCAGGAGCGCATCACCTCGACGCGCGCCGGCTCGATCACCTCGGTGCAGGCGATCTACGTGCCCGCGGACGACCTCACCGACCCCGCGCCGGCGACCTCGTTTGCCCACCTCGACGCCACCACCGTGCTGTCGCGCGCCATCTCCGAGCTCGGGATCTACCCGGCCGTGGACCCGCTCGACTCCACCTCGCGCATCCTCGACCCGATGGTCGTGGGCGAGGAGCACTACCAGGTGGCGCGTGACGTGCAGGGCATGCTGCAGCGCTACAAGTCGCTGCAGGACATCATCGCCATCCTCGGCATGGACGAGCTCTCGGAAGAGGACAAGCTGACCGTTGCGCGCGCGCGCAAGATCCAGCGCTTCCTCTCCCAGCCCTTCGACGTGGCGCAGGTGTTCACCGGCTCGCCCGGCGTGCAGGTGCCGCTGGAGAAGACCATCGACAGCTTCAAGCGCGTGGTGGCCGGCGAGTTCGACCACCTGCCGGAAGGTGCGTTCTACATGGTCGGCGACATCGACGAGGTGATCGCCAAGGCCGAGAAGATGTCCGCCCAGGCGGCGTAAGGAGGACCCGTGGCCGACACGATGCAGTTCGATCTGGTCTCGCCGGAGCGCAAGCTCATGTCGGTGGAGGCAACCTCCGTGGTGGTTCCGGGGCATGAGGGTGAGTTCACCGCCATGCCCGGGCACGCGCCCTTCTTCTCCACGCTGCGCCCCGGCTTCGTGCTGGTGACGGCGGAGGGCAAGGAGACCGAGTTCTTCGTCACCGGCGGCTTTGCCGAGGTGTCCGAGACCGCGATCACCATCCTGGCGGAAACCTCGGTTCCGCGCGGCGAGGTGACCCGCGAGCACATGGACGACCTCCTCGCCGTGGCAGAGGACGGGATCCAGAAGGCCGCCGAGCACCACCGCCCGGCCCTCGCGCAGCGCGCCAACGACCTGCGCTTCGCCCGCGACCAGGTGGCGAACGACTGATACCCGGCCCCCCGGGGCAGGCGACGACACGAGAGGGGCGTTCCCGGCCGGGGGCGCCCCTCTTGCCGTTTCGGGCCTTCGCCGGCGCGGCCGCTTGCGCTAGCCTGCGCCCTGCAGCGACAGGAGGAGACGGCACATGCCCGGCACGCCCGCCCGGAACAAGGCCAGCGCCATGGCCTTCTACGACCTGATGTTCAACCGCTGCGAGCCGCGGGCCGCGATCGAGCGCTATGCCGGGGATGTCTACATCCAGCACAACCCGCATGTGGCTGACGGCAAGGAGGCGTTCATCGCCTATTTCGAGCGCATGGCGGCCGAGTATCCCGGCAAGTCCGTCACCTTCAGGCGCGCCATCGCCGAGGAGGATCTCGTGGTGCTGCATTGCCACCAGGTCTGGCCCGGCAGTGACGATTACGCCGGCATCGACATCTTCCGCTTCGACGCGCAGGGCCGCATCGTCGAGCACTGGGACGTGCTGCAGGTGATCACCGGGGAGTCGCGCAACGACAACGGCCTGTTCTGAGGCCGCGCATGGGCAAACAGCTGGTACGCAGCCCTCGCGCCGCTCCGGCCGGGCTGCGCGTCTTGACATGTACAGAATACTGTGCATATAAGCATCCAGCCAAGGAGGCCGCCATGGATGTGATCACCTACACCGATGCCCGCGCGTCCCTGAAGGACGTGATGGACCGCGTGCTGCATGACCACGTGGAGGTTGTCGTCACGCGCAAGAAGCGCGAGGCGGTGGTGATGATGTCGCTCGACGAGTACAACGCCATCCAGGAGACCCTCCACCTGCAGAAGAGCCCCGGGAACGCGCGGCGACTGCAGGCGGCCATTGCCCAGCTCGATGCCGGCGAGGGAGCCGAGCGCGACCTCGACCTGTGAAGCTGGTGTTCTCTGACCATGCCTGGGAAGACTACCTCGCCTGGCAGGCACCGGGGAACGAGAAGGGGCTGGAGCGGGTCAACACGCTGATCGGCGCCGCGCGGCGCCGGCCCTTCGAGGGGATCGGCAAGCCCGAGCCGCTGAGAGGCGACCTCACCGGCTGGTGGTCGCGCCGCATCACCGGGGAGCATCGCTTCGTGTACCGCGTGAGCGGCAAGGGCGCGGCACAGGCCCTCGAGATCGCCCAGCTTCGCTACCACTACTGAGCCCGTCACATGAAAAAGGCCGGCGCGCCCCTTGGGCGGCCGGCCTTGCGTGCGCTCCCGGGCCGGGCTCAGGCGCCCGGGTAGAAGGCCTCGTAGATCGGACCCAGCGTGTCTTCCTGGAACAGCATCGAGACAGAGGCGCCGTTGGAGATGTTGAGCACCGCCTGCGCGAGCAGGGGCGCGAGCGGCACGGCGCGGATGTTGCGTGCCTTGCGCACAGCGGCGGACTGCTCGATGGAATCCGTCACCACGAGGGATTTCAGCGCCGAGTTGGTGACCCGCTCCACCGCGGGGCCGGAGAGCACGCCGTGGGTGATGTAGGCGTGCACTTCCTTCGCGCCCTGGTCCTTCAGCAGGCCCGCGGCGGCGCAGAGCGTGCCGGCCGTGTCGCAGATGTCGTCGACGATGATGCACACGCGGTCCTTCACGTCGCCGATCACCGTCATGCTCTCGATCTCGCCCGGGCGGGAGCGGCGCTTGTCGACGATGGCGAGGCCGGCGTCGATGCGCTTGGCAAGCTCGCGGGCGCGCGCCACGCCGCCCACGTCGGGGGAGACGACCGTCACCTCGTCGAGCTTCTTGAAATGGTGCTTGATGTCGAGGGCGAAGACCGGAGCGGAGTAGAGGTTGTCGACCGGGATGTCGAAGAAGCCCTGGATCTGGCCGGCGTGCAGGTCGACCGTGAGCACCCGGTCGATGCCGGCGTTGGTGATCAGGTTCGCCACCAGCTTGGCCGAGATCGGGGTGCGGGCCGAGGTGCGGCGGTCCTGCCTTGCGTAGCCGAAATAGGGGATCACGGCGGTGATGCGCTGCGCCGAGGAGCGCTTGAGCGCGTCGGCCATGATCAGCAGTTCCATCAGGTTGTCGTTCGCCGGGTTCGAGGTCGGCTGGATGATGAACATGTCCTCGTCGCGGACATTGTCGAACACCTCGACGAAGATCTCCTTGTCGTTGAAGCGCTCGACACGGGCATTGGCGAGCTGCACCGGCGCGCCCCGGTAGACCGTCATCCTCCGGGCGATCGCCTCGGCCAGTGGCCTGTTGGCGTTGCCGGAAATCAGTTTGAGCTGGATGTCGGATTTCATGGGCGAAAGTCCCCTCTGGCCGGGTCGAAGGACGGTGCTGCGCAGGGCCGGGACGATGTTCCCCGGCGTCCCGGCTCCCTTAGCATCGCCCTTCGAGCTTGCAAAGCCCACCAATCACGGCATGTTGGTGCCCTCGGAACGGCAAGGGGGGCGATACATGGCGCAGATCGACTATTTCATGGTCACTATATCGCCTTATACCTATCTCGCCGGGCTGGAGCTGGAGGAGATCGCGGCGCGCCACGGCGCGCAGGTCGTCTACCGGCCCTTCGCCCTGGGCAAGGTGTTCGAGGCCACCGGCACCCTGCCGCCGCCGCAGCGCCACCCCTCGCGCCAGGCCTACCGGCTGAAGGACCTCGCGCGCTGCGCCGCCGCCTCCGGCCTGCCGATCAACGTCACGCCCCGCTACTGGCCGGTGAACCCGGTGCCGAGCTGTGCTGCGGTGATCGCCGCGCAGGAGGCAGGGCAGGGCGACGTGGGCGCGCTGGCGCACGGGCTGCTCGCCGCCTGCTGGGCCGAGGAGCGCGACATCTCCGACGAGGCCGAGGTGAAGGCCTGCATGAGCGCCGCGGGCGTCGACCCCTCGTTGCTCGACAGCCGGCTGCTCGCCTCGGTGGAGCAGTTCGAGCGCAACACCGCGCTGGCGCTGGAGAAGGGCGTGTTCGGCGCGCCCAGCTACGTGGTGGGAGACGAGCTGTTCTGGGGCCATGACCGGCTGGGCCAGCTCGACGCCCATCTCGCCGCGCTCTGAGCCCCCCGCCTTCCCCTGCGCCGTGCCGCCGGGGCGTGCCAACACCAAGAAAATGCATCGGTCAGAATGAGAAAACTCGACCTCGCCTTCGTCCGCAACCAGTTCCCGGCCTTCTTCGAGCCGCCGCTGGAAACCCTGGCCTTTTTCGAGAATGCCGGGGGCTCCTACATCAGTGCGCCGGTGCTCGACAGGCTGGCCCGCTTCCACCACCAGCGCAAGGTCCAGCCCTACGGCGCCTTCGAGGCCTCGCGCCAGGGCGGGGCGGAGATGGACGAGGCGCGCGCCCGCATGGCCGCCCTGCTGAACATGGGCGCGGACGAGCTGCATTTCGGCCCCTCCACCAGCCAGAACACCTACGTGCTGGCCCAGGCCTTCGGCGAGATGCTGGGCCGCGGCGACGCCGTGGTGGTGACCAACCAGGACCACGAGGCCAACAGCGGCGCCTGGCGCCGGCTGGAGCGGCGCGGCATCGAGATCCGCGAGTGGCAGGTCGACCCGCAGACCGGCTCGCTCGACCCCGTGGCGCTGGCCGAGCTGCTCGATGACGGCAAGGTGCGGCTGGTGTGCTTCCCGCACTGCTCCAACATCCTGGGCGAGATCAACCCGGTGACCGACCTCTGCGCCATGGCGCGCGAGTCCGGCGCCTGGAGCTGCGTGGACGGCGTGTCCTACGCCCCGCACGGCTTCCCGGACGTGGGCGCGATGGGCGCCGACATCTACCTGTTCTCGAGCTACAAGACCTACGGGCCGCATCTCGGACTGATGACCATCCGCCGCGCTCTGGCCGAGACGCTGCCCGCCCAGGGGCATTACTTCAACGCCGGCTGCCTCACCAAGCGCTTCACCCCCGCCGGGCCCGACCATGCCCAGATCGCCGCCGCCGCCGGCATGGCCGATTACGTCGACCTGCTGCACGAGCGGCATTTCGGCAGCCCCGACCGCGCCACGGTGAGTGCGGCCGAGCGTGCCGCCGACGTGCACGGGCTGATGCGCCAGCACGAGATCCGCATCTCCTCGCCGCTGCTCGACTACCTGTCCGAGCGCAACGACCTGCGCCTGCTCGGCCCCGCCGACGCGCTGGTGCGCGCGCCCACGGTCTCGGTGCTGCACCGCCGGCCGGGGGCCGAGCTCGCCGCCGCGCTGGAGAGCTACGGCATCATGGCCGGTGGCGGCGATTTCTACGCCGTGCGGCTGCTCGAGGCGCTGGGGATCGACCCCGCCCATGGTGTCTTGCGGCTGAGCTTCACCCATTATACCTCGCAGGCTGACGTGGAGCGGCTCATCAACGCGCTCGACGCGATTCTCTGAGACGGCGAGGCATTCGGAATGGCAGGCATGCGTATCGTCGGCGGGCGCTTTCGCGGCAAGGCGCTGGCCGAGCTCGGCGAGGGCGACGCCGCCGCCCACCTGCGCCCCACCCAGGATCGGGTGCGCGAGGCGCTGTTCAACATCCTCGCCCATGGCGGCTTTGCCGAGCCGGCACTGCCGCAGGGCGCGCGGGTGCTCGACCTCTTCGCCGGCACCGGCGCGCTCGGCTTCGAGGCGCTGTCGCGCGGGGCGGAGCGGGTGACCTTCGTCGACGAGGGCGCGAAGGCCCGGGCGCTGGTGCGCGAGAACATCGACCGTCTGGGCGTGATCGGCCAGTGCAAGCTCTTCCGCCGCGACGCGACCCGCCTCGGGCCCAACCGCGGCACCCCCTTCACCCTCGTCTTCCTCGACCCGCCCTATGGCATGGGCCTCGGCGAAAAGGCGCTGGAGGCCGCGCGCGAGGGCGGCTGGCTGGCGCCGGGTGCGATCATCGTCTGGGAGGAGGGTGGTGACGTCTCCGTGCCGCCCTGGGCGGAGGAGCGCGACGCGCGCCGCTACGGCGACACGCAGATCCGCATTCTCGAGGTCGCGGGCTAAGGCGCTGCCTGGCCGGGGCTTGGCACCCGGTGCCACACTTTGCGCCCGGTGCCCCGGCCGCAGAGCCGGGGCCTCGCCCCGTGGTGCGGGGCAGGGGCCGGAGGCGCGGGGTGCGCGTCCGGCCGGGAGCAGGTGGCTTACTCCGCCTTCATCTCGACGGAGATGAACAGGTCGATCTCGTCGGAGATCGCGGGCACCATCATGTCGAGGCCCCAGTCGGAGCGCTTGATGGTGCCGGTGGCGGTCACGCCGATCCAGTCGCCCTTGTAGAAGTCCATGAACTGGCCCAGCGGGTGCTCGCCCATCGCGTTCAGGGTCACGTCGAGGGTCACCGGGTGGGTCTCGTCCTTGATGGTGAGGTCACCGGTCACCGTGGCGGTCGTGTCGGAGGTCGGCTCCACGGAGGTGGAGACGAAATGCGCCTCGCCATACTCGTCGGCGTCGAAGAAATCGGCGCTCTTGAGGTGCTCGTCGAGCGCGGAGACACCGGTGTCCAGCGAGCTGGTGTCGATCGTCATGTCGATCTTGGCCGAGTTGAGGTCGTCCTTGTCGAGCTCGACGGTGCCGGTCACGGTGCGGAAGTTGAGCTGCTGGCGGGAGAAGCCCACATGCGTCCAGCTCGCGCGGACGTTCGTGTGGCCGGGATCCGGGGTGTAGGTCTCGGCGGACGCCTGGGTCGCAACCGCGACGAGGGCGGCGGCGGCGAGGGTGGAAAGCATGCGCATCGGGAACTCCTGGTGCGTGTGTGTTTCAGACAGCGCAAAGATACTCTCAGCCCGGAATGAGACAACCGGCCAAGCTTTGGATAGATTGTTTCCGAACCGGCGATAACATTCTCTCGCGCGGCGCGTGATCGCCCGCCTCCGGCAGCACGGGGCGGGGCCATCCGCCGCCACGGGGGATCAGACCAGGCTCTTGAGCTCCTTCGTGGCATCCGCCACGCCCTCGGGCGCGGGGGAGATGCCGGCCTCGATCCAGCGCTTGCCCTGCATGTAGGCGCGCGGCTCGTTCATCGCATCCACCGCGAGCAGCGTCTCGCCGTGGTAGTACCACACCGACTGCGTGCCCTCGCGGCTGCCGGGGCGCACCACCACGCGGTCGTAGCCGGTGTTGAGCCCGGCGATCTGCAGCTTAACGTCGTACTGGTCGGACCAGAACCAGGGCTTGGGCACGTAGGGCTCCTCGGCGCCCAGCATGGTGTCGGCCACGGCCTCGGCCTGGTCGATGGCGTTCTGCACGGATTCGAGCCGGATGCGGTGGCCGCGGTAGGGGAAGGAGGCGCAATCCCCCGCGGCGTAGATCGCGGGGTCGGAGGTGCGGCCGTGCATGTCCACCGCGATGCCGTTGTCGAGCGCGATGCCGGCGGCATCGGCGAGCGTCACGTCGGGGTGGATGCCGATGCCGATGATGGCGAAATCCGCCTCGATGGTCGAGCCGTCGGCAAGCTCGGCGCCGCAGACCCGGCCGTCGCGGCCGAGCAGCTTCGCGAGGCCCATGCCCTCGCGCAGGTCCACGCCATGCGCGCGGTGCAGGGCGCGGAACCAGTCGGAGGTCTCGGGCGCGGCGACGCGCTGCAGGATGCGCGGTGCGGCCTCGAGCAGCGTCACCTTCAGGCCGAGCTTCGAGGCCACCGCCGCCGCCTCGAGCCCGATATAGCCGCCGCCCACGATGAGTGCCCGGGCACCCTCGCGGAATTCCTTCGCCATCGCGTCGACGTCCGTCAGGCCGCGCACCGGGTAGAGCCCCTCGAGATCGCCGCCGATCACCGGGGCGAGCATGCGCGGGCGCGAGCCGGTGGTGAGCGCCAGTGCGTCATAGGGCAGGGCGGTGCCATCGGCGAGCAGCACCCGCTTGCCCTCCCGGTCGATGGAGGAGACACGGGTGCCGGTCTTCAGGGTGATCTTCTGCTCCTCGTAGAAGCTCGCGGCGCGCAGCAGCAGGCGCTCCAGCGGCATCTCGCCCAGCAGGTAGCCCTTGGAGAGCGGCGGGCGCTGGTAGGGGGCCTCGGCCTCCTCGCCGACCAGGGTGACGGAGCCGGTGAAGCCCTTTGCCCGCAGCCTGGCCACGAGCGAGGCCCCCGCCTGGCCCGCGCCGACGACGACGATATTCTGCATGGGGACCCCCGCTCCTGTCCGGTCTTGTGTTTTCGTATGCGGCCGGTCCTGCCCTCTGGCGGCCGGCCGGCGTTACCCTATAATCGCGCCCGAACCCAATGCAACCGAAGAGGGGAATGGCATGGCTATCTCGACAGGCGACACGCTTCCGGAGGCGAGCTTCGTGAAACTGGGGCCGAACGGGCCGGAGGCGGTCTCCACCGCCGAGCTGTTCAAGGGGCGCAAGGTGGCGCTCTTCGCGGTGCCCGGCGCCTACACGCCCACCTGCCACAACACCCATGTGCCGAGCTTCGTGAAGGCCGCCGAGGCGCTGAGCTCGAAGGGCGTCGACGAGATCGTCTGCGTCTCGGTGAACGACCCGTTCGTGATGAAGGCCTGGGGCGAGGCGACCGGCGCCGCCGATGCCGGCATCACCATGCTGGCCGACCCGCTGTCCGACTTCACCACCAAGGTCGGCATGGATTTCTCCGCCCCGCCGGTGGGGCTGATGAGCCGCTCGAAGCGCTACTCCATGTTCGTCGAGGACGGCGTGGTGAAGGTGCTCAACGTCGAGGCCGCCCCGGGCGAGACCGTGTGCTCACTGGGCGAGACGCTGGTCGACCAGATCTGACCCTGCCGGGCGCCGCCCGCCCGGCGGCGCCCGCTTCCCCGGAGGCGCCCGATGGAGATCGCCATCCTCGCCTATGGCTCGCTGGTCTGGGACCCCGAGCGCCTCGCGCCGCACATCCGCCTGCCCTGGGCGATGGGCGGCGGGCCGGCGCTGCCGATGGAATTCTCCCGCATCTCGCCCAAGCGGCTCATGGGGCTGGTGCTGTGCCTCGACCCCGGGCAGGGCGCGGACTGCCCCACCCATGCCATCGCCTCGCGGCGCGCGAGCCTCGACGCCGCCATCGCCGACCTCGCGCTGCGCGAGCGCGCGCCGGCGGAGCGCATCGGCCACGTCTGCCTGCGCAGCGGCGCCCGCCACACCCGCCTGCCGGAGGTGGCGGAGCGGGTGGCGGACTGGTGTGCCGCGACCGGCCGCGACGCCGCGATCTGGACCGATCTCGACCCGAATTTCGCCGCCACCGCCGGCGCGCCCTTCCGGCACGACACGGCGGAGGCCTGGCTCCGCGGTCTCACCGGCCCGAGCCGTGACGAGGCGGTGCGCTACATCACCCTCGCCCCGGCCGCGAGCGACACCGCCCTGCGCCGCCACCTGCGCACCCGCCCCTGGTGGCAGGCCGAGGTGGCGCGGCTCATGCTCTCAGAACCAGTCTGACAGCAGCACGCCCACGAAGAGCAGGATCAGCCCGGCCATCACGAGGTTGAAGGCCCGCAGCCGCGCGGGTGTCGACAGCAGGCGTTGCAGCGCCGCCCCCGCCGCGGCCCAGACCAGCGAGGCCCCGCCCGCCACCAGCAGCGCCACCGCGGCGATGCGCGCGGCATTGCCCAGCGGCGTGCCCGGCACGTCGTACTGGGTGATGAGCCCGATGCTCATGGCCCAGGCCTTGGGGTTGATCCACTGGAAGCCCGCCGCCTGCAGGAAGGTGAAGGGCCGCGCCGCTCCGCCGCCGCGCCCCGCGCCGGCGGCCGTGGCGATGCGCCAGGCGAACCACAGGAGCAGCAGCGCGCCCAGCCCGCGCATCACCTCGGTCACCACGGGGGCGCGCAGCAGCGCCTCGCCCAGCCCCAGCGCCACGGCGAAGATCATCACCGTGAAGCCGAGCGCCACCCCCGCCACGTGCGGCAGGGTGCGGCGCAGGCCGAAATTCGCCCCCGAGGCGGCGAGCAGGGTGTTGTTGGGCCCCGGGCTCCAGCCCGCCGCGAAGGCGATGCCGGCGAGGGCGAACAGCGGGTCGTTCAGCATCAGCGTCTCCGTGTCCGGCCATCTCTCCGGCCATGTCTCAGGGCAGCGTGTCCGGGCCCTCTCCGGGCAGGATCGCCGGCGGGCGAGGACCATCCGGCGCGGCCGGCCCCAAGTCAAGCGCGGCGGGGCGCCGGTGGTGCGCGGGGTGTCGCTGCAGGGGATCGCCCGGTGGAGCCGTGGCGCGACACTGCGCCCGGGCCGTTTCCGGAACGGCATCGCGGACCGGCCACGCGCCGGGATCCGGGAAGCCCGAGGTGCGGAGCGCGGGGGTGCAGGACGCGCGGAACTCGGGGGGTGCCCGCGACCGCCTGTCGGAAGGCCTGGCGAGGCAGTCGCGACGCGCGGGCAAGACCCCGGCAAGCGCCATCACTGGCCGAGGAGGGCGGGATATCCCGGCCCGGTGAGCGCGTGGGAGCCATGCCGCACTGCCACTCGTGCCGAGCCGGAGCCGGGAGGAGGTTCCCTCGAAGCCGGCCGAGCTGCGGCAGGCCCCGGCGATGGGCGTCGGTGTCGCGGGGCCGGGCGGGGTGTCGGCCCTAGGCGCCGGGCGAGCCGAGCCGGGCGAGGAGCGCGTCGCGGTCTAGCGTGAGGCCGGAGGCGAGCCAGTCCTCGCGCAGGCGCACGAGGGCGGCGCCGAGGGCGGGGCCGGGGCTGAGCGGGGGCATCAGGTCGGCGGCGGTGAGGGGGAAGCGCGCCGTCGCGCCGCGGAGGATCTCGTCGCGCCAGCCCGGGGGGGCGGCGCGGCCGGCGGCGATGTCGAGCAACACCGCGTCCTCGGCCGCCTCCGCGCCGTGGCGAAAGGCGCGGGGGGCCGGCGGCCCGGCCTCGGCGAGGGCGGTGCGGATGGCCTCGAGGGCCCTCTCCTCGGCGCGCGACAGGCGCAGGGCGGTGGCGGGGTCGGTGCTGCCGAGGGCGGCGAGCCGGCGCTGCCAGCGCGGCGGCGCACAGGCCGCGGCCTCGGCGGCGAGCAGTGGCGG